>NZ_NBOC01000009.1 GCF_002104455.1 Colwellia chukchiensis | reverse complement strand
AAGCTAGGCCGCACACTTTTTCCTTACACTTTCAAATTCAATTGGCGACATATCGTTTAAGCTCGTATGTAACCTAACTGAGTTATAGTATTTGATGTATTCTTCAACATCGAATTTCATGCTTTCTCTGGTTAAGTGGTAAACATTTAATAGCCATTCATTTTTCAAGCTACCGAAGAACCTTTCAACTACTGCATTATCCAAACAAGCGCCACGGCCACTCATTGATGACATGATTCGATTAGCCCATAACAACGCTTGGTAACGTTTGCTGGTATNAGCCATTCATTTTTCAAGCTACCGAAGAACCTTTCAACTACTGCATTATCCAAACAAGCGCCACGGCCACTCATTGATGACATGATTCGATTAGCCCATAACAACGCTTGGTAACGTTTGCTGGTATATTGAGAGCCTCTATCGCTATGGAAGATTAATCCCGCTTTTGGTTGGCGAAGATTAATTGCCATTTGAATTGCTCTCATTGTTAAATCAACCGTCATACGCTTACTCAATGCCCANGTTTGCTGGTATATTGAGAGCCTCTATCGCTATGGAAGATTAATCCCGCTTTTGGTTGGCGAAGATTAATTGCCATTTGAATTGCTCTCATTGTTAAATCAACCGTCATACGCTTACTCAATGCCCAACCGATAATACGACGAGAGTGCAAATCCATTACGACGGCTAAATACATCCAGCCTTGGTGCGTTCTTAAATAAGTAATATCACCAGCCCACGCTTGATTTGCACTAGCTGGATTAAAGTTACGCTTTAATAAATTATTGGCAACCGCATGACTATGTTTTCGCATTGTCGTTATTTTATAAGCAACTCGTTGCTTAACGACTAAGCCTAGCTTTTTCATCAAGGTTTTTACTCGGAAAATACCAATTTTAAAGCCTTCCTTGCGTAGCAACTTCATCAAGGTTCTAGCACCAGCACTACTTCGGCTATCATCAAACAACCTTTTCATGCGGCGATAAAGCATTAGCTCATCAAGACTAATGATTTTCGCTGGCCGTTTAAGCCATGCGTAATAAGCAGAGCGACTAACGTTTAAAACCTCGCATAGCGCATTTATCGGGAAGCGCCATTGTTGCTCTTTTATAAACTCGAACTTTACTTCATTTCTTTCGCAAAGAAGGCACTGGCCTTTTTTAAAATTTCACGCTCCATCAATAAGCGTTTATTTTCTTTTCTCAGCTTAACCAGCTCTGCTCTTTCATCTTTGCTTAATGCTTCGCCTGAAGCTTGCTTGGCTAATTTATCTTTCCAGTTATAAAGAAGCTTAGTTGTAATACCTAAAGATTTAGCAGCTTCTGTTACGGTATAGCCTTGTTCAGTGACCAGTTTTACTGCTTCTTCTCTGAACTCATCTGTATAATTTCTTGGTTTTCTTCTTTGCGTCATTTTCACACCTTTATTAATGGATTAATTATCCTTCATAAAAGTGTGCGGTTCTATTTAATCAGATCACTTATCTCTCGCGAGTTTACATGTAAAACGGTAAATAGGCGTAGCACTTCAGTGAAATTTTAGCGAATAACGCTTTAGCAACTAGAGTCAGTGATAATATCTAAAGGTGATAAATAGCTAGGCCAGCCCATCGAAATGGGCCGGTAGCTGGCATATAATTTTTCGCTTATTTAGTGCTTTGCTGTGCAGTGAAGCAATTTAATATTTCACTTGCTGAGGCAGACCAGATATTTTGCGCGGTTACATATTCGAGTACTTTTTCTAGCTTTGCAATGCGGTGAGGTTGTCCTAACATCCACGGGTGGATATTAAGGGCAAGTATTCTTCCACCTTGCGTTGTTGCTTCTTCAGATAAAAAATCACAAGCGTCGCAAATTTGTTCTACATACGAGTCTTCACTATGTAAGTTGTCCATGATGATAAACTTATCTTCTAACTCATTTGATAATGGCATCGCCCAAAGAGGCCCGTTTTGGGTGTTAAATTGATAAGGCATATCATCATTTACCCAGTCACAAAAATATTTAATACCATTAGATGCGAGTAACTCAGGGGTATTTTCGCTTTCATTACGGGCAGGGCTTAACCAACCGGTAATGTTTTGTTTGGTTAAATGACGTAATGTATCGAGCGATTCTGCTACAAGTGCTGTTTCTTCTTGAATATTTTGTCCACCATAATGTAACGCATCCATATGCATACCGTGACAGATAACTTCATCCTGACGCTCTTTTATCACATCAAGCAGATAGGGCGTTCTTTTCGCTAGCTCGCTATTCATAGCAAATGTTGGGGTAACCTTATATTTATCGAATGCTTTTAATAAACGATATATGCCAACGCGATTACCATAATCCCTTAAACTATAATGACGTAAATCAGGGTAGGGCATAGTCATGCCACCAGGAACTTTAAATGGTATGCCCTTTTGGTCTAAAGGAAAAAACTGCAAGGGCACGTTGATCCACAAGGCTAACTTTTTGTTTTCAGGCCAAACGATGGCTTGTTGTTGGGCTAACATTTGCCATTCGTAGCGGTTGTGATCCATGCCGTAAGATCGCTGCGGATATTGTAAATGCTCTTTATCTAACGCCATTATCTACCTCCAAACTTTATCTGCTTTTGTTTTATATCAGCAACGGAACTGTCGTAATAATGTTGGATATAATATTCGGCAATTTCTCGACCTGTGGTTACCCAAACATCGTCATGGCTCGTAATATAATCAAGTGCTTGTTCATAAGCCTTCATGCGATGAGGACAGGAAACTTGGTAGTTATGGGTCGGAATGCACATAATCGTGCCTGACTCGTCTGCTTCTTGGTAAAGTCGATCAAAGTTTTCTTGTAACATTTTACCGTAACGACGAGGCTCCATTTTATTGACTGCAAAAGCTATCGTGTCATTCATTTCTAATGAATATGGCACTGAAACAAACTTTTTCTTACTGCGTAAATGAATCGGTGTTGGTTGGTCGTCGTGAAAAAGATCGCAAGTATAAATACCACCTTCATTACCGAATAGTTCAGTACCTACTTCAGCGAATAAATCTAGGGTTCGTTCAGAGTGAGAAAGTGCTGGCGCTAAATACCCAGCACACTTTTGACCTGTATGTTTAAAGATGGTCTCCATTGAGTCTTTAATCATTTCTCGCTCTTGCTGCTCAGACATGCCATAGGTATATCGAGTATTGTAGATACCATGGCTAAAAAACTCCCAATTGCGTTCTTTACACATTTGAATGATTTCGGGGTGATGTTCACAAAGGGCAGTCGATAAAGAAATTGAACCTCGAATACCATATTTATCGAGTAATTCCATTTGCCGAATATGGCCGACACGATTGCCATAGTCTCTGATACTATAGCCCTGATTGGCAGGGTTTGGCTGAGGCCACGCTTTTCTGTTTGGGTTTACCGGGGGATTTAATTCGTAAAATTCAATATTGGGTGCAACCCAAAATGCCATCTTTTTTCCATCGGGCCAGCGGATTTTAGGCCTATTATGGTACGGCCAATAATCATAATATTCGGGATCGCTTTTCATAAAAGTTCTCACTGTCTATTTAATGTTATTCATGATATTTACAGGAACACTACTATTTTTTTTTACCCGAGAAGATGACAAATGTCATCTTCTGACGATATGTAAAATGTCGTTTTAAGGTAAAAAATAATGCGTTATTTCTGTTGTGATAGCCAATCAAACACTTCTTTTAATTCGACGACATCAGCATACTTTAAAGACATGTCAGTTAAGTTCGCGTAATGATAACTTTCGTGTTTATCGGCAACACACTCTTCAGGCACTATGGTACGATAGCCGCGCGAGAGAGAATCAACCGCAGTAGATCTAATGCAACCCGAGGTGGAGCCGCCGGTTAAAATAACCGTATCAACTTTGTGCCAAACCATTAATGATTGCAGCTGGGTTTCAAAAAAAGCAGAAGGCATTTTTTTTAAATAAATGACATCGTTTACCGCATCGATTTCTAGGCGATCGTCGAATTCACTGCGCGGAGAATTAAATTTTATATTCTGCAAAGAGTCTGGAGTATTCGTTCTTGTGCCCCATACACCTGCATCTTCCGCTGAGTCCATATAGGCAACATGCGTCCAAACCACGGGCCAATTTAATGACCTAAACTTTTTCGCTAAGGTATTAATATATTCCATTTGGCGGGGGTCGGTTTCATAGGCTGTGTTGTATGTACCGACTTCTGTATAAGCTTTTTGAGGATCAATATTAACTAATATTGCTTTTTCACCGAAACCAAAGCGTTTTCTGGCTGGGTTGTTTTTTACCTCGAAGTAGATTTCTTTTGCTGTTTTATTTGTTGTTTCCATCGTAACCATCCACCTATTTGATTTTTATCAAGGGCATTGCTCTAACATTTTTTAACAATAGAGCAAGTTTTATCAGGTAAACGATTAGTTAGGTGTCGGCAGGGTGTTTGAATAAGCACATTCATTCTTAAACATTTAAAGAGCAACTTCAACAAAATTGTCATCTTTTTACCTGAATTATTTATGCGGCTAGGCTGCGGCATGTTGGTGCGCAAAAGCATGTCAAAAAAGGCGTAAAAGACTAATAACGAGGTAAGTTAAGTGCAATTATCGTTGTTGGTTAGCGGTTAAATGACGCTGGCTACGTTTGGGCAGCTGCAAAGCTCTGTTCGCATACCTCTGTTCACATGCCATAGGGTATAACAGGACCTTTTTACAATTTGCGCACGGTTCGTTATGTTGTTTAAAGGGGCGAGAAGCCATAGAGGATCATTAGGGCGTGTTGCTCTTTCAGGACTATTTTTACAGCCGTTTGTTTGGTCTTTATACAAGGCTGAGCCTGTAACGTGTAGTTATGCTACTCGCACAGGCGAAAACGTAGGAAAAAAATGCCAAACAAACGCTGTCCAATGGATTCATTTGAGCGTGATTTCCTCTTTGTTACGCGTTATTTATTGGGCATAACCAAACTTCATGCCGAGTGCCGCGATCAAATCACGTTCAATTCGAACAAAATTCAATCACGCAAGTTCAACACGCCCTTGTATGTGTTGAAACAAAAAGACCTAGCGCTAACCTTGTTTTATAAACCTTTACTCAAATGCAATTATTTCACACGACGCTTGCGCTCTAAATAGTTATATCCGTGCCTCGCTTAAACGCATAACACCTTTTTCAAGAGAAAAATAAAAAAACAGCGTCTCTTGACAAATATCAACCGGTTTTGTTTTTTTATCTTTAAATTAAGTCATAATCATTTCTAGAATTTGTCCAGACATATTATGAAAATAATATCTCAGCAGATAATAAAAGATACTCACATGTAATTTGATAGTAAGGAAATACCATGAAGTTCAAACAATTAATATTTCTCGCTTCTTTCTCAATATGTTCGTTAAATGTTCATGCCGTGCAGGGGAATAAATTAGATTTATCAGACTCTGAGGATGCTTATAAGGCAATGTTAAGAGTGGTAGGTAATTTAGATGGTAGCGCAGTGTTTAAAGATTGGGATGCAACCATATTGATGGTATTACCGGGCGAAAAACCGAAACCCATTTTACGTACCATTGGTTTTAATGCGGGGCGTATGATAGCAAAAGAAGATGGCAGTTATGAATGGGTGACTCGGGAAGTATCATATTATGTTGATTTGAAATCAGGGGAAATTATTAACCAATGGCATAACCCTATTACGGAGGAAACCGTATGTATTCTCGATGTGGCAAACGACCCTGTAAGTAATATTTTTCCTTTACCTAGTAAAGATAAAAATAATCCTTTCGCGGCTTTTACAAACTTCGATGTGATGGGAGATGTCTCGGTGTTACGTTGGGATGTGCCGTTAAAGTATCCTAACCCCCTACCGCCGAAAGAACACCCTGAAGAATCAACCGGCGAAAACTACGTCGCTTCTGAACACTTTATTTTCTTTGCGGGTACCGATGATTTAGAAAAAGCGACAACCACCTCTACCGATACGCATTATTCATGGGCTAGAACGGGACCCTGGTTGCCTTGGATGGAGTTAGGCCAGACGCCTGGGTATTTAATTTATAGTGGCCATGGCAGAAAGTACCATTCGTTTAACGAGCTTTCGAGTCAATTAAAAGCATATACCTTAAAGCATTATCCTAAATTTGCCGATGCCCCTAATAGCTTCTATCAACCTAATGAAACTAGCTGGACTTACTATTTAAAGCAAAAGAAAGCGGGCAATTTAAAGTCAAAATGTAAATAATTTAACACCATTTATTGGGGAGAGTTCCAATGGCAAGTCTATTATCAGTTGAAAAGTGGGATATCGAAACGGATGTTTTGATTTTAGGTTTTGGTTTAGCGGGAGCGAGTGCTGCTATTGAAGCGCTTGATGCAGATCCCGATGTTAAAGTAACAATTTGTGAAAAAAATCCAGAAAAATATGCTGGTGGCAACTCTCGAGCAGCGGGGCAATCTTTGTTAATTGCAAAGAATCCAACAGCCTTAAAAGCCTATCAAAAGTCAATGAGTACAGCTAACCCGATTCCTGAAGAAATGTTAGATGAATGGGCGATACGTATGTCACAGCTTGAGCCTTGGATACAAGCACGTGCAGAAGAAGCCGGCTCACAGTATATCAAAGGTACAGGGTTTACCGATCGTGACGCCGTATTAGAATTTCCAGAGCTAGGTGCTGCCGATGCGGTTACCTACACCGCGACTATATTACCTATCCCGGCCGGTGTTTGGTTGGCATTTAAGAAGAACGTAGATAACCGAGCGGTGGATGTATTATATGAGTCACCGGTGAAAGATTTGATTCAAGATCCAGATACCCTTGAAGTGTTTGGCGCCGTCATTGAACAAAATGGCGAGCTAAAGCGGATTAAAGCTAATCGAGGTGTAGTGATGGCGGTTGGTGGCTATGAAGCTAACCTCGAAATGCAACGTAACTACTGCGGCTATCAAGATATTTTTCCATTAGGTAATCCTGCTAATACGGGTGATGGTATCCATATTTTGCAAAAAGCCGGTGCGGATATGTGGCATATGCGAAATAAAGGTCAATCAGGTGGTATTTGGCCGGGATTACAAGTTCCTGGTTACCAAACCGTATTTTTACGCAATCCTTTTTGGCAAAGCTACAGTTGGATTGAAATTGCTGCGGATAATAAACGTTTTTACAATGAAACGGCTGAACTTCAGTTAACACATTATAAAGAAAAGAAACATAACCATTGGGTTGATACGCCACATATTAACGCGGGCCCGATCCATATGATTTTTGATGAGACAACGCGTGAATATAATTGCTTAGCACTTAAAGCTTTTACTTGGAATATCGCCGCAGAAAATCTTGATTGGAGTGATGATAACCAAGTGGAAATAGAACAAGGAATAATTAGCAAAGCCGACAGTATTGAGGAGCTTGCTGAATTGATCGGTCGTGACCCTAGTGAGGTTAGTGCTGAGGTGCAACGTTATAATGATTCATGTGAAGCTGGTAAAGACAGTGATTTTGAACGAGAAGCGATAACATTACAGCCCATTATTAAGGCACCGTTTTATGCGGTAAAAATAGTACCAGCGGTTGTTTGTACTGGTGGTGGCGGTCGCCGCAATATTGAATCTGAAGTATTAAACCCAGCAGGGCAGCCTATTCCCCGACTTTATGAGGCAGGTGAGTTAGGTTCAATGTTTTCAAACTTGTATCAAAATGGCAGTTACTTAACTGAAGCTATGATTTCTGGTCGTGCTGCCGGTAAAAATGCAGCAAATAAAGAAAATTGGGATAAAGGGTAAAGTTATGCAAGTTAAAACGGTCGCAATGAAAATGGGTGTACGTATAGAAAAAGCTGAAGCGCTTGATGATACAGTGGTCTTACATGGTTTTGCCGGTACTATGCCGTGTGAAACCACTATCACGGCATCAGAAGCGATACAAATTTTTAAAATGTGTTTTAAAATAAGCATTTTAAAAATGTTGTTTAAAGCAATTTTTTCAAAAAATAAAGCACAGTAGATTGGCCCTTCATTTCATTTGAGAAATAGCATAGCCGCTCTGAGTTTTTATCCTTAATAACTATCAATTCACCCGACTATATTAGTTATCCATAGTCGGGTGTATTGGTGCCAATTATATTTGGCGGTGTTTTTTATTAATATAAAACAAATGGTTAGAATGCTTTGGTTGGTGGTTGTAATTTTTATATGATAGATTTAATTAGATCATTTACTCGTTGATAAATATCAATTAGGTAATCCGCTATTCAGTCTATAACTATAGATAAAAGATATTATTAAAATACACTGAGGAGATGTATGGAAACAGTATCAGAAGTACCCAAAAAAACGGCTAGTAGAATAATGCACTGGACAATTGTATTTATTGCGATGCTTAGCTTAATGGTTTCAAACGGCATGGTTTTTACCGGTATAACTGCCTTTGACAGTGCAATATTAGCTGACTTTCCCGAATGGAGTCGAGGCGAGTTAAAATTACGTGAACTTATTACCTTAATTGGTATTGGGATCCTTGCTCCCCTCTTTGGTATTTTAATAGACAAAGTGGGAGTAAGGGCACTCATGATCGTTGGCTGCTTAATTTTAATACCGAGTTATTTTGCCTATGGACATGTTGAAAATTTAAACCATATTTATATTCTGCATACCTTTCTATCTATTGTTATGGTGTGCTGTGGCCTTAACGTCGGTGTTATTTTAGTTTCAAACTGGTTTGTGAAGCATCGGGGAACCGCCATTGGTATTGCCATTTTAGGCACATCTTTAGGTGGGGCTGCGTTAGCTCCACTATTTGGTTATTGGCTAAGTATTGGCTTGTCTTGGAGAGAAGGCTTTCAATATGCTTCTGTGATCCCATTTATATTACTCGCCATAACTATCATATTAGTGCGAAGCAAACCCTCTGTCATTGGCTTAAAGCCGTACGGCACGGAAGGCTACTCTACTCAGCATCAAGAAGATTTGTCTAATCATGGTTTAGAGTACAAAGATGCCATTAGAACCCGTTCCTTTTGGGCCATAACCTTTATTGCTATGTGTACTTTTTATACCTTAATGGGGCTTCAGGCTAATTTAGTTTTGCACTTGCAAGATTTGGGTTTTGATATTCAATCTGCATCGGTAGGGCTCACTATGCTGTTTATTCCGGCTTTAGTTGGTAAGTTTTTATTCGGTTTATTTGCCGATAGGTATGAAGGTAATAGGCTTTTGTATGCCAATATCATCATGCTGCTCATTGGTTTGTTAGCGCTGATCACGAGCTCTTCGGCGACGGTTATGTACAGTATAGTGTTGATTGGTTTTGCTTGGGGCGGCTTTTATACCTTATTACAGCTCAACGCCATCAATAACTTTGGTTTAAAAGCATCAGGTAAGATATTAGGCACGATTACGATTCTAGATGCCTTAGGTGGTGGTTTAGGTATCTATTTAACTGGGGTTATTTTTGATGTCTATGGCAGTTACCAGTATGCATTTATAATATTCGGCGTACTTTGTACTATTGCATTAATATTAATCAGCCAAGTTAAAAAGCACGTATAACAGCAATGGGAAAAACTTCGTTAGCAGCCAATAAACTGATATTTTTATTGGCTGCTATTATTGCTACCACCCCTCTAGCTATTGACATGTACTTACCTGCAATACCCCAAATTGCAGCAGAGCTGGGCTCAGATCTGAGTCATGTACAGCAATCAATTAGTATTTTTTTACTTGGCTATGCTATTTCACAAATTATTGCGGGTCCTTTAGCGGACCTGATAGGCCGTCGGCGTTTAGCTTGCATAGGTTTATTAGGTTTTAGCTTTGCGAGCTACGCATTAACCATGGCAGAAAATATTGAATCATTTTTAATATTTCGCAGCCTACAAGCTTTTTTTGGCGCTTTCTTTTCGGTTGTTATTCCCGGAGTCGTACAACAAATTTACAATAAAAATACCGCTAAAGGTATGTCGTATCTTTCATTGATCATGATGATTGCGCCATTATTGGCACCAGGCATAGGGAGCATGTTGCTACAAGCATACACTTGGCAAGCTATTTTTATATTCTTAGGCACATACGCGATGGTAATGATGATACTTGTGATCTGCTTTTTACCGAATGATCCAGTACAGATAAAACGCCGACGAAAAAGAGACTTATTAGCAGGTTATCGGCTGATATTTTCCCACCGCATAGCCCGGCCATTTTTAATTTCCAGCATGTTATCTTCATTTGCCTTTTTTTGTTATATCACAGCAATCCCGTTTGTTTACTTAGATTACTATGCTGTTAGTGTTCAAGATTTCCCATTTTATTTCGCGTTTAATGTGTCCTTTGTTATTTTAGCAAATATCATTAACAGTCAGCTTTCCGTGCGATTTGGGGCGGTTAGAATGCTGAGATTTGGTATGTTCTTTGGACTTATTATCGGCGCACTATTATGCCTTGTGACTTGGTATAACTTAGCATTTATTTATACCGTGCTGTTACTGGGGCTTATGATGAGTTCGTTATCATTTATTTCTACTAATTCAGATGCTTTAGTGCTTATGAACTTTAAAGAGCATGGTGGCAGTGCGGCGGCAAGTATTGGCGCATTAAGGTTTGGCTCAGGGGCATTAGCGGGGCCCTTACTGCTAGTGTTGCATAATGATACCCCATTGGCTTTTACCACTTTAATGCTTGCTTCGTTAGTTGTTATTATACTGACTCGTTCTAAGGTATTAGATTAGTTAGGAAAGATAATTAAGTAGGAAAGATAAATAGCGTCATATTATCTGCTAATTGAGTTGTTATATATTATTAAAAATAAAGCGGCTTTATGCCGCTTTATTAACTTGACTAAAAGATTGGCTACAAGTTAATTAAATCCTAAACAACCAGGGTTTAAGCGATTATTAGCATCTAGCATGTTTTTAATATCGGATAGTAACTGATAATTTTCCTTATCAACGACCTCTTTAAATTTGTAGGTTTTACCTAATTGCATATGAACATAGCCAGAGTCTGCATAGGTCGCCATTAAGTCAGCTCTAATTGCCGATAAAGCTTCGCTAGCAGCAGGGTTGGCACTAAAACCAGGTAAGCGTTTTAGGTGTGCGGGTTCAACGGCTGATTTATGTAATTCGTTTAACTCATCAGGCCAGAAAAATACTGGCTCCAAGACAAATACGGTACTTGAAACAGTCGCTAATAAATAACCAATGCCAATGTTGTGTTTGGCGATAGCATCTGCATGCTTTTTAAAAACCGCTTCGGTAGCATTATACGCTTCTTGGGCGCTTGAATGGGGAACTAAGGCGTGAACAGGGACCCATCGCTCTCCTTTAGGACCAACCATATTATTCACCGGGCCGAATGGATTAGCGCTCAGCACTTTAGGAATAGTATTTTCAACGACTGTACCTTGTAAGTCTTTTGCCAGCTGGTTAATTCTATTTAGTTTTAGTTCGACACCTTGCTCAGTCCAGTCTTCAACCATAAAGTGTACAGACCAACATTCACTCTCAATAAAGTCTCGACCCGCAAGTGCAATTTTTGATCCTGCTTTTAACGCTTTGCCAACACTACCCGCGGCTTTCATAACACCGAATAATGACTTAATATCTTTGCCCAAACTTTCTCGTTGTAAGCGCTGAGCTTGTAAAAAAGGATCGAAGCCAAAGCACTCACTGGCTAAGCCTTGTCGAGCGACTTCGCTCATTAATTCCGCTTGATGATTAAACTCGGTGAAGCTGATGGATGTTGAGCCTTTGTGTAAAGCTTCTGGAATTAATCGGATAGTTGCTTTCGTTTTGATGCCTAGTGCTGCGCTGTCATTACAAAATAAGCCCGTCAGATCAGGTCCGAAATGGCGAGTAAAGGGTTTGGTTTCTTGTTTCGCTGCCGAGCCAGTATTAATTGTTTTACCATCACTTAAGATAACTTCTAAAGATAAAACAGAATCAACCGCAAAACCATGTTGTGCAGATCCCCAGAAAATACCATTTTGCGATAAGCTACCACCAACTGTGGCAAAGCGGCCAGATAATGTCCCCCAAAAAGGGGTTCTTAAATTATAGTCTTTTAAAGTTTGATAAAGTTTTTCCCAGCTACAGCCACACTCAACGGTGACATACATATCTTTAGTATTAACTTCAATCACGCTATTTAATGCCGACATATCTATAATAACGGAGTGTTCTTCATCGGGTACATATCCCCGAGTGTAAGACATACCGCCACCCCGAGCAACGACAGAGTATCCAGCTTGAGTAATCGTTAATACTGCCTCAGCAAGTTTTTCTGTTGAGCTTGGCTGAATGACCATTGCGCTAGACTTATCTTTTGTATAGACATCTTGTGAGTATAAAACGCATGATAGTTGATCTGTTTTAACTTCATTAGCGTCCAAAATTTCTATTAGTTGATTTGATAGTTCATTTTTACTAAGTAATTGCATAAGTTTTAACTCTTAAATTATTGAATCTAAATGCTGATAAGCCAAGCAAGCGAATAGCTTAAATTCTGTAATATATAATCCATCTAGTTATGATTGCTGTTGTGATGGTTACTTATTATCACTCGTGGGTTATTTATTTGTAGCGTTTTGATATAGTAACCGATAATTTCGTCATCTATTTTTCCTTTACTGTTATTCGCATAATGCTAATAAATCGCCCACCTTACTATGAAGCTTGCTTAAACTGTCATAAAACAATGCTAAACCTCTGACAAAATTAGCCATTGATAAATCTCAAAGATCAGCATTTAAGTCGCGTTATTATCTTTATTTTGAAGTCTCAAGAGAGTAATAAATAAAATACGCTTTCGTGTAGAGTATGGCGCTTGTGACTTTAATCGAGTAGATAACAATGGCTTTTAGTGGTTCGTATCATCCCCAAGCTATCTTGAGATAAGAATAAAATTTTCGTTAGGCTGGTATATGGTTCTTAATTGACAAATATCAGTCAAACGTCGGTTAGTTTGAATTAATATTGCGTTATATGAAGACAAAAAACGCTATTTAGCGTTATTTTATTTTTAATTGTGAATAATTAAATCAAAACAAAAATAACTAAGTGTGGCTTTAGATTATGCCATTTTATGATACGACTTTAGGGGTTAGTATGGATTTGTCATATTGTGCGTTGGCTTTACAGCTTGAATGTAGATCGGTCAATAGTTTAGATATAGCAGCATCACGGCAGCAAATATTTAATAATATTGCTCACATTTCTCAGCAAATAAAATCGAGCTTAGGCTTTATTAAAACTTATTCTGGTGACTCGGTACGTTTAGTTGTATTACCTGAATATTTTTTAACTGGTTTTCCAATGGGCGAATCAATCGAAGAATGGCAAGCAAAAGCTGCTCTCGCTATGGACGGGGAAGAGTACGAACGATTGGCGACAATTGCTCAAGATAATAACATTTATTTATCAGGCAATGCCTACGAGCTTGATCCTAACTTTCCAAGTTTATACTTTCAAACTTGTTTTATTATTTCACCTACTGGCGATATCGTTCTGCGCTATCGTCGACTTATTTCTATGTTTGCGCCAACACCTCATGACGTGTGGCAGCCGTATTTAGATATTTATGGCTATGAGGGGGTTTTTCCAGTAGCAAAAACAGAAATTGGGCATTTAGCCGCTATCGCCTCAGAAGAGATATTATACCCTGAAATTGCTCGCTGTCTTGCTATGCAAGGAGCGGAAGTTTTTATGCATAATACCTCGGAAATTTCTGCTCCTGACTTAACGCCAAAAGATATCGCGAAAAGAGCTAGAGCTATTGAGAATATGGCGTATGTGGTATCGGCCAATTCCGCGGGTATTATCGGGACTAATCTACCGAGTAATTCATCAGATGGTATGTCAAAAATTGTTGATACTAAAGGTCGAGTGTTAGCTCAAGCAGATGTGGGTGAAACGATGGCGGCTCATGCTGAGATAAATATTTCTTCGTTACGCTCACAACGGTTAAAGCCCGCGATGACCAACGTATTCGCGCGTCAGCGTAATGAACTTTTTTTACCCACATATCAAAAAACAGTGTATCCGGCTGATAATATGGTGGCGCAAATTGGAGATGAAAAGCCAATAAACCGCCAGCACTTTATCGATACTCAAGTTCACGTGATTGATAACTTAATAGCTCAAGGTGTTTTTTCAACCAGGTAATAGGAAATAAAGATGCAGATCAGAAACCCAAGAACAGGCATATACGACTATGACCTTACTGAATTCTCAGCTGAACAAGTTGAAAAGATTGCGGTAAACCTACGAAAGGAACAGTCGCTTTGGTGGCAGTCTGGGCTAGAAATGCGTATCGAGCAATTACAGTTATTTGCTGCGGAAGTTGTCAAGGCTAAGCCTGAATTAGTTAAGGCTATCGAAGAAGATACTGGTCGCTGGTCGGAATCAGAGCTCGAAGTTGATGCGCTCGTGCAAACCATAACGCGCTGGTGTAATGATGCGCCAAAATTGTTAGATGTGGTGCCTGCTAGACCCGCTAGCATTCCTTTTTTAGAGATTGAGCAGCAATATTATCCTTATCCAGTTGTTGGTGTGGTTAGCCCATGGAATTTTCCGCTCTTATTGTCTTTTGTTGATGCCATTCCCGCTTTATTAGCAGGCTGTGCATTATTAATTAAACCTAGTGAAGTTACTTCACGTTTTGTTGAAACTTTGTCCGTTGTGTTGGCAAAAGTACCGCAATTACAAAAAGTATTGGCACTCGTTACCGGGGGGGGAGAAACTGGGCAAGCGGTAACCAATAATGTCGATATTTTGTGCTTTACTGGCAGTGTAGCGACAGGACGTAGAGTAGGGGAGCAGTGTGCTAAATTATTTATTCCCGCATTTTTAGAGCTCGGAGGTAAAGATGCCGCTATTGTATGTGCAGATGCGGATCTTGATATTGCTAGCAGTGCCATCTGTTGGGGCAGTATGGTAAATGCTGGTCAATCTTGTATGAGCATAGAAAGAGTCTATGTCGATAGCAAGGTAGCAGAAGAGTTTAAGCAGCTTTTAGTAGCAAAAGTCAGTAATTTAAAGCATAACTACCCCGCCATTAAAACGGGTCAAGTTGGCCCTGTAATTTCTGATAAACAAGTTGCAGTTATCGAGCAACAATTTCAGGATGCTAAACAAAAAAATGCGCGTTTTTTATGTGGCGGTGAAGTGGTTAACTTAGGTGGTGGAGTTTACTGCCAACCTACCGTAGTAGATAATATAACGCCTGATATGTTAATTGGAGTGGAAGAAACTTTTGCGCCAGTATTAGTTATCGAAACGTTTTCCTCTGAGCAGGAGGCGGTTAATTTAGCTAATGCGACTAAGTATGGTCTTTCCGGTGCCGTATTTTCACAAGATATTGAAAAAGCGCATAATATAGCAAAACAGTTAATTGTTGGTGGCATCAGTATTAACGATACCGCATTAACGGGCTTTGTTCATGAAGCTGAAAAGCAGTCTTTTGGTCTATCTGGTTTAGGGGGTTCGAGAATGGGTGACGAGTCTATACGCCGCTTTATACGTAAAAAAGCGCTATTAACTAATACAGGCGTGAGATCTCCTTGGTGGTTTTAAATGATAAAAAGCAGTAAGCAGGTTAAGTATAAGGAATTAGGCGACGAAATTATTGATGCGATTTTACAGCGTCAGTATTTAGTCGGTGACCTGCTGCCAACTGAAAAAGAACTATGTCAAAGCCACGACATTAGTCGTTATACCGCTCGTGAAGCTTTACGGTATGTCCAAAATGCTGGCCTTGTTGAGCGTAGACAAGGCTCAGGTTCGCGTGTGTTACGAAATAGTTTACCTAATAAAATAAATCAGTTTATTCACTCAGTACAAGATCTATTTTCTTTTGCTGAACAGACTCGTTTTGAAGTTGAAAGCTGCGCGTTAGAAACGGTCAGTAATACGCAAGTTGAAATATTCTCAGTCCCCGTTGGGACACGATTTGTTAAACTTGATGGCATCAGATTAGAAAGCCATAATAAAAAACCTATTTGCTACTCTGTTATTAACCAATTTAATTTTGATCCAAGAGCCCTGCCAGAAATTAACAATAAAAGGACAGTGTTACACTCCTTTGTTAACAGCATGAAAAGTATAGCCATTGGGCGAGTGGAGCAAAACTTCTCAGCAACAATGATTCCCAACGAACTATCTGAGAAGCTTGATGTGCCAATGAATAGCGTTGCTATGTTAATTGTTAGAAGATATATTGCCAAAGATGGTAGTTTACTCTTGGTAGCTGAAAGCCTCTATCCCGCATGCAGATATAGCTACTCAAATGTCTTAGAGCAAAGCTAGATTAGGAAAGCTGAATTAGGAAAAATAATCAAAATTTTTGTAGCAAAAGTACTAAAACCTGACAAATTGCTAGAAAATAAGGTCAATTTAGTATGCGTCGGCTTTTGATGACGTTAATTTTTATAAACCAGCAAAGTTATTATAGGGGGTATATTGGTTTATTGCTTCAACACTAAGGTTTAATTTATATATGACTTGTATCACTAATATTATTCTTACAACGGCTATACAAGATGGCGCTTGGATGCACAGTGATTATGGCAGTGTAGATCAGTTGAATGATTATTTATCTTCGAAATATCAAGGCACTAGGCTTTATTCTGTCGAAAATAGTGCTGGCGGTCATAAAACCATTAGTTGTGATATTTTTGTCGCCGCAGTTGATTACTTAAATGTTGATGAGTTTATTGAAGAATTTTTAAAAATAGCTTGGCAAAAGCCTGAGCAAGTTCAGCTGTTAATTAAAAATAATCATGATTTAAGGTTTACGTCGTACTATCCAAATGTTTAATGAAATGAAATTTGTTTTGCTATTGCAAACAGCCGTATGCCTCTAATTAACATATATTAGAAAACGCCTAAGTAAATTTGAGCGACTTATAGCCTTACTGATTGGTTGTAAAAGGTTGCGCCCTAACGTAAGCCATAAAAGATGCTGAAGATTAATTACGGAAAAAGCCGCAAAGGTGTTTTGCAAAAAAATAAACCAAAGTTCAATGCTATTCACCGGTACCAACAAAGCCAATCATACGGCAAATAAGGTCACCGTCTTTTTCTACAAAGTATTGGCCGAGCTGAACTTGCTGGCAGCCATCTGGTCCCATACCAGTGAAAGCAACAGTGACACGAGTAACGCCAGAGATAATATCGCTTTTAACTACTTCTGCTGACCATCCCGGAGCATTTTCGCTAAACATAGTTATATAATGACTTAATGCTTCAATACCGTTTAAAGGTTCATTCGTGCGAGGATCTGAGTATTGTACACTTTCTGTCACAGCGCTATTTATCGTAGTAAGCCGAGTTTCAGCGTCCTTGATTTCCCAAGCTTTAAAAAACCTTGTAATACAATTTGACATAATTCGTTCCTAGTTTTGTTAACGCAACACCTGAGAAATAATATAGGCTCTCACTCGGCGTCTATGTGCTATCGTGAAGTTGTCGACAAGCCTCATTTGATCAGGAGTCTTTAGGTTACTAATGAAAGCAATTGGCATCGATAAAGCCAAACTTGTTTTTAGTATTTATGGGATTGGTGAACATAACAAGTGTACATTGGTAAAATCATTAAAAAAATTATTAGTAGAGGTTGCTCAGTTACAGTAATTAAAAGTGACATTCATGCCAAGTATAAACTTGGCTTTTGTTTCATCAAGACATAACACGAGATGATTTAGCAGCAATGAAATGAATGGCGAGTTAATTGCGGACTAAATAACTCGCCATTTTATCATTAGAATACGTTAATGGCTTACCAAGTGCCGATATTTTCCATGCTTTGCCATGGCTCTTGTGGCGCTAATGCCTGTCCTTTTTGTAGTAGCTCGATTGAAATATTATCAGGTGATTTAACAAATGCCATACGGCCGCAACGGGGAGGGCGGTTAATGGTGATGCCGGCTGCCATAAGTTTTTCACAGGTGGCATAAATGTCTTCCACTTCAAAGGCTAAGTGGCCAAAGTTTCTGCCTACTGTGTACTCTTCCTCTGAGCCCCAGTTGTGGGTCAGTTCAACTTCAGCGCCGCCTGGCTCGGCGGCTAAAAATATAAGGCTAAACTTGCCTTCGGGTACATCAACACGGCGTGTTTCAACTAAGCCTAAGTGTTGAACGTAAAAGGTTAGTGATTTTTCTAAATCGGAAACACGAACCATGGAATGTAAAAATTTCATTGTTTAACCCTCAGTTTTATCTTTAAACTCGCACAAATCTTCAATAATGCACGAACCACAGCGTGGCTTTCGTGCCACACAGGTATAACGACCGTGCAAAATTAACCAGTGATGGACATCCACTTTAAACTCAGCAGGTACAACTTTAAGTAGTTTTTCTTCAACTTGGTCGACGTTTTTACCCATGGCTAATTTAGTGCGATTACTAACCCGATAAATATGGGTATCTACCGCTATGGTTGGCCAGCCAAAGGCTGTGTTAAGCACCACGTTGGCGGTTTTTCTGCCAACGCCGGGTAGCGCTTCTAGTGCAGCTCTATCTTCTGGTACTTCACCACCATGTAGATCAACCAGCATTTGACAGGTTTTTATGGTGTTAGCCGCTTTGGTGTTAAATAGACCAATAGTTTTGATATATGATTTTAATCCCTCTAAGCCCAAATCTAGAATGGCTTGTGGGGTATTTGCCACAGCGTAGAGCTTTGCCGTGGCTTTATTAACACCAACATCAGTCGCTTGTGCCGATAGTAATACCGCGATTAATAGCTCAAAAGGGCTAGAAAAGTTAAGCTCTGTAGTGGGGTTAGGGTTAGCGTCCCTTAAACGGGTTAATATGGCTAATCGTTTTGCTTTATTCATGAGATTTTCAGTGTTCGCTTAGGTTAGTCGAATAGCTTTAAGAGTCAGTTTAGCTGTCAAAATTTACCCGCACGCGCTCAATACCTTGCTGTAATTTTTTCGGTTGTGCTTGTGCAACTTTATCATCAATATAGTTTTTACCTGCAATTAAAAAGCCCATCGCAATAAAGGCACCTGGGGGTAAAATAGCTAATAAAAACTGACTATCCAGTTGATAAACTTGTATTTTAAGATCTGTTGCCCAAGCACCTAGCAGTAAGTTGGCACCGTAAAACAGGGTGCCTTGGCCGAGTACTTCACGAATAGCGCCTAACGCCAATAACACCGCTAAGAAACCAAGCCCCATCATTAAACCATCAAAACTGGCTTGCTTAATGGGATTTTTTGACGCGTAAGCTTCTGCGCGGCCAATAATGGCGCAGTTGGTGACGATAAGCGGTAAGAAAATGCCCAGTGACTGATATAAGTCGTAGGTATAGGCATTCATTAATAACTGCACACAGGTGACGAATGCGGCAATAATCAAGACAAAAATAGGAATACGTACTTCTTTGGGCACCCATTGCCTAACGGCTGACACTGTAACGTTTGAGCCAATAAGTACAAATAAGGTGGCAATACCTAAACCGAGTGCATTAACCACGGTGGAAGTAACCGCCAATAAGGGGCATAAGCCAAGTAACTGCACAAGGCCGGGGTTGTTTTTCCAAAGTCCTTGCCAGGCCAGCTCTTTATATTCTGGATTCATTTTCATGGTTGCTCTCCACAATTGCTGTCACTGGTAAAAATAAGTACTTGATTTGCTTTAAAATATTCAATGGTTTTCTTAACCGTGTTAACGACAGCGCGCGGGGTGATAGTGGCGCCAGTAAATTGGTCAAACATGCCGCCATCTTTAACAACCGCCCAACGGCTATCGTTTTCATCTAGCACTTTTTTGCCCGTAAAGCTTGCTATCCAATCACTTTTTCGCAACTCTATTTTATCGCCTAAGCCTGGTGTTTCTTTATGGTCTAACGCCCTAACACCGCTGACGCTGCCATCGCTATTAATGGCAATTAATAGTTCAATATTGCCGCTATAACCGTCGGGTGCTACGGTTTTAATTGCTGCTGCCGTTGCCTCATTATTGAGTCTTGCGCGATAAATTACGTCAATGAGTAACTCGCTATGACTATCTTGCGGTGCAATCAGGCAGTCACGAAACATTTCATTATCATGGCGGTCACTTGGGATAATTTCATTTAGCTGTTGGATCAACTTTTGTTGTGCTTGTAGCTCGATGCGATCTTTAGTTAATGAATGGACAAAGCCAACTGCAGCAGTACAGGCAATGGCAAATAGTGCCAGTACTTTTGCATTTTTACTAATGGCTGGCATTAAGCTGGACATGATATTTTTACTCATAACTTATGGCCGTAAGTGCGTGGACGGGTATATTGGTCAATTAACGGCGCTGCCATATTACATAACAACACGGCAAAGGCAACGGCGTCAGGGTAACCGCCAAATTTGCGTATTAAGTACACTAATAGTCCGGCAAGTGCGCCGAATATTAATCGGCCTTTAACACTTGTTGCACCTGAAACCGGATCCGTTAAGATAAAAAACGCGCCCAGCATAGTGGCACCAGTAAACCAGTGAAACATGGTTGAAGCGCTGCTATCTGGGCTGATAACAAAGGCGATAAAGCTACAAACAAACAAACTTGTTAAGAAGCTAACCGGCGTGGTCCAGTGTATGGCTTTGCGCTTAAGTAAGTATAAGCCACCGAGCAGGAAGCCGGCATTCATCCACTCCCAGCCAACGCCAAAGTGCTCGCCTATGGTTGCACTTTGCATGCTTTCTACCACAGTTAGCCCCATGGTGATATTCGTTTTTACGGTATCTAGCGGTGTTGCCATAGTATAGCCGTCGATGTGGGTACGAATTTGTTCAACTGAATAGCCTTGCGGTGTATAACCTGAAAATATCACCGAGAGCGTATCGACAAAATGTATATCTAGGGCTAACAAGGATAGCGGTGGTTGCCACAGTGTCATTTGCACCGGAAATGAGATCAGTAACATAACGTAGGCCGCCATGGCAGGGTTAAAGGGGTTATGACCTAAACCACCATAAAGTTGCTTTACCACTATTA
The DNA here is from genome assembly GCF_002104455.1 of Colwellia chukchiensis. Taxonomy (GTDB): domain Bacteria; phylum Pseudomonadota; class Gammaproteobacteria; order Enterobacterales; family Alteromonadaceae; genus Cognaticolwellia; species Cognaticolwellia chukchiensis. The sequence goes on along the minus strand of NZ_NBOC01000009.1, from coordinate 142,432 downwards.
TGGCAAATAAGCTGCCGGTAACCGTTATCCACCATGGCGCGAGGGCAGGTAAGCTAATGCCGATTAACACCGCGGTTAATATTGCGCTGCCATCAAAAAGTTGTGTGCTGATTTTTTTATGACGTAAAGACAGTACGGTAAATTCCGCCACTAGGGCGGTGACCACAGCTAAAGCAATATGAATAAGATTACCCCAGCCAAAAAAATACCATTGTGCCAGTACACCAGGAATAGTGGCGTAAATAACCAACCGCATCAGCGCCGAGGTTTCACTTTGTTGATGATGATGTGGAGAACTTGCTATCCAAAATGCCATAGTGCCATTTACTCTAAAGGTTGTGATTTATGCGTTGTTGCCGCTAATTTTTTCGCTTTTGCTTTTGCAACGGCTGCTGCTATGCGTGCTTTTTTTTCGGCCGCGTCAGATGTTTGCTCAGCTTGTTGCTGAGGCTGCTGCGCTGTCGGTTGCTGAGCATGTTGTTTTGTCGCTAGGTTATCTTTGTCTTGACTGCTACAGGCTTGCTTTGCCTCGGCTAATTTCTTGGCTTTTGCTTTGGCCACGACAGCAGCAACTTTGGCCTTTCTTGTGTTGTCATCTTCGTTTGCTGCCCTCACTGTACCTGTGTTGGCTTCTTCTGTTATTGACGCCTTTTGCTGGCGATCAATATTATCTTGCGCGGCATCGGATTGCTCGTTTTCGTTTACCGCAAGCTTATCGTTTGTAACCTCAACCTGTGGTTTGTTTTGAGCTAAGGTACTGGTTGCATTGCTTTCAGGCTCTGGCGTAGTCGCAAGCGATTGGCGCTGCTGTTTTGCTTTGGCTTTTGCAATTGCGGCGGCAACTTTGGCCTTTTGTTCACTATTAGCAGGCGCTGCCTGTGATAAAGTCACGGAGCTTTGTGACTCATTACTTTGCAAGGTGTTTAAATCATCAATTTGACCTTGCTTTTTTAAGGCCAGCTTTTTGGCTTTTGCACGCGCAATCGCATTAGCGACCTGTTTTTTTGAGTCGCTAACTTCTGGCGCAACAGCGTCGGCTTGTTGGTCGCTCGTTTGAGCTTTTTTTGCTTTTACTCGTGCTAATGCAGCAGCAACCGCTGATTTCTCCGCTTTTGCGGCTGGCGTACCTGCGTTCATACGAGCTTTTCGTGCTTCGGCAGCTTTTCTATGTTTTTCCGCACGGGCGATTTTTTCGCGCTCAAGGCGTTGTTTACGCGCTTCAAACCTGACTTTGGCTTTTTCGGCTTTTATGTCGAGTAACTTTTGTTGGCGAATTTCTGCTTTTGCAACCCGATAATAATGCACGAGTGGAATTTGACTCGGACAAACATAAGCACAGGCACCGCACTCAATACAGTCAAATAGGTTGAGGCTTTCTAGCTGCTTGTGATCTTTTGCTTTAGCGCTCCATTGTAGCTCTTGTGGCAAAAGTTGTGCAGGGCAAGCGTCAGCACATTGCCCACAACGAATGCATTCCACCTCGTTATTACTGGTAGAAGAAAACGGTGAGGCAATTTCAATTTCGCTCGGCGCAAGAATACAGTTACTGGTTTTGACCACAGGAATTTGATCATGTGGCAAACTAAAGCCCATCATAGGACCGCCCATGATCAAGTGTTTGTATTTTTGGTTTTGATATTGGCAGCGCTCGATTAAATCACCAACTGGTGTACCAATAAGTGCCCAAAAATTTTGCGGCTTTGCCAACGCTTGGCCGGTAACCGTTACCACGCGTTTTATTAACGGAGTGTCGTTAATCACGGCATCGGCGATAGCAAAACAGGTGGCAACATTTTGCATTACCATGCCGAGAGAACTCGGCAGTACACCACTGGGAACTTCTTGCCCCGTTAGTATTTTGATCAATTGTTTTTCGCCACCACTGGGATACTTGGTTGGGATGACACAAATTTCCACTTTGCTATTGGCTGCCGTGGCTGTTTTTAATGCTGTGATCGCTTGCGCTTTATTGTCTTCAATGGCAATGAGAATGTGTTTAGGCGCCAATAAGTGATCTAAAATGTTTATGCCGTCAAGCACTGTAGGGCTATGCTCTTGTAGCAGTAAGTCATCAGCGGTAATGTAGGGTTCACATTCGGCGGCGTTGATGATCAGATAATCAATTTTGGCTAACGTGCCCGCTTTAACTTGGGTTGGAAAACCCGCGCCCCCCATACCTGCAATACCGGCATTGGCGATTTTTTCTAAAATTTGTCCTTTGCTCAATAATTGAAAGTCAGGACAAATTTTCCGCTGTTGCCATAGATCTTCGCCGTCAGGAGTTAAAATAATGCAGGGTTCACTGAGACCTGACGGATGCGGAATAGTCATAGCTTTGATGGCAGTGATAGTACCGCTTGTAGGCGCGTGTACGGGTAACGACATCGGACTATTTGCCCGAGTTAAGGCTTGACCTTTGAGTACAGTATCACCGACGTTAACGACTAATTCACCTGCTTGACCAATGTGCTGGCGAATAGGAATCGTTAACTGCGTGGGAATTGGCATATGAGCAATAGGTTTATTGCAGGTAAGAAATTTTTGCTCAGGTGGGTGAATGCCACCATGAAATTGCCAAAATTTGCCTTTTTGTATGCGTTCTATAACCGAATCCACCAAAACCTCTACTTATCTATTTGCACGACAGGAATCGTTTCTAAATCCCATTGCCAATTTTGTGTTGTGGTTGCCACTGGGATCATTTCAATACAATCGACTGGGCAAGGAGCAACACATAAGTCACAGCCTGTACATTCGTCAGCTATGATAGTATGCATTTGCTTAGTGGTGCCGATAATGGCATCAACGGGACACGCTTGAATACATTTAGTACAGCCAATACAGTCTTCTTCGATAATAAAGGCGACTTTTGGCGAATTATCTGTTTCGTGGGCTTCATCTAATGGCTGCACTTCAACGCCCATTAAGTCGGCAATTTTTTTGATGGTGTCTTCGCCGCCAGGCGCACATTTATTGATGGCTTCGCCGTTAGCCACGGCTTCAGCATAGGGTTTACAGCCAGGGTAGCCACATTGACCACATTGTGTTTGTGGCAGTAAAGCGTCTAATTGCTCAGCAAGTGGGTCACCTTCCACTTTAAAGCGCACTGAGGCAAAGCCTAACAAGGCCCCAAACAAGGCGGCGATAACACCAAGAACTAGGATAGCAGTTAGTGTGGTCATTAAAATTTCACCAACCCAGTAAAGCCCATAAAGGCTAATGACATTAATCCTGCGGTGATCATGGCGATTGCAGAGCCTTTAAAGGGCGAAGGTACATCGGCATGGGCGAGCTTTTCTCGCATCGCAGAAAACATAATTAGCACCAATGAAAAGCCTATTGCGGCACCAAAGCCATAGATGACAGACTCAAAAAAGTTATGCTGTTTATCACGGTTAAGTAAGGCAACACCTAATACGGCACAATTTGTGGTGATCAGCGGCAGAAAAATACCCAGTAAGCGATAGAGGTTGGCGCTGGTTTTGTGCACCACCATTTCAGTAAACTGTACTACCACGGCAATCACTAAAATAAAGGTCATGGTGGTGAGGTATTCTAAGTTGAGTGGCGCAAGAATATAAGTATTAACGATATAGCTTAATAACGAGGCTAAGGTCATCACAAATGTGGTGGCAAATGACATGCCAATAGCGGTTTCTGTGCGTGACGAAACCCCCATAAATGGACATAAGCCAAGAAAATTCACCAGAACAAAGTTATTTACTAATACTGTGCCAACGAGTAGCAAAAGGTAATCTGTCATGTGATCAATATTTTACCGTTAAAATTGGCACTATTATCCGCGTTTATTTAGTAATAAACAACCGATGAAGGGTAGGGTTATTCATTTTAATGTGGAGATATTTAGCAATATTGAAGAAAAATGATTGAAACTTAATCTAAAGCAAGTTCGGGTATAACATAAACACTAAGACCACAATGAATGTGGCCTTAGTGTTGGTATTTATCAACAAAAGTCTAGTTAGGGTATTCGTTATCTGTTTTGCGATTAAGGTTAAAGGCTTTTTGGTTTGCCAATGTAAAATCCTTGGCAGCCGTCAATAAATAGTCGTTCAAGGGCAAATTTTTCTTCTTGGCTTTCAACACTTTCTGCCAAAACACTGATACTTAACCTGTGTGCAAGGTCAACCATTAAACGTAAAAAATACTGGTTGTTTTTATCTTCATCAATATCGCGGGTATAGCTGCTATCCATTTTAATAAAATCAGGCTTTAAGTCTCTGAAAAACTTAAAAGAAGTAAGACCAACACCAAAGCGCTCTACGGTGATCCTAGCGCCAACCCTGTGGATCATATCAATAAAGTTTTTACTGGTTTTGATATTTTGTTGTAAGCCGTATTCAGTAATTTCAAATACTAATTTAGAGGCTATGGTGGCATCTCGTAATAGCCGTCGCTCTAGCCAGATAAGGAAGTGGCCATCGTTGATTGACCGTGCGCTAATATTGACGCCAAAAAATTGATCTTGCATATTTTTTTGTGCAACTTGCGTAATAACCGTTTCAATGATCAGGCGATCGACCGCGACAATTTTATCAAGTTTTTCTGCCATTGCGAAAAAGGACGCCGTGGGGAGTATGTCATCATTACTGTTACTAAAACGGGCTAAAACCTCGCTATAGACACGATTGTTTGGGCTCGTAGGCTTAATGGTTTGTATGAGAAGCTTAATGCGTTGATTTTCAATTACACTATCAATTTCTTGACGCCAGTTTTGATTACCATAACTGCTACTGCTATTTTCTAAAATACTAGTATCCGTTTGTGCATACCAAGCGTTAACTTGCTGTGTTTGTGCGACACTGATGCCAGTATCCGCTAACGCTAAAAGCTCGCCTAAGGGCTTGTCATTATCGAAATAAACTAAGCCGGTATAGGCGACTGAGTCTAAGTCTGAGGCTTGCTGATATTCATTAAAACGACCGGTTAAATCGTTGGCAAAGTTTTTAGCACTTTTTAAGGTTACATTTGGCAGCAAGGTGGCGAAATCTGAGCTGTTTAAGCGAAAAACTTTCGCACCTTTATACCGGCTAATAGCAACTCTCATGATTTCAGCGACCTGACGTATATAATTATCGCCTTCATGATAGCCATGAATTTGATTCACGGTTTGTAGCTCTGAGCAACGTGTGATGGCAAGTACACCAAAGTCTGCGCGGCTATCGGCATTTTCAAAAAATTGAATAAAACGATGACGGTTTTCTAATTTCGTTACTGGCTCAATGTAGGCATCTTGTTCCAACACTTGCGTAGTACTAATTTTCTGAGCAATAAGGTTTTTAAGCTCAGTTAAGTGTTGCTGAATTTCGGGCAAGTCGATTTCGTTATCGTTATCAATATCGCCAGTTGCTTGCTCTTGTCCGCTAATGATAGTGGCTAAATCGCGTTTAATTTGTTGATTAATTTTGCCTGCGAGTCGGCGGTAACGGCGGATACTAAAAAACGCGGCCAGTATGATAAATAAACAACTTAATGTGAAAACGGCGATAACAATATTGCGCAATAAAATCACACCCTGCTGGTCACCTAATTGAAACCGTACCACTAAGCCTCTATTAGGGAGCTGGACTTCTGAGCTGGCAGGTAAAATAAAATCAGTAAGTATATGGGAGTTTTGTTGATGGTTTACCAAGGTAGTATCGCTATTATCCGTAATCGTTAACAAGTGATACTTATTTAAAACCGCCAGTTGCTGAGCAAAATCTTTGCTATTTTCATTAACGTTGGCTGTTTTATCTAGCGCTAATAATGTTTTTCGGTGCTGGTCTTGGCGCTCATCGGCTTGTAATGCGACTATAATAGCGCCTGCAATAGCAACGCAAGCACTGAACGATAAAGCAAAAAATAAATTTCGTAAAAGTAATTGTGAATAAGTATACATATTATTCCAACGTATTGGTTTTTGACGTTTTGATGATAGCGAGTAACTCACTAATAACGTTTTTAACATGAATTAGCATAATTTACTAACTATCTGATTATACCGCAATAATTATTATAGTCGGCGTTAATGAACTTTGATGATTAATTTTTTTGTTAAGACGTTAGATTTTAAGGTTTAGTCGTGTCAATACTAGCAGCACCAGCTAGCTAAATTTATTGCCTGTAACCATAGCAAGACGCTATCGGCTAACGCTTATGGGTTACACAAGTTACCTTGGTAAGTTATGACCAAACCTTATCGGCAATCTGCGTGCGACACTATAAGAGGTAACAGTATCAAAAAGCTAGCAATTAATTGCTGTTAGCGGCGTATATATTTTATGCTCTCGTCAAATGTCCTTGAAATTAGGCTTGCTATAAAAATAGCAAGCCTATATAATTTGCGCAGCTTGAATACAGTAATATTTCACTGAATAGATTATTTTCTAAGTTAAGTTAATTTTCTAAGATATTACTGTACAAAACCAAGAAGCATCACCGCTTGGTTTACATCGTGGGTTCAGTGAATAAGCCCCGCGTTTAGGGGTTTTTTTGTATCTTACGAATGAGAAAAGGTGCAATATCAGCAAGATAACTCGCTGGGCTATATGCCCTTTTTTTGTTTCTGAACGCTACTAAATTGGAGAAAAATGATTGGCTAAGTTTGCAGATAAATTAACCGATATGTTGCGTCCTGCCGTTGAAGAAACCGGCAAAGAGCTTTTAGGTGTTGAATATATCAGCGCCGGTAATAATTCGGTTTTACGATTATTTATCGACCATGAAGATGGTATCGATGTTGATGACTGTGCGGAAGTCAGTCGTCAGGTTGGGGCAATTCTGGATGTAGAAGACCCGATCAGCAGTGAATATAATTTAGAAGTTTCGTCGCCTGGCTTAGATCGTCCTTTGTTTAACAAAGCACAATTTAGCGCTGTTATTGACGAAACCATAGAAGTGAAAATTTCAATGCCATTAAACGGCCGCCGAAAATTCAAAGGCAAGTTAATCGCTGTGGAAAATGATAGTTTAATTGTCATGGTTGATAACGAAGAATATGAACTCGTTATTAGTAATATAGATAAGGCAAACCTTATTTATAACCATAAAAAATAATTTTAAAATAATGAGAAAGGCTAATTAGCATGAGTAAGGAAATATTACTGGTCGTAGATGCTGTTTCTAACGAAAAGGCACTGCCACGAGAAAGCATCTTTGAAGCGATGGAAACGGCTTTAGAAACAGCAACCAAGAAAAAGTATGAAGGTGATATTGCTGTTCGAGTCAGTATTGACCGCGCAACAGGCGAGTTTGATACTTTCCGTCGTTGGTTAGTCATAGATGAAAGCGAAACGCCGATGGAAAATCCATTTGCGGAAATTAGCATTGAAGCAGCGCAATACGATGATCCAGAGCTAAATGTTGGCGATTATATCGAAGAGCAAATTGAATCGGTAAAATTTGATCGCGTAACAACACAAACAGCCAAGCAGGTTATCGTTCAAAAAATTCGTGAGGCAGAGCGTGGTCTTATTGTAGATGCTTATCAAGAGCAAATAGGTGAAATTATTACCGGTGTAGTGAAGAAAGCTAGCCGTGATAGTGTCATTTTAGATCTTGGTAATAATGCAGAAGCCATGGTTTATCGCGATGATATGTTACCACGGGAAAGTTTCCGTCCAGGTGACCGAGTTCGTGGTTTGTTGTATGAAATTAAACCGGAAGCCCGCGGCGCACAATTATTTGTTAGTCGTACTAAGCCGGAAATGTTAATTGAATTATTCCGCGTGGAAGTGCCTGAAATTGGCGAAGAAATGCTGGAAATCAAAGGCGCAGCACGCGACCCTGGTTCTCGAGCTAAGATTTCGGTTAAAAGCAACGATAAACGTATAGACCCAGTTGGAGCCTGTGTAGGTATGCGTGGTTCACGCGTGCAAGCTGTATCGGGTGAATTAGGCGGTGAGCGTGTTGATATCGTGTTATACGACGACAACCCAGCGCAATACGTTATTAATGCCATGGCACCGGCTGAAGTAGCATCTATCATAGTTGATGAAGACAAACACACTATGGATATTGCGGTTGAAGAAGGCAACTTAGCCATGGCGATTGGTCGCAGCGGTCAAAATATTCGATTAGCTAGCCAACTAACGGGTTGGGAGCTTAACGTCATGACCGTTGCGGATATGAACGAAAAACACCAAGCAGAAAATGATAAAGTGTTGGCGTTATTTACAGAGAAGCTCGATCTTGATGAAGACTTCGCCTTAATGTTAGTGGAAGAAGGCTTTAGCTCTTTAGAAGAAATTGCCTACGTACCGGTAGCAGAAATGCTAGAAATCGACGGTATGGATGACGAGATTGTTGAAGAATTACGTGAACGTGCAAAAGCGGCAATAACGACGCAAGCATTAGCAAGTGAAGAAACGCTCGAAGGTGCAGAGCCAGCAGAAGACTTGTTAAACCTTGAAGGCTTAGAACGTCATTTAGCGTTTGTTTTAGCTAGCCGCGGTATCACAACGTTAGAAGACCTTGCTGAGCAAGGTGTTGATGAAATATCTGACATTGAAGAATTAGATGAAACCAAAGCGGGCGAGCTAATTATGGCCGCACGTAATATTTGTTGGTTTAACGAAGAATAACGCACCGGGAGAATTATATAGATGGCAAACGTAACAGTTGAACAACTTGCCAAAGAAATCGGTACACCGGTGGATCGCTTAGTCAGCCAATTGGCAGACTCAGGCGTGAAAAAGTCGGCAACCGATTCAGTTTCGCAAGAAGAAAAAGAAACTTTGCTTGAGCATTTGAAAAAGCAACACGGTGATGATTCAACCGCTAGCCCGAGTAAAATGACCTTAAGCCGTAAGAAAAAATCGACCTTAGTGTTAGGTCACGGTAGTAAAGCTAAGTCTGTACAAGTAGAAGTTCGTAAAAAGCGCACTTATGTAAAACGTAGCGACTTAGAAGTGCAACAACAAGCTGAAGCTGAAGCAAAAGCAGCAGAAGAAGCGCGTATTCAAGCTGAGGCTGAAGCAAAAGCTAAAGCGGAAGCTGATGCCAAAGAAGCTGAAAATGCACGCGCTGCAGCAGCGGCAAAAGCCGAGTTAGAAGCGAAAAAACAAGCGCAAGCGAAAGCAGAGGCTGAGGCAAAAGCTAAGCAAGCTGCAGTCGCTAAGGCGAAAAATATCGAAGAATCAGCGAGTAAGCCAGCAGCAGTGACAGAAACTGAAGAAGCCAAAAAGCTACGCTTACAACAAGAAGCCGAGTTAACGGCAAAAGCTGAAGAAGAAGCACGCTTATCAGCAGAAGCCGCTCGCAAACTTGCTGAAGAAAACGAAGCACGTTGGCAAGCGCAAGAAGCTGAGCGTAAAGCGAAAGAAAAAGAAGTGGTACATTTAACCTCTTCTAAGTACGCGCAAGAAGCAGAAGATAAAAGTGACTCTGCTGACGAAAGTGGCCGTCGTCGTAAGAAGAAAAAGCCAGCGGGTCAAGACCGTAACAATCGTGGTCGCAATGCCAAAGGTAAAGGTAAATTAAGCCTATCTTCACCACAAAGCTTAAAGCATGGCTTTACTAAGCCAGTTGAAGTTAAGTTAAGTGAAGTGCGCATAGGTGAGACGATTTCAGTGGCTGAATTAGCAAACAAAATGTCGGTTAAAGGCGCTGAAGTTGTTAAAACTATGTTTAAAATGGGCGCTATGGCGACCATTAACCAAGTGATTGACCAAGAAACTGCCGCTTTAGTGGCGGAAGAAATGGGTCGAGAAGTGGTATTGGTAAAAGAAAATGCCCTTGAAGAAGCGGTACTATCAGATCGTGGTCATACAGGTGAAGCAATCACCCGTGCGCCAGTAGTTACGATTATGGGGCATGTTGACCACGGTAAAACGTCATTACTTGATTACATTCGTGAAGCAAAAGTCGCGGTTGGAGAAGCGGGGGGGATCACCCAGCATATCGGTGCTTATCATGTAGAAACAGATAAAGGCATGATCACCTTCCTTGATACTCCAGGCCATGCTGCGTTTACGGCCATGCGTTCTCGTGGTGCTAAGGCAACCGATATCGTTATTATTGTTGTCGCCGCAGATGATGGTGTTATGCCGCAAACAATTGAAGCGATTCAGCATGCGAAAGCGTCAGACTCGCCAATTATTATTGCTGTTAACAAAATGGATAAAGAAACTGCTGACCCAGATCGCGTGAAAAGTGAATTATCACAGCATGATGTTTTATCTGAAGAGTGGGGCGGTGATGTACAATTTTGTCACGTTTCAGCGAAAACAGGCTTAGGCATAGATGAATTACTTGATGCCGTATTGCTTCAGTCTGAAGTTTTAGAGCTAACCGCTGTCGTCGATAAAATGGCGAATGGTGTGGTGGTTGAGTCAAAACTTGACAAAGGTCGCGGCCCAGTAGCAACAATATTGGTACAAGAAGGTACGTTAAACCAAGGTGATATCGTACTTTGTGGTTTAGAGTACGGCCGTGTTCGTGCCATGCGAGATGAAAATGGCAAAACCATTAAGTCTGCAGGACCATCAATTCCAGTTGAAATTATCGGGTTAAGTGGTGTACCACAATCAGGCGACGAAGCAACGGTCGTTAAAGATGAGAAAAAAGCTCGCGAAGTTGCGTTATTCCGTCAAGGTAAATACCGTGACGTTAAACTGGCGCGTCAACAAAAGTCTAAACTTGAGAATATGTTTGCGAACATGGCCACTGGTGATGTTTCTGAAGTTAACATTGTACTTAAGTCTGATGTACAAGGCTCGCTTGAAGCGATTTCAGATTCACTTGTTAAGCTTTCAACAGATGAAGTTAAGGTGCGTATTATTGGTAGTGGTGTTGGTGCCATTACTGAAACTGATGCGACGTTAGCTGCGGCTTCGAATGCTATTATCGTTGGCTTTAATGTTCGTGCTGATGCAACGGCGCGAAAAGTAATTGAAACAGAGAAAATAGATTTACGCTACTACAGCGTGATCTACGCCTTGATTGACGAAGTTAAGTCTGCGATGAGTGGTATGCTTGCGCCTGAATTTAAGCAAGAAATTATTGGTTTAGCGCAAGTTCGCGACGTGTTCAAATCACCAAAACTTGGTGCAATTGCCGGCTGTATGGTGACTGAAGGTATTATTAAGCGCTCAGCACCTATTCGTGTACTGCGTGATAACGTGGTGATATACGAAGGTGAGCTAGAGTCGCTGCGTCGCTTTAAAGACGATGTGCAAGAAGTTCGAAACGGTACTGAGTGTGGTATTGGTGTTAAGAACTATAATGATGTGCGTGTTGGCGACCAAATTGAAGTATTTGAAACAGTAGAAATTAAACGTTCACTGTAGCTTTATAAATTTATCGCTTACTGATGCTGCTTTATTAAGAATTTAACCAGTATTCACCGGTAAATTCCACAAGGTATACGGCAAAGTAAGCGCTAGTTTAAAGTGATAAATATTTAGATTAAACATGTAGAAATGGAGGCTTAGCCTCCGTTTTTGTTAGGAGTATATAATGGCAAGAGAATTTGCTCGAACTGATCGAGTGGCACAAGAAATTCAAAAAGAAATTGCGATGATCATTCAACGCGAAGTAAAAGATCCCCGTTTAGGCATGGTAACGGTTAATGCGGTTGAGGTGACTCGTGATCTCGCTTATGCCAAAGTTTTTGTAACGTTTTTCACCTTAGAAGGTCAAAATGTTGATCACTCAATTACGGTGTTAAATGAGGCGGCAAGCTATATTCGGACATTATTAGCAAAACGTATTAAAGCTCGTATTATGCCTGAGCTACGATTTGTTTATGATAAGTCTATGGTGGAAGGGGTGCGTATGGGCAATTTGGTTGATCAAGCCGTTGCTGAAGATAAAAAAAATCAAGGCCATGTTGCTGACGACAAACCCGAGAACGAATAATCATGGCAAAAAAACGAAAAGGTCGTGCTATTAATGGTGTGTTGCTGCTTGATAAGCCATACGACATGTCATCAAATACGGCTTTACAAAAAGTTAAACGTATTTATTTTGCGCAAAAAGCAGGGCACACCGGCGCGTTAGATCCGCTGGCAACGGGTATGCTGCCTATCTGCTTAGGTGAAGGGACAAAGTTCTCACAGTTTTTACTTGATACCGATAAAACTTATCAGGTTACGGCTAAGCTAGGCGTGCGCACCACCACCAGTGATATCGATGGTGATGTTGTCAGCGAAAGGCCTGTGAATGTTAGTGCCGCGCAATTGGCAACAGCGCTAGATTCATTTCGTGGCACAAGCCAGCAAATTCCGTCTATGTATTCAGCCTTAAAGTATCAAGGGCAACCGTTATATAAGTATGCGCGTGAGGGCATTGAAGTACCGAGAGAATCACGGGATATTACCGTATTTCGTTTAGATTTATTGCGCTTTGAAGACGATGAAGTTGATTTAGATATTCATGTTTCAAAAGGTACTTATATTCGCACCATAATTGATGACTTAGGAGAGCTACTTGGTTGTGGAGCGCATGTTGCTCAGCTTCACCGTAGCGCTGTGGGTAATTACCCCACTGATCGCATGGTAAGTATGGCGCAGCTTGAAGCCTTACTTGAACAAGCGAAAAGTGAGGACGTTGCACCGTCTGTGTATCTTGATCCGTTATTATTGCCAATGGCAACCGCTTGCGATGGTATCCCTGTGGTGTTTGTTGATGAAATGTCAGCCAATTTCTTGCGCCACGGTAATCCGGTGCAATGTTCAAATGCGCCTACTGAAGGCTTAGTGCAAGTGTTTATCGGGGATGACATTGAACAAGGTGAATTTATCGGTGTAGGTCAAATAGACGATGATGGTTTAGTGGCGCCAAAACGCATTACCGTCGTGGTATAACTGACAGTCTAGTCGCGCTATTGTAACTTATCTTGCAATTTGCGTTATTATTGCTAGAATACGCGCTCTTTTGAACGTCTTGCTGGGTTAGTGTTCGGCTTGACGCGATTATTAAACACTAAAATTAAGGTAAATATTATGTCTTTAAACGCTGCTGAAAAAGCTGCTATCGTTGCAGAATACGCACAATCTGAAGGTGACACTGGTTCTCCAGAAGTACAAGTTGCTTTGTTATCAACACAAATCAACCACTTACAAGGTCACTTCAAAGAGCACATCCATGATCACCACTCACGTCGTGGTTTATTACGCATGGTAAGCCAACGTCGTAAATTACTTGATTACTTAAAAGGTAAAAACGTTGAGCGTTACACTGCCTTAATCGGTAAATTAGGCCTACGTCGCTAAGACGGGCTTTACTGTAAAGCAAAGATTTTCAAAGGAGCCTCAGGGCTCCTTTTTTGTTGCTATTTTTCATAGCGTTATAAGGCGCTAATATAGTCGCCTGAACATACACCTATCTAGCCAATGAAACTCTCTTGAGCTTGCATAGTCCTAGCCCATTAAGCTTGCGCAAGCTTATATTGTTTCAGGCAAAGGCGGTTTTTTATTTATACGCAGCAGCTGACAACCTTAATATTATGCTAAATCAAAGAATGTTCTGCTGGTTTCGTTAAAATTTCCTTAATTTTTGATGAGGAAATTAATGATGACATCTATTCCTGAGTTTATGACAGCAAAGCATCGCGAATGTGACGAAGTTTTTATCGCTGCAGAGAATGCTATAACGGATAATAACTGGCCCTTGGCGGCGCAAACATTTAACCAGTTTGCAAAAGAGTTAGAGCTACACTTACAAGCCGAAGAAGAGATACTTTTTCCTGAATTTGAGCAAGCCACAGGCATTACTCAAGGGCCGACGCAAGTGATGCGTGGTGAACACCAGCAAATGCGCGCATTAGTTGCAGATTTAACGCAGGCACTGAATGAAAAAAACCAGCAGGCCTATATTGGTGCTTCTGAAACTTTAATGGTGTTAATGCAGCAACATAACATGAAGGAAGAAATGATGCTTTATCCTATGACGCAGCAACGTGTACCTGCCCCTGAGGCACTCTTAACGCGTGTGACAGAGCATTGTACAGGCACCGACATAAGTGATTAACTGTTTATGGATATCCTAGATGTTAATGTTTGCGGTTTGCCGCCACCTGAGCCCATGCAAGTGATTTTATCAGCCTTAGCGAGTTTGCCACGCGGCGCGGTGTTAAAGGTGGCTCACCAACGTCAGCCATATCCGCTTTACGAACGTCTGCTTGCCAATGGCTGGTTATATCATAGTGTAGAGAAGCCCGAGCAAGGTGTTGATATATATATCGCTAATGCACTAGATAAAGCTGAGTTTTTTACTTTTTTAAAAGGTCATGTCTGAAAGCGACCATGGCCTGTTTATGCAGCCTAAAGCTTATGACAGAGTGGTTTTGCTTATTATTTTGGTCAGTATCATTTAATTATGAACAGTACAAATTTATCTTTTAGTGCTTTACCACCGATCAATGTGCCGTTTCGACATTTTATTAGTGCCTGTGTATTTTTAATGCTTGCGGCGCTAGTGATACTTGTTAGCGGTGAAGAATCTTGGCTTAGCCGCTGGCAACCAAGCATGCTAGCAATTATTCATTTATTCACCCTTGGCTTTGTTTCTATGGTAATGATGGGGGCTATCTATCAGTTTTTGCCGGTAATTGGGGGTGTTGGCATACCTAATGTACGCTTGATTGCCAATATATGCCATAGCTTACATGTGCTTGGTAGCTTAGCGTTAGCGTCAAGTTTTGTGTTGCCAAACGCGATTGTTCGCTGGCTTGCACTGATCACGCTGGCAATGGCATGGGGCTTATATGTTGTTGCTGTTGCGAATGTACTTATTAAGAAACTAAGTCAAGGTCATACCATAATTGGTTTGCGACTTGCGTTATTATCTCTGGTATTTGTGCTTATTTTAGGCTTACTTTTTGTGGCTAATAATACAGGCTTATTTGCGTCATACTTCATTTTTCTACAAGATAAAAATTATACCGATATCCACGCATTATTTGGTGGTTTTGGCTGGGCGGGGTTGTTAATCATATCGGTCAGTTTACAAATCATTCCAATGTTTCATGTGACGCCTAACTTTCCTAAACTACAGGCAAAATACCTACCCAGCTTGTTGTTTTTGTTACTGTTAGCCTTGTTTGCTTTGCCGCCAAGTAGTCAAGCTGGGCAATTATTAATTGTAAGCATTTTGCTTGTTTTCTCAGTTTTTAATTTAAGCTATTTAAGGCTTTTTCGACAAAGAAAGCGCAAAGTAGCGGACACCAGTATTAAGTTTTGGCAGTTTGCTGGTGTGAGTTTTTTAGTGTTAGTGCTGTTCTATTGCTCACCTGATAAATGGTTAGTGCCGGTGCTGGTGGAAAAAAAGTCTTTTCTATTAGCCGCGGTGTTTCTTTATTTTTATTTGATTAGCATTATCGAAGCTATGTTATTGAAGATAATTCCATTTTTGACCTATACCCATTTACAAAATTTATGTTTGACTAACTTTAATGTCATGGCACATTTACCGAATATGCAGCAATTACTGCTGAAAAGTCATGGTCGCTGGTTGTTTATTTTGCATGTTTTATGCTGTGCTTTATTGCTTTTAACTATCGTCTTTCCAAAATTTTATGTGTTATTGGCACTGGCGGTAATGGCGGAGTTTAGCTGGTTATTGTTTCTGATATTACGCAGCTTACATCATTATCAAGCGTGCCTAAGTAGCCTTGAAAATAGCGAGAATTGCTAAGCGAATTAAATAATATAACAACTTAATTTATGACTTTTTTCTTTAAAGCCCCAAGATTTATACTTTCTAACTAGTAAAAATGACGCTGTTAAGTATAATGTGCCTGCAAATTTTGTATTTGCATCAAACTAATCAATCAAACTGTATAATTTTTTGTTCATCTTCGTCGTTTATGTTTAGGTGTTTTAGCAACCTTATCTCGGTTATATCAAGGCTAAAGAGAATAAAAAATTGTACAGATTGATTAAAATCTAAAAAATATTTAAGGAACTACTTTATGTTCAAACCAGTTACAAAATCTTTTGAATTCGGCCAACACACAGTAACGCTTGAAACCGGTGTTATTGCTCGTCAAGCAACATGTGCTGTGATGGCTAGCATGGACGATACATCAGTATTAGTTTCAGTTGTTGGTAAAAAAGAAACCAAGCCAGGCCAAGACTTCTTCCCTTTAACTGTTAATTATCAAGAGCGCACATACGCAGCGGGTAAAATCCCAGGTGGCTTCTTTAAGCGTGAAGGTCGTCCTTCAGAAGAAGAAACTTTGATCGCACGTTTAATTGACCGTCCAATCCGTCCTTTATTCCCTGAAGGTTTTACTAACGAAGTACAAGTGATTATTACCGTCGTTTCTGCTAACCCAGAAATTTCGCCAGACATTATCTCTTTATTAGGTACATCTGCAGCATTGGCTATTTCAGGTATGCCTTTTAGTGGTCCAGTTGGAGCCGCGCGAGTTGGTTATACCGACGGTAAATACATACTTAACCCTTTACAATCTGAGTTAGAAAACTCACAGCTTGACTTAGTGGTTTCTGGTACAGACTCAGCGGTATTAATGGTAGAGTCGGAAGCAGACGTATTGTCTGAAGAAGTGATGCTTGGCGCCGTTGTTTACGGTCATGAACAGATGCAAACCGCCATTACCGCGATTAAAGAAATGGCAGCAGAAGTTAACTTGCCAAAATGGGAATGGACAGCACCGGTTAAAAATGCTGAGTTAGAAGCTAAAATTGTTGAGTTGTCTGAAGCTGCAGTAAACGAAGCGTACCAAATTACTGAAAAAACCGTTCGTTATGAAAAGATTGCGGAAATTCGTAACAGTGTTTTAGAACAGTTGTTAGAAGCAGATGCCGAGCTTGATGTACAAGAAGCGAAAGATTTGTTTCATGACTTAGAAAAAACCGTAGTTCGTGGTCGTATCACGCAAGGTCACCCGCGTATTGATGGCCGTGATCCTGAAATGATCCGTGCTTTAGATGTTATGACAGGTGTATTACCTCGTACTCATGGTTCGGCGGTATTTACCCGTGGTGAAACACAGGCTCTTGTTGCGGCGACATTAGGCACTCAACGTGATGCACAACGTCTTGACACCATCATGGGTGAGAAGACAGATAATTTCATGTTGCATTATAACTTCCCTCCATACTGTGTTGGTGAAACCGGTTTTGTTGGCTCACCTAAGCGTCGTGAAATTGGTCATGGTCGTTTGGCAAAACGCGGTATGCTAGCGGTTATGCCTTCAGTTGAAGACTTCCCATACTCAGTGCGTGTTGTTTCTGAAATTACCGAGTCAAATGGTTCATCATCTATGGCCTCTGTTTGCGGTACATCATTAGCATTAATGGATGCGGGTGTTCCAATTAAAGCTTCTGTAGCAGGTATTGCTATGGGCTTAGTTAAAGAAGGCGATAATTTTGTCGTGCTTTCAGACATTTTAGGTGATGAAGATCACTTAGGTGATATGGACTTTAAAGTGGCCGGTACAACAGGTGGTATTACCGCCTTGCAAATGGATATCAAGATTGAAGGTATTACCCAAGAAATTATGCAAATTGCGTTAAACCAAGCAAAAGCTGCTCGTACTCATATCTTAAGTGTTATGGATGAAGCCATTGGTGGTCATCGTGATGATATTTCTGAGTTTGCACCGCGTATTCATACCATGAAAGTAGCGCAAGATAAGATCCGTGATATTATCGGTAAAGGTGGCGCAACCATTCGTCAATTAACTGAAGAAACTGGTACTACTATTGAAATCGAAGATGACGGTACAGTTAAAATTGCCGCAACCGACGGCGAGCAAGCGAAAGATGCCATTGCCCGTATTACTGCGCTTACTGCTGAAATTGAAGTTGGCTCAGTATATACAGGCAAAGTGGTTCGTATTGTAGACTTTGGTGCCTTTGTTAACGTGTTGCCAGGCAAAGATGGTTTAGTTCATATTTCGCAAATCTCTGAAGAGCGCGTTAATGCTGTTAGCGATGTCTTAAAAGAAGGTCAAGAAGTTACCGTTAAAGTGCTTGAAGTTGATCGTCAAGGCCGTGTGCGCTTGAGCATGAAAGAAGCAGCAGAAAAAGCAGCACCCGCTGCAGAAGCTGACAGCGCTGAATAATCGTTGCTAGATGAGTGATAACGGGCAATAAACTTGCCCATAAAAAGGGAGCTTAATTGCTCCCTTTTTTATATACTCAAAATTAAAATTACTAGGATGTTGATTTTCGTGTACTTAAATTTAAAACCTTATTTCTCAAGACAGCTATTTTCAGGTGTGCTCGTCGCGACAAGCCTAATATTGTTGCAGGCATGTACTACAACTGCGCCATCGCAGTCCGCTATCGGTGAGTTGATTATTGCCGAGCCGTTGCCGATAAATATCAAAGATGAGATTGCGGTTGGACGAATTAGCCAAGTACTGCAACGTGCAAAAATAAGTGATGAACAGCGTGCCGAGCTGTTTTATCAGCGTGGTATAAAATATGACAAGTTTGGGTTAAGGGCTTTGGCTCATAATGACTTTAATCAAGCTATCCAGCTCAAGCCAGACATGGCAGATGCTTATAACTTTTTAGGCATTCACTTTACCCAGCTACAAGAGTTTAATCAGTCATACGACGCATTTGACTCCGTTATTGAGTTAGACCCGGACTATGATTTTGCTTATTTCAATCGAGGTATTGCTTTATATTATGGCGGTAGACCTAACTTAGCCGCTGATGATTTCAAAATATTTAGAGAGCTACAGCAAAACGATCCATATCGTGTCTTATGGCAGTACTTAGCCGATGTAGAATTAGATCAGCAACAAGCCCATCAGAGCTTATTAACTTATGCTCAATTTGTGAATGATAAGGTATGGGCAAAAAATGTTATTAAGTTGTACTTAGGCGAGCTGAGTCAAGCGATGTTTATTGCTAAACTTACTGAAAATATACATAGCAATCAGGCATTAACAGAACGTTTGTGCGAAGCGTATTTTTATTTAGGTAAATATAGCCAAATGCAGGGCGATGTTAATGCTGCCATTAATTTCTTCAAGCTTGCGCTAAGCACCAATGTTTATGAGTTTGTCGAGCATAGGTATGCCAAGCTAGAGCTTGATTTAATGCGCCAAGCTATGCAGCAATCCAGCTTACCCTAGTCGCATTTTGAGTAACTAAGGCGTGGCTGTTTATTTCAAAGCATTGCTCGTTATGTTTGGCATAATGCTGCTCAGTGCTTTGTTCATTATTGAAGACTATAACGCAAAAATTAATAACGCGACGATAACGCGGCAACAACTTAAGCTACTTGAACTGCTGACACCGATAACGGATGTCGAAACGCGTTTAGCACAACTGCAACAAAGTAAGCCTAACGCCTGGTTACATTTAGCTAAACTCTATGCGGATAGTCAGGGTGAGGTTGCCTATCAATTGGGTGTACATTTTCAACAGCAACAACAACTCGCATTCGCAACACTATGGTATCAAACGGCAATTCGCCAAGCCCATAGTCAGGCACGACTAGCATTAGCTAAAATCTATTTTAATCAGCAAGAATATCAGTCTATAGCAGCACTGCTAAAGCCAATATTAAATAATGATCAGGCACTATCGCTGCGCTATCAAGTTGCCTTACAGCAGGGCGAGCTCGCCTTTATCGTTGAAAACCAGCAACGCCTAAAAGCGAGTGAAAATAGCACGCTTTATTATGAATTGGCACAGTATTGGGCTTTTGGCGCTGATGTTGCGATTGACGTTAGTAACAGCCGATATGCTAAACCGTTTTCGTGCGTGATCAGCGTTCAGTTATTTGCGACAAACTTGAACGGCTTACGACACGGACAACAATTAATTGATGATTTTTCACAACACCCGCTAAGCGAGTTAATTTGTTTGCAAACACCGCGCTACATCGCAGCTGATGTGCTAGATTGCCAGCATCAAAAACATCAAAGAATTAACTGTCGGGCAACAGCTTGGCGTCAACAAGAATTAATTAATAGTCGTTATATAGGCTTAATTGTTGAGCAAGGTGGTGCCTATGTGGATAACGGTATTATGTACCTTGATCAACAAGATACTGTTGATGTTTTAGTGCACGAGTTGAGCCATTTTATCGGCTTTGTTGATGAATACCCGCTACCAAGTCAGCACCAAAAATGTCAGCAAAACCAGTCAGCACCATTTGCACACAACATAGTCGTATTAACAAGTGATTATCAAGGGCAACGCGAAGACATAAGAGCGCAAGTTTTAGCGCAAGTACCTTGGCGCAGTTTAATCGCGCCAACAACACCAATTTTAAGTCGCAATATACAAGGCGAATGGAAGCTCGGTACACCAAGTGAATTTCAAGATGAAATAGGGCTATTCAGCGCCAGTACTTGTGAGCGTAATGGCAATGTAAAAGCGTTTAAGCCGTTGTCAAAGCGTACCAAATTAGAATATTTTGAGCTGACCTTGCCAAGTCAGTATTTAGAAATACTGCGACTTGCGCCGAGGCAGTTTTTAATGCCGAGCTATCATTTTAATGTCAGTAAGGCCTTAGCCGAGCAAGGTGAGCTTGGGCAAGCGATTGAGCTGTTACAGGAAATGGTGATAGATTGAAAATTTAGCCAACTAGATCACAAACAACGCGTTAATTGACTAAATTTAAATTTTCTGCAGGTTAAACTTTACTTACTTGTTCTTTGAGTACCTTTAGCTTTGCTTCTTGTTTGATATGTGCGGTAACTTTTAGGTAGGCCTGTTGTTGTCTTGAAATGTTTCCTCTTACTTTTGCGATTGGCCACATAGTGTTGTTATTGAATGTTGATAACTCTTGCTCTAACGACGCCTTAGTATTTTTTGGAGAATTAACCCGCGTAGAATTATTAAACCACGAAAAAAGTGTCATATTTCAGGCTCCTCGATTAACACTCTTAAGTTATAGCGCAAATTTGCAGATTTTGCTGTCTCAATTTACATATTTTAGAGAAATATTTTCTTTTTCAATGCGGCTTTCTTGACCTGAGTTACGATATAATTAACTTTGGTAACTTTAGTGAATATGATTAGTACTTTATGGAAAATTTTTCTTTTCGTGACTTTCGTCAGCAATTTCCCATTTTAACTGAGCAAGTTAATGGGCAAGCCTTAATTTATTTTGATAATGCTGCGACAACGCAAAAACCACAGTGTGTTATTGACAGTTACCAAGATTATTATCAAAGGTGTAATGCCAACGTACACCGCGCATCTCACGCCTTAAGCACAATGGCGACAATGGATTATGAAAAAGCGCGCAGCAGTGTTAAAAACTTTATTAATGCCAACACAGAGCAAGAAGTTATCTGGACTAAAGGCAGCACCGAAAGTATAAATTTGGTGGCCCAAAGTTGGGGGCGTAGTAGCTTAAAAGCGGGAGATGAAATAGTCTTAAGTTATTGTGCGCACCACGCTAATATCGTTCCTTGGCAACTGGTTGCCGAGCAAACTGGCGCCAAAATAAAGCTACTTGCATTGAATGAAAATGGTGTTATTGCCACAGAGCAATTAGAGCAAGTGATAGGCGAGCGCACTAAAATCGTTTGCGTGGCTCATATTTCCAATGTTATTGGTAAAATTAATCCAGTGGCAGACATTATTAGAGTAGCAAAAAGGTTTCAAGCATTAACCTTAATTGACGGCGCGCAAGCAATAGCCCATATACCTGTTGACGTGACAGCACTAGGTTGTGACTTTTATGTCTTCTCCGCTCATAAAATGTATGGTCCTACTGGGGTTGGGGTATTGTATGGAAAACAAGAGTTGCTAGATAAAATGCCACCATATCAAGGTGGTGGTGAAATGATAAAAAGCGTTAGCTTTGACCACACAACCTTTAATACGCTACCGCATAAATTTGAAGCAGGTACACCTAATATTGCCGGTATTATTGCCTTTGGGGCAGCCATTGATTTTCTTAATCAGCAGCCATGTCGTGCGCTATTAGATTATGAAAACAGGCTACGCGATTATTGTTTTACACAACTGGTAACCGTCCCTGGTCTAGCCTTTATCGTTGAAGCTGCGCCGGATATCCCCGTTTTTTCATTTACTTTAGCTGAACATCATAATCATGATGTTGCGGCGGCATTAGATAGTGTTGGGGTTGCTATTCGTGCAGGTCATCATTGTGCTATGCCCTTGATGTCATATTTACAGCTTGACGGATGCTTGCGTTTATCATTGTCAGCTTATAATAGCTTTGCTGAAGTTGATTATGCTGTCACGGCTTTGCAACGTATAAGCCAAGAAAAATTAAGCGTTAAGAGTGCCGATTCAAGGGTAATTGCCCCTGCGAATACACAGACGATTAAACCAATTAATAAGTCGCTTAAGGTTGCAGATATTCAGGCGATTTTTGCCAAGGCTAAAAGCTGGGATAGCAAGCATCGCGAAATTATGCTGCTTGGCAAAGCTCTACCGCGGCTAAGTAATGAAGAAAAAACTGCACAGGCATTAATTTCGGGCTGTGAAAGTCATGCTTGGCTGCAGAGCTTTCAAGCGCCTAATGGCGTATTTCAGTTTAAAGCCGACAGTGATGCTAAAATTATTCGAGGCTTGTTAGCCATTATTTTAGCCGCTGTTAATCAGAAAACAGCAGCCCAAATTCGGGCTTTTGATATGGACGGCTATTTTGCTGAATTAGGGTTACTACAACACTTAAGCCCTTCACGCGGCAATGGTGTGCGTGCCATCGTCAAAAAAATCTATCAAGCAGTTGGAGTGCAATAGCACTTAATCGTTAACTTTTACTTTGCGTTAATGCGCGCTGTAAGTATTTTTCCGTGGCTTTTGCTACGGCAAAAAATGCGAAGCAAGCAGTGACATGGGTTGTAGCACCAAAGCCGCCACTACAATCGAGTCGCATGGCACCCGAGCTAGCCTGTTTTGCATGGCAAATATTGCCCTCGGCATCAGGATAGCGTAGCTGCTCGGTGGAAAATACCGCATCTATTGCAAATTTTCGCTTAACATTACGAGAAAAGTTGTATTCACGGCGCAGTTGATTGCGAACTTTAGCTAATAGGGGATCTTGGAAGGTTTGGCTTAAATCAGTCAGGGTAATTTTACTAGGATCAATTTGTCCACCCGCACCGCCAATGGTGACTAACGGAATTTTGCTGCGCTTACAGTGTGCTATCAAGGCGCACTTCACCGCGACAGAATCTATGGCGTCAATCACATAGTCAAAAGAGTTGGTTAACAACATTGCGATATTTTCTAAGGTAATAAAGTCTTCAATAGCGTTAACCTGACATTGAGGGTTAATTTGCTGAATTCGGTCTCGCATGACATCTACTTTACTTAACCCTATAGTGTCGGTAAGCGCGTGAATCTGACGGTTAATGTTGGTAACACATAAGTCATCAAGATCAATTAAGGTGATTTGGCCAACACCGTTTCGGGCTAAAGCTTCTGCAGCCCACGAGCCAACACCACCAATACCAATAACACAGAAATGAGCTTGTTGGAGTGCGTGACTGGCGCTATTGCCATAAAGTCGAGCTATACCCCCGAACCTTAATTGATAATCTGACATACTAAATTTACCTAATAAAAATTTCGCTGCGCATTATAGCAGTCCATAGGGCTAATGCTATCTATGTCGGCGGCAAATTAGCCTACACGTTGAAAAATTTTAAGAAAAAGCCCTGACTCACAGGGTAAAGTGCCTGGGCGTTATTTTAGCTGCGCTAAGCGGGTTATTTAAAGTGTTAAAGTTGCAGTAAAGCGTTGTCTTTGGTGCTAACTGTCGCTAATAATCTGCACCAGAGATAAGTGCATTTATTCGGTATTCTTGTGAGTTGAAAGTACGTTATTACGACGAAAATTACGATAATGCAAAGTAGCGCTTTGCGGATTTTTTAAGGTCTCTAACAATGTATTTAGATCGTGTTGATGTTTCGCGGTTGAATTTTGTTCAAGCGAAGCCATCATGCAGCGTTTGTTTGGCATTATTACTACATTTTCGCCTGTGCGAGTAGCATAACTACAATTTACAGGCTCAGCCTTGTATAAAGGCCAAACAAACGGCTGCAAAAATAGTCCTGAAAAATCAGCACGCGCTAGTGTTGTTTGTTAATTTTACTATTCATTTTGGTGATTACAAGTATCAAAATTTATGATGGTGCATACAAAATACCGTGCTGATTTATTGTACAGGCTGGTTGTTATTTGACCGTTTTGGTTGTTTTTTTTGATAAAGTTTGTGAAGTAGAGCGTCAAAAATTTAAGCTTTTTATCGAATAGATCAAGTTTTTCTTTGCGCAAGCTGCCACAAGCATGGCCACTTGTACGATATGTCGCTTGTATTGTTTGATAATTGAACATCAATTAGGCTTTAGCAGAGATATAAGTAGCGAGAATAGCTATTTTTTGCACTACAAGTGACGTCGATTTGCCGGTCACGCTAGTACAGGGCGTTTAGTCACGGCTAAAAGCTCGGCAACTGCGCTTAGGCTGCAGGCAAGTTGACTGTAAAACGCGTTTGTTGGTTGTTGATAATCTCAAAATTGATATCGCCATGCTGAACTTGCGTCATCAGTTTAGCTGAATACGTCCCCAAACCAACACCGGTTTGATGGTTTGAACTTGTGTACTTTTCAAATAACCCACTACGGATTTCTGGCGGTATTACGCCATCGTTGGTTAATTGAAAGCAGATTGTGCCCGACTGGTGAGACAACTGCAGGGTAATGGTTTTATTGATTGGTGAGGCTTCAACGGCATTTTTTATTAAGTTATTAAAAATGGATAAACACAGCAGCGGCTCGGCTAAGATAGTGTGTTCAACATCAAAGCCTTGTAGTGCGATATTGATATTTTTATCACTTGTAATGCTAGATACGGCGTTTATCGCATCAGTGATCAAGGTATTAATATTGGTTGCTTGCGGTATAAAGGTATAAATTCCTTGCTCAATTTTATATAAATTAAGTGAATTATTGACCATGTTCACCACATTATTAACGGCGCGATTAATGGCATTTGCCGCACGTTTATCCGCTAAGCGGTAGGTTTCAAAGAGAATATTATTTAGTGGCGCTTTTAAGTCATGTTGGGTTATTTTTTCAATATCTTCGCGTAACTTTGCGTTTTCTTTTAACGTGGTTATTTGCGCAGAGAGCGCCTGTTTTTGCTGTTGTAGCCTGATGTGAGTAGCAACGCGTGCGCGCAATAGATCCCCATTTAACGGCTTGGTAATATAGTCAACAGCCCCTAGATCAAAGCCGTGCTTTATGTCATCTATTTGTGCTTTTGCGCTAAGGAAAATCACCGGAATATCGGCGCTGGCTTGCTTTGCTTTCAATGCTGCACACACCTGATAGCCATCCATTGCAGGCATCATAATATCGAGTAAAATTAAGGTGATGTTATGCTTATTGCTAGCCACTATTCTTAGTGCGTCTTCACCAGATTTTGCTGCCATCACCCGATAAATATGGCGCAAATTTCCCGCCGCCACATCAATGTTACTGGTCTCATCATCTACCACTAATACCGTGGCTTTTTCGCTACTGGTAAGGGTCTCTTCTTCATGCTGAGCAACGAGGTTATTGCTTGCCGATTTTTCAATTGCTTGGGTGTCAAAATCAAAAATAGGGTTTTGCGTTAGGCTAAATAACGCTCTGATAATTTGTTGTTTTTTGTATGGACGGCTGAGCGTTAGCCACGCCTTATTGCTACTATTAGGCTGACGAAATGAGTCGGCTGCTTGATCTGTCACTAAAACCATAGTCGCCAACTGTTTGCTTGCTGTATATTGGCATAAGCTCGCATGAAAGCCCTCAACATTGTCGTTGTTAATGTTATCGGCACAAATTAGCAAGCTTACCGGAGAGAACTGGGCATATTCTATGGCATCATCTTCGTTTTCTACGCAGGCGATACTTGCTTTACTTACGCCACAAGCGTGGATGATTTTGGCAAGCGCTTCACGCACTAAGCGGCGTTCGTCGACAATTAAAATGTGATCAAGCACAGGCATAGCACCATGATATCTTTATTATTAATTCAACAATATTATAAACATCACACTATTGTATAGGAATAATAGTTAATGAAGTATTAAAAGAAAAGGCAACCAATAGGCTGCCTTATCAACTATGTTTTCAGCTAACGACTTGAGTCGAGAAACTGTCTTTTATCTATCACTTAGTGGAACAAACTTTCGGTTAATTTCACCAGTATATTTTTGACGAGGACGGCCGATTTTCTGACCTGCTTGGCCAAGCATTTCATCCCAGTGGGCAATCCAGCCTACGGTGCGAGACATGGCAAAAATCACCGTAAACATATTGGTAGGTATACCAATTGCTTTAAGAATAATACCCGAGTAGAAGTCAACGTTAGGGTAGAGTTTCTTCTCGATAAAGTATTGATCTTCAAGGGCAACTTTCTCAAGTGCCATAGCAACGTCAAGTAGTGGATCTTTGATGCCAAGTTCTTTTAATACTTCATGACAGGTTTCACGCATTACCGTCGCGCGCGGGTCAAAGTTTTTATATACTCGATGACCAAAGCCCATTAAGCGGAACGGATCTGACTTGTCTTTAGCTTTTGCAACGTATTCATCGACGCGATCTAACGAACCAATTTCTTCTAACATTGTTAAGCAAGCTTCGTTGGCTCCACCATGTGCAGGGCCCCATAATGATGCGACACCAGCAGCAATACAGGCATATGGGTTAGCACCCGATGAGCCTGCTAGTCGTACCGTTGATGTTGACGCGTTTTGCTCGTGATCCGCATGTAAGGTAAAGATACGGTCCATAGCACGGGCAACGACCGGGCTTACCTTATATTCCTCAGCAGGTACTGAGAACATCATGTGTAAGAAGTTTTCTGCATAAGTTAAGTCGTTACGAGGATAAACAAACGGCTGACCTATGCTGTATTTGTAGGCCATAGCGGCAATCGTTGGCATTTTAGCAATTAAGCGGTGGGCACTACGCATACGCTGGTCAGCAGCATGGATATCTAAGTCACTGTGATAAAACGAAGATAATGCGCCAACTACGCCACATAACATCGCCATCGGATGCGCATCGGGTAAGAAGCCATGAAAGAAATGAACTAGCTTTTCATGCACCATAGTGTGGTTAGTAATAATGTTTTTAAATTCATCATATTGCGTTTTAGTTGGTGCATGACCATTAAGTAAAATATAACAAACTTCTAAGTAGTCAGCTTGCTTGGCTAGACTGTCAATCGGATAACCGCGATGCTGTAAAATGCCTTTATCGCCATCAATAAAGGTAATTTTAGATTCGCAAGACGCTGTTGCTAAAAAACCTGGGTCATAAGTGAAATAGCCTGCTCCACCTAGTGTACGTATATCTATGACATCATTGCCGGCACTGCCTTTAAGAATTGGCAAGTCCGCAATTACATTACCGTCGATACTAAGAGAGGCTTTTAAGTCAGCCATATATTCCATCCCCATAAAATTAATTATCTTTAAATTTAACCAAACTAATTGTTTAGTCAATTTTTGTGAATATTAAACATAGGCTATTCTACTGTAAACCCCCCCCTAAAAGTCAATTCGTTTGTTATCGGCTTAGACTAAAGTCACATGTGAAGAATCATTTTAGTCACGTATGGTTAATAATTAGTCATAAGCCTTGAAATTTAGTAGAAACTTGTCGATTAAGAAAATTGTAATTAATGATTTTCACCTATATAATCAAGCCGATCTGAATTATGTTTTTCTCGCGGTGTTGCTATGTATTGTGATATCAAGTGTTAAAAATATAATTCAAATCATAGGGGGGTTATTTAGTATAAAAAATTAGCTAAATAGCAAAAAAAAATAAGTTGAAAGCTCTAAGAGCTCCTTAGGCAACAATTGTGAAAAAACAACGTCCTGTAAACCTAGACTTGTCGACGATAAAAATGCATGCGGCGGCGAATGCTTCGATACTACACCGAATTTCCGGTGTCATTATGGTATTTGCTATCGGTATTTTATTGTGGACGCTTTCTTTATCTCTATCTTCTGCTGATGGTTTCGCGCAAGTAGAATCATTGCTTAGTGGGTTTTTCTTTAAATTCATTATCCTTGGAACACTTTCTGCTCTTATCTATCACTTACTTGGTGGTATCCGTCACTTGTTGATGGATTTAGGTCACTTTGAAGAGCTAGCATCGGGTAATGCAACAGCGAAATTTATTATCGCACTTTGGTTGGTGTTGACGATAGTAGTAGGAGTTCGATTATGGTAAATAATGCCGCAACCGTAGGCCGTAGTGGCGTACATGATTTTATTCTTCTTCGTGCCAGTGCCATAATCTTAGCGCTTTATACTTTATTTTTGCTGAGCTTTTTTGTTACGACTGCAGATGTTACTTATCAAGTATGGCATGCATTCTTCTCGAATCTTAGTACTAAGGTATTCACCCTTTTAGCGCTTGTTGCTTTATTAGTACACGCTTGGATTGGCGTGTGGCAAGTGCTGTCTGATTACATAAAACCAGCGCTTTTACGCGGTGGTTTACAATTTTTCTTTTCCGTTTTGTTGCTTGGTTATTTTGCAGCAGGCCTATTAACTGTGTGGGGTGTGTAAGTGAGCGTTCCAATTCGTGAATTCGACGCCATTGTCATTGGCGCTGGTGGTGCAGGTATGCGCGCCGCTTTAGCAATTTCAGAATCAGGTAAGTCTTGTGCTCTGATTTCAAAAGTATTCCCTACTCGTTCTCATACGGTATCAGCGCAAGGTGGTATCACTGTTGCGCTTGGTAATGCGCATGAAGACCATTGGGAACAGCACATGTATGATACCGTTAAAGGCTCTGATTATATCGGTGACCAAGACGCTATTGAATACATGTGTAAAACCGGTCCAGAATCTATTATAGAACTTGAAAAAATGGGTCTACCATTTTCTCGTTTTGAAAACGGTAAGGTTTATCAACGCCCATTTGGTGGCCAATCGAAAAACTTTGGTGGCGAACAAGCCGCTCGTACGGCTGCAGCGGCTGACCGTACCGGACACGCCTTATTACACTGTTTGTACCAACAAAACGTGAAAAACAAAACTAATGTATTCTCAGAATGGTATGCCTTAGATCTTGTTAAAAATAGTGATGGTGGTGTTGTAGGTTGTACCGCAATTTGTATTGAAACTGGTGAAGTGGTTTATTTTAAAGCTCGCGCAACGGTATTAGCGACGGGTGGTGCAGGTCGTATCTTCGCCTCAACAACTAATGCTCACATCAATACGGGTGACGGTGTTGGCATGTCACTTCGTGCTGGTATTCAAATGCAAGATATGGAAATGTGGCAGTTCCACCCAACAGGTATCGCAGGCGCTGGTGTACTAGTGACTGAAGGTTGTCGTGGCGAAGGTGGTTACTTACTGAATAAAGACGGTGAGCGCTTTATGGAGCGTTATGCGCCAAATGCTAAAGACTTAGCTGGTCGTGATGTGGTTGCCCGTTCAATGATGACGGAAATCCGTGAAGGTCGTGGTTGTGACGGTCCTTGGGGTCCACACATTAAATTAAAACTTGATCACTTAGGTCGTGAAACACTGGAAAAACGCTTACCAGGTGTTTGTGACTTATCTAAAACTTTTGCTCATGTTGACCCAGCAGAAGAGCCGATCCCAGTTATTCCTACCTGTCATTATCAAATGGGTGGTGTCCCTTGTAATGTCAATGGTCAGGCTATCAACGTTGCGGCCGATGGTAGCGAAACTATCGTTGAAGGCTTATTCGCTGTTGGTGAAATTGCTTGTGTATCTGTGCATGGTGCTAACCGTTTAGGGGGTAACTCATTGCTCGACCTAGTGGTATTTGGCCGTGCAGCAGGTAACTTCTTAGGTACCTACTTAAATGAGACTCAATCTGGTAAAGATGCATCAGAATCTGATCTAGAAGCGGCTTTAGCACGTACTAATCGTTGGGAGTCTTCTACAAAAGGCGAAGATCCAGTACAAATTCGTAAAGACTTACAACAGTGTATGCAGCTAAACTTCTCGGTATTCCGTGAAGGTGAAGCTATGGCGCAAGGTATGAAAGAGTTAACGGAAATCCGTGAACGTTTACAACATGCCCACTTAGACGATAAATCTAGTGAGTTCAACACCCAACGTATCGAGTGTTTAGAGTTAGATAACCTAATGGAAACAGCATTTTGTTCTGCGAAAGCTGCTAATTTCCGTACTGAGTCTCGTGGTGCACATGCCCGTCAAGACTTTACTGAGCGTGATGACGAAAACTGGTTATGTCACTCAATTTATACCCCCGATAACGAAGAAATGAGCAAGCGTACCGTTAATATGGCGCCTGTTCATCGTGAAGCTTTCCCACCGAAAGCTAGAACTTACTAGGAGCGTTGTGATGAAACAAATTTTTTCAATTTACCGTTACAACCCTGATGTTGATAACAAACCTTACATGAAAGATTATGAGCTAGAGATCCCTGAAGGCTCAGATATGATGGTACTTGATGCCTTGATTTTGCTAAAAGAGCAAGACTCTAGTTTATCATTTCGTCGTTCATGTCGAGAAGGGGTTTGTGGCTCAGATGGTTTAAACATGAACGGTAAAAACGGTTTAGCTTGTATCACACCTTTATCAGCAGTTGCTGCTAAGAAAATCGTGTTACGACCGTTACCAGGTTTACCTGTAGTGCGTGATTTAATTATTGATATGACACAGTTTTATAATCAATATGAAAAAATCAGACCTTATTTGATTAATGATGGTAAAGAGCAGCCGGCTCGTGAGCATCTACAATCAATTGAAGATCGTGAGAAACTAGACGGCTTGTACGAGTGTATTTTGTGTGCATGTTGTTCAACTTCTTGTCCGTCTTTCTGGTGGAATCCTGATAAGTTTATTGGTCCTGCAGGCTTGTTACATGCCTACCGTTTTCTTATCGATAGCCGTGACACTGCTACAGAAGAACGCTTAGATGATTTACAAGATGCTTACAGTGTATTTCGCTGTCATGGCATCATGAACTGTGTTGACGTTTGCCCTAAAGGGTTAAACCCAACCAAAGCCATTGGCCATATAAAGTCAATGTTGCTTACCAGAGCGGTTTAATGTCGATGGCAGAGTAAATTTTTTTACTCTGCCATTCTCGTTAAACAATTTGTTTTTATTGCTTTTATCCCATAAAGGAACAGGCAATGCCCGAAGGTGCTATGAAGGCTTGGATAGAGTCTTCCCATTTAAGTGGCGCAAACGCTGCTTATATTGAAGAATTATACGAATCTTATCTGGATAACTCCCAGTCTGTGTCTGCAGAATGGCGAGAGATCTTCCAACAACTGCCAAAAGTCGAAGGTGCTGACGTTGAATATCGGCATTCTGAAATCCGTGATGAATTTAAGAAGTTAGCACAAGAGCCCCACAAGACCTTAGTTGTCTCTGGTGGCAGTGATGCAAAACAGGTTAAAGTATTACAGCTGATTAATGCTTTTCGTTTTCGCGGACATCAAAATGCAAACCTTGACCCGCTAGGGTTATGGCAACGTGAAAAAGTACGTGATTTGCAATTATCTCATCATGATCTTTCGGAAAATGACTTCGACCGTGAGTTTAACATTGGATCCTTGGCAGTCGGTCAAGAATCCATGAAACTTGGTGATTTATATAAAGCCCTTAAAACTACTTATTGTGGTTCAATTGGCGCGGAATATATGCATATCACCTCAACTGATGAAAAACGATGGATCCAACAACGTTTAGAGTCAGTGCAATCACAAGCGATATTAAGTGTTGAAGAAAAAGAAGAAATTTTTAAGGGCTTAGTGGCAGCCGACGGCCTAGAAAAATACTTAGGTGCCAAGTTTCCAGGTGCTAAACGTTTCTCGCTAGAAGGCGGAGACTCATTAATACCTATGTTGAAGCAATTAATCACACGTGCAGGTACGCAAGGCGCGAAAGAAGTGGTTATCGGCATGGCCCATCGGGGCCGACTCAACGTTTTAGTTAACGTTATGGGTAAAAACCCATCAAAACTCTTTGATGAGTTTGGTGGTAAACATGACGAAATTTTATCTTCAGGTGATGTGAAATATCACCAAGGTTATTCATCTGATTTTGTCACTCCAGGTGGCAACGTCCATTTAGCGCTAGCGTTTAACCCATCTCACCTTGAAATTGTTAATCCAGTGGTCATGGGCAGTGTACGTGCCCGTCTTGATCGCCGTGATTGTAATGCCGGTGATTTAGTCTTACCTATCACTATTCACGGTGACTCTGCAATTGCCGGTCAAGGTGTAGTACAAGAAACCTTTAATATGTCGCAAGCAAGGGCATTTAAAGTTGGTGGTACGATTCGCATTGTAGTCAACAACCAAGTCGGTTTTACGACCTCTAGCCCACAAGACACTCGTAGTGGTGAATACTGTACTGAAATTGCAAAAATGGTTTCCGCGCCAATTTTACACGTTAATGGTGATGATCCAGAAGCGGTAATTCTAGCGACCCAAATTGCCTTAGATTACCGTAATGAATTTAAACGTGATGTGGTGATCGACTTAGTGTGTTATCGCCGTCATGGTCATAATGAAGCTGATGAGCCTAGTGCTACACAGCCACTTATGTATAAAAAGGTTAAAAAGCACCCAACGCCACGTCAAATTTACGCAGAAAAACTAAATGCCGAAGGTACATTGGCAAAAGCAAGAACTGACGAGTTGATGGCATACTACCGAAAGTTACTAGACGAAGGTCAGTGTACGGTAGAGCAATGGCGTCCGATGACAGAGCACTCAGTTGATTGGTCTCCTTACCTTGGCCATGATTGGGATGATGCTTACGATCATGAAATTTCACTGGACAAGCTAAAAGAATTAGCGAATAAGGTCTCTTCGATTCCAGCTGATCACCATGTGCATAATCGAGTTCGTAAAATTTACGATGATCGTGCCAAGATGGCGAGTGGAGAAAAGTTACTTGATTGGGGTATGGCAGAAAACTTAGCTTATGCTTCGATAGTCGACGCCGGAGAGCGGGTGCGTATTACTGGTCAAGACTCAGGTCGTGGTACCTTCTTCCATCGTCATGCGGTATTGCATAACCAAGATGACGCTAGTCGTTACTTACCCTTGCAGAATATCCGCGAAGGGCAAGGCCCGTTTGATGTGCATGACTCAGTATTATCAGAAGTCTCTGTACTAGCATTTGAGTATGGTTATACCACCGCTGAGCCGTCAGGTTTAACTATCTGGGAAGCACAATTTGGCGACTTTGCTAACTGCGCCCAAGTGGTATTTGATCAATTCATTAGCTCAGGTGAACAAAAGTGGGGTCGTTTATGTGGCCTAACTATGCTGTTACCTCATGGCTATGAAGGTCAAGGTCCTGAGCACTCATCTGCACGTTTAGAGCGATTTTTGCAACTATGTGCTGATCATAATATGCAAATTTGTGTGCCATCTACGCCAGCGCAAGTGTTTAATATGTTGCGTCGCCAAGTGGTGCGCCCAATGCGACGTCCTTTAGTGGTGATGTCACCTAAATCATTATTGCGTCATCCGTTAGCGGTTTCCTCGTTAGATGATCTTGCTACCGGTGTGTTCCATAACGTGATTGGTGAAATTGATGATATAGAGCCAAGCAACGTAGAGCGCGTAGTTTTTTGTAGTGGTAAGGTATATTACGAGCTACTTGAGCAACGTCGTAAAAATGAGCAAACTAATATCGCTATCATCCGAATTGAGCAACTTTATCCTTTCCCTGAGCAAGAATTGCAAAAGCAGTTGGCTAAATATCAACATGTTAAGCAATTTGTTTGGTGTCAGGAAGAGCCGCAAAACCAGGGTGCTTGGTACTGTTCACAGCATCATTTTAGAGCGGCACTACCTAAAGGTGGCTATTTGACCTATGCAGGCCGCGCTGCATCCGCGGCTCCTGCTGTGGGATATATGTCAGTACATGTTAAAGAACAACAGGCGCTTGTACATGACGCGCTTAAAGTAGAATAGACCCTCTTTTTAATAAAGAGATTAATTAAGAGTGTGTAAGGAATATTATAAATGACAACCGAAATTAAGGTTCCCGTTTTACCTGAATCAGTAGCCGACGCAACCATAGCAACTTGGCATGTACAGGTAGGCGATAAAGTAACGCGTGATCAAGTACTTGTTGATATTGAAACCGATAAGGTAGTGCTTGAAGTACCAGCGACATCAGACGGTGTGATTAGCGAAATTTCACAAACTGAAGGCGCAACGGTATTAGGTGAACAAGTTATTGCTATTTTGTCTGAAGGCGAGAGCGAATCAGCATCACCAGCAAAAGCGGAAGCCAGCGCAAGTGCGCCTAAAGCATCAGCTGGTGCTGCAAAAGTGATTGATATTGTTGTGCCTGTGCTACCAGAATCTGTTGCTGATGCGACGGTAGCTAGCTGGCATGTTGCTGAAGGCGATACGGTTACTGTTGATCAAAATTTAGTGGATATTGAAACCGATAAAGTCGTGTTAGAAGTGGTTGCACAAGATAGCGGTGTGATTGGTAAAATTTTGCATGCTGAAGGTGACACAGTATTAGGCGAGCAAAAAATTGGCGAACTCAATGCTGGGGCATCAGCGAGCGAAGCCCCTGCAGCTTCAGCTGAAGAAGCGATTAGTTCAGATGAGCTTGCCAGCCCATCAGTGCGTCGCTTAATGACAGAGAAAGGCTTAACGGCTAACGATGTTGTTGGAACAGGTAAAGGTGGACGTATTTCAAAAGCAGATGTCGAAGCTGCCTTGAATAAGCCAAAATCTGCACCGGAAAAAGCTGCAGCACCAGCGCCAGCGGCACAAGCCGCCGCGGCTTTAGGTGAGCGGACACAAAAACGTGTGCCTATGACACGTTTGCGTAAAACTATTGCCACGCGCTTATTAGAAGCGAAAAATTCGACGGCTATGTTAACTACTTTTAACGAAGTTAACATGAAGCCAATTATGGATCTTCGTAAGCAGTACAAAGACGTTTTTGAGAAAACCCATGATACGCGTCTAGGTTTTATGTCGTTTTATGTAAAAGCAGTGACTGAAGCTCTCAAGCGTTACCCAGCTGTGAATGCTTCGATTGACGGCGATGATATTGTTTATCATAACTTTTTTGACGTATCGATTGCGGTTTCAACTCCGCGTGGCTTAGTAACCCCAGTATTGCGCGATGCGGATCAATTAAGCATGGCGGGTATTGAAAATGGCATTCGTGATCTGGCAATTAAAGGTCGTGATGGCAAGTTAACGATGGACGAAATGCAAGGTGGTAACTTTACTATTACTAATGGCGGCGTCTTTGGTTCTTTAATTTCAACGCCTATACTGAATTTGCCACAAGCGGCAATTTTAGGTATGCATAAAATCCAAGATCGCCCAATGGCGGTTGATGGGAAAGTTGAAATTCTCCCTATGATGTACTTGGCACTGTCTTATGACCATCGTTTAATTGATGGTAAAGAGTCGGTTGGTTTCCTAGTGACGATTAAAGAGTTATTAGAAGATCCAGCACGTTTGTTACTAAACATTTAGTACATAACATCATAAATATATATGTTGATTTTGATTATAGTTTTAGGCTGTAAAGACTATGCGCATTAGAGCTTTTGTACTATAATCGATCTACTTTTTTCGATGGCAATAATTTAAAACCTTATTGCCATTTTCATCTACAGATAAATGGATAAAACACCATGAATTTGCATGAATATCAAGCGAAACAATTGTTCGCTGAATATGGTTTACCTGTTTCTGAAGGTTTCGCTTGCGATACCCCTCAAGAAGCAGCAGAAGCAGCGGATAAAATCGGCGGCGATATGTGGGTTGTTAAAACCCAAGTACACGCGGGTGGCCGTGGTAAAGCTGGCGGTGTTAAGCTAGTTAAAACTAAGCAAGAGATCAAAGAGTTTGCTCAACATTGGTTAGGTAAAAACCTAGTCACTTACCAAACTGACGAAAATGGTCAGCCGGTAGCAAAAATTTTAGTTGAAAGCTGTACCGATATTGCTAACGAATTATACCTAGGTGCGGTAGTCGACCGTGCAAGCCGTAAAGTTGTATTCATGGCCTCTACAGAAGGCGGTGTTGACATCGAAAAGATTGCTGAAGAAACGCCAGAGTTAATTCACCAAGCAGAAATTGACCCACTAGTTGGTGCACAACCATACCAAGCTCGTGAGTTAGGCTTCAAGTTAGGTTTAAACCCAACGCAAATGAAGCAATTTGTTAAGATCTTTTTAGGTCTTGCACAAATGTTTGAAGATTTTGATTTCGCGTTATTAGAAATCAACCCGTTAGTAATAACAGACGAAGGCAACTTACACTGTTTAGACGGTAAAATTGGTATCGATGGTAATGCCTTATACCGTCAACCAAAAATGCGCGCCTTCCACGATCCATCTCAAGAAGACGAGCGTGAAGCACATGCCGCACGTTTTGAGTTAAACTATGTTGCTTTAGACGGTAACGTAGGTTGTATGGTTAACGGTGCTGGCCTTGCTATGGGCACTATGGATATTGTTAATTTACACGGCGGCAAGCCAGCTAACTTCCTAGACGTTGGTGGCGGGGCAACTAAAGAGCGTGTTTCAGAAGCATTTAAAATTATCCTATCTGACGACAACGTTAAAGCAGTATTAGTAAACATCTTTGGTGGTATCGTGCGTTGTGACATGATTGCTGAAGGTATTATCGCTGCAGTTAAAGAAGTTGGCGTGCAAGTGCCAGTGGTTGTTCGCTTAGAAGGTACTAATGCAGAAGCGGGTCGTGAAGTTCTTAAAAATTCAGGCTTAGATATCATTGCTGCTGAGTCATTATCTGATGCAGCCACTAAAGTTGTAGCCGCTGCGGAGGGCAAATAATGTCTGTTTTAATTAACAAAGATACGAAAGTAATCTGTCAAGGTTTCACGGGTGGTCAAGGTACATTCCACTCAGAGCAAGCACTTGAGTACGGTACACAAATGGTTGGTGGCGTAAGCCCAGGTAAAGGCGGTCAAACGCATTTAGGCCTACCAGTATTTAACACAGTGCGTGATGCCGTAGAAGCAACGGGCGCAACCGCTACCGTTATCTATGTTCCTGCTCCGTTCTGTAAAGATGCAATTTTAGAAGCTATTGATGCCGGCATCGAGCTTATCGTTACTATCACTGAAGGTATTCCAACTTTAGATATGGTTGACGTTAAAGCTAAGCTTGATCAATCTGGCGTGCGTATGATCGGTCCTAACTGTCCAGGTGTTATCACGCCAGGCGAAACTAAAATTGGTATCATGCCGGGTCACATTCACAAGCCGGGTAAAGTAGGTATTGTTTCACGTTCTGGTACGCTTACCTATGAAGCTGTTAAACAAACCACAGATGCTGGTTTTGGCCAATCAACTTGTGTTGGTATTGGTGGCGACCCTATCCCAGGTACTAACTTCATCGACGTATTGGAAATGTTTGAAAACGATCCACAAACAGAAGCTATCGTTATGATTGGTGAAATTGGTGGTACTGCTGAAGAAGAAGCAGCTGAATACATCAAAGCCAACGTAACTAAGCCTGTGGTATCCTACATTGCTGGTGTTACCGCACCAGAAGGTAAGCGTATGGGTCACGCTGGCGCGATTATCGCTGGTGGTAAAGGTACAGCTGATGAGAAATTCGCAGCACTAGAAGCGGCAGGTGTTAAAACTGTGCGTTCTTTAGCGGATATCGGTGTAGCACTTAAAGAGAAAACCGGTTGGTAATCAGCTTTTGATTGCAAACTGTTATTCTTTATGAAAACCCGCATTCTCGCATAGAGAGTGCGGGTTTTTTATCTGTTTTATCAGATCAAGTCGTTAGGGTCGAGCTTTAGTATTTATAAAGCCATTAGCTTGCCTTAATGGCTATAGCGGTCGCTTCAGCTTAAATTGTTTATATTGTCGGGGTGCCGACTGCACCCAGAAGGGGCTACGCGCCGAGCCCCCTCTGGACTCCCTCGGCGCTGCTACATTAAACGTGTTTCCTCCATGATGTCCAATATTGTTCGATGTACCAGTGCTGATGGCATGTCCGTGTGCCAACAGCACTTTCACTGGCATCCATGCCAGTGATACGTGAATATTGGCCATCATTCCAGCGTTTAATGAAGCAGATTTGGTGTTTATTTAAACTGTAGTTTTTATCTTTAACTTACCTAAAAGCTTGTTAATAAAGTGATATTAGAGCACTGCAAGTTCAGCAGACTCCAAACCCATCTCAGCAATGGAAACTGAATGTAGATAAGTGCGATGTTTATCGGAGCCATGGATGGCGTAGACTGCCGTGTGAAAGGACGATTTTCGGCAGGTATAAACTTCGTGCCTAAATTCTGTTGGAATGTTTTGCTGAGCTGGGGCTCCGTGGGGTTCCAAGGGGATGCCGGAGGCAGCATCCCTTTGGGTGTCGTCGCCTCGGCAACAGCGTCCTGCGTTGCTCTAACTCCTGCATCCATGCAGTCGACTGCGACGCCAAGCAGAAAAATTAAACGCCAAGCTGTTCAATTTACGAAACTAGATCCAACTTACTCTAATTTAGCATCTTGGAGTTATCATACTGGTTTGGTGTCGGGGTGCCGACTGCACCCAGAAGGGGCTACACGCCGAGCCCCCTCTGGACTCCCACGGCGCTGCTATCAAAATGTACTTCTTCGTAATTTAATCTATCGGCAAGCTAACGCTTAGAACGCACATCCATGTGCTACTTCGCTTGGCTATCATCCATGATAGCCATAGCAGCGATAGGTTAATTTACTCAGCATTTTTCCAAAGCAGACTTAGCGCTTGTTTCTACCTATGGTAATTCTCCAAAAGGTTTGAAGGAGTGTTTGCTTAAATTAAATGGGGTCAGGTACACATTAAGTTTATATGGACTCTAACTTATAATTGTCGCAGTGGCGACGGCACCCAGAAGGGGCTACACGCCGAGCAGATAAATTGAACTCCAAGTTGTTCAATTTACGAAACTAGATCCAACTTACTCTAATTTAGCATTTTGGAGTTATCATACTGGTTTGGTGTCGGGGTGCCGACTGCACCCAGAAGGGGCTAAACGCCGAGCTCCCTCTGGACTCCCTCGGCGCTGCTATCAAAATGTACTTCTTCGTAATTTAATCTATCGACAAGCTAACGCTTAGAACGCACATCCATGTGCTACTTCGCTTGGCTATCATCCATGATAGCCATAGCAGCGATAGGTTAATTTACTCAGCATTTTTCCAAAGCAGACTTAGCGCTTGTTTCTACCTACGGTAATTCTCCAAAAGGTTTGAAGGAGCGTTTGCTTAAATTAAATGGGGTCAGGTACACATTAAGTTTATATGGACTCTAACTTATAATTGTCGCAGTGGCGACTGCACCCAGAAGGGGCTACACGCCGAGCCCCCTCTGGACTCCCTCGGCGCTGCTGCACTAGATGTGTTTTCTTCTTGATGGCCAATATGCGTAGATATAGTAGCGCTAATTGGAATACCACGCCATATTCAGTATCGTTCCATTCATTAACACTTTCAATATCTTAAGTAGGTTATTTTAACGGCTTATGTCACGCTAACAGGAATGGAACTTCATCACTTTTGCTTGAATGTTTTTAAATCACATGGTAAAAAAATAGCCAATATAAAAGAGTTTGATAGTGATATTATGCTTGCAGAACATGGTCGTTGGGAAATTAAAATTGATAACCAGGTCGCTGTTATTTGGTTTGCAGATGCCTGGAATGAAGAAGCGATAGTCACGTTTTGCCAAGAATTTAAACGGGTAACCTTACCGCTGCTTGGTAAGCAATGGGCGATTATGTCTATTTTTGAGCAGTGGCAGTTAGGAACGCCTGATATCGAGCATCACGTTACTGAGTTGTGTGAATGGTTTATAGCCAATGGCTGCGTTAAAGACAGTCATGTATACACCAAAAGTTTTTTAAAACAGTCACAATTAGAGCGAATTATTCCCAAAACAGATCTAAACGCCGGCTATGAACGATGTGTTTTCACTGAGCCAAAACAAGCTATTAATTGGTTAGCGCTTAATGGCTTTGCAATTTCTAATCCTCAGTTTATCTATGAAAAATTCCAGCAATTGCAATAGCATTAACGCGGCTTTTATTTTTTTGTTTTATCACTGTTTTAACGATAAAGAGTCGCTGTACTATTAATATGATAATCATAGTTTGTTGCTAAACAAATAATTCTCTGCGATTTACCGCGATGTTTTCTGGTCAAACCAAAGCCCATTGCGCTATAATTCGTTTTTTGCCAACAACCGCGTATTACTGCATGAAGTTTCCAGGACGTCGTCAGCACAAACACTATTTTCCCGTCGACAATAAAAACCCCTTAAACAATCAAGTTAATCCTAACTCACAAGCGAATAATAATTATATTGTTGGTATTGATCAGGTGTTAGTCGATATAGAAGCCAAGGTTGATCATAACTTTTTGGCAGAATTTGATTTACACCCGGGTATGTCACAAGTTATTTCAGATGATGTTACTGAGCGTCTTTATCAGCGCTTAAAAGACGAGTCACTGATCAACTATGAATTTGCTGGCGGCACCATAGGCAATACCATGCATAATTACTCTGTGCTTGCAGATGATCGTTCGGTGTTGCTTGGGGTTATGTCAAACGATATCCATGTTGGTGATTATGCATACCGATTTCTCAGCAATACCTCATCGCGTGTTGATTTAAATTACTTGCAACCTGTAGACGGACCTATTGGTCGCTGTTTTACGTTAATTGATGATGTTGGTGAGCGAACCTTTGGTATTAATGCCGGTTTAATTAATCGACTACACCCAGACTCGATTGATGAAACATTAATTGCCGGCGCTTCGGCATTAGTGATAAGTGCCTATCTGATGCGAACGCAAGCAGGTGACACTATGACAGAAGCGGCAATTAAAGCGGTAAAGTGCGCCAACGCGGCCGGTGTGCCAGTGGTATTGACGCTCGGCACTAAACATCTTATAGAAAAAGAGCCTAGCTTTTGGCAGAACTTTGTGAAAAAGCATGTCAATATCTTATCAATGAACGAAGAAGAAGCGCTAGCAATAACCGGTATCGAAAGCCCGTTGCTTGCCGCGAACAGGTGCTTAGATTGGGTTGATTTGTGCATTTGTACCGCAGGTAAAGATGGCATTTATATGGCGGGCTTTGTTGATGAAACTTTTAAGCGAGAAAGTGATTACCCGCTAGTTTCTGCTGAAATTGAGCTCTTTAATCAATTTGAATATTCTCGACCTATGCTGTTAAAAGATTGTCAAAAGCCATTGCGTATCTATACACATTCTGCACCTTATATGGGTGGGCCTGAAAGTATAAAAAACACCAATGGTGCCGGTGATGCGGTACTTGCCGCGATATTGCATGATTTAAGTGCCAATGTTTACCACAAAAATATGGTGGCAAATTCGAGCAAGCATAAGCAGCCAGCATTGACCTACTCGTCGTTATCACAAATGAGTAAATACGCTAATCGTGCAAGCTATGAAGTATTAGTACAACACGCACCACGATTATCACGCGGCTTACCGGAACGGGAAAACAGCTTAGATCAAGCATATTGGGCACAGTAGTACGTTTTAAGTACCAAGCGCTTACCCAAAATAGGCACACAAAATGGCAATTTTTGCATGAATACTTTAACTACGCATAAATCATCACAAAGGCGCTTGTTAATTGCATTGGCAATTACCAGTGTTTTTATGCTGATACAACTTTTTGGTGCCTACTACGCAAATTCCCTCGCGGTTTATGCCGATGCTGGGCATTTATTTGTACATAACAGCTCCTTGTTTATTGCGTTAATCGCATCAACACTAGCGATTAAATTTGGTCGTACTTTTAGCGATGGTTATCGTCGACTCGAGCTTTCTGGTGGCTTAATTAATGGTAGCTTGTATCTTTTAATCAGCTGTTGGATTATTTTTCAAGGCGCTGATAGGTTGCTAGGGCACGAGCACCATAATGAGCATGAAATAAATACCTTCGTGATGTCAACCACGGCTTCATTGGGCTTTTTATTTCACGCGGCGTCAGCCATTGTCTTATATAAAGGTCGTAAAGATAGTGTCAATGTTTATGCGGTTTTCCTGCATACGTTTTTTGATATACTCTCG
Source organism: Colwellia chukchiensis (assembly GCF_002104455.1). Lineage (GTDB taxonomy): Bacteria > Pseudomonadota > Gammaproteobacteria > Enterobacterales > Alteromonadaceae > Cognaticolwellia > Cognaticolwellia chukchiensis. Next base: position 100,416 of record NZ_NBOC01000009.1, on the reverse strand, counting down.
ACAATTGTTACCTTTGTAACCAGTGTGGTTATTCATGCTACAGGCTGGACCGCAGTTGACTCGCTTTCGAGTATTTTTATTTCGATATTCGTACTTTATACCGGCTCAAAGCTACTGTATCGTTGTGTGAAAGGGTTATTTTTTAATGGTGTGCGTTTACCTGCATTAAAGAAAATAGAGGCGGCGCTGCTGACCATTGACCATATAGACAATGTGCACAACTTAATTGTGCAATGTGATAATGACCAAGTTGTTGTTGGCGCGCACATTGTTTTAAAACACGAATGTACCATTGAAAAACATGATCAGGTTTGTCGTATGCAAATTGAACGTGTGCTCAAAGAGCAGTTTGCTGTGAGCATGAGCGTCTTGCAAATTGAAGCCTATGGTTGTCAACATAACTAACCGATATTGCTTGTAATCTGCTGGTAAAGGCCCCAAAAAGCATTTGTTTAATGACTTAAAAACGATGTAAATCAAGTAATCATGGCTATTTATATTTTATTATAGTCACTGGTTTGCTATGGGTTTTGGTTATGCCGACAACAAATTTTTTGCAAAAAAATCGTCAATTAAGTGGCTTTTTAATTTTGTTCGCGTCAGTCATGATATTTGCTATTGCGATCGCAATACAGCAGTTATTAGCGAGTTTTGAGCTTACTGCGATGTATATCTCGTTTTGTGCGGGCTTTATTTTATTCACGCCTTTAGTCAGCTTAGCATTACATCCGTTACTTCTATCAAGTACACCTGAAAGCAATCAAGTACCTAAAAGCAATATTATCGCCAATGTTGCTTTAGTAGCTTTGGTACAAGGCTTGTTTTTTTTGATCTGGATGACAGACGCGATTGCTATTTATAGTTTATATGTCGACACCAACTCGTTTTTGGCGAAGGCCTTTAATATCAGTAGCAAAAAAGAGGCCTATTCGAGTAATAGTTTTTATTGGTTTAATATCTCTTTGGCGTGGCTCTTTGCAATGTTATCACTAGTGTTAGGAATATTACCCTGTATGATAGCGCGCTTGAAAAACTTTGGGGTGGTGGGAAATTTTGTTTCTGCATTTAAATTTGCCCGCACGCAAAAGTGGGTATTAAGTCTATATGCTATAGGTTTAGCAATGGCTGTGTTACTACCTTTAATGTACAGCCAATACCTTTTTCTGATCTTATTTCCGTTAACCTTAATCTGGCTATTTATCGCACTAACTAAACGTTATTTAGGTTACTTACAACAATTGCAGCAGGCAGCATAATTGTATTGGCCCTTAAAAATCATTAGCTTACAACTGACCACTTAGGTAGACGCGAGTCAGGCGTTACTTTTTCTTATGTTGATGCAACGAGGATTTACTGGCCATGGTTGGCATTTTTTGAGCTGACTTTTGGCTTCTAGGCAAGGTTTCTTTTAGATCATTGAGGCCTTTTTTACGCAAAGGTGTTTTAGCACTCTTTTGAAAGGTACTTAAATTACCAATTAAAATCACCAGTGCAATAATGATAATGGCAGGCGCGATCCAGCTTTCGGTTAATATGCTCGTCATAAGCTCGTGTTCCAACAATGTAAAATATAGGTTTCTGTGATTTGTGTTTAGTGCTAGTTGGCAGCCGCAACATTAACAATGTATCTATGATAAAGCTCAGGTAACATTGTCAGCAGCACTGCTTTACCATGTATATCACTGTTGATAAGTGTTTTGGCTAAAAGTGCTTCATTATAATTGGCTTGGTAACCCTGTGCCAAAGGCAAATAAGACAGATGCCAAGGCTCTTCTGCGACACCGCCACGAAACCTATCATAGGGAAAGTAAAAACCAAAGTCGCTGGCATGCTTTTTTAACCAAGTACTTAATGGATAAAAATAACCTGTATTTTGATATTCCCATGGCTCGAGCGCTAATGATTTACCTTGGGGTAATAAGTTCTCTGCATAAATATCAATATCACAACCCCAATGGTGACGACTTGCACCAGGCAGGGCAGAGAATAGCATAATGGCGTGTATTTTATCCACATCATTAAGCTGCCCAGTTGCTAATACTCGGTTTGCAGCATCCTTTATTGCCGTGCGCCCTATAAACTTATTTTGCCAAATTGCCAGTTGTCGATCAAAGCTACGAAAACCACTGGCAATGGCGAGCTCAAACCCGGCCGATTTGGCGGCTAGTTTAAGTTGCGCAAACGCCTCAGACATCTCGTGATGAATACCAATACGCTCTGATAACCAGTGAATATGGTGGTCAGTTTTGCCTGTTAAAATTAACTCTAACTCGCGCATACTATTGGTTCGTTAATGCATTGACTAAGGTTTGATAATAAATATCGGTTAGCAAAATTAAATCTTTGACCGAAACGCATTCATTAACTTGATGAATTGTGGCATTACAGGGACCGAGCTCTACGACTTGTGCTCCCGTTGGTGCGATAAATCGGCCGTCAGAGGTGCCACCACTGGTGGACAGTTCAGGCGTTATTTGACAGCAGGTTTCAATGGCTTGAACCACACTGTACAAAAAGGCGCTGGGTTCAGTGATAAAAGGCTGCCCATTAAATACCCAGTCAATGTCAAAGTCTAACGCTTGCTGTGTCAGTAAAGCTTCAACTTTATCAACGATCATCTGCGCTGTTAACTCTGTGCTGTAACGTAAATTAAATGACGCGGTTAAATGACCAGGTACAACGTTGGTAGCACCTGTGCCTGCCGAGATATTGGTTATTTGAAAACTGGTGGCTGGAAAATAGCTATTACCGTTATCCCAATGCATTTGGCTCAGCTCAGCAAGCACAGGCATAGCAAGATGAATTGGGTTATTAACCTGTTCGGGATAGGCAACATGGCCTTGTTTGCCATGAATGTGAAGCTCTGCTGAAATTGAACCCCTGCGGCCATTTTTAATAACATCACCTACTTGCGCCGTGCTTGATGGCTCGCCAACAATGCAATAGTCAATTTTTTCATTGCGTGCTTCCAGTGTATCAATTACTCGTGTTGTGCCATTAATAAATGGCCCTTCTTCATCACTGGTGATCAGAAATGCAATCGAGCCTAAATGATCAGGGTGTGCGGCAACAAACTTTTCTGTGGCAACTATCATGGCGGCCAAGCTGCCTTTCATATCGGCTGCACCACGACCATAAAGCATACCATCAGCAATGACCGGCTCAAATGGCGGCGTTTGCCAAAGGTTAAGGTTCCCCGCGGGTACCACGTCGGTGTGGCCTGCAAAGCAAAATACCGGTCCAGCATTACCTTTGCGCGACCATAAATTAGTGGTGTCTGCAAAGATCATGGTTTCGTTGTTAAAGCCTAATTTGGCTAAACGCTCCGCCATAAGCTGTTGGCAACCAAAGTCTTCTGGCGTAACTGAAGGGCGCTCGATTAGCTCTTGGGCTAAGGCAATGGTGCTATCGCTATGTTTTGTCATAATAATACTTGCCATCTAAGCGAAAACTTCTTGATATTGCTCAGCTTTAAAACCAACCAAAAGCGTGTGCTGATGTTGTAATAACGGGCGCTTTATTAATGTCGGTTGCGCTATCAGCAGCTCTTTTATTACTTCGTCGGTGAGGTTATCTTTTGTTGCTTGGTCGACATTACGAAAAGTGGTGCTGCGCTTATTTAACAGTAAAGGTAATTCAGTATATTTAAGTAGTGTTTGTAATAACTCGGCATTGAAACCTTCGCTACGAAAGTCATGAAATTGATAAGGAATGTGCTCTTGTTCTAACCATTTTTTCGCTTTTTTTACACTATCGCAGTTTTTTATGCCATACAGTACTGTCATTTGGGATCCTATATTAAATTACTTGGTAGTTATGATTAATGAGTGCCGTTTTAGCGGCTGCAAACTTTGCTGATTTTACTAACACATAGTCAGTATCAAAGGTTGAAATAGCAAAAATGCTGATTTTTTCGTTGGCAAGCACAGTCGCTATATTTGACAAAATACCGGTTAAACTAAAGTCTAACGGGCCAACAACTTCAAAGGCTTGCCAGCCAAGCTCAGCGTCTTCGCTGTCAATTTCAATGTGTTCAGGAATAACGATAGAGATCTCATCATAGGTTTTAGCTAAGAAAAAAATGGGCGCATTATAAACCGCATCAGGAATTGTACTTTCTCGCCGTAAACTATGGATGGCAAAGGTTTCAGAAAGTTGGCGCAGGGTTAAGTTACTCATATAGTCAACTCATTTAATAAGTATATTGTGCTGACACTATAGCGTTTAATTGCTTTGAACTCTAGCGCTTATAGGCGTGCATGAGCGCTAAAATTTTCGGGTAATCGTCTGTGGCATAATGTTTTTGAATTACAGCACACACAATTTGATGGCAGTAGCGACGGTGGAGAACAAGTGCGACCCAAAGGATCCACCATGATCAAAGTTCACTTGGCTTATTAACAGATAAATTGTATTTTAAAGTGCTTAACGTGATTATTAACGTCAAGTCGGTGTAATGCTGAGTATAGTTGTAAAATTATTGCCTAAGTTCATGCGTTTGTTTATTAACTCGTAGAATGCGATATCCACATAAGCTGTGGATATCGTTGTGAGCAACTACTGTTTAACTATCTAACTATTTGTTATTAAACAGTTTTGGTTGTTGGTTAAAAAGTGTCGCCTATTGAAGTTGGACATTATTTAGTAATAAGTTATTAAAATATACTATTAATGCCTTATATCATGTAAAGCCAGTTATTAAATACGATTAAGTTAGAAAACTGGCAGCTAAACCTTGTTTAAGCTTGTGCTTGAATTGCCGTCAGTGCAATGGTGTAAACGATATCGTCAACTAATGCACCTCGTGATAAATCATTCACAGGTTTTCGCATACCTTGTAACATAGGGCCAATACTGACTAAATCTGCCGAACGTTGTACTGCTTTATATGTCGTGTTGCCGGTATTGAGATCGGGAAAGATAAAGACATTTGCTTGGCCGGCAACCGGACTATTTGGCGCTTTCTTACGAGCAACATTTTCCATAATTGCAGCGTCATATTGCAATGGACCATCGATAACTAAATCGGGTCGTCTTTGTTGAGCAATTTTGGTTGCCGCGGCCACTTTTTCAACATCAGCACCAAACCCCGAAGTACCGGTACTGTAACTGATCATGGCAACTTTTGGTGCAATACCAAATTGTATAGCAGAGTCGGCAGACTGAATTGCGATATCGGCAAGTTGTTCTGCGTTAGGCTCTGGGTTGATGGCACAATCGCCATAAATTAGCACTTGATCGGGTAACAACATAAAAAATATTGACGATACTAACGCACTACCTTCTGCGGTTTTAATTAAAGAAAGCGCTGGACGTATGGTGTGGGCGGTTGTATTCACTGCGCCAGAAACTAAGCCATCGACTTGGCCTAATTGTAACATCATTGTTGCTAACACTATGTCTTCTTTTAATTGCTGTTTTGCGACTACCTCTGTCATGCCTTTGGCTTTGCGTAATTGCACCATAGGTGCCACATAGTTTTCACGGATAGTACGAGGGTCTGTGATCAATAAGCCGTCGGGTAAATGAATGCCTTGTTGTTGTGCAATGCGTAAGATGGTGTCTTTATCGCCTAGCAACTGGCAGCGGGCAATGTTGCGTTCAACACAAATTGCTGCAGCTTTTATGGTTCGTACATCTGTGCCTTCAGGAAGTATGATCAATTTATTTGCTTGTCGAGCAAGCTCAGTTAACTTATGACGAAACGCTGGCGGCGACATTTTTTCGCTGATGGGCGCTTGATTGCCTAATTGTAATAGCCAATTCGGGGTTAAGTGTTCGGCAACATACTCTTTGACTTTCTCTTGCCGTTGTACGTCATCTTGCGGAATATCTGGAGTAAAGTTAATTAAATGCCGTGATGTTTGCCAGGTATCCCAAGGTACAGAAAGTACCGGTAAACCAACATCAAGCGCTTGTTGACATAAGCTTTGGATGCTTTCGTTGGGTATATAACCATTGGTTAAAACTAACGCCGCAACTTTGGTGCCATTTAATGCCGACAAACAAGTGGCAATAATGATATCCGTACGATCACCGGGTGTGACTATGAGTCGACTTGGTTGCAAGTGACTCATTAAATTATCCACACTACGAGCGCAGAAACTAATACTACGAACGCGCCTGTGATCCATATCGCCGGCGTTAATGATTTCGGCATTTAAATAATGTGCAATATCAACAACGCGAGGTGCAATAAGATCCATTTCCCAAGGTACAGCCCCTAATAAATTGAAATGTTGGCTTTTAAATATTGAAAGCTTAGTGAGCGGGGCAATATCGAGTGCGGTATTAAATTCTTGCTCACGAGGTAACAAGCCAAACTCATGGCTATCTGGGGCATTAATCTTATTAATAATGCAGCCGATAAGCTTGGGGTTTTTGATGCCGCCAAAGGTTTCGGCGCTCATTTCGATGCGATCTTCAAACTCGTCTAACGAATCATTGTCTTGTGCCGCCACTAGCACAATTTCAGCAGAAAGCGCTCGCGCAACATCACGATTAACTCGACCAGCATAAGGTTGGCGAGTGGTGGGTATCAAGCCTTCAATGATCACCACATCATGTGCCTTGTCAATGGCATTGAAGTTTTCAATAATTTGCTCTAAGACTATATCGCTGCGGCCATCGCCAATTTGTTGCTCGACATAAGATAAAGCAATAGATGATGAATTTTCATTGGCTTTGGCTTGCGCACTGGCTTTATTTCTGCAATTACGTGCAGGTTGTGAAATCGGCTTAAAGTGTCCCGTATTAATACCTTGTTGTTGACAAGCGTGAATAAGCCCTAAGCTTATACTGCTTAAGCCAACGCCAAAACCGGCGGGTATCAACATAATTCTATGTGCCATTATTAATCCTTTTCATTAAGCAATTGAAACGTTTGCTCAGCAATCACCCATTCTTCGTTGGTGGCGATTACCCAAGCTGGGCGAGAGCCTTCACGCGTGATGAGTCCAGATTGACCAAAGCGCATCGCTACATTAGCATCTGGGGCAATTTCAAAATTTAGTAAACTCAATTGGCTGATAATTTTTTCACGAATAAGATTTGAGTTTTCACCGATACCACCGGTAAAAATAATGCCATCAAGTTGGGTTAAACTAGCGGTAAATGCCGCAATGGCCTTGGCTATGCGATAGCAAAATACGTCTAAGGCCAAGCCAGCTTGCTGGTTATGTGCTTCGATATAAGCATCTTCAATGATGCGACAATCATTACTTAATTCTGAAATGCCTAATAAGCCACTTTCTTTATTTAACAGTTGTTCTACGTCAGCTACGCTATAACCGAGCTGGTTTATTAAATAAAAGATAATCCCTGGATCAAGGTCGCCGCTACGAGTGCCCATCATAACGCCTTCTAACGGCGTCATGCCTAAGCTAGTATCAACACTTTTACCATTCTTGATGGCAGCAATACTACAACCGTTGCCTAAATGCGCGCTAATAAAACTGCACTGTGCGAGTGGTTTTTCTAGTCGCTCAGCGGCCTGTTGGGCAACAAAGTAATGACTCGTGCCATGAAAGCCATAGCGCCGTATACCATGATGTTTATAGAGTGCATAAGGAATACCATAAATATAGGCTTTTTCCGGCATGGTTTGATGAAAAGCGGTATCAAAAATGGCAACTTGCGCAAGCTCGGGAAATGCCGACTCAGCGGCTTCAATACCAGTTAAGTTGGCCGGATTATGGAGTGGTGCTAAACGGGCTAACTGTTTTATCTTTGCTTTGACATCAGCGTTAATTAACGTGGGTTGGCAATAGCTTTCACCGCCATGCACGACTCTGTGTCCTACGGCTTTGACACAAGAGATCAAATTTAGCTGCTGTAATTGTTTGACTAACACTAAAATCGCCGCTTGATGATCATAGGGGGCGGCAATCTCTTGTTGCTCATGGCTGGCGTTATAATGAATTTTAATACTGGCCTGCTCAGATAATAAACGCTGTGCTAAGCCAGATAACAGCGTTGTACCAAGCTCAGGATCAATTAAGGAAAACTTTAATGATGAGCTGCCACAGTTAAGAACTAAAATAAATTTATTTTGCATAATTTAAAATGCCGTAGTTAATTTGCTTTTATGGCGGTCATTATAACGAATAAGCTTTTCTGAGTATTGATGTTAAGCAATAAATTTAGGCACACTCTCTCGGTTTTATGAGTCGGTGCTCATGGGGTGGGTAACAATTTTATACTAGCTTTTATGCAGGCTATATTGTAGTTTATAGCCATGAAACTGTCATTATTAGAACTAATCTCACTGGGCCGAAAATACATGCATTTATGGCCTGAACGTAACGAGCTTAATGGTTACTTTGCTGAATATCGAGCGGTTAAAATAAGCCGCTTGGTGTGTAAGGTGATGCCAGGTTTAGCGCTGTTTTGTTTACTTATGCAGCTATACTTTGGCTCAATGGCAATTTTACCGCAAGCACTACTTTATAGCCTTTGTTTAATCAGCTTTCCGTTACAAGCGCTAATTTTTATGGGCGTTAAAGCGGATAAGTTTTTACCGCCGGCACTGGCAAGCTGGTATAAAGAAGGTGTCGCACAAATCAATCAAAATGGTGGCGAAATAAAGCTATCGACTCAGCGACCACGTTACTTAGATCTTGCTTATTTATTAAACGTAAGCTTTCAAAGCAAGTTTTAAAAGTAGCTAACGCCTCAAACAGACGATATAGGTTAACTTTTGCAGATGCGCTATCATTGATAGCGCATTTTTTTTATTGCGGCTTTTGATAAAGTCGGATCAAAAAGTCAGCCTGACAGCGAAAGGTTTTAAGCGCAGCTAAAGTGGTTTTCACTTGCTCGCTGGCTTTAAACGCAAATGGTGTCATGGCTAATAAATTTAAAGTGTCTTGCGCTGTTTTCATCACCATTTCATAGTTGAGATTTTCTTGGTGTACTAACCTTAATTTCTCAATGGCTAATTTTTCTTCATCATGCTCTTTTGCTTCAAGGTAGATGTGTTGTTTTAACGCTAATAAATGCTGTTTAGCCGGCGTTACCGTTATTAAATAGCCATCGTCAGATAACACTCGGGTAAATTCTTGCTCTAAAATTGGCGCATAAACAGAAACAATCCAAGAAAATAAATTATCGGCAAATGGCAGTTTTGATAAGGTGGCGACACTAAAGTGACATTGTGGGTATTTTTTACCTGCTTTTTTGATCGCGTCTTTGGCAATGTCAACACCATAAACAGTCGTATCATCGTACTGATGCTGATGGCTATAGAAGCCTTCACCACAACCTGCATCAAGTACAATATTGGCATGATCAGCGTTACTGACACAGAACTTTTCATATAAGGCCACGAGTCGATCCGCTAAGGGCTGATAATAACCTTGTTGTAAAAACTCCCGACGTGCATTAACCATGGCTTTATTATCACCTGGACTTTTCGACTGTTTAAATTGCACTGGCAATAAGTTTACGTAATTTTCTTTTGCCCGATCAAAACTGTGGTTGTTGGCACAGCGGTAAACGCGCTCGTCACCGACTAAGGCTAAATGGCACAAGGGGCAAGTGTAATGTTGGGCAGTCATATGCTTTTTTGCTTATAGTGATGAAAGGACACTTAGCCCTTTCTTATTCATTTAAAGGCGCTATGAAAGCATAGCATTAATGGGAAAACGTCGCCCAAATAGGCGCGTGATCAGAGGGTTTTTCTATACCTCTAAGCTCATAATCAACATCGGCGTCAATACAACGACTGGCAAATTTTTCAGTGGCAAGTATCACGTCAATGCGCAGACCTCGGTTATCGTCAAAGCCACGTGAGCGATAATCAAACCATGAGTACCTTTCGCTGCGTGTTGGGTGTAGTTCTCTAAAGGTATCTTTAAAGCCCCAATCCATTAATGTTGTTAGCCATTGGCGCTCTTCTGGCTGAAAGCTACATTTACCGGTTTTTAACCAACGCTTACGATTTGGCTCACCTATACCTATGTCTAAATCTGTCGGTGAAATATTAATATCGCCCATCACGACAAGGTTTTCATCAGGTGTATGATTTTCATTTAAATATAGCATTAAGTCTTTGTAAAACTGACGTTTATAAGGATACTTTGTTTCATGCGCAATATTTTCGCCTTGCGGGAAGTACCCGTTTAAGACCGTTACTTTTTCGCCTTTTTCATCGGTGGTTTGTACCATGATCATGCGTTTTTGTGCATCGTCATCATCACTAGGAAAGCCTTTAATAACCACATCAGCAGGCTTTTTACACAGCATTGCAACACCATAATGGGCTTTTTGACCATGAAAATAGACTTGATAGCCCATGGCTTCTACGTCCGCTAAAGGAAAAGCCTCATCATGCACTTTGATTTCTTGCAGGCCAATAATGTCGGGTTGATGCTTGTCAATAATAGCTTGTAATTGATGTAAACGGGCACGCAGGCCATTAATATTAAAAGAAATGATTTTCATTTTACCACTCAACAATGATTTTGCGCCTATGCTACCAGAACTTATAAATAAGCGCGAAAGAGAATTGTTTTCGCGTTATGAAATTTATCAAAACGACATAATTTGTTACGCATTATTAACAAAGCGTAGTAGTATGATTTTTAAGCTTTGTTATAAACTGCACGCTGATATTGGTGCTGCTTAGTTGGCTGTTTTTGTTACTAAGTCTAGTAAATTCATTGATTTAATATATAAGATTTATAAGTTAAAAGCACAGTTGCAACAAATAGTGTATGTTGGCTATAGTCGACTGTGTTATGAAAATGTTAATAATATAAAAATAAATTGAGGGAAGGGAAATGCAAAGACGTGATTTTATTAAGCTGACTGGCGTTGGCGCCGGCGGGTTGATGTTGCCGATGTCTGGTTTTGCGGTATCAGCTGAGCAATTACTAGATAAACCCATGGATGTTGCCTATAAAAAAAAATTGGCTGATATTGCGCTCAATGCCGCGAAAGCGAAAGGTGCTAGCTATGCTGATGCGCGCATTGGTCGTTATTTAAACCAATTTGTCACCACACAAGAAAAACGTGTTGATAACATAGTCAATACGGAGTCAGCGGGCATAGGTATTCGTGTTATAGCCAATGGTACATGGGGCTTTGCCTCTACCTCGAATATGACGCCAGATAGCATAGCGAAAACCGCAGAAAAAGCGGTGGCTGTGGCCTTGGCAAATGCTAAGTTTCAAACCGTGCCAGTGCAACTAGCGCCGGTAACAGGTGTTGGCGAGGTTAGTTGGAAAACCCCCATTAAAAAGAACGCGCTAGCAATACCAATAAAAGACAAAGTGGACTTGCTGTTATCAGTAAATGATGCCGCTATGGCCCACGGTGCTAATTATATTACCTCTATTTTATTTTTAGTGAATGAACAAAAATACTTTGCCTCGACAGATGGTTCATACATTGATCAAGATGTTCATCGTTTATGGGCACCATTTTTTGCTACTGCGGTAGGCAAGTCAGGCTTTAAACAACGGACCGGTTTAGGCAACCCCGTAGGTATGGGCTTTGAGTATTTAGATGGCAAAGAAGAAGATAAAATTCGTATTTCAGGTGCTAACGTGGGTTATAAAAACTCCTACGATATGCTTGAAGATGCGAAAGCGGCTGGCAAACAATTACAAGCGAAGTTAAAAGCAAAATCGGTAGAGCCGGGGAAATACGATCTCGTCTTAGATCCTGCGCACTTAATGCTCACTATTCATGAGTCGGTAGGGCATCCATTAGAGTTAGACAGGGTGTTAGGTTATGAGGCCAACTTTGCCGGTACCAGTTTTGCAACCTTAGATAAATGGCGTAGCGGTAAATTTAATTATGGCTCTGATATTGTAAATTTATTTGCCGATAAAACCCAAGCACACTCACTAGGCAACGTTGGCTATGATGATGAAGGGGTTAAAACCAAAGCGTGGGATTTAGTTAAAGATGGCACGCTAGTGAATTATCAAGCGATTCGTGATCAGGTGCACATGATAGATCAAAAAGAGTCACATGGTTGTTGTTATGCGCAAAGTTGGCGTGATGTTCAGTTTCAACGTATGCCCAATGTCTCATTAAAGCCCAATGAAAAAGACCTTTCAGCTGATGACATTATTAAAGATGTAGAAAATGGCATTTATATTGCCGGTCGAGGCTCTTTCTCAATTGATCAACAGCGCTATAACTTTCAGTTTGGCGGTCAATTATTTTTTGAAATTAAAGATGGCAAAATTACCGAGCAAATTGAAGATGTTGCCTATCAATCAAACACGCAACAATTTTGGAATAGTTGTACCGCACTCGCGGGTAAGTCAGATTATCGCTTAGGTGGTTCATTTTTTGATGGTAAAGGTCAACCGTCACAAGTGAGTGCGGTATCGCACGGCTGTCCAACAACGCGGTTTAACAACATCAACGTCATTAATACTGCGCGTAAAGTATAATTTCACTCATAGTTGACGATAAAAATAAAGTATAAAAGGAAGCAAAGCGTCATGACAATTTTAACAGAACAACATGCGAAAACGTTATTACAAAAAGTACTTTCATTTTCTAACGCTGATGAATGTGAGTGTAACTTAGACGGCCAAGTCGGTGGCAATATTCGCACCGCGCGCAATACGGTATCAACAGCGGGAGAGCAAAGTGACTTAACTTTAGCGGTGCAATCAACCTTTGGTAAGCGCACTGGGGTTGCCACCATCAATGAGTTTGACGATGCATCGTTAAGGAAAGTGGTTAAGCGCTCAGAAGAGTTAGCAAAGCTCGCTCCTGAAAATCCCGAGCATATGCCGATTTTTGGCCCGCAAAAATACTTACAACCTGAAAGTGCCTTTGCCTCAACATCAAACGTTACCCCAGCAGACAGAGCGCAAGCCGCAGAAGATAGCATTAAACCGTCAAAAGCCAATAAATTGGTCTCGTCTGGTTTTTTACAAGATGCCACTACCTTTGTTGCTATCATGAACAGTAAAGGTTTGTTTGCATACAATAAAGCCACTAATGTTGACTTTACGGTCACCATTAGAACCCAAGACGGTAAAGGCTCAGGCTGGGTGAGCAGAGATTACAGCGACGTTAAACATTTAAACACTAAAACTGCCTCACAAGTGGCGATTGAAAAGTCAATCAGGTCATCGGGCGCTAAAGAAATGGAGCCGGGTAAGTATACGGTCATTTTAGAGCCAGCAGCCAGTGTTCAGCTATTGAGTAATATGTTTGGCAATATGAACCAGCGCGCTGCCGATGAAGGACGTAGCTTTTTAAGTAAAAAGTCATCAACAGCGAAAGCGGGACAAGCCAGTAACCGTTTAGGAGAGAAAATGTTCGATGAACGCGTACATATCTATTCAGACCCTATGCACGCTGAAGCGCCCACCGCACCATTTGCCAGTGATGGCCATCGGGTTGAAAAAACCGACTGGATCAAAAATGGAAAAGTCGTCAATATGCCTAACTCACCCTATTGGGCGAAAAAAACCGGTGTGGCTTATACCCCAACCGCTTATACCGGATCTGGGTTATTTGGCGGACCATCTCAAATTATAATGGCCGGCGGTAACGACAGTTTGGAAGATATGATCAAAGATACGCGCCGAGGCATTTTAGTGACACGGTTATGGTATATTCGCGCCTTAGATCCACAAACTCAGCTTTATACTGGCTTAACGCGAGACGGCACGTTTTATATTGAGAATGGCAAGATCAAGTACCCGATAAAAAACTTCCGCTTCAATGAAAGCCCAATCATAATGTTAAATAATATTGAAGCCTTAGGTAAACCACAGCGTATTAATGGCAGCATGATCCCAACCATGAAAATACGCGACTTTACCTTTAGCAGTTTATCGGATGCGGTTTAATTAAGTGAAAGGGATAGGGAGAAGCTTTTAAAGGGCAAGCGTGGCATAAACACTTGCCCTTTATTATGTTGCTTATGAATCGACGCAATTTTATTCGTGCCATGTCGTTGTTGTCTGCGGGGCTGTTAACTAAGCCACTGCAGCAGCTAAATGCGCGTGAGGCAATTGACTTCTTTTTTACCCGTTTAAGCTATGAGTCGGGTAACTGGGAGGTAGACGAAAGAATGCCTGCCAATGTTCTTAATGCGTTAATTGAATACACCAGTTTACGGGTGGATATTAACGAGCGCGTTATCCCCTTATCAGATCCGCAAATGCTTAATTCGCCATTTTGTTATCTCGCAGGTCACCGCTTAGTGCAATTTAATCGCCAAGAAAGAGAAAACTTTCAACGTTATGTAGAAAACGGCGGCTTTGTCTTTGTGGATGATTGTAATCATGATATCGATGGCATGTTTGCCCGCAGTTTTGAGCGGCAAATGCAGCAAATGTTTGGTGATCAGGCATTGCAAAAAATCGCTAATGACCACCCCTTATACTCGTCGTTTTTTCACTTTGACGGGCCACCACGAACCAGCATAGAACTCAATGGTTGGGGCGATGATTTAGTACATAACTATTTAAAAGCTATAGAAATTGATGGTCGTATCGCGGTGTTATATTCTAACAAAGATTTTGGTTGTGAGTGGGATTATGACTTTCGTAATAAACGTTGGTTAAAAGTCGATAATACACGCTTTGCGGTCAATATTGTAATGTACGCCATGAACAGTTAACCGCTTATAATTTAGCCAGGGTAAAGTAAAAAATAATGTCAGAACAAGAAATAAAGCAACTGCTTGATAAATTATCACAAGTTAGTGTAGAAATTGCTAAGGTCATTGTCGGTCAGCAAAATGTGATAGAAGAATTGTTGATCAGCATCTTAGCGGGCGGGCACTGTTTACTTGAAGGTGTTCCTGGCTTAGCTAAAACCTTAATGGTGAGCTCACTGGGAAAATCTCTGGCACTTGATTTTAAACGTGTGCAATTTACTCCTGATTTAATGCCAAGTGATATTATTGGCACAGAAATTTTAGAAACCGATCATGACAGCGGTGAACGTTTTTTTAAGTTTCAGCAAGGCCCGGTGTTTACCCATATTTTATTAGCGGATGAAATTAACCGCACGCCACCGAAAACCCAAGCGGCCTTGTTAGAAGCAATGCAAGAGCGCTGTGTCAGTTATGCGGGTACTAGCTATGAGTTACCGAAACCTTTTTTTGTTTTGGCAACACAAAACCCTGTAGAGCAAGCCGGTACTTACCCACTGCCCGAAGCACAACTTGATCGATTTTTGATGTTTATTCGAGTGAGTTACCCAAACGAACAACAAGAAATTGAAATCTTGCAGCGTACCACTGGCAATATCGACAGCGAGATAAGTGCCATACTCAGCGCTGAAGAACTGATTGCACTGCAAGGTCTGGTGCGCAGTGTAACAGTGTCAGCGCCATTACTCAGTTACGCAGCAAGACTAGTGCGCGCGACACGCCCTAAAGCAACACAGCTGGCCAATAATGCCAGTGACGCCAACACACAAAGCGAATTTGACTGTGAAAGTGTGCGCGAGCATGTACGCTGGGGAGCAGGGCCCAGAGCAGGACAAGCATTAATTTTATGCGCAAAAGCGCGTGCCTTGATGTCAGGACGTTACGCCATGAACTTAGCGGATCTCCAATTTGTTGCACCTGCGGTGTTAAGGCATAGAATTTTAGTGAACTTTCAAGCCGAGGCAGTCAATATTAGCCCAGATAATATTATTGAGCAGCTTTTGCAACAAGTGCCTGTGCCCACCAGTCCACTGCAATCAACTTAGGTCATCGCAAGTGCAGCCAGCGTTCTTTGATATCAACACCTTATTGCGGGTAAAAGAGCTACCACTAGCGATAAAAACGTTAGCGCAAGGCTTTTTGCACGGAATTCATGCCAGTCAACAACGTGGCGTGGGTATTGAATTTAGCCAATATAGAGCATACGAGCCTGGTGACCAACTCAGTAAAATCGATTGGCAGCTGTTTGCCCGTTCCGATAAATACTTTGTACGAGAAGCAGAAAGAGAAAGCGATGTTAGCGTTTGGATAGTGCTAGACTGTAGCGGCTCTATGTTGCAGCAATCACAACCAAAAGCGGTTGATAATGGCGAGCAACAACCCCTGCAAGGGCAGTGGCATAAATTTGACTATGCGCGCTATTTAGCCGCCACGATTGCATATATCGCACAGCAACAAGGTGACGCTGTTGGGCTTTTAACGCTATCAGAGCAGCAGCAACAGTGCTTACCATGTCTACCCGGTGAGCGTCACTGGCAAAAATTAACCTTGGCGTTAACAAAACTACAAGCCCATGGACGCTGCCCTGACGCTAAAACCATCATAGGGCCACTAAGTAAGGTGGCGAAAAACGCCTTGATTGTGATCATTAGCGACTTTCATCAAGCGCAAAATGAATTAGAGAATTTAACGGCAAAACTGAGTCATGGTCAAAGAGATGTTGTCGCCTTTCATTTAGACAGTAGCGATGAGATAACTTTTCCCTACCATGGCTTGATTAAATTTCAAGACTTGGAAACCGGCGCAGAAATTCATGTTGCCGGCCAGCAAGTGCGAACCGATTATTTAGCCAAGAAAAAACAAACCGAACAGGCGTTAAAAGCACAATTTGCAAAACAAAATTGTAGTTATTTTAGCGCCAATATTGACCAAGCCTTAGATCAAAGCTTAGTCGACTTTCTTAGTGCTCGAGCCAAGCGCAAGGGGTGGTGATGTTGACGAGTTTGCCAACATTAGTGCTGCAAAACCCTTGGGCAATTTACGCTTTGTTGGCATTAATGTTACCCGTGATAGTGCACTTGTTAAGTCGAAATAAAGCACGTTTGGTGGCATTTGCTAATATAGCTTTGATTAAGGTAAAAGAGCCGAAAAACCTCCGTCACATGCGTTTAACACAAATTTGGCTATTACTGTTGCGTTTATTGTTATTAGTGGTTTCGATATTACTATTAGCCAATATTAGTGTCATTAAGCCGCCACGTCAGCCCGCTGAAGTTTATTTATTCACTAAAGACTGGCTTAAGCATAGTGATGTAGCAGAGCGCCAACAATTACTCACGGAAAGTGGCGGTGTCGAGATGTATTTATTAGCGCCTAAGACTCGCTTAATAACCGCCGAACAATTATTGCATTGGCCAACAGCGTCAGCGTCAGCGTCAACCTCGCAACAGTCGGACACAACGCAGGGCAATACACTAAGGTATCTAGAAGAGTTTAGTCAAGGTTTAGCGGCAACCAATCAGATCACACTTTGGGTCACAGATAGCGCCAACCAATATACTGTTGCTGATGAAAATACGCCGTTATTTTTACCGAATGAGATTAATTGGCAAATAAAACCCCTGACTGAGTCGGTAACAAAGCAATACCCTGATGCGCTGCAGGTGTTGATTATTTACCAGCAAGCGCGTCAACATGAGCTTAAATATTTTCAGCAGGCGTTTCGCTTAATTAAACAGTATGTTGCGCCAAAACTTGAGTTAGTCAGTTTATTAGATCAAAGTTTAAAAAATCCTGAAAAGATTCGGCAAGTATTGGCAACGCCACCAGATTGGCTGTTTTATTTATCTACTCAAGCCCCTAGCCAGACGCTACAGCAGTTGGTAAGTCGCACTAGCCATATTGTTGTTGACGCAAGTACTGCGTCGGCTGAAGCTTTGCCAGCAGTGGGGCTTGATATTACGCCAGGCAGCGCAGATTCACCCAGTGCTTATGGCTTAATTTATCGCCGATCACTTGCCACCGACATTGCTCAACAATTAACTGACTTTGGGTTTCATGATCAAAATGGCCAAAGTGACATCCTATGGCAAATTCACGACAACAAAGGTGTCGCCTTGCCAATGTTAACTTCGTTAACGGTGTTGCCAGCATTGCAAGTGCAATTAGGGGAGGGGATTAACAGTACGGCAGCGCTTCATGTTAAGCAAAATAATCAGCATCGCAGTCAAAGCCGGACACTTTATCAACTGCACTCACGGTTCTCGCCAAGCTGGAGTAACTTAATACTAACTGAGCAGTGGCCAAATTTTTTAAAACACTTGTTATTCTCAGCGTGGCAACAACAGCAAGTAAGCCAGCAATACAGGTTAACAGCGCGGCAAATAAAACAGCTGATTAGTAACCATGACCTAGCGGAAAATACAGAGACTTGGGCGAGTAGGCAGCGGATAACGCAGGCGCAACACTTAATCGCAGCGCAACAAAAAGAAAGCGATAGCTATAACACTTGGTTAGTGATTTTATTGTTAGTGTTGTCGGTTATTGAGCGCGGGCTTAGTGAGTTAACGCGCCCAAAACCGCCGCGTGAGCAAGATAAGCGTGCAGCAGGCGCAACCTCGGCTAAGGTTGGTGCTTAATGACTAGCTCGCAGCAAAAGCAAGCGTTTTGGCGGTGGCGTCTTGGCCCGACAGACGCTAAACCTGCAGCGCAAAACTGCGCATTTCAACAAACAATAAGGCAATTGCGCAAACGTTGGCAACAACGCTTTATATTGCAGCAAGTATTACTATTTTTGCCAAAGTGTTTTGCCGCAATGGGTTTACTGGTTTTTGTACTAGTCAGCGTACCGCTTGTCACTTTTACAAACGGCTTATTATTGGCGTTTGTATTGTTGTTGATGGCAATAGCGCTCAAGCTTATGCTGCTCAAGCGCAGCCGCGCCTATGCTAACATCACAGACACTAATGTGATTGCGCACTTTAACCAAGGCTTTGCTGATCTTGAACATAGTACGCAATTGCTGGCAAAACAACCGGGGCAACTGTCAAGTCTTGAACAACTGCAAACCGCAAAAATACAACCCCGCTTTAAAGCCATAATCAAACAGCAATCGCAACATAACTACCCTGATTTATCGCCAACAATAGCTAAGCGGACGTTAACGTTACATAGCATGGCGGCGTTAATGTTTTGCGTGTTGCTTGCATTTAGTCATAGTATGCGTCTTGTCGATAAAACCTTGGCTTGGTATCAGGCGCAGCTTAGCGCTCAACCCAATACACTGAGCCCTAGTGCAATAGCACAGCAACCCCCTGTGCTTGATATTCTTGCTCAGCAAGTACAAATTGTGCCACCTGCCTACAGCATAGGGCACCAGCAAGCCAAAAGTTGGCGATCTGAGAGCTTAGATATTACCACCTTAGTTGGCAGTAGTGCTCAGTGGCACTTTACTTTTAGCCAGCCAAACTTAACGTATGCGATGGTTTTTTCTAATGGTGAGCGTCATATATTGCAAAAAAACGCGGATGGCAGTCATAGCTTACAACGTAAGTTAATGACTAGCATGGTTTATCATTTAAGTGTCGTTGAGCAAGATGTTGCCAAAGCGGAAAACTTTGCCAGCATTTACCGTATCGCATTAACCCCAGATCAGGCGCCAAATATTCGTTTTATTTACCCTAAAAATACCGTGACCGAATACGCAAAAAACAGTGTGCCTAAGGTTCATACGCAGGTGCAAATAACCGACGATTTTGCGGTAAGCCAAGTGAAAATTTTATCATCAATTGCCAAAGGCACAGGTGAAGCGGTAAAGTTTAGAGATCAACAGTTTGATTTTGACCGTAGCGAGTTGCAACACGGAAAACAACATTACTTTAAAACTTGGTCATTAGCAGCGCTTGGCATGGTGCCGGGGGATGAGCTTTATTTCTCAGTTATCGCTACTGATAATCGTCAGCCTGAGCCACAACAAAGTCGATCGGAAACTAAAATTATTCGTTGGCTAGAGCAAGAAAGCTCAACGATTAATGCCGAAGGTATAGTCATCGATTTTATGCCTGAGTACTTTAAAAGCCAACGACAAATTATTATTGACACCCTTGAGTTAATTGCCGATAAAAGCCAGCTTAAAAAGCATGAATTTACCGAGCGATCTGAGCTACTAGGAGTGGCGCAAAGTGCATTAAAGGTAAAATATGGCCAATACCTAGGTGATGAGTCAGCAGAGCAGCACAGTGTTGGTGTGACAATGGACAAGGAGCATAGCAGTGCTGAGCAAGCTCAGCCCGAGGTGCATGTGCATGATCACGGCGGTGCTAGTAATGCTGTTATTACGCCAGAATCACCCCAGCACGCTTTGTTAGAGCATGAACATAACGGCGTACAACAGGGCTTAGATTTATCGGGGAAAATGGCGCTGATTAATCGTTATGGTCATAACCATGAAGATACTGATGTTGGCGTTATGACCAGTCAAGATCCGAAAGCATTAATGAAACAAAGTTTAGCGAATATGTGGCAAGCCGAACTGCACTTAATGTTAGCAGAGCCAAAGCGAGCACTGCCGTTTGAGCAACAAGCGCTGCAATTGTTAAAGCTGGCGAAAAAAGCAGAGCGTATCTATGTTAAACGGCTAGGATTTGAACCGCCACCAGTCACTGAACAGCGTCGTTATCAAGGCGAGCAAACCGATATTTTAGATCAGGGACTACAGCAAGCACATTTTCACCCGAGTCAGCTATCAAATCAAACCCAGCTAGCCTTTGCTAAGTTACTTGAATTAGTGCAGCGCTTTTTACAAACCGGCACCGATGCTGATGTTGCAAGCCAACAGGCACTGCTTAGCACAAAAGATGCAAGTACTGCACTTGCGCAGGTGCGTACCGACAAAGGCGTACTAACCATAGCGCAATTGGCTCTTGTAGAAGCAGCGAAACAAGGCATAGTGCAACTCATAGAAAAGCGTCCCGCCTTAGTGGCGGCGTTGGCGGTGCTTGAGCAAATATTACTAGAGCAACAACTTCAACTGTCTCAATGTCGCGCTTGTCTGCGCTTACTTGCCGGTGAACTAGAGCAGTTATTACCACAGCCACTGGCCACGCCGCACAGTAAAGTTACTGATTTTATCCACCAACAGCCATTAATTAAACACTATGGCCAGTTTTTAGAGGATAACTTGTGACCCTAGCCTTAAGTGAACATTATCAAGTAACACTTAACAGTGCCCAGCATTGGTGGTTACTGAGTTTGGCACTTATTGGCTTAGTGCTAACCTGGACGTTAATTTATCGCCGTTTTTATCGCCTGCAAGTGCCGAGATCTAAGCGATGGAGTAAGCTGCACTGCGCCTTACTAATGCTAGGTAACGGGCTGTTTTTTAGTAGCGTCTTACTTTATGTATTACCCGTACAGGTCAAACTTCAGCCCACGGCATTTGATATTTTACTAACGCCCAGTTTGACAAGTGATGGGGCGACTGGTGCAATAGAATTAGCTGACATTTCAGCGCCGCAAGTAAGTCAAGCGTTGCACCTAGCAGATCGTATTTGGTGGTTAGCGCCAGAGCTAAAAACAGCGCAATGGCAACATGCAATGCCTAAAGCCTTGAGTCGCTATCAGCATAAAATTATCAAGGTTCGCTCAGTAACTGAGTTAACTCGACTATGGCGCACCGCCAATGAGGGGGCTTGGCCCGTGTTTGGGGCTAAATATACTGCACCGAGGCAGTTAAAAATATGGGGAGATGGCTTAACAGAGCAGCAATGGCAGCCGTTACGTTTGTTTCAACAACAGCAGCAAACGCAAAATAGCGCAGTAATTACATTTGAGTATGTCGCCAGTCAATTGCAAACCGGCTTGGTTGCTTTACATTGGCAGCGGCAATTAAATTTAGGTCAAGCACTAACAGTAACCGGTCGTTTGCAACGAGCCGTTAATGAGAGCAAACATTATCGTTTGAGCTTAGTACATCATGATCAGGTACTTGATAGCGCGATACTCACCAACCATGAAACATTTTCATTAACCACCACCAGTAAGGTCACTGGGTTATTTAGCTACCAATTACAGCTTAGTGCCATCACTAATAAAGCCAGTAATGTCACTGAGGCTGTATCTGAACAACCAGCAAGGCTTTTCGAAACCATTGCGGTGAGCGTAGTTAAAGCGCAGCCTGTGCGGGTCTTGGTTAAGCAGTCGGCACCTTCGTTTGAAACTAGGAAGTTAAAACAATGGCTTAGCCAGACAGGTAACCAAATTCATGTTATTAGCCAAATAAGCGAGCAGCAGTGGGCGCAGCAGTTATTAAACCCGATCAATGCCGCGCATTATGCTAGCGTAAGCGATACTGTTGGCGGTAATAAAAAGCAGGCGCAAGCAACAGCCGATCATCGCTTAAGCGCATCATTATTAGCCAATAATGATCTGCTCATCATCGACAGTCGCGCTTTGTTAGCGTTATCCGCTCCCGAAGTGTCGGCTTTATATCACGCCATAACGCAAGGTTTAGGGCTATTAATTTGGGCTGATGCCAGTTTGCTAGGGAAAAAAAGTCAAGCTAGCCATAAAGATATGACTAAGTTATTGAACTTATTTACCCTTAGCTCAGCAGACAGTACACTTGCGTCGGTTAATGTTACTTGGCCAAAGCAACCGCCATTAGGCGATGCGCAAACACTGAGCGCACAAGCTGCAATCGCACTGATCGCAAACTCAGCGCAAAGCCTAGTAATGGCAAATTCAGGCCAGGCTTTGGTGGTTAAACAAACGCTAGGCTTAGGCGTGGTGGCAATGTCATCGCTGCAGCAAAGCTATCAATGGGCATTACAAACATCACCGGCAATTTATAGTCATTATTGGCAATATTTACTGTCACATTTACTGCGTAACAATAATCACACTAAATGGCTATTGCCGTTACCTGCAGAATTAAGCTTAGCTAAACAGTTTCACAACATATGTTTATTATCACCACAGGCACAGGTGTATTCGCCGCAAGTGTCGTTAAGCAGTTATCCATTATCGGGCATGAAAAAGTGCGGCCGTTTTCGTGCGCCGACAAAAGGTTGGCTTGAGTTTCATGCCTTAGCAGAAGATCAACGGCTATTAGCAAGCCAAGCGCGTTATTTTTATGATGATGCAGATTTTAGGGTCTGGCAACAAGCGCGTAAACAGGGTGCGAGTAGAAAATATAGCAGCAATAAGGCATTAGCCAACAAGGCTTTAGTTAAAAGGCATAGCTACCAAGCTGTTGATAAGCGTTATCTTTGGCTAATTATGTTAACACTTTTGTTGCTATTATGGCTTGAACGTAAATGGTACGCTGGACCATGATATTTTATCTATAGTATCACGCGGTTAAATAGTTGCTAAAACGCTAATGTTTGCTGTGTTGGCTGTAACTAAAGTCGATTGCAGCGATAAATAACAATAGCGCGCCAAAAATAATCGCCCAATGCGCACCAAATAATGCTAAGGCGCTACCCACAAGCGCCATGATAACGCTGGCCAAACTAAATACCGTGGTAATAAGGCCCATGAGTTGACCTTGTTCTATATCGGCATATTGTTCGGAGATATATACAGGTAATAAGCCATTAAAAATGGCAATCGCGACGCCGATTGCGCCATAAACTGGCCAAATTGTACTGCTTGATAAGAGCGGGTGAATGACAAATAACAATGCCATTAACACCATACCAAGCGTTGCGCCGTTTTTAAGACCTAACAAATAATTGAGCTTTTTGACCATAAAAACACTGGTAAAAATCATAAATAGCGTCAACAGCACGGTAATGTAACCTATGGCGGCACTAGAAAAAGCAAATCGTTCAACTAACCACACAGGGTAAAACTCGTAATAAGCGTTTAGGCCTAGGGTTGCTAATAAGTAAATGCTAAAGATTCGCCTAATTTTGCTATTGCTGAGTAAGGCGAAAGAGTTTTGCGAGCTAAATAGTTGGCGAAACTTTATCTGTTCTTGGCTCCAGGCTTTTTCATCAAAGGGTAAAAAGGTGAGTACACTTATTAAGGCAATAAATAATGTTGCCGCCGCGAAAAAGAATACTGTATCTAAGCCATAGCTGGCCAATAGCCCACCGGCTAGCGGCCCTAGTAGCCAACCTAAATATCCGGTGGCATTAACGAGGTTAAAAGTATAAGTTTTATCTAACTTTGGCGATAAATCGACAGCGATGGCTTTGGCAATGCTAATGTTACCGGCAAAAACACCAGTCACAAAGCGTGCTATCGCCAGTAGTAAGAAGTTTTCTGCTATGACAGCTAACGCCGATAAAACGTAACTTAATGCGGTGAGTACCAATGTTAGTATCAACACTTTCTTGCGACCATAGACCCCAGATGCCGCGCCAAGTACTGAGCTACCTATGATAACCCCTAATGGGTAAGTTGCTAATATTATGCCCAGTAAAATTTTACTGGGTAAATGGGCAAAAGTTGTTAATGGACTAATTTCATTCAGAAAAAGTGGCGCTAAAATGGGATAGGGCAAAGCAATGCCGGCACTGCTAAATAGCACGACGAGCATAACGGAAAATAAGGTTTTCTTAGCTTGAGACCTTTCTGTCAGAGCATCATTGCTGGCGACAGCGGTTCTTTTTGGAGTGTGATTCATGATAGCGCTAATAGACTGGAGTAAAGCTATTGTAGGGTGCAAGCCATGTTAAGTAAATATTATAAAGTGCCAGTTAACTGGTGTTTTTAATTATTTTAGTTATCAGAAAAAGGCAATGAAACTCAAGCTGTTAGCATGGTGTAATTAAGTGTAATTGCAGAGTAATAAGTTGTACTATTGCAGTAATACCTTGTACATAGCGTTGTTAATTTTTATTAAACATTTTAAGCTAAACCTATCCATACTCAAAGTAGTTGTTATATCTTAGCTGAAGCAGTGCCGAACTGTGTTGAAGGTATGTCCGGGTAATTGCTGATAGGCAGCACAATAAATTAGGAGTACATAAATGTCAGATAATATTTCTTCAGTAAAAAAGATATTACTCGTTGAGGATGATCGTCAACTCTCAGATCTGGTTGCTGAGTTTTTAGAAAGTGAAGGCTACCATGTTAAGCAAGAATTCAGGGGCGATACGGTCGAAAAGCGTGTTGATAAATTCGCACCTGATCTAATTATTCTAGATATTATGTTACCCGGTAAAGATGGCTTTGCAGTTTGTAAAGAGCTACGTCCAGCATATAAGGGGCCGATTTTAATGTTAACAGCCAAAGGCACAGACTTTGATCAAGTGTTAGGGCTGGAGATTGGTGCCGATGATTATGTTATTAAACCCGTCGAGCCACGAG
Source organism: Colwellia chukchiensis (assembly GCF_002104455.1). GTDB lineage: Bacteria > Pseudomonadota > Gammaproteobacteria > Enterobacterales > Alteromonadaceae > Cognaticolwellia > Cognaticolwellia chukchiensis. The sequence continues at coordinate 75,455 of NZ_NBOC01000009.1, read as the reverse complement.
TGTTATTAGCACGCGTCAATGCCTTGTTACGTCGTGGCCAGTTACCAGCAGATGCCAAAGAGAATGCGGAAATTGATTTTGGCCAATTGCACATTAATCGCGGCTCTAGACAAGTTACCTTACACGGTGAAAATATAGAGTTAACCAGTCAAGAGTTTGATTTGTTGTGGTTATTAGCGAGCCGCTCTGGCGAAGTACAGAACCGAGATTATATCTACAAAGCGGTCGTTGGTCGTGAATATGACGGTATGGACAGAAGTGTAGATGTACGCATATCTCGTTTGCGTAAAAAACTCCACGACAGTAATGAAACGCCTTTTCGTATTAAAACTATCTGGGGACAAGGGTATTTATTTGTTCCAGACGCTTGGAATTAACATTGTTCAATATTGATAAGCGAATGACTTGTGATTGCAGCGCATTCGTGCAAACCCTTTACTCTTAGGCAGTTTAATGAAACTCGGACGCTCATTTTTTAGCTTATATTTCCTTATAATCTCAATTTTTATTATTTTTTCATGGATACTCGATGAAGTTTGGAGTTCATATTTAGAGCAAGATATTGAGTCTTATACTGGTTATAAAAGCATGCTGATCGCGCTTTCTAACTACTTAGTCAAGCACCCAGAAGATGAGTGGCAAGAGATTGTTGCCAGCGCAGCAACGCAGTGGCAGCTGCCGTTAACCTTGAAGCCGGAGCAAGAAACTAAAGCTATAAGTCATAGTAAACATGATGTTATCAAAGAAAATGATACCCATATTTTTTATGATAATGATGCGGTTGAAATTCATCATCGGGTTCATGACTCCGCTTCAGCTATCGTTTTAGGACCAGCCAAAATGCCGACTCGGCCGCGCATGGAAGCCATGATCCGGGTGATACTGTTGGCCTGTTTGGCCTGCATATTATTCTTTTGGCTACGACCACTCTCTCGGGATTTAGATCGACTGCGCACCACCGCAATTAACTTTGGTCAAGAAAGCTTTGATATGCTTGCACCAGAAGCAAGTTCAACCATGACAGAACCTATGGTGAACGCATTTAATACCATGGCAAGTCGAATTAAACGTTTAATAGATGCCCATAAAGAGCTCTCTACCGCTGTAGCCCATGAGTTACGCACACCATTAGCACGCAGCAAGTTTGCCTTGCAAATGCTAGCCTGTACAGAAGATAAAGCTAAACAAGAAAAATATCGTAATGCCATTAGTCAAGATATATGTGAGCTAGAGCAGCTAATTAGCGAAATGCTTATCTACGCAAGTTTTGATAGTGATAAGCCTAAGCTTAACTTTAATGAAGAGTCGTTACTTGATATTGTAGAAAAACAAGTAGGCAACTATCAGCAGTTTGAGCAAAAATTTACCATTACAAACCACGTTGGCGATTTACTCGTTGATACCGATCGACACTTTATTAGTCGAGCCTTAAATAACTATATATCTAATGCAATTAAATATGGCAATGGCGAAATAGAGATTAGTATTCACCAAGATGGCGAGCAGGTGGAGATTCGAGTAACCGACAATGGTGGTGGTGTTAAAGATGACTTTAAACGCACTATTTTTGACGCATTTTCGCGCGGTGATGTGTCGCGAAACAGAGCGACTGGCGGCTTTGGTTTAGGTTTGGCTATTGTTTGCCGTATCATGGAGTGGCATGGCGGAAGCGCAAGTGTTGTTGATAGTGAGCATGGCGGCGCAACTTTTATTCTTCGTTGGCCAATCAAACATCAAGCCACATAAAAAAACTCGACTTTGAAGGAACTCAGTACTAAGTCTACCTGCTGAATTTGGGCCACGTTGAGTATTATTTTGACTGATAGCACCTGACGTTACTTTTATAACACGCTATTGAAGATCATGCGGGGCAAGCGTGTGTTAGCATGACAGTGCTCACGCCTAGGTGCGATTTATTTTACACACTATGACGCCTTTAGCTACTGCGGTGAAACCCGCAGGCAAAGTGGTATTTTTTTCATGCCAAAGATTTGTATCTATTCACTAAATTAATAATTTTTTCGTTAAAGTAACGCCTGCCTTGGCCGATATGATTAATATCAGCGGCAAATCAGTACCTTATTTTGACACCAACAGCATTAAACCAAGACATTCTTGTTCATGAACTTCAGTTAGGTGAGCAGCTTAATGAAAGTGTTCATCAAGCGCGACGTGCTGATTTTTCGTTAATGTTGGCGATGTTAACTGATGATGTGCGCGCCCATAGTCAATTTCATCTGCCACAAACTCAGCTAACAGAAAAAACCACAACCTCTGACCAACTGCGAAAGTTTCTGCAATTGCCCAAAGCTGCGCCGTTAGCTTTAGATAAAATTGAAGATATAGCTACATTTAACCAAGCCAGTGCGGTTGAGCGACAACAGCTAACGGCTGTTCGATTAACAAATGCTTTAGCACCAAAACCGTTAGCATTTCGCGATGATCGCCAATTTATTCCTTCACAAGTATTAACCAATACCAGCTTGCACTGTCAGCAAAGGCATCAACAAAACAACACATCACCAACACAGCAACGGGCGGAGTTTGATGCCAAGGCATGGCTGAACTCCTTACAGTCAACAATGGTAAAGGCGCCCCTTATGCAGGCTAGTGCTTAAACGTTTTTCGCGCAGCAATGTTTGTATTTTTTGTTGCTAGCGCAAAAACATAGGGCATTACGCTTGGGCGTCGTTATAATCTGATTGCTAAAAACCTCGCCATCAAGATATCGCCAAGCACCACGCTCCTTGATAAAGTTTGAGTTTTCATGCAGACAACAAATATCACCTTGGTGTAGATAAAACGCTGAAAACTCAACCTGAGCTTGGCGTTGATCAATTAAATCTTGCACATAATCACTGGTATGATGAATGCTCAACTTAAGCCATTTAGTTTGCTGTGCCCATGCTTTTATTTCGGATATCGATTGTGCCACTTGACTTACACTGGCATAGGTTTGATAAATATAGTCGGCATTTTGCATCGCATAGGCTGTGTAGCGTGAACGCATTAGCTGTAGCGGCGAGTTAGCAGATTTTTCTGCCGATATAATGGCTTGGCAACAATGAGCAAATGTTTGCTCTGAACCACAAGGACACAACATGATCAAGAAAACCTAGTAAATAAAATGACACCAGTTTAGCATGTTCGTCCTTCAAGCTCGTAAACTTTCCGCCAAGCCGTGATGGTTTTCTTAATGTAATTGCTGTTTTTGAAAACTACTTTGCAAAAAAATACAGTGTGTTTTACCAAGCGCAGCGCAGCGAGATATTTCATTTAACTGTGCTTCACTATAGTGAGCATTAGAAAGTATTATCGCAGAGCAGGTACCTTTTAATAGTGTATTTTTTATATGCGCTAAGCTGACCTGCACTTTACTTGCATTTACTTTTAATATTTTATTCGGGTTAATTTTGCCCATAGTTGATAACTTTTCAAGTGAATCATGCTCAGGATTAATCATTAAAATCCACTTGCTATCATGGTGATGGTTTTGACATATATCGCGGTAAGTTTCAGTTAAATCAAATGTGTCATTAACCCGCACTATATTACACCAAGACTTAGCAGGTGATACTTTATAGGCGAAAGCCATATTAGAATTTGCAGTTAGGTTATTGTTATTATTAATTAATTTCAGCTTGTTAACGTTATTCATCATGTAAACCTCGATATACTGTATGGATATACAGTATCGGTGTTTTGTTGTAACTTCAAGCACTATTTGTAAATTTTTACATAATAGTGATCAGCAACTAGTTGGTTTATCAGCGCGACTGAGTTGCTACTTGTCATTGGATAGCTTACGTTATGGCAAATATTAGCGTTTAGTGTTGGTTGTTAATATTATCGTGTGAGCATTAAGTGCCTTGGTTGATATTGATAGTTGTCATGAGGCAATCACTTAAAGCAATGCTTGTTTGATTTTCAAGTACTGTGCTAGCGTAGCGCTGAAGTTTCCGTAACATAATTAGGCAGCAGTTAGCAACTGAGCTTGTTGCTGTTTGCTGTGCTTTAAGTGTTGGCAGTTGCGTTAGCAGAAGAACCATGAACAGCAACTAGCGCCAATAGTGGCTGAGATGATAACCGTGTTCTTTGTCGTTAGGATTTTTAGTTTATGAACAGAAAAGTAATACTATGCCAGCAGGCACTTTGGTTGTTGTTTGCTTGCTCAATGTTGATATTTGCTTTAGGTATTAGTTGGCAAATTAATAAACATGCTAATTTCCTATATGGTTATTGGTATCAGGTATTAGCGATTGAAACGGTTGTCAGTAAACATGTACCAGTTAATAGTCAAGGCAAAAAAGACTTTCCGGTCAATAATGCCAACCTTGCTGAAAAAATGTTTGCCGATATCGTAACCGCGATACATCAATCTGGTCGTGGCTTAGCTGAAATAAGTTATCGCAATGATAAAGGTTTAACGGGTAAATTTTTAACTAATAGTGAAGTGATACATTTACAGGATGTAGCTAATTTAATTGATGGTTTAACTTCGCTTTGGCGCTTTAATTTATTAATTTTAGTTTTATTACTAACGGCCTATATTAAAACTGCGATCGCTAGCAATATTAAAAATAGCGGCAATGATAACCAAGCAATAAATAGCCTCTGGCGTATGCCAAGTGGTAAGCAAAAGTTCGTCACTTTGCTAGTTGTTGTAGCGCTGATCACTATTATCTTGATGACTTGGGGTTTTACACAGGTATTTTATTATTTGCACACCGTGGTTTTTCCTGAGCAGCATCAATGGTTCTTTTATTACCAAGATTCTTTAATGGCCGCTATTATGAAAGCACCGGATATTTTTGCCGTTATTGCGGCTCAGTTGTTAATGGTTGGCATGGTTTTAATATTGGCGCTCGACTTTGCGGTTAGCCGTTGGCAAAAAAGTATAGCAAAAACTAAACGTTAATAACTTAGCTCACCATTAAGTATTGTGGTTATTTAATTGTGCAATAATGTCGGCTTTCGATTTACTAGCAAATGTGTCGGCAATATTATCACTAATGAATAATGAAGCTTTTAAGGATATTTTTTTCAGAATTTCAGCATCCGCCGTTTGCCAATGCGTTATAATTTTTGTGCGTTCACAGCAAATTACACCTAACGGAAGGTAATCTTTTTTAAAGGTAACGTCTAATAATGAGTAGATGTCATAGTTTGTAAAATAAGCCGATGTAAAGCTTTCAGTATTAGCGTGTGTTCGAGCGTCTGCGGCGATTAAAAATTCATTGGCTAATATATGTGCAAAATAGGCTGGATGATCTTGAGCTGATAAGACTTCGCCTTGTGTTTGCACTGAGCGTTCATCTAAGCACTTTAGTGCCACTAATTCAGTATTATTATTAAAAAATAGCCAAATACTGACCCGATCACAGGTCGGCACCGCTAACTTGACAGCCTTACAAATTTTTAACAGCTTATCATTGAGCGACGTTCTCGGGTTACTTAAGTAAACAGACAGATTGGTTAGAAGGTCCACATGCAGCATCAAACAGGTAAAAGTGGCTTAATTATAAACCCTAAATATAGTTTTTGTCATTAAATTAAATTAATAAAAAACAAGAGTTTGGGTTTAAAGTCATTATTTATTTAATTGAGACAACTCGTCAATGCGAGCTTGGGTTAGTTTGATGTAGCACTTTTTATAGGCGATAGCCGCCGCTTGTGTTGAGGCCAGGCTAAGGTATTGCCATCGACAGCTATCTTCGCGGTATTTTGTAAAGCTTCGCTGAGCACGTTTAAAAATCTTTAACGCACCACGACGACCCGTTTCAGCGGCTAACGCTTCTAACAAAAATTGTTGATTATTCAGCCAGGTTTTTAGTTCTTGATCTACTTTTGATTGCAAAGTATCGAGGCAACTTGATGCTTGAGCAGGGGAAACGTTTTCCTGTTCACAATTGGGTTGCCTAACCTCGGCTTTGAGCATTGCCGGCATAATGAGTATGAGGCTGATCAGGAGGGCTTTACGATACCGTGCAATCATGATTTTGATAAACCTGTTAGGCTGGTAGAACTTTTTTATAGGGTTTAACGGTGACACTTTTGTAAACCCCAGCTGCAATATAAGGGTCTTGTTCGGCCCATTGTTGCGCTGCCGATAAGTTGTCAAATTCTGCAATGATCAGTGAGCCAGTAAAGCCGGCAGTACCTGGGTTTTCGCTATCTATGGCAGGGCAAGGGCCAGCCACTAATAACCTGCCTTGATCTTGTAAAGTGTGTAATCGCGCTAAGTGATTTTCTCGAACGTTCATACGCAAGGGTAAACTATTTTTAACATCTTCACTGTAGATAAGATATAACATGATAATACTCTGTTTTGGATAAATTTAAGTAAATGCTAGTTAGCTTAGTGTTTGTATTTACTTTTCTTTTTTCTGTTCGTCGGGCATATATTTATATAATGACAGTACCGAGCCAATAGCAAAAATAAAAGTCATGGCGGTTAAACCAAAGACTTTAAAGTTAACCCAGGTTTCTAAACTAAAGTTAAACGCTATATACCAATTGAGAAAGCCACAAAGTGCGAAAAATAACGCCCAAGCTAAGTTTAAATTGTTCCAAATTTTTTCGGGCAAGGTCAGGGCTTCACCTAAAAACTCTTTAATGATGTTTTTGTTAAATACCGTTTGGCTGACAATTAACACGAACGCAAAAATGCCTTGAATAATCGTTACTTTCCACTTTAAAAATGTGTCGTCATGTAAAAAAATAGTCAGACCGCCAAAAATGACGATTAAGGCAAAAAAGATCAAGTTTCTTTTCGGTATCGGTTGTTTTTTTATCAAAAAATAAATCAGTTGCACAGCAGAGGCAACAATCAGTGAGGCGGTAGCCCAATAAATATCAGCAAATTTATAAGCTACAAAAAAAATAACTAACGGAATGTATTCTAGAAAGGCGTGCATAATATCAATATCAAAAATTATAATATGTCGATTCTATCCAAAGCTACGCCATAGTCAAAACTATTTGTTGCGTTATGCCATTAAAATAATAACAATTTTGAAAGTCATTGCAGCGCCAAAGGCGGTAGGGTGCTCAACGTTAGCAAAGCCTCCCCATGGCTAATCTTGGCCTTTGGGGTCGTTGTTGTGCTATTAAAAAGAGAAGGTCAGCACAATGTACTGACCTTAATTAAAACATAGACCTTAGGCTTGTTGGTAACCAAATGGGTCGTCAATAGAATATGATGGCTCGGTAAACCATTTGGCGCCAGTGTCAGTCATGTAGAAGTGATCTTCTAAACGTACACCAAATTCACCTGGTAATACCAACATAGGTTCATTAGAAAAACACATACCTTTGACCAATGGCGTTCTGTCACTACGCACTAAATAAGGCCACTCATGAATGTCCAATCCGATCCCATGTCCTGTTCTATGCGGACAGCCAGGCGTTTCATAATCAGGACCTAAATTTTGACTGGCCAGATAATCACGAGCAGCCACATCAACATCGCCACAAGCAACACCAATATTGGCGGCATCAAACGCGGCTTTTTGTGCCATTTTTTCAACAAGCCACATCTCACGTTGACGTTGATTTGGCTCACCAAAGACATAGGTACGGGTAATGTCTGAATTATAGCCCTCTACCTGACAGCCGGTATCGATTAATACAATGTCATTTTCTGCTAATGTTTTTGGATTTTTAACACCATGTGGGTAGGAAGAGTCTTCACCAAATAACACAATGCAAAAATATGAACCGCTCGTAGCACCGACTTTGCGGTGTGCTTGGTCAATAAAGTCAGTAACTTCTTGCGTGGTTATACCGACATGTAAAATACGCGCTACCGCTTTATGCACCTCCATGGTCATATTTTTTGCTTGTTGTAACAAGGCTATTTCGCTGTCAGATTTTACCGTTCGACAACCGGCAGTGACACACTTGGCATCAACAAGCTCAAAATCAGGCGCTGCTTGTTTAATACCATCAGCAATGAAAAATGCCGTCGACTCATCTATCGCTAAGCGACCTGAGTGGATACCTAGCTCGGCAAGTGTTTGCTGTACTAACAAATACGGGCTTTCGTGCTCTTGCCAGCCTTTAATGTCGCCAGTAATAGTCATAAATTGCTTTAGGGTGTTGACTTCAAAAAATGGCGCAATATATTTGATTTCACCTTGCTGTGGAATGATCGCGCCCACCAAGCGCTCACTTGCATACCAGCGTGTACCTGTAAAATAATAGAGGTTTGTGCCCGCATCAATGTAGGTGGCATCAATATTATTTTCAGCCATGATAGCCTGTGCTTTTGCGATGCGCTGTTTAAATTCTGACGCTGTTATCGCTTGCACTTGGCCAGTCATGTTGACGAGTTTGTCAAGTTCAATTTCTGCGGTAGAGCCGCCGACACCTATGGTCATAATCTTTCCTTATTAAGTTCAACGAATATTTGTATATTTTATACAAAAAAGTGCGTTATGTATGCTGTTTATTTAATTTTGTTGTTACTAAAAATTAAATTAATTGTATCTGATTAAATTAATGAACATATCTACCCTAAAATATCACTAATTGCGAAATTATTACTATTATTTTGCTAACTAATGATATTTAGCCTTTGTTATTTCCAGTTGATAAATTATCATCTGTAAACATATTCGCTGTTAATAGCAACAGCAATACCTGAAAAAATAGCTAAAAGGTACTTTACCATCTATAGCAGCGCGTTATAACCATTCGCTGTACGATGAGCATAGTGTTAGGTATGAAAAGGTAAAAGCAAAGGGTTAGCATATGTCGGTAGCATTAAAAGGTATTAAAGTAATTGACTTAAGTCGAATTTTGGCAGGGCCGTGGGCATCACAAATGTTGGCGGACATGGGGGCTGAAGTTATTAAAGTCGAACGTCCAAAAAAAGGCGACGATACCCGCCATTGGGGCCCCCCATTTATTAAACCCGCGCAGCATGGGCAGCCCGCTCAAGCCGCTTATTTTCATAGCGCTAATCGCAATAAACAATCCATCGCCATTGATATAACGCAGGCGGCTGGACAGCAAGTAGTTAAAGATTTGATCGCCCATGCTGACGTACTGGTTGAGAACTATAAAGTTGGCGGGCTTGAAAAGTATGGTTTAAGTTATCAACAGATAAAATCAATAAACCCTAAGCTTGTCTATTGCTCAATTACGGGTTTTGGTCAGCAAGGGCCATTTGCGCATAAAGCGGGTTATGACGCGATGATCCAAGGCGAGGGGGGCTTAATGAGTTTAACCGGTGTTAGTGACGGTGAACCGATGAAAGTTGGGGTCGCTGTTGTTGATGTGATGACGGGCTTGTATAGCGCCAATGCCATTTTAGCCGCTTTATTTGCGCGAACACACACGGGGCAAGGCCAACATATAGATATTGCGTTACTAGACGTGCAAGTTGCTACCTTGGCAAATCAAGGAATGAATTATTTAGCCACGGGTGAAAACCCAACGCGACTAGGCAATGGTCATCCTAATATAGTGCCGTATCAAACATTTGCTACCAATGATGGTAGCCTGATTTTGGCTATAGGTAATGATCATCAGTTTGAAAAATTTTGCAATGCCGCCGGCTGTGCTGAATTAGCCAATAATGCATTATATCAAAGCAATCAGCAGCGGGTAGAAAACCGAGCAACCCTGATCCCTGTATTAGCCAACATATTGGCGCAAAAAAGTACGGAATATTGGGTCAAAACTTTAGAATCAATTGCAGTACCTTGTGGCCCCGTCAATAACTTAGACCAGGTATTTTCCCACCCGCAAGTGCAATATCGTGACATGGTGCAGCAGGTACCCGATCACGCAGGCGTTATGATCAAAACGATAGCCTCACCCATTAATTTATCTGCAACGCCATTACAATACAAACATGCCGCCCCCAATATTGGCCAACATACTGAGCAAGTGCTAAAGCAGTTTCTAAATTATGACGATGCACAGGTTAATGCGCTTTTTAAAAATCATATTGTTGAGACCTAAAACCGTGAAACAGTCGAACTAGCGCGTCTATGCCACTGACAGCAAACGCGCTAGCCTGATTACACGACAATTAAAAGGTAGTAACAGCACTTTTAAGGCATTACAGCAGTAATAAGCTCCCCAAACCTAAAAAGACAACGAAGCCAAAAATATCGGTAATTGTTGTTAAGATCACTGCGCCTGACAATGCAGGGTCAATATTAAGTTTATTTAATAAAGCGGGGATCATCACGCCTGATGTCGCGGCGATGAGTAAATTGAATAAGATCGCCATCGCAATGACCAAGCTTAACACTAGGCTATCAAACCATAAAAATGTGATGCTGCCAATCACCAAAGACCAAATAACCCCATTGAGGGCGCTAACTTTTAACTCCTTGTGCAATAGCACTTTTCTATTTTGCTCCGTTATTTGCCCTAACGCTAAACCGCGCACAATCACAGTTAATGTTTGACTACCAGAAACACCTCCCATCGACGCGACAACAGGCATTAATACCGCTAAGGCCACCACTTGTTGCAGTGTTGCTTCAAAAAGCCCGATAAACCATGATGCTAAAAAAGCGGTAACTAAATTAACACCAAGCCAAATACCACGGTTTTTAGCGCTACTGCTAACGCTTGAAAATAACTCTTCATCGGTACTTAAACCGGCGGCATTATTGATTTGCTCGGTTTGTAACTCTTGCTTAACTTCATACGCGGTGGCAACGGTAAAGCGGCCCAAAAAATGTTCGTTTTCATCAACAATAGGCAACGACATTTTGCCTGACAAAATAACAGCATCAGCGGCGGCGCTGAGCTCACCACTGGCTTTAAGGCGCGGTGCTTCTGGACAAAAAAGCGCGCTTAAGCGCGTGTCATTATCACTTTGCAATAAGCGGTTTATTGCTAGGATACCTGTTAATACGCCGTCTTTATTAACCACATAAAAGTCTTCGGTGTAAGGCGCTAACCCCTTTTCTAATAACAGCTTAGCACTGCTGACTTTAAGTTTTTCTGATATCCGCACATAATTGTAGTCGAGCCAATGTCCAACGGCGTCCGTGCTAAATTGTTGGGCTTGTTGATAAAGTTTGCGCTGTGAGTCATCTAAACATTTAATCGCATACTTTAAGAGCCTGCTGGGTATTTCTTCTGCAATTTCAATTACTTCATCAACATCTAATTGCGAAAGTAGATCAAAACATTCATCATCACTTAGTAGGGTAATTAAGTGGCCTCGGGTAGCTTGTCCCATATCAACAAACGCGGCTCTTTGCATGGCTGTTGGAAAAGTCGTCCAAACATCCAAGCGTTTATTTTGCGGCAGTGCTTCAATCAGCAGAGCAAACTGATCTGGCGCTAAGGTATCATTTGCACTCTGCATAATTGTCGCTATTTCATTGGCACTTTCTGCCGTGATAATATCGTCAATAACGAGAGATAATTTATCCGTGAAGTTTTCTAACATCTATGTTTCCTTAGCGATTTGATGATTGCCTATTGTTGAATATGCGCTTAGCACTCTTAGTAACCTTTTCAGCTGTTTAAAGCAGTCACTGCTTATCACTTTTTGTACCACAAGCGCTTGCAAATGATGGCTAAACCAATGATTAACAAGCCACTACAGTAAATTTAGGCGTTTTAGGGCGTATACTTTAAAAGTTGAGTTAATTTATTCGTACTAACCTTGTTAAGTGTATTACAATCGAGGTTAGGTAAGCTAATTTTAACCAGCATTAATAACAAATTTTCGTTTAGTGAATGCGCTAAGCCGTTGGTAAAACCCTAGCAATAAAGCATTAGGCTGCATTGCGCGAAAGTGAGAGACTGACATGATAAAATCAATGTTGATATCCGCAAACCGTGAAACTGTCATCGGTGGTCCTGAGTTAATTGCGAGTTGGCAAGCAGACGAGCAGTCAACATTGTGGCTTGATCTTGATAACCTAGATTTAGCACAAGAAAAAAAAATATTGACAGAGTTTAATTGCCATCCGCTCGCGATAGCAGATGCGCAAGGAGAGCGACACCCACCTAAAATCGAGCTATTTAAAGATTATATTTTTATACTTTATCGCGGTTTGGTTGCCAATGATGAAAGTTTACGATTTGGCCATTTACCCATTAGCATGTTTATAGGTAAACGATTACTGATCACCCGTCATGCGCAAAGTTCGTTAGCAATCAATGAACTCTTTAATGCTAATAGTGAAAAATTTCTTAAACGAAGCCCAGTGCATATGGCGTTACGACTTTTTCATCGCAGTTGTGGATTTTATTTAGAAGAGCTTTTTACTTTTGAAGAGGAGCTCGAAAAAATAGAGGACGCGTTTCAATTAAGCGGCAACGACCATATGATGAAGCAAATAACCCTCTATCGCTCACAATTGGTAAAAATTAGACGGACATTTAATTATCATGTCAATATCGGCGACACGTTAAGGGTCTTGGTAGACGACGAGGATACTGACTTAATAACCGACAAAGAAAACCATAGTGTTAACGATTTACGCGAACGGCTAGATCGCTTATTAAGCTTGTCACAAATGTATTATGATATCTGTGGTGACCTCATCAACGGCTATATGTCGGTTACATCACATCAACTCAATGCCACGATGCGGGTGTTGACAGTGATCACTGCCTTATTTGTGCCCTTAACCTTTCTCGCCGGTATTTATGGTATGAACTTTGAAAACATTCCTGAACTAAAAGCCGAATATGGTTACTTTATTTTATTAGCACTCATGATGCTGATTTCAATTGTATTATTAATAGTGTTTAAAAAGAAACGTTGGCTATAGTCACGCATTAGCGAAGCAAGTAAGACTAACAGGCATATCAGCTTTTAAGCTCAGCTTTAAAAAATCGAAGACGCAATGTTTTTGGCCGTTACTTCGGTTAACGAGCCACAAACTCATGCTGTTAGATCTGCTAATATAGCCGCGCGATTTTTTGCAGTGAGTAAGCTTGTCATTATAAAGGCGGTTTAAATTGATGGAAAGCAATTGAAAACAGTGAAATGTATAACAATGCTGCGATTATTTTGTCTACTTAATATCATGCTATTAACATTTTATTGTTGGCAAGTTTCAGCGCAAACGAATCAGCAGCAAGATGGCACTTATATTAAGGTCCTTGGCGTCGATGCAGCCATTAAGCGCAATATTTTACGTCACCTTAACAGTCATGAAAACGTCATCCCTCTGTCGTTATTAGGGCTTCCGCAAGCCGATACTGTTATCTTACGCAAAGCCAGTAGCGCGTTACAAGCACTTGGCTATTATCAGCCTAAACTTGCTCTGAGTGAGGATGAACAGGGTAAAGTACTTACCATAGAGTTGCAGTCAGCAGTGCGGTGGCATCAGGTTAATATCGAACTCAATTGCGCCGCACACCTAACTGCGATAGCCGATTTAATTGATAGACACCCATTTAAACAAGGCATGGTCATCAATCATGGTCAATATAGTGATTTTAAAAATACGCTGCAGCGTCAAGCCCAAGCGTCAGGGCTATTAAATGCGTCATTTGCGCGAAGTGCCCTCAATATAGATATTGCCCAATCTCAGGCCAATGTTGACTGGCAGTTTAATTGTGGCGCCCAGTATCGAATCGGTAAGATTACTATTTCAGGTACCGTACTTTCGCATGATTTGATCTCGAGTTACCTTAATATTCAAGCGGGACAAGCGTATAACCAAGCCGATATTATTGCCAGTCAACAAGCGTTAAATCGTGCTGGCTTTTTTAAATCTATCATTGTTGAGCAACAGACAGATGCTGAGGCGCAAACAGTAGATATAACAATCTCAATTCATGATAGCGACAAGTATGAATTAAAAACCCTACTCGGATATGGCACAGACAGTGGCGGTAAGCTGGGCTTAAGTTGGCGTGACCGAAGGGTCAACGATAGGGCGCACCAATATGTGGCCGCTATGGAGCTTAATAACCTCAGGCTTGATAACGCAGATATTTTCGCTAGCGTTCAATACCAAATACCCCTTGCTAAAGCCAATAATAAGTGGATTAATCAGGCCAGTTTTCAGATCAAAAATGAGGAAATTGGTCGGAGTAAAACCTTTACCTTAGAATCGCTATTAGCAAAGAAACTTAATCCGTATTGGTTTAGTCAGTGGTCAATTGTGGCAGCACAAGAGCAATTGCAAACTGATGCCGATATAGTTAGTAGTTTTGAATATATAGTACCGTCTTGGCAAATTAATTATTACAGTGTCACTGAGCCATTTTCTGCAATAGAAGGCTGGCGTTGGCAAAGTACTATTCGTTTCAGTAGTCAGGAGTTGAGTAATCCATCAATCGCGTTTTTACAAACCGACCAACGCATTAAACGTATTTGGGCGCTAGACGAACAATGGCGACTATTGGCACGGGCGCGTTTTGGGGCAACTTGGATGCGCAGCGAAGACTTTAACCGATTTATGCCATCTAATTACCGCTTTTTTGCCGGTGGTGATGTCTCAGTTCGCGGTTATAAACACCAAAGCCTGTCCCCTGTGGTCGAAAATATCGCCTTAGGGGGTAAGCACTTATTTTCTTCAGGCCTTGAGCTTGATTATTTGTTTAAAGACAATTTACGCTGGGCTTTATTTGCCGATCAAGGTAATGCATTTAATAATTGGCGAGACTGGAAGTTGTATCGCGCCATAGGCACGGGTGTGCGCTGGATAACGCCAGTGGGTGCTATTCGCTTAGATATCGCCAAAGCGCTTGATGGAAACAAAGCATGGCGAGTGCATGTGACCATAGGGCCAGACTTATGATGCATGTCTTAGCAAAAATAAAATTAAAATGGCTGAGCCTAGTAACTGCTGCATTTGTGGCGATGGTGTTTATGTTTTTGTCCTGGCTTTATTATACCGAAGCTGGCTTACATTGGTTAAGTGCGCGTATTAGTCAGTTTCAGCCCACAGCTATGAGTATGGGTAACGTCAGTGGCACATTAAATTCGGGTTTGCACTTAAACACGTTATCTTGGCAAAGTCAGGAGCAAACACTACAAGTGCAAGGGCTGACGCTAAACTGTCAGTGGTTACAATTGCTTAGTGGCAAACTTTCTTGCTCGCGCCTTAACTTATCAAGCGTAAAAGTGGCTAATCAGCGAACGGCTGAACCTGACAATACGCAACCCGAGTTACCAGCCCTACCTAGCATAAATCTACCCATCGCCATTGATATTAAACAACTCGACATTGACGAGTTTAGCTATTTAAACAGTACCGCTGCGCAGCAAGATGAATATCAACTTAATAATATAAGCTTGCAAAACTTAGCGCTTAACGGTAGCAAAGCTAAGATCAAGCAGTTAACGTTTAACTTTGCTGAGCACCAACTAGCCGTTGCAGGTGATGTGACGATGAAAAAAAAATGGCCACATCAGCTTAAGATTGACGTGTCGGGCCCCCAGTTAGTTGCAAAATTGACGTCAACTGGGGCTATTAAAACCTCGGCGCAATTACGCGTACAACTACAGACGCCAATACAAGCTTCACTGCGTAGTAACTGGTCTTACCAAAAAGGCTTACATTTAAATCAAGGGGGGTTCGAGGCAGAAAAACAGCAGTTGAGACTCAATAACCATACGCTTGAATTTGCTAAAACAACGGGCAGTTTCTCGCTGAACTGGCCAAGTTTAACCTCAAAGTTACAGACTCAGGCGAATTGGCCAGCATTAGAGAATATACAGCTAACACTATCGAGTAAGGTTGATAACGTTTTAGCGTGGCAGGCGAGCTCAGCTGTGGCTTTGCAGCTCTCAAGTCAACTTAAATCAAGTACATTATTATCCTACATACAGCAAGTGATGCCGACGTTTGTTGATGAGCATGCTAAACCAACCCAAACCTATCTACCACTATGGCTAGATTTGCAGTTAGGCATTGACAATGCGCAGCTAAACTTAACAAGCCGTCAAATACAATTGGCAGAGCTTAGCGCGTCAGTGCAAGCTCAAATGCCGTTAGCAGCAAAACACTTACAACAATTATCGATAACAGGGCAGTTAAATGGCGCTGAATTTCGCTTAACAAAAGATCTTTTCCTGCAAGCACTCAATAGTCGTTGGCAAATAAATAATCAACAGGGACAGTGGTTTTTATCTACTCAAGGGCAAGTTAAGCACTTACACAGTGCAAACGTGAGCGCAAAAGATATGGCTTGGGACTTTGCTTTTAAGCGGCAATGGCAGGCTTTATTGCAAGCTGCTTCAGTGAAAATGGCGCAGTTAACCCTTGAGCAAGCGCAGTTGCGTTTACAAGGCGAAGCAGCCGATCATCACCTTAACATTAACGCCAAGCTCGCTGATAAAACCCCCATGACCTTAAGCTTTAACGGCCAGCTGCGCAACCAAGAAAGCAAGGCTTTTCATCTGAACGACGATTTTGCTAACGCGCATTGGTATCTTAACGACTTTAGCCTTCAAACGACAACCCAAACAAAACCGTTGCGGATAACAGCCGATGCTGTGCAGATCAGTGCGACAAAGCAGGTGATTGATAACCTTTGTTTAAATAGCGGTGGAGAGTTGTGCCTTAGTGGCAGGCACGAGCACAGACAATGGCAAGCAAAATTTGATGCTAAGCAGTGGCAGTTATCGCCAATTGTAACCCAGTTACGCAACTGGCAAACCCTATTGCCGGCTTTGCCTGACAATCTGCCGCAAACAATTCAAGGGGCGGTATCGGGCCAATTACAATTAAGTGGCTCAGAGCAGCATATAGCAAAGTTAGAGGTTGCGTTAGCGATCCCCGACTTTACATGGCAAAGCGCAGAGTTTACCGCGGCTGTGCAAGAGCTTCAAATCAACAATACCCCTAAGCAAGAGCACATAAGCTTATTACTGCAATGGCAAGGGCTGCAAAGTCAGCTTAGCTTTATTGATCTGCAGCCAGAGTTAACTTTGCCGTCAGGGGAGTTGCAGCTATCGTTAGCACAGGATCAAAGCATAAGCTTTAATGTGCAGCAAAAGAATATTGCCTTGCGAGTTGCTGATATCGAGCTAAGCCATAAACTGCCGACGCTTAGCGAGCAGAAAGTGATAGAGTTATTAACTTTACAGGGGCAATGGCAAGCGCAACGCTTAAGTACTGCCTTGGCCTTACATTTGCCGTTGCAAGATAAGTTAACGGCACAGCTAAGTACCGATTGGCCAATAACCGATAGTGCCGCATTGGCGGGCCAGGTGTCATTACGCATGCAACAATTTGACTGGTTAACGTCATGGCAAAAACGTCTTGATGCGCTTGAACTTAGTGTTATGCAAGACTTCGCTATTACGGGAACCTGGGCACAGCCTAAGTTGGTGGGTGCTGGCGAGATTAATATTAAGCAGTTAGTCGTTGAAGAATATGGCTTAGATATAAGCGACAGTACAATTAGCTTAACGAGCGAGCAAGATATCATCCGCCTTAATGGCACCTTAAAAAACCCGCAAGGCACCTTAACTTTGACAGGGCAAACTAAGCTTTCACAGCCTTTATCGGCGCAGTTAGCGCTCGTTGGCCAAGATGTCACCTTAGTCAATAATAGCGATAATCAATTGATTGTCTCGCCTAACTTACACGCCCGTTATCAAGAACAGCACCTCGACATCGATGGCCATATCCGGGTTGATAAAGCCAATATTAATGTTTCATCTTTACCTAAGCCAGCAATTACCGTATCTGAAGATCAAATTGTTATTGATGAGCGAGCTTTAACGCCAATTGATAACCCATTAGATTATCGCGTTTCCGTCACTATCGCAGCTGGCGAGCAAGTAAAAATTAGTGGCTTTGGCTTAACGAGTGAGATCCACGGCAATTTAGCGTCGTTGTTTGAGACAGGAAAACCCTTGATATTAAATGGTACATTGGAGCTAAAAGCGGGCAAGTTTCAAGCATATAAACAAACACTGATCATAGAGCAAGGACAATTGTTGTTTCTTGGCAGCGCAGAAAACCCCAGTATCCAATTTAAGGCAGTTCGACAACTCGATGATGTTAAGGTTGGTCTTATCGCCGACGGCACTATTTATCAGCCCAAGTTAACCTTATTTTCTGAGCCAAGCATGGCCGATGAAAATATATTAGCACTATTAATAACTGGCCGAAATCTATCCTCGTTATCACAACAAGAAGGCAACGCGCTCACCAGTGCCGCCATCAGTTTAGGTGTGGAAAGCGCGAATATTGCCGTACAAAAAATTGCCGATAAACTGGGTCTAAAAGACGTGGCTTTTACCAGTAAAAGTGGAGATGGAGGCAATAGTACCCGCCTTGATATAGCGGCAAAAATTAATGATAGATTACAAGTGGGTTATGGCACTAACATAGATTCTGATAATCGCTTGCAGGCCGGTTGGAACATAGAGTACCGCTTATCACCTAATATTTCATTTGAAGCCAATAGTGGCGAAGAAATTAGCGCTAACATCAACTATAAAAAGCAGTTTTCATCCTCTAAAGAAAAAGAAAAAGAAAAAGAAAAAGAAAAAGAGCAATAATGCCAACAAAAGCTGGCCGAGTGTTCGCGGTAAATGTTGTTAACCGGCTAGACGATTAACAACGCTTTTTCAGTTGCAGCCTTAACGGTTTTGATATCAGTTATGTTTCTTATGTCATTTATAGATAATGTTAAAAGTTAACTATTGCAAGCTCCTTGCTCACCATGACATAACCGTCGTTCGTGTCAAACAATACAGCATGATGTCAGATTAAGCCGTATTGATTAGCACCATATCCACACTATTATGACTTAGCAAGGCGGAAATGGTTGAACCATTAAGCCATTTGGCAATAATACTGTGTTTGCGCGCACCGAGTACCATGACATCAATTTTATGCGCAGTGACATACTGTATTAATGCCTGTTCTGGTATACCGCGTATAAAGGCTAATAATGCTTTTGGGTACTTTATTTGGCTTGCAAAACGATACACTTGTTCAACATGTAAAGCCTCTATTTGCTTTTCGTATTCAATCGCTAACGGCGGGATATGTATGGCGTGCAATAAAGTTGCCTCGATATGTTTACTGGATGCACACCAAAGCCGCATAAATTTGACCACGCTATATGCGGCTTTATTTTCAGGATCATCTTCATGAAATGGGTCGATGGCGCCAATTGCTTGACCTTGCGATAGCCAGGGCGTTTGGTTGAAAATAAACACCGTACCTTGATAATGATTTAGGTAGTGTTGATCCGCGCCACTTAAGCCAGTTTTCGCTTTGATAATGACCCTTGACTCCGTATTCTTAGCTTTGCTATCCACCATCTCTGACCAATATTTATCTTGGCATAGATAAACGGTACTCGTAGGAAAATGTTGCTTAATTTTGCTTTCTACTTGTTTGATTTGCTTATCAATATTAATTTGCAAGCTGTGAGAAACATCGGCTAAATCATCATTAATGTAGTGCCGTTCAAAAAAGCCTTGATATGAATGCAGATACCAAACAAGCTCCGCAGCGAGTTTTTTTTGTAAACAGGAGATTTTTGTAATACTTGCATGAGTGACGGTTAACTCGGATAAAACAATATGCAATCTTGTCATAGCGGCTCCTTTTAAGACACGTTAAATTAGGCTAAACAATGCACTAGCTGCGTTTTCAGTATAGACAAGTGTATGCAGATAACCTAGCTCACATTAACAAGCCCATTATCTTGCAACAAAATAACAACTCGCTAATTAATAACGCTTTTAAAGCAAAATAAGGCTGGAGTTTCAAGTTTCATTCTTGCAAAGCAACAAAGCGTCTACAGAGAGATAAGTTACGCACTTGCACCGTATTGCGTATTAGCGCAAACGTATTGTTTTGTCAGAAACATTACGCTAGCGGTAACACAGGATTAATGCCTTTATTGCCATTATTAACTAACGTTTAAGCTAACATGTGTTAGCAAAGCATAGGGTTAATTATAACACTTTTGCCTCAATGGTTTTTACATCTAAGGGCTTAGAAAAATAATAGCCTTGCATGCGTTGAATGTTAAGCTGCTGGCATAAGAGCATACTTTCGGTGTTTTCAATACCTTCAGCGACTATGTTTAAGTCTAGCGAATGCAACATAGCGGCTAGCCCTTTTATTAAAGCTAAAGTTTTCGTTTCATGGCAAACAAACATCAGCGACTGATCTAACTTTACGGTATCGATTGGAAAGTTTTGCAAATGTGCTACCGAAGAAAAGCCACTGCCAAAGTCATCAAGTGCAATACGACAGCCTAGCTTATTTAGTTCGCTCATAAACGCTATACTTTGATTGTCATGCTCAAGTAACGCGGTTTCGGTGAGTTCAAATTCAATTAGCCTTGCTGGAAACTGATATGTATCAATAACGGTTTTAATAAAGTCAATTAAAGAGCTATCACTTAGCTGCAAGGCTGATAAATTAATTGAAACGGAAAGGGTTTTATTATGCTTTGCATTCCAATAAGCCACTTGCGCTATTGCTTGGGTTATTACCCAGCGACCTAACTCAAAAATAACGCGCGAGCACTCTGCAATCTCGATAAAGCTATCAGGAAACAGTAGTGTATTTTGAAAGTTCCAACGAATAAGCGCTTCAAAGCCAATGACCTGTTTGCCATCGGTTGGGTATACGGGTTGGTAATGTAGCACAAACTCATTACGCTTTAGGGCGCCCAGTAAATTAGCCTCAATTTGATAGCGTTCGATAAACTTTGCTTGCATTTCTTCGGCAAAATAACAAATTTGGTTTCTACCGAGTTTTTTCGCCCGATACATGGCAATATCGGCATATTTAAGGAGCTCTTGGCCATTAACGCTGTTATCAGGATAAATAGCTATGCCAATACTGGCAGATATTTTGATGTCAATGCCAGCAACATTGCAAGTTTTATCAATACTATTAAGAATACGTTTAGTGACGCGAGTAGCGTTATCTAAGGTGCGTAAATTATTTAATATAATGGCAAATTCATCACCACCTAAACGGGCAAAAATTTCGTTACCGCGTAAACATGCGCGAACACTATTGGCTACCTGTTTTAGTAATTGATCGCCAATATTGTGGCCGTGCGTATCATTAACGTATTTAAAATTATCAAGATCAAATAAAATTAGCGCCAGTTTTTCATCATGGCGTGGCTGTTGAGTAATATTTAAGCTTAGAGCTTCTTCAAAAGCATAGCGATTTGCTAAGCCAGTTAGCACATCAAGCTCGGCTAGTTTTTTTGCTTCTTGGTAACTATTTTGCAACTTTTGCTCTAACTCAAAGCGGGCTTGTGATTGCAGTATTACGCGTTGTAATCTTGACTCAGTTACTTCAGATTTTAACAAAAAGTCTTGCGCGCCGGCTCTGATGCACTCCAATGCTTACTCAGGCTCTTCAGAGTTACTGAGCATAACAATCGCAACATTCTGTTCAAATGAGGCGTTGCGTAACGCTAGCAGTAGCTCGATGCCATCTCGTTGCGGCATGCGGTAATCTAACAGCACCATATCAAACGACTGCGACGCAAATGCGGCGAGGCCTTTATCAACCGAGTCAGTTTCTACAAAGCGCCAAGCGATTGTAGCTTTTTGTAACGTCCTTTTAATGTGTTCACGATCTACAATATCGTCGTCGACAATTAAAATATTCAGCGTTTTGCCCTCTATCGCTTGCTTAAAATAAACTATTAGTACTTTACTATTGCTCCGGAAGTAGCGCGATTTTCCAGTAGCCTTTCAGCATTTTGACAATGTCTAAAAATTCTTCACCAACTTGGTCTTTAATAAAGTAGCCGGCAATATTTTTCTGGTAACTGGCGGCGATATCTTCATCAGACTTTGATGTGGTTAAGATAAAAATAGTACTTTGCGCTAGATTTTCATCGGCGCGAACTTGCTCTAAAAACTCTAAGCCATTCATGCGCGGCATTTGTAAGTCTAATAAAATGATAAAAGGCGATGGCACCGCACCGCTGCGTAGCATTTGCAAGCCTTCAACCCCGTCATGGGCCCTAATTATCGGATTGCTCAGTTTCATTTTTTCAAAAGAGCGGGTGATAGACATAGCATCGACATCATCATCTTCTATCAAAAATAAGGAGACTTCTTTTTTTTCTACTGTCATCTTGCTTCACTTATGCGTTTTGTTTGGCATTGTTAGCTATTGGCCATAAAATGACAATAGTAGTGCCGTTAATACCATCGGAATTAATCGTTAAACTACCGCCATAATGTTCAACCGTTTTTTTCGAGAGCGCTAATCCCATGCCACTGCCTTCTACTTTATCTCGCGGCTGTAGGGTTTGAAACATCTCTAGGGCTTTATCAAAGAGCTCACTGGGTATACCTGGCCCATCATCTTCAATACTAATGTGGTGCATACCTGGGTCCATTTGATAGCGAATCTTGATGTGGCCGCTTGCTTTGTCGTGATGTTTAATAGCATTGGAGAGTACATTGCGTAAGATAATTTCAAATGGGATTTGCGGCAGACAAATGGTTTGTTTTTCAACTGACAAAGTAAAGTTAGCAGGGTGATCTAATAAGTTAAAAATAGCTTGTGCGATTTCAGCAAGATCAAACTCGTTAGCTTGATGATCTTTACGGCCGATGCGGGAATAATCAAGCAGATCATCTAATAAGTTGTTCATTCTTTCGCTGCGATTATTGAGCAAAGCTAAGTGTTCCTTAGAGCTATCAGGTAAAATATCTTCGCAGTCTTCATTGAGCCAGCCGACAAGTTTTCGTATCGCATTTAACGGGGACTTTAAATCATGTGACGCCACATAAGCGAACTGTTCAAGATCTTGATTGGATTTTTTCAAACGTTGACTGTTGATTTTTAACTCGCGTGTCACTCTATCAGCGTACGCCAATGCCTGTTGGTTTGCTTTTGAAAGGAAGCTAAACAAAGCAAACAGTAACAAGTTAATGATCACACCAGCGATTAAAATAAAGTAAGGCTTATTTGAGGCTGAGTCAGCGCGAAACTCAAGGTTAGAGCTAATATTAAACTCCCACACTCGACCATATAAATTGACCTTGAATTTATCTTTAAATAATGGCTTAGGGTCAATCATATCGGCATCTTGGTTATCTTTATCATGGTATAAATGCTGGCCATTATCAGTGATTTCTATGGTGACGTGGCGTCTATCAACCGCTAAGGTTCCCGAGATTAATTTATACATGATAAAGGGCGCATAGCTGACACCTGTAATAGCTTGTCGGCGCGCCGCAACCGTATCTTCAATGAGTAAATTATTATAAAACGGGGCGTAAAAAAGGAAGCCGGGGGTTTTTTTGGCATCTTGCACTAAGGTAATAGGACCTGTTAGTTGTGCTAGGCCGGTATCTCGCGCTTGTTTAATTGCACTGTATCTGTTGTTTTCAAACGCGACATCTAAACCCACCGCTTGCTGATTCGAAAGTACAGGTTCAATATAAGTAATTGGCCATAGCTCGGCTTCGTTATGCTGTGGATGAATCGTAAAATTAGGTCGGTCGACTTGTTGGGCGCGAATAAAGCTATCTTGTTGTTCGCGTTGAATGTTGAAAATTATGCCAATACCATTAATGCTGGGGTACTTTTTTTCTAATTGTAAACTATTACTATAACGTTGCCACTGTCGATTATTGGGGGCATTACCATTGGCATCTATATGAGCAACAGCTCCCCAAAGCGCATTTTCGTATACCAACATACGCTCTTTGACTAACTCGATGACTTGTAAAGACTCTCGTTGAAAACGCTCGGCAATATTTTTATTGTGTTGCTCATTTGCTAAATACCAAGCCCCAAGCGTTAATACGGCTGAAAGCGCTAATACCAACCAATGAATACCATGAAGTTGACTGGCGTCAATTAACTTTTGACGTTCAATATTAATATCCTTTGATGGCTTAGCAAAATCTATCATTCGTTCCGTCTCTTAGCTAATGTTAAAGGTTTGCCGACATCGCGCTCAACAAGCTTGCGCCATACTATACACAAAACCGTTAATATTTATCGACTTAGCTTTGGGTAAACTCACTTAGCCTGAGCCCATGGGCAGAGGGTAATGCACAGTGCTTTATCAAAACTCAAGTTTAAAAAGGTTTTATTAAGTCATTAATATCTTTGTTGATATCATTAACAATCTCACATAACTCTATGCAATTTCAAGCAATTATTTAATGTCTAAGGTAAGTTATTGATAGTTGCTATTGCTTTTTTGTTTATGCATATGGCAAAAATGGCAGCCATGCACGCATAGATAGCTAGAGTTATATCACTCGTAACAACATTGCTGTATAGGCTTAGGAGGTTTTGGGGGTGATTAGCAAAATGCAATGTACTGCAAATTAAGTTATTAAGACCTAACTCTGTCATTAAATTATTTGATTAGATTAACGAAATTAAAGCGTTTGCGGCCAAGCTAGCAAGGCTTATAATGAACCTTATTGTTAATATTTTTGAGTAAAATAATGAAAATCAAATTTGTACTGCTAAATAATTTAGTTCATGTTGTATTTTTCACCTTAGCTTTATTGGTGTCGGCGAGCGTTTTTGCCGACGCTGAGTCAGCAAAAAATAAAGTTACCAGTGTTTTTACGCAAGTTGAGTCGTCATTAGTGGCATTAAAACGCCAACAGGCGCTAACTAAAACGAATATAAGAGCAGTGCTTGAGCAATATTTATTGCCTGAGGTTGAAGCGCGCTATTTTACCTATAAAGTACTGAATAAAAACCTAGCAAAAGTGCCGGACGCACTTAGGGCGGACTTTACTCATGAATTATCAGTACAACTCATTAATACTTATAGTAATTTATTAACTAAATATAATAACGAAACCCTAACTATAGGTACCAGTACATTATCTAATAGTGGTAAACTGGCCATGGTTAATATCACTATTGAGGGTAAAACCACTACCAACAATGCTGTGGTAAAGTTATTGCGCAGTAACACAAACGATTGGCTATTTTTTGATATTGAGATCGAGGGTATTAGTTTGCTACAAACAAAACAGGGTGAAATAAACGCTAGTTTTAGCCGCTTAGGGGTTGAAGGAACACTAGCACATCTAAAGAAAATAAATGCCAATGCCGTTAGCGACTAAAACCGTATTGTAGCAAGCATTCAGTTAGCAAATTTAGACAACAGATAAGGCCAATATTATTTTTACTTTCAGCAATATTCTTGAATTTTTATGGCAGCATAAATTCGTACTAACCATAGCGTTTATTTTTGTTTTTTTTGCCGTTAAAGCGATAACGGTGCGGTTTATCAAACGTAAAGCTAAGCAAAACAAGCGATTACAAATTAACATGGTTAACAATATATTTACCCTGTTAGTGATAGTATTGATCTTTAATATTTGGTCTGATGAAATTCAAGAGTTTGCTTTTTCAATTGCGGCATTTATTGTTGCTATTGTGTTAGCAACACGCGAGTTTATTCAGTGCTTCATTGGCTTTATTTACATTATCTCAAGTCGACCATTTCGTATTGGCGACTGGATACAAGTGGGGCAGCATTATGGCGAAGTACACTCTAATGACTGGGCAAAGCTGACCTTATTAGAAGTCAATAAACTTGATTATCACTATACGGGTAAAACCTTGTATGTACCCAATAGCCAATTAATTACCTCGGTTATTAAAAATCTGAACTTTTTAAAGCGTTATGCTATGCATCACTTTACTATCGTGCGTGATGACAGCGTTAACCCTTTTCTTTTTCTCGAGACCTTGCACGATAAAGCCAACTTGTACTGCGCTGAGTTTAAAGAAGTGGCGATTCGTTATAACCAATTAATTGAAAATCGTTTAGATATTACTATTGCCGGTCCAGAGCCACATATTCAAATATCTACCTCTGATATAGGTGACACTCAAGTAGCGTTTTCGATTTTTTGCCCAACCGAAAAAGCACTGGAAATAGAGCAAAAGCTAACGGCAGACTTTATGCAGTTATGGTTTGAAAACAAAGCCACTACTGTGGCGCAAAATAACACTAGCAGCTAATGCCAGCCGCGGTTCGTATTGAAAGGCTGCCAACGCAATAGTGGTTTTAGTTTTTGTTTATTGTTAATGAGCCATCAAGGTGGATGTCACGTTGCGGAAATGCCACCACAATTTTGTGCTCGGCAAATAATTCATCTAAACGAAAACGCACCTTGCTTTTGGCAACTCGTAAACCACTTTCAGCTTGTGAGCTGATCCAGAAGGTAACTTGAAATATTAGGGCACTGTCGCCAAAATCGTCAAAAGTTACCACGGGCTTAGGGTGGGCTAGGGTTTCTTCTTGCTCAATGGTCGCCTGCATAATAAGCTCAGCCACTTTTTTCGCAGGTGAGCCATAAGCAACACCGACCGTTACTGAACATCTGACATACGGATCTACTAAGGTCCAGTTAACTACGGTATTTTCTAATAATTTACTGTTAGGAATCAATAAATGAACACCATCAACGCGCTTAATACGAGTTGAGCGCGTATTGATTTCTTCGACTAGGCCTTTAGTACTTTCTACTTCTAAAAAATCGCCAATGCGAATTGGTCGCTCCCACATTAAAATCCAGCCACTAATGAAGTTATTAATAATATTTTGTGCGCCAAAGCCAAAACCTATGGCGATGGCACCAGATAAAAAGGCAAAAGCAGCAATCGGCACGTTCATAAAATCTAAAATGCTGATAATGATTACTGTGATTGATAAGACATAAACAATTCGCTGAATTAAATGGATAGCGTTGGGATCGGTATTTTGTTTGGTTAAGCGCTTACTGATAAATTTAGTTAGCCATTTAGTTAGCAGTAAACCTATGAATATTAATACTGGGATAAAAAGAATATCACCTAAGGTGATGGCTTGTCCTGAAACCTTGACAACTTGATAGTTAAGAAGCTCGGTTAGTTGAGCTAGGGCCAATTTAAAGTCAATAGTCATAAAATTGCCTTGTTATCTGCCTAGCTGCTAAGCGTGACTTGAATTTTACTCAAGCATGTCACGATTAGCAGCTCGCATCGTTTATGAATTGATAAATACTTTTGATGGGTCGACAAGGAATCTGTCACCAATAGCCTCGCGGCCAAATAGCATTAGATAACTCATATCAGATCGATCCGTTAGTGTGATTTCAATGTTCCAAAGTTCATCACCTAACTTTACTGGTGTCGATATTACATAGCGTTGCTCAGAGGTGCCATTTGACGATTTAACGCGTCTAATGTCATGAATAGGTGCCTGACATGAGACAATATTTTTAACATTATGGACATCTGGATGCAGATCAAATGTTACCATGCGCTTACCGTCTTTCTTAATCTTCGCTATATTGTCGACATGTAGCGATGAAGTTTTAGCGCCAGTATCTACACGTACTTGTAAATCACTTATTGCTAACTCAGGTAGAGCGATTGACTCTAACCGACCTATGATTGCTTTTGTTGTCATATGAGCTTACCTTTATACGTTATTATCAGGTAGTAGTGTGTCCTGAGCATTTTCTATTTGCTCGACAATCTCTTTATCATCTTCCTCAAAATAGGCGATATGAAACATAGCCTCGCCTTCTTGCACTAAAGGAATGTTTTGTTGGCCAATTAATATGCCAGATCTAATGGCGGTAACCACATTAATAATGTCACCATACGGGCTACCAATATCGGCTAAGATATCGCCTTTTTTGACCCTGTCACCCAAACGCACACGATGATTAACAATACCACTGGCATTAGCTCGCAACCATTGACTGCTATTCGCGACAAAAGGCGCAATTAATTTTTTCCGGCTCGACGATTTTCGTACCATGCCCAAGTGCTTTAACACGTTGGTTATGCCTCTGATACCCGCAAGAATAGAAAAATCATCAAAACGTAACGCTTCACCGGCTTCATAAAGCAAGACTTTAGTGTTACTTTTTACCGCAGCTTCTCGCAGTGAACCATCAATAATATTGGAGTTTAGCACCACAGGCACACCAAACACTAACGCCAATTCTTTCGTTTCTTCATCGGATAAGTCGGCACGAATTTGCGGGAAGTTTGAGCGATGAATAGCGCCCGTATGCAAGTCAATGCCGTAATCACAATGTTTGACTATCTCATTTAAGAAAATATGTGCCACCCGTCCTGCCAAAGAACCTTTTGCTGAACCAGGAAAACAGCGATTAAGATCGCGTCTATCCGGCATGTAACGACTTTGGTTAACAACGCCATAAACATTAACCATAGGCACAGCAATGAGCGTACCTCGAATCAGTTTAAAATTCTTTTGGCTAATCAAGCGTCGAATAATTTCTATACCATTTAATTCATCACCGTGCACCGCCGCACTAACAAATATAGTGGGGCCAGGCTTTTTTGCGCGAATAATGTGAACTGGCAAAGAAACGCTAGCATCGGTATAGAGTTTAGCAACGGGTAATTCTATTTTACGTTGTTCACCAGGCAAAATATCAAATTCGCCAATTCGTAATGCATCCATCATTGATTCCTCAATTAGCCCCGACCACGAGTTTTGGTTTGATTTGGTTTGGCATTTTTCTCTAAAAACTTGAAAATCATGCCAGCAACATTTTTCCCAGTGGCTTTTTCAATGCCTTCTAAACCTGGCGAAGAATTGACCTCCATGACCATAGGGCCATTTTGTGAGCGCAGTAAGTCAACACCACACATATTTAGGCCCATGGCTTTTGCTGCTTTTACCGCAGTTTCGCGTTCTTCTTTTGATAACTTTACCACTTCTGCCGAGCCACCACGGTGTAAATTAGAGCGAAACTCCCCTTCAGCACCTTGTCGTTTCATGGCGGCTACCACTTTGCCACCAATGACTAAGCAACGAATATCGGCGCCGCCGGCTTCTTTAATAAATTCTTGTACCAAAATGTTTGCTTTTAACCCCATAAAGGCTTCGATGATGGCCTCGGCCGCTTTGGCGGTATCGGCTAATACAACGCCTATGCCTTGTGTACCTTCGAGTAGTTTGATCACCACAGGCGCGCCACCGACATTTTTAATTAAATCTTTAGCGTTATCAGGTTTATTGGCAAAACCGGTTCGTGGTAAGCCAATGCCTTTACGCGATAATAATTGTAATGAACGTAATTTATCGCGCGAGCGACTAATGGCAACAGATTCATTAATACTAAAAGTCCCCATCATTTCAAATTGTCTTGCCACTGCTGTGCCATAAAAGGTAACAGAAGCGCCAATGCGCGGAATAATAGCATCATACTTAGGCAATTCTTTACCGTGATAACGCACCGTTGAACGACTACTGGTGATATCCATATAGCAATGTAAGGTGTCGATAACATCGACTTCATGGCCCATGGCTTCGCCTGCTTCTTTTAAGCGTTTAGTAGAGTAAAGGTTTTTATTTCTTGATAAGATTGCAACTTTCATAAGATAAGTCCGATATGTTTCACTTTGCTAAATAAAGTGAGTTAAATGTATAGCTAAAGTGTATAGTTAAGACATAAATTTATAAAACGCAATATTTTGCCTAGTTTAATCAAAATATTTGATTAGTGACGCTGCCATGAAATTTGAATTATTAACGACATTTTTAGAAGTCAGTAGAACCTTACATTTTAGGATCGCCTCTGAAAATTTATTTATTACCCAGTCTGCAGTCAGTGCGCGTATTAAATTGTTAGAAGACGAGTTAGGTGTATTGTTATTTGATCGCAGCCATAAGCATTTAAAGCTAACCCGAGAGGGGCATAGGTTAATTAAACATGCCAATGAACTTTTGTTTGTCTGGCAAAAAACCAAACATGATGTCGGTATAGCTGAACATGATGCTCAGCAATTGGCGATCGGATCTATGAACTCTATTTGGGATATAGTTTTACAGGGCTGGTTGCAAAAAATTCATCGTAACTTAGACAGTGTGAGTTTATTTACCAGTACTTATTCACCGGTAGAGCTAAGAAAAAATGTCATTAACCGTACTGTTGATATTGCCTTTTTATTTGAGCCACCCTTTGTTGAAGATCTAGTCACAGAAAAAGTCGCCACTGTGCCATTACATTTAGTTACCACAGAAAAAGAATATAATGATGAGTTGAATTTAGATCATTATATTATGGTGGACTATGGCGAGTCAGTGAACACCATGCATATGCGTGAATTTCAAGACGCACCGCCAGCGAAGCATTTCATGAGTCAACCACGTCTAGCGTTAAACTACCTATTGCAAGCGGGTGGCTGTGCGCACTTACCCAGACAAATGACTTTTGAACACGTTGAGGCAGGGCATTTATATGTCTTGGAAAATGCCCCAGTTTATCAAAGAGAGATTTTTGCGGTTTATTTAGCGAAAAGCCAAAAAACTGAGCTGATCAAGCAAGCTATTGCTTTATTTCCAAATTTACCTGTTTAATCAAGCACAAGTGTAGGCTCAGTTGTGTTTGCTGAGTTTAGCGTCAGTACTTAAATTTGACTAATAGCTAAAGTTGTGGCGCAGATGTTGGTGGCAAACTAACCAATAACTGCGGCGCTAGCTGCGCTTGGCCACAAATGTTGCCGCACTTAAGTCTATTTTCTAACCATCACTACTTTTTATTCATGCTTAATTTATCACTATTGTTACCCAGTAGTAAAAGTGATTTGTGTTTTGTGGGGATTATCATTACAAGGGCAATATACTACACTAGCCTCAATTACTAGCAGTTCGCTTAAACGCAACTATCATTAACAACTTATCAAGAGAAAGTGAGCATAACTATGACAGATAAATTTATTAAATCAAAAGCCGCCGTAGCTTGGGGCCCAAAACAACCCTTAGCTATTGAAGAAATTGACGTAATGTTACCGCGCAAAGGCGAAGTTTTGATTAAGGTTATGGCGTCAGGGGTATGTCACACCGACGCCTTTACTTTATCAGGTGAAGACCCAGAAGGTATTTTCCCTGTGGTTTTAGGCCATGAAGGTGGCGGTATTGTCGAGCAAGTGGGTGAAGGCGTCACCAGTGTACAAGTTGGCGACCATGTTATTCCGCTATACACACCCGAATGTGGCGAGTGTAAATTCTGTTTATCAGGTAAAACCAACTTGTGTCAAAAAATACGCGAAACCCAAGGTCAAGGCTTAATGCCTGATGGCACCACACGTTTTTACAAAGACGGCCAGCCAATTTTCCATTACATGGGCTGTTCAACGTTTTCAGAGTACACAGTACTACCCGAGATTTCGTTAGCAAAAGTCAATAAAGAAGCGCCGTTAGAAGAAGTGTGTTTACTGGGCTGTGGCGTAACAACCGGCATGGGCGCGGTGATGAATACCGCGAAAGTTGAAGAGGGCGCAACGGTGGCTATCTTTGGTTTAGGCGGTATTGGCTTATCAGCGGTTATCGGCGCAACCATGGCCAAAGCCAGTCGTATTATTGCCATTGATATCAATGAAAGTAAGTTTGAGTTAGCAAGAAAGTTAGGCGCAACCGACTGTATCAACCCGAAAGACTTCGATAAGCCGATTCAAGATGTGATTGTTGAATTAACCGATGGCGGCGTAGATTACTCGTTTGAATGTGTCGGTAACGTTAACTTGATGCGCTCGGCGTTAGAGTGTTGTCATAAAGGCTGGGGCGAGTCAGTGGTTATTGGTGTGGCCGGTGCTGGGCAAGAAATTTCAACCCGTCCGTTCCAGTTAGTGACAGGGCGTGTATGGCGTGGCTCGGCTTTTGGTGGTGTAAAAGGTCGCACAGAGTTACCTGATTATGTTGAGCGTTACTTAGCGGGTGAATTTAAGTTAAGTGACTTTATAACTCATACCATGGCATTAGAAGATATCAACGAGTCGTTTGAGCTAATGCACAAAGGTGAAAGTATCCGCACCGTTATTCATTTTGATAAGTAATATTACCCGTCGCGTGTACTAAAAGCAGTGCAATCAATTAATTTTGATTGCTGATTTATTAGCCCCTTTTGTTTGTGTATAAATACAAGGGGCATTATTAAGGAGTTACCATGACAGCTGAACATTTAATTGAAAGTGTGAGTGTAAATAAAATTTTTGGTGGCTGGCACAAGCAGTACAGTCATCAATCGAAAGTATTAAACTGTCCAATGCAGTTTGCCATTTACTTACCACCACAGGCCGCAAATGGTAAAAAAGTGCCGGTATTGTATTGGCTTTCAGGTTTAACCTGTAGCGATGAAAACTTTATGCAAAAAGCCGGTGCTATGCGTGTTGCCGCTGAGTTAGGCATAGCGATTGTTGCCCCAGATACTAGCCCACGTGGCGACGATGTAGCTGATGATGAAGGTTACGACTTAGGTAAAGGCGCGGGCTTTTATGTTAACGCTACCCAAGCGCCGTGGAATAAGCATTATCAAATGTATGACTATGTGGTAAATGAACTGCCAGCCTTGATTGAAGCAACTTTTCCGGTGTCAGATAAACGCGCTATTAGTGGTCACTCTATGGGTGGGCACGGTGCTTTAGTTATCGGTATGCGAAATCCAGAGCGTTATAGTTCAATGTCGGCATTTAGCCCTATTTGTCATCCAGTCACAGCACCTTGGGGTAAAAAAGCATTTACCGCGTACTTAGGTAAAGATAAAGCCACATGGCAAGAGTATGACGCTAGTGAGTTGATGCGTAAAGCAACCACGCACCTACCGGTTAAAGTTGACCAAGGTGGCGCAGATGATTTTCTTGTTGAACAATTGCAACCAGAAGCATTAGAAGCCGCGGCAAAAGCCAGTGGTTATCCGCTAATTTTAGATATTCATGAAGGCTATGATCATAGTTACTACTTTATTTCTAGCTTCATTGAAGATCACTTACGCTTTCATGCTGAGCATTTAAGTAAGTAAGTCTATTTAATGGCCGCCGAAGCTTTCGGCGGCTTTTTTCTCGTATCAGCTCAAGTTCATTAAACTGGCGGTGTATACATGCATGTACTTTCTAAATTATGTCGCTTTCTTCGCACTACTGTAACAACTAGCGCACTATTACTGCCGATAGCGTTAATGTTTGTTGTTGGCGATGCATGTGGGTTTCTGCATTATCGCAATACAATATGGTCTGCGTTCCAATAACACTCCTCAGCCCTAAACTAGGGGATTATACCTAGCTGCTCTAGGGGGAACACCCGATTAACCTTTGTTGAAAAAATAGGCACTGTGGTTAAGTGAATTATTTTCTTACCCATAAAGTGTCCATCAACCGTAACAATATGAGGTTGGTGGTTACCACAACCATAAAGGTTAATAAAGATGAAAACTACATTACTCTCAAGTGCCATCGCGTTTGCGCTAGCAACACCATTTGCCGCACTACCTACAGATGCTTATGCCGCTAGCGTTAGTGACAGCGTGAAAGCAAATAAAATCTTAAATTTTGACGTAGCAAGTGTACCGACTGTCAACCAATTGCAAGATAGCGCATCCATTAGTTTACAAGCACTAAGTGCGGAGCAAACTCAGGCCATTAACCAGTTTAAAGCCCAAAATCCGAATGCGCAGGTCACGGTCAACGCCTTGACCGGTACTGTAGATGCCATGATAGGAATGGCGATTCAAGTTTCAGGCCACTCGCCTGAAAATATGGCACGTAATTTTATTGCCGATCATCAAGCTATTTTTGCTGGTCTGAACATAGATCAGTTACAGTTTAATGCTAATCGCTCAAAAGCCGCGTTAGGTGGTCAAGTTGTTCGTTTCGAGCAAGTGGTAAACGGTATTAAGGTCGATGGCAGTGGTGTGGGTGTGGTTATTGATGCCAATAACCATGTTCGTGGTGTTATGGGACCCTATCAAAAAGATTTCAACCTTGCCAGTCAGCCAGAGCTTTCTGCTGAATCGGCCGTATTAGCGGCAAGTCAAAACTTACTACAATTTCAAAAAGATATTCCAGCTGCAGCGATGGACGTGTTAACGCCGGCGTTTAATACCATTGCGGAAAAACTCGGTGTATTTCAAACCCCGATGCCAGAGTTACGTTTTGTGCAAACGGCTAATGGTCATAGCTTAGTTTGGCAGTTTTATTACTACTCAACCAATCCCTTTGGTGTTTTTAAGTATATGGTTGATGCTCAATCTGGCGAAATACTTTACCGTGAAGATCAGGTGCGCACCGCAGAAGGCTATGAGCCTACTGATCAATTTGCTGATTATTTCCCAACCTTTCCTCCCATCACGGCTGAACTACAAGACAATTGTGAAATTATCGATGAAGACGGCGGGTTAACCGCTCGACCACAAGACTTATTACGCATTAAATTGCGTAAGTTTGATGATAGCAACCGAGTGACAGGGGTTGAAGGAGTCTTAACCGGTAAGCATGCGCTTATTGGCAGTGCTTTACCAACGAGTTCACCGTTTCCTCAAGCCGCATTAGGAACCTATTATTTTGACCGTGATGAAGCGTCAGTTTACGGCCGCGTTGATGAAAAAGATCATACCACAGGCTCAAAAGTACATTTTGATGGCATCAGCCAATTTATTTATATCACCAATTTATTAGAGTATTTAGATTACTTACACAAAGAAGGTGATGCAGTGCATGCGCGTGGTTTTGGTAATGGTAGTTTTCCAGATCAATATCCGAACGAGTCAACCCCCTTAGTGGGCGTTGTACATATTCCTAATGTATTAGATGCACCTACAGACCCGAGCGATCCGGAGTTTTTAGCAGATTTGTTAAACTTAGATAATGCCTTTGCCATTCCACTGTCACAAGACGTTGCTGGTCAAGAAGTGGTGGTTAACCCAACGTTTTATGGTCACGGTAATCTATTCAATAACCTAGCTATCGACTTTAGTGTGCCAATTCATGAAGGCACACATGCAACCATCACACCGATTGCCGGTTTTGAAGGCAGCCCAGAAGGCGGCGCGTTAAACGAAGGTCAAGCAGATTTATGGGCGTATACTATTGGTGAAACCCCAGACTTAGGCACTTATCCGGTGAATGCCTGTAAATTAAGAGATGTGTTACGTGCAGCTAATGTCGACCCTGATTCATTTGAGTATATTCGTAGTGGTCAAAGTCAATTGCGATACTCGCAATTAGGGACGCGTGGCAATACCTTTGAAGAACACAGAGACGGCGAAATTTATGCCGGTGCAATGTGGGATTTACGCGAATTGATGGTCCAGATGTATCCTGCTAACGACTTTGTTCGCCCTGATCCGGTAACTGGTGAAGCCACGCAAGCGGCGAGCTTAGGTAAAGAAACTTGGGAGCGTATCTTCCTAGGCTCTATGTATGTTTTAGGGGTCAGTGCACCAGATACTTTTGTTAAAGCCCGAGATGCGGTGCTAATTGCAGATGCCATGTTATATCCGGCAAACTCTGTTGATGCGCAATCTTTAGGTAAACACCATGCGTTAATTGAACGAGTATATGCGGCGCGTGAATTAGGTAAAAATGCCCAAGCCCCGTTAGGTGGCGTACAAATGATTTCTACTGCGGTCAGTGACTTTACCGCCAACCAAGCAGCGCCAGCAACGCCACAAAATATTATTGCTGATATTGTTGGCGATGACAGCATTAATGTTTCATGGGACAGTGTTGATGGCGTTATTGGCTATCAAGTATTAAAACGTAAAGGTGGCAGCCCAGCACGATTATTTGCTGGTGTTCCTGGCCGTGAATATATCGATGGCGACTTAACGTCAAATGGTTATACCCATGTTGAGTTTGTTACTGAGCCGAGCTACTTAGATAAAGGCCAAGGTTTTGGTCGTGGTGCAGGCCAAGGCATTGACGATTTTGACTATCAATATGTGGTGCGTGCGATAAAAACCAATGCCACAGGACAAGTAGGGTTTTCAGACTTATCCGGTACAGCTAAAACGAAATTGAAAGCGAAAAATGTCACTAAGCAGGTGCAAGCAAGTATCAGCAATGTCACGTTCTCACTAAGTGAGTTTGCGTTTGATAACACCTTAACTAACAACAGTGCTAAGGTATTATTTGGACCTATCAATTTTGATATCGTGTCAATTAGTAGTGCTAATGTTAGCGTTAATAATGCTGATAACGCAGGCACAGGCCAGCGTGGTGATAAAGCGCGCTTTGTTTACAATGAAGCGGTTTCACCGGGCAAGGATTCAAGTGCGCGTAACTTGCGTTTTGATAATCCATTAGCGGAAATGTTTAGTTTTAAAGCCAAAGTATTTGCGAAAGTAGAAGGCCAAGCACGCGCTGCGAGTGGCAGCCAAGTATCAAATGATACCTCTGAAGCAGCAGCGCGTGAGGTGGTATACCATGCCATTTCTGAACATAAAGGTTTAGTGGCGATTGGCACAACCGATGTAGCCGTAGCTGATGGCGTTGACTATGTTGATGTTAATTTTACGGCACTAAACAGCGCTACTAGTGCCGTTGCCACATTAACAGCCGATGTTGACGTCGGTGGTGCTTATCCGGATCTGGATTTTTCAATGCTGGATAGTGAAGGTAATGTGTTAGCCACGTCAGGTAACTTAGGCGCTTCAGAACAAGTTGGTAGCACAGTGGTTGGCGGTGAAACCTACACTTTACGTGTTAAAGGTTATGCTAATGGTCCAACCCAATTTACCATAGTATTAGACCAAATGGTGACTGATGCTGGTGATGCAAGCAATAATGCTGCAAGCGAAAGTGCACCAGAAGACAATGTCTTTGAACTCGTTGAGTTTTTGGTTAACCCTGTCACTGGCACCATAACCAAGTTATAGTGCATTAGCTTGGCGCGTAAAACGTTAAACAAATAAAAAAACAGTTTGAGCATAGCCCACTTAGTATTAACCTAGTGGGCTATTTTTATTTACCCTATCAACTGGGTTAGTCAACAGTGCAATACTATTTGCTTAATATTGTTTCGAAACCACCGAGTATCAGACGTTTACCGTCAAAAGGCATCTCTGCTTGATCAAAGCTCATGCGCGGATCAGCCATTACTTGTACCATACCTTGATCCCGTGCTTTTTTATTCGGCCAAGTCACCCAAGATAACACCACACTTTCATCTGCTTGGCATTTTACTGCCATAGGAAAAGACGTTAATTCACCACTAGGAATATCATCTCCCCAGTTTTCTACGACAGTTAACGCACCGTGATCTTTAAAGATATCCGCCATAGTTTGAGCAAGTTCTAGGTACATTTTTTTATTCGCTGTTGGCACAGCAAGGACAAAACCGTCAACATATGTCATAAGCTATCCTTTGTGATTGAAGGCTCTTAATTAGCTTAGCAGTTGCTCATATTTCAGCGACATTTTGCGGTATAAATCGTTAGCTTGTGTATGAAAGGCGCTTGATATTATAAAAAAAATACCGTATTTATGGGCTAGTAAGCGCGCTTATATCACGCGTAATTATCGATAAAATAAGTAAATTAATGGACGGCTATAGCAATGAACGCAGATCATCAAAATAACTATCCCCGCGATATGGTAGGTTACGGTCGCCAAGTACCGAAAGTGAGTTGGCCTAACAAAGCTAAAGTTGCCGTGCAATTTGTCATTAATTACGAAGAAGGGGCAGAAAATTGCATTTTGCATGGTGATAAGGCCTCAGAAGCCTTTTTATCTGAAATAGTTGCCGCTGTGCCATTTGAAAATCAACGTCATATGAATATGGAGTCTTGCTATGAGTATGGCAGCAGAGCAGGATTTTGGCGCTTACAACGATTATTTAGCGAACGTAAGATACCTGTTACCGTTTTTGCCGTGGCTATGGCCATGCAGAGAAACCCCGAAGCGGTTGATGCCATGTTAGCCGCCAATTGGGAGATAGCAAGCCATGGTTACCGTTGGATTGACTATCAAAACGTGCCGTTAGCAACCGAGCGGGCGCATTTAAAAAAAGCGATTGCTATACATCAAGCAATGACAGGTGCAAAGCCCAAAGGCTGGTACTTAGGACGCATGAGTGCTAATACCCGACAACTGGTGATGGCAGAGGGTTCGTTTTTATATGACGCTGACAGTTATGCCGACGACTTACCCTATTTTGTCAAGGGTATAGATAAACCCCACTTGATTGTTCCTTACACGCTTGATGCAAACGATATGCGGTTTGCTAGCCCACAAGGCTTTAACTCAGGCGAGCAATTTTATCAGTACTTAAAAGACAGTTTTGATACCTTGTACGCCGAAGGTGCCCAACGCCCGAAAATGATGTCGATAGGCTTACATTGTCGCATTATCGGTCGGCCAGGGCGCTTTGCCAGTTTAGTGAAGTTTCTTAATTATCTTCAGCAGTTTGATGATATTTGGTTATGCCGACGACAAGATATTGCGGAGCATTGGTTAAAACATCACAGTGGCTAAATTATAATATCGGCACTTAATGGCTACTGGCTTGAAAACGAAAACTAAAATAACTGAGCACAACGTGCCAAGCTA
This sequence comes from Colwellia chukchiensis, assembly GCF_002104455.1. Lineage (GTDB taxonomy): Bacteria > Pseudomonadota > Gammaproteobacteria > Enterobacterales > Alteromonadaceae > Cognaticolwellia > Cognaticolwellia chukchiensis. Next base: position 37,206 of record NZ_NBOC01000009.1, on the reverse strand, counting down.
TAATGCCAACAAGCTTTGTTGTTACAATAAAAAAGGAATTACCGCATGAAAAACAAGCATACATACTATACACCAACTGGCGGCTTACCGCCGCAAAGTCAGTTATTATCCGACCGTGCTATTTTTACTCAAGCCTACGCCATTATCCCTAAGCGGGTACTCACCGATATTGTCACCAGTTATTTACCGTTTTGGCAAAAAATGCGTATGTGGGTAATTGCGCGGCCACTCAGTGGTTTTGCCGAAACCTTTTCTCAGTATATTGTTGAAGTTGAGCCCGGTGGTGGCTCAGAAAAGCCCGAGCTTGATGACAGCGCTGAAGCGGTATTATTTGTGGTGGCAGGCGAAATGGAGCTTAATATTGAAGGTCGCCGCCATACCTTGCAAGCGGGGGGGTATGCTTACTTGCCGCCCAAGTGTCAATGGACATTAACCAATAATAGCGAGCAAACGCTTAAGTTTCACTGGATCCGCAAAGCCTATCAATACGTTGACGGCTTAGCAGCGCCGGAGCCGTTTGTCACCAGTGATCAAGACGTTGCAGCGGTGGCGATGCCTGATACTGATGGCGTTTGGCAAACCACACGTTTTGTCGAGCCATCCGACATGCGTCACGATATGCATGTAAATATAGTTACTTTTCAACCTGGCGGGGTTATTCCGTTTGATGAAACCCATGTTATGGAACACGGCCTTTATGTGCTTGAAGGCAAAGCCGTGTACCACTTAAATGGCGAGTGGGTGGAAGTGGAAGCAGGCGACTTTATGTGGTTACGGGCTTTTTGTCCGCAATCTTGTTACGCCGGCGGTCCTGGGCCGTTTCGTTATTTACTTTATAAAGACGTTAATCGTCATATGCCGTTTATTCGCCCGCAAAATTAAGACACTGCAAGCCCGCTTCTCGTATACATTTTTTGCTCAATTATCGTTAATTGCTAAGACGTATCTGCCAGCACCTTGCTCATTTTCTGCTACAAGGCCGTGAAAATGAGCAAGGCTATGTTTTAGCTTAGTGTACGCCGCTATTTACCTACACCGGCTACTTTATTACGGTTATCAAGTTTTTTTTGACACTTGTGTCAGGTTTTTAATCTGTTATATTGGTTTTATTATGTTGGGCTAATTTTTAGCCTAGCAAACCTATAAGCGGAATCCCTATGACCTTAAAAGCTGTTCGTTTTTTATTAAACAACGATCCTGTGACCCTAGAAAACCTTGAGCCAAATTTAACGGTGTTACAGTATCTGCGTGAACAAGCATTTAGCACAGGCACAAAAGAGGGGTGTGCTTCAGGTGATTGTGGTGCCTGCACTGTGGTGGTTGCACAGCTTAATAAAGACAAGACAGCACTGAACTATAAAGCCATTAATGCCTGTATCAGTTTTGTTGGTACTTTACATGGCAAGCAATTGCTCAGTGTTGAACACCTTAAACAAGGTGCAACATTACATCCGGTGCAACAAGCCTTTGTAGATCATCATGGTTCGCAATGCGGCTTCTGTACGCCAGGATTTGTTATGTCAACGTTTGCACTCCACAAGCAAACACCAACGCCTAATCGTGAACAGGTATTAACCGCCTTAGCCGGTAATTTATGCCGCTGTACTGGTTATCGCTCAATTGTTGATGCCGCGCTGACAACAAGTGAGCTGATAGAGTCAGACTCGTTTACACAGCAATATCAGCAAACAGTGGCGCAGCTACGCGCCATTCACGACTTGCCAGGAGCTGAGCTTACTCATAAGCAACACCAATACTATGCGCCAAAAAATATTAGCCAATTAGCGGAAAAGTTAATGGCAAACCCGCAGGCAACCCTCGTGGCAGGCGCTACCGACTTAGCTTTGTCTGTGACCCAAAACTTAGCCAGAATCGAAGACTTGGTATACTTAGGCGATGTCGCACAATTACAAGAGATTGAAGAGGCTGCTGGGTATATACGCATAGGCGCAGCAGTGCCTTACAGTGAATTTACTCCTTTACTTGCTGCACAATATCCTGAGCTTGGTGAAATGATAACGCGATTAGGCTCAAGACAAATTCGCAATGTTGGCACTTTAGGTGGCAATATTGCTAATGCCTCACCAATTGGCGACATGGCACCGACGCTGATCGCATTGGGGGCAAAAATTAGCCTGCAACTTGGTGATGTCGAGCGAAAAATTGCCCTTGAAGACTTTTTTCTCGGTTATAAAAAAACCGCTTTAAAAGCCGGTGAATTTATTAAAAATATATACCTACCTAAAGCACAGTCTGGGCAAACATTAAAAGTATATAAAATATCAAAACGCATTGACGATGATATCTCAGCGGTGTTGGCGGCATTTTTTATTGAGTTAAAAGATAATCAGGTAACTCAGCTGCGCATAGCGTTTGGCGGTATGGCAGCAACGCCCAAGCGCGCATTGGCGTGTGAAGCCGCCTTATTAAATAAAACGTTTACGCTAGATAATATCAGCGCGGCCCAACAAGCATTAAGCCACGACTTTCAACCTTTGTCTGATGTGCGCGCCAGTGATAACTACCGTATGCAAGTGGCACAAAACTTACTGAAAAAGTGCTATTTAGAGTACCAAAATTCCAACATAGCAACACGAGTGGTGAATTATGCGTAGCTTAATTGCAACTCAGCACAGCAATGATACACAGCCTAAGTCAGCAAAGTCTGTAGGCTTAGGTGGCATTGGTCGCCCAAGCAAACATGAAAGTGCTGATAAGCATGTCAGCGGCGAAGCACGTTATATTGATGACAACGCAAATATACAAGGGCAATTACATGCGGCGGTTGGTCAAAGCACAATTGCCCATGGCAAGATTAAACACCTTGATTTATCAGCGGTAAAAGCTGCTGAAGGTGTGGTTGAGGTGATCACAGTAGCGGATGTGCCAGGTCATCATGATATTGGCCCAGTTTTTCCTGGCGATCCTGTGCTAGCAGTAGATAAAGTTGACTATGTTGGTCAACCAATATTTGCCGTTGCCGCAACGAGCCATGACTTAGCAAGACGAGCGGTAAAGTTGGCAAAAGTTGACTATCAAGTACTTGAGCCGATATTAAGTGTTAAAGCTGCGCTGGCTAAGCAAAGCTTTGTTCGCCCCCCGTTTACCATGCAGCGCGGTGATGCAGATAGCGCCATTGCCAACGCTCAGCACCAACTATCAGGGCAAATAGCCATTGGTGGTCAAGAGCATTTTTACCTTGAAGGGCAAGTTTCTAGTGCCGTGCCTACAGAAGATGGCGGCATGACCATATTTTCTTCTTCACAGCACCCCAGTGAAGTGCAAAAACTGGTTGCCGAAGTATTAAATATTAGCCTTAATAAGGTGGTGGTTGATACCCGCAGAATGGGCGGCGGCTTTGGCGGTAAAGAAACCCAAGCTGCGCCTTGGGCCTGTATTGCTGCCTTATTGGCCAATAAAACACAACGACCTGTAAAGTTTAAACTAAGCCGAGTTGATGATTTTACCATGACCGGCAAACGTCACCCATTTGAAAACAGTTATCAGGTTGGCTTTGATGATCAGGGGCAAATAAAAGGCATTAAAATCGTGGTGAATGGCAATTGTGGTTATTCCGCTGATTTATCAGATGCCATAGTTGATCGTGCTATGTTTCATTCAGATAACGCTTATTATTTAGATCAAGCCTCTGTGACCGGTAATCGATGTAAATTAAATACGGTGTCGCATACCGCGTTTCGCGGTTTTGGTGGGCCACAAGGTATGATGACCATAGAAATGGTAATGGATGATATTGCACGCTTTTTAGGGCAAGACCCGTTAGCCATTCGTAAAATTAATTTATATGGTCAAAACCAGCGTAATATGACCCACTATCACCAACAGGTCGAACACAATAAGCTGGCAGCCTTGATTGATAACCTGGAAGTTAGCGCAGACTATCAAGCGCGCCGAGTAGCCATTACCGCCTTTAATACTGAAAATACGCTGTTGAAAAAAGGCCTTGCCTTAACACCGGTAAAATTTGGTATTTCATTTACCGTTCAACACCTTAACCAAGCGGGTGCGTTAGTGCATATTTACACCGATGGCACTATACATTTAAATCATGGCGGCACGGAAATGGGCCAAGGGTTGTTCACCAAAGTGGCGCAAATTGTTGCCGAAGAGTTTCAGCTTGATGTTGACCGGGTTGGCGTTTCGGCAACGCGCACCGACAAGGTACCCAATACCTCACCCACGGCAGCATCGTCAGGTACAGATCTTAATGGTAAAGCCGCACAAGCGGCGGCAAAAACTATCAAAGCGCGCTTGATCAGCTTTGCTTGTCAGCATTATCAAGTTACCGAAGCCGAAGTGAGCTTTTGCAATAATCAGGTTAAGATTGCACAGCAATGTTTTAGCTTTGCTGAGTTTGTTCAGCAAGCCTACATGGCGCGTGTATCCTTATCCGCGACTGGCTTTTATAAAACGCCGAAAATTCATTTTGATCGCAGTACAGCAAAAGGTCGGCCGTTTTTTTATTATTCTACCGGCGCAGCGGTATCTGAGGTGATCATAGATACATTAACCGGCGAATATAAGGTTTTGCGCGTCGATATTTTGCACGACGTTGGGCAATCATTAAACCCTGCACTGGATATTGGGCAAATAGAGGGGGGCTTTATTCAAGGCATGGGGTGGCTAACCAGTGAAGAGTTAGTGTGGGACCAACAAGGGCGCTTATTATCAAATAATCCAGCAACTTATAAAATTCCTGCCATTAACGATTTACCGCTTGAGTTTAATGTTGCACTAGTGCCCGATGATCCAAACCAAGAGCAAACTATTTATCACTCAAAAGCGGTCGGTGAGCCGCCGTTAATGCTGGCAATTTCAGTCTGGTCGGCGCTAAAAGACGCCATTGCCAGTGTCGCTGATTATCAATTTAGTCCAGCCTTAGATACACCCGCAACCCCAGAGCGGGTGTTGTGGGCGGTAGCGGCAATGCAAGAAAAAGCGCAAGCCGCGCGCGAAGACAAAAAGCTAGGGGCCTAAGATGAAGATGAATTGGAGCCGAGCATGTCATCACTTAAGCCAACAAGGTCAAAGTTATGTGTTAGTTACGCTTGTTGCGGTGGCTGGTTCAACGCCCAGAAACAACGGCACAAAAATGGTGGTGAGTAAAGATGGCATTTTTGACACCATAGGCGGTGGTCACCTTGAGCATAAAGTCATCAAACAAGCGAATAAATTGTTACGGACCGGCAAAGCCGCTCAGCAAATTGAACACTTTCAATTAGGCAGTCAATTAGGACAATGCTGTGGTGGCAGCGCCAGTGTGTTATTTGAATGCTTTGCACAACATGCGGTGAATATTATGTTATTTGGTGCCGGTCATGTTGGCAAAGCGCTAGTGCCGATTTTAGCGCAATTGCCTTGTCACATTACTTGGGTAGACTCGCGTGCAGAGCAGTTTACCAACGACCTTGCAAAATATGACAATTTAAACTGCATCGTTAGTGACGCGCCTGAGTTAGAAGTTGCGCGCATGCCTGCAGCAAGCTACTTTATTGTCATGACTCATAATCATCAATTGGACTTTGCCATTAGCCAAGCCGTTTTAACGCGCGCTGATTTTCATTATTTAGGGTTAATTGCCTCAGCCACTAAATGGCGACGATTTCAGCAGCGCTTTAAGCACCGTGAAATTGACCCTAGCCAAGTGGCACGCATGAGTTGTCCGATAGGCTTAAGTCAGGTTGCGGGCAAACTACCGATAGAAGTAGCGGTGTCGATAGCGGCAGAAATTATCCATTGCTATCAACAGCAACAGGCAGAGCAAGCTCAGAGCCTGAGCATTGATACTACAACAAACCTAAGTGCGCAAAACAGTCAAGCAAAGCCGGTTAATAACGTACGCGCTCGCGGGCAACAAGGCGTATGTTGGCAAGATATTAAACCATTACTGACCAACAGCTAATGAATACCAAGCAGTGATTAAGGAACAAGAACATGAATGTAGCGCACTTAAACCAATTAACAGAGCAACAAGCCACTGAGCGCTTGTTGCAATGTTGTAGCTCAAGTGCATGGGTTAGCGCCTTAGTGCAAGCGCGGCCATTTTTGGATAAAAACGACTTAGTTGCTAAGGCAGATTTGGCTTGGCAAAACTTAACTGAGGCTGATTATTTAGCAGCCTTTGCGGGCCATCCACAAATTGGCGATTTAGCCACATTGCGAGCGAAATATGCCAACACTCAAGCACTGGCCAGTGACGAACAAAGCGCGGTGCGTGCCGCTTCAGAGCAAGTAATCGCGTCATTAGCGCAGGCAAATGCCCAATACTTAGAAAAATTTGGTTTTATTTTTATTGTTTGTGCAACAGGCAAAACGGCTGAGCAAATGTTGGCGCTATTACAGCAGCGTTTAGTTAATGATAAAGCCACAGAGCTGCGTAATGCTGCGGCAGAGCAACGCAAAATCTTTCACTTACGCTTAGAGAAATTATCATGAGTCAAATTACCAGCCATGTTTTAGATACCACGCGCGGTCAACCGGTTGAAAACTTAGCCATTAGCTTATTTGAGCAAACCCAGCAAGGGTGGCGTGAATTAGCAACAGGGGTAACCAATGCCGATGGTCGCATTAGTGATTTATTAACAGCTAAGCATGTACTTTCAGCCGGCGTATATCGCATGCATTTTGCAACCCAAGCCTATTTTATCAGTCAAAAGGTGACAGGCTTTTATCCCTATGTTGATATTGTTTTTGAAATTGATGCCAGTGGCGCACATTACCATATTCCCTTGTTATTAACGGCATTTGGTTACTCAACCTATCGCGGCAGCTAACGGGTTTACTGCGTTATGATGACTAAAAAGTGCCAACTTATCCGCCCTGAGCCATTAACTAGCGCGGCATTTCGTGAATTTGGTGATGTCATTGAAGCCAGTGATAGCGCAAAGGTATTAACGATAAATCAAGGCTATACCCAGCGTTACCATGATTTAGCTACTGTTGATGTGAGTGACCATGGTGGCCATGCCTTGATCAATATTTTTCGTACTACGCCATTAGCACAACCTATTGCCATTAAAATGATGGAGCGCCATCCAAAAGGTAGCCAAGCGTTTATCCCGTTAGGTCAACAGCCCTATTTGGTGGTAGTGGCGCCCAAAGGCGATTTAGACTTAACACAATTACGCGTATTTAAAGCCAGTGCAGGGCAAGGGGTAAACTACCATAAAGGCACATGGCACCACTTTTGTTTAGCTTTAGATGTAGAAAGCGACTTTTTAGTCATAGACAGGGGCGGCCCAGGTGATAACTGTGATCTGGTTACACTCGATGGCACGCACCTGATTGTTGCCAATTAGGCAAGCCATACTGGGCATAGAGCCGAGCCAGTAAACAGTAAACTTAGCGGATAAAATAACCAGAAGGTCAATGTGAATGTTAAAAGTATATCGTGGTGAACTGCTACACTTTTTAGCCGATCCAGACAAAGTACCGCTGTCAGAGAGTTACCAGTACTTTGCCGATGGTGTCATGATCATTAAAAATGGCTTAGTCGAGCAAGTGGGAGAGGCAAGTGAGCTGTTAGCGCAGCTAGACGAGAATGTAGCGCTTATTCATTATCAAAATGGCCTCATAATGCCTGGTTTTATTGATACTCATGTGCATTACCCGCAAACTGAAATGATCGCTTCCTATGGCGAACAATTACTTGAGTGGCTAGAAAATTATACCTTTCCATTTGAGCGCCAGTTTGCTGATTTTGAGCACGGTAAAAATGTTGCAGAATTCTTTTTAAATCAATTGCTAGCCGCTGGTACCACTACAGCATTAGTGTTTGGTACGGTTCATAAAGCCTCTGTCGATGCGTTTTTTACGGTTGCTCAACAAAAAAACTTACGCATGATTTGCGGCAAAGTGCTCATGGATCGCAACTGCCCTGATTATTTATCGGACACCGCGCAAAGTGGCTATGAAGACAGTAAAGCGTTAATTGAAAAATGGCATAACACAGAGCGTTTACAATACGCGATAACCCCAAGGTTTGCGCCAACGAGCTCAACTGAGCAACTCAATAAAGCTGGGCAGTTACTGGCAGAATACCCAGGGGTTTACCTGCACACTCATTTAAGTGAAAACAAAGCAGAAATTGCTTGGGTGAAAGAGCTATTTCCAGAACGAGATGGTTATTTAGATGTCTACGATAACAGTAAACTACTGGGTCGGCGCAGTGTGTTTGCCCACGGCGTACATTTACATGATAACGAGTGTCAACGTTTAGCGACAACCTCATCTGCCATTGCATTTTGCCCTAGCTCGAATTTGTTTTTAGGTAGTGGCTTGTTTAATTTACAGCAAGCAAAAGCTTTTAATATCAATGTAGGCTTGGGCAGTGATATTGGCGCAGGTACGACCTTTTCCATGTTAAGCACCATTAATGAAGGCTATAAAACCCAACAATTGCGACAAGAAAAGCTCAGTCCGTTTCAATCATTTTATTTGGCGACCTTAGGGGGCGCAAAGGCGTTAGATCTTGAAGGCACAATCGGCAACTTTGTAAAAGGTGCAGAAGCAGACTTTGTGTTGTTAGATTATCAAGCAACCCCCTTGATGGCCCGTCGTATGCAGCATTGTCAAACACTGACTGAAAAACTGTTTATTTTAAGCATGCTCGGCGATGAACGCCATGTGAAAGCTACTCATATTATGGGAGAGCGGGTGGAGCCAGAGCCAAGCAATGACTTAGGCAATGACTAAGGTAATCGTTCGCCTAGGTTAGCCAATTAGTGACGGCGTTAAAAACTAAAGCGCCTTAGCGAAAGGTAAATCATAACAGCAGTACAATAACAAAGCTAAAAGGTAAGGAAGGGTATGGATCCGTATATTAATGAGTGGTTAAACTTAGTGATCCGCTTCGCGCACTTGATCACTGGCATTGCATGGATAGGGGCTTCATTTTATTTTGTTTGGTTAGATAATCATCTACAAACACCACCGAAAACGAAAGCCGAGCAAGGCATTGCTGGTGATTTATGGGCAATTCACGGTGGTGGTTTTTATGAAATTGCCAAATATAAACTCGCGCCCCCTCATATACCTAGCACTTTACATTGGTTTAAATGGGAAGCCTATAGCACCTGGATCACCGGCTTTTTATTGTTGTCATTGATGTTTTATCTTGGCGCTGAAACCTATTTAATTGACAAGCGGGTAGCCGACTTATCGCCATTTCAAGCGATTTTATTGGGCATTGGCGCGATAGTGCTTGGTGTTGGTAGTTATGAGGCATTAGTGCGCACAAAGTTACGCAATTACAGCGGTGTCTTGGGGCTGATTTTAATCTTGCTTGTTACCGCGTTAGCTTATGGCTTAACGCAAGTATTTAGTGCGCGAGGCGCTTATATGCATATCGGCGCTATTATGGGGACTATTATGGCAGGCAATGTGTTTTTCGGTATTATGCCTTCACAACGTGCGCTCGTGAACGCGGTGGCAAAAGGGAGTGCGCCTGATCCCGCCTATGGGCTTAATGCAAAGTTACGCTCAACCCATAACACCTATATTACCTTACCGGTGTTATTTATTATGATTTCAAACCATTATCCCATGACCTTTAATCATAGCGCCAACTGGTTAGTACTGATGGTGATAGTGGTCATTACTGCTATGGTGCGGCAATACTTTGTACTGCGTCACTTTGGTAAACAAAAACCGCTGATCTTAATTGCGGCGGTGTTGGCCACCATAGTGTTAGCTATGGCAATTGCGCCGCCAACTGCGCAGTTGACTAAACAACAAGAGCAGCACGTTATTAGTGATAAGCAGGTGTTACAAATGTTCCAACAACGCTGTAACACTTGTCATAGTGAGCAAGCCACAGATCCTGTCTTTACGGTTGCACCGGCTGGACTTAGCTTTTCAGACATAGACACCATCAAGCAATGGGCACCACGCATCAAAGCCCGTGTTTTAGACGCACAAGATATGCCTTTTATGAATAAAACCGTCATGACAGATACAGAGCGGCAACAATTGGCCCACTGGATCGCAAATTTGGCGCAACAATAATTGCCTCGGTTAATCAGCGGCGAGGTTAGCTAAGCGCCAATGATGGTATTTAGTTGGGCTAGGCGTGATTGAGAAATAGGAAACTTTAGTGAGTAACAAGAAAACAATAACCAGCAGTATTCGAGAAAAAAATAAAGCTATTATATTGGCTGCCGCCAAGCAAGAGTTTGTTAATTATGGTTTTAAAGGTGCGTCGATCAAGCGTATTGCAGAGCGCGCCAATATTGCCCGCGCCAATATTCATTATTATTTTCAAGATAAAACCGACTTATATCAGCAATTACTCAGTAATATTATTGCCGTTTGGAATAACGACTACGATACCTTGTCGGCTAACGAGCACCCTAAACAAGCCTTAAGTGCCTATATTCGCGCCAAAGTGATGCACGCGAAAAGCGACCCAGAGGCGTCACGGATATTTGCCAGTGAGTTGATCCATGGTGCCCCGGTATTAAACAACTATTTAAACAGCGAGTTTAAGGTTTGGATTAACAATAAGGTTATGGTGATAGAGTCGTGGATAGAGCAAGGGTTAATGGATAAGGTCAATCCACATCATTTGTTATTTTTAATCTGGAGCTCAAGCCAACATTATGCTGACTTTAATGTACAAGTTGTTGCGGCATTAGATAAAACGGCAATGACAGATGCAGACTTTGACGCTGTGGTCGACTCATTAACACAGATTATTCTTAAAGGCTGTGGCGTTATAAGTTAGGATTTAGCGACTAACTCGCACTGTAAACGCTTATCAAAAAGCGCAATTGCAAAAGCGAGCTGTTTATGATTTTTCAGTAAGCAGCTGGTTTTAACACAGCAAGTCGCTTGTATCATATCTGGCCAAGCAAATGTTTTACTGTGCATTTTATCACTCTTAACTGTCGAAAACGTTCGCAGCTTAAGCGAAAAAAGCATGAGTTTGTTAAATTTAGCGCAAAGTGGTTGGCTTGTGCGTGTTTGCTCGCTAAAGTGTATACAGTTTTATGTGTTGCCAAATAACGCATTGTTAACGTGAACACCCTCCATAAGGTAGAGCAATGAAAGAAAATTCACCCAATGACGCTATTGCAGCATTGTCGACAAGCTTAAATGACAGTGCCATTTCATCTTTTTTTCTACAAGAAATATTTAATGGGTTTGAAGAGGCGGTTATTGTTACCGATGTTAACCGCTGTGTGGTTTACATAAATGCGGCGACAGAGCAGCTATTTGGTTACAGCAAAGACGAGTTGTATCACCAACAAACTAAAATACTTTATGCCGATGAAAATGATTTTTCTGAGCAAGGGCGTAAGCGTTTCAATGTTGCCAGCAGAATATCCGAAGAAAATTACCGAATTGTTTATCGTCATGCTAAGGGGCAGCAATTTCTTGGTATGACAACAGGTGCGGCTATTCGCAACGCTGCAGGCGAGACCGTGGGATTTATTGGTATTATCCGCCCAGCGCGGTCAGCCGATCAGTCATTGGATGCACTACAAAAAATCCATAATATAACCGCTGATGTTAATTTGAGCCACGAGCAGAAAATTAATGCCTTATTGCGAGTTGGGTTGCAACACTTTGGTTTGAAAATTGCGATCCTATCGCAAATTGAAGGTAATGAATACACAGTGGAAAATTGTGTGGATCTCAATGGTGAGCTTGAGCCCGCAACGACATTTGATGTTACTGATACCTATTGCCTTCATACCCTAAGTGAAAATAGAACGCTGGGTTTTAATTATGTTGCCAAAAGCGAGATTAAAGATCATCCATGCTACGAAAAATTTGCTCTAGAAGCTTATATTGGTAGTCCAATTAGACTGGCGGGTAAGTTATATGGCACGATAAACTTCTCTAGTGCCTTGCCGGTTGAGCCCTTTAGTAAAGATGATTACATTTTAATGGAGCTGCTTTCAGATACCTGCAGCTTTCTTCTATATCAAAAAGTCTCGCAAGCTGAAATGACCGCATTGGCGCGTGTAGATGAGTTAACTGGTTTACCAAATCGACGGGCAACTTTAGAGCGATTAACCGAGCTTATTGCTCAGTCACGACGCTTTGAGCAACCGCTTAGTATTTTATCGATAGATATCGATCACTTTAAACGCATTAACGACCGATGGGGCCATGCAGCTGGTGACTTGGCTTTAGTTAAGTTTGCAAGTGTCGCGTCAACTTTAGGTCGACAAACGGACTTTTGTGGTCGCTTAGGCGGAGAAGAGTTTGTCTTTGTCCAGCCCGGCGCCAATATAGCTTGTGCTCAAGCTTTGGGAGATAAGTTACGCGATTGTTTAGCGCTTGCGCCGATTGATGTTGGTGACGGTGAGCTAAATACCTTAACCGTGAGTGTCGGTATTGCGATGTTGGCAGGTGATGAAACTGCTGAAAGCATACTTGCGCATGCTGATCAAGCTATGTATCGGGCAAAACAGCAAGGCAGAGATCGGGTAAGTCAATAAGTTAGCAGCACTAAAGTAGGTTAATAGCTATAACATTAAAGCGTACATAAACATTAAGTGCGTAGCGAGTTAACCATTTTAGGTTATGTTGTCTGCTATCTATAAATGCCGTAGTCTGGCTATTGGTTATAAGCGGCATATTTTAACGTGTGGCGAGAAAAACAACTTATTATGGCGAAATCTATTTCACTATCAGCTTACGTTAAAAGGCGCAATGGTGTAGCGCTTGGTGCGAAAGGGTCGATGAGTCAGATGTTTAAAAACTCATTTGGCGCAGCATCTTTCCAGCAATTTTGGCACTATTGGAACCCAATTTGGGGTTTTTATCTTGCCAGAAATGTTATGAGTCCGTTGCAAAAAATTGTGCCAGCCTGGTGTGCGATAATACTCACCTTTGCTGTAAGCGGTGCGTTACATGATTTAGCAATCAGTATAATTAAGTGGCGTTTTAGCAGTTTTTTTACCCTGTGGTTTTTCTGTATGAGTTTAGCTGTACTAATCACAAAAAAATTCAATATTCATTTTCATTCACAGCCTTGGTTAGTGCGCTCAGCAGCAAATATGACCCTGATAATGATGTGTTTGTGGTTAGCCACTACCATAGAGCGGTTTATACTTAATCTATGATGGCGCTGTTTTAAGTATCTATTTAATATATTAAAAAATTTAATTCATCCTTGAATAGCTCACTGTGTTTCATGCTCAGCAAGCCCTTAACGGCCGGTTTAATACCCCAGCAAGAAAATAGTATTTTTACGCAATTAAGCTATTGCAATTGTCTTTCTAGATGGCTAGACTTCTGGGTGGGTTGTATACCTAATCAGCCAATCAATACCATAATTTAGTACCACCATATAAAAACTATTGTGATGTAAAAGTAAGCTAGGTCACCAGCAGTATAGGCTGGTAAGCTGGTTTTTACTTTGCTTAGAAAAGGGCAAATGCCCACCAGCTAGGAGAGCAAATAGCATGAAATTAGAGTCAATCGCCTTACACGAGGGTTATACTTCAGAAGAAACCACTAAATCTGCTGCAGTACCCATTTATCAAACCACGTCATATACTTTCGATAATACCCAGCACGGTGCCGATTTATTTGACCTTAAAGTGCCAGGTAATATTTATACCCGTATTATGAACCCAACCACTGACGTTTTAGAGAAGCGGTTGGCCGCGATGGAAGGTGGTATAGGGGCTTTATGTGTGGCTTCAGGTATGTCTGCGATCACTTATGCTATTCAGTGTCTTTGTGAAGTTGGTGATAACATTGTCAGTACCAGTGAGTTATACGGCGGTACTTATAACTTATTTGCTCATTCACTCCCTAAACAGGGGATTGAAGCACGAATGGTGAATTATGATGATTATCAAGCGTTTGAAGAGGCGATAGACGAAAAGACCAAAGCGGTATTTTGCGAAAGTATAGGTAATCCGGCTGGAAATATTGTTGACCTGAGTCGTTTAGCAAAAATTGCTCATAAACATGGTGTACCATTAATTGTTGATAATACTGTGGCGACGCCGTATTTATGTCGTCCATTTGAACACGGCGCAGATATTGTTGTGCATTCATTAACTAAGTATATTGGTGGTCATGGTACGTCGATTGGTGGGGTTATTATTGACTCGGGCAAGTTTGATTGGGTTGCTAATAAAGAACGCTTTGCGGTGCTCAATGAGCCGGATCCTTCTTATCATAATGTTGTTTATACCCAAGCCTTAGGCGCAGCTGCCTATATTGGCCGTTGTCGCGTGGTGCCGTTGCGTAATACCGGCGCAGCGTTATCACCTATGAATGCATTTCAGATCCTACAAGGCCTTGAAACACTCGGTTTGCGTATGGATAGACACTGTGAAAATGCTGAAAAACTAGCGGCTTATTTACAGCAGCATGAAAAGGTTAAGTGGGTAAATTATGCAGCACTACCTGATAGTCCTTACTTTGCAAATTGTGAAAAGATCACTAAGGGTAAAGCTTCAGGCATTATCAGTTTTGGCATTGAAGGTGGTGTTGAGTCTTGCGCTAAATTTATTGACGCGTTGCAAATGATTCTACGTTTAGTCAATATTGGTGATGCCAAATCATTAGCGTGTCATCCGGCCTCAACAACTCACCGTCAGTTAAATGAGCAAGAGCTAGCGTCGGCAGGGGTGAGTGCGGATTTGGTAAGAATATCTGTGGGTATCGAGCATATTGATGATATTATTGCTGATGTAAGTCAGGCGTTAGCAAAAGCCAATTAAGCATTTTTACAGCGAAATTTTCCGTAACAGGCTATGGGGAAGTGACGTTAAGTGTTGGCGCGTCGCCCGCGATAATTTACGCCACCTGTAAAATAAAATGCAGCTAATCGCCATCAAGAGCGTCGCGAGTTTTCTTTGTGGCGATTAGTTTAATTTTTTTGGAGATGTTTGGTGAAAAAACTATTACAAGTAGACTTTGATTTTAATGGCCCCTTCGCTGATGAAATGACCGATGCACTGTCAGAGCTGGCGGCCTCTATCAATAACGAGCCTGGTTTAATATGGAAAATTTGGACTGAGAGTGAAACTAGTCAATTAGCGGGTGGCATCTATTTATTTGATAATGAAGCGAATGCCAAAGCATACCTCGCGATGCACTCAGCCCGATTAACCGCGATGGGTCTAAGCAATATTAGAGGCCGTATTTTTGACGTTAATATGGCATTAACGAGTATTAACCAAGGACCCATTGCTAAATAGAGTAAACATTATCTTGGTCATTTTTGCTGATGATGGCGCTAAGCGTGACAGCAGCCAAACGCGATATGCTGTCAGGCCTTGACGCTAACAGGATAGCTCCTATAATTTAGCTAAGGGAATTTAATGTTTTCATTGGCTATGTTTTAGTTAACTAGTTAGCGTTCTTGCCTTACATTAGCGACATACCTGTGCAGAAATTTATATCTCGTCAATTGGTCATTGTGCTCTTGTTGTTGGTTTCTTTACCAAGTGTTGCTGATAACCATAATTTGCTTAATATTGTTTGCCCGTACTTTCCACCCTATAGTTATAGCGATCAGAACAAGGTTGTGGGTATTGGTCCCGACTTGATTAAGCGTGTATTAAATGACAGTAACATTGCCTATAAAATTACCTTAGTTGCCGATTATGCAACCGCAGTACAGGCGCTTAAGGTTGAGTTAGCTGATGGCCTGTTGTTAGCGTCAAAAAGCGCTGCCCGTGATGAGCTAGCCGTTTTTACTCAGCCAATGATGACCAACAACTGGAGTTGGTTTTTATTGAAAAATACCGATTTTGATGTCAAGTCGCACACGTTTAAGTCGCAGGCAATTATTGGTTCGATAAAAGGCACTAATACTTATCAGTGGTTGCAAGACAACGGCTATAAAGTGTTAGCGTTACCGCAAAATGCACGAGCTTTAGTTGCCATGTTAAAATCAAAACGCATTGATGCCGCATTTGTAGCCGATGTTGTCTTTGAATATCCGCTAACGACAGAAGATTTATCATTATTTAAAAAAGTAAAAGAATTAGAAAAGCCATTTGGCATGTATATTAGTCGGCATTACTTACGCAAACACCCCACCTTGTTAGAGCAAATAAATCGCAGTATTGAAAAATTTCGTCATTAACGCGGCTAAACGACGTGTTGCTCAAAGTTAAGTTTTAACCCTAGACAATGTTTTTTGAGTACCCTTGTTTTAAAGCTGAGTGTTATTGGCGTTAACCTTAATTAAACTTCTTTTTATTAGATCATAGAAAACAGCAGCTAAAGCCGCGGTTAGTTGATTTGTTATATATTTTTTATAAAAAAACAGTCAAACTATTACCATTAGAGAAATTTTGGTAAATCGAAAGCAAGTGAGCAGTATTAATGGATCAATCCGCGAGTAAACAGCAAACCAAAGCCGATAAAATGCTCGGTTTAGTGGCAGACTTTTTTAAATTATCTTCGCATAACACTACCATAAAAACAGAGCTGATGGCTGGCCTGACAACGTTTGTCACTATGTCATACATCATGTTTTTAAATCCAATTATCATGTCTAAAACGGGTATGCCGTTTGATGGCTTGTTTTTGGCTACCTGTTTAGGGGCGGCAATTGCCACTATACTCATGGGCTTATATGCTAACTGGCCGGTAGGTCTAGCGCCAGGTATGGGCTTAAACGCATTTTTTACTTTTTCCGTCGTTGGTGCCATGGGGTATAGTTGGCAGGTTGCCTTAGGGGCAGTATTTTTGTCTGGCGTGGTATTTGTTTTAATGAGTGTGACGCGCCTGAGGGAATGGATGTTAGATAGTATTCCCATGAGTTTACGCCTTGCGATGACGGCAGGTGTGGGACTTTTTCTCGGTTTTATTGGTTTACGTTTTACGGGGCTTGTTATCGCTGATGCTGATAATTTGGTAGCGATTGCTGATTTAACACATTTTGGTTTTGGCGAATTTGGGCCTGAAGCACCGGCCTTAGGTTTTTTAAGCTTTCTACTGATTAGTATATTAAGTTACCGTAAAGTTTTTGGCGCTGTTATTATCGGTATTGCACTGACAACACTGATTGCATTTATCATGACGTGGCTCTTACCTAGTGACTTTTTTGTCGTTGCCGAAGCGGCTAAATCTTTCGCTCCTGCATCAGGTTTTGTTAGTTATAACGGCATGTTAGCGGTGCCAGACTTTGCTGCACTGAGCCCCATATTTTGGCAAGCCGATATTGTAGGGGCTTTTCAGGTGGCGTTGATCCCAGTAATAGTGACGTTTTTATTTGTTAATATATTTGATACTGCCGGCACCTTGATGGGGGTTGCTGAGCGAGCTAATTTGCAAGATAAAAATGGCAAAATACAAGGCCTGAGTAAATCGTTAAAAGCCGATTCAATTGCCTCAGTGATCGGTACGGGTTTTGGTTGTCCACCTGTTACCTCATATGTAGAGTCGGCAGCCGGTGTATCTGTTGGCGGACGTACCGGTTTAACGGCGGTAACCATAGGTTTGCTGTTCGCCGTTGGCATGTTCTTTTTACCTTTAGCACAAATGTTGCCAGGCTTTGCCGTTGACGGCGCGCTTATTTATGTGGCTATGTTGATGCTAACTTCTTTAAAAGCACTTGATTGGAATGACCTAACTGAGTATGCGCCCGCCTTGTGTACGGCGGTAATGATGGCATTTACTTTTTCAATTGCTAATGGTATTGCATTTGGTTTTATTACCTATACGATATTAAAGCTTGGTACGGGTAAAGCATCACAAATATCAAAGGGCGTTTGGGCGCTAACAGCACTATTTATTGCTAAGTTTATGTTTTTAAATTAATGGCTAAGGTGTAGCTTAAAAGTGCTGCATTAGTACCTTAAGTGAGTCTCTCTTGTTATGAAGTAAGGGCTATTTATGTTGCAAATTATGGCGATTGATCATCTGGTTTTAAGAACCACTCAACCCAAAAAGATGTTAGCGTTTTATATTGATGTCTTGGGCTGTACCCTTGAGCGCGAAACATCGAAAGCTACCGGTCTCACACAATTGCGAGCGGGTAATGGCTTGATTGATATTGTCGATGTCAATAGTGAGTTAGGCGCGTTAGGGGGAGGTGCACCAACAAAAACTGAGCAAAATCTAGATCACTTTTGTCTGCAAATCAAAGCAATGGCAGAGCAAGACATCCTTGAGCACTTCAAAAAACACAAGGTTTCAGCAGGGGAGTTTACCCGTCGCTATGGTGCACAAGGCTTTGGTAACTCAATTTATATTCAAGACCCAGACAACAATACGGTTGAAATTAGATGTCAAAAGTAAAATTTTGCCTATCCTCAACTGGAAAGTTTTTTGTCAAATAGTCAACATTTATTGCGCTAAAACAAAGTGACGTTAAATGACTGTGGTTATATTAAAAGCAGCGTTAAGTTACCACTTTTACAGTCGATTAGCGCTGGCGAAAAATCAACCTGCAAACTGAATATTTAAACAACTTCAATTGTTAAGGTGTTAAAAGCAATTAGGTAACAAGTTTAGACTTGAAATTTAACCTGTTCGCCTCAATTATGTAAAAGTAAGTATAAAAACCAAAGAATTAACCTTTATTGGCAACCATTGTTGTCTATGGTACGATTATTAAATGCTAACATTATCGTTTTCTCAATACATTGCCTTAGTAGCGGACTTATCCATTGCATGGATGAGTCCTGTTCGCGCCTTTCCCATTTAGGGGCGGCTAAGAACCACCTGTTAGCTTAGTCGCCCAGCCCCAATTAAAACTCTTGAATTCACTTTTCCCTCATTGGATTTAGCTTATGTTTATTTAATAAGCTATTGCATAGGGTTATTTTAGTTCAAGATTGAGAGTTATTTTATGCATAAAGATTTTTGGAATTACCTCTATCAAACATTTGAGCTAATCGACAATATGGATAATGAAAATCAAAACCTGCTTAGCCAGGTTAGTGCTCGATTAGAAACAATAGAATTATTATATGCGCGACACTTTGATCCTGTTGACTCATATGAAGAATATGTTGCAGTAAAATTAATTAATGCGATTTCGCACGCGATAAAAAGGCAGTAGCATGACAACACGTAAGGCCATTAATGTTTTGTTTAGTCGAGAGTACTCTAAACTTAACCAAGCATTAAGTCTGTTACCTAAGCAGTGCTATAATCTAGTTGCCTGTCCCTTATTTGACATTTTATCAGTAGATAAAACAACGCAACTTGCACAGCAGTTTTGTCAGGCTATAGATGCAGATTATTTAATTTTTACTTCTCAATATGCGGTTATCGAAAGCCTTGCCTATTGGCAAACTTTGGGCATTAGTCCAGCGCAGCTACAAGGGGTAACAATTTGTGCAGTGGGCCCCATTGTTGCGCGCCAGTTGGCTGAATATGGCTTGAATACAGATATGATGCCAGAGTTATATACCGCGGAATCATTAGCAACTTTATTCGCAAAAGTAGAGACAAATAATAAAACGATATTTTTTCCAAAAGGCAATAGGGCGGCATTGAAGTTAGAGCGCGTACTGGCAGAAAAAGGTTATCAGGTTAATACCCCAGTTATTTATAAAACCGTGCTGCGTGATGTACTCGATGATGAGCCAGCAGCGTTATTGTCAGCTAAAGGTGTTGACTGCTTTGCATTTACATCGCCTTCATCAGTACAGGCATTAAGCAAAATTTTAGGCGCTAATAAAACTAAGGATATTTTACAATCAAGTGTTATATGCGCGATAGGAACAACCACATATCAAGCCTGTGAAGATGCAGGGCTAAAGGTGAGTATTATGCCAGAGGAGTATACCATTGAAGGCTTAGCGCGAGCGATAAAGCAATTTTATTTAACCAATTGATATAGCAGTACTAAATTATTTTACGATGAAACTAATAACCATAAGGCAGGGTATATAATGATTAAACCTAAATTAATTATCAGCGATGAAGATTATGATCGTTTACATGCAATGATAGAGAAGCAAGATTATGTACCATCACATGATCTACTGATTGATGAATTGGAGCGAGCCAAAATAGTGCCTAAAGCCAAGTTACCGAACAATGTGGTGCGCATGAATTCAACGGTAACTTTTACTATGCTTTCGAGCCAAAAAACCTTTGCATTAAAGCTCGTTTATCCACATGAAACCACGGAAAGTGGCACGTTATCAGTGCTGACACCGGTTGGTAGCGCATTAATTGGCTTGTCGCAAGGTCAAGAAATTGAGTGGCCATTAGATAATAATAGAAAGACTATCGTACATATTGACTCGATTTCTTAGATACTTACATATCGTATATGCTTAACGTTATCGCGCAGTTAGGCGTTAAAGGCAATTTAAAGCGCAGCGACGAAGTTGGTGTTAAACTCAGTCTAAGCGCTTAAATAGCTGACATTATCATTATTGACTTAATGGGTAGTGTCAGCTATTTTTTTATGCGTTTTATCGGCCGACTTTATCAGGGCATTTGCATCAGGTTTTATCGCATCGACCCGCGATGTCTTCAGCCAATAGCCAGAACTTATTACTCTGTATCGTCTTGCGCTACATTTAATTTATTTAAAATAAACGCGATAGCTTGTTCATTTTGAAATGAGTTATGCGCAGAGCTGACAATAAGTCGCTCTTTGGCATGCAGGTAATTGGCTGATGTGTAGTTAACAACACCATCTGAGATGCTGGAACAAGTTAGCTCGTCTTGACAACTTAATGCACCGTCTGAGCCAATAATGGCATAGGACTCGCCTTGAATAGGTAAATCGTAAAGTGTCTCCATTAACGGGTGACCTGGACGTAATACATGGATACTACTAGGACCATAATTGATTAAAAAAGGCCGCATTTTATCAGTTAATATATGCACGCCTGTGCGCGCGAAAAAGTTTTGAAATATTTTTGTAAACTCAGTCGGTAAGGTAACCAAAAATGCGCCCAGCTTACCAATAACTGAACTGGCAACTTCAGAGCCTTTAAACGGCGTGTCTAAGAAAAATACAGTATTACTTGCAAAGACTGCTTGGTAAATAAAAATGTCTTTGACTGCAGGCTCAACGCTGTCCATCTGCTCTGGTCGTAATTTAAAGGTGGCATCCCACAGTTGGTGATCAGCTCGCGTACTGAGCAAATTTGCAACAACTCCCCCCATGCTGTGACCAATAATAACCGCCTTTTTTGCCAACCTTGGGCTATCGATGGTTTTTAATAATTGTTGCAAATTATCGCGGGTTCTAGCGGCGCTATAAAAAGGTGGCGGACCGGATGGGTAATAAATATGCCAAATTTGATAGTTAGCGACTAATGCTGGGTTGTTGAGTATGGCCATGGTTAAATGACGCCAGATCAGCGGATCAGAATTTAAACCATGGATCATGATAATGGGTATTTTGTGTTGAGAAATATTACCGATCACAAACACGCCGCGGCGCTTTTCTGCTTGGGTTGGCGATACCATGCCTAGCCAATTGTAATCGTCGATATTGGCTTGCTCTAACAAATCGAGATAGGCAGCGGCGGGGGAGTGTCGTATTTGATACTTATTATCGCCTAAGTTGATAACGTTATTATCGTTACTTGCTTTAATTTCTACGCTAATTCGCAAGGTTTTTTCTTGCTGTAATGTAATATTTTTTAATAAAATTGTTGCCGACTGCTTAACACCTTCGAGCGGGAAATAAATATCTAATCCTGTTTGCGTATTATCGCGAGAGGTAGTGATAGCTAGCCCTATTTCACCCGTGATGGCGGGTGTTAAGCGCTTATCGAGTGCAACAATATCGTCAACAAATGAAAATGGTACTAAATTTTCGTAGTGTATCAAGACCCGATCTTTTGCTAGTCGGCCGGCATGTTCGGCTTTAACCAATAAGGTTAAATTACGGTTATAGGCACTTAAGGCGAAGTCTCGCTGTTGTGCAGATAAGTCAGCACGAGATAATAACTCGTTTGCACATTGTAATAACGCCACTATGCCAAAGTCGGTTGTCGCAGGTAATGTGCGGCAGTAACTTTCTAGCTCAAGGGTGTTAAATGTAATTAGAACCGGTAATTGGGCAGGGTCATTAGCTTGGACAATATTTACGCTTGCAGACTGCAGTTTTGCAAATCGTGACGTGGTACAGCCCACCAATATTAGGCAAGTTGTCAATAGGAAAAATGTTGATATAAGCCGTGTCATATCAACATCATACATTATTATTAACGCGCAACAATATTTTTAATTGCTGGGATAAAAAGTCGTTTCGGCGGCTAGCGATTACTTCACGCCCGCACTGAGAAAAATTGCCCTAAAAGAGGCTAGTCGTGCGTGACCTTACTGCTCCGTTGTTGCTTGTAAATTAATTGCTCTATTTATTTGTTGTCATTTTACGAAGGGTACGATCTTGTTTGATAAAGTGGTGATATAACGCGGCTAAGACGTGACCTAAAATAAGTATCCACACTAGCCAGGCCCCTAATATGTTTTTATGCAAATAATCTAATGGTGCTTCAAAGGCTTGGTAGCTGATGTTAAACGTAGTGCTAATCCATGCAAACATTGCTGTACTTTCAAACATTGCAATATCGAATAGAAAAAAATATTCAGTGTCGACTTTAGTACCTAAATAACCCGTGACTGGCATAATCACCATGATGGCGTATAGAGCATAATGGCCAGCATGGGCGGCTCCGTGTTCAAGCTTGCTGCCTGGCTCTTGGGCAGGGGCTTGATTCATGATGCGCCAAATTATACGCAGCGTTACTAGCACAGCAATGGTAACGCCAAAAGATAAATGCAACTGCAAGGCGGTCCAGTTTGCAGGCGTATCCCGTTCAGTAAACCAATGCCTAAAATAGACACTGGCATAAGCAGCAAAAAAAAGCGCCGCCGTTAGCCAATGCAACCATTTAGCAATGCTGCCATAGTTATTGCTTGTATTTTTAAGACCCATAATACTTTCCTAAGTTTAAAATTAATCAGTGGTATTAGCCTTGCTATCAACAATGAGTATGCATATGTAATTAGCTATATTGATTGTGAAAATATAACGAAAACTTACTCACGTTATGGCTCTTTAATTTGTAAATAAAGCGCAAGGCATTGGCAATAAGCGCAGCAATTAGCGGCTTGCCATAATGGCCTGTCAGGGGCTGAAGCTTGCTACTTTGAATGTTAATAATGAGCTTTAACCGACCAAGATCATTGCGTGTTGAAACAATAACACGCAGCTCATGAGGGAAAAATACCAAAAAAACTAATAAATCGTTCGGCTCAGTAGAACCAATATTTCGTGCGTACTCTTGCTAAGGAGGAGCTATGAAAAATGGCGCAAAATAAGCGGCAGTGGCAATAGTGCAACTTATGTTGGCCATTTAGCGAGGGATCGTTATTTGTTAAGTTGATTATGCCAAGTGACAAGTGCCGCCATTAACTGTTGGATAAAGTCGCGACTGAGCTGATCGTCTAATTCACCTTGTTGGTTAAACTTGTTATGTGCGCTTGCGATCATAACTTCAGGTTTATTAATGAAGTGGACATCTAAATAAATCATGATCTGTCGAAGGTGATACTGCGCTCTTGCGCCGCCTAAGACACTCATACTCGCGCTCATTATAGCCGCAGGCTTACCTGAAAATGGCTGTGGTTGCTGCCTAGAAAGCCAATCAATGGCATTTTTTAAAACACCAGGCACTGAATAGTTGTATTCAGGTGTGGAAAATAAAATGGCATCGGCATTTGCCACTTTTTGCGTTAGTGTTAACACGGCTTCAGGTGTTAACTCCCCGTCGAGCTCTTGATTGTATAAAGGCAACTTAGCAATATCTAATAACTCAAGGCTACAGTTTTCGGGTAATAACTGTGCTGCGGCGTTAATGGCGGCAGTATTATATGATGATTTTCGTAAACTGCCTGAAATAGCAACAATATGGGTTTTGCTGGTCATTTTAACTCCTAAATTATGCCTAAGGCATGCCGTATTAATAAGACTATTGAGATTGCAATGTATTGTAGCTATTGATTAAGTTACGATAGTCAGGGATATGGTTTGAGAATAAGTTTCCTAGCCCCTCAATATCATTGCGCCAGTCACGGTGTAATTCACAAGCCAGGCCAAACCAAGTCATTAATTGCGCACCCGCTGCGGTCATACGCTGCCAAGCGGCATCACGTGTCATGGCATTAAAGGTGCCAGAAGCGTCAGTGACCACAAAGACTTCAAACCCTTCTTCAATTGCTGAAAGCACAGGAAACGCCACGCAAACTTCCGTTACTACCCCAGCGATGATCAGCTGCTTTTTACCCGTTGCTTTAATCGCGTTGACGAAATCTTCATTGTCCCATGCATTAATTTGGCCGGGCCGAGCAATATAGGGTGAGTCAGGAAACATGGCTTTAAGCTCAGGTACTAAAGGTCCGTTGGGTCCTTGCTCAAAACTGGTGGTTAAAATGGTTGGCAAATCAAAATATATGGCACAATCTGCTAAGGCTAAAACATTATTTTTAAATTTATCAGGATCAATATCTCTGACTAACGATAACAAGCCGGTTTGATGATCAACTAACAGTACAGCGGCGTCATTTTTATCTAAACGCAGATAAGGTTTACTCATTTTTCTCTCCAAACGTTTTCGTTACAGCCTTTATTAATCGGCCGAATGGTGTGGCGACAGCGCAATGGCTTAGCCTGTTAATGAAAACAAAAGACTGTTGCCGCCTCGTGCTCATGTGAGCATTGCAACTGGCTAATAAAGTAGTATAGACGGGATTATCGAACGTGATGGTTTTATTGCGTTAGTAAACTCAGGGCAAGGTTATTATTAGGCGCTGAAAAAGTGTTGGTGCTAATTATATCAGGTATGGTCAGCCAGCATCACCAGGCTAAAGGGTTATGCTGAAGATAGGTATTACAGGCAGTATAAGGGCTTGTTGCATAACATAACGCAGCGGTTAAAGTGCATTGTCATATATTGTCATATATTGTTGAATCGCTTGTTAATAGGTTTGGATATTGGTTCGCTAGGGTATTGGCAGCTGGCTGTGGTATTACTTGTTATGTGTAAACTCGTGCCGATACGGAAAACTTAGCAGCGATAGTTTTCCGTTATTTGGGGTTAAGCGTTAATGTTAGTCGTGGACATCAATTTCGATATCTGTGATCGGTTTTGAGCAACAAGTTAGGATTTCTCCGTCGCCGATAAAAGCTAACGGGTCAATAGGGTACTCAACATTGCCGCTAATTAATTTACAACGACAAGCACCACAGAAGCCATCTCGACAATGATAATGACTTTCAATGCCCACACGCTCGAGGGCATTGAGTATATTCTTGTCTTGCTCAAGAAAGGTAATTTCTTGACCGTCAACAATAACTTTTTCTGACATTACAAATCAAAGTCATCGAAATCTTCGCTAGATACCGACGAGTCGACTTGGCCGACTAAGTAACTTGAAATTTCTGTTTCTTGCGGTGCCACTTGCACATTGTCACTTACAAGGTATGAGTTCATCCAAGGTAGTGGGTTACTTTTTATCTCAAATGGTGCGTCAAAACCTATGGCAGTCATACGTTGGTTACTGGTGTATTCAATGTATTGTTTTAATATCGCAGCATTCAAACCAATCATAGAGCCATCTTTAAACAGGTAGTCGGCCCATTCTTTTTCTTGCTCCACCACATCCATGAAAATTTGTTTACCTTGTTCACGCATTTCAGTGGCGATTTCTTGCATTTCTGGGTCATCTTTACCTGATTGCCAGTTGTTAAGAATGTGCTGAGTTCCAGTTAGGTGTAGTGCCTCATCACGGGCGATAAGTTTAATTATTTTCGCATTACCTTCGAGTAATTCACGTTCAGCAAAGGCAAAAGAGCAGGCAAAGCTGACATAGAAGCGAATTGCTTCTAAAGCATTAACTGAGCAGATAGCTAGGTATAAACGCTCTTTTAGTTTACGAGTGCTCACGTCTACGGTTTTGCCATCAACTTGATAACTACCTTCACCTTGCGACTGTAGTAGTTGTGTGGCCAGTATGACATCATCAAAATATTTAGCGATTGAGCTAGCGCGTTTTAAAATTGCCGGGTTGACAACAATATCATCAAAAATTTCGCCGGGCTCAGTAAACAAGTTACGCAGAATGTGAGTGTAGGAGCGCGAATGAATGGTTTCACTAAAGGCCCATGTCTCTTTGTTGGACAAGGGAATCTAACTTTTCTCAAAATTACGCAGAATTACGTAAAAATCTTACCCCCCCCATAAATACAGTGTTTCCTGAGAATTTAATTTGCTGTATCGACTTTTGATGAAATTTGACATTTGTGCAAAAAGTATTACATTTTATGGACAGTGGAAATCTAATCAAAAAGTGACGAATGCAAACGATTTATAATAAAAACCAGTCGGTGTCGTATTTTACGCGCTGGGTAAAAACAAAAGACTACGGAGAGACGAAGTTTCCGTTGGTTTATTTGTGCAATGGAAATTTATCTTATTCGCTTCTTTGTTACGTGAACCATTTATATAAAACAATGAGAGGTAAGAATACGTCTCAGCTTAACGATCTTTTTCGGGTTGTCGCAGCCATTACTGAATACAACTACTATCGAAATGATCGACTTGAGGCGTGGGCAGATAAACCGCAGCTCATGTTGGCCGAGTTTTTCGAAGATTTCTTTCACGGTACTTGTCAGCATGAGGGCGGATGCCCATATGGGTTATCATGGAAGGGGGTCTCACTTGATACCCTCAAAAAATCCTACAATCAATGGAACAAGTACGCTAAGTATGTACATCAATACCTTAATTATAACGAACTAATAGTTAAAGATTTTTATGCAACATCAAGCGCTGATGGGTGGCACCACTTTGACAAGAATGAATATTCACTTCTACAACATTTAGACGTAGATGAAAAGGCCAAAACCAACTGGTCAACGAAAGGTCTTTCATATAATGCAGACCCAAAAATGAAGCTTTGGAATGGTATTGATGAAGATTTCAGGTTTTTTCCTCCGGACAAGTTGGCCGAACTAATACTCCAAGCAAAAGACGTTAATCAACAAGCAATATATCTTTTATGCGCATTCACAGGACTACGGGCAAGTGAAGCCCTCCACATGATGGTAACTGATTTAGTACCCAGTGAGGACAGTTTTCTATTCAGTTATGAAGTAATACTTTCGCCACCGCATGGCAAAACATGGTGCCCTGACAACAACGAGTTTATCGATCGAGAAACAATACTAAAACAAGAACAGCTAGAAGATCTAACAGGTATTGATGTACCAGCGCCTGATTTGGATTTTCTACAGTCACCTACGCCACGGACATCACTTCATAATGGACATAAGTTGAGACTAGGATGGAAAGGAGTAACGCTAGTGTATGAAAAAGGATCAAAATATAAATACACACTAGACTGGTCTAATGACCATGCTCGTCTAGCATTTGAAAAGCTTATCCCTGAATTGCTAAGTCAAGCTCGCGTCGGTCACCCGTTCCTTTTCTGCGGCGAAAACGGAATGCCTCTATGCTACAACACCTATTACCGCAGAATTCGTCGCGAATCAGAGCGGATATGCGGAGATAGATTCGGCACTCACTCTTTACGCCATTTTTTCGGGTTTTATCAATCAAACTGTCTAGGGCTATCCAAAGAAGAGGCTCAAGTAAATTTGAGACATGCGACGGTTTTATCCACAGAAAAGTATTACAACCTTACTGTCGAAAAGTCGCGAGAGGTGATGAGAGAAAAGGCTATGATGGCGAGTCAGGTGAAAAATATAGCTGCAAAAACAAAGTGGAACCAATTGGACTTTAAGTGCCTGACGAAAATTAGATAACAATTAGAAGTATACATGAATATGAAAGAGCAAATAACGAAATGGAAGGAGCATGTAGCGGATACGTGCTTTATTACGACTGACTTAACCTTGCTGACTAAAGGAACGGGGTATATTAGCGGGGAAGTTGTTCATTACAATGCTTCACCAATCAATTTTATTATTAACAAAGACAAATTTTCTCGAAGTGGTGGGGCAATTAAAGTCTTACAGAAACTAGCGCGTGACCTACATATAGAAGATAAATCTCGCAAACTAAATAGGTCGGATACTGGCTTTAATAACCCAAGATTACTGCTCACAAAAACCGAACTAACAAAAGAGGGAGTATGTTTTTCAGTTCGCTCTGATGAAGCCGTTACTAAACTACTCGATATAGAAGCGCGAGCACTCGACGGTGAGTTTCCTATAGAACCAAATAAAGGCATCGGCAACGCTGGTTCAGGTTGGTTTGATTTTGAAAAATCATTCGAAGGTATAGATGAAACAGATGTTCTAGAATGGATCGTACTAGCCTCAAGACCTGAATTTCCAACGCTTCATAATAGCCGCAAACAAGATCGAGAAGACGAAAACGGCCATATAATCAGAACAACTCTTGGGTGTGATACGGTTGAGGCGATCCTCGATCACCCTGTTGGAAAATTGCTTCAACAGCTTAAAGTGCTTCCGCACCTACAAGGCATATACGCCAATGCAGTCCCTTGCTTAAAGACCGAAATCGAAGCGTATATTCGAATGTTTGATGTAGGAAGCACCATCACTCGAACACCACTCTCAACATTCTTAACCGAAATCAAGGCAATGGCATCTTGTTTAGTGTTTAAGCTGAGCGCTTTGGGTTACCTTTACCTACCTTTTTTGTGTAAGTTCGAGGTTAATATTGAGGTAGGCAAAGGAACTTGGAATAGTAGTAATAGCTTGGCCGATAGACTCTTTGACTTTTATGCGCCGATGACCAATAAGCAGTCCGGTATTGCAAAGAGAATTAATCTGCGCGGCATACTACAGTCATCCAATATTGAGAGGATTGAAGATTTTCCGATTCATTTTGTAGAAGATATATCTGCTGCTCAACGAGTATTTCAGGAAAAGCATGGTAAAGCGAAATTCGGCACCATTCGCAAGGCTGATTGGATAGCTTTCTTTAATGCTATTGAAACAACTGAATGGACTAGCAAACACCCAAGATTTGATAGAACATATCTTAGTTCAGTAACAAACCGTAAATTGAAAACACATAATCAATTACGCGGGACGGGGCGATATACCCAATTAGAATCTCATGCAGGTGAAGAGATAATCGAGTTTTTAAGGGCGTACGCTAAAAACGCTAGCAAATCTTCTATCCATTCGCTTAATTATTTTGCAGATTGGATCGTATCTGAATCATCTAACATATACTTCGATTGTATTGCTGACATTAAACATTTCCATACCTACTCAAATGGTGAGGTTAATCATGGTCTTAACAACACGCTTTACGAATATATAGCTGGGTTAAACGAGCAAAATACCACCAATAGAAGCCATTGGCGCGTTATAAAAAGATTCCTAACAAAATCTGCACAAACAGTGTCTATTAACACGGGTAATGACCTAACACACCCTATTATTGAAGAGACTCCTTTCGGTTCGGATGATAAGCGTCAAATTACCACAAGAGAGGCTATGCCGAGCTTATTGCATGAATTATGCTTAGAGGTATTGCTTGAAGACGACTATAAAATTTATACCGACCAAGTAAATAGCAAAGGTTTATTCAATCAAAAAACACATACTAGGGAGTGGGATACATACAACAGAACAGTACCGCGATGCCTTCATTTATTAATGTTACTACCTATTCGTGGAATGCAAGCTAGGTGGTTAGATGAAGGGTTGCTCGATGATCAAATCTGGGACTTTGAGAAAGCACAATACGTCAAAAATACTCACCCATTAGCAAACTACAAATATGATGACGGGGTAGAGCATGTAAACAAATTTGGACGTACAGGCGTTATAAGGAACCCAAGCGGTTCCGGTAAAGAAAATCTTGGTATTTTTGTTAATACAAACAAAACACAGTCGAGAAAAGATTTGATAATGGGCGCGAAGCCTGGCTATGAAATTCCTTGGCCTGCCGATACGGACGTAGACTCACTTAATCAGGTATACGAAATAATCAATGAACAAAAAAAATTCAACGAGATATACTCTCCACCTGTAACTACACCAGTAAATCAATTAGATGAAGACAATCAGGTGTATGAGGGAATTAAAAATCAATTACCTTATTATGTTCCTTTGTTTCGCAGGGTTCAGGAAACAATATCTAAATCGTTTCCGGACACAAGAAGATCCTTGTTGCTTCCGATTACCGCAGACGCATTGCGCAAACTCTTTGTTAATGTTCTAAGAGAAGCAGAGCGTCGCTACAAAGAAAAATACCCCCAATTCAAAGACAGTTTGATTGCATTTGATTGTAACGGCCAACCGAGATTCGACATCCATTCGCTTCGTGTATATGGGGTCACTGACCTCCTTGATAATGACGTTCCTTTGGAGGTCGTTCAAATGATTGTTGGTCACGCAACTAGCGTTATGACAATGTATTATCGTAAAAAAAACCGAGAAGAATTCTTAGAGCTACTTCGGGAGGCTAAAAAGACTGGTGGCGCGTCTTTGTTGCATGAGAAAAGTATGATTGAAAAATTAGGGCTTACTGAAGAGAATAAGCAAGAAATTATTGCGCTATTCGATATCGTCGATGATTGGAAGGGAGGGACACAGAAAGTTAATGCGAGACCAGACTTCGATAAAGGTGGGCGAGACAAGTTTATCAATGGCGGCGTATGTTCCAGCTTTGATTGCAAGACAGGAGGGATTGATGTTACTTACACCAAAGGCGGGAAGAAAGTAACTGTTACGAGTGTTGAAGGAGGTGACTATCGGTGCGGTAATTGCCGATATTTCAGAACTGGGCCTAGATACTTAGCCGAGCAAATCCTTTACTTCAACCTGATAGCCTTGGAAATAAGAGAACTCGTTGAAAAGCGTAAGGAATTGATGCGTAAAGCAAATGAAATTTTTGACCACCCAGAATTAGAGTTATCATCAATCAAAGCAGATCGTTATCTCAATCAAGCAGATCAAGTGACAAAAGTTTTAGCCCATAGAATTGTAGAATCTCGCCGTCGCAAGGCGTTGATAGATCGTTCTAGGCAGCCGATGTTGGGTGAATCCGGCACGAATAAGGATAATATTGAAAATAGCTTAGCAGTTCTTGGTCAACCTCAATCAGAGATAAATTTCACATCAGAACAACTGAGTATGTTTGATGCATGTATGGAGACGTCCACCCAGGCAGCAGTGCTAGGTATTGAAGATATCGAAGCCGATATATCATTGAGAAAGCTTGAAAAATTCATTTCTCAAACAGCCTCTCTAGCCAAGGAGCAGAACCCCTTATACTTCATTCCTGATGATAACGATAAACGACTGGCTATATTATTCAAACTCCATGATGCATCTGAACTAATGGGGCGTAGCATAACCGATGAAGAGTTCAAGAATCCCCATCTTTTAATGGAAAACCTTGGCAGGGACGGGTTTAAGGCACTAGCTCAAAACTTAACAAACTATGAAGTCAGCCTTCTACAGGAGGCTTCATAATGAGTAAGGTAAATCAAAAGAACTTTGACGTTGCAAAAGCGTTTGCGACCAAGAACATTGAAAACAAAAGCGATACGCGTGTTAGGAAAACAGCTAAACGATTGTTGAGTGCCCTAGAGGAGATGTTGTTGACAGGGCGCCCCATTACTCCCACTGAAATACAGAAATTTACTACTGAGAAAAATAAAGAAGATAAGAGTTATAAAGTAATAACTGCTCAGTTTCTTTATAACGATGAACAGAAAAAAGATAAAGCCAATTACATTGATATCCTTAATGAGTTTATAGGGATTTGCCCTCACAACAAGGCAAAAAACGCTGATAACGAAGGAAGTGATGCGGACATCATCCCTTTGCATGTACGCACAGAAATCAATACCTTAAAAAGGCGAGTTGAAACTCTTAAAAACATTTTAGACCAGCAGTTTAACTACGAAGAATCATTAACATCTTATGATATTCGGTCAATGGTCGAAGCTGGATCAAGTGGAATGGATTCAGTCGATGTAAAGGCCGTATCGCAAGGTCTTTCTGATGTTCAAAGAAATACAATCAGAACAATCTTGGGTGCACTGCTAGATAGAGAAGTAGAAGTACAGGGACAAGGGGAATCAGAGAGGCTAGTTGATTCTATTAGTGGCAACATCATTATAAGGCCTGTTGAATATAACGCGATAAAGCCATTAATCGAAGAGGTTTGATGTGAAGTTAAATAAGGAACAGGAACAAGAGCTTATTATCATATATCTATCAGACGAGGTAGACGAGTAATGGCAAGTGGTCAGCAAAAAGCACAGCAGAATCTTGAAGCATTTGAAGTATGGCAAGCCACTCAGGCTGATAATGACTTTAAACAAATCATATTTAGAGGCCAACTAAATCGTGGAGAAGTAGCCAAAGCGATTGGTTGTGGTAAGTCTGCTCTTAACCAGAATCCAGCACTTAGAGAGGCGCTCAAAACGCTAGAGGATAACTTGCGTGAAAAAGGTGTGCTTCCACCAGTAACCGAATCTGCAAAGAAAGATGACAGCAAGCCTAAACAATACGACAACACAGCAAACCGTAAATTAATGGACTCGAAACGAGTCTCGGCTTTAGAAGCAGAGAACATTGAGTTAAAAGCCAAGGTTAAGGAGTTGGAGAGTAAGCTAGAGCGGTTTGGTGAGTTGAACGAAACCCTTTCTGAAATGGGGTTCATGCCACGATGAACGAGACTAAAGTGCAAAATATGCAAATTGCTAATTGTGCAAACGCGTCTGCACAAATCGCTCAACAGGCTGCTGAACAATTGCGCGTTACCAGCGTCCCTTATAGTTCAAGCACTATGGTAATATTCACTGGTGTACCACTGGCAAAAGATTCCTACAAGACTAACAGTGGGAAGTATTTCGTCACGATCAAAGCAGATCCTGATTCTATCCCCGTTCAACCCGCCATTGGTCAACATTGGTCAGTGAATGGGACTCGCTTGATAGGGGAAGTAGAAACTGGTGATTTCGTGATGCAGCAACATACTTATGAATCGCCAGAGCACATTGAATGTAACCTTCCTGAAACGGGCGAGCAACTGATCCGCTTCATTGCAAAAGAAGCAGATTTCAAGGGTATCGGAGAAAGTAAAGCCAGAATGCTCTGGCAGCAACTAGGTAAGGAGTTTCACTCGATAGTTAGAAAAGATACCCCTGAAGCCAGAAAGAGGCTTAGAGGGCTTCTCAGTGAGGATTCTGTCAATGCGCTTTTTGAAGGTTACACCAAGTATAAGAATCTGGCCTACTGCAACTGGATGACCGATCACAAGATACCTGCAAGTATTCAGCAAAGATTATTGAAGCATCATGCTGAAAGGTCGATAGAAGCTATCAAGCAGAACCCCTATGTGCTGATTGGGTTTGGGATGTCGTTTGATCAAGTTGATCGTATGGTCGCAAATAGCGAATTCAAACTTATGATCACAAATTGTGATCATCGCAGACTCAGTGCAGCACTTGAAACGGCTATAAGAAAAGAAATTGAAAAAGGTCACACCTATACAACACAGGCCTGCTTGAGACCCTATCTAACAAAGCTAATCAAAAATAAAGAGCTGGTCACAGAAGCATTCAAAGCGGGTCACAACAAAGCGCAATACATCCTTAACTCTGATAATGGGTACTATCACCCAACAGCACAGTTATTGATGGAGAGTGTCGTTGCCAAGCGACTTAAAGCGTTAGCCAGCCAAAACAACCTTTATGACGAAAATGCCAATAACGCCTATATATCCGCAGTGGATGAACTTCCCTATGAGTTAACTCCGATGCAATCGGAAGCAGTAGTGACTTGCTTAGATAATGCCGTAAGTTGCATTACTGGTGGAGCTGGAACAGGTAAAACAACGGTACTCAGAACCGCACTTCGAGCCTACCATCAAATGGGATTTGAAATACACGCAGTAGCACTGAGTGGTAGAGCTGCTATGCGCTTGCATGAGTCAATTGGCTTTATCACATCAACCATTGCTAAGTTATTGCGTGAAGACGCTATAGAACCAACCCCAGATAAACAAAAGCATCTTCTGGTGATTGATGAAGCCAGCATGATTGACTTGCCAACAATGTATCGCCTGGTCAACCATATTCACCCATCGGTTCGTATTGTATTTACTGGCGACCCAGACCAGTTACCACCTATAGGTTGCGGCAAGGTACTTGCTGATATCGTTCTGTCTAAAGCTATTGCTAATACGATGCTAGATATCGTTAAGCGTCAAGAAGGTTCAACAGGCATCCCTGAATATTCTAAGCTAATCAACCAAGGCATCGTGCCGGATAAACTAAGTACGGGTGCAATCCACTTCCACGAAACGGCAAAGAGCGACATTGCTCAGGTTTGCTGTGACCTGTTTCTGCAATCAACTGAGAACAGTCGTGTTATGGCTCCAACCAAAGCGCTTGTTGCTGCCATTAATAAACTAACTCAAGAGGCTGTTAACCCTAATGGATGTAGGCTTGAGTTTGAAATGCACGGTGAGAGATTCTTTCAAAACCTTAGATTGAATGATGCGATTCTATTTACGCAAAACCACTACGACAAAGGCATTCAAAACGGTTCGCTCGGTACACTAACCAGTGTTGAATCTTCGAGTGAAAGCTACGGTGAGGTTACACTGGACACAGGTGATAAGGTCGAAGTCACGAAACCTGTACTTGATTGCATGGAGTTGGGTTATGCAGTAACCCTTCACAAAGCTCAAGGTTCGCAATTTCCGCGAATTATAATAGCATTAAAAAAGGGCAAGATAGTTGATAGAGCGTGGTTATATACAGCAATTACAAGAGCCGAGGCGGAGATTCATATAGTTGGCAGTTCGGATGATTTGAGGATTATCACAGAAGCTCAAAGCAATTCACATAAACGAAACAGTTATTTGGTTGAACTGCTGCGTTATATTGTGCCCTAAAAGAGCACTCAAGTGCATGAATATAGTTATGATGCTTATCTATTCATCTTCCCTGTAGATCTAAAGTTGATCTGAAGACTGCAAACGACAAGTTAGAGCCTATTGATTTTTATGGGATTTTATCCATTTTAGTTGAAACATTAGGTGAATAAGTTTAAAGTAAGCGCCGAATGATCAAGGAAGATAATTCTTGAGTTAGGTATGAGCCAAGATGCCTCCTTGCTTGTTCGCTTCTTTAAAACTATAAAATGGAATTATTTAATAATGAAAAAAAGAATCACTCTTGGAATATCACTCTTAACTAGCATGGTTGCGGTAGGCGGTACTCTTGAGTATGATGAAAAACTTGGGGCTTGTTCTAGTATTGATGGACATACTATTTATAACGAAACGGGCCGGACTAATATTTTAGGGAAAATGGTTAACTTTAACCTGATAAAGGATGATGATGTTTCTTTTATGTTGTTAGGTACCACCAATCGAATTGCTAATAAAAAACAATACCACTGTGATATTGTTTTTTATATGGCGAAGATTGTGTCGCGGGAACTGGGAGCTACTCGTTTTGGGAAATAACAGGCCATCCGTCAGCTTACCCAAAGCTTGTTGGTGATTGGCAGGAAGATAGCTTTAGCAACCTTGATGCAAGAGACTTTCATTATACACCTAGCTCTAGAGGAAGGCACTACCTAACTACGGTCGTAACGGAGAAAAACTTTAAAACAATCGTAAGACATGGGGTGCCTGAACAGAAACAAGACTTACCAACTGAGCTTCAATATGAATGGCCAACCCTACCATATTTGCAGGATGTTGATTGGTTGAATGATTTAATTTGGAATGGCGTAGAGTCGCTATTCTCTTCATCTGGTTCATCTAGCTCAATACCAAATATAGAAGCTCACATACCGATGTGTGATACTGTGAAAGTTTATGTACAACAAGCTCCTACAATCAGCAAAAGCTCAGCACCAACTTTTGTAAGCGCTGGAAGTTCAGCTCATATTCGAGTGAATTACACCTATGATACTACTTACTCTAAAGCTGCTGTAAATAGTAACCCAGTTACATTCACATGGATTTTTGATAACATAGATTACCCGTCTACACCAAATCAAGTAGTATCCACCACAACACCTTATGTTAACTTTAGCCCCACTACCAAGGGTGAACATAAAGTAACAGCGAGGATTAACGATGGTAGTTTCACTAATTCAACTCAAATAGGTTACATTATGTTTGCGGGTGGAAATGACAATACATGTACTCCAGGTGATTGCGGTCAAATATACTAAATTAAGAGGGAATTTTAATGAGATTAATACTTTTAGCAGCTTCTTTTATCTCGCCACTATTGTCTGCAAAAAGTTTAGATGAGTCCAAACTTAATTTTGGTGTAGGAATCGGCCAAATGTATAACGGGTTAGGGGGCAATGTTGCTTTAACTGATTTGGATAGTCTAAAATTTATCGCGATAGGTTGTACTGGAGATAGTTCAACTTTAGGTACCATATGTGGCGCGAGTGCAGGCTGGATTACAACAACTCTTTTTGAAAGTTCATCTAACAAACATGGTTTAGGGCTTTATTTAAGCAATGTTGACAAGGAAATACAATCAAAAAGAAATAATGATGGGTCTATTTATTTTACAGAAAAAGAAGTATACGGTTTCGGAGTAAGCTATACATATTTCATAAATGGCATTAATAAAAGAGGTTTTAATATTGGAACCTCGATTCATTATACTAATTCAGACTTAGATAATGTAGGTTACTTTTTACAAGCGGGTTACCAATTTTAAAAAGTAGAGTTTGGTATTTGTATAGTCATCAATGGTGATGGCTATACAATTTTAAAAATGGGTAGAGATATGAAACCTAATGTATTTTTTATCGTGTTTGTAGCGTTCCTTGTTGTTTCATGTACGTCAAACCTAAAATCTCCTCAAGAATATGCTAAACACGCTGTTGTTGAGATACTTACCGGAAAAAAAATTTCTTACGGGAACGAAGCTAAATGCGAACATTATAAGCAAACTTGTGGAAATGATTATAGAGAGTGGTTGCATAAAGGTAAAATAGCTTGCTCATGCTAAAGTGGTACTTTTGAACTTCTGTTAAACAAGAGTCATAGAAGAGCTTTGGATTATTAAATGTCTGTTGCTTGCTTTTGAGTTCAACAGATGGTCGAAACTTGGCAGCTAGTAATATAAGATTATATATGGTAAACGTCCGGCCAACTGCACATTTCCTGAATTAACCTTTCAATTTAAAGTTGCTCTAATATTTTTTCTTGGAGCAACCTATGCAACGCAGAACACTTGATGATTGGAAATCCCTTGTTGATAAAC
>NZ_NBOC01000008.1 GCF_002104455.1 Colwellia chukchiensis | reverse complement strand
GCAGTAGCGCCGGTGGTAAAAAGCGTGTGGGTGTTCTTCTCTTTATGTGAGAGCGGCGCCGTTCCTGCACATCCATGTGCCCTCGGCATTAGCGCATCCATGCACGTCATCGCTAGGCTTCTATTAAAAGAAACCCGTAGCTAAGGCTACGGGTTTTTTGCTTTCTGGGATTTCATAGAGCGATTATTTCCTTAATCGTGTTTTATCGTAACGAGCGTTAAATTTCATTTCACCTGATGGACTAAAGTCCAACCTACAAAGGACCTACGGGTGCTTATCCAAGGTGAAACCATTGTTTGTAGGTCGGACTTCAGTCCGTCAACCGTTCAGCGAGTGATTAGCTTGATAGAGTATTTGTCTTGTAGGTCGGACTTCAGTCCGACAACCGGTAAACAAGCGATTATTAACGTGATAGGCCACAAGCATTTACAGTAGGTATTTTTTTCCAGACGTTTATAGTCAATTTATATTGAAAAAAATAGTTAAATTGCATTTCACCTGATGGACTAAAGTCCAACCTACAGAGGTTCTGCGGGTGCTTATCTCAGGTGAAGCCATTGTTTTGTAGGTCGGACTTCAGTCCGACAACCGGTAAACAAGTGATTATTAACGTGATAGGCCACAAGCATTTACAGTAGGTATTTTTCCCCAAGCGTTTATCGTCAATTTATATTGAAAAAAACGTTAAATTTCATTTAACCTGATGGACTAAAGTCCAACCTACAAAGGGCCTGTGCGTGATTCAGGTGATAGGGCGATTGTCTTTAGGTCGGACGTCCGTCAACCGGTTAGCGATTGGTTAACGGGATGGTAGGGTAGTTTGATTAAAACCATTCGTCTTTTATTTTACCGTATTGAAAGTAACCCCACTGGCCGATTCTTCTAAAAGGGGCAAAGGGAAACTTTGGTAAAGGTTTTTGATATAAAGGCAAGTTAGGTACTTCTTCACCGGCAACTTTTTGCGCAAGTCGCTTCCCTGCTTGCACAGTAAAAGAGACACCACTACCGCAATAACCCATCGCATAAAACGTATTATGTTCGTCGTTTTGATAAACATGAGGCATATCATCTAACGACATGCTCAACCATCCTGACCAAGTATAATCATATTTTATTTGTGTTAAAGCCGGAAAGTTACTTTTTAATACGCCAAGAAGCCGATTTGCATAGTAGGGATCTTCAGCGCCTTTACCTGTAATAGCTCCTCGGCCGCCAAATAATATTCTATTATCAGGTAGTTTACGGTAATAGTATTTTAAAGCACGTGTGTCCATGATCACATTACTAGTGAGAAAATTACAAGCGGCGAGTTGCTCTGCTGAAAGCGGTTGCGTGACAATAATCTGAGATAGTACCGGTAACGTTCGGTTTTTAACTAAACTATGAAGATTTTTTGGCGTGTATGCGTTAGAAGCAATAACCACTTTCTTAGCTTTAACTATACCCTTAGGAGTTTGAAGCACCTGACGCTTATTGGCACCATGACCTTCTTCCGTCCAATGTTCAACAGGGCTACTACAATGAATTTTTGCACCGGCTTTACGCGCAAGCTTTTGATAGCCTCTTGCCAGTTTTAGTGGGTTTATTCCCTGCCCGTCTTGATAGCGAATTGCACCAAAGGCATTTTGATCGGCCATATAGTTTTGATGTAAGTCTGCTCGAGATAATATTTCAACATCGTAGTTAAACATTTTTTGTTGCAGCTCGGCGGTTGCTATTAAGCTTTTAAGCATTTTAGGTTTATGGGCAACCCTGATATAGCCAGGATCTTGTTGATCACAATCGATACCTTCAGCAATCAAACTTTGTACCGTATCAACACCCTCGCACATTTCTTGGTAAATGCCGCGCATAACTTCTTCGCCCCATTGCTGCTGCATTGTGGCATAAGGCTTTCTCCCTGACGATTTCAAAATGAAGCCACCATTACGGCCACTGGCACCCCAAGCTGTGCCATTGGCTTCTAATACTGTCGCTTTAATGCCATGCTCTCGTGCTAAATGCAGCGCGGTTGATAAACCCGTAAAGCCAGCACCTATAATAGCGACATCAACGTTGATATCGGCATTGAGCTGGCCATCATCTTCGGGGGCAGGTCCAGAAACGTCAGCCCAATAGCTATTAGGAAATTTTTCTCCGCAACCAGGGGAGTTATCATGTAGTGGATCGTACATATTTTAGCCTTATCTTCTATGTCTATTACTTAGCAAATTTAGGTGTATTACTTTAATTTTCTATACTTAGTTGTTTTTTACCACACGTAAAAAATCACCCGCTGCAACTTTCAGTGCTGTTGCTGACTCTTCAGAGATGACCAGGTGCTCGTCTTGAATATCAAGATAGATTTGTGCGGCTCTAAAGTCAGTTAATTTATTATTACATGCGATGTATCGTGTTTGCTCATTCGTAACTGCTGCTATTTTTACGGGTTTTTTAACGCTAGCCATTACCGTCTTTATTCTATCTAGTGGTGATATCAAGGCAGGCCCTGCGTCATTGACGCCGATGTAATCACCATATTTAAAGCCCTCCTTCTCCAATAGCGCTAATGCAGGTCGAGTACCTGGATGTACTTTATTAATGCCATCGCGAGCACTTTGCGTCATCAGTTTGGTATAAAGGGGGAACTTGGGCATTAGCTCTGAAACAAAGGTCATATCACCGGTACCAAAAAGGTAATTAGAGGTAGCAAAGTCAATGTCACAAAAGTTTTCTTCAAACCAGCTCCAAAAGGGCGATTCGCCGTTTTCGTCAGCATAACCACGCATTTCTGCCATAATGCGATTAGAAAAACGTTCAGGATGCTCACTCATAAATAAGAAGCGAAAGCGCGATAACGCTCGGCCATTGCCTTTAATGCGATAGTCACTTTTTAAAAATAAAGAACAAATTTCGCTACTTCCGGTTAGATCATTGCACAGCGTTAAGGTTTCCAACTCTTTATGAACTTTAAGTTTATCGTTATGGTGTATATGGGTACCAATTCGATGATGAAATAAGGGAAAATCACTACCTGTTGAAGCCTCTATACCACTGGTACCAACAATTTCTTTGCTGTTAGTATCTTCCATCACAAACAAATACCCCTGATTACCAGGAGACTTGATGTCAGCGGCAAAAGATTGCTGAGAGTGCTTAATACGATTAATCAGGTAGTCTTTATCTTCGGGCAGTGACGTAAAGCCGTGGCCCGATTCTTTAGCTATTTGAAATAACGCATCGTAATCATCTTTAGTAATAGGGCGAATAATAATCATAATGTCTCCGGAAAAAATATTCTTAAAGTTTGCACAGTCAGCGCTGAATGTAAGTATATTGGTGCTTTTTTCATGTTTATTCTTACGGGTAAAGTTATTATCTTTAATATACTTGTAAATTGTTAGTACTGTTATTAGCATAATGCTAAGTTATTTTAATCAATTTGATAGTTCTAGGTAGCAAAGTGATCACAGAAGCGGAAGAGAAGCTACTGAATCTTTTAAAAGAAAATGTTAGAGCGAGTATTTCTGAACTTGCCGCTAAACTAAAAGTTTCACGCGCAACAGTGCAAGTTAGAATGGCCAAGCTTGAGCGACTAGGGGTGATAAAAGCTTATACCTTAGAGTTAGGTGAAAGCTATATTGAAAATTTTATTTCAGCACATGTTGCTATTGCCACTGAGCAAGCTAAAGCCATTCAAGTTAGTTCAAAACTGCTGAAAATATCAGAGGTTACAAAAGTGCATTCTATTAATGGTGAATATGACTTGATCGCCATAGTGAAAACCAAAACAACAGAAATTTTAGATAATATTTTGTATGAAATAGCTAAGGTTGATGGTGTTGTACGCACTAACTCATCGATTATCTTAGCAACAAAACAACGGCGTTAATCAAGATTAACCTAGCTTATTTTTAACGAATAACTTTTTATCAAAAGAGGCGTGAAGGTATAAGCTAGTCACATATAAAGTCTAAATAGTGTGGATTCAACATTGCCTAATCTTGTTAAAGGCTTGAAGGGAAGTACTCGCCTAATCATCAATAAAGAGCGTAAGCAGCAAAAAAATTTTTTTTGGCAACCAGCTGATTATGATCGCGCGTCAACCGTTCAGCGAGTGATTAGCTTGATAGGGAAATTGTCTGTAGGTCGGACTTTAGTCCGTCAACCGGTAAACAAGAGATTCAGGTGATAGCACAACAAGCATTTACAGGGGGTATCGTTTCCCAAGCGTTTATCGTCAATTTTTATTGAAAAGAACGTTAAATTTCATTTAACCTGATGGACTAAAGTCCAACCTACAAAGGACCTGTGCGTGATTCAGGTGATAGTGCTATTGTCTGTAGGTCTGACTTTAGTCCGTCAACCGGTAAGCGAGTGATTCAGGTGATAGCACAACAAGCATTTACAGTGGGTATCGTTTCCCAAGCGTTTATCGTCAATTTTTATTGAAAAGAACGTTAAATTTCATTTAACCTGATGGACTAAAGTCCAACCTACAAAGGACCTGTGCGTGATTCAAGTGATAGTGCTATTGTCTGTAGGTCGGACTTTAGTCCGTCAACCGGTAAACAAGTGATTCAGGTGATAGCACAACAAGCATTTACAGGGGGTATTGTTTCCCAAGCGTTTATCGTCAATTTTTATTGAAAAGAACGTTAAATTTCATTTAACCTGATGGACTAAAGTCCAAGCTACAAAGGGCCTGTGCGTGATTCGAGTGATAGTGCTATTGTCTGTAGGTCGGACTTTAGTCCGTCAACCGGTAAACAAGAGATTCAGGTGATAGCACAACAAGCATTTACAGTGGGTATTGTTTCCCAAGCGTTTATCGTCAATTTTTATTGAAAAGAACGTTAAATTTCATTTAACCTGATGGACTAAAGTCCAAGCTACAAAGGACCTGTGCGTGATTCAAGTGATAGTGCTATTGTCTGTAGGTCGGACTTTAGTCCGTCTTCAGTAAAAACTAAAACCAACCGTGCCATATATCGTGTAAAACCGAGGTTTTTTCGAACTCAGTGGTGAAATACAGTAACGCCAGTCCTTTTAAGTTGTCATGCCGTTAATAAATCAGCCTATCCTCATGCGTCTTAGTCGTCTAGGTTTTGCTGTCTAAAGGAGAAAGTGATTAGCAGTTAACCATAGGCTTTCTGTAAAATGAGAAAATATTAGCCGCCGTATAACATTTAATTGCTAGCTTTTTCGTCCCGAATAATAATGTTTTCAATGCTTTTGATGTCAATCAAGGGTTTTTAGATTACTGCGATAGCAGTGGTTGATTGTTCGATATTCTTATTTGATATAAAAAAGCCCTTTATATTCTTTTTGTTCGGTATGATAACAGTCTATTCTTAGCCCATTAATCAGTAATGGGTGTATATTTGACATGTTGCCGGAACAGAAAAATTTAAATCAAACTATGCTAGATACCAAGCAATTGGCGTCTTTTAAGCAGAGTATTCAAGAGTTATCGCCACTACAACTTGCTTGGGCAAGTGGCTATTTAGCGGCGAAAGCCGAAGTGGCTGTTCCTGCGTCAGAGTCTTTAGCCGTTGCTAGTGCCGCGTCGTCGACGTTGACCATTTTATATGGTTCGCAAACGGGCAATGCTAAAGGCGTAGCGAAAGAGCTAGCGGCACAAGCCAGTGCAGAAGGGTTAACCGTTGAACTGAAAAGCATGTCGGAGATTAAACCCAAAGCTATCAAGAATATTAGCCATTTATTAATTGTTGCCAGCACTAACGGCGAAGGTGAAGCGCCTGATGATGCAATTGCCTTACATGAATTTTTGTCATCAAAGAAAGCGCCATCGCTTAAGCATTTACATTACAGCGTCTTAGCTTTAGGTGATACGAGTTATGAGTATTTTTGCCAAACCGGTAAAGACTTTGATAGCTTCCTAGAAAAGCTTGGCGCAAACAGAATTGCGCCGCGGGTTGATTGTGATGTTGATTATGATGCAGATGCGAAAGCATGGTCAAAGCAAGTCATTACCGAGAGTAAATCATTATTAAAAAGTGATACTAGTACCAGCAATGTCGTGCCGCTGCCCAATGTTGTTTCGACTGACTCAAGTTATAGTAAGCAAAACCCGTTTGCTGCAGAGTTATTGCTGAGTCAAAAAATCACTGGCCGAGATTCTGCAAAAGACGTTAGGCATGTAGAAATTGATTTAGCAGACTCTGGCTTGAGCTATCAGCCGGGCGACGCACTTGGAGTTTGGTTTGAAAATGCGCCAGCACTGGTCGAAGAGTTAATCAGTGCCTTGGCGTTTGATGGCGAGCAGCAAGTGACGGTTGGTGCAGAGAGCCTATCATTGAGTCAAGCGTTAACCAGTAAAGTTGAAATTACGCAAACGGCGATAAACTTTGTCGAGTTTTGGGCGAAAGCATCACAGGCTGCACATTTACTGCCCTTATTAGAAGATAAAGCGCTTTTACGCCAGTACGCTGCCAATAATCAAGTTGTTGATATTGTGAAAAGTGCGCCACTTGTTCAAGGTTATGAATTAACTGCGCAAACATTCGTTGATGCACTTCGTAAAATTACACCACGATTGTATTCCATTGCCTCTTCGCAAAGTGAAGTAGAAGAAGAAGTGCATTTAACGGTTGGTCTGGTGCAGTATCAAGCAGGTGACACTATTCGCCA
This sequence comes from Colwellia chukchiensis, assembly GCF_002104455.1. Lineage (GTDB taxonomy): Bacteria > Pseudomonadota > Gammaproteobacteria > Enterobacterales > Alteromonadaceae > Cognaticolwellia > Cognaticolwellia chukchiensis. The sequence goes on along the minus strand of NZ_NBOC01000008.1, from coordinate 159,253 downwards.
AGGTGGTGCGTCTGGCTTTCTAGCTAATGGCGTTGCAGAGGGCGGAAAAGTTAAGGTGTTTATTGAGCACAACGATAACTTCCGCTTGCCTGCTGATAGTAATACGCCAGTGATCATGATTGGGCCAGGTACAGGTGTTGCACCTTTTAGAGCTTTTATGCAAGAGCGCGAAGCAACAGCTGCGACCGGTGAAAACTGGCTGTTTTTTGGCGATCAAACATTCACTCAAGATTTTTTATATCAAGTAGAGTGGCAAAATTACCTGAAGTCAGGCTTATTAACTAAAATTGATTTGGCTTTCTCGCGTGATCAAGCTAAGAAAATTTATGTGCAAGACAGGTTGCGCGAAAGTGCCAAAGAAGTCTTTGCCTGGTTAGAAAAAGGCGCACACGTTTATGTTTGTGGTGATATGAGCCGTATGGCAAAAGACGTAGAGCAAGCATTACTCGATATTATTGCTGAACAAGGGCAACTATCAAACGAACAAGCAAGTGCTTACCTAAAAGAGTTACGTGACGCTAAGCGTTATCAGAAGGATGTATATTAATGAGCAGCAATCATAGCACTGACAGTGCAGCGCAAAATGGCCCTTTAGTTGTTGAAGGTAAACTTTCAGATAATGAACGCCTTAAGCAAGAAAGTAACTTTTTACGCGGTACTATCGCTGAAGATCTTGAAGATAAAACCACAGGTGGAATGACGGGAGATAACTTTCAGCTGATCCGTTTTCACGGTATGTATCAACAAGACGATAGAGATATCCGCAATGAAAGGGCAAAGCAAAAGCTAGAGCCTTTACATAGCTTAATGCTTAGAGCGCGTCTACCTGGTGGTATCATTACGCCAGCGCAGTGGCTAGGCGTAGATAAGTGGGCAACTGAACATACCATGTACGGCAGTATACGATTAACGACACGTCAAACGTTTCAGTACCATGGTATTTTAAAGCCTAATATCAAAACCGTGCATAAAGCGTTAAATAGTATAGGCATTGACTCCATAGCCACTGCGGCAGATATGAACCGTAATGTGCTATGTACCTCAAACCCTTATCAATCTGAAGTGCACCAAGAAGCATATGAGTGGGCTAAGAAAATCAGTGAACACTTTTTACCGCAAACGCGAGGTTATGCTGAAGTATGGTTAGATGCAGAGAAGGTAGAAGATACTGTAACAGAAGAAGAGCCAATTTTAGGCAGCACATATTTGCCACGCAAGTTTAAAACCGCGGTGGTTATTCCGCCTTTAAATGATGTTGATGTGCATGGTAATGATCTCAGCTTTGTTGCTATCCAAGAGCACGGAAAATTAATTGGTTTTAATGTTTTAGTTGGCGGCGGCTTAGCCATGACCCATGGCGACAAGTCAACTTACCCCAGAAAAGCCGATGACTTTGGTTTTATCCCAGTTGATAAAACCTTGGCGTTTGCTGAAGCGGTTGTCACCACACAAAGAGATTGGGGTAACCGGGTGAATCGCAAAAATGCCAAAACCAAATATACCCTAGATCGTGTCGGCTCTGACGTGTTTAAAGCAGAAGTAGAAAAACGGGCTGGGAGCAGCTTTGCAGCAAGTCGCGCTTACGAATTTACTGAGCGAGGTGACAGAATTGGTTGGTCAAAAGGAATTGACGGTAAATATTATTTAGCGCTATTTATTGAAAATGGCCGTATTTTAGATCAAGCCAATAAAGCACTAAAAACCGGTATGGCTGAGCTTGCAAAAGTACACCAAGGGGATTTTCGCATCACAGCGAATCAAAACATAATTGTCGCCGGTGTGCCCGAGGCTGAAAAAGCGAACATAGAAGCAATCGCGATTAAGTACGGCCTAATGGATGAAGCCACAAGTGCACAACGTAAAAACTCTATGGCTTGTGTGGCGTTTCCAACCTGTCCACTGGCAATGGCAGAAGCCGAGCGCTATTTACCTGGCTTAGTCACCGATGTTGAGGGCATTTTAGCTAAACATAATGTTGCTGAAGAAAGTATTATTTTGCGCGTTACTGGCTGCCCTAATGGCTGTGGTCGTGCCATGCTGGCTGAAATTGGTTTAGTGGGTAAAGGGCCGAGTAAATATAATATGCATTTAGGTGGTAACTTAGCAGGTACGCGTATACCTAAAATGTATAAAGAAAACCTTAACGAAGCCGCGGTTTTACAAGAAATAGACAACTTAGTGGCACTTTGGGTAGCCGAGCGTAATGATGCCGAGGCATTTGGCGATTTTGTGATTCGCGCCGGTATTGTCGATGAAGTAAAAATCAGCAAACGGGACTTTCATGATTAACACTAATAACGCAAGTTACGCACCTGTGATCAATAATAAATTTCCAGCCTCTTTACCCGAGCCGTGGTTAAAGCAATGGAATGAGTTGTTGGAGCAACAAAGCGCAACACAACGTGTTGAATGGGCAATGGAAAACCTACCTTCGCAGTTCGTGTTATCGTCAAGCTTTGGCATTCAGTCGGCAGTGATGCTACACATGTTGACGAAAATTGAGCCCAACATACCAGTATTAGTGACGGATACTGGCCATTTGTTTCCAGAAACCTACCAGTTTATTGAGCAATTAACCGAGCGGCTAAAATTAAACTTGCAGGTATTTAGTGCTAAAGAAAGTGCCGCATGGCAACTAGCTAAGTATGGTAAAGAGTGGCAAGCCGGTGAAGCTGCCTTAAAAGCCTACAATCGTCGTAATAAAGTTGAGCCACTTGAGCGTGGCTTAAGTGAGTTGCAAGCCAATACATGGTTTAGTGGGGTACGACGCCAACAATCAAGTCATAGAGAAGGCTTGTCTGTGGTCAGTATTTTGCGAGGGCGATTTAAAGTTCACCCGATAATCGACTGGACCAATAAAGATGTACATCAATATCTAACTGAGCATAACTTACCTTATCACCCGTTGTGGGAGCAAGGTTATGTTTCCGTTGGTGATGTGCACAGCACACAACCGTTATCGGCAGGTATGGAAGAGAGTGATACCCGCTTTTCAGGTCTACAAAGGGAATGTGGCCTACATACAGACGGTGATGGTATTTAATCCTGTTGCGATTTTACTATCTTGGCTGATGAGTTTTTATCAGCCATTAATGGTGAAGTTTTCCGCTAAATCGTTTTTTATTGCGGTTAAAAAGCTGTCATCGGCGTTATCACTGACCAAATGAGCTAACTCAGTGCCTATGGCAGTAAATTTATAAAATGTCAGTATGCAGTCGGCTTTTTTGGCGACGAAGCTGAGTTGCTTGCCATTATAGTTAAAATGTATTTTTTCTCCTTTAGCAAGAGCATGACTCTCGGTTTCTTGAGCAAACAGTAAGTGGTTGTCTGCTAAGCTTAAAATATCTGCATAACTTAATCCTGCTTGGTTAAGATCGAGGCGTTGCTGGCGTTGGCGATTAAAAAAGTTGAACAGTTTTGGTGGCTGATAAGCACCACTAAGTAGCCAAATATTTTTTTTTCGCGTATCGGCTATTGCTAAGCTACAGGCTTTGGCGAGTAATTTTGCTTCGTTTATACTCATATTTTTAAAGGTTTTTAAAGTTTTCAATGAAAACGAGCCCGGTTGGGCGATTTCCCCTGCCAAAATTTTCGCCCATAAACTTTGCATGGTTTTATTACTGATACCTTCAGCTAAGCTGACAAAGTGACTAAACCAATCTTGGTCGGCGCGATCGGCAATGGTACCATCTGAGCAATATTGCACAGCTTTTAGCATAATCGCTTCAATATTTTGCTGTTGGCGCAATTCGGTTAGTTTTTTTCGGCGAAAACATCTGTCTTCAAGCGGGGCTTGCTTCGGCTCAGGTAAAAAAGCGGCGTCTAATGAATACTTTTTAGCTAACGCGAGGAGTTGTTTTTGCGGTGAGGTATTAGCAATAGAGGATTTAGCACTTTTTGCTGTTTCAATTTGCTGTTCATGCTCGATGATCACCGAATTTTTTTCTGGCTCGATATCTTGGGATTTGCTGACACTTTCATCTGAACTGGCCACCACATTGTTCCTTTACTTTAGTTTATCTGTTTTATAATCAAAGCTAACAATGCCCAATAATTTATCAGAGCGCAATTAACTTTTAATCTTGTTAGTGTGTATTTAGTATGCGTATTATTGATAACAACAGCATTACAATATCTGGCTTAATGAATATAATTAAAACGAATTGTTGAATAATCCGCGCCTGACTTTTATTATGTATATTAATATTAAGGTAATTTTTCGCAATGCTACGCTGAAAAGTTTCAACTAGTAGTTATTTACTAGTGCATAGAGGATGATATGCAAGCTTCAGAAAATACAAACGATGATTTTTTGTTTATCGATGATAGCGAAGAAGATGAATTATTTGACTCTGCTGTTACAGATACATGGAAGGTATTAATTGTTGATGATGATCCTGAAATTCACTCAGTAACTCAACTCGCCTTATCAGATTTAGTGGTTTTAGGGCGACATTTAGAATATATCCACGCCTACTCTGGGCAAGATGCTTGTAAACTGTTAGAAGATCACCAAGATATCGTCTTGGTGTTACTTGATGTTGTGATGGAAAGCGATGATGCTGGCCTAGCCGTGGTCAAGTATATTCGTGAACAATTAAAACGCGAAGACATTCGTATCGTATTGCGTACAGGACAACCAGGTTATGCACCAGAAGAAAGTGTTATTAAAGATTATGATATCAATGACTATAAAACCAAAACGGAATTAACGCGCCGCAAATTAGTGACCACAGTTTATGCGGCAATCCGATCCTATCAACAAATTGATTCTGTCTCGAAAAACCGACAAGGCTTAGAAAAAATTATCGGTGCCGCGGCTAACTTACTTGAACTGCACACAGTGCATGATTACGCTCATGGCGTTTTAGCTGAAATGAAGAAGCTGGTTGCTAATTCCAGCGGTATGTTTTGTGCGCGAGGTCAAGGTATTGTTGAAGGTGCTGATGATCTAAGTTTATATATTTTGGCGCAAGATGGCCGAACTGACGCAGAAGTAAATCAAAAGCTACTGGCGTTAGGCGATCGAAGCGCTAGCCAAAACATCACCAGTTGTTTTCAGCAAAAACAGCATATAATTACTGCCGACTCTTGTTCATTTTATTTTGTTAGTGGTGGTTTTCGTGCGGTAATCCATTTAACGTTAACTCAAGCACTTAGCACCATTGAAATGCAACATATCGAAGTGTTTTTAACGAGTATCGCGACTGGTTACGAAAATGTGCATTTGTTTCAAAAATTGCGTAACGCTGCCTACAAAGATTGGCTTACAGAACTACCGAACCGATTAGATTTTGTTAATTTGCTTGATAAATTTTGTCAAAGCGATGACTCAGAATTAGTCAGTGCCTTGATCGATATTAACCACTTTAGCGACATTAATGATGGTTTAGGTCAAGACGTAGGAAATCAATTATTAATGGCCGTTGCGGCGCGTATTAGTCATTTAAGCGACCAAAACCAACTCGCACGAATCGGTGCCGATGTCTTTGGCATTATCGGTCCGAAAAAATTCGTTAACCCTGAAACACTAATGAACTTATTTAGTCGTCCGTTTGCAGCTGGTGAGCAAAACTTACCTATCAGTGCTTGTATAGGTTTTTGTAGTAAAGGCTCAGCCGGCTCTCGCGGCTTAAGTGTGCTTAATCAAATTAATATCGCGCTTAATTTAGCGAAAAAGTCGCTTCATGAACCATTCGCTTATTACCATCAAGAGATGGAAGATAAAACGCTGTGGCGACTTGGTATGATCAGACAATTGCGTACTGACTTTGCAGATAATCGCTTAGCACTTTGGTATCAACCTCAATTAAGTTTAGCGACCGGCAAAGTTATTGGCGCTGAAGCGCTATTGCGTTGGCAAACCGTGGAAGGTAAATTTATTTCACCGGCGGTATTTATTCCGCTAGCAGAGTACTCAGGCTTAATCATTGAAATAGGGAACTGGGTTGTTGAGCAGGCATGCCAGCAATTGAGTAGGCTAGCCGCGAGCCAGTTTGAAGGTGTTAGTATTTCAGTCAACGTTTCGATACCACAATTTAAACGGGATAACTTTGTTGATACCATTATTGAAATAATTCAGCGCAATCAAGTTGATCCTAGCAAACTAGAGCTTGAAATCACCGAAAACGTGCTGATGGATGAGCCACAGGTTATTATTGACGCTTTGGTGAGACTGAAAAAGCAAGGAATTAGCATCGCACTAGATGATTTTGGTACCGGTTATTCCTCATTAAGCTATTTGCAAAAGTTACCTTTAGATCGCTTAAAAGTAGATCGCTCTTTTGTCAGTGATATTGCTAAAAAAGGTGGTTCAATTATAGCCGACACTATTATCAATTTAGGCCAGCAGATGAACTTAAAGGTTATAGCTGAAGGTATTGAAAATAGTGAACAAGAGCAACAACTTAAAGTGCTTGGTTGTGATGAGGTGCAAGGATTCTACTACGCAAAACCAATGCCAGTAGATGATTTTTTTGCCTTTTTAGAAAAAGTAAACCGAGGCTAGTCCGCTAAATTAACCCGTCATTAACGATGTCAAGGATGTCAAGGTTGCTGCTTAGCACTATTGGCTCTTTGGTAAAGTAACACAATGTAATAGCTCATAGCTTGGGCAATGGACTTTCGTTTGTTGTCTCTGAAGTGCTGTTCTAAAAATTGATAAACACTCAGGCAATAAACTTTATCTTTTTGCGCCGTTCGGCGCTATCAATTTAAGTGAATAAAAAGTATGACTTAGATGTGCTGCGCTATTTAGCGCGAGTGCGCTAGTCATAGCCGGTATTATTAGCAAAAGGCATACCCACAGTCGTTAGAAAAGTAAACGAATAACAGCAATTATACCGTAAGCCAAGGTACAAATATTTTAATACTTTATTGTTTTAATCGTTGCGATAAAACAAATTAATACACTTAATTAAAACGCTTGTTTAAAAATATTTGCTTTCCCTATTTTTTCAAGGCAAACTCATTGACACTTTATTTTTCTAACCTATACCTGATAGAGGTAGGTACGGAAAATATTCACACGTTTGGAGATCGGTTATCCTTACATCGATTTACCATCAATCATAATAAGTCAGGAGAGTAGGCATGTTATTTCAAGGCAAAAGCCTTTCTGCCCAGTTGTTAGATGACGGCATTGTTGAATTTAAATTCGATGCGCAAGGCTCAGTTAACAAATTTGATCAGGCAACATTTAAAGAATATATCGCCGTTGTTGATGCGATCAAAAATTGCAGCGAAGCAAAAGGGGTACTGGTTACCTCAGGAAAATCTACTTTTATTGTCGGTGCCGATATCACCGAGTTTTTAGAGATATTTAAAAAGCCTGAAGCAGAATTAGTACCTTGGATAAAGCAAGGCTCAGATGTTTTTGATGCATTTGAAGATATAGCGCTGCCAACCGTGGTTGCCATTAACGGTTTTGCGTTAGGTGGTGGCTGTGAAATGACCTTAGCTTGCGATTATCGTGTTGCTGATTCCTCATGTTCTATTGGCTTACCGGAAGTGAAGTTAGGCTTAATGCCTGGTTTTGGCGGCACAGTACGTTTACCGCGTGTTATTGGTGCTGATAATGCCATCGAGTGGATGTCAACGGGTAAAGCTTATAAAGCAGAGCAAGCCATGGCTGCTGGATTACTCGATGCCGTTGTCGCCCCAGAGCACTTGCGCGAAGCCGCCTTAAAAATGTTGCAACAAGCCATTGCAGGTAAGTTAGATTGGCGCACAAAACGACAAGCTAAATTGCTGCCACTAACACTTTCCCCAACGGAAACCATCATGACCTTTAACACTTGTAAAGGCATGATTGCAGCTAAAGCGGGTAAGCATTACCCCGCGCCAATGACTATGGTTAAAACCATTGAAGCGGCTGCAGGTTTAGATCGCGCTGGCGCTATGGCGTTAGAAAACGCAGGTTTTGCAACGTTAGCAAAAACCGATGCCGCAACCGCGCAAATCGGTTTGTTCATGGCTGATCAAGTGGTAAAAGGTAAGGCGAAAAAAGCCAGCAAACAAGCCACTAAAGTCGTTGATAAAGCAGCGGTGTTAGGTGCGGGTATTATGGGGGGTGGCATTGCCTATCAGTCGGCTTACACCGGCACTCCAATAGTTATGAAAGACATTAATGACCAAGCATTGGAGCTTGGCCTGTCAACCGCAGCAGGTATTTTAACGAAACAGGTTGATCGTGGCCGCTTAAGTGCCAAGAAAATGGCATCGGTGCTAAATAATATTACCCCAGCGCTCAGCTACGACAGTATGCAAGGCGTGGATGTGGTGGTTGAAGCCGTGGTTGAAAATCCGAAAGTAAAAGCTATGGTATTAGCGGAAGTGGAAAGCCACGTAGGTGAAGACACCATAGTCACATCTAATACCTCAACTATTTCTATCGATTTATTAGCCGAAAGCGTGAAGCGCAAAGACAAGTTTTGTGGCATGCATTTCTTCAACCCGGTAAACAAAATGCCATTAGTCGAGGTTATTCGAGGTAAAGAAACTTCAGATGAAACCGTGGCGGCTGTGGTTGCTTATGCAGCAAAAATGGGCAAGTCACCCATCGTAGTTAATGATTGCCCAGGCTTTTATATCAACCGTGTTTTATTCCCTTACTTTGCGGCATTTAGTTATTTATTGCTTGAAGGTGCAGACTTTACTGCGGTAGATAAAGTAATGGAAAAACAGTTTGGTTGGCCAATGGGTCCAGCACACTTGCTTGATGTTATTGGGATAGATACCGCTGATCATTGTACCGGTGTGATGTCTGCTGGCTTTCCTAGTCGTATGGGTAAAATCGATAATGATCCTGTCAGTGCACTATATAATAATCAACGATTGGGTCAGAAAAACGGCAAAGGCTTCTATGACTATGGCAAAGACAAGCGTGGTCGGCCAACTAAAGTGGCAGCACAAGCCGCTTATGAGGTAATTGCTAGTGTTGAGCAAAAAGACTTTAGCCAAGACGAAATTATAGCTCGCTTGATGATCCCTATGGTCAATGAAGTAGTGCGCTGTTTGGAAGAAGGTGTGGTTGATACTGCAGCTGAGGCGGATATGGGCTTAATCTACGGCTTAGGTTTTCCACCGTTTAGAGGGGGCGCAATTCGTTATTTAGAAACCTTAGGCTTAGATAACTTTATTGCCATGGCGGATAAGTACGCGCATTTAGGTGAAATTTATCAAGTAACTGACGGTATGCGCGCCATGGCGGCATCCGGCCAATCATACTTTACAACCGACGTTAAAACAGCTTAGGCGAAGGAGAAAATCATGAAAGAAGTCGTTATTGTCGATTGCATCCGTACCCCAATGGGGCGCTCAAAAGCTGGTGTTTTTCGTAATGTGCGTGCTGAAACTTTATCAGCACATTTAATGCAACAATTATTAGTTAGAAATCCAAATTTAGACCCTGCACTCATTGAAGATATTATCTGGGGTAATGTTAAGCAAACTAAAGAGCAAGGCTTTAATATTGCGCGTAATGCGCAACTGTTAACCGATATTCCAAAATCAACCGGTGCGGTTACGGTTAACCGCTTATGTGGTTCGTCGATGCAAGCCTTGCATGACGCTACCACCAACATTATGGCTGGCCAAGGTGATGTGTTTATGGTTGGTGGCGTTGAGCACATGGGCCATGTGCCCATGATGTATGATGTGGATTTTGATCCCGCTCTGAGTAAGCATATTGCTCGCGCTGCCGGTAACATGGGCTTAACCGCAGAGTTACTTGGTATGCAGCATGGTGTTACCCGAGCAGAGCAAGATGCCTTTGCCGCGCGCTCTCATCAGCTTGCCCATAAGGCAACAGTTGAGGGACGTTGGGCTAATGAAATTGTGCCGACATTAGGTCATGATGCGATAGGTGCGTTAACCTTGATTGAACACGATGAAGTGATTCGCCCTGAAACGACCGTTGAAAGCCTGGCCGGATTACGTCCTGTATTTGACCCGGTTAATGGTACTGTAACTGCGGGCACCTCTTCAGCATTATCAGATGGTGCTTCAGCCATGCTGGTTATGTCAGCAGAAAAAGCAAAAGCTTTAGGCTTAACACCACGGGTGAAAATTCGTGGTATGGGGGTTGCAGGTTGCGATCCGTCCACTATGGGCTTTGGTCCTGTGCCTGCCACGAAAAAGGCATTAAAGCGTGCCGGTTTAACGTTAGCTGATATTGAGTTAGCTGAATTTAACGAAGCCTTCGCTGCCCAAGCACTATCGTGTGTTCGCGCTTTAGGTTTAGAAGATAAAATGGATGACATGATCAACCTTAACGGTGGCGCGATTGCCTTAGGGCACCCACTAGGTTGCTCAGGTAGTCGTATTTCAGGCACCTTAATTAACTTAATGGAAGCGCAAGACGCTAACATAGGTTTAGCGACAATGTGTATTGGCTTGGGGCAAGGTATTGCCACGGTATTTGAGCGCGTTTAATGCTTTTTTGAAAAGTCACGTTAAGTCGAACAATCAAAGCCCAACTTAGGTTGGGCTTTTTGTTGAGAAGTAAAAACTCAGTGCGACACTTAATCTGTACTATGCTTATAGCACTCTGTTTGCGGAATGTTCTGTAAACGTGGTGAGTTTGGCTAAGTAACGGAGAAAACAGATGCCACTGATCACAGTAAGTATCATAGAAAATGTCTTTAGCGCGAAAGAAAAAGAGAACATTATTGCAAAACTAACTGACGCTATGGTGGAAATTGAAGGCGAGGGGATGCGACCCGTGACCTGGGTAAAAATTGAAGAAGTACCCGAAGGTCAATGGGGCATAGCCGGCACCTCAATTACTACGGCCATGGCCCAAGCTATGCGAAAAGCGTAGCAAACTAGATACCTAAGCAGGCAAAGCTGCTTAGGTATACTTTTATTAGGCGTGATTTTCCATGCGATATAGCACTACGTCTAAATCGCCCAGTTGTGAGTCTGAGTGGGTATACGCTTTCACCATATCCATACCGAGCTTTTTCATTACCGCAATAGAGCCGTTATTATCAGGTACCGCAATGGCGCTAAAGTATTTGTTTTCTGGCAATTTAGTCAGTGCTTGCTGTACTTGTAACGCAGCTTCTGTGGCAAAGCCTTTGCCCCAAGTCGATTGCTTAAACCGCCAACCTAACTCAATATCGTGCCATTTTGGTTGTGCTGAAAAAAAGTCCATCGGTCGTACTAATATCCAGCCAATATCTTGTTGGTTTTCAATCATGGTAACTTTCCAAAGACCCCAGCCTTTAGCAGGGTTTTTATAGGCATTGTGGCGAGGTATAAAGATGTTGTAAATATCATCACGGCTAGTCTTTTTTCCACCATTGATATAGCGCATTACCGCGGGATCTTGATCTAATTGAAACAGAAACTCTCCGTCGCTATCTTCAATCAGTTTATATTGTAGACGCGCAGAGTTTTCAATATTCATAAATAGCCTAAGTAGGTAAAGTGTAAAACGTTATCATAATAGCATTTGCGATTATTTTCATTAACTCAGAGTAAAATAGAGGGTCTGGTAGACATAGATCTTTGACTGCCCTATGATGACGGGCAAACAATAACTTCTAACCTTTGGTACATTATGAATTTTAAAAAAATCACCCTAAGTTCAGCGGTATTACTCGCAATTTTTGGTCTGGCTGGCTGTGGTCAAGATACAGCGCCAACTGCCTCAACAACAGATGTTAGTACGTCGGAAAACGTCAAAGCGGTTACTTACCCCAAGACAAAAAAAGTTGACGTGGTAGATGAGTATTTTGGCACCAAGGTCACCGATGCTTATCGTTGGTTAGAAGATGATATGAGCGCGGAAACAGCGGCTTGGGTTAAGGCACAAAATAAAACTACCTACGATTATTTAGCCCAAATACCGTATCGAGATAAAATTAAATCACGACTAGCGACATTACTCGATTATGAAAAAATCGGTATGCCGTTTATTGCTGGTGACTATAACTATTTTTTTAAAAACGATGGCTTACAAAATCAGTCAGTATTGTATCGCCAAAAAGCAGACGCACCGGCAGAGGTGTTTCTCGACCCAAATACCTTTAGTGAAGATGGTACAGTGTCGTTAGCCAATATCGAGTTTAGTGAAGATGGCTCGCTGGCGGTTTATTTAATTTCAGAAGGTGGCAGCGATTGGCGAAAAGCGCGCATTATTGATACCAAAACCAAAGCTGTGCTTGAGTCAGAGTTGGTGGATATTAAATTTAGTGGCTTATCTTGGCTAGGCAATGAAGGCTTTTATTATTCGAGCTATGATAAACCCAAAGGCAGTGAGCTATCGGCGAAAACAGATCAGCACAAATTGTATTACCACAAACTTGGCACAGCACAGGCACAAGATGTCTTAGTTTTTGGTGGCACAGATGCCCAGAAACACCGCTATGTTAGTGGTGAAGTCACTAAAGATGGTAAATATTTACTCGTTTATGCTGCTGTTTCAACCTCAGGAAATAAACTTTTTCTTCAAGATCTCACGCAAGCGAACGCGCCGTTAGTTGCTGTGGTGGATAACACAGACTCCGACACGCATTTAGTGGCAAGCCAAGGTGATGATTTATTATTTGTCACCAATATGGATGCACCTAATAAGCGAGTTGTCAAAGTTAACGCCTTAGCACTAACGCCTAAAAATTGGCAAGATGTTATTGCTGAAACGGACAATGTATTATCGGTTTCAACTGGTGGCAATTACCTGTTTGCCAAGTACATGAAAGATGCAACCTCTTATATTCAGCAATATGATCTAGCGGGTAACAAGGTGCGCGATATCACCCTGCCAGAAGTGGGCACAGCCAGAGGCTTTAGTGGCAAAAAGTCACAATCAACATTGTATTACTCGTTTAGTAACCAAAAAACCCCAAGCACCATTTTTAGTTTAGATGTTGCCAGTGGTGAATCAAAAGTGCACCTTAAATCGAAAGTGAAATTTAACAGTGACAACTTCGAGTCAAAACAAGTGTTTTATCGCTCGAAAGACGGCACTAAAGTGCCGATGATTATTACCCACAAGAAAGGCATAGTGCTAGATGGTAGTAACCCGACAATTTTATACGGTTACGGTGGTTTTAACATTAGCTTACAACCCCAGTTTAGTTCCACGCGTGCCGCCTGGTTGGAGTTAGGCGGTGTTTATGCCGTGGCTAACTTACGCGGTGGCGGCGAATACGGTAAAGCATGGCATAACGCCGGTACCAAAATGCAAAAACAAAATGTTTTTGATGACTTTATTGCCGCGGCAGAATACTTGATTAGCGAAAAAATAACCTCGTCAGGCAAGCTTGCAGTGATGGGCGGCTCTAATGGTGGCTTGTTAGTTGGCGCTGTGATGACACAACGTCCTGAGTTATTTCAAGTAGCATTGCCGGCGGTTGGGGTGTTAGATATGTTGCGCTACCATACCTTTACCTCTGGCGCAGGCTGGGCTTATGATTATGGCAAGTCTGATGACAGTGCCGAGATGTTTCAATACCTACTAGGTTACTCGCCATTGCATAATGTTAAAGCTGGTACACAATACCCCGCCACCTTGATCACAACCGGCGATCACGATGACCGCGTGGTTCCCGCGCATTCATTTAAATTTGCCGCCGAATTACAGGCCAAACAAGCTGGCGCTAAACCCACCTTGATCCGCATTGAAACCGATGCCGGTCATGGTGCCGGAACGCCGATCAGCAAAACCATAGATCAATATGCCGATATTTATGGCTTTACCTTGTTTAATATGGGTATCAAGGATATTTAAACCCTAGAATTACCCGCATAAAAAAGCCCAGAAGTCTGGGCTTTTTTTTCGCTAGTATTGGCTTTTACAACATCTACGCAGTAACTAGCTGCGACTGAAAAAAGTGCTTAAGCAAAGGTGTTTTGTAAAGGTGGCACAACTTGCTTTTTACGGCTCATTACGCCAGGCAACCAGGCCTTGCCATCAGTTAGTTTAGTATTGTAGGCTTGTTCTACTATGCTGCTATCATCGCTAACAACCAGTAACTCAGAGCCCTCTTGCATGATGTCTGTCAGTAATAACATCACAGTGTGACGATTACCTTCGGCCTTGACGGCTTGTAAGTCAGCATGCAGTTCGGCTTTCATGTCATCAAATAAAGCCAAATCAATGACTTCTAATTGACCTATGCCAACAAGGTTATCATTCATGTTAAAGTCTTTAAAATCACGCATCACTAGTTCGCGCACCGGCGTACCTTGCACGGAAGACTTAACGGTAAACATTTCCATGCCTAAAGCTTTATAATCTTCGATACCGGCAATTTCTGCTAAAGCTTCTACACATTTTATATCGGCGGTAGTACAGGTTGGCGATTTAAAAATAACGGTATCAGATAAAATGGCGCACATCATGGCGCCGGCGATGTTTTTTGGGATTTCAACATTGTGAAAATCATACATCATTTTAATGATAGTGTTAGTACAACCGACAGGACGTACCCAGATTTCTAACGGCGTGGCTGTGGTAATATCACCGAGTTTATGGTGATCGATAATACCTAATACGGTGCAGTCATCGATGTCATCAGGGCCTTGGATACGATCTGAATGATCAAGGATATAGATACCCGCAGTGTCGGCAAAGGTTAATTTAAGTTCAGGTTGCTCTAGACCAAATTTATCGAGAATAAATAAGGTTTCAGGAGATAACTCGCCTAAACGTGCAGGCCTGACATCTTCACCGATAGCGGTTTTTAGGTATGAAAGGGCGATAGCTGAGCATATTGAATCTGAGTCAGGAACCTTGTGTCCTACGGCGTAAGCGGGCATAGCGTGTGTTCTCCAAGTGCCTCAAGCATAGTTATGGCACGATTAAATAATGGGGTTATAAAAAATATGGCGCATATTCTAACAAAAAACTTTAGGTGCCGACTAGCAGTCATTTTAAGCTCACTAGCGAGACATTTTGCCTGTGATGTACTTTCTCGAAGCTAGGCGCTTTAAGCTTGGATTTTATTGCGTTAATATTGCGAAGTAATAAAAAAAGATTTGTTCAAAATAACAGCTCTCGTTTACCGAGAGTTTTTTGTAATAGAGGAACTTATGTCGAAATTAACATCATTAGTAGCGATGGTTGCCTTGGTAAGTACTAGCTCACTTGCAAGCGACGTTATTACTATCGAAGATATCCCAAAAATAAAGTCAGTACGCGATAGCATTATTAGCCCAAACGGGGAGTATATTGCCTTTACCCGCTCATTACCCAGAGAGTTATATGTCGATAAAGATGGTCGTAGTTATAACCAACTTTTTATCAGTGACATTCAAGGTAACGCACGTCCTTTTGTTACCGGTAAAGTCAATGTTGCCGGCTTAGAATGGTCAGCAGATGGCAAATATGTTTATTTCCTTGCTAAATTTAATCAAGATAAATTTACTCAGCTATATCGTATTCCGGTTGATGGTGGTGAACGTCAACGGGTTTTAGGTTTAAAAGACACATCAATAAGCCGTTATGATATTAGCCCTGATGGCAAGCAAGTGGCTTTATTAGCCATGCCAGCAAAAGACAAATCAGAAAAAAAACTTAAAGAGTTAGGTTTTAAAGCGCAAGTTTACGAAATGGGTTTGAAAAACAAACAATTATTTGTGACCGATTTGAGCATGCAGCAAACCGAGCTGAACTTAGATGCTATCAATATTAACGGTTATGTCAGTGATATGAATTGGGCGGCAGATAACCAGCAATTATTAGTAAAAACGCAAGCAACGGCGTTAATTGATGATACCTATACAAAAGCGCAGTGGCACGTTATGAACTTAGCCGAGCAAAAGGTGACTATGTCAATTGCCACTGAAGGAAAACTAGGAACGGCGGAGTTTTCAAAGAGTGGTAAACATATCGCTGTTATTGGCGCAGAAGACAAGCATGATCCTGCTACCGGGCGTTTATACCTAGCCAATGCAGAAACAGGCGCAATACAAGACTGGTTACCTAACTTTGCCGGCCATGTGAGCGATATTGCATGGTCACATAACAGCGATACACTCAACTTTATTGCACAAGTGGGCACTGAAAGTATCGTGGCGAACATCAAGCCAGGGAGTAAGCGTTATAAAACTAAGCTCAAAGCAGGGAAAGTTATTGCGTCGCAGCTATCGCTTTCAAGCTCAGATAAAACCATTGCGGTTAAAGGTCACACTGCCACGCACCCGAATGAAAGTTTTGTACTTCGCGGTAAAAAGCTGACAAAAGTGACAGACTCTAACCCTTGGCTAAAAAATAAGCGTTTTGCAAAGCAAGAAGTGATTAGCTTAAAAGCCCGAGATGGTGTTGAAGTGGATGGTATCCTCGTTTATCCCCTTGATTATAAAAAAGGCCAACGCTATCCCTTGATCATGCAAGTGCATGGTGGTCCAGAAAGTCATGAGAAAAATGGTTGGGTTACGGCTTATTCAAAACCGGGGCAAATGGGGGCAGCACGCGGTTACGCGGTATTTTACCCTAATTACCGCGGCTCGACGGGTAAAGGAGTCGCTTACTCAAAACTGGGGCAAAATGACTATGCGGGCGCCGAGTTTGACGATTTAGTGGATATGAAAAACCACCTCGTAAATATCGGCTTAGTCGACACTAAGCGGGTTGGTATCACAGGGGGCTCTTATGGCGGTTATGCCTCAGCGTGGGCCGCGACTAAATTAACTGAGCATTTTGCCGCTAGCGTAATGTTTGTTGGTATTTCTAATCAATTATCTAAATTTGGTACCACAGATATCCCAAATGAAATGCATTTAGTCCATGCCCGTTCTTATCCGTGGGATAAGTGGCAGTATTACCTAGAGCGCAGCCCTATCTATTGGGCACATCAGTCAAAAACACCACTGCTAATTATGCACGGTAAAGATGACCCGCGTGTGCATCCAGCGCAATCGATGGAAATGTACCGCTACATGAAAGTACAAGGTAAAGATGTACGTTTAGTGTATTACCCAGGTGAAGGTCATGGTAACCGTAAAGTCGCAGCACAATATGACTATAGCTTGCGTTTAATGCGCTGGATGGATAACTATTTGATGGCAGGAAATACCACCATGCCAGATTATAAGTTAGACCACAAAGCGAAATTAAAGGCGAAAAAAGCCAAGTCGGATAGCGAAAGTGAGGCTAAAACTAGCGCATAAACGCAAAGCTAAATTATGTGAACGCAAGTTGTAAGTTAGCTTAAGCCCGATAATGTAGTCGCATTATCGGGCTTTATCGTTAAAGCGCAACCAAAACACTTGTTTGCTGCAGTCCTAAGTTAACTTAGTAGTTAAGCTTAGTGGTTTTGCCCCAGAAAACTTTATAGGAGAAAATGGTATAACCGATAATCATAGGTAACACTAGGGTTGCGCCAACAAAAATAAACCACAAGGATTCACGCGCACTGGCGGCTTCATAAATAGTCAACTGAAAAGGCACTATGTAGGGATAAAAGCTGTAGGCTAGGCCGAAAAAGCACAAGATAAAGAGCATGATGGCGGAAAAAAATGGGTACCAGCAGCCGGTATCATTTGCAACGGGAACCTTGCGTAAATATTTATCGACAGCGAAAAAAGTAAAGCTAAACAAGGCTATAATGGGAATTAATACTAAGGCTTGTATGCCACCGAGCCATTTATCCATGATCCTAGCATCAAGTAACAAGTTGCTAACACAGACCAGTATAATACCCACCGCCATCAAGATATTGGCAACTTTTGCCCAGCTTGCAGCGCGGCGTTGCAAGTCGCCTTCTGTTTTCATCACTAACCATGTTGCGCCAATAAAGCAATAACCAGCGGTTACACAAATGGCTGACAAAATGGCAAAGCCCAAGCTTAACCAGCTATCATCAAATGCCGTGATATAGCGCCCCAACATATAGCCTTGAGACAAGGTTGCCAATACAGAGCCAAGCTTAAAGGCCAGCTCCCATTTTTGTTTATCGGCACTGGGGGCTTTGGTGCGAAAGTCAAAGGATACGCCGCGTAAAATTAACCCAGCTAACATTAACGCCGTGGGTAAGTATAACGCTTGAAAAATAATGGAATGTGCTTTTGGGAAGGCGATCAGTAAAAGACCCACTGCCAACACCAGCCAAGTTTCATTAGCATCCCAAAAAGGGCCAATTGAGTAAATCATAGTGTCGCGTTGTTGACTATTGTCTAACGGCAGCAGTACGCCGACACCTAAGTCATAACCATCGAGTATGGCATAAATCAAAAAAGACAACGCCATTAAGCCAATGAATGCGCTAGGCAACCAATCTAGTGTGGTATCTAACATTATTTCACTCCTTGGTTTTCAGTATTTGCTTGTTTATCCGCGAACTCAATATCTGTAGTGGTTGTCGCGCCGGTAATTGATGTATTGCCTTGCTCCAGTATTACCGCTCGATTAGCCATTACAAAAAGTGTGCGAATATAAGCGACAAGCAAAAAGCCATAAATGAGTATGTATAGTGTTAATGAGATAACTATATTCTCAGGGGCGGTCGTTGTTACCGCATCTTTGGTGCGTAAAATGCCGGTAACCAAAAAGGGCTGACGACCAATTTCGGTGACATACCAGCCGGCTAAGGTTGCAATCCAGCCTGAGAACGTCATCACAAGCCCAGTCTTTAAAAGCCAAGGCGGATAGCGTTTTTTAATGACATATTGATAAGTCGCTAGCCAAGAAAATAACCACATTAATATACCGATGGCAATCATAATGCGAAAACTAAAAAAAACGGGCGCAACGGGCGGGTGCGCATCGACAAAATCATTCAAACCCTGAATTTCGCCTTGGCTATCATGCGTTAAAATAAGGCTCGCCATGTTGGGTATTTTTATTTCAAAGTGATTTTTGCGCTGTGTCTGATCAGGTAGTGCGAATAGCAATAAAGGCACACCCGTATCGGTTTGCCAAACACCTTCCATTGCGGCAATTTTTGCCGGTTGGTGTTTTAAGGTATTTAGGCCATGCAAATCACCGATAAACATTTGTATTGGGATTAATATCGCCGCCAAGGCCACGGAAAAGTTCAGCGCATGCTTGACCGATTGTTTATTGTCGCCTCTAAGCAGCCGATACGCGGAAATACCTGAAATGAGAAAGGCAGCAGTTAAGCCAGAAGCAAGTAACATGTGCATCAGTCGATACGGCATCGAAGGGTTGAAAATAACCTCAAGCCAACTGGTGACATGGGCAACGCCGTCTATCATTTCGATGCCAGCGGGTGTTTGCATCCAAGAGTCTAACGATAATATCCAAAATGCCGACAAGCTTGTGCCTATGGCGACTAAAATGGTGGCCAGGGTGTGGACACGGTTAGACACGCGATTCATACCAAAGAGCATAATGGATAAAAATGAGGCTTCTAGGAAAAAGGCTGTCATTACCTCATAGCCTAATAAGGGCCCAGCAATATTGCCGACTGTTTCCATATAACCCGGCCAGTTAGTGCCAAATTGAAATGACATAGTAATGCCGCTGACAACGCCTATGGCGAAGGTGAGGGCAAATATGCGCACCCAAAAGCGGTAAACGCGCAACCAAGTTTCATCTTGGCTTAGGTTATAGCGCACTTTAAAAAATACTAGTATCCAGCAAAGGGCGATATTGATGGTGGGAAATAAAATATGGAAGCTAATATTGGCAGCAAATTGGATGCGTGAAAGCATGAAACTTGTGTCATTGGCGAGGGTGACTGCATCGAACATCTGAGTTACTCCAGATAGTGTAATTGCCTAAGCTAATTAATTTAATGTCGTGAAAATAACGTGTTTGTCTGTTTATCTTAGAAAATATATGCCTTTAACGCGAAGTGTATTGAATTCGCTACCTCAGCAGTAACTTGTCTTTCACATCTAATAGTTTGCTGATCCCTTCGCCAAGCTTAAGTAGCGCAGCAAGCTTGTCCGATGACATACCTTGTAGCTCTGTGGTCCACAACGTTACCATTTCCAGTAGATCATGCATTTGCTTGACCCGCATTTGCGCATATTGGTCGGCTTCACTAGTAGCTTGTTCCATTAAGGCATCGCGCAGGGTCGATAGCGTTGGATCTAATTCACGCTTGCGGCGCTCTAGCACTAAAGTACGGGCGATCTCCCAAATATCACTTGGTGCTGAAAAGTACTCTTTTCTGTCACCGGGAATATGCTGTAACTTGATCAGATTCCAAGATTTAAGCTCTTTTAAGCCCATACTGACATTTGAGCGAGAGATTTGTAATGCTTCACTGATCTGATCGGCGTTTAGTGGTGCTTCGGTTAGGACGATCAGCGCATACATTTGCCCTAACGTACGATTTAAGCCCCAGCGAGAGCCCATTTCACCAAAATGTAATACCAGTGATTGCGTCATAGGTGTAATTTTCATTTTGCTACTCTTTTGTTGTTTTCGAA
Source organism: Colwellia chukchiensis (assembly GCF_002104455.1). Lineage (GTDB taxonomy): Bacteria > Pseudomonadota > Gammaproteobacteria > Enterobacterales > Alteromonadaceae > Cognaticolwellia > Cognaticolwellia chukchiensis. Next base: position 138,901 of record NZ_NBOC01000008.1, on the reverse strand, counting down.
CTTTCAGTAATTTGTGAAAATTGTAGTCGGTTTTTGATCTAAGTCAAGTAGATGAGGTGAGAAAAATGACATTTGTCACATTGCAGGCGTGAGCACTTTATCTATTTTCAAGAGTACATGATTGGTCGGGGTTGGGAGGATTAAAAAAATACCAGAAGACAAAAGCAGCGAGCACCATTGGTGCCGCTAACGCTGAACTTTTGTATGCGAACCGTTGCTAGTGATTAATTGTTAGCCAAAGTTTTCGCTGAGCTGGGCGATCTTTTCAGCGCTATGATTAACTTCAACGCTTTTAGTAGAGACGGCACTTGCTAACTGCGTATTGTGTTTAGAAATATTGCTAATGTCATGAACGCCTTGCGTAATTTGCTCAGCAACTACACTTTGTTGTTCTGATGCCGTGGCAATTTGTGCGGTCATATCATTCACGTTTTGAATATTTTCAATAATACTATACATAGCTTGCTTGATTGACTTTGATTGCACACTACAGTCATCGGCATGGCTCTTATTCGCTAACATAACTTGGTTCCAAGTTTTTAAGGTTTGCTGTAGCTCTGCCACTGAAAGTTGTATTTGTTCTGTGGCACTTTGGGTTCTACTGGCTAAGGTGCGCACTTCATCGGCCACCACAGCAAATCCTCGACCTTGTTCACCTGCTCTGGCAGCTTCAATGGCGGCATTGAGCGCAAGTAAATTGGTTTGATCGGCGATGCCTTGTATTTCAGTCATGACAGTGGATATTTTATCGATATCATTGACTAATTCATTCGCATTGGTAGCAGCGTTTTCGACGTCATTGGCTAACTGGGTGATTTTAGTTTCATTACCTTCGACAACACCAATATTTTGTCGACACTCTGCCTCAACCGCTGACACTTGCTCATGGGCCATATTAGTGCTCTGATTGACCTCTTTAATGGTGGCACTCATTTGGGTAATTGCAGTGGCAAACTGGTCAATATGTTGGTTTTCTTCTTGAATACTGGTGTGCATTTCTGTTGCTGTTTGTGCAAGTTCTTCGGCAAGGGTTGCTAAGGTTTTGCCGGTATCTCTGCTACGGCCTAAAATGGTTTTTATTCTCGCCTGATAAAGCTCTGCTGGGTATTTGAGTATGTTAATAGCGCCTTTACCGAGAAAAATAAGCCGTGATGGGCTATCAAAACTTTGTTTGGTCTTCGCGAGCTGTCGCGGCATATAAATCAACTCTTCCGCGAAGATAGTGATAAAAATCACCATACATAGCGATAAAATGAGCACTGCGCTTAGCGCGCCGATTAATAGCCAGTTTAAGGTAATGGCGGCCATAAAAACTAAAGCTGCAATAATACGTTTTAAAGTGATATTAGCTTGAATATCAACCACAGGTTTATTGTTATTTAACTTTTGATATAGCGCTTGCGCTTGTGCTTTTTGCTGTTCACTGGGTAATGACCTAACCGATTGATAACCAACAATACTACCATCATTGACCAAGGGCGTGACATAGGCATCTACCCAGTAGTAGTCGCCATTTTTACAGCGATTTTTAATGACGCCACGCCATGAGTCGCCACGTTTTAATTTTTCCCATAAGTCTTTAAAAGCCGCTTTAGGCATATCAGGATGGCGTACGATATTATGATGTTGGCCAACGAGTTCTGCCAAGTCGTAGCCAGAAATATGGCAGAATTCTGGGTTTGCATAGGTGATAGTGCCTTTAAGATCTGTGGTAGAAACCAGTTGTTCTTGTGCAGAAAAAGTATGTTCAATTTCAGTGCTTACACTCATAACATCATCGTCCCTGGGCTAGTTGCTTTAGATAATATATTTATCACTATAGGTGATAAATACAGGATATTATAGCTAAATTCCAAGACGCTAAATAAATTTACTGCCTTCACGGCAGCTAATAGTCGCGATAGTTACAAATTTAAAGGGGCTAAAAAATGCAGGGGGCTAAGCAAATAAAGCACTGGCTGGTTAGCACAGTGCTTAAGAGAAATGAGGCGTTATTGGTAATAGGCTAAACAGGCTTGTACTTCATTTTTTGAGCCCATGATCACTTCAACGCGTTGATGAATATCAGTTGGTTCAATATCCATAATGCGACCTTGGCTGGTCATGGCTAAGCCACCTGCTTGTTCAAGTAAGAAACTCATCGGGTTGGCTTCATACATTAAGCGTAATTTATAAGGTTTTTCTGGATTTTTGTTATCGGCAGGATAAGTAAATAAACCGCCACGACATAAAACCCGATGAATATCGCCAACCATGGCCGCTATCCAACGCATGTTAAAGTTTTTGCCCCGTGGCCCAGTATCACCGGCCAATAAATCATTAATATAATTTTGCATGGGTTGTTGCCAAAAACGTTGGTTTGACATATTGATGGCAAACTCTTGGGTATCTTGAGGTACTTGGACATTACGTTCAACTTGCAAGTAGCCGCCATGGGTGCGATCTAAAACATAAAAGTGGGTGCCACTGCCGGTGGTCATTACCAGCATAGTTGACGGGCCGTAAAGAACATAGCCGGCGCAGACTTGTTTATTGCCTGCTTGTTTAAACATGTTGGGATCACTCGCGTCCATATCCGCTGGCGCTTGGTGAATTGAAAATATAGTACCAATTAACGAGTTTATGTCGATATTTGAACTCCCGTCTAGTGGATCAAATGAGACAATATATTTGCCGTTTTCATCACCCGCCACTGAGCTGTCTTCTTCTTCTGAAGAAATAGCTTTGACAAAGCCAGACTCTAATAAAATATCTTTGAAAAGTTCATTGGCCACTACATCAAGCTTCTTTTGCACTTCACCTTGAATATTTTCATCTAATGTTGACCCCATCAAACCACTTAAATGCGCTTGGCTAACGCGAAAAGAGATTTCTTTCGTTGCAGCTAGAATGGTTTTAATTAACGAAATTAAATCTAATGGAACATTATCTTTGCGTAAAGCGGGAGCTAGTCGTTGCATAGGGTTACCTAATTACTTTAGAGTAAGACTCAAATTGTATATTGTATTTAATTTTTAATATTATGGTATATTGTCAAAATATCAAAAGTTGTTTTAATCAAGCGATAAAGTAAGCTAACTAAGTGTTGAGTTTACTTTGACGGCGATTATAACAAGAACCAAAGTATTTTCAGTATTTCTATTATTTAATTTTACACACTGCAGGGATTTAATATGAAGTTTTTCGTTAGGGCTATGGTATTTTGTTGGCTTTTTGTATCTTCGATACAAGCGCAAGAAGCAAGCAGTTACGCCGAATTTATTAAAGACAAACAGCACCATCAAGGTTTCTTCTCATTTTATCTTGATCAAGAAACCGGCAAAGTATTTCTTGAAATAAGCAACTTTGAGCAAGCGTTTTTATTTCAAAGTAGTCTGCCACATGGTGTTGGCTCTAATGATATTGGTTTAGATCGGGGGCAATTAGGCGCTACTCGCATCGTACGCTTTGAAAGAGTGGGTAATAAAGTGTTGTTACGTCAACTTAATACCGATTATCGTGCAGATAGTGATAATAAGCTCGAGCAACAAGCCATAGATGAAGCGTTTGCAAGTTCAATTATCTGGGGCTTTAAAGTCAGCCACAGCTCAGTGGATAATAGCAAAACACTCATTGATTATACGCCATTTTTGTTATCGGATATTCATAACTTATCGGCACAGCTAAAAGCAACAAAACAGGGGCGTTTTAGTATAGATCTTAGCCGCAGTGCTATCTATGAAAAGCGTAGTAAAGCCTTTCCAAATAATACTGAACTTGAAGCTACCGTAACCTTCAAAGGTAGTGATGCAGGTGCCTATTTACGCTCGGTAACGCCAGATGCCTCTGCGGTCACTGTGAACTTACATCACTCATTAATCAAGCTACCCGATGACGGCTACCAAACGCGTGTTTTTCATCCCTATAGTGGTTATTGGCAGCATGCCTATGCCGATTACGCGAGTGCCATTGATGAGCCGTTAATTAAGCGTAATATTCCACGCCACCGTTTACATAAGCAAGATCCTACAGCAGCCGTGAGTGAGGCGGTTGAGCCGATTGTTTACTATTTAGATGCCGGCGTACCTGAGCCGGTGAAAACGGCGTTACTTGATGGCGCGCGCTGGTGGCAACAAGCATTTGAGGCAATTGGTTATAAAGATGCTTTCCAAGTGAAAATATTACCCGCTGACGCCGACCCTATGGATGTTCGTTATAATGTTATTCAATGGGTACATAGAGCAACGCGCGGTTGGTCGTATGGCTCATCGGTTATCGACCCTCGTACCGGAGAGATCATTAAAGGCCATGTTACTTTGGGCTCGTTACGGGTACGTCAAGATTATTTAATTGCGCTAGGTTTAACTTCACCGTTTAAAGCGGCCAATGCCGACACCAGTGCCATGAAGGAAATGGCCTTAGCACGCATTCGTCAATTATCGGCCCATGAAGTGGGGCACACTTTAGGCATAGCACATAACTTTGCGGCCAGTGTTAATGATCGCGCGTCTGTGATGGACTACCCACATCCACTCATCACTATTGAAAATGGTGAGATCAGCTTAGCTAACGCCTATGCAGAGGGGATAGGTGCATGGGATAAGTACGTTATTGCCTACGGTTATGCTGATGTACCAGCAGCGCAAGAAGCAAGCTTTTTGGCGGACTTAGTGGCGAACACGCAAGCATTAGGGCTCGAGTACGTTTCTGACCCCGATGCGAGGCCACAATCAGGCGCGCATGCAACCGGGCACTTATGGGACAATGGCGTAGACGCAGCGAAAGAACTACAACGGGTATTAGAAGTTAGGGCATTGGCATTGCAAAACTTTGGCTTGCATAGTATCCCCGTTGGCGCACCTATGTCTGAACTTGAACAAGTCTTGGTACCCATTTACAACTTTCATCGCTTTCAAGTACAAGCCGCTGCCAAGTTAGTTGCTGGTGTTGAATATGGCTATCAAATACGTGATGAACAGTTTAACAATCAACAAAAAATGGTTACTGGTAAAGCGCAACATGCAGCATTAGCAGCATTAATCAGCACTTTATCAACTCAGACGCTGACCTTGCCGGCAGCTATTAGTGCTTTGATCCCACCGAAAGCTTATGGCTACAGCCGAGATCGTGAAAGCTTTGTTAGTCGAACCGGTTTAACCTTTGACCCTATAAGTGCTGCAGAGGCCAGTGCCAAGCACACCTTATCACAGTTACTTAATGCGCAGCGCTTAGCGAGATTACAACAGCAAACCATGCTTGATAAAGAAGTGCCGTCGGTCGGTTTTTTACTTAACGAACTCGTGGCAAGCACCATTAAGTCAGCGCCTAAACAGGCGAGTGAATTATTAGTACAGCAACGTGTTAATCAGCAGTTAGTTGAGCATTTGTTAAAGTTATGGCACAGCACAGAAGTGGTACCAGAAGTACGAGCTGAAGTTTTTGTTACTTTGCAAGATCTAACCCAGTGGTTAACGGATAAACGCAGCATCAGAAAATATAAAGGCTCGCTGGCGCACTTTCAATTATTGGCACAACAAATTAAATACAGTTTAGCCCATGATAAATCGTCAACGCCGACGACAAATATTACCTTGCCACCAGGTTCACCCATTGGCAGTAACTAAAGACTAAAAAATCATACAAGATCGCTGGCTCAGCTTTTCTCAATAAGTCACTGTCAGCTTATTGAGAAAAGACGCTGACTAGGAAGGTAGCCAGCGTGTTGTGCTATGGGCACTTGCGTTAAGTGTATAAACACAGAAAGTAGCTCTGCAACAATCAAATTCAACATAGTACTAATCTTGAAAAATTTTATTGATATCGATGTGCTCAAGTGTCGATATCACAATGCTGTCAAGCCACTAATACAGTCGTTGCTCGCACTTAAATCAAGGTGAGCGGCCACATTAATGTTGGTTGTGTTTATCGCTTGTCTTTAGCCTCAAAACAGTCTCATTTCATATAGCTTTCGCTTGCCAAATTGGCAGGTTATACTAGCCCAGTTAACTTTTTCATTGCACGCAGGCAAATCTATGGCGGTAAACCAGATCGTCTGTGGCAATAAACAGCCTGCTTTTTTAAGTGTTGAAAAATTCACCACAGCAAGCGACTTGCTGTACTTGTGCTACTACCAATATGAAATAGCTGGCATTTACATGCATGCGATTAGGGTTATCAAACTCAGTAGTCAAAACCCGTTTTAGTCAATCACTAAGTCACGCATAATTGTGTGCAAAAAAGTTGCGGTTTATTGAGCATTTTAAGCACCAAGCGCTTGCTCGTTATGATGCAACGCTTAGACATTAATCAATTAGGGACGACTTTTTGAAAGCGCAAAAAAGCACCATTTTATTATCCCGGTTATTGCCATTGTTAGCGGCGATTATAGCGGTTTCACCATTAGCCATAGATATGTACTTACCTGGTATGCCAACCTTGGCTGACTACTTCTCAACCACTATGCCTTTAGTACAAAATAGCCTCAGTATTTATTTGCTTGGTTACGCCGTTGGATTACTAGTGTTTGGTCCTCTGGCAGACAAATACTCACCCCGAGTATTAGTGATGCTAGGGCTAACTGGATTTACTGTCACATCGCTTGCACTGACTTTGGTTAATAGCATTGAACAGTTTATCGCCTTGCGCTTTTTGCAAGCTTTTCTTAGCGCCGCCGCTACCGTTGTGGTACCTGGTATTATCAGGCAACTTTACGGCAAGGATACCGCTAAAGGCTTATCTTATGTCAGTATGATCATGATGCTTGCGCCTATGATAGCGCCGAGTATTGGTAGTGTATTGCTGCAACATAGTTGGCAATTAATTTTTTATGTTTTAGCGGGCTATGCGTTAGTTGTTTTTATTGGCAGCTATTATCAATTACCCGATGTGGATAAAATTCATTCCTCAGTTAAATTAACCGTATTGCAGCGTTATCAAGTTGTGTTTCGTAATCGTGCTGCGCGTTTTGATTTATTAACGGCAATGTTGGTTTCTCTGGCATTTTTTGCTTATATCACGGCAATATCATTTGTTTATTTAACCGTTTTTAAGGTTTCTGAGTTTGAGTTTAGCTTGCTGTTTGCCATTAATATTTTAGCCTTGATGACCGCACACTTTACGAATACGCGACTAGTGGGGCGAGTAGGCTCACGCAGAATGCTAGGTTTTGGTGTGCTAGTGGCGTTTGTGGCTTCTAGCAGCCTGTTATTGGCAAGCATATTGAACTTGCCCTTGGTCTATCATGTCTTAGCGATATTGCCGTTAATGGGCAGTTTATCCATGATTTCAGTTAATGCTGATGCCTTAATTCTACAGCAATTTTCAGCGCATGCTGGCACAGTAACGGCCGTTAACGGTACTTTGCGTTTTGGCATCGGTTCACTTGCTGGACCCATTTTAGCGTTATGTTATGACGGCAGTGCTTTACCTTTTGCACTCTTAATGGCGGTGGCGATTTATCTTGTTATAATTTGCCAATTTTGCGGATATAAACTAAGACAAGCAGCGGAGGATGTGTGAAAAATATAGCAGTGATTTTATCAGGATGTGGTGTTTATGATGGCACTGAAATTCACGAGGCGGTATTAACCTTACTTGCTATTGAACAAGCAGGCGCTAAATATCGTTGTTTTGCGCCGAATATTAACCAACACCATGTGATAAATCATTTATCTGGTGAGGTGATGGCAGCAGAGCAACGCAATGTGTTAATTGAGTCAGCGCGTATTGCCCGAGGTGATGTTGAAGATCTCAGTGAACTCATCGTAGCAGAGTTTGACGCTTTGATCGTACCCGGGGGCTTTGGCGCCGCGAAAAACTTAAGTGATTTCGCCATCAATGCAGACTCTTACACAGTTAATAAGCAGGTGCTTTCGGCTTGCCAAGGCTTTGCTAACGCCAGTAAGCCTGCAGGCTATATGTGCATTGCGCCGGCGATGGTGCCGATAATTTACGGCAGTAATGTGCAAGCAACCATAGGCCATGATGTCGGCGTGGCACAGTCGTTAACCGCGGCGGGGCTTGCTCATCAAAACTGTGCGGTGGATGATATTGTTGTTGAAACGCAGCATAAATTGGTATCAACGCCAGCGTATATGCTGGCAACGTCGTTAACTGAAGCAGCTAGTGGAATTAACAAATTGGTGGCAAAAGTTATCGATTTGACAAACTAAGCTTTACCTTGCCAAATCACAGCGCTGCATTTGCCTTACTCTTAGTCTTGTGTTGGCGCTTTATCTTGCTCGGCCGCAGCTTTTAATTCTGCTTGTTGTAAGCGCCATTTTTTACGCTCGGCGTAGTAATGATCCCAAACACAGGGGTTACATGCACCGCCGCCACAGCAATCGTCGTCGGCAGGGGGAAAGGGTTTTTCGAGTAATTCTGTCATTATAGCTCACCAAGTTCATGGCTAATACGTCGTTATTAAACGGCTATGATAGCATGTTCAGCGCTTGATATTGAACATAAAAAAAGCTCTGCAGGCAGAGCTTTTTTTATCGGGTTGTCGCTAGGCTAGCACTTATTCAAAGTCAGCAAGTTTCTTTTCAAGGTAGTGAATATTAGCACCACCATTAACAAAGCCTTGATCATTTAAAATATCGAGATGCAAAGCAACATTGGTTTTAATGCCATCGACAACGAGCTCGCTTAAGGCATTACGCATACGCGCAATCGCTACATCACGATTGTCGCCCCAAGTGATCAACTTACCTATCATGGAGTCGTAATGAGGAGGCACAGAGTAGTCAGCATAAATGTGTGAATCCCAGCGTACACCTAAGCCACCTGGTGGATGAAAGCGAGTAATTTTACCCGGTGAAGGAATAAAGCTGCGTGGGTCTTCAGCGTTAATACGACATTCAATAGAGTGACCGGAGATTTTAATATCTTCTTGGGTATAAGATAATGGTTGGCCCGCGGCAATGCGCAGTTGCTCTTTCACTAAATCAACACCAGTGACCATTTCGGTAATGGTATGCTCAACTTGGATACGGGTATTCATTTCAATGAAATAAAACTCGCCGTTCTCGTATAAAAACTCAAAAGTACCAGCGCCACGATAATTAATTTCGATACAGGCATTACAACAACGTTCACCGATTTTTGCCCGCATTTCCGGGGTAATACCCGGCGCCGGAGCTTCTTCAACCACTTTTTGATGGCGACGTTGCATTGAACAATCTCGCTCACCTAAGTGAATCGCACCACCTTGACCATCGGCCATGATCTGTACTTCGACATGACGTGGGTTTTCAAGGAATTTTTCCATGTAAACCATGTCGTTATTAAAGCTTGATAAAGCTTCAGACTTGGTCATTTTAATGGCTTCTATTAAATCTTCCTCACTGCGTACCACACGCATACCACGGCCGCCACCACCACCAGAAGCTTTAATGATCACTGGGTAGCCAATGCGCTTGCCGTGGGCTAAATTTAACTCATCATCATCGGTTAACGGACCATCTGAGCCAGGAACACAAGGCACACCAGCGGCTTTCATGGCTTTAATGGCAGAGACTTTATCACCCATTAAGCGAATGCTTTCTGCTTTTGGGCCAATAAAGGCAAAGCCAGACTTCTCAACTTGTTCAGCGAAGTCTGCATTTTCAGCAAGGAAACCATAACCCGGATGAATTGCCACGGCATCTGTTACTTCAGCTGCGGTAATAATGGCCGGAATGTTTAAGTAACTATCAAGCGCCGAAGGTTTACCAATACAAATGGTTTCGTCCGCTAACAGCACGTGCTTAAGATTTTTATCGGCGGTAGAATGTACAGCCACCGTTTTAATGCCAAGCTCTTTACAAGCTCGCAGAACTCTTAAGGCAATTTCGCCGCGATTGGCGATAACAACTTTATCTAACATGAAAATACCCTTAATGGTTGGGCTTATTCAATGATGAATAGCGGTTGATCAAATTCAATAGCGTCTTCGTTTTGCGCTAAAATTTGTTTGATAACACCAGATTTATCGGCTTCAATTTGATTCATCATTTTCATTGCCTCTAAGATACATAGCGTATCACCGGCATTGACATGTTGACCCACTTCAACAAATGCTGGCGCATCTGGAGAGCTTGCTGAATAAAAGGTACCTACCATAGGCGAACGAACAACGTGACCTGTTTCTGTTGGTGCTGCTTCAACCGCAGGTGCGGCTGGAGCTGCAGGTGCCGGTGCCGGTGCAGCAGCAGGAGCGGCATGCATGGCGGGCGCAGCTTGTACTAGTGTACCGCCGCGACTGATGCGAACAGACTCTTCGCCTTCTGAAATTTCTAATTCGTTGATGCCTGACTCTTCTACTAATTCAATCAGCTTCTTGATTTTACGAATATCCATGTGAATACCTTATTGTCTTCATTATTTAATCTAGTGTGTGGAAACTTAAACGATATATTGTCGCCTAAGTATTTATTTGTTTTCTTGTAACCAGTGTTGTGCCGCGGCTAAGGCATACTCATAACCTTTTGCCCCTAAGCCACTAATAACGCCTATGGCAATATCTGATAAATATGAATGTTGCCTAAATGCCTCGCGCGCATGAACATTGGATAAATGCACTTCAATAAACGGAATATTTACAGCAAGCAATGCATCCCTCAGTGCAACGCTCGTGTGTGTGAGTGCTGCAGGGTTGATAATGATAAAATCTACTTGCTGAAAACTTTGGTGAATTTCATCGATGAGTTGAAATTCAGCATTGGACTGTAAATGAGTGAACTTCATACCCATTTTGGCAGCCATGGCAGATAAATTTTGCATAATTTCAGCGAGCGATAACGTACCATATATAGTAGGTTCGCGTTTCCCCAACATGTTCAAATTGGGACCATTTAGAACTAAAACGTTAAACTTTGCTGTCATCTTCGGCAATAACACCTTGATTGCTATGTGATATCAATATCATGACACATTTTATTAGGTCAATGCATTAAAATTGACTCAAATGTCACATTTTATATTGTTTGCCGATTATTATAGTGTTTTCGCAGAATATAGCAGCAAAATACTGGTCTTATCACTTAGCGAAGAAAAAATAGCGATTCTAATTAGGTAAGTTTTCATAAATTGGCTAGACTTTACTAGCAAGGAATTATAATTAATTCATTGATTTAATCAGCACTTGGCAACCCCAAATCGGTTAAATGATGTTACGTCGCTTCATGTTAATGACAAGGATGCAATGATTAACAATAAACTTTTAAAAATTGTGCTCACAGTTTTGCTTTTAAGCCCGCCAGTTGAGGCAATTCACCTAATTTCAAATGTCACTGCTGATACGCGTTCGTTGTCAGTCAGTCAACTGCGTCGCATTTATACGATGCGTCAACTGTATTGGCAAAATGGCACACCTATCGTAATTTATGTGCTACCTAGTCAAGCGCCTTTACATCAACAGTTTTGTAAAGATAAATTAGCGCTTTTCCCCTATCAACTCGATCGAATTTGGCAAAAGCTAACATTTTCAGGCTATGGAGTTGCGCCGATTCAAGTGGCTAATCAACAGGCGTTACTACAAGCGGTGAAAACCACAAAAGGTGCAATAGGTTATGTGGAGACATTATCGGAGGTCAAGGATGTTAACGTCATTCAAATTGATGATTAGGCCAATTAATTTTTCATATGCGCTGCAGCTGCTATGTCATTTTTGTCTAGCATTTGCAGTGAGTGCTAAAGAGGTTAACCATGATGATTTGCAGATTCATGGCTTTGTAGCGCAGGGTATAATCGATGCCAATCACAGTAATTATATCAATTCAGATACAAGCTTATCACTGGAATTAACTGAAATCGGCATTAACGCATCATATCAACTGAATGATGATTTTCGTGTTGCTGGGCAGGCGGTCTACTTAAATGGCGGTAACCGTTATCATGCCGGTCCGCGTATTGATTACTTGCTATTACAGTGGAATGCTTTTCACAGTGAGCACTGGCAAGCTAACTTTTATTTTGGTCGAGTAAAGAATAATCACTGGTTATACTCTAGCACGCGCGATATTCCCTTTGCGCGCCCGTCCATTATTATTCCTCAGGTTGTCTATTTTGACGGTTTTCGTGACGTTGCCGTCGGTGGTGATGGCGCGGCCATGAAGCTGCGTTATAGTGATGATGATGTCGGTGAAATTGATTTCAATTTTAGTCGCGGTAAAAGTGCAATTTCCGAGCGACAATCAGATGTTATTATTGGCGAACTGGCTTTAGGCAAGCTAGATCATGATCTTGATATGCAAGCGAGTATTTATTGGCAACCGCCATTTTCAGGCTGGCGCTTTGGTTTGTCGGCGCTTGATTCGACGTTTGCTTATCAGCAAGCAGAAGTCGACAATTATTTTGACAGTGACTTTGTCTACCAATTTTATACCGCCAGTGCACTGTATGAAGGTGAGTTATGGCAATTTAGCATGGAGTTGTTCCAGCAACGCTTTGTCACCGAGGGTTTTTACTTCCCAGGTTTTTTTCAAGACAACTTAGGCCAGGGGTATTACCTACAGACTCGGTATCAGCTTACCGATAAATTATCCATATTAGCGCGACATGAGCGTTTTTATGCCGATAAAGATGATAAAAATGGCAGTAAACTCAAGCAAAAATCCGGTGGACGCATACCGTCATATTTTGCTTTTCACCACGATAATATGCTGGGTATTTCATATGACTTAGGCAGCAATTTTCGACTCAATGCTGAATACCATTGGATGCAAGGTGGCGCTAGGTTGTCGCCAATAGTGCAGCCTGATCCCATTGCTAATGCACAGAAAAACTGGCAAGTTTGGGCGATTCAACTTATGTATTGGTTTTAGTTATGAAGCTCAAGTTTGTCAGCGTTTCGGCGAAGTTTTTTGTGCTGGTTGTCGGCGCTTTATTAGTCTTAAGTTTATCCCTTGCCATGCTATCAATTTCGCGGCTAGAGCAAGAGTTTGCACACTATCAAAGTAATAAGTTACGTCAAGGTAAGGCGCAATTTGCCATGCAAAGTCGTATTCAGCGTGAACAAGCTGGCATTTGGTTGGAGTCGTTTACTGACCTAATTCAATTAAAGCAGCAAGAAAATTTTCAGCAAGCCGCTGTTGCACTCAAACAACAATTTGATTCGCTACAGATTAACCATAATGTGGAAGCGCTTTGGCTAGTATCAAGCGAGTTAACGCCAATTTATCAATCATCCTCGTTATCAAGGCAAGCGCTGAGCAGTATGGCTAGAGTGAAAGAAACTTTAGCACCAGACAGTTATTTAAGCTGTCAACAACGCTGCTTACAGTTGGTGTCTATTCCGGTGTTAAACGCTCGTAAGGACATGGCAATTGTCACTATGGCAATTTCTTTAGTTGATGTTATTTATGCGATTAATCAAGCGCTTGAAAACCAAGTGGCAATTGTGGCTTTTGCCAAGACACCGCAGGTAACATTAGCGCAAGCCAAAATCGTGACATCGTCAGCAACAAATTTAATGTCGGCACTTTTTAACCAAAACCCAAATAGTCATAAGGTGCGAAATGTGGTTGCTGATGGCTTACAAGTAGAGCATCTAACCCGTAGTTATTTGATTAATTTGCTGCCATTAGCGTCTTCCTCATCACAAGACTTCTACTTGACCCTAGTTGATGATGTCAGTTCATTCACCGAAAAATATCAAAGCTATCGCATGCAATTTGTCTTATCGGTGGTTGCTATCTTTATCATTATTGCGTTATTGGTGCACTTTGTTGCTGGACCTTTTACCAAAAGAATACTGGTGCTTTCTGATTTACTGCCCTTGCTTGCGCAGAAAGAGTTTGAACAATTTCGTGCCGTAACTATTAGCCAGTCGAAGTTATTCCCAGATGAAGTCGATATTTTAATTAACGCCTCGACCGAGTTAAGTTATGAGCTAGAGCAGCTTAATCGTGCTGTAACACAAAAAACTAAAGAATTAGAAAACATAGCCATGTATGACTTGCTAACAGGGTTAGCTAATCGAAATATGTTGAACTATCAACTGCGCAAGCAGTTAATTAGTGCCACACGCAACAACAGTAATGTTGGCATTCTGTTTCTTGATTTAGATGATTTTAAAAAGGTCAATGATAGTCACGGTCATGGTGAAGGTGACAAATTGTTGGTTGAAGCGGCGAAACGCATTTCGCACAATGTTGCCAATTTAGGAACTGTTTGTCGTTTTGGCGGTGATGAATTTGTCATAGTGTTAAACGAAAACACGCCAGATCAGGTGGCAAAAAGACTGGCCAAAGCCATTTTAGCGAGCTTTCATCAGCCGATTAAAGTTGATAGCGCCATGTTTTATGTTACTTGTAGCATCGGGATTGCAATGACAGAGGGCAAGTTAATTAAAGCGAGTGAATTGGTTAGCCATGCCGATATTGCCATGTATGAGGCCAAAGATAACGGTGGTGATCAGTACTTTATTTATCATGGTGATATGTTTCAGCGCGTGGCACACCGAGTCATGATGGAAGGTGAGGTAAAGCAAGCTCTCGCCAAAGGGCAGTTTAGTTTAAGTTTACAGCCACAACTGGTGGCTAAAACCAATAAAGTTTATGGCTTTGAGGCGCTATTGCGTTGGCAACATCCAGAGCGTGGTATGGTATCACCTGATGACTTTATTCCGATTTTAGAAAACTCAGAGCATATGATAGCACTGGGTTATTGGGTTATTCGTCGGTGCTTTCAACTGTCAAAAAAGATCAAGCAAGTTGGGCTTGATGATGTGGTAATTGCCATTAACTTGTCAGCGGCCCAGTTTACTGACGTAAACTTGCCCGATTATTTAAATAGCCTACTCGATGAGTTTCAATTAACCGCAGCGAGTTTCGAGCTAGAGTTGACCGAGCAAACGCTCGTTAAAGATATTGATAAGGCCATCATCAGCATGGATAACTTGCGATTACTAGGTTTTAGTTTTGCGATTGATGATTTTGGTACCGGCTATTCGTCGTTGGCTTATTTAAAACGTATGCCAGTTGATGTTATTAAAATTGATAAAAGTTTTGTTTTTGGCATGCTCGAGAATAATGCCGATTTTCAAATTATTATGTCAACGATTGCTATGGTGAAAAACTTAGGCTTAACGGTTATTGCTGAGGGAGTGGAAACACAGGCCCAGTTGCGTAGTTTGACCGAAAATGATTGTGACCTTATCCAAGGCTACTTTTTTTCTAAACCGATCCCAGAAACCGAGCTTTTTGAATTTATCGACAGTGAAATTGTTGATGGTAAATGGCGAGTCGATCTCATTGCTAAGCCGACAAGCCACTAAGTTTAAAACCGAAAGTTAATGCCCTAGCATTAACTGCACTGCTTACAGCAAGCTTTTTATGGTGCGAAGGTTTGTCTAACATGTGCAGCAAACTCATCGGCCGCCATAAAGCCAGTCACTCGGCGTTGTGGTAATTCATCGCCGTTTAAATCAAAGAATAAAATGGACGGTAAGCCAAATATGCCAAAGTGTGACATTAACTCAACACTGTCTTTTGAACCGGTATCGGTTAAGTCGATTTGCAATAATACGGTGTTGGCCAGCGCACTTTGCACCTGAGCTGCAAAAAACGTATATTCTTCAAATTCTTTACATGCGACACACCAGTCGGCATACAGGTCTACCATGACGGTTTTTCCTTGTGCATTAGCACTGGCAATGGCTTGGTTCATTTCCGTTAGATTTTTCACTTGCTCAAAGCTACGTTGTGCGCTTTGCTGACTAACGACAGTATGATTGCTAGGGTAAAGCAATTGGTAAGCTTTATTGGCGCCAACAAAGAAAATTAAAAAGATCACTATGCTACGCAAGCCAAAGCCAAAGCTTTTAGCAGAGCCTTGATTTACGGTATAAAAGTATCCCGCGGTAGCTAAAATAAGTAACGTCCAAAGTAGCTCTATCGCAACTGCAGGTAAGAAGCGCTCAAGTAAGAATATTGGCACTGCCAGTAATAATAAACCAAAGATGTTCTTAATTACCTCCATCCAGTTACCGGCTTTAGGTAGTAACTTACCGCCAGAACTGCCTAAAATTAGTAGCGGTAAGCCCATGCCTAAACTTAAGGCATAAAGTGCTGAAGCGCCAAGCAAAATATCTCCAGACTGAGAGATATAAAGTAGCGCACCTGTTAATGGTGCTGTCGTACACGGAGAGGCCACTAAGCCTGAAATGGCGCCCATGGCTAAAACACCAAAATAAGAGCCACTTTTTTGATTGTTACTTAATTGATTTAATTTGTTTTGCCAACGATTAGGTAGGGCTAAGTTAAAGAGGCCGAACATTGATAAAGCTAAGAAAATAAACAAGATACTTAAGGTGATCAGTACTACTGGGTGCTGAAACATGGCTTGAAACTGTGCGCCTGCAATAGCAACCACAATACCTAACAGTGTATAAGTTATCGCCATGCCTTGTACATAAGTAAAGGATAATGCGAAAGCCCGCTTTGTTGATAGTTTTTTACCTTGACCAACAATGATACCTGTTAGGATCGGGTACATAGGAAAAACACAAGGGGTAAAAGATAGCAGCAAACCACCGACAAAAAATGCCACTAAGGTAAGCCAAAGGCTATCGCTTTTTAGCATGTCAGCCAACTGGTGCTGTTCACTGCTATTTGCATTGCTATTATTGTTGCTTGTGCTTGCTGCCGGCGTTGAAGGCTGGTCGACAGTCAGTGCCGATAAGACCTGCTGCGGGTCGCTATCTGCGAAAGTGACAGCAGTTAAAGGCATTGTTTTTGTGGTTGGTGGATAGCATAAACCTTTATAAGCACATCCTTGGTAGCGCACTGTTAAGCTAGCATTAGCGCCGGCTTGTTCAATATCTAGCAGTAAGTTTAATTGTTCGGTATAGACTTGTTGGACACCAAAAAACTCATCTTCATGATGCTCACCTTGAGGTAAGTTAACGGGCACCAATGTGGCATTGTCAGTACTAAATTTAAATTGGTGACGATACAAGTAATAACCATCAGCAATATTAAAGCTAACTTGTAGCTTGTTTTTCTGTTGATGAAAATCAAAAATAAAAGCGTCATCAACTTTTAAAAATTCATTGTCATTACTAAATAATGACGATGGGCTACTAAAAATAGACTCTTGAGCATTCACTAACAAGGAGGGCACAAAAGATAAGGTAGCAACAATTAACCAAAAAACAGCAACAACTTTTTTCATAACCGTTATTTTAAAACTCATATATCCAGTGACATTATTGGCAATCGCCTTGCTGGATGTTCAAGGTGAAAGCTAAAGATTTTAGGCCGTACTTTAGTGCAGTTAAGACCATGAGCATTGTTTAGTAGCGCCTAACTAGCAAAGGCCTGTGCGAGTTACAACACACCCCACATATATTGTGCCATAGCTTGATTAAAGCACGACCACGTACGCTATCGCTCCACCTTAGTGTACGTGGGTTGATGCATTTGGCTAACGACCTTTGAGCAATTATCGCATCAGTTTACGCGAATATTCTTTGATCAGTAAGGTGTAAATTGTTAATAAGTGGTGCTTATTTTATCAACTGCAATTGGCATGCTTGAAAAAGACCTGCAAAGCCCCATATAAGTTTCATTAAAGATTTTTTAGGTGCGACTATGTTTCGCTTGTTATTCGTATTTTTTATTATCATTCCGATTATTGAAATTTCAGTTCTACTGCAAGTTGGTTCAGTATTGGGTTTATGGCCAACCATTGCTATTGTGATATTTACCGCATGGCTTGGGGCTAAGTATGTTCGCCAGCAAGGTCTGGCGACGTTAAATTCAGTGCAGTCTAAAATGGCGCAGGGGCAAATGCCCTCAGATGAAATAGTCACTGGGCTGATGTTATTAGTAGCGGGTGTTTTGTTAGTCACGCCCGGTTTTGTCACTGATATTTTTGGTTTAAGCTTGTTGGTACCTGCTGTGCGTAGCACCATAGTGTCGAGTGTTAAACCCCACATGGCTAGTAACGCTAGCGCAACAAGTTTTCATTTTCAGCAACACAATGATTTTTCGTCACCACCACCAGAGTCGTATCAAGATAATATTCAACCACCGCATAAAGGCACGACCTTAGATGGTGAGTATGAGCGCAAAGATTAGTGCTTAAATAGAGTGACGACCCGCGCTTGAGCGCAGAATAAATTTGATACACATTTGCTCCGTCGGTTTAGTATGCAGTGGTTGTTGCGAGCAAGTGGGTAAATAAACGACAAAAAAATTAAAAATTAGACTTGTGATGTTTTATTTTATCCCCATCTTACATCTACGAGTAAATAGCACCATGCTTTTATCCATTATTTTTATTAAATAGAACTTTTCTGGAGAACAAAAATGAGTATTCGTCCATTACACGATCGTGTGATCATTAAGCGCAAAGAAGTAGAGTCAAAATCTGCTGGTGGTATTGTTTTAACGGGTAGTGCTGCGGAAAAATCAACTCGCGGTGAAGTTGTTGCCGTTGGTAAAGGTAGAATGCTAGAGAACGGTGATGTTCGTCCGTTAGATGTAAAAATTGGCGATCAAGTTATTTTCAGTGAAGGTTACGGCGTAAAAACTGAAAAGATTGACGGTGAAGAAGTGCTTATTTTGTCAGAAGCAGACATTCTGGCAATCGTCGAATAATTAAAAAATTTTCCTCTCATTTTATTGTATTGATAATTTTTGGTACAAAACAGTTTATAAGGAGTCATGAAAATGGCAGCAAAAGACGTATTATTTGGTAATGACGCACGCGTAAAAATGCTTAAAGGCGTTAACGTACTTGCAGATGCGGTAAAAGTTACTTTAGGCCCGAAAGGTCGTAATGTAGTGTTAGACAAGTCATTTGGCGGACCAACGATCACTAAAGATGGTGTATCAGTTGCTAAAGAAATCGAATTAGAAGATAAGTTCGAAAACATGGGCGCACAAATGGTGAAAGAAGTTGCCTCTAAAGCCAATGACGAAGCCGGTGACGGTACGACAACTGCAACTGTATTAGCACAAGCAATTGTTAACGAAGGTTTAAAATCAATCGCTGCGGGTATGAACCCAATGGACCTTAAACGTGGTATCGACAAAGCTGTTGTTGCAGCTGTTGAATCCTTAAAAGGTTTATCGCAAGAATGTAGTGACAACAAAGCCATTGAACAAGTTGGTACTATTTCAGCTAACTCAGATGAAACTGTCGGTAAAATCATTGCCACAGCAATGGATAAAGTTGGTACAGAAGGGGTTATTACAGTTGAAGAAGGTCAAGCCTTAATTGATGAGCTTGACGTTGTTGAAGGTATGCAATTTGATCGCGGTTACTTATCGCCTTACTTTATCAACAACCAAGAAAGTGGCAGCGTAGAATTAGAAAATCCTTTCATCTTATTAGTGGACAAAAAAATCTCTAATATCCGTGAATTGTTAACAACATTGGAAGGCGTTGCGAAAGCAGGTAAACCAATCTTGATTATTGCTGAAGACGTTGAAGGTGAAGCACTAGCGACACTCGTTGTGAACAACATGCGCGGTATTGTTAAAGTAGCAGCAGTTAAAGCACCAGGTTTCGGCGACCGTCGTAAAGCTATGTTACAAGACATTGCGACACTAACTAAAGCCACGGTGATTTCTGAAGAAATCGGCATGGAGCTGGAAAAAGCAACCTTAGAAGATTTAGGTCAAGCCAAGCGCGTTGTTATCTCAAAAGATAATACTACTATCATCGATGGCATTGGTGAAGAAGCAGAAATTCAAGCACGCGTTGCGCAAATTCGCGGCCAAATTGAAGATTCTTCTTCAGACTACGACAAAGAGAAACTACAAGAGCGTTTAGCTAAACTAGCTGGCGGTGTTGCAGTAATTAAGATTGGTGCTGCAACTGAAGTTGAAATGAAAGAGAAAAAAGCCCGCGTTGAAGATGCCTTGCATGCAACTCGTGCCGCAGTTGAAGAAGGTGTAGTTGCCGGTGGTGGTGTTGCCCTAATTCGTGCTGCTGATGCTATTAAAGACCTGGAAGGCATCAACGAAGACCAAACTCATGGTATTAACGTAGCTATTCGTGCGATGTCTGCGCCTTTACGTCAAATCGCCACTAACTCAGGTGATGAAGCGTCAGTGGTATTAAACGAAGTACGCAACGGCGGCACAGGTAACTACGGTTACAACGCCGGTAACAGCACGTACGGTGACATGCTAGAAATGGGTATTCTTGACCCAACGAAAGTGACACGTAGCGCGTTACAATTTGCGGCCTCAGTAGCTGGCCTAATGTTAACCACAGAAGCCATGATCACTGACGCACCAGTGAAAGATGCTGCCGCACCGGCAATGCCTGATATGGGCGGCATGGGTGGTATGGGCGGTGGTATGCCCGGCATGATGTAATTTATGCTTGATTAAATTGCCTACTTCATCGTTGCTTTATTACTCGTTTAAGAAACACTAAGCGTCGTAAATAAAGCGCCTTGCCTACATGGATGTAGGTGCTTAGATTACGTCGGGAACAGGTAATCTGTAAATTAAACAATTTACTCGGCGCATAAATAGCCTTAGCTAGTTAACGCTTTAAATAAAAAAACCTGCTTCGGCAGGTTTTTTGTTTTTGGCTGGCACTAACGCCGTGTCAAATACACAGGTCTTTATGTCTTGTGCTGTCATGCTTAAAGGCGGCGTGACAAGTTGTTCGTGCATGTTTGGCAACATTTATCACAGAGACCATGAATATTGCGATGGCTGTGGCTTCGGTTGAATTTAGCGCTAACCAAGCTGGCAATGATGATAATCATAAGCGCAATAAAACTCTCACCTTGCCTTATGACCTTCACAGTTTCAAGATAGCTAAACTCAGCATTTACTCTGCATTAGAATCGATGGGAGCTCGCTAATGTGAGATCGATGACCTTGGTAAAATTTTATTGGGCAGTTACAATGTCGATGGCTATCCACTCGTATTGAGGTAAGGTTTTTGTACTTAACGTGGTAGTAGCGAAATCAAGCTTAATTTATCATCTTAGGCAAGGGTTTAGTTACGCAGTTTAGTGTGAGTTCGAAAAACCATTAAATTTAAAAGTAATGCTCGCTGAACAGCGGGTTTATCATGCAGGATAAAAAATGAAAAATATAATGAAAGCGTCTTCGTTAGCTATCGCACTTAGTGTTGTAATGCCGAGTCTGGCAGCAGAGTTTAGTTTCTCTTCAAATATCAACCAAGATGCCGAAACATTAGTGCTGCTTTATAGTCAAGACGGTAAAAACAAGCAATTTAACCGTTATAATAAACAGTTTAATCAACAATTACAGCGCACCATAACTATCGCAAACTTTAGCGGCGAATATGGCAGTGTTGCTGAAGTTATTGCTCCGCATAATAGCAACTACCAGCGAGTACTTGTGGTGGGAACTGGTAAGAAAAAAGAATTAGACAAAGCCCGTAGTGCCAAACTTGGTGGTAATATTCATGCGCGCTTATTAAGTGATAAAGTGGCATCAGCCAGTGTTGTTTTTGAAGATCTTAGCGGCGCAGTTAATAATGCAGCGTTAGCAGCAAACTTTGCCAACGGTGCTAACTTGCGCGACCACCGTTTTGAAAAGTACAAGCAAAAACCTAGTACTAATACCGTTAACTATACTTTTGATGTTGATAATACTAAAAAAACTAAAAAAGCCTATAAGCGCCTAGCGAACATTCAAGCAGGCGTGTTTTTGGCGCGTGACTTAACCTCTGAAGTTGCCACGCACATGACGCCAGTTGACTTTGCTAATGCCGCTAAAGAACTAGAGTCATTGGGTGTTAGCGTTACTGTGTTAGAGCCAAAACAATTGCAAGCACTTGGTATGGGCGCACTTGAAGCGGTAGGCCGTGGTAGCGATCAAGGTGCTCGCCTCGTAGTTGCACATTATAGAGGTTCAAACGCTGCGCCAATCGCCTTAGTGGGTAAAGGCATTACCTTTGATTCAGGCGGATACAGCATTAAAACCGGCGCATCGATTGCGCGCATGAAATCGGATATGGCTGGCGCGGCAGCAGTATTAGGCACAGTTAAAGCCATGGCACTAGAAAAAGCCGATATCAACGTGGTTGCCGTTATGGGCATGGCCGCTAATATGGTATCGCAATTTGCCGTTGCACCAGGCGATGTGGTGCGCACGGCTGAAGGCTTAAGTGTTGAAATACTCAATACCGATGCCGAAGGCCGCTTAGTGCTAAGTGATGCCATGTGGTATGCCCGCGAGCACTTTAAGCCTGAGATCATGATAGATGTGGCGACCTTAACCGGCTCTAAAGTCAGAGCTGTGGGTAACGAGTACGCAGCGGTATTTTCAAAAGATGATGAATTAGTCACCCAACTTACCTTTGCCGGCAAGCAGGTTAACGAAAACTTATGGCGTTTACCGTTAGGCTACAAAGACGCATTAAAGTCAGACATTGCTGATTTAACCAATACTGGCTCTCACGGACCAGGGGCGACGACTGCTGCGAGCTTTTTAGAGCACTTTGCCGGAGATACCCGTTGGGTACACATTGATATTGCTGGCAATGCCCTGATAACTAAAGGCAAGGATGAGCTAGCCGCTGGCGGCACCGGTTTTGGCGTGCGCTTGCTGAGTGAATGGCTGTTAAATAATTAAGTCTCTTAAAGCGTTAAAATTTAAAAAAACCTGCCTCGGCAGGTTTTTTTGTTTTCAGTCAGCAAGCGCCTCTGCTTAGCTAATCTCAGTTCGGGTTAATGGACTTTATAACCAGTCGCTGTGATTGATGTAGCGCAATATCCAACGCGTTTTGCATATTATCGATAGCGTATTAGCTCGGCATAATTTACAAACGACTTTAAACTTAAGCGCATTTGCCATAATGCGTAGCTTATTAAGCTCAATTGTTAATCGTTAACAAAAAAAGCCCAAATATGATTATTCGGGCTTTCATTTAAAGGCTAGTTGAGGCTGACTAGGCGCAGCTTAATATCAGCATTAAACCCTAGTCTCAGCTGATGCATGCTATGTCGTCTGTGGCTAAAAGTAGATCGGCGAACCAGGGCCAACAGGCAAGCCTAGGGCAAATACCCAAAGATAAAATAATGCTATCCAACCCACTAAGAAAGCCAAGCTGTAAGGTAGCATGGTAGCGATTAAGGTCCCTATCCCCATGTCTTTTTTATACTTAGTGGCGACCGCGAGGATCAGGCCAAAATAGCTCATCATGGGGGTGATCAAGTTGGTCACTGAGTCACCAATACGATAAGCAGCCTGAATTGTTTCGGGGGCATAGCCAATTAACATTAGCATAGGCACAAAAATTGGCGCGGTAGCAGCCCACTGCGCTGATGATGAGCCTAAGGTAAGGTTAATTAGCGCACACATTAAAATAAATAATACAAACACTTCTGGGCCTGACATTTTTAACGTTTGTAATAGTTCTGCGCCATTAATCGCTAATATGGTGCCTAAATTGGTCCAGTTAAAAAAAGCAACAAATTGTGCGGCAAAAAATACCAGCACAATATACATGCTTAGTGAGCCCATGCTTTTGCTCATGGCATCAATCACATCACGATCGTTTTTCATGGTGCCTACCACTTTGCCGTAAACAAAGCCGGGGATGGCAAAAGTGATAAAAATAAAGGCAACAATACCTTTTAAGAATGGCGAGCCTTTGACTAAGCCAGTTTCTTGATTTCTTAATATACCGTCGGCAGGCACTATGGTAAGCGCCAGTAAAATGGCTAAGCCAAGGAAGGTGATGCCAGCAAAAGCTAAACCCTTACGCTCTAGTGCAGAAAGGTGCTCAATATTGGCATCTAGTGGCTCGCTGGCTTCATGATCATGATATTTTCCTAAGCGCGGCTCCACCACTTTTTCTGTGATCAGCGTGCCTAAAATCGCGATTAAAAACGTTGAAATCATCATAAAGTACCAGTTAGCCTCAGGGCCAACTTGATAGTTTGGATCAATTAACTGTGCGGCTGGTGTGGTAATGCCAGCTAAAAGAGGATCTATAGTGCCCAAGAGGAGGTTAGCGCTATAACCACCTGATACCCCAGCAAAGGCTGCCGCTAAACCTGCAAGTGGGTGTCGACCTAAGCTGTGAAAGATCATGGCAGCAAGCGGAATTAACACCACATAGCCAAGCTCAGAAGCGGTATTAGACAAAATGGCCGCTAACACTATCATAAAGGTGACTAAACGCTTCGACGCGCCCATCACCATGCCGCGTAGCGCGGCAGACAAAAGCCCTGAGTGCTCGGCAACGCTGACACCAAGTAAAGCCACTAAAACCGTACCTAATGGTGCAAAGTTGGTGAAATTGGTGACTAAGCCGGTGACGATTTTTGCTAACCCTTCACCGTTTAATAAGCTTACTACCTCAATCACACCATCAGGGTCTCGGCCGGCGGCGCCAATGGGGCGCGGGTCAATAGCGCTTAAGCCAAACCAGTCGGCAATACCACTAAAGACAATAATAAATAGACAAAATAAGGCAAATAAGGTGATGGGGTGTGGCAGTAAATTGCCCAAAAATTCAACTGAAGCTAAAAATCGATTAAACCAAGTATCTTTTGGGGCTTGCGGTATAGTTTTTTCGGTCATGAATTTATATCTAAAAATAATCAAAAAGGTGAGGTTAACATTTTCTTGCCATAAATGGCGAAAAAAAGCGTCGGCTTAGTCAGCGATAAAACATACGAGGCTGGTGAAAGAGGTATTTGCGCAATCAAATTAATTGCGCATTATCGGCTAGCGCTCAAGTTGGCCATTTATTGTGTATTGGTAACGAATCAGGGCCATATCGCGTTATAAACACAGCTAGTACACTTTTGCAGTTGTATATGACGCCGTTAATCCCCCTTTAGGGTCTGACAAGTAGCGTCTGATCAGGGGGATTAAACTAAGTCGCGGTATTTATGGCATTAAGTGCTTAATAAAGAACTGCCAGCGTTTTTCAACAAAATAAGGGCTATCATCTAAGACATGGCCCATTTTCGGCATAATGAGTAGGTCGAAATCTTTATTGGCCTCAATCAGCTTGTCCACTAAGCGCAGCGTTGCTGACGGATGAACATTACTGTCTAACTCGCCGTGGGCAAGTAATAACTTACCTTGTAAGCGCTCTACATTGGTGTAGTTAGATTGCTGCTGCCAATGCTCGGTAACCGGCCAACCCATCCAAATTTCATTCCAACCGGTTTTATCAACGCGAAAGTCGTGATTACCCGAGGCACTTACTCCCGCCTTAAAAAAGTCATTATGACGCAGCATTGCCTGCATGGTGTCATAGCCACCGGCACTAAAACCAAAGATACCAACTCGGTTAATATCGAGGTAGGGGCGTTGTTTTGCTAACTGTTTAATGGCCCAAACATGGTCGTCGGTACCGGCTGCTAGGTTTTTATAACTGTGACGATGAAAAGCTTTGCCGCGTTTATTGGTGCCACGACCATCCATTTTAATAACAATAAAGCCTAGCTCAGCTAAAGCCGGGCGCTGGTTGCTAAAGGTATTAAACGACTTAGGGATAAAAAAGTTGTGCGGGCCAGTATAGGTATCATCAATAATGGGATAGCTTTTCTTCGCATCAAAATGGCTTGGCTTATACATTAGACCATACAGTGGCGTCTTACCGTCATCGGCAAGCACTGAAAACGGCTCAGGTGCTTGCCAACCGATTGCGGTTAACGCACTGACATTGGCTTGATCCAATAACGCCAGTTTTTTTCCGCTTTTAGCCGAACGCAACCAAGACTGTGTTGGCGTTTGGCTGTCAGAATAATTATCAACAATATAGCGAAAGTTTGGCGACAAATAAGTATGATGCTCATAAGGCTCAGGAGTCAATAAGGTTAAGTTTAAGCCGTCTAAATTAACGCGATATAAATGACGTAAATAGGGGTCTATGCCTGGTTCTTTACCTGAAGCTTCAAAATATAACTGCCCCTTGGCTTCATCGACGCCTTTTATACTTCTTACCGTAAACTCTCCTTGAGTAATGGCGTTAACAAGCTGTCCGTTGTTGGCGTTATATAAGTAAAGATGTTGATAGCCCGTGCGTTGTGAGCTCCAAATAACCTGCTCAGTTTGACTCAAGTTTTGGTAGGTTTGTACCCAAGGGTCGATAAATTCTGCGTCAGTTTCTTTAATTAATGAAATAACGCGGGCTTCTTTGGCTATAACTTTGCGTAAATGGTATTCGCGGTTGCCACGACGTCGATCATGGTAATAAAACGCGTCGTTATGCCATTTCCCCATAATGCGCCGCCATAGTAGGTTTGCATCACTTTGGGGGCGGCTAATAATGTGCCTTGTTGCTTAGCAACGTCAATTAAATACAGTTGTGCCATTGGCAGGGTTTCATCACCGGCTTGCGGGTAATAATAACTGACGGTATCGACGCTAAAGTCATCGCCAGCGGTACTGTCAGTCAAAGTAAGCTTATTAACACCAGCGCGAAATAGTTTGTAGCTAATTAAGTATTGACTATCGTCAGACCAATAAACTTGTAAATGTTGTTGCGAGTCAAAATTTTTAGCTGCTAATAGTGTTTCAGGGTAAGGGTGCTTAAGGGCATAGGGTGTATTTTCTGTGCCATCTCGAGTTAATTGCTGGCAACTTTCTGTGTCTGCGCGACAAAGTGACAAGTTATAGTGTTCAACTTTGACAAAGTGTTTGCCATTAGGCGATAAATAGCGCTCGCTGCGCTCTGGGGGCGTGTCATTTAAGGTGCAGCGATAAGGCGTGGTATCAATAGCACAATCATAAGCTTGTTGCTCAACAGAGAATGACAGCGCTTTACCATCAAAACTCACATTATGTAGCGGTTTATCTTGCCAGTTTAGCGGAACATCAACGAGTGCCTGCTGCAATTTTTCTTGGCTAAACAGCGCATGCTTTTTGGTGTCAACAACTCTGATGAACTGCTGTCCTTTATTTTGCGAGTAGCGCTCATACCAAAATTCATCCTTAGTATCGGTTAACCATTGAGGACTCAATGATAAATTATGCGCTTTGTTTGCTAAGGTAGTGGCAGTAAATAATCGTGCCCGTTCGATATTTGCGCCTTTATTTACTGTGCTGGGGGTTAACTGGCAACCCAACAAAAGCAAACTTAACAACAACATCAACACTTTATTCATTTTTATTCCTCTTAATTTTTTCGTGTTTATTTGATATTTCTGGATAAAATGCCAATATATTGTATGCAATATATTGGCATTGCATATTTAGTATATTATAGTGTGCGATGTTTAAACAATAATTAAAAAAACGCAGGAAAAGTTATGAACAAAAGCAATAAAATAAATTCGCTGTTCGCTCGGAAAAACATGCTATCGCTGGCCATTGCGGCCGCGGTTACCTCGGTGCCCGTTTACGCCGAAGAAGCTGAGCAAGCGGAGTTAGATGGCGATATTGAAAAAATTGAAGTCACGGGTTCTCGTTTAACGCGAACTACATTTGACGCACCAAGCCCTACAACGGTGATCAGCGCTGAGACAATTCAAATGTCCGGCGCGTTAAATATCAATGATTTACTATCGACTATGCCACAGTTTGGTAAGGGCTTTGACGCCACCGATGGTAACTACTCGTTTGGTAACTCAGGGATAAATGCGCCTGACTTACGAGATTTAGGACCCACACGTACACTTATACCTAATTAATGGTAAGCGTCCTGTATCTATTACTAATGACAGTAATATCATGCTGACTGATATTGGTATTATTCCGACTGAGTTAGTGGAGCGCGTGGAAGTGTTAACCGGTGGTGGTTCAGCAGTCTACGGCTCTGATGCGGTCGCTGGTGTAGTTAACTTTATCTTGAAAAAAGATTTTGAAGGCACGGCAATACGTGCACAAGCCGGTGGTACAGATGCTGGCGGCGCAAGCAGTCGCTCAATGACCATTACCCACGGTTTAAACTTTGACGATGGTCGTGGTAACTTTTCAATGTCGGTTGACTACTTTGACCAAAGTGCCTTGTACTATAAAGACCGTCCAGGCTCAGCGAATACTAAGCGCTATATTCCAAACCCTGAAGATACTGGCCCTAATGATGGCATTCCAGATCAAATAATAGCGACAGACTTAACTTACCCATCGTTTGGCGCTAATGAAAATGTCTATGGCATTTGGAATGGTGCCGCTGGCGGCGCTGACTGGTTCCAAATCAATAACGGTGAGTCTTCTTTGCGAACCCCAGCAGCTAATACGCAAGATGGTTGGTTGGCAACTGACGGCAGTGGTTTTGACCCGTTAGCATGGGGTATGGCAAGAAACCCCTATGATCGTACCAATGCCTATGCCCGTTTTGGCTATGCCTTTGATGAAATGTCTGTGGCCGTCGATGTCATGTACTCAAAAACAAGATCTGAAGATGAAATTGATCCGCCATTTGTTTGGGATACTTGGCAGCATGTCGATACTTTAGCCGCTAATGGTATTGCGATCCCAAGCTCAGTACAAGATAACCTAGACGCGTACGGTGATAGCTGGTTATTGATCCCTTATACCTTTGATGAAGCCGGTGGCCGTGGTCATAAAAACGAGCGCGAATATTTCTCAACCAGTTTAACCCTAGAAGGGGATTTAAACGATAATTGGATGTGGGATGTTTATTTAACCACAGGCTTTACTAAAGCAGAGCTTAAGCGAGAAAATGGCTTACGCAATGACCGCTTTAACAGTGGCAACTTTACCTTAATAGGACCATGTGCAGAGCAAGGCAATTGTCCAAGCTTTAGCCCTTTTGAGCCCCGGCTTCACAAGAAGTTATTGACTACATTATGGCGCACGACACCACCACCACTGATGTTAAGGGTCACGGCTTTGCCGCTAACCTTTCTGGTGACGTCTATGAATTACCTGCCGGTAGCGTGCAAGTGAGTGCCGGTATCGAGGTGCGTTATGAAAG
Organism: Colwellia chukchiensis; assembly: GCF_002104455.1. GTDB lineage: Bacteria > Pseudomonadota > Gammaproteobacteria > Enterobacterales > Alteromonadaceae > Cognaticolwellia > Cognaticolwellia chukchiensis. Next base: position 110,092 of record NZ_NBOC01000008.1, on the reverse strand, counting down.
TTTAGATTATCGCCCGTCTGAGCTTTGGTCGTCGGGTAAACTATCATCGCAAATGACCGGTATAGACGATGTTAGCCGTAATATTAAAGAAGTTTATGGTGAGTTTTTAATTCCAGTATTGAGCGACATGGCCTTTGCGAAAAGCTTAGAAATTGAAGGTGCGCTGCGTTACGCTAAGTACTCAACTGAGTCAGCGAGTTTTACCAGCTCAAAGCTGGGTGTTAACTGGGCGATTAATGATGACTTCCGTTTTAGAAGTACTTATTCTCGCGCGGTAAGAGCACCACAGCTCGGTGAAATGTTTGCTGGCACCTCAATTGGTTTTAGCGACTTAACCGACCCGTGTGACTCTGATCAAATTGATGGTGGTCCGTCAGATGGGCGCAGAAAGGCGAATTGTCAGGCATTAGGGATCACTGATGGCTGGGATTCAAACCTAAAAGGCAAGCGTGGTAAGGTTGTTAGTTCTGGTAATACGGAACTCGGTGAAGAAACCGCAACCACCATGACCGCAGGCTTTGTTTTCCAACCCAGTGATGTCGATAACTTAAGAATCTCTATCGATTACTATGATATTGACTTATCAGACCTTATTGTTAGCTTTGGTGCTAGCAGTGTCTTAAGTAACTGTGTTGACTTAGAGTCAATTAACAATGAATATTGTGGCCAAATTGAACGTGCGAGCAATGGTGATGTGTTATCGGTGCGTGATACCTTCTTAAACGCTGATAACTCACGTCGCCGCGGTGTTGACGTGGAAGCCGACTATGCTATCGATATGGCAAAATCATTTGATTTAGCCGGTACCTTTAGAATTGCGATGGGCGTCACTCGTCAATTAGAAAAATCCTATACTGAGTACGACTTTGTTGAAGGTAAGCCGCTTAAATCTGAGTCACTGGGTACCTTAGGAGCGCCGAAATGGAAAGCTGACGTGATGGCGACATACTCAGTCGATGACATCAGTGTGCGTTGGACCACTAAATTTACTCAAGGTGGACCATTTTACGCTGATTTAAACCCTGATCGTTACCAAAACCAGAACATTAGAAACTCAGTTGTGCATAATTTCTGGGTTGGTTATGACATCACACCAGAAGCTAATGTTTACTTAGGTGTTAATAACGTGACTGATGAAACTTGGTTAGATAATCCGTTTACTAACTGGGATCGTCTAAATTACTCGTTATTAGGTCGCGCCTATTACGCGGGTGTAAACTATAAATTTTAATGACGATAGGTTGCACATGAATGTGTCATAAGTAAGGGCATATCCAGGTAATCAATGGTCTTTAAAGCTTACGTTAAGCACGTAAAGTAAAGTATTAAATCTCTCATCGTAAAGCGCTGAGAGATTTTTTTTCGCCAGTAAAAAGATATTAATATCTTTTTACTGGCGAAAGCGTTAATAGGACAATACCTGACACTTTTTCGAGCTAAAGCTAGCTATTATGCTAGTACTAAATTAATGCGAAAGATTTCAATATCGCTAAGCCAATACTGACGGTAAATAATGACGCGACGGTGCTTATAACAATAATGTTAGCGGCCAATGCTTCATTACCTTTCATCGCTTTCACCATGATATAGCTCGCCGCCGCCGTTGGCGTACTCGACATAAGAAATAAAATCCCCAAATCCATTTTTGAAAAACCACTCAGATAACCGATAGTCGTGATGATCATAGGGCTGACGATCAACTTAGCTATCACAGCTACCGAGGCCAGCATTTTTCTGTCTTTCATCTTAGCAAACGACAAGCTAGCCCCAATGCAAAGTAGTGCTAAGGGCAAGGCTAGTTGCCCTAAATAATCTGCTGTTTGCATTAATACCGGATGCACGGGGATAGGCAGTAAATTAATCATCACACCCAGTATAATACCAATGATGAGTGGGTTTTTAACTATGCTTACCATCATATTGATTAGCTTGAGTTTTTTCTCCGTTAGCGTTGTTGTTAAGGTGTAAATAGACAAAATGTTATACAACAGCGACAGTATCGACATAACAATAGAGACTTTGGCAATCGCTGCTTCACCATATAAGTTGACACAAAGCGCTAAACCGATAATCGCTAAGTTGCCTCGAAAAGCGCCTTGCACATAGACGCCTTTATCACGCGGATTTTTAACAAAAACAAAGGCGGTTAGTGTTAACAAAATAAAGACCAACAAGGTGGATAATGACGCATTGGCAATAATTGTCGGGTCAAAAACGCTAGCAATGTCGGTTTTTATCATACTTATACTCAGTAACACTGGCAGCGATATTTTAAACACCAGTATTGCGGCTTGATCGACAAAGGCTTGACCCATAATGCCGCAGTGTTTAAGTAGGCCGCCTAACACCACCATCATAAAAATGGGGCCGGTGACCGAGAAAGAAAAATGGAGAGTTGATAGCAGTTCAGTTAGCAAATTTGGCTCAGTTAGTTAAGTAGTTATAAGAAAATACACGAATTAACGAAATTTTTTTTGCTGATATGACATTGCAGTGTAGCGATTAAATAGCTGTTAAATCAATAGCCTTAGCCTGACATTAAGGTTAAGTCGGCTAAGTCAGTGGCGTTGAACCATAAACAGCAGCTAAGCCCAAAATAGGCTAGTTTCGGCCTTGGCGCTTGCCTGTATGCCTAACGGGGGGAGTGTTTACGGATATGCTATTTATTTATGCCATCAACAATCATAACTGATGAAAGCGGTCTGAAAGAAAACTTTGTTAGCATTATCGGGTAGCAATAATAAAGTCGTGGTTGTTAAATGGTTACTTACTTAAAGATTACCTTAAATAATATAAAGCATCATGTTTTAGCGCTAGTCATTGCTTTTTTGGTCGCGGGTTGCAGCAATGAAGTTCCTGCAGCTAGCGTTAAACAACTACATGTTATTACCTCAGGTGGATTTGCCACCGCTTATAAAGCATTAGCCCCAAAATTTGAGCAGCAAACGGGGATTAAATTAATCACATCTTATGGGTCGTCATCAGGCGGCGCGCCTGACTCTATTCCTGTGCGCTTAGCCGATGGGCAACAATTTGATGTCATTATTTTATCCAAAAATTCATTAGATAATTTACAGTCGTTAGGCTATGTGTTGCCAAATTCAGCGCTTGATTTAGTGCGTTCATCCATTGGTATGGCGGTTAAAGAGGGGGCAAGGGTTCCAGATATCAGTAGTAATGAGGCATTTATCAACACGCTGTTAAATGCCAAGTCTATTGGTTATTCAGCCAGTGCCAGTGGTACATATTTATCAACGGATTTATGGCCTAAACTTGGCATATGGCAAGCTATTAGGGGGAAAAGTAAACGTATATTAAGTGAACGCGTCGCGACAGTTGTTGCCCGTGGCGAAGTAGACATTGGCTTTCAACAAGTCAGTGAAATTTTACCGATAAAAGGCGCTAAGTTTGCCGGAAAAATACCGGCAGATTTTCAAAAATTAACGATATTTTCCACCGGTATCGTCAAAGGCTCTTTATCTGTGCAAGCTGCAGAGCATTTAATCAGATTTTTATCATCGAAAGACGCTGCATCCACGATTCAAATGCAAGGACTTGAGCCATTAGTGCTTGAGCTTGAACATCAGTAAGGTATCCATATGAATAGGCTAATGTTAACAACGCTATTGGCGATTAAGCACAATTATAAAAAAATCATTCCTTTAACTCTTATCCACTGTCTTTTTTTTAGCCATATTGCATTTGCTCAAGAAGAAAGTGAAGACGTGTTTCCAAATAGGCCCATTACTATGGTGGTGGGCTTTGGTGTCGGTGGTGGTACAGATCAAATGGCGAGAAGCCTGTCAAAGTATTACGCCGAAGAGTTAGGGCAGCCGGTACAGGTGGTGAATAAAAAAGGCGCCGGCACCTTGATAGCGGCAAATTATGTGCTGAATAAACCCGACGATGGCTATACCATTTTTGCTTCTGGCTTTAATCCATATTTAACCAATACCATCCTAGAAGGCAATGCCGATTATGGTATTGAAGATTTTGCCTATCTTAATTTTCAGTGGTTTGATGAAGATTTAATTGCGGTATTCAAAGAGAGTAAATATCAAACCTTACAGCAGTTAATGGCAGAAATTCGCACTAAACCCAAAACAGTACGAGCAGCCGTCGTGCGAGGTTCAGGGGGGCACTTAATCGCAAAATTACTGCTCGATGTCACGGGTATTCCACAAGAAAATTTAAATTTAGTGACCTACAACAGTGGCGGTAAAGCCCGTGCCGCGGTTGCTGGAGGTGTTGTTGACTTTATTATCATCAGCGCTAAAGGCTCAGAAAGTATTCGAGAATATATTAGACCGTTGGCGATTATCAGTGATAGCGACAATGAAGACTGGGGCGCGATGGCTATTGGCAAAGCGGTTGCTCCAATGAATGTCGATGTGCCGGTTTTACAAGGCACTATCCGCGGTTTCGCCACCACGACAGCGTTTAAAGAAAAATACCCAGAACGCTTTGCTTATCTTGCCGACGCAATGGAAAGAACCCTACAAAATAAGGAACTACAAGCGTTATTAAAGCGTGCAAGTATTTCAGGGCGATGGACGGGGCCAGAAAAATCAGAAGAGTTAATGAAAGTTAATTTTGAAGTATTTAAAAAATACGCCTACCTGTTAAAGATGTAAGGAATAGCTTGGTGAAAAATAACATATCAAAACATAAGTTAGCTGATTTATTTGTATTAGCGTGTTTATTTTTATTAGTGTGTTGGTACGCTTATGACGCATATTCAGCGTCTAGTCATATTTCCAACTTAATTTTAATTGTCCCTGTGACGGTCATTGTCTTGGTGCTATGTATTATTGAATTTATTCGCATGTTTGCGATTGATGAGGTGACAGAGCAAGATCCAGTTACAACGGTATTACCGGTTATTTTGTTGTTTATTGGTTATGTATTGACCTTAAAGTGGCTCGGTTTCGACGTTGGGACCTTTTTGTTTATTGCCTTATTTTTGTGGCTCCATGGCGAACGCAGAAAAATATGGGTTATTGGTTATAGCCTAGCATTTGCCACCCTAATATCACTGTTTTTTTCAGGCATGTTGCCTTATCCCATGCCGATGCTTGTGCTGTCGACAGCTTATTAAGGACACTTTTTATGATAAATTTTGAAGACTTATATGCAGGCTTATCGTTACTTTTCTCTGATCTTTCACTGTGGCTAATTGTTATCCCTGGCATTCTTATAGGCTTAATATTTGGCGCTATACCAGGCTTGCAAATATCGATGGCAATGGCGATATTTTTACCGCTCACCTTATATATGGACTTTATGCAAGCCATGCTGTTTTTGACGGCAATTTTTACCGGTGGTGGCTTTGGGGGCAGTATTCCCGCGATATTAATGAATATTCCCGGGACTTCCTCCTCGATAGCGACAACATTTGATGGTTACCCTATGTCGAGATCCGGTAAACATAATATCGCATTAGGCATAGGTTTAGCGGCATCTTGTATCGGGGTGATCATTGGTTATACATTACTGCTGTTATTGATAGGGCCAATTTCTGAATTAGTATTGAAATTAGGGCCTGCAGAAATGGCCGCTATTATTTTATGGGGCATTACCCTCATTTCTAGTTTAAGTGGCGTTAATATCAACAAAGGGATTATTTCAGGCTTTATTGGCTTGTTAGTGGGTACGGTAGGTTTTAGTGAAGCAGGTGTTACTCGCGGCACGCTCGGCAGTGTTTACCTACTCGATGGCATTCCCGCTATTCCCGCTATGATGGGTATGTTTGCGGCATCTGAGTTATTTAAATTGGTCAATACTAAATATTTAGTTACCGATAAGGCTTTACGTAAAGTCAGTGTAAAAGAAATACTGGCCGGTTTTAAAATGGCATTTACCTATCCTTGGGTGTTAGTGCGCGGTAGCATTATTGGTGTTTTTGTTGGTGCTGTGCCGGGCGTGGGCTCGTCAGTCGCTAATTTATTATCCTATATTCAAACTAAACGCAAAGATAAAAAACCACAATCATTTGGTAAAGGGAACCCTGCTGGTGTTGTTGCCTCAGAGGCCGCCAATAGTACCTCTGAAGCGGGCTCTATGGCGACATTATTAGCCTTAGGTATTCCAGGAGGCGGTGCAACAGCGGTAATGTTAGCCGCTTTTGCTATGCATAATATTACCGGCGGCCCACAGTTTATTCGCGAACAAACTGATGTCGTGTACGCCATTGTTTTTGCAAACTTTGGCCAAGCATTTTTGCTGATTATTTTAGGCTTAATGTTTATTCCACTATTAGCGAATGTGGTGAAAGTGCCGATGAACTATTTAGTACCATCAGTCTTGTCATTGTCGGTTTTTGGCGCCTTTGGTTTAACCGGTGATTTAACGGGCCCCATTACTGTGATGGTGTTTGCCTTGATTGGTTGGCTGTTTAAACGCTTTGATTATTCTGTACCCGCGGCCGTAATAGGGCTGCTATTAGGCGGTATGGCTGAAGAGTCGTTAATCTATTCTTATCAAATTAGTGGCGGTTTATGGAGCTACATACTCGAACGACCGGTCACTATGGTTATTTTGGTGTTATTGGTATTGTCACTATTTGGCAGTAAGTTAGTCGCTATGCTGACTCGTAAAGTTACGACCTAGGCTAAGGCGTTGTTAATCGAACTTTCGCTGTTGATGTGGCTGGTAGTAATACTAGCCGCCTTTTTTTGTGGCATATTACATGGTGCTACGGGCATGGCTGGCGGCCTAGTGATGACCGCTATACTAACGCAGATTATAGGTATAAAAGCGGCAATCCCAGTGATGACGGTGGGCTTGATTTTGAGTCAAATCAGCCGGGCCTATTTGTATTGGGTTAATGCGGATTGGCAGATAGTTAAGCGAGTTTTACTCTCAGGCTTACCGACGTTAATTCTGGGCTCATATGTCTTTAGCCTGTTATCTCCCCTTACGATCACGGCTATTTTCCTGACTTTTTTGATATTTTCTTTGCCCGTTAAATATTATGCGCGCAATAAAAACATCAAAACAAGCCCTAAGGTACTATCTGTCGCGAGTGTTTTTTGGGGCGCTTTAGCGGGTAATGTTATTGGCCCAAGTTTCTTTCTTGCGCCTTTTGTTCTAGGGATAGGCATTAGTCGACTGACGTTTGTCGGCACCATGGCGATGATCACCACAGTGATGAACTTCACTAAAATCGTGGTGTTTAGCTCGACGGCGATGATGACGCCTAACTTATTAATACTCGGTATTATTGTCGGTATGTTGATGATGCCCGGTAATTGGATAGGTAAAGTTATATTGCATAAAATTGACGATAAAATGCATCTCTTTCTGATCGATTTTTTAACGATACTCGTTATCATCAATTTTATTTATTTACTCTATAGCGGCTTGCGTTAAGCTTATTTTTTTGTGGCTGCTTGCTCATGGTAAAACTTGAGTAAGGCGACAAAACGGTAAAGCGCATGGACAAACTTGCTGTAAGGCAATATCAAAAACAAAGCGAAGACAAAGCCCAGATGTATTATCAGTAACATGCCCATGGCAGACGTCGATCTAAAGCCCAGCAGTAAAAATCCCGTGATGCTAATGCATAATAGCAATAATAAAAACGCATAATCCATGCCCAAATACTTAATAGAGATGATTTTAGGATCAGTGATTATTTTCAGCCAAATTAACCCTAGCGGTCCGACAATTAACCCTAGCCCCCCTAAACTGCCTAAAATAACCGGTAAGCTGATGACGGGAAACGGTGACATAATATCAAGGCTATATTCAAAGAGTGTCGCAACACTGGTGGCTAAAAAGCAAAGCACAAAACCCCACGCCATCGCGTGATGAAAGTATCGACGCGTATTTGAAAACGACTGGTCTTTGGTATGACAACCTTGACCATTGCCACCGTCTAAATATTTCAGTGTGCCTGCCGCGTAGCTCGCTTTGACTAAGACATTGTTGCTAAATATATGGGCGAGCGTAATGGTATTTGCCCGACAAAATTTAATAAAACTGACCAATAGCGCGATAATTGCAAAACCAAAACTTGTGCCGGCTAATGCCACCATTGCTTGATGGCTAATGACTTGATAAAAAGCGCCGGCGCCTAAATGTTGAGTAAAAACTGGTGTGCGGTCTTGAAATAACAGCAAGCTGCTCAGTAGCAATATCATGGCAAGTACCACAGCGATCGCAACCATTAAACCATTGCGATGAAACAATGAGCCTAGCTTTACCGGCCATGCATATTTTTGATAGGTTTCTGCGCGTAATTCGGCCAAGGTTTGCGGTAAGTTAATACTAAATTCATGCGGTGGCGCATACTGGCACGCGTGATAACAGGCACCACAGTTATGGCATAAGTTAGCCAAATACTCTAGGTCATGTTCATTAAAGTTTCGTCTTTGGGTAATGGCTGGAAATACCGCACAAAAGCCTTCGCAGTATCGACAAGCGTTACAAATATTGGCGATACGCTCAGCCTCAACCAGCGCAGTCGATGGCGTGTTGTTGTTTGTTATATCAACTATTTCAACTATGGCTATTTTTTCAACTGACATGCTGCTGCTTCTCCTGCAATTCGACCAAAGACGGCGCCTATCGTCATACCTGTACCTGCACAATATCCTTGGCCGAGAATATTACCGGCCATAATTTCCCCGGCCGCATACATATTTTTACTTGCCGTGCCGTCGTTCATCAGCACTTGCGCTTTGTTATTAACCTTTACGCCTAAGTAGGTGAACGTAATGCCCGGCCTTAATGGATAAACATAATAAGGTGGTTTATTAATCGGTAATGCCCAATTCGTTTTTTCGGGTGTTAACCCCTGCGTACGGCATTGGTCTAATATTTTCGGGTTGTATTGTGCCGTTTTTTTATCTGATGCTAAGGCGTTATTATATTGCGTAACGGTAGCGGTTAGCACACTAGGCTCAATGGCAATTAATTGCGCCAGTTCTTCGATACTGTTCGCTTGCATTGACGGGAATACCGGCGGCATAAATTGCTCGGTCACTTGTGAGTCAATAATAGAATAGGCAATTTGTTCAGGTTGTTGCGCAACTAATCGCCCCCATATAGCATAACGTTTCGGCCAAAAGTCTTCGCCTTCGTCATAGAAGCGTTTGCCGTTTTTATTGACCACGATACTAAAACTAATGCAATCGATACGTGTCACTATGCCGCCGTCATACTTAGGTGAGCGTGCGTCAATAGCAACAGCATGGCATTGCTCAGGTGTCGCAACCGAGGCAACATCTTGAGCCAATAAGCTTTTTAATACGGTGCCTTGGTTAAAAGGTGTGCCGCGTATAATAAAATTGTCAGCGACGCAGCCCCAAATCTCTTTCATCCAGGCTTTATTGGCTTGAAAGCCGCCTGAGGCAAAAATAACGCTATCGGCGGTTATGGTCTGCTTAAAGCCGCGATTAGTTACCGCTGCTGACTTGAAAGCGCCGTCTTCTAGATGAATTGAGGTGACTTCAGCATGATAAAATATTTTCACCCCTATTCGCTCAGCCGTTAGGTACTGGGCATTAATCAGCGCTTTGCCGCCGCCTAAGAAAAAGGCGTTGGTATGACTTAAGCTCAGTGTGCCGCTCAGTGACGGTTGAAAGTGGATACCCATGCGTTGTAACCAGGGTAATAGCGTGGCACTTTGCTCTATCATAAACTCAGTTAACGGCTGATCCATATTACCTTGGGTCACCTTTAAAAGATCATCAAGATACTCTTGCGCAGAATAGCTGTTGTCTAGCGTTGCGGTTGGCGCATTATGCATTACCCGTAAATTTCGCGTATGTTTTGAGTTGCCGCCGCGCTCTTGCTGATCAGAATGTTCAAGTAAAACAACCTGTGCGCCAGCCTCCTGAGCCGCAATTGCTGCGCAAAGCCCAGCATTGCCACCGCCAATAACGAGCACATTCGCGTGGCTTGGTATCGTCATTAAATCACCTCTGTGTTAGGTTTTGTTACAGGTTGGGTTGGTGTTTCTTACGCTATAACTGTTATTGTATAGATGTTAGGCTATTTAACTAGCGAGTTTTATTGACTTAATGTGTAAGTTTTTATTACATATTTGATGAGGGATAGTGTGGAAAGTTATCGTAGATTACCGTCATTAAAGGCATTGCAAACCTTGCAGGCGGTTGTAACGCATAAAAGCATTAGTCAAGCGGCTAAATCATTAAACTTAACGCATTCTGCGGTAAGCCAAAGTATTAAACAACTAGAAGAGGTTTTAGGTTATAAGGTGCTATTGAAAGACGGGCGAAATATAGCTCCAACAAAAAATGCCGATGAATATGTACGTGAAATCAACGATGCATTAACTCATTTATCGCTAGCCACGCAGCGCTTTAAACAGCGAGAGGGCAGCAATATTGTGACCTTGAAAATGGTAACAAGTTTGGCAATGCGTTGGTTTATTCCGCAGCTAAATGAGCTGAAAATGGCTTTTCCAGCACTTGATATTCGACTGGTTTCAGAACACTTTTCAGATATAGACGATTTACCCTTCGACGTTGATGCGGGTGTCGGTTACGGCCTTGAAAAAGACTTTATGCAATTGCATTCGCATAAAGTCTCAAGCAGTGAATTATTATTACTAAGCCAGCGACCCTACTGCAATATTGCTCAGGCGTTACAAGAAAATACCGCTATTTACGTTGCCAGTGAGTTAAGAAAAAATGACTGGCAAGCGTGGTGTCAGGCGCTAGGAATTGAGCAGCCAAGTCATGACAAACGTTTAGTGCTGCCTAATAGCGCACAAGCATTAGAGGCGGTAACTTCTGGGGTCGGCGTATTAGTGAGCCAAAGTATTTTCGTTAAGCCGATGTTAAAAACCAAGTTACTGTATCAAATCGGAGGTTCAGTGGTTAATGACAACCAAGGATATTATTTTTATTATCGCCCAGAACAAATTAATCACAGTGCATTAACGGCACTAGCGCATTGGTTGGCAGCGCGTTAGCATTTATTGTTTATTGGGAAATATACATTCAACACAAGTGCCTTGACCATTACTGGGCGTGGTAATAGTTAATTTACCTTGGTGCGAGGTAATAATTTCAGCGACAATCGCTAACCCTAAGCCTGAGCCTTTAGCGTCACTTTTTAGGCGAAAAAACCGCTCGGTTACTTTTGCTTTAAATTCGTCAGGTATACCTTTGCCGTTATCTGTTACTGATAACACGGCGCAGCCATCGCGTTGCTCGGTTTTTAGTATTATTTGTACGTTTTCACCGGCATGTTTAATGGCATTGCCTAATAGATTTTTAATCACTTCTTCAATAAGCATGGCTATGGCAAACGTAGGCGCAGGCTGTATATCTTGTGTAATATTGGCGTTAGGGTAAGCGTCGGTAATGATGTAACAGGTTTCTTTCGCGACATCAGCTAAGTCAATTGGCGGAAAGTCATATTGTCCAATCGAGATAGATTCAGCATAGGTTAAATTAAGCAGCTGATTGGTTAAACGGGCAATCTTTGTGGCGCTTTTGCTAATTTTATCAAAGGCAATACGTTCACGATCACTTTTGGCGTTTCTTAGCGCTAATTCTGTTTGTGGTAATAATGCCGTTACTGGCGTTCTCAGTTGATGGGCAGCATTTTCAACAAAGCGTTTAGTAAAGGCTAAATGCGCGGTCAGTCGTTCGAGTAAACCGTTGAGTTCAGCGACAAGCCCGGCAATCTCTTTTGGTAGGTTTTCATGTTTTATGGGCTGTAAGTCTGCAGGCGAGCGGTTATGTACTGACTGTTGTACCTTTTTTAATGGCCGTAACGCGAGCGAGACACCAATCGATAATAAGACGCTGGTAATGATAATTAAAATTGCAATACGGTATAAATCATCGATTAAAAAAGCCTGCATGTATTCTTCTCTATCAAGCAGGGTTTGCGCAACATAGGTGGTCATCCAGCCTTGATAAGTGTCATTATTAATCAGTGTTTTTACCGCCGTAACCCGCACCGGTCGATCTAAAAAAGTGGCATCGTAAAACTTCACATTGCTAGCTAAAATATTGAATTCGTCAATGGGCGCTGGAATGTCTTCATAGCCCATGATAAAGGCGTTATCTGGGCCGATAACTTTGTAATAGAGCTCATCGTTGGTGGTGTTTTTTATCACCTCTAAGACATCTTCAGTGAGTAAATCACCGTCTGATGAAATGGCATGTTCCGATATACTAATGGCTAGGGTGATCAGAAGCTTATCGAAAATTTTCTGGGTGTTTTTTTGAATGTCATGATACGAGGTGGCAAAGTGCGCAAAGGACATAAATAGCAGCGGCACAATTAGCCAAGCTAACAATCGAAACTGTAATGATTTAAGCATAGTTATAATTGCGTTAGGTTTGTGTTAGCAAATAACCCAAACCTCGCTTTGTGGTAATAGCGACATTGCATTTACTGAGTTTTTTTCTGAGTCGATGAATATAAATTTCAATGGAAGAAATATCGGCCTCATCATCAAAATTAAAAATATGATCGGCGATACTTTTTTTGCTCATGACCCGACCATTTTTTCGCAGCAATAATTCTAAAACTGAGCGCTCTCGGGGCGTTAGCTCTAGCGGCTGATCTTTTAACCAATATTCTTTGGTGTTTTGATTAAATGCTAAGTGGCCAAATTTTATTTGTGTGCAGCGCTCGTTTGCGGTGCGGCGAAACAATGCTCTAACTCTAGCTTCAAGTTCAGCTAATTGAAACGGCTTAATTAAATAATCGTCAGCCCCTAAATCTAAGCCTTTGACACGTGCTTCAACAGTAATTCTTGCCGAAACAATTAATACCGGTGTATCAGGCTGAATTTTCTTAAAACGCTCTAAGACACTCAAGCCATCCATATCAGGCAAGTTAAGATCTAAAATGAGTAAATTATATTGGCTAACATCAGCAGCGCTCAAGCCAAGTTTTCCAAGCGGAAAATGATCTGAGGTAATGTTCATATGCTGTAATGATTGCTGGATACAATCTGCTATTTCTTCGTTGTCTTCAATAACCAGTGCTTTCATGTATTTGAGTTCATGTGTTTTAATTTTTATTGTGTAACCTTTTGAAAATACAGCTAATTAAAGTATTTGTAATTGAAAGGTAACTGAAAGTTGAGTTGCATATACTATAGGGGAAGTGAAAGAATAGTCCAATGATTTATTGATGTAGTAAAGCAAAAAAATCGCTTTCTTTAAAGTTGCTCTTGAATCTCGCTTTAATCATTTCGTAAAAAACAATTAGGGTAAGAAAAATGCAAAAATCACATATAACAAGATGCATTCAATTAGCAATAATTAGTAATTTAATTGGTTTCAGCAGTGCGGGGCTTGCTGAAGAGGGAGTCGAGAAAAAAACAGAGCGCATTACAGTAACGGGTTCAAACATTCGTAGTAGTAATATCGATATTGAATCGGCATCACCAGTGCAGGTGATGGGAATTGAAGCTATTGAAATGGCCGGTGCAGGGCAAGTTCAAGATTTATTCAAAAATTTATCAGTCAACTCTGGCTCTGAGATGTCAACGAGCCAAAATTCACGACAAGGTCTGTCACAGTTTAGCTTACGTGGCTTAGGTGTCAGTGGTACATTAACCTTAGTCAATGGACGTCGTGCTGGTTTATCACCTGTGGCCAGTGATGACGGCTTCTTTTTTACTGATATCAATCAATACCCAGTGAATATGATTGAGCGCGTTGAAGTATTAACGGATGGGGCATCAGCAACCTATGGTTCTGAGGCCGTCGGTGGTGTTGTTAATATTATTACGCGCAGTAATTTTGAAGGTTTTGAAATTGGTGCTGAAGCGCGAGATTCAAGCAATAGTGCCTATCAATTAAATGCTGCTATCGGCTCTGCTTTCGAAGAAGGCAAGTTTTCAACGTTTATCAACTATTACCAACAAGATGGTAATTTTCGCGGTGACTTTGATTTCATTCAACAGCGCAGTAATAATGGCGGTAATGGTTTAAGTACCGATTCACAATTTGATTCAGGCACCGGCGCGGGTCGTTACCAATTAGCGGAATTAGGCGCTGATGGCAATTATTCGCGCTCGGGGGCGACTGTACCGGATCCACATTGTGCTGATTCAGGGCCAGTAAACTTTGTTGCGGGTAGTAATTGTCGCTACAATTTCATTAACCAACGCCGCTTAATTGCCGAAGAAAGTCGTTTACAAGTTTTTACCCAATTTGATTATGCCTTAAGTGACGATGTCGAGCTTTACTCAGAGTTAAGTTACTCAAGCAATGAAATTCGTGATGCTATCGGTGGCGCGGTGCTCAGAACAACCACACACGATGGCGGCTTTTTAGTACCGGAAGCGCACCCGTTTAACTATTTTGTTAGCGACGGCAGTGGTGGCATTGCTTGGGATGAAGCAGCCGTTGCAGCCGATCCAAGCCAAGCCGTGGATGTTATTGTGCGTCAGCGGCCATTAACGTCAGCATTTGATGGTGATAACGCCGCTGATATTGTGCGTCAATTCGATAATACCCGTACCTTAGTGGGGTTAGATATAGCGTTAACAGACGATTTATATTTGGATATGTCGTACATGTACGCCCGTTCAAAAATGACCGACAGGCAACCCAGAAGTTATAACGCAGACGCATATGCTGGCGCTATCGCCTCTGGCCAGTGGAACCCCTTTGGCTTTGCCAATGCAAACCCTAGCGCTGTGTCTGTCAAAGATGGCGTCAGTGTTTCAGGTAATAGCGATGCTGCATTAGCGTCATTCTCTTCAAATCGAACTTTCGTTACCGAATCAGTGCAAAAAGTCGCTGAAGCAACGGTGAGTGGTGATGTTTTTGAATTAAGCAATGGCAATTTTGTTTCTATGGCGTTTGGTGCGCAATGGCGTGAATTCACCTATTCAGATATTGCTGATAGTCTTTCTGAGTTTCGTTTAGACGGTCGTGCCGATCCGGTATTTTCTATTATTGATGCGAAGCAAGATGTCTATGCCGTATATACCGAGGCGTTAATCCCAGCATCAGATGACTTGGAAATTCAATTAGCCTTGCGTTATGAAGATTACGGTAAGGATGAGGGGGGCGATACAACCGATCCTAAAGTTGGTGTTAAATATCAAGCCACTGACAACGTATTATTACGTGGTTCATGGGGCACGTCATTCCAAGCGCCATCCATCAGAAACACGTCAGGTGCGGTGGGCTCTGGTGCCTTAGATGATTTAGCTAATGGCATAAAAGCTGGTGATCCTTGTAAAGCTGACGCAGACGCACTCAACGCAGCACAAATCACCTTAGGGCGAGACTTAAAACCGCAAAGTTCGACTAACTATAACTTAGGATTAGTCTACGAAGGCGACAATGGTTTTACTACATCGTTAGATTACTTTGTTTATCAGTATGAAGACTTGATTCAAACCGGTGATGATTTTCAAACCATTGTTGATGGCGAGTGTTTAAGCGGTACGTTTAAGCCCGATAGTCGAGTGGTGCGTGATGCCGCGGGTCAGTTAAACAGTGTTACGTCAAGCTTTGTTAATGTTGGCGAAGTTAAAGCGACAGGCTTGGACTGGACCGGACAATATCGTATTGATGATGTCTTTGACGGCGAACTTCGCTTAAACGGTAATGCAACGTATATCACTAAATTTGATATTGCTCTAGATAACTCAGGTACCGCTTTTGATGGTGCCGGTAACCGTAATAGGTTTATTGGCTTTGGTGCTATTCCAGAATTAAGAGCGAATGTTGGCATGAGCTGGATTAGCGAAAATCATATGGCGGGTTTATCGCTGCGCTATATTAGTGATTACCGTGATGATACGCCAGACGAGTTAGGTGAAGATATTGATAGTCAAACCTTAGTTGACGCGCAATATACTATTGTTTTAGATGATGTTATGAATACCACAACGAGTTTTACGCTAGGTGTGAATAATTTATTTGATAAAGAGCCGCCTGCAGTAGATACTCGTATTGCTTATGATGGACAAACGCATGATCCCAGAGGACGCATTGCCTACCTTAGAGCAAAAGTAACTTTTTAAGTTAACTTAACGATGACTAAGCACGGTAGCATTACCGTGCTTAGTGTATAGGGCCTTATGAAAGTAGATTGTAGATTCAAACAAATAATTTTTATGGTATTTTCTCTTGTTGTATTGCCGGTGTTTTCTGCTGACAATACTACGCTGCAAGCACAGGGGAAAGCCTGTAGCGCCATTGCAGCGACCGCCGTTCGACTAGCCTGTTATGACAAATTATTTTTATTTAAAAATGAAAGTAAACAAGCAAGTGCAATCACTCACCCAAGCCAACGAAACTCTCAAGCTATTATTGCCGCAACCGTTGCGTCAAATAACCTTATTACTCCCGCTCAAGATAATGCTAAGCGAAGTGATAATGCCGGTAAGAAATATTTAGCTAGTGTTACAGATAATGGGCAGGCTATTTATTTGTCATTAGTAAAAATGCAAAGAAATAAAGATAATATTCATGTGTTTTATTTTGAAAATGGTCAAATATGGCAACAGTTAGAGCCTTCCTATCTCGCTAAACCTAAGCAATTTCCCATTACCTCACGTTTGACCTCTGGGGCTTTTAGCAGTTATAACTTACGACTTGGTAATAAAGCTAAAAAAATAAAAGTAAAAAGAGTGAAATAGTGCTTAATCTTTTCCGTATTATGGCTTTTTATAGCCTTTACCTCAGTATTTTTGTCGCTGCTAATGCTAATGCTAATGCCAGTGACAGTGTCGACTTTTCAGGAAAAACCATTGAATGGATTGTGCCTTTTAAAAGAGGTGGCGGGGCGGATCAATGGGCGCAATTCAATGCGCCTTACCTGAGCAAGTACTTACCCGGAAACCCTGAGGTTGTGATCAAATATATCCCAGGTAGTGGTTCAATTAAAGCGGCTAATGCTTTTGAAAAAAATGCAGCATCAGACGGTTTGTCATTATTAGGTACATCATCGTCCACTAAGCTACCTTACTTACTCGGTGATAAACGCGTAACTTATGATTTTAGCAAGTGGCAAGTACTATTAATGTATCCGACCGGCGGTGTGGTATATGTATCGCCAAACTTAGGCATTAGTAGCTATTTAGAGATTGCCAAGTTACGGGGTAAAAAACTAATCTATGGCAGCCAAGGCGCGACATCATTGGATATGATCCAACAGTTAGGCTTTGAATTTTTAAATTTACAAGTCAGTACATTTTTTGGTATTAGAGGACGCGCAGCAGGGCGATATGCTTTCGAAAAAGGTATCGCCAATCTCGATACGCAAACCTCGTCTTCTTATCTTAAACATGTGCAGCCTATGGTAGAGCAAGGCCGTGCGATTCCTCTCTACAGTATGGGGGCATTAGATGAACATGGGGCACTGATACGCGACCCGCAATTTCCAGGCTTACCGACATTAGCTGAAGTCTATGAATTACTTGAGGGCCATAAACCGAGTGGCGAAAAGTGGGATAATTGGTTTAGTCTTTTAACCGTAGGCTTTGGCGCGCAAAAATCACTGGTTTTGCCAAAATCTACCCCGCAAAATATTATTGATACCTACCACCAAGCCTTTGAAAAAATATTGATTGATCCTGAATATATGGCGAAAAAAAATGCCGTATTGGGCTCTTATAAACAATTAACCGGTGATGCGGCGGTGCGCCTTTATCAGCAATCTATAAAACCCATGAGTAATCAGTATTGGATCAGGCAGATGTTATTAGAAAAGTTTAATCTGAAAATCAAATAACACCTGTTAATAAAATTTATCTCTAGCCCTCTACAGCCGTGGCAGTTTTTAATTTAAGAAGACAGGTAAACTTATATTTTAGCGAAGTTAATCAATTACTTAGCCAATATGCCGGTGATGTTGATAGTGCGGGTGTAGGAACAACGAACAGGCTATATGGCTGGCTGAGCTGCATAGGCTTGGCTTTATAAATAAGGTTAATATTTTATCGCGCGTTAATGAACAATTAGAACGACACTTTTCCCTGACTGTACGGTCTACTATATTGAAAGTGATAAAGAGGACGAAATGATGAAAAAATTTATTGGATGTTTATTAGGTTTTGCTGCATTGATGACCCAAGTGTCGGCATTACAAGCAGCAGAAGTAGAAGTAAAGTGGACAAACCCAGATAAATATACTGATATTGATGCTGGCGAAGAACACCGAAAACACTTTAAAGCAAGGGTTTTTAAGTCTTTTGAAGAACACTTTGTGAAAATGGCGGCCTTGTTGCCAGCACAGCACAAACTGGTGCTTGATATTACTGATGTTGATTTAGCGGGTGATGTTAACTTTGGTGGTACTCGGCGCATTCGTATCGTCAAAGAGCTGTTTTTTCCACGTTTGGAGTTTAACTATCAATTATTAAATGCTGATAATAGTGTGGTGAAAAGCGCCGAGGTTGCTTTAAAGGATATGAGCTTTTTAATGCATAGTGGTTTGAAGTATCGTAGCAAGTCATTTGGCTACGAGAAAGAGATGTTTGATAAGTGGTTTTATAACACCTTTGCGAATGAGTTAGTGAAATAGCGTTTGTTTTAACGCTCGCTGGGTTTTGATAAATGCAATATGAAAAAACGCAGCTAGGCTGCGTTTTTGTATTTTAGTTAATGCTTAACTTAGCGTTAAGTTAACGCTAAGGTTAGCTCTGTTCAAACTTAGCTAATACGCTAAACAATTGCTCAATCTTTTTCACGATATCAATTAAGGTTTGTTGATCTGAGGTTTTTTGCCAGAACATTAAATCGTTAGCCACTTCTTCCACATAAGGCTGAAAAGTGTTGGCTGAACATTTAAAGCCGGCCTCATCGGTAAATATCGCGGCAAAGCCCGCTTGTTTTTTTTCTCGTAACTGAACTAGTGTTGCATCGGCAGCAAGTGACTTTTTTAAGATGATTGAAATATTTTCTACTAATTGTTTATGTACGGTTTCGCTCATGGTAACCCAAGTGTCTGACTGTTTTCTAATGGCGCTATTATGTCAAATTGTCTGGCCATTTGTTAGTGTCAGCACAATATTTTTCTCGCTTAACTTAAGCTTAGATTAAGGTAAATTGATCGGCGTTTTGCTTGCTTCACCGGCAATTTCACGCACCAGCTTAGGCATTAAAAAGCCGGGTAAAATTGCCATTAACTCTAGGGTGATTTGCTTGGCCACGGTTTCGGGGGTATCAAAATGTGCTACGCCTTGAACTTTATCAAACAAATGCAAGTAATAGGGCTGAATGCCAATATCAAATAAACGCTCACTCAGCTCAGCCAAAGTATTAGCGTTGTCATTAACACCTTTTAGCATCACGCTTTGGTTGAATAACGCAATGCGTGCCGCTCGTAAAGGTTCAATGGCTTGGCTGACATTTTCATCAATTTCATTGGCGTGATTGACATGAAATACAATCGCTACTTTCAATTTGGTATTAGTTAAACTGTGTACTAAAGCAGGCGTTATCCGCTGTGGAATGACAATGGGTAAGCGGGTATGAATACGCAAGCGTTTGATGTGCGGAATTTTTTCTATTTCAGCAATTAACCATTGTAAGTGGTCATCGTTGGCCATTAACGGGTCGCCGCCACTAAAAATTACTTCGTTAATTTCTGGATGAGCAAGTATGTACGTCAGCGCTTGTTGCCAACGCGCCTTATTGGGGCTGTTGTCTGCGTAGGGAAAGTGACGACGAAAGCAATAACGACAATTAATCGCGCAACCGGTTTTCACCATCATTAAGACGCGGTGTTTATATTTGTGTAATAACCCCGGGGCGACGGTATCGTGTTCTTCGAGAGGATCTTCGCTGTAGCCGTCAGTCATTGAAAACTCAGCATCTAAGGGCATTACTTGCTTGAGGATAGGGTCGTTGATGTCACCTTTTTGCATGCGTGCCAGCAAAGGGCGAGGCACTCGCACTGGAAATAGCTTACGGGCAGCAAAGTGTTGTTGATAGGCCGTTGGTGAAATATCAAGCAATTCGAGTAAGATTTTTGGATCAGTAATAACATTGGCTAATTCTTTTTGCCAAGAAGTGTGCAATTTATCACTGATTTGGGTTATTATTTGCGGCATTTCTATATTCAATTTTTAACCTTTACGTGTAGTACGTGAACGAGCGAGCATAATAATTATGGCTAATTTTAGCACTAACCAGTTCAAAGCTGGACTTAAATTAATGATTGATGGTGAACCTTGTAACATTATCGATAATGAAATAGTAAAGCCAGGTAAAGGGCAAGCATTTAACCGCATTAAAATTCGTAAGTTGATATCTGGTAAGGTATTAGAAAAAACTTATAAATCAGGCGAAAGCGTTGAAGGCGCTGATGTTATGGAACAAGATCTTGGCTATTTATATGCTGATGGTGAGTTTTGGCATTTTATGAACAATGAAACCTTTGAGCAAGTTGCCGCCGATGAAAAAGCGGTTGGCGATGTCGCTAAATGGTTAGCCGAAGGCGATATGTGTACTATCACCTTTTGGGATGGCAACCCTATTTCAGTTGCTCCACCAAACTTTGTTGAATTAGAAATTACTGAAACAGACCCAGGCTTGAAAGGCGATACGGCGGGTACGGGCGGCAAACCTGCAACCTTAACCACGGGCGCTGTGGTTCGTGTGCCTTTATTTGTGCAAATCGGCGACGTGGTGAAAGTAGATACTCGCACCGGTGAATATGTTTCACGTGCCGGTAAGTCTTAATTTGCGCGCGATGCGCTTAAATCGCACATGGTTATGAAGAAAGCCTGCATTAGCAGGCTTTTTTATTGCGCTTTGTGCGCTAGACCTGAGTTACTTTAAATGTTCATTAAAATAATTAGTCATCATGGTTTTGAGGTGCAAGCTTGTTCCTTCCCCTTCGCGGATACTGTGACTGCGATTAGGGTAAGACATAAAATCAAACTGGCGATTATGTTTGATTAACTCGTTTATCAACCGCTCTGTGCCTTGGTAGTGCACGTTATCATCGCCGGTGCCGTGCACAAGCAAAAGCTTACCTTGTAAATTTTTTGCGTGAGTGATGGGAGAGCTTTGCTGATAGCTTTCAGCATAGTCGGTTAATAAGCCAGAGTAACGCTCTTGATAAATGCTATCGTATAAACGTTGATCCGCCACGGGCGCTAAAGCGATTCCGACTTGGTATAACTCGGGGTAGCGAAATAACATGTTTAGGGTCATAGAGCCGCCACCCGAGTGCCCCCAAATGCCTACGCGCTCGGTATCAATATAAGACCAACGAGCCGCCATGGCTTTAAGCGCGTCAGCTTGATCGCGTGATGCTAAAATACCTACAGCACCGTAAATAGACTTACGCCATGCGCGACCTTTAGGCGCAGGGGTACCGCGGTTGTCTATCGAGGCAACAATAAAGCCTTGCTCAGTTAACAGTTGATCCCAAAAGTAGGCATTGCCACGCCACTTGTCTTGTGCGGTTTGTCCAGCAGGTTCACCGTATACATAGAAAATTATCGGGTACTTTTTGGTCGCATCAAAATTAGCGGGGCGCATAATATAGCCATCAAGTACAACCCCGTCTTGCGCCGTCACTTGAAAGAACTCATGTTCAGGCTTGGCAAGTTTTGCCATTTGCGCGTGCAACTCTTCATTAGTCATTAATTGCTGTTGCTGTTGATGCCCTTCAACCTTGATCAGCTGTGCTGTTGTAGGGGTGTCAAAACTTGAATGACGATGAATCGCCCACTGCCCATCAGGTGACATTTGGTATTGGTTTATACCCATATACTGTGCTGGCGTTACGCGCTGATTAAGTAAGCTGCCATCAAGTTTACTACGATATAAGTAACGCTGGGCAACATTGTCTGGTGAGGCAATAAAGTAGAGCCAACCCTGTTGCTCATCAATCATGGTGAGCTCAGTAATATCAAACGCGCCATCGGTTAAATTTAGCATGCTAGTGCCATCGCGAGCGACTTTATAGATATGTCGCCAACCGCTGCGCTCGCTTTTCCAAATAAAGTGATTGCCATTGGTTAACCACTGGGCATCGTCATAAAAATCGAGAAAATTTTCTTCTTGCTCGGTTAACACTAAGGAAACTTGACCGGTTTTTATATCAGTTAAATACAGGTGATTAGTATCTTGCTTACGATTAACATGTTGGATCAATACTTGACTTGAATTTCCCGACCAATTCATGCGTGGCACATACATATCACGCGAGTTATTGGGTAACTTAGCCCAAGTCGTCTTGGCCGTTGCTAGATCAACGATACCTATTTTGGCTAACGCATTTTGTTCGCCAACTTTAGGGTATGGAAACCTAGTTAAGCTAGGGTAAAGGGCGTCAGTGTTGTTAATCATGATGAAGTCTTTACTGCCTCGGGTATCTAATTGCCAATAGGCAATGCTGTTACCGTCAGGGCTCCAACGAAAACCATCACGAATAGAGAATTCTTCTTCATATACCCAATCAAATAAGCCGTTAATAATGCCTTCGCTCGCATTGCTGGTGACCTGCTTAATGCTATGATTGCTTAGGCTTTCAACATAAATGTTGTTATCAAATACATAAGCAACTCTGTTACCATCAGGGGAGAACTTGGCAAACATTAGGCTGCTATCTTTGACGTTTTCACCGCCTAAGCGTGTCAGTTTGCGGGTTTTTAGCTTGAGCAGCCAATAATCGCCGCGGCTATTTGAGCGCCAGACTTTTTTACTATTGGTATAAATGAGTAACTGTGAGCGATCATTCGACCAAAGGTAATTATCAATGGCTAGCGGTTCAGTGCTACCTTCAGGAATAAGTTGCTCTGCGGCTATAAGTACGGTGCGCGCTAATGTTTGAGGATGATAAAAAACAATGTCTTCAGCCGAGTGAGTTTGATCCGATTTTGCAGCTATAGGGCGAGACTTTTCCACCGCAGTATAGCCACTGCCATCAGCTAACCAGCGAATTTGACCTAGCCATTGTGATTTAAAGGTTTGTTGATGATAAATTTGATCTAACGTTATAGGCATTGCCTTTTGCTGTTCGTGCTTATTGTCATTTGGCGTATTCTGACAGGCCATCAAGGTGACTGAGAGGGCGGCTAAAGTGCACCAGCGATACAAGTTATTCATGCTATAGAGGGTCCTTTATGGGTGATAGCGCTACTTTAAATAGTATACAATTGCATAGCAAACGTATTTATCGTCACAATTGCGCGCTTGGTCAGAATCTGTACTAGCAACAATAAGCAATGATACATTGAAAATACTTTACTTGCCCCCACGTTAAAGAAACGTAAATTTTTTGAGGTTAGTTATGCCATCAGCATTAGCAATATCAGGATTAGAAAAAACCTACAAAGGCGGCTTTCATGCGCTTAAAGGGATCGAGCTCAACGTTGAGCAGGGCGATTTTTTTGCTTTACTAGGTCCTAATGGTGCCGGCAAATCAACGACTATAGGAATTATTACTTCCTTGGTGAATAAAACGGCCGGTAAAGTCAGTGTTTTTGGCCATGATATTGACCTAGAGCTAGAACAAGCGAAAAGTTTTATCGGCTTAGTGCCGCAAGAGTTCAACTTTAATCAATTTGAGCCGATCATGAAAATACTGCTTAACCAAGCAGGGTACTATGGTGTTGAACGTAGTATTGCCTTAGGGCGTGCGGAAAAGTACTTAAAACAATTGGATTTATGGGATAAGCGCAATGAGCCGGCTCGTCAGCTTTCCGGCGGCATGAAACGGCGTTTAATGATAGCGCGGGCCTTGATGCATGAGCCGAAAATTTTAATTCTCGATGAACCAACAGCTGGCGTAGATATTGAGCTAAGACGCTCGATGTGGAACTTTTTGCGCGAGCTAAATCAGCAAGGTATTACCATCATTTTAACCACACACTATTTAGAAGAAGCAGAAATGCTGTGTCGTAATATCGCCATTATCGACTCGGGTATCATTGTCGAAAATACGGATATGAAATCACTATTGGCTAAGTTAGATATAGAAACCTTTGTTTTTGATTTAAAGCCTAGCACTGCGCTGCAATCGTTTAAGCAATTTAATGCCAGAGCGGTGGACGATCACACCTTGGAAGTTGATGTGAAGAAAAGCCAAACCATCAACCGCGTGTTTGATGAACTCAATAAACACGGACTTGACGTGTTAAGTATGCGCAATAAAAGCAACAGACTAGAAGAGCTATTTGTCAATTTAGTTGGGCGTGGACAGTTAGCTGACGAAAATGTAGTGAAGGAAAAGTAGCATGGCATCATCAAAAAATATTATTGCACTGAAAAGTATTTTACATAAAGAAATTCACCGTTTTATGCGTATTTGGGTGCAAACCCTAGTGCCACCCGCCATCACCATCAGTTTATATTTTGTGATTTTTGGCTCGTTAATCGGCGCGCGTATTGGCGAAATGGCTGGCTTTGATTATATGTCATTTATTGTGCCAGGCTTGATCATGATGAGTGTGATCACGAATTCATATTCTAATGTTGCCTCGTCATTTTTTAGCGCCAAATGGCAACGCAATGTTGAAGAAATGTTAGTCGCCCCCGTGCCGAACTGGGTTATTGTTGCCGGTTATGTTGGTGGTGGCATGGCGCGGGGTATTTTAGTGGGCGGTATAGTCACCTTGGTCGCTATGTTTTTTGTTGATATTCAAATACACAGTTTTGCTATCATCATTATCACTGTGGCGTTGACCTCGGCAACCTTTGCTTTAGGCGGGTTAATTAATGCCATATTTGCCGGCAGCTTTGATGATATCTCGATTATTCCCACCTTTATATTAACGCCGTTAACCTACTTAGGGGGGGTGTTTTATTCCATTAGCTTATTGCCTGAGTTTTGGCAGGGAGTGTCACAAATTAATCCTATCGTCTACATGGTTAACGCGTTTCGATATGGTTTTTTAGGCATATCAGATGTCAGTTTGATACACTCCTTCGCGGTTTTAGGTATTTTTATTGTTAGTTTATACACCATAGCTATGGTATTGATAAGCAAAGGTATTGGGCTTAGAAGCTAACAGATTTTAGGTAACGATTTAATGAACAACACTGAAAGCAGCGGTAACTCAAAAGCCATTATAACCAATCAACCCGGCATTCATGAAAAGCTGGCTGAAATTGTAAATAAGCATATTGCGCATCCCTCGCAAAAGCCAATACAAACTCATACCCAAGCAGCCTTTGATGAAATCAATAACATTGTTCAAGCCTTTGCCGGTGAAGTGATTTTAGATTCATGCTGTGGCGTTGGTCAGAGCACACGCTTATTAGCCAAAGCCAACCCAAATGCCTTAGTGATAGGCGTTGATAAATCAGCGCACAGGATTAATCGTAATGTTGATGAAATTGAGCGCCAAGATGGTCAAGGCTATGTTAGCAATTATCACTTGATCCGCGCCGATTTAAATGATTTTTTTCGTTTGGTAGTTGCGGCAAAATGGCCGGTAAGTAAACACTATATTTTATATCCTAATCCGTGGCCAAAAGCTAAACATATACAAAGACGTTGGCACGGTAGCGCCGTATTTCCTGAATTGATGGCAATTGGTAAAGAAATTATTTTGCGCAGTAATTGGCGGTTGTATTTGCAAGAATTCCAACAGGCGGCAACCATGCTTGACGTGTTTGGCGAGCTCACGCCTGTTCAGCAACAGCAAGCATTAACGCCGTTTGAGGCAAAGTATCAAGCGAGTGGGCAACAGTGCTGGCAACTGGCACTACGCAGATGATACTAGCTGAGTATAATTAACAAAAATTAGTGAAACCGGCAAAATTTTAGCGAATTTGCGCGCTCTTGTGTTTGTGCTTTTGGCTGTTCTTTATGGTTTTATATTTAAATATCAGTTGGTTAGGTTTTTTGGTCTAAATATTGTAATTACCTGAGTATAGCAATGAAATATTTAGGATGAATAACATGACGAGCAATATTAAAAAAACTGTTTTTATGATGGCATTAAGTAGTTTGGCGCTGGTTGAATTAGCTTTGGTGTATGCGGCAACACTACTAGGCTAAGTTGCCATCAACAGTAAATTATTTGCCTTTAAGCTTAACTTTGCATGAAAAAACGAGACATTTGTCTCGTTTTTTATTAAAGTGCCGCACTTGTATAAAAATCAACTTGTCTGGTGCAAGTGGTCAAAAGTGAATAAATATGACGGCGAATAAACGCGCGGCAAAAGCGTCTGAAGAGACTCTACATCGTATTTTTACCATCCCAGTGGCGCCTAATTCAACTTTAGGTCGAATTGAGAATGAAATATCGCAAAACCTAGCAGGCTTTCTTGGTGCGCATATTGCGGCCAGTGATCAAGCCCTTACTGAGATAGAAAAAGATTTTGCTGACTCTCAGATCCCTGAAGATCCTGCTTTTGTTTCCGATCATATGCACCACTTACTGGATAAGTTGGTGGCACAATCTGTCCATACTTCAAGCCCTAATTTTATTGGTCATATGACCTCAGCGCTACCGTACTTTATTCTGCCGCTTTCTAAGTTGATGATAGGTTTGAATCAGAATTTAGTAAAAATAGAAACCTCAAAAGCTTTTACCCCTATGGAGCGGCAAGTATTAGGTATGATGCATCGACTGGTTTATCAAAATGACGATGCTTTTTACCAACAATGGATGCACAGTGCCGCGCATTCGTTAGGGGCATTTTGCTCGGGTGGCACTATTGCCAATTTAACCGCACTTTGGGTTGCTCGCAATAACTTACTTAAGCCAGAAGGTGACTTTAGAGGTGTCGCCCGTGAGGGGCTGTTTAAGGCGCTTAAACACTATCAATATCAAGGCTTGGCTATCCTGGTATCATCTCGTGGTCATTACTCGCTCAAGAAGTCAGCAGACGTCTTAGGTTTAGGGCAAGACAGTGTGATTGCGATCCCCACTGATGAAAATAATAAAATCGATTGCCAATTACTGGCTGCGAAATGTCAACAACTGGCAAATGAGAACATTCAGGTACTGAGTATTGTTGGCGTAGCTGGCACGACAGAAACCGGCAATATTGACCCGCTGCAGGAAATGGCGGCGATAGCCAAACGCTATAACGCGCATTTTCATGTCGATGCGGCTTGGGGCGGAGCAACGTTATTATCGAAAAAATACCGGCCGATGTTGAAAGGCATCGAGTTAGCAGACTCAGTCACCATTGATGCTCATAAGCAAATGTATGTTCCTATGGGCGCGGGGTTAGTGGTGTTTAAAAACCCCGCTTCGGTGGCGGCAATTGAACATCATGCTGAGTATATTTTACGAAAAGGCTCTAAGGATCTCGGTAGCCACACCCTTGAAGGCTCAAGGCCGGGTATGGCGATGTTAGTATATGCGGCACTGCATGTTATTAGCCGTCCAGGCTATGAAATGCTGATCAACAGTAGTATAGAAAAAGCCCATTACTTTGCCTCACTTATTAAACAACATGCCGACTTTGAGTTAGTGACCGAGCCAGAGTTATGCTTGTTAACTTATCGCTATAACCCAGAAAGAGTACAGCAGCGATTGGCCAGTGTGGAGCAATCTCAGCAAGAAGAAATTAATGTGTTATTGGACAAGCTGACTAAGTTTATTCAAAAACGGCAACGGGAAAATGGTAAGTCTTTTGTCTCTCGAACCCGTATTGAAGTAACAAGATATCAAGGACGCAAAACCTTAGTGTTTCGTGTGGTGTTGGCAAACCCATTAACAACGCAGAAAATACTGCAAGATGTGCTGGCTGAGCAAGTACAATTAGCCCAAGAAAGTGAAACCTTTTTACCCCAGTTATTAGCGTTAAGTTAACCTTACTAGCATGGCGTTAGGTAGCGTCAGCTGGCTTAAGGCAAGTTAACGCGCAAATTATCAATTAACCGAGCTTTGCCACAATAAGCTGCAGCTAGAATGACTAACTCTTTATCATCTTCACTGGCCGGTTGCAGGGTACGCGCGTGACAAATGTGCAGGTAATCGGTTTTCAAGCCCGCATCGTCGATAAATTGCGCAGCTTGCTTTGCAAGGCCAACAAAATCATTACTGCTTTGAATTGCTTGCGCCAGCCAGCGCATGTTTTTATTCAAAGCGGGCGCTATTTGCTTTTGTTCTGCGCTTAAATAGCTATTGCGTGAACTTAACGCCAAACCTGAGGCTTCGCGCACGGTTTCCACCGGCACGATTTCTATCGGCATGGATAAGTCTTCTACCATGGTTTGAATAACTTGTACTTGCTGATAGTCTTTCAAACCAAAACAGGCGAGATCGGGTTGCACAATATTAAACAGTTTGCACACGACAGTAGCCACGCCGCGAAAATGTCCAGGGCGACTTTCACCGCAATAGCCAGAAGAAACATTGGGCACTTCAACATAGCTTTGTTTATCTATGCCTTTAGGGTAGATAATATTCGGTGTCGGTGTAAATAATAGATCACAGCCGCTAGCTTGTAGCTTTTCTTGATCGGCCGCCATGGTGCGTGGGTAATTGTCGATGTCCTCATTAACGCCAAATTGCATTGGGTTAACAAAAATACTGACAACCACTATATCGGCAAGCGTGCGCGCTTTTTCGACTAAACTGATATGGCCTTGGTGTAAATTGCCCATAGTGGGCACAAAAGCGATGCGAAGACCTTGTTTGCGCAAGTGTCGAATTTTTTCGCGTAATGCTGGAATATTATCAATTGTTTGCATGGGTATTCTACTTATGACTTAGGCGGCGCTTATGGCAACAAAAACCAGTATTATTTAAAGATATGCTCTGGACCTGGAAAATTGCCATTGCTGACTTCAGTGATATAAAGTTCAATGGCTTTTTTGATGTCACCGGTGTCAATCAAAAAATTACGCGAGAACTTAGGCATATAGCTGCACGAGATCCCTAAGGCATCGTGCATCACTAAAATTTGTCCGTCGGTATCTTTACCAGCCCCTATACCTATCGTAGGAATAGCGACTGCATCAGTAATGGCTTTACCTAAACTGCTTGGGATACACTCTAGTACTAATAACTGTGCGCCAGCCGCTTCGAGGGCTTTAGCGTTGGCTATCATTGCAAGTGCTTGTTCGTTGTCTCGTCCTTGTACTTTAAAACCACCGAAAACATTGACCGATTGCGGGGTTAAGCCAAGATGAGCACAAACCGGAATACCGCGCTCTACAAGCCCTTTAATGGTGCTTTCTAACCATTGACCCCCTTCAATTTTTACCATGCTAGCACCAGACTGCATTAGCTTGGTGGCATTAACATACGCCTGCTCAGGAGTAGCAAAACTCATAAAAGGCATGTCAGCAATAATCAAGGTATTTTCGACACCGCGACTAACACATAAGGTGTGATACGCCATGTCATCAATACTTACAGGTAGCGTATCATCATGTCCTTGTAATACCATGCCAAGTGAATCACCGATCAAAATGGCATGAATACCTGCTTGATCGAACAATTTGGCGAAGCTAGCATCATACGCGGTGATAGTGGTAATTTTTTCACCTTGTTGTTTCATTTTTTTCAAGGTGGCTGTGGTTATTTTGGCCATGTTATTTTCCAGTGATTATACTGCTGTGTTGTCAAGATATTATCATTTTAGAGTTAATAGTCTAACACTAACTTACTGTGAACTTTTAGTCCATTTTTATCAATTTTTTCCGCAAGCGTTAAAATGCTATCGCCATCAGGTAACACTAACTCTGGCGCTATTTCTGCTAAGGGTAACAAGACAAACTCACGCTGTTTAATACCATAATGTGGAATAGTTAAGCGTGGGCTATTGATGACTTGTTGACCAAAGCACAGTATGTCTAAATCGAGCACTCTTGCCCCCCAGCGCTCGCCATCGCGAACACGGCCTGCCGAAGTTTCTATGGCTTGTAATTGCTCGAGTAAAGCAAGCGGAGCTAAGCTCGTTTTGATAGCGGCCACTGCATTCATATAATCGGGTTGATCCTGCGGCCCCATAGGTCGGCTGAAATAAAGTGACGAATGCGCTTTCAGCACACAGTGCGCTAGTTGTGATAGCTTATTTAAAGCTGATAATATTTGCGCTTTAGGGTCGGCTAAGTTACTACCTAAACCAATAAAAACTAATGACATTATGCGTTATTACTCGTGTTTTTAATGCGAGGTTTTCTGCGTTTTCGGGTGCTGCGCCTAGGACCATTTTTACTGGAGACTACGCTTTTCACTAGCCTCTGCTGTGTTTCACTATCGCTGTCTTGGAACTCGCCCCACCATGTCGCCAATGCCTGTAGCTCGGTATTAGCCGTGTTATCTCGCTTGGATGTCTCTATTTCAGCACGCAACAGTAAAAAGTCATAACCGGCCCTAAACTTAGGGTGCTCGAGGGTTTTAAATGCCCGTTTGCCGTCACGGCGTGACAACTTGTCTTGCAATATCCAAATATCTTTCATCACGGCTTGAAAGCGTTTAGGGATGGCAATACTTTGCTGTTGTTCAGACATGATGACACTCAAAGCACTAAAAAAGGCATCTTGTGGGCTTAACTTTTCAGCACTATGCGCTGCTTGAATCTGCGCTTGTAATGGATACCATAGCATGGCAGCAAATAAAAATGCTGGCGTTACCCGTTGCTCATGTAATATGCGTAGGTCAGTATTTTTTAGTGCCAAGTGAATAAAGTCGGCTAAATAGGGCTGTGTTTGTTGTTCAAGCTGGAGTTCAACGGCAGGGAAAAAATATTGAAACAAACGGTATTCGCGTAACAGATGAAAATTCTCACTGGCTTTGCCCGACATAAATAGTTTGAGGAACTCCTCAAATAAACGTGCCGGTGGGATATTCGCCATCAAGGGAGCTAATGACTTAATCGGCGCTTTGGTGTCTTGATGAATACTCATATCCAGTTTGGTGGCAAACCGAATCGCGCGTAACATACGCACAGGGTCTTCACGGTAGCGTGTTTCTGGGTCGCCAATTAAGCGAATTTGCTTTGCGTATACGTCAGCAACACCATTGGCAAAGTCATAAACCTTAAAATCTTTGGCGGAATAATAAAGGGCATTGATAGTAAAGTCGCGTCGTTCGGCGTCTTCTTCTATGCTGCCATAAATATTGTCACGCAATAGCATGCCATCTTCACTTTGCTTTGAGATTTTTTGGTTACTTTGTTGCGCATTATCGCTGTCGTGATGGCCTCTAAAGGTAGCCACTTCGATAATTTCTCGACCAAAAATAATGTGTGCGAGACGAAACCTTCGGCCAATTAAGCGGCAATTTCTAAATAGGGCTTTTATTTGTTCAGGGGTTGCGTTGGTGGCAATGTCGAAGTCTTTAGGTGTTAAGCCCAATAAAATATCACGAACGCCACCACCAACTAAATACGCATCAAAGCCGCCTTTATTCAGGCGATATAATACTTTTAAGGCATTTTGACTGATGTGTTTTCTCGATACCGGGTGTTGATCACGAGCAAGTATATTAGGTTGTGCAAATGACGGCTGATTGCTAGTGGATTTTCGTGTTTTACCCAGTACTTTTTTACACAAGTTGATCACTCTTTTGATAACCAATGGCCTTATTCTATCAATAAAATTTATCGCGCAATGATATAACAGTGTTGAGGAAAAGAGAATGCACGCTAGTTGAAAAATCAACCTTTATTGTCAATCCTATTCAGTGCTTGTGGTTTGGCGGCGTTTTTAGTGACGCAGATGTGCCATGATTTGAGCGTACTTAGTCACCTTGAGGGTAAGTTATTTCAGTGACTTTGGGGACTTGTGCGATTGACCAATGCGAAGTCGCCCAAGCTAAAATTTCTGCTACGCTTGCTGATAGTAATTCACTTGGCGGTTGTTGACCAAGAAATTGTAAAGCAGCAAAGAGCGCTGGGACTGGGTTGTTATTGTCTATCGCGGGCGCTCTATTTTGTTTACTTAATTTGTAGCCTTGAGCTGTTACGGCAAGTGGTACATGGGCATAACGAGGCGCTGGTTGCTGCAATATTTGGTAAAAGCTAAGTTGCCTTGCCGTGGGTTCGAGTAAATCACAGCCGCGAATTACATGACTAATACCTTGGTATATATCGTCAACTACCACCGCCAACTGATAGGCGAATAAGCCGTCTCTTCTGAATACAATAAAGTCTTCTTTGGCCAGCTCAGGGTGGCAGGAAACGCGACCTTGTATAAGATCTTGATACTGTGAAATAGCGGCTGAGTTTTTAACCCGAATGGCACTGTGGTATTCAGGCTGAGCAAGGTTTCGGCAATGACCTAAGTAAATACCGCCATTGGCTTTTATGTCGGCGCGAGTACATTGACAGTAATAACTGAGTTGTTGCTGTTTTAATTCTGCCAAAACTTGACGATAAATTGCGGTTTGTTGGCTTTGATATAAAACGTGTTCGTCCCAATGCAAGCCAAAGCACTCTAGGGTCGTGAGTATGCTTTTACTCGCGCCAGCTTGCTCGCGCGGAGGATCAATATCTTCAATGCGTACTAACCATTGACCGTGATTATGTTTGGCATCTAAATAGCTTGCCAGCGCGGCAATTAAAGAACCAAAGTGCAGCGGGCCTGACGGAGAAGGGGCAAAGCGACCACGGTAACCTGAGGGTCTATCGGGTCGCAATGTATTTGCAAGGTCAACCAAGATGGAGGATTTTAACCGGCGAGTTGACGTTCTTTAATTTCTTGTAAGGTTTTACATTCGATACAAAGGTCGGCGGTTGGACGAGCTTCTAAGCGACGAATGCCAATTTCAATGCCACAAGAGGTACAAAAACCAAAATCATCATCTTCAATCAGTTGTAAGGTTTTTTCAATTTTTTTGATCAGTTTACGTTCACGATCTCGGGTGCGTAACTCTAAGC
The DNA here is from genome assembly GCF_002104455.1 of Colwellia chukchiensis. Lineage (GTDB taxonomy): Bacteria > Pseudomonadota > Gammaproteobacteria > Enterobacterales > Alteromonadaceae > Cognaticolwellia > Cognaticolwellia chukchiensis. The sequence goes on along the minus strand of NZ_NBOC01000008.1, from coordinate 77,372 downwards.
TAAATTCTTCTTCTTGTGCGGCACGGTCAACAGGATCAGGAAAGTTTGCTGCTTCATCCTGCATATGGGTTACGGTACGATCAACTTCTTCGCGAAGTTGTACACGCCACGCATCAAGGATTTTTTTGAAATGCTCTAGTTGCGCGTCGTTCATGTATTCTTCGTCAGGCTTTTCAACGTAAGGCGTAACACCTGCTAATGCTAAAATACCTAATGCTTTGTTTGCTGGCATGCTAATTCTCCTAATGCTACTAGATCTAAATCGATGAATATGCGTTACTTCGTGTAACTTTATCGCTTGGTTGCATCTGCCAAATTAATTAGACCTGAAATATCCCAACTATATTGTGTTAACTCATATAAAATTCAAGGCTTAGTTAATAAAAACTACGATAAGGTCAAAGATAATGCAGTTATCTATGCGATATTTCAGCCACAAGAAAATATGAGCAAGCCCTTGTAGCAAGTTTTAGGGCTTGACGTCAATCATTATCGTACAAATAGTTACTTAGCGGTTAAATTAGCACCGGCACTTTTGTCGTTAAGGCCATGGAAAAATGATGACCTTGTTGTTTGAACTCAGCTTTATAAGCAAGGATCTCGACCCCTTGCTGGCTAGCTTCAAGTAACAAAGTTGCATATTGCTCATCAATATGAGCGGCAGCTTTGACACTATCGATACCTGAATGTAGTACAGCAAACAGCAATACCGCGCGATGTCCTTGTGCAGCCACTGTCATTAATTCTCGCAGGTGCTTTTGTCCGCGCAATGTTTTTGCATCGGGAAAATAGCCTTGGTTTTCACTCAATAAGGTGACACTTTTAACCTCAACAAAGGTTTTTTGACCCTTGTTATCAGTCAGCTGAAAGTCGATTTTGCTCTTTTCATCACCATAACTTACTTCACGCTTTAATTCTTGATATGGGCAAAGCTCAGTAATAGCTCCTCGGGCTAGAGCTTGCTCTGTTAATTGGTTAGCGCGCAGGGTATTAACGCAAATCCAATGTTGTGCTTGGGTAAAAGTTAGCTCCCAACTATTGGGATATTTGCGTTTTTTATTGCTTGATGTGCTGTACCAAACGGTATCACCCGCTTCAGCACAACCTGTCATGGCACCCGTATTGGCACAGTGTAGGGTAATTTGTTGGCTGTTATTATTTTCATCTATTAGCAGAACATCGGCCAAAAATCGCTTATAACGCTTAATGAGTGTGCTAGGTTGTAATATTAAATTCATTGCTACAATTATGGATAACTCAGTGGTATAGGTTAAATATTTGTATGCTTAGTGTAAACTATCGGCTTAAAAATTAATTATTAAGGTGAGATCATGACCACAGCGAATTCTGCACCCGTCACTATTACATTAACCACAAACAATCAAACTTCAGGGTGGCAGCAAGATAAAACCCTGCAAATTAGCAATGAAGGCATTGCCATTTATCTAGAGCAAGATAGTCAGTTTCGTTTACGAAAAATTCAAATGGCCGCGCGCAGCATAGAAAAGCTTGGTGTTGCACATGCCCAGCTTGCAGGAGATGACTGGGACGAGGCTAGCCAATGGGCGTTTGCCTTGGGATTTAGCTGTGTGAATAAACTGGAAAGTATCACGTTTTGTGGTGCGGCTGAGCTGGTTGAAAGATTAAACAACAAATTGGCCGTTTATGCGTGGAGTCGTGATTTAACCAACCAAACACCCGCCGAACTTTATCCGCTTAAATTAGCTGAGCTCACGTCAAACTACATCAAAAACTTAGCCCCCGCGCATGTAAAAACACGCCTTATACAAGGTAAAGCACTGCAAGATGAACAATGGCAAGGTATTTATAATGTTGGTAAAGGCAGTGTAAATGAGCCCTGTTTATTAGAATTAGATTTTAACCCCAGTAATGATGAAAACACGCCAGTGGCAGCTTGTTTGGTGGGCAAAGGTATAACGTTTGATAGTGGCGGCTACAGTATAAAAAGTAGCGCTGGTATGTTTGACATGAAGTGTGACATGGGCGGCGCAGCAGTTGTTGCCGGAGCCTTAGCCTTGGCCATTAAGCAAGGACTTGCGCAACGGGTGAAGTTATACCTATGTTGTGCAGAGAATATGATCAGTAATGATGCCTATAAATTAGGTGATATTATTACTTATAAAAACGGCGTGACTTGTGAAGTAGCAAATACCGACGCAGAAGGTCGCTTGGTGTTAGCCGACGGTTTATTAGCGGCCAGTGAAACCGGCGCACCTTTGATCATTGACGCCGCCACCTTAACTGGCGCCGCCGTTTTAGCAACAGGCGGTGATTATTCTGCGCTATTCTCACTTGACCCAGCAGCAGCAGCAAAAGCACATAACGCGGCGAAAGCAAGCAATGAAGCGCTATGGCAATTGCCGTTAGAGCCATGGCATCAAGACAAGTGCCCTTCGGTATTTGCTGAAACCGCCAATAGTCGCACGCAAAAGGGCGGTGGCGCAGGTGGTGCGAGCAATGCTGCAGGTTTTCTATCTCGTTTTGTTAACAACGAGGGAGCCGGTTGGCTGCATTTTGATTTGGCGGCGGCCTATAATGCCGATGCCACGAGTTTATGGGCGGCAGGGGCAACGGGTTTAGGTATTGCCACTATCGCAGACTTGATTTCAACGCCATAACTTTCCCGTTGTAATGGTAGTAAGCTGGGTATTGCTCAGCTTGCTTTTTTTATTTTCACTTTTGTCTTTTCAATGTCTCTACCGATTAGCCGGTTTGGCTTTGTGATAAAAATTGTTCTAACCAAGATTTTGCGCTGCTAATATCACTAAAAACATAAAAGGTTATATTACAAGCTTGGTAAATTCTTCGCAGTTGTAACTGCTGAATATCGGCAGTACTACTGTCAATTAACACACTGGCGTTGGCAATTAGCCCATGTTGCACTCGGTATTTATTAACTTTGATCAAGGCTGCTTCTGCTTCAGGTGAAAAAACACTGTTGCCATAAAAGGAAATTAATAAGCCCCAAGGTTGGCCGGCAAATTGCGCACAGGCACCGTACATGTCGTCGATATATTTTTCCGTAACATGGTCATTAAAAGGCCCATAGGCCTCGACTTGCAATATGTTGGTTTGCGACCTGATAGAATAGTTATCCTTGACTATGGTTTCCATGGCTTCACTCCTTGGGTTTATCGGGTGACAAGTGATAGCAGTAATTTATGGGTTTGCCAAGTAAGCAGATTTTTTTAATTTTTCAAGTTTAAATATTTTTTAATTATCAATATTTAAGCTTTTAGTGGCCAGCGTCTTATTGCTTGATAACACACACCTGATGGCGTTGAGTCAGAGTGATACAAACTAAAGCTAGATAAGATGGTTGGCGACTTAAATGGCGCAGCATATAGCGCGTTAAGCTCAGGCATAGCTTGCAATTTTGCGTTTCGATATAGTGTTAAATGGGGGCGATACGCGTGCTGGGTAATGGTGATATCGCATTGAGCGCTCAACTCTACTAGCAGTTTATTAAGCAGAGCGAGCCACTCAGGGCAGCTTGTTGGTTGTAGATGTAAAATTTTTGCTTTGCCAAAGTACCCTAATTGTGTCAAGTGCAGCGCAAAAGTTTGATTTGCGCTCAAGCTAGTGGCGAGGGCTTGTTGGATTGGCCGGCGTTGTTGATCTATCAAGGATATGAGTTGCTGTTGTTGTCGGTTATCGATTAAACCAAGGAACACTAAGGTAATATGTAAGTTTTTCTCATCAACAGCCTTAAATGGCATGGCTAAATGTTGTTGGCGCCAATGAGCAATTTGAGCTTGGTGTTGTGGGCTAATATCGAGCGCAAGAAACATTCTTTTTTTCATGATTACTGCCAATGGTTATTTAGGTGCATAGCCCAACGGTACTAGTGCTAGTGGCTGATATAATCAGCGTAGTGTTATGTTAGTATGAGCACCATAAAAAGCCAACTAATACCCGCTTAAAAAAACAACTATGAGCAATTTAAATAAACTCCCCATTGAAGCCATTAAATCTGACTTTATGGCGACCTTAAACCAGCACAGCACACTCTTATTAACAGCGCCACCTGGGGCGGGTAAATCGACCTGTCTCCCGTTGTGGCTATTAACACTGACCAGTCTAGCCGATAAAAAAATATATTTATTGCAACCGCGCCGACTTGCGGCCAAAAATATTGCCTGTTATTTAGCGCAACAGCTTGGCGAGCCTGTTGGTGAAACCATTGGCTACCGCTTACGCAATGAAAGCAACGTTTCTGAACGTACTCGCTTAGAAGTGATCACCGAGGGCATTTTGACGCAATTTATGCAGCAAGATGTTGAGCTATCGCGCTGTGGTTTGGTGGTATTTGATGAGTTTCATGAGCGTTCATTGCATGGCGACTTAGCTTTTGCACTTTGCCGTGATATTCAACAAGGATTACGAGAGGACTTAAAAATACTCTTGATGTCGGCGACACTGGCCACGCAGTCGATAGCTAAGCAGTTACCTGATGCGAAAACGCTGTGCAGCGAAGGGCGCAGCTTTCCTGTTAGTATTAGTTATCAGGCACCGAGTAATATGCGCCTTTGGCGTCAACACGCCTTGGCGGTGATAAAATCAAAGCTCGTCTCACATCGCGGTTCTATTTTGGTGTTTTTACCCAGCACTGGCGATATTCGTTATTTAGCACAGCAATTACAGCCTAGCATGCCTGATCATAAGCTGTTGTGCCCCTTATACGGGCAGTTGTCGCTAGCGCAGCAGCAACAAGCTATCGCACCTGCGCCTGCAGGATATAGCAAGCTGGTATTGGCCACTAATATTGCCGAAACCAGTTTAACCATAGAAGGGGTTGATTTAGTCATAGATTCTGGCTTAGAAAATGTGGCGATTTATGACGTGCAAACCCTCAGCAATAAACTTACCCAGCGCAGTATTGCCAAAGCCTCTGCCATTCAGCGCGCTGGCCGCGCTGGGCGCTTACAAGCAGGGCATTGTTTACGCTTATATAGTTATGATGACTTTCAACGACGAAATGAACAAGCTAGCAGCGAAATTCAACAAGCTGACTTATTACCTATGTTGATGGAAGTGGCGCGATGGGGGGCGACAGCGTGTCAACAACTGCCGATGATAGAGCTGCCCAATGCCAGTCGAGAAAAATTAGCTTGGCAAGAACTCATTGATTTAGCTTTAGTGTCTGAGCAGCATCAGTTAACAAGGTTAGGCAAGCTAGCGGCGGCCTTACCCTGTCACCCAAGGTTTGCCAAGATGTTGCTGTCAGCCTCACAACTTGAGCAAAGTCAACAAGAGCCGCATTTGCTCAGCTTGGCGTGTTTATATGCCGCATTACTTGAAGAGCGAGATATTTTTACCGCTGAGCAGCGCCAAGCCAATAGTGATATCAGCCTTCGGATGAGCCTACTTTTACAACAGCCCAAAAAAGCTCAGCACAGACGCATCATAGTGCAAGCGCAGCGTTTGTTTCAGACCCTTTGCCAACAAATTGATAGCCGTCAACGAGCCACCGATTTTTGTCAGCAACTCGCGTTATTGCCTTTGACACACTCTGGGTTATTGCTGCTATTAGCCTTTCCTGAGCGTTTAGCGCAACAAAGAGCACAACAAGGTCATTATTTAACCGCTCAAGGCAAAGGCGTGATCATGAGTCTTGATGATGCCTTAGTTGTACAACCGTATTTGGTGCTTGCACAGTACTTTCAGCGGCAACAGCAGTTAACCGTTGCGCTAGCGGCAACAGTAGACTTATCGCAAGCATTGGCTTGGAATATAGTGCAACTTAGCAGTAAAACTCAGCTCGCTTACGAGCAAAAGCAACAGCGCATTCGCAGTACAGAACAACAGATGATTGCTGCTTTAATCATTCGTGAAACCAATAGCAATGAAAAGCCACAACCAGAGCAGTTGCTTGCTTGTTGGTGCCAGCAAATTAGTCAACGCGGCCTTAGTTGGTTGAAATTCGACGCTAGTACGCAAGCATTATTAATGCGCTGGCGCTGGCTCAATCAAACGCAATCGCACTTAGCACTACCTGAGGTGAGTGAGCAGCATTTACTAGCTAACCTAGCACTATGGTTAGGGCCATATTTAGTTAATATCACCCGTAAAACGCAACTTGATAAGCTGAATATGACCGAAATATTAATGGCACAATTAAGCTATCCGCAGCAACAAATGTTAGCGCAATATGCGCCCAGTTACTTTATTGGGCCAACAGGGCGTAAAGGTAAAATTCGTTATTCATTGCAGCAAGCGCCAGTCGTTTCCTTACCGATGCAAGAGCTCTATGGCTTAAGTCAAACACCGTCAGTAGGTGATAGTCGCCATAATAGCGAAGTGCCGCTGATAATCGAAATACTATCGCCGGCGCAGCGACCGATTCAAATCACCCAAGATTTAGTGGCATTTTGGCAGGGAAGTTACCGTGAGGTACAAAAAGACATGAAGGCAAAGTACCCCAAGCACTTTTGGCCAGACGACCCCGCCAATGCTCAAGCAACAAGGAAAATGAAAAAGCAGCTAAAATAACCCTTAGCCGCGAAAGTGAGTCGTCATCGCCGTTTATAACCGATTCCTAGCCAATTTTGTTAGCTTAAATACTAGTTTACTGTTGTCAGTTTTTTTTACACATATTCTCTGTATTATTTTTTGTTTATCTTAAATTGTTGTTAAATAAGTGTAAATACTGATTGGTTTGATTTTTGCTTAAGTGGTGTTGAGGATAATAATAATTGATTTTTCTAAGGATGTATAAATGAAAGCAACAGTATTAGGTTTATTAATGTTTTTAGGGCTGAGTTTTTCAGCCAATGCCGCGCATATTGATGAACTAGGTATTAATATTACCTTAGTGAGTAGTGACGGAAATGGTAACTTTAGTGTCTTGTATGAAGAATACTTTGGTGCCGATGGTTGGATGTGGGGACGTGACAACCCTAACTTATGGAACGCTGACTACAGGGCTAGTGTTTCGGCGTCATTAGCTCAAGGTCCAGGTACTCTTTCAAACCCAGGTAACTTTTTCGCTACATTTGATGGTATTACCGATTTAAATGCTAATGAAACCCTAGGCTTTGGTACCAGTCAAATCAACATGCATTTTGTTAATGACACCACAGATGCCGCACGTTATAGCAAAATACTTGACTTTACTATTACGGGCTTTGATAGAACCCAGTCTTATTTAGTCGACGTCAGCGCGAATGACTGTTGTTACGTAGTTGGCAGTGGCAGCACCTCTTTTAATGGTCAGTTACAGTTTGATATTACTCAGGTTGTTGGTGTGCCAGAGCCGACAACATTAGGCTTAATGTTGCTGGCAACATTCGGACTATTTGGTCGTCAATTAAGAAAGAAATAAACAAGTAAAATTGACAAACAAGGTGGTGTTCAGCCACCTTTTTTATGGGTAAAAAAGGACTATTAGGTGAGCTATTTTAGTGTTGTATTGGTTATCATCATTTTTTTCAGCAATATCGCACAAGCCGATATTATCAAGATTTCGCCAACAGATGTTGCGACATCTTCGCAAAATAAAACCTTACTTGCACAACAAGAGATTAAGCGATTGAGCAGTCAAGTTGAGGCTTTGCTTGCAAAGGAGAAGCCTGCTGCTGCACTTGAGCTTGCAAAATCGTCGGCTTTGAAAATGCCAAATTTGGCAAAAGTGCAGTTTTTTTATGTATCGTTATTAGTATTTTTAGAGCAAAAACCACAAGCGCTTGAGCATTTAGTATTGTTAAAAAAGCGTTTTCCACGTAATGATAACGCATTTTTTATGTCAGGCGTGTTGCACTGGCAACAAGGTGATAGCAATCAGGCCATTAGTGACATGAAAAAAGCCACAGAATTGTCACCAACCACTTTGAAATATTGGTTAATGCTATCGCAAATGAATCATGACGGGGAAGGGCATGGACTGAATGTGCATGTCGGCTCATTACAGGCGCTGTTAGCGGCTGAAAAGTATCATGGAAAAAACACAGATTTACTCTATCGCATTGCCATAACCTATGATGAAGAAAGTAAATCAAAGCAAGCCTTAGCTTATTATGAAAAAGTGCTGGCAATTGACCCTTCACATAATAACGCCAATGCATCATCTGCGATTAACCTATTGAAGATCAATGCACAAGCTGATGTGATTAAGTGGCAGAAAGCAGCCGCATCTAAAGCCTATCGTGATTATATTCGTGGCATTAAATTGATTTATAATCAGTCATTTGATGAAGCTTATCAAGTGCTTAGCGCGCTAAAAGCTGACATGCCGCGAAATGGTCACTTAGATTATTATTTAGCGAAAGCAAGCTTAGCTTTGGCGAATCAAAGTCAAGCGCTTAGTTTTGCAAACGCTGCCATAGATAAGGGTATTTTTCCTTTGGAACAAGGCGAAATGGTGAGTCTGATCGCAAATGTAAAGCCAGCAACTTTTACATTTACAATGCACAAGATTAGCAGTCAAGGTATAGGCGAGGCGATTGGTAATATTGATATTATTGAATTATCGAAAGGCATAGTGATCAAGCCGGCTTTAGCGGGGTTAGCGACGGGTAGCCATGGCTTTCATGTGCACCAAGAGGGCACATGCGACAATGTTGTTGTTGATGGTAAAAGTGTCAGTGGTGGCATGGCTATGGGACATTATATGGGCCATCAACATCATGGCTCACCCGCGGGAGATTTAGCTAATATTGTTTTTGACCAGCAGAAAAAAGCGCAGCAGGCAATTTATGCACCACAGTTAACATTTGCGGAAGTTCAAGGGCGTTCATTTATGATCCATGCCTTGGCGAGTAAAAATGCAGACTTAAGAATTGCTTGTGGTGTTGTGCAATAAAAACACTATAGATGCTGATAGCATTGCTGTATAAGCTTTGCTTAGCAATAATTATTGCTAAGCAAAGCATGTTAGCGATTTATATGCGGCGCAGCATGATAAATCGTTTCACTTGATAGCACTCAGTCGAGTGCTAAATTTTCATTCGTTTTGTGATAAAAGTAATTACCTAAAAAGCAATATTAACTTTCTTTGCAATAGCCGTTTATTTTTTGCCTAGGGTAAATTAGCCTGTTATGGTGCGTAGTTGTCGTTAGTATGCAAGTGAGGGTGCGATGAAAATAAGCTTGTTAATGAGTAAAAACCTGTTTACGGTGGCAATGGATGATGCGATAAGCAAAGTCAAAGATATATTTGAGACAAAAGGTTTTCACCATATGCTAGTGGTAGAGAACGAAAAACTGTGTGGTGTCATCGCCGATCGAGACTTATTAAAAGCTATCAGTCCAAATGTTGATAATTTTGCCGCAAGCAATCAAGACTTAGCAACACTGAATAAGCGAGCGCATCAAATTATGGTGCGTAATCCTATCTCGTTAAGTCAGCATGCCAGTGTTATTGATGCGGTAAAATTGTTTAATGAACACAAAATTACCTGCATTCCTATTGTGGATGAAGAAAACAGGCCGGTTGGCATTGTTTCTTGGCGTGACATTATGCGAGTCATTATTAAAAAGAAAGCGCCGCAATAGCAACAACAAGATAGCCTAAGTTGTTTATTTTAGTCGCATTATCGCAAGGGCGAAAAATATCCATAGTGAATATTAAAATAACGCCTCTATGCAATTAAAGCAGATTATCGGTTATAGCTTGCGATGACTTTCATGGCTTGTGCTGTGGTGTTCTGACCGCCGGTTAACCAGTGAATATGGCTACCATTGCGCTCTAAGCGACGCAGCCAAGTGTCTTGCTTTTTAGAAAACTGATGAATAGCGGCGTTGAGCTTTTGAAAGCAGTCATTTTTAGTTAACTGCCCTTGTAAATGTTGGGCAATAAAGCGGTACTCTAAGCCATAAAACTCTAACGTTTGCCAGCTCACCCCCTGCTCATGCAATTGAGCAACCTCTGCAATTAGCCCTTGTGCCATGCGTGCTTTTAATCGCTGTGTGATGCGTTGGCGAATAAGATCTCTGGGCCATTTGATGGCAAGTATTAACGGCTTAAACTCAGGGATTTGAACAGTGCTGTCATCGACGGCGAGTTCGCCTTGTGCAATTTCAATTGCTCGCACAAGTCGCGCTCGATCGATAAGATCAGTACTGTTATGCTGGACAGGTTTAAGTGTGTGCAATTTCGCGACTAAAGCATCGTGGCTTAAGGTTGCAAGGCTCGCGCGTAATTGCGTGTTTTCGGGCACAGCCACTAATCGGTAACCTTTTAATATTGCATCAACATACAGCGCTGAGCCTCCCGCTAAAATAGCAAGTTTATTTTTTTGGCTAATGCGTTGATAAGCACTGATGGCATCTTGTTGGAATTGATAAACGTTATACTCATAACCAGGGTCGACAATATCAATTAAGTGGTGTGGAATTTCTTGATATTCTTCAAGATCTTTACCACTGCCAATATCTAAGCCACGATACACTTGACGCGAGTCCGCCGAAATAATTTCACCATTTAACCTTCTGGCTAACTCAACCGCTAATTTTGTTTTGCCTGACGCTGTTGAGCCAAGCACAGCCAGCATGTTAAAGGTAGACATAGACCCTCTAAGCTAATTATCAAGATGTGTTGAACGCTGCATTATATCGCTAATTTGCCGACTATGCTCATTTATCCCTGTGTGTGTGTTCTAGTGTCTTGGTTAACTATCATTAGGGATATGCTGTTTGCTGTTTTATTATAGTAGCTAAGACGATATAAAATACATTATGCTATGCAACCTTGCGCCGGTGCAGCACGCCTTTTGGCTGTTATGGTCATTGTTGAAATTGGTTGTATGGCTGGTTAAGCAATAGTTAATTTATCGTCTTGGCTAAAGCCAAATGGCTATCAACAGGTTATAGTAAAACTGGCCCGTAAAAATGCATGTTTTAGAGGCACATTAAGAAAAAATGTCGGCAAAAAAGAACGCTACAAAAGTGACTAAAAGCGCGCACTCGAATCAAAAAAACTCGTCAAAAAGCTCAACCAGTACACGCACCTTAGGCGTCAAGTCGAGGTTACGCTGGTCTGTATGGTTGTTAATTAAAGTAACGATTGCTCTAGTATTTGTGTTGGCGCTGTACAGTATTTATCTCGATGGCAAAGTACGAAGTAAATTTGAAGGACAACGTTGGCAAGTACCCGTACAAGTTTATGGTGCTATTAAAGAATATCGGTTAGGCGATAAGTTAGTGCTTGCTAACTTGAAGCGGGCATTATTAGCAAACCGCTATAAAAAAGTCGCTCAAGTGCACCGGCCGGGTGAATTCGCTTTGTCAAAAAATCGCGCGATTATTTATCGTCGCGCGTTTGACTTTGGTGCAGGCATTGAAGCGGCAACTCCAATAACCATTGATCTTAAACAGAATAAAATTACCGCTATTTTTGTGGCGCAAGATAGCGCTACAGAGGTAAAGTTAGAACCATTATTGCTAGATAGAATTTTACCTGAAAGCAAAGAAGACAGGGTTCTGGTGTCGTTACAAATGGTGCCAGAAAGACTGTTAGATACATTATTACTGGTAGAGGACAGAGACTTTTACTTTCATCATGGAGTTTCACCCTTGGGTATATTAAGGGCGCTATATCAAAACCTTAAAGCAGGCCGAACGGTACAAGGTGGCAGTACTTTAACTCAGCAACTGGTTAAAAATATGTTTTTAACCCGTGATAAAACCTTGTGGCGTAAGGTCAATGAGGCGTTAATGGCGCTGATCTTAGAGTATAGATACAGTAAAGACCAGTTGCTTGAAGCTTATGTTAATGAGGTGTATTTAGGTCAGCACTATGCCAATGGTATTTATGGTTTTGGGCTAGCAGCGGACTTTTATTTTGGTAAGTCAATTCAGTCGTTAAATGTCGAACAAATGGCGATGATCATTGGCCAAGTAAAGGGACCTAGTTACTATGATCCTTGGCGTTACCCAGAGCGAACTATAACGCGCCGTGATCTGGTGTTACGCTTGATGTATCAACAAGAGATTATATCGCAGCATGAATTTGAACAAGCGTTAGAGTCACCGCTGTCGGTTAGAAAGCATCGTCGCTTAACAAAAGAGCAATTTCCTGCTTATATGCAGCTGGTAAAGTCGGAATTAGCCGAGCATTTATCAGCGTATCAACAACAATCCGGGGTCAGAGTCTTTACCGGTTTTGATATTAACCAGCAATTAGCCCTGCAATTGAGTATTGCAAAAAAATTGCCTGATTTAGCACAACAGTCGGGTGCTGATTTACAAGTTGCCATGGTGGTATCTGAGGTGAAATCAGGGGTTGTGAGTGCGCTTGTTGGCGGCAAAGAAGCGGGTTATGCCGGCTTTAACCGCGCCTTACATGCTAAGCGACCGGTTGGCTCTCTAATAAAACCTGCGGTATTTCTTGCCGCGTTAGAGCGTTATCAGCGTTTTAACTTCGCAACTAAAATTGATGACAAAGCCATTAGTTTGTCAAGTGGTGATGGTACCCTGTGGCGACCCAAGAACTATGACGGAAAATTCCGAGGCCAAGTGACTTTAATAGATGCCTTGGTGTTGAGTTTGAACGTGCCAACGGTAAATTTAGGCATGCAACTGGGCTTAGATAACGTGGCGAAAGCCATTCATTTATTGGGTTATCAAGCAGACATTGTTACGCGACCGTCGATGTTGTTAGGAGCGCTAAACATGTCAGCGATGGAGATTCATCAACTTTATATGGCCATCGCCAACCAGGGCGTGGCAGAAAAGTCTCATGCCATTGAGCGCATTGTCAGTGCTAGCGGTGTGACCTTGTGGCAGTTCCAGCCTCAAAAAGCGCAGATTATTTCCAGTCAAGCAGCGTATTTACTCGACTATGCCCTGCATAAGGTTGCGACTGAAGGTACTGCTCGTTCGTTAACATGGCGCTTGCAAGGTGATTATGTGGCTGGAAAAACCGGCACCAGTAATGATCAAAGAGATAGTTGGTTTGTTGGATACGACGCTAAACATATAGTGACCACTTGGCTTGGTCGCGATGATAATAAGCCTACCAAACTCACCGGTAGTAGTGGTGCGCTTATTTTGTTTGCTGACTTTATGCAAAGCCTTGGTACTGTTAATCGGCAAACTCCCGTGCCTAGCAATGTGGATTTTGTGCATTTTGATGGTAAAAGTGGGCAAGCGGTTGCGCAAGCTTGTGCGGACTCGTTGTTTTTACCTGCGGTGATAACTGGCCTAACTTATCAGCGTCATTGTCAACAAGCGCCAAAAACTGAAAAAACAAAATCTTGGTTTGAAAAGTTATTTGGTAATTAGATTTTTAGCAAATTCAATTGTTAAGCTATTAAGGCATTTAATTTGTTGTTAAAGCGTTTGTATAACTGCGTTTGCAGCACTATGGTTAATGAGTAGTGCAAGCAACAGGATGGCCAAATAAAGCAAGCGTGCTAAGTAAAATTATCGTTAGCAATAACACCTAAGGATGGGGGCAACTACAGGGAAAGATCCAGTAACTTCCTATAAATAAACTATAAATTACTCAAGGAGCGTAATGAAACATAGGTTAAGTTTTGGTTACTTTACACTGCTAAGTGAAAATATCGTTGAGGTGACAATTGATGAAGGAGTTGAATTGTCATTAGAAATGATAGAAGAATGTGATGCGTTTTTTAAAGCACATATTTTTGGTGATTTTGGCATGCTGATTAATCGAGTCAATGACTATAGTTACAGTTATGAAGCGCAATTAACTTTGGGTTCTTATCAAGGTCTAAAAGCTATTGCCTTTGTTTACTATTCAGAGCAAAGCAAAACGCTAGTGGATAATATTCAACAAACTCGACGGCATGACAAGTTGAATAGCCGTATATTTTCTGGTTTAGAGCTTGAGTGGCAACAAGCATTGCAATGGCTACAAGGTGAACTAAAAGAAAATGATCAGCAAGTGATAGGTAACCTTATTCAGGGGTAGTATCAAAGCCGTTATGACTTGTAAGCAAGCGAAGGTAATGGCCAAGCTGAAGTTATTTTTACGCGGTAAATAATGCAGCATAAATTCAAAAGCAAACCTGTGGGTTTGCTTTTTTATGTTCAGGACGAACGGTATGCCGCGGCCACATGGATGTGAAGTAGCGGCGATGTTCAGGACGAACGGTATGCCGCGGCCACATGGATGTGAAGTAGCGGCGATGTTCAGGACGAAGGGTATGCCGCGATCACTTGGATGTGAAGCAGCGGTGATGTTCAGGACGAGAAGGTCACTGTTCGCTTAATGAGTCAAGAGCGGCCATATAGAGCAAAACAATTACGCTAGCAGCCGCTCCTTTAAAAAGTAACGCTTAGGTTATTCAATATATTCAAAAACTTTAAAGACGCGGTTAACGCCACCGATATTACGAGCAATATCCACAGCTAACTCAGCTTCTGCTTGGCTAATTAAACCCATTAAAAAAACTTCGGCATTTTCGGTGACAACTTTGATGTTAGTAGCGTCAAGTTTATCTGTACCAAAAAGGGCGGTTTTTACCTTAGAGGTTAGCCAAACATCATTGGCTTTGGTCGTGATTGCAACCTTATTGCTAATGCGTATTTGGTTGTGCAGTTGCTTAATACCACGAACTTCATTGAGCGCCTTAATGGCTTGATCACGCAAGTAGCTATTAGGTGCTTGTCCGACGACTAAAACACTACCATTTACGCTTACAACTTGTAAGTTTGTATTGCTAGATAATCCTTTGCTTTTAGACAGCTTAGCTTTGGCATCAATTTCAATTTTTTGATCGTCGATAAGGTTGCCTAAAGAGCGGTTATCGGTTGCGATACTGGCGCCGCCGACGACGCCAACAACCGCCACCGCGGCGCAACCTTGTAGCAGTAAGCTGAGCAGTATGGCAGAGAAAATAACCCGAATAGCCATATTAAGCCTCAGACTGCGGAAACAAAGTAGTATCAATAATGTCACACAAACAATGAATGACCACTAAATGTACTTCCTGTATGCGTGCTGTGCGGCTCGAAGGCACGCGAATTTCAACATCATTTTCACCCAGTAAGCCAGCAATATCGCCGCCGTCTCCGCCGGTTAAGGCAATAATCGGCATATCACGCGATACGGCCGTTTCAATGGCTTTAATAACGTTGCGTGAGTTTCCGCTGGTGGAAATTGCCAGTAAAATATCACCATTATTGCCTAGCGCTCGAACTTGTTTTGAAAAAATCTCATCAAAATGATAGTCATTACCAATCGAGGTTAATGTTGAACTGTCTGTGGTTAAGGCAATGGCCGGTAGTGGCGGGCGCTCGGTTTCGTAACGGTTTAACAATTCCGCTGAAAAGTGTTGCGCATCACCCGCAGAGCCACCATTACCGCAGCTGAGTATTTTATTACCCGCTAACAGGCTTTGCACCATTGCCATGCCAGCTTGCTCTATGGGCGCTGCCAATAACTCGCTTGCGGCAATTTTTGTTTGAATGCTTTCGGTAAAATTACTTTTTATCCGTTCTAACATAATGGAATTAACTCCGTGGTTTCATTTTTCTATGACATGGTTTAAAAGGCATTTTTAAGCCATGTAATTACTGGTGCGTTGATATCACCTTGCATGGCAACAACATCGAACCGGCAAGGGGTATTATATTCATTTAATCCCATTTGTTGCAGGTAAAAAGCAGCACATTGCTTAATCTTTTGTTGTTTTTTTAGCGAAACAGCGGCAATAGCACCGCCAAAGTGGTTATTTTTGCGATATTTTACTTCTACAAACACCCAAGTTGTCCCTTGGGTCATAATGAGATCGATCTCACCGGCTCGATTTTGAAAGTTGCAGCTTTGCAAACTCAAGCCGTGCTGCTGTAAATATTGGCTGGCCAATTGTTCACTATTTTTACCCATAGCGACAGTAGAGGCTTTATTAGTCCAAGGCAATTTCTTGTACCTTGCTGCGACTGTATCTGCCCCAAATTAAGCTGCGAGTTAAAATATTATCTTCACCTAGCTGTAAGATACCCGTTTGACCATAGTGACGAACATAAATTCTATCTTGCATGGCAGAAATTTTGTCGACTAAAGCTAAGCTGTCAAAGCCCATCGCAAAAATAGTTTGTAAGCTGCTACTGCGGTTTGGCCAAAGCTTTTTGGCCTGTGCGAGTAGTGCTTTATTTTGCAACTTACTGTCGAGTTGCCATGGCATTTCTGTAAAAATTAACCCTGATAAATCTCGATTATCGCTTTTATCAATTTGAGTACTATGACTGCGAGAGCTAGCATAAACAGGTATGAGATCAGCAAATGGGCTGATATTAACGTCAATGTAAGGCTTTAATAGCTTGGTTTCTAGCGGTAAGCCCACCACATAAATCATATCAATATCGCGACGATTACGAAATTCACTTTTAATGGAATACTTGATGTGTCGGTTCAGCTCTTTTGTGCGTTGTTCGCTTGCGTCAACGCCTAATCCTGCCTTGATTTGTTGCTGCATTTTTGCATCGTTTGAAAAGTAGACAATTTCTGGCGTTTGAGCGCTGATATGCTGCCATTGCTGACTAAAAGTGTTAGCAATGCGCCGACTGGCACTATCTTGCTGGCTTAAAATCAATGGCTGTTGATACTTTTGTCGGCTCAAGGTGGTAGCAGCTTGTATAGCTTCGTCTTCAGGGCGCATGGATAAGGCAACTTGATGTGGTTGCAGGCGCTGATTGCTTGGTAAGTTCAGCAATAGCGTTGGTATGCTCAACTCAGTTTGTGCCAAGTAGCGATTGACATTTTCTTTCAGTAAGGGACCTATAACATAGTCGATATTTAACTTAGCAAACGTGGCGTTTAATGTCGCCATATCTGTGGTGGTGGCATCAATAAAGTGCAAGGTTTTGTCACTGTCGTTCTGATACGCTGCCAGTATGCCTTGTTGGGCAACTTTACCTGCGCGCTCTTGCTTGCCGGTAAGCGGAATAATAACGGCAATATTATGATGTTGGTTGCTGAACATAGGTGGCTGCTGCAATAAATTATTAACCACTACTTGTGCTGGATGACTGCTAAACTTTCGTTGCCACTGCTTTAAATAGCGCTTAAACCTTGCCTCGTCATGACCGAATTTATTGGCCAGAGTTAATAGTTGACTCCAACCATTAACATTGGGTGCGGCCATTTTTGCTAATTGCTGCTGTTGCCATGGTGCTAATCGACTTAGCTGCTGCCAAAGTTGTTCAATATCGCTATCACTAGCTGCTGGATTTAGGTCAAAGGCGCGTAGGCTGGCATCAAGCGCGGCAATGGCTAAGTTGCGCTGAGTTTGTACGCTCGCTAAGGTTTGATAATAAGCAAAGCTGTGTCGTTGTTGTTTGTTTTCTACCAGCTGTTCAGCCTGCGCTAGCGCTTGCAAGGCTAGAGGGAGCTTTTCTAGTACCAATAAGCTTTTCGCCGCAATAATATTTAGTTGATATCCTTGGTTCGCTGTTAGGGCTAACGGCTTTAATTGCTGGGCAAGCCACAATGCTTTATGGGGGTTGCTTTGCTCAATAAATAACGCGCTAGCCTTGAGTAACGCGCTCAGTGCTGCCGAGCTATTATTGGCAGCTAAATCTAGCTGCGCTTGCGCAATCAATTGTTCAGCAGTCAAATCGCTTTCAACAACAGTGAATGTGTCTGTTTGCTGTTGCGTTGGCACCACGACTTTGTCGGATTTTGTGGTTGAACAACTTGCCAGCAGTATGACAGTTGTCCACACGAAAAAAGCACTTTTATGCGCTGAAAACCATTTACTGAGTGTCAAAGTTAATAAATCCATACTTTTTAATAGTGCTTTATAATAAACTCCATCCACTTTAGTCTCAACACAAGTATTTTATTATGTCGGAATCTCAAGTGCAGCCGAGCACCTTATATATTGTTGCTACCCCAATTGGTAACTTAGCTGATATTAGTCAACGTGCACGCGATATATTAGCGCAGGTAGATGTCATTGCCTGTGAAAATACGCGACATACCCAACGTTTGTTATCAGCATTTGCCATTAAAAATAAAACACTGTCTATGCATGATCATAACGAGCGTCAGCGCCAAGAGCAAATTGCGGCTTTATTAAAAGAGGGGAAAAGTGTTGCCTTGGTATCGGATGCTGGCACGCCATTGATCAGTGATCCAGGCTTTCATCTGGTACGCCATTGTCGCCAACAAAGTTTGAATGTATCACCTATTCCAGGTGCGTGTGCGGCTATCGCTGCGCTGTCTGTTGCCGGCTTGCCCACGGACAGGTTTACTTTTGAGGGCTTTTTACCGTCAAAATCTGGCGCTAGGCAGGCAACTTTAACTGAACTAGCTTATGAAACTCGTACTATGGTGTTCTATGATGCGCCGCGCCGCGCTATTGATACGGTTGAAGATATTGTTAAAACTCTAGGCGGTGAGCGTTATGTCGTCATGGCGCGGGAGCTAACTAAAACCTTTGAAACTGTACACTCAGACACGGCAGAGAACTTATTGGCTTGGCTGCAACAAGATCCGAATCAGCTAAAAGGTGAAATGGTTTTGATCATTGAAGGTAATAAGGTTGACCCAACGGCTATTCCAGCCCATGTGGTGGCGACATTAAAGCTATTATTAGCTGAAATGAAACCGAAAAAAGCGTGTGCCATTGCCGCAGAAATTCATGGCGTTAAGAAAAATGCACTGTATGAATACGCCTTAGCGATGAAAGAAAGCTAGCGGTGAACACTATGTTTAATGTGTCGCTTTCCAAGTTGCTTAATATCACGTAGAATGCGCCTCGAGTTGACCAGACAATCGCTGCTTTATCTTAATGATGTTTATTTTTATAAGCACCAGCGAGCTAAAGGGGAGGAAAGTCCGGGCTCCAATGAGCAGGGTGCCAGGTAACGCCTGGGGGGCGCGAGCCCACGACAAGTGCAGCAGAGAGAAGACCGCCGATGGTTGTTCTTAGGAACTTCACAGGTAAGGCTGAAAGGGTGCGGTAAGAGCGCACCGGATTGCTGGTAACAGTAATTGCAGGGTAAACTCCACCCGGAGCAAGACCAAATAGGGTTTCATATGGCGTGGCTCGCGTTGAAACCGGGTAGGTTGCTTGAGCTATAGAGCGATTTATAGCCTAGACGAATGATTGTCACTTTTTCTTCGAAAGAGATACAAAACCCGGCTTATAGGTCAACTCACTACTTCCTATAAAAGCTTGATTAACTTTATGGTTAATCAAGCTTTTTTCTATTTCCGTTATACGCTTACCTCTAGAACTCTGTGTGGCTAACTCAATATGAAAGCTTAGCTGATGCTTTTCATACGAGGGAATATGCGATTTTATTGCGCGATTTTAAGCATAATGGCATAGTTTAGTCATAAAGCGATTGGAGTAACCCTAGCTGTGGGATTAGCTAGCAATTCAATTAGGGTTTGGCGCTATTATTTGGTTTATAAACCTTAAAATTAGAATAATAATGGAGTAACAATGCGATTCAAATTCAGTTTTTTAAAGTATACCCTTGGTTTAGCCGTTTTAACTTTGCTAACTGCCTGCGGCGGTGGTGGCAGTGACACTAGTGTTGAAGAAAAACCACAAGAACCGCCACAAGAAGAGCTCTTTATTTTAACTGCCTCTGGGCCCGATTCGGTTTATTCGTGGCAACCGATAGATGTTATTGTCACCACCAACAAGGCTGATAGTGAGTACTCTTGTCTTTGGTCTTATGATCGAATGACATGGACGAGTTCACCGCATAATAGCTGTAGCCATGTACCTACAAATATATCTGAAGATACAATAGTCACTTTACAAGTTACCGGCTATTACCAAGGTGAAGAGTTATCGTTTGAGCAGGATATTGTTATCAATTATCAGTATTATATCAACCATGATCAAAGAGTGGTTGCGGAGCATGTTTTACTGACGCAAAATCAATCAATAAATCTGGCTGATATTAGCTTTAACTTAGTTGAACAGGTAGTTAACACTCCAACCAGTCAGACAAAAGCGTGCCAAACGGAAGGCAATTATACGCTCGATTTTTATGATAATAACACAGACTTACTTGTTTCCGTCGGAGATGTAATCCAAGTTGACTTTCAATCTTGCTCTTTTGACTCCATGGATACACTGTTAGACGGTCAACTGGTGATAAATATTGAACAATTATCAGCAGCCGAGCAGCCAAGTGAGTTAAAAGTGATGCTAGCAGGCTTGAACATTGATGTTGACAGTTTTTATCAAACAGAGGTATTGACGATCACCGGTGATTTTTCCGCAGTGCGCTCACAATCTGAACTGAAAATCATAACTAACTTGAGTGCTGATGCGTTGGAATTTTGGGCGCCAAATGAGCAACCTTTACGCTTAACTAACTTAAATACAGAAAAACGTGAAAACTATCAAACAGGCCAGTTGCAGTTGCAAATGTCAGTCAATATTGAGCAAACGGCTGATACGGGGGCGTATTCAGTGGATTATATTTCACCTATAATTGCTCCATTTGGCTCATTTCCAATTGCAGGCCAAATTAAAATTACTAATTTGGAAAATAGTGAGGACGTTTTATTTATTGAAACGGTTGAGTCGCATAGTCGAGGAGATGTCTTCCGGGTTGTTGATATAGAGCAAGGGGTAATTGCACTGAATGCAGCAAACCGAAACGGAAGCGCCGCCTATCGCTTATCTGCCCTTGACAATATTTATATTAATAATTATGTAGAAAATGAGCTTCGCTTGCTAGGGATAAGTTCGCCAAAATATAACTATGAAGTAATGGACTCCTTTACATTAGTATTATCTCAACCCATTAGCTCGGTTGAGGGTCAAGCCATTTTTTACGAAAACAATGTTAATGGTAACCGTGTAACAGGCTCGACAGAATTCCTTGCGACAAAAGTGACGGTAACCCCAGATGATTTTCTCCAAGCGGGCAGCGCATATAGTTTGAGTTTACCCACTCTTACCTCGCAAACAGGTGTAAGTGCGAGCTATCTTTCAACTGATATTTTAATATCAGATAATATAGTTCCTGTCATTTCAATGTCACAAGGCTATTTCTCAGAACTTAGCGCCCCAATCTTATCCGCTTCACAAAGTGAATTGAATAAAGGCACAGAGCCTAGATTTTTGTGGCAGGCACCGGATAACATCAACGTTACTTTTGACACGCCAAATGAGTTAGAAACAGCTATTGAAATAGGCGCAGATGTAACCCAAGATATTGATTTACAACTTACCGTTACTAACGAGTTAGGAAATCGTGCCATAGTTAAATCACCGCTTAGATACCTAGATATCAATGCTTCCTACATGTTAATTATTGGCACAGAGGAAAGTTATGTAGCACAAGGGCAGACCTGGCCACTGAATGAAAAAGATGGTGAGTTTATTCTTAAAACCAAACCCTATGACGAAGCTGAAAAGTCACAGTCATTTATTTCTATAGATTACCACGGGCTTGACTCATGGAGCTTAGACGTTGCAGCACCAGCAGGAGAAACGTTAAAAATTGGCAGATATGAAGGGGCTACACGATACCCATTTCAGGACGACGCTGTGGCTGGTTTAGACTTTGGTGGTCAAGCGAAAGGTTGTAATGAAAGCTTCAGTGACTTTGAAATTTATCAAATAGAGTTTGATAGCGAAATGAATTTGATAAAACTTGCGCTGGATTTTGATCTGGCATGTGAACAGTCAACTCGGAAACGACTTCAAGGGACGGTTAGAATAAACTCAGACTATCCTATGATGTCAAATTAAAAGGCGTTAGCTTGTCGTGTTTAATAGTCAAAATCAGCAGGTTAAGTTCTGTACTTAAATCGACAGATACGTTAATTCGATGAGTTAAAAGGCGCTTGATTATTGCAATGTCATTAAGCGCCTTTGTGTATCCGATTTGGCAACATGTTGTTTATTTCAGTGTTAGAGTAGGCTTTTAAGTGGAAATCAACCCAATCAACCTCTGCTTACAGTCAGACTAGGCAGTTTCTGCTAGTTACTTAAGCTTTAAAAATAGGTATAACCCTTGGATTAATTAACATCTGTCAGGGCTTTGGTACGCCGTGTGGGCTAAACGATTGGCTCTAAATAGTTAAGGTTTATTTTCAAAAGGTTATTTTAAGTTTAAAGGTGTGTTTTGGGGCCAACAGGTAACCTAGGCAGCGAAGACAAGACAGTAGTTGCTAATGCTTTGTTGATGGCCAATTTTACATAGTGGCGATGGTTATTAGCGTCAACAAGTGTTTTTTTAACCGGCCGTGTGCGGGTTGATTTGGATACTAAATGCAAAGCCATAAATATGAGGTTTAATCAGACAAGGCCTTTCTAGCATTGATGTAATTATTAACGGTATTTAGTCAGCTAACAGCGAGTAGTCAGCTAGCGGCAAGGCTTCAAGAACCACACTTTATGACTTTCTCACCCAAATGATAAATATTGTTAACCGCGACATAAGTACTTGAGATAACGGCAGTGCTTGGCAGGGTAATGAGCGATAAAAGTTCATCATGCCATTGATAAAAGCTGGTATCACCCGCCATTAAGTTGACGACTTTTAGGGTTTTCTTATCGCTAGATAAGCCGCATTGGTAATGCTGGTTTTCCTTGACTTCAGGCAACACTACACAAGCAGGAGTTATCAAAATGGCTAGTACTAATAGCGGAGATTTTAACACTGCGCAACCTTATTGGCTTTATTTTACTTGTGTATTCACAGTGCAGCAGCTTAGCAATTTGATTGACGCTTGCCTATAGTTCGTTGTGGCGCTTAACGCTGCGGCTAACAATGATTGGCAATAAAAAAACGGGCAACTAAAAAGTGCCCGTTTTTATGTTACGGCTAAGTTTTCTTAACTTATATTCATTAAGCTAACTTGCCTGATTAATCTTCTTCAACCAAAGTCATCAGAGAGGTATTACCACCAGAGGCGGTAGTATCAATACTGATGGTTTTTTCGGTTAACAAACGCTGTATTAAGTTATCAAAATACTCGGAGCTGATCACAGGTAATATTGCCCCTTGACGCTCAGCAAGCTTTTCACTGAAAAAGTGTTTGCGATCACAGTTACTGTCGACCACTATGCCTGATAACGCAGGGTGCGCTAGCATAGTGGTTAAGTGGCGAAGTCTTGCCACTTGGAAGACGTTTTCACCTTCGCCGATGGCTATAAACTTATCCCGAAAGGCAATAGCTTCGTCGTAATATAGATCAGAAACTACCGCGATGACGGTATTACCGGTTGCCAATGCGGTAACAATTGATAATAACCAAAAGTGAAAGCTAACGTTTTTATCGGCAAAACAAATGATATTACCGCGGTTCTCTAAATACAGCACATTTGACTCACCCGTTGGTCCTGGCAAAAATGTTGGCTTTTTCAGGTGCTTTTCAATATTAATTAATTGTGAGCGTGCTGCCTTTAATGAGCGGTTTAAATCGTCTGCCAAGTCATCAACTATTTCAACATGGGCGATTTTTGCTAACAATTGGCGCACACATGAAATACGCGTATTTAATTCCGTTAAGCGCCAACCTTTTTCGGCGGCGTTGGCTTTCTCCATGATCAAGTTAGCTTCTTTTTCTGAAGTTTGGTCGCCGTCCAATGCGTCAACTTGCCAAGGCAGTAGGTTAAACTCCTCTGGATCGGGTGTGGCTTTTTCAATCACCAAACGGCTAAGGTAGTTAGGGCCACCTGCTTTAGGGCCAGTGCCAGATAGGCCGCGACCACCAAAGGGTTGTACACCAACAATAGCGCCAATCATATTGCGGTTAATATAAACGTTACCTGCACGAGATAATTTCGCTAATTCGAATGCACGGTGTTCAATACGGGTATGAATCCCCATAGTTAAACCAAAGCCAGTGCCATTGATTTGATCAATAATAGCTT
Source organism: Colwellia chukchiensis (assembly GCF_002104455.1). Taxonomy (GTDB): domain Bacteria; phylum Pseudomonadota; class Gammaproteobacteria; order Enterobacterales; family Alteromonadaceae; genus Cognaticolwellia; species Cognaticolwellia chukchiensis. The sequence goes on along the minus strand of NZ_NBOC01000008.1, from coordinate 53,580 downwards.
CAATATCATTACCCTTGAAACGCACCACATGTACACAAGGGCCGAAAACCTCTTGTTTTAACACGCTAATGTCGCTAATTTCGTACAAACGTGGCGCAAAAAAGTAATGTTCATTGTCTTTAACTTCAGCACCGAGTTGGCATTGGTACAATAACTTACCATGCTTTTTCATATAGTCACTGTGAGCATTTAGTGCCGCCAGCGCTTTTGAATCGATCACAGGTCCGATATCGGTACTTAAATATTCAGGGTTACCGACGTGCAATTCGGCCAACGCGCCCTTAAGCATAGTAATGACGGTATCGGCAATATCTTCTTGTAAAAATAGCACGCGCAAGGCTGAACAACGCTGGCCAGCAGACTGAAAGCCAGATGAGATCACATCATCAACCACTTGCTCAGGCAATGCGGTTGAGTCAACTATCATACAGTTTTGACCACCGGTTTCCGCGATTAATGGTACTTGATCACCACCACGCGCCGCCAAGGTTTGCGAAATAACTGTGCCAGTTTCTGTTGAGCCAGTAAACATCACGGTTTGAATGCGCTCATCTGGAATAATAACACTGCCTACTTGGCTGCCACGAGCAATCACCGCTTGCACAACACCTTCTGGCAAGCCAACGGATTTCATTAGCTCTATGGTGCGCAAGGCAATTAAGCTGGTTTGCTCAGCCGGTTTTGCTAACACAGTGTTACCGGTTGCTATGGCGGCAGCAACTTGGCCTAAAAAGATGGCTAACGGGAAGTTCCACGGGCTAATACATAGCACTACACCCCGTGCTTCTAAGCGTTCATCGGCAGCAATATCAATGGCACGGTTGGCATAGTAACGACAAAAATCTACCGCTTCTCTGACTTCGTCGATACCATCTTGTGTCACTTTACCTGCTTCTTTAATACACAAGGCGATTAGCTCGTCGGTATGACGCTCAAGGATATCAGCTACGCGGCACAGTAATGCCGCGCGCTCAGCAACAGGCGTAGTTGACCAAGTAGCAAAGGTTGCTTCAGCCACGTCTATCATGGCAAGCATGTCATCTTTGCTGTGATGATGGTGATAACCAATAATTTCACTGTGATTAGCAGGGTTTTTAACGGCAAATGCACCTTCAGGTACGTCGCTTGCGCTAATCAGGTGTGACTCAAACCAACTATCTAACGAGGCTTTTAACGGCGTAATAACATTAATATCGGTAAGGTCTAAGCCCTTAGAGTTATCACGAGCACTGCCCATTTCCTCATGATATAAGGCAATAGGTTTAACAATTTGAGTGTTATATTTGTCTTTTAAGCGTTGGGTTTTTTCCACCGGATCGCCCAATAAAGATTCAACCGGCTGTGACTCATCAACAATAGCGTTAACGAATGATGAGTTAGCGCCATTTTCTAATAAACGTCGTACTAAATAGGCTAATAAGTCTTCGTGATGACCTACCGGCGCATAAATGCGGCATTGAATTTGTTCACCTGCGACGATTTGGTCGTATAACGAGTCACCCATGCCGTGCAAGCATTGGAACTCAAAACCTTCTTTGTCATCGCCAGCTAATTCCACGATAGTGGCGGCAGTATAGGCATTATGGGTAGCAAACTGTGGGTAGATGGAATCACGGTATTCTAAAAGTTTGTTGGCACAGGCGTGATAAGAAACGTCTGTTGACGACTTACGGGTAAATACCGGGAAGTGTGAATGGCCATCTTTTTGCGCATTTTTAATTTCAGTATCCCAGTAAGCGCCTTTAACTAAACGTACCATCATTTTACGGTTAACGCGCAAGGTTAACTCGCGTAGCCAGTCAACAACAAAAATAGCGCGCTTTTGATAAGCCTGTAGGGCAATACCAAAACCATCCCAGCTTCCTAATTCGTTGTCGCTAAATACGGCTTCAATAATATCAAGCGAAATATCTAAACGCTCTGACTCTTCAGCGTCTACGGTTAAGCCAATATTGTAACTTTTTGCCTGTAAGCATAGCGCTTTAAGTTTAGGGACAATTTCTGCCATGACCCGTGCTTTATGGGTGAATTCGTAACGTGGGTGGATTGCCGACAGTTTCACTGAAATACCCGGTACTTTGCGCGGGTCATTTTTGCCCGTTGCTTGCGCCACTTGACCAATGACTTCAATCGCATCTTGGTAGGCTTTTAAATAGCGTTCGGCATCTGCCATGGTACGAGCGCCTTCACCGAGCATGTCATATGAATAAACATAGCCTTTTTGCTCTTTCTCTGCGGCACGTTCCGTTGCTGCTGTGATCGTTTCACCCATCACAAACTGTTTACCCATGATTTTCATGGCATAGTTCATGGCTTTACGAATAACCGGCTCGCCTAGTCGACCAATAGTTTTTTTCAACAAACCAAAGCTGTCTTGTTTGCGTCTATCTGCATAATTGACCATAGCACCCGTGATTAACAAACCCCATGACGAGGCGTTAACAAAGAGTGACTCGCTGCTGCCTAAGTGGCTACTCCACTGACCTTGCGAGATTTTGTCACGAATTAAGGCGTCTTGTGTGTCTTTATCAGGTACGCGTAACAAAGCTTCCGCTAAACACATTAATACCACACCTTCTTCACTTGATAGTGAATACTCATTTAATAAGGCATCAATGGCACCGTTACCCGACTGGTCTTGGCGAATTTTTAACACCATTTTACGCGCCCGTTCCCAGGCTCGACTACGGGCACTAACATTTACTTCTGCAAGTGGAAGAATATGATCAACCGCGACATTTTCATCGATACGATAGAAGTCACGAATCTTTTGACGAATAGGGCAGTCTGTGATTAACGAATCATTAAAAAGCATATGCTTTCCCTCAAAATGACTAACTAGTAATTGTACTAATTAGCGCTAGTTACAATAGAAATTATGCCTGCATTCTAATTAAAAGCTTACCGTATGTGCTAATTAATTTTGGCTTTTAAACCATGTAAAATATGGTGTAAATAATAATTGGCAGTATAAACTATCAAACATTAACAAATTTAACATATGTGAAATTGTCAGTTGTCGAAAGCTCGATTGCCCTTTGAGACAGCAAATTAGCAGAATAGTTATACGTCTAAGGATTTGTTTGTTAGCTGTGGTAACAACAGTCATTAAACTTGTCCGTTACGGGCCGATTTTTGGTATTTCTAAACGCTTAATCTTTGTCATAATGTTTTCATTACAGAGAAAATAATTCGTTGAATAATTTAAAAACTTGGGTATTATTAGTGCTAGTGTTAATCATAGTGATCGCCTGTGCCTGTTCCGTTTAAAAATACATTGATGTTATTGCTACTGTGTTTGAGCTTTTTTGGCCAAACAATGGCAGCAACTGCTATGTCTTATCATATGATGGTTATGCAAGGCAGCAGTGCAGAGTCATCTAGCAACAGCACTATGACTATGATGGATCATAGCCACCATGGCATGATGATGGACAGCAGTGGCGACTCACCAGAAAACACAGAAGATTGCTGTTTACAAATCTGTAACTGCTTTACCGGAGGCTGCTCAACGGTAGCCGCCTTAATTGAGCATAGTTATCAAAGCCCTATTCACAGCACCTATAAAATTCATACCTATTTACAACAACTCACCAGCCATCAAGTCAGCTCACTTTATCGTCCACCCATATTAAGCTAAATACAGCATAGTTGTGTCCAAAATTTGGCACCTTAGTAAAGCACACTGTATTAGGCTTTTGATGAATACGGGTATTATTTGCCACTATTCGTGACCTCAAAACTACCCTAATTGTTTACCAATAACTATTTGTCCCGTTAGGGGGAACTGATGATATTTAAAAATTTTTTGTTAAAGTTTACCGTGATTTTTTTCGCTTGTTTGACGCTGGCCAGTTGTTCAGAAAACGGCAATAATGTTGCCAACAGAGATAACGGCACTGTAAAGTCGCAGCCAATTGAATTGGCTGTCTATAAAAGCCCTAATTGTGGATGTTGTGTCAAGTGGTTAGATCATATTCATGAGCATGGCTTTGCATCAAAAGTACACGACTTTCAAGACGTGACTGGCATTAAAGAGCAACAAGGTATTGCACCGCGATATCGCTCATGTCATACCGCTGTCTCAGCTGATGGCTATGCCTTTGAGGGGCATGTACCCGCCAAGTTTATGCATAAATTTTTGCAAGAAAGTCATGGTAATGACGTAATTGGTTTATCAGTCCCTGCCATGCCTGTCGGCACGCCAGGCATGGAAGTTGACGATAAATTTCAGCCGTATCGAATTTTATTACTAAAAGCCGATGGCAGTTACCAAATTTACGCGCATATCAAGTCGTATCAGGAGCAGTTCTAATGGCCAGCACCTTGCAAAACCGAGTGCAGGTTAAGTCGCTAACAGCAGCACTAATGTTGTTGATGGGTTTGCCTGCTATTAACCACGCCATGGCCTACACCCAAGGGCAGCTATCGTTTGCACAAGCCATTAAACTCGCGCAAAAATGACCGGCAGTCGCCATCAACAACAGGCGACAGAAGCGGCGAGTATTGCTGCAAACACGTTACCCGATCCTAAAGTGTCGATTAGCATGGCAGGCTTGCCCACCAATGGTTTTGACCTTAATCAAGAAGGCATGACCCAACTCAAAGTTGGCGTTAGCCAAATGCTACCGCGTGGCGATAGTCTGGCATTTAAAAGCCAGCAATTACAATTGCAAAGTGAAAGTTATCCATTGCAACGGTTAGATCGACAAGCCAAAGTCGCCGTTACGGTTGGCGGTTTATGGTTAGACGCCTATCGCGTTCAGCAAAGTATTGCCTTAATTGAAAAAAATCGCGCCTTGTTTGCACAACTCGCCGATGTAGTTGAAGCAAGTTACTCCTCTACATTGGGTAAAACTCGCCAACAAGACCTTGTTAGAGCACAACTGGAGCTGACCCGCCTAGAAGATAGGTTGAATAAACTGGCCCAACAGCAGAATAAATACCATGGCATGCTATCGCAGTGGCTAACTGTGGTGAACAGCACTGAGTTAGAAAATTATGCGCTAACTCGGAACAGCATAAACACTTATAACATGCGTTTGACTCAGCAATTGCCGCAATTAGCGTTACGAAATTCGGATTTAGTGTACGATGAACGCTGGCAACAAGCACAAAGCTTAGTGCCTTACTTAGCACAGCACCCAGCCGTACTTGCCGTGGATAAAAAAATTGACGCCAGCAAAACAGGCATCAAATTAGCGCAGCAAAAATATAAGCCAGAATGGGGGCTAAACGCCAGTTATGGCTACCGCGCTGATGATGCGATGGGGCGCAGTCGCGCTGATTTGTTTTCCGTTGGTATCACCTTTGATCTGCCACTGTTTACTGAAAATAAACAAGATCAAGAAGTGCGCTCTGTGACCGCGAAAACCGAAGCGATAAAAACTGAAAAACATATCTTGCTGCGCCAGCTACTCGGGAGTTATGCCAGTGCCAAAGGTCGATTGTTGAAGCTCAAAAAACGCCAAGCCTTATATAAAAACAGGTTGTTGCCACAAATACATGATCAAGCCTTAGCATCACTTACCGCTTATACCAATGACGATGGCGACTTTGCCGAAGTGGTGCGTGCTCGCATAGCGGTATTAAATGCCGAAATAGATGAATTAACCTTGAATGTCGATGAGCAAAAAATACACCTGGAATTAAATTATCTGTTTATCGGTGCGATGAATGCCGATATGACAAAAAATATTAAAGGCCGCAGTCGCCACTATGCTGCGATGCTTGGAGAGATAGAATGAGCACTATGCAAGCAATGAATATCAAGCCTATGGTAATCGGTCTGCTAATAGGCGTTATATTGACTCTTGCCGGCTACCGTTTGGTAGCACCTGAGAGCAATAAACAAAGCAGCAATAATGAACCTGCTGCGGCCAAACCTTTATATTGGGTGGCACCTATGGATGCCAATTATCGCCGAGATAAACCCGGTAAGTCCCCCATGGGCATGGATTTAGTTCCAGTCTATGCTGATGATGGTAAAGGCCCTGACGCGGGGGCGGGCACTATTCGCATTTCGCCGGATGTGGTTAATAACTTAGGGGTGCGCACCAGCGCTGTGCGTTACCAGTCGTTAAATACAAAAATTAATACCGTGGGTTACGTTGCCTATAACCAAGATAAATTAGTGCATATTCATCCGCGTGTGCAGGGGTGGATAGAAAAACTGTATGTTAAAGCCATTGGCGATCCGGTGCAAAAAGGACAAGCGTTATATGATATTTACTCCCCTGAACTAGTTAATGCGCAAGAAGAATTATTATTGGCCATGTCGCGGAAAAATAGCCGCTTATTAGAGGCTGCGAAAAGCCGTTTATCTGCGCTACAAATACCCAAGCAAGCCGTTGATAAACTAAAACAAACAAAAAAGGTGCAACAGCGTGTGACCTTTTACGCACCGCAAAATGGCGTGGTGGAAAACTTAAAAATTCGTGAAGGATATTTTGTTAAACCCGGCTCTACCATAATGTCGATAGGAGATTTGTCGCAAGTTTGGCTAGAGGCGGAAGTATTTGAGCGTCAAGCAGGGTTAGTAAAAAAAGGTACAGCGGTTACTATGACCCTTGATTACCTGCCGGGCCAAGTTTGGCAAGGTAAAGTCGATTATATTTATCCTACGCTAGATGCCAAAACTCGAACCGTAAAAGTGCGTTTACGTTTTGACAATAGCCAAGGCTTACTCAAACCTAATATGTTTGCTCAAATTGTTTTGCATGCCGAGGCCGAGCAAGCCAGATTATTAATTCCAAAAGAAGCGCTGATCAGAACCGGTCACCAAGATCGTGTAGTACTGGCGCTAGGCGAGGGCAGCTTTAAGTCAGTTGCGGTTAGTGTTGGGCGTTTTGATAGCAAAAATGTTGAAATACTTGCTGGCCTAAAAGAAGGCGATCATGTGGTAACCTCGGCGCAGTTTTTATTGGACTCTGAGTCCAGTAAATCATCAGACTTTATTCGTATGCACCATGGCGATAGCGCAACAGAGCAGCCAAATTCGGTATGGGTGTCGGCAACAATTGCTAGCATTATGGCGGCACATCAAATGTTAACGCTTGAGCATGAGGCGATTCCTGAGTGGGATTGGCCGGCAATGGTCATGGACTTTAGTGTTGCTGATGATGTCGACTTTTCTGATCTTTATCAAGGGCTTAGTTTGCATGTTGAAGTCACTAAAACCGCCAATGGTGATTACCAAATCAGTAATCTTCATATCCCAGATGGCGCCGCCATGGCTGAGCATAGCGCGATGGACAAAGCCGATAACATCCCGTCAGCAACCGTTACTGGCACCATCAAGGCATTAATGCTTGAACATAACATGGTCACTATCAGTCGCGCTGCGATAGAGAAATGGCAACGACCGGCCGCCACGATGGACTTTATCAGCGCAGACAGCGTCAGCTTAGCTGGGTTGAGTGTTGGTATGCAGGTTAAGTTCACCTTTGAAATTCGCGATGGCGAGTTTGTGATTGTGGCAATTTCGCCGGTAAGCCATGATGACACATCAGCACTCACTTCTGCGCAAGAAGTGCCTGCTGTTGATCATTCACACCACTAGCACAGGAGTAAAATAGCTATGATTGCTGCTATTATTCGTTGGTCGGTGGCCAACCGCTGTTTTGTGTTATTAGCGACATTTTTATTGGTAGCGGGTGGATTGTATTCGGTAAATAAAACCCCGATAGATGCCTTGCCAGATTTGTCTGATGTACAAGTAATAATAAAAACCAGCTATCCGGGGCAAGCGCCACAGGTGGTTGAAGATCAAGTCACTTATCCTTTGACCACGGCCATGTTGTCAGTACCTGGCGCGGTAACCGTGCGTGGTTTTTCGTTTTTCGGTGACTCTTATGTCTATGTTATTTTTGACGAAGATACCGATCTCTACTGGGCACGTTCGCGGGTGCTGGAGTATTTAAGTCAAGTAGCGCCAAACTTACCCAGTGATGCTAGGCCGCAACTCGGGCCTGATGCCACAGGCGTTGGTTGGGTGTACTTATATGCCTTAGTTGATAAAACCGGACAACATGATTTAAGCCAGTTGCGCAGCATTCAAGATTGGTTTTTAAAGTTTGAATTGCAAACTGTGCCTGGGGTGTCTGAAGTTGCTGCACTAGGTGGCATGGTTAAGCAATATCAAGTCAGGGTTAACCCTGATAAATTGCGTGCTTTTGCGGTGCCGTTATCATTAATTCAAACGGCGATTAAACAAGGTAACCAAGAAATTGGCGCTTCTGTCGTGGAAATGGCCGAAGCGGAATATATGGTGCGAGCGACCGGCTATATCCAAAGCGTTGAAGACTTAGAAAATATTCCACTGGGCGTGAATGAAAATGGTACGCCGTTATTGCTAAAAGATGTCGCAGAAATCGGCACAGGGCCACAAATGCGACGCGGTATCGCAGAGCTTAACGGTGAAGGCGAAACGGTTGGTGGTATCGTCGTGATGCGTTATGGCGAAAATGCCCAACAAGTCATTAATGGCGTTAAAGCTAAGCTTGAGCAACTTAAAAAAGGCTTACCTGACGGGGTTGAAGTGGTACCGGTTTATGATCGCTCGGCATTGATAGAACGTGCCGTGGCTAACTTAGCCGACAAACTACTAGAAGAGTTTGCCGTTGTTGCGCTAGTGTGTGTAATTTTCTTGTTTCATGTTCGTTCATCGTTAGTGGCTATTTTTAGTATCCCTGTAGGTATCTTAACTGCGTTTGTGGTGATGCACTGGCAAGGGCTCAATGCCAACATTATGTCATTGGGTGGCATCGCCATAGCTATTGGCGCTATGGTTGACGGCGCGATTGTGATGATAGAAAACATGCATAAACACATGGAGCGATTAAGTGCGCAAGGTAAAGCATTAACCAAGGAAAACCGTTGGCAAGTAGTCACTGACGCTGCCAGTGAAGTGGGGCCCGCGTTATTTTTTACCTTATTAATCATCACCGTTAGTTTTATTCCGGTGTTTACCCTTGAAGCGCAAGAAGGGCGAATGTTTGCGCCGCTAGCTTTTACCAAAACTTACGCCATGGCCGCTTCTGCCGCGCTCGCCATTACCTTAGTACCAGTATTAATGGGTTACTTCATTCGCGGTAAGGTCTTGCCTGAGCATAAAAACCCGGTAAATAGGTGTTTAACCTTTATCTATATGCCCGCTTTAAAAACTGCGCTAGGGTTTCCAAAAACGACCTTATTCGCAGCTCTGGCGGTACTGGCAATGGGTTTTTACCCACTTGATAAAATTGGCAGTGAGTTTATACCGCCGCTTGATGAAGGTGATTTGATGTATATGCCCACCACTTATCCGGGCATATCTATCGGACAAGCACGACAATTATTACAACAAACCGACAAGCTAATAAAAACTGTCCCTGAAGTGCAGAGTGTGTTTGGTAAAGTGGGACGGGCAGAAACGGCCACTGATCCTGCGCCACTAACTATGATTGAAAGCTTTATTCAATTAAAACCCCAAGCGCAATGGCGACCTGGCGTGACCACAGAAAGCTTAAAGCAAGAGCTAGATGCATTAGTGAAACTACCAGGGCTAACCAATGCTTGGGTAATGCCGATAAAAACCCGCATTGATATGCTAGCAACGGGTATAAAAACGCCGGTTGGCATTAAAATAGCGGGGCCCAAACTCGATGTTATTCAAGATATAGGTCAGCAAATTGAGGAAATATTAGCGGATGTGCCAGGTACCGCCTCGGTGTACTCAGAGCGAGTTGCTGGCGGTCGCTATATCAAAGTGGATATTCAGCGGGCAAAAGCAGCGCGATACGGACTCAATATTGCTGAAATTCAACAGGTTGTTGCCACCGCTATCGGTGGTATGAATGTCACACAAACCATAGAAGGCTTAGAGCGTTACCCGGTTAATATTCGTTATCCACAAGCATATCGTGATTCACCCGAGCAACTGTCACTATTGCCGATTGTCACGCCTAATGGCCAACGTATTACATTAGCAGATGTCGCTAGCGTATTTATTGAAGACGGGCCGCCGGGCATTAAATCTGAAAATGCCCGCTTAAATGGTTGGGCGTTTGTTGATATTGATGGCGTTGATGTCGGCAGTTATGTAGAAGCTGCGCAACAGGTTATTGATAATAAGCTTAAATTGCCCGCTGGTTACTCTATTGCTTGGGCAGGACAGTATGAGTATATGGAACGTGCAAAAGCTAAATTAGCGTATGTGGTACCACTAACACTTTTCATCATTATTATTTTACTGTATTTAAACTTTAGAAACGTCACTGAAGTGGCAATGATCATGGGCACTTTGCCACTGGCGATGGTGGGCAGTATTTGGTTAATGTATATAGAAGGCTTTAACTTTTCGGTAGCAGTGGGGGTTGGCTTTATTGCGCTTGCTGGTGTTGCCGTTGAGATTGGCGTCATCATGTTAGTGTACTTAAATCAAGCTTACCAAGCCATGGTAAAAGAGCACCAAGCAAAAGGCATTGCGATAGCGAGAGCGGATGTTTTACAGGCTGTTTTACATGGCGCGGGCATGCGTGTGCGACCGGTAATGATGACAGCCGGCACTGTGATTGTTGGTTTGCTGCCTATTTTATATGGCTCAGGCACAGGTTCAGAAGTTATGAGTCGCATTGCCGCGCCTATGGTAGGTGGTATGTTCAGTGCGGTGATATTAACGCTATTGGTTTTACCAACCTTATATTATTTGTGGCGTAGCTCAACATTAAAAAGTCAATTAGCACAGGGAAGTAGGCATGAAGTTACTAAAAACGAGTCGTAAATTTCACCGCTGGTTAATGCTATTTGTTGGTGTACAGTTTTTAATATGGTCAATATCCGGCGCCTATATGGTGATCTTTGATATTGACTATATTCACGGTGACAGTTTAGTGGTGAACCACCAAACCAAGGTTGAGGTGAGTAAAATTGGCTATCCTTTAGCGCAACTTCAGCGGCGATACCCCGATGCGAAAGATATTGCACTTGAGGTGTTCATTGAGCAGCCGGTATACCGGTTTCACGAAAACGATAGTCAGTACCTTGTCAGTGCAGTAAACGGTACGCAACTCTCACCATTAAGCCAAAATGAGGCGGTTCGAGCGGCAAAGCATTACTATCGCGGGCATGGTAAGGTTGTTGATGTCAGTCTGATCACAACGCAGCCGCCGACAGAATTAAGTTCTCGAGCTTTACCCGCTTGGCGGGTTAACTTTGAGCATTTTAGTCAGCCATCTATCTATGTTTCAGCGCAAACCGGTAAATTGGTGGGCAAGCGACATCAGTTTTGGCGAATTTTTGATCTAATGTTTAGCTTTCATGTCATGGACTATCAAGACGAAGACCCGAGTAATCAACTGCTATTTTGGGTGTTGTTATTCGCAATTTTAGCTGCGATATTTGGTGCTATTTTAAGCTACTTGTTGATATTTCGTGGTAGCAAAGCCCATCAACAAGCAGGTGAACTGTGATGATGAGCATGATCAAAAAACTCCATAAGTGGTTATCACTTTTAGTGGCTTTGCAGCTATTTATATGGCTTGGTACGGGCTTATTCTTTAATTTGATGGATCATGAAAAGGCTTCGGGGAATCAATATCGTCAGTCGCTGCAAGTGGCAGCAATAGAGCAAGCTCGGTTAATAGAGCCCTCATTAGTGCTAGCGTCGGCGCAGCCGGTAGTATCAATAAGGTTAATTTCGTTATTAGCAGAGCCGTATTATTTATTAACGCATCAGCAAGGTTTATATCGACACTTGAAAAGTGAATATAGCTTAGTACATGCGTATACCGGCGCACGGGTGCGTATAACTGAGTTGATGGCCGCTGAAATTGCGCAAGCATCTTATAGCGGTGCCGGGCAAATTATCAGTGTTGTAAAACTATCACCTCCTTATCAAGATATACCTAAAGAAAAAAATCAAGTGTGGCAGGTCAACTTTGCAGATCAAATTAACACGAGTGTTTATGTTGATAGTCAGTCAGGGCGTATCGTCAGCCATAGTAACGATGATAAACGCTTTGTTGATTTTTTCTTTATCTTGCATTTTATGGATTATGGCAATACCGGCAGTTTTAATAATATACAGGTTATCGTGTTTGGGCTGCTGACTATGTTGTTTTGCTTAACGGGCTTTATTTGGACGGTAGACTTAGCGCGGCACGGGCAATTTAACTTCAGTGTTAGCCGTCAAAAGCGTCAATTAATACTGTTAAATAAAAGTCAGCACACGATTGCCAAGTTTGAAGTTAGCAAAAGGGTTAACTTACTTGATGCCCTTAATCAACAAGATATTGCCCTGCCGTCGAGCTGTGGCGGCGGTGGCAGTTGCGGTCAGTGTAAAGTAAAGCTGAAAACCAGCAGTAAAATAACCAGTGCCGAACAAGCGCATTTTAATAACCAGCAATTAAAGCAAGGCTATCGCTTAGCTTGCCAGCATAATGCTGGTGAAATTGAACAGCTTAGCCTGCTTAATGATGTGGCCTTAGCCAAAAAGCACTTACTGGAATTAAGTCATAGTGAGTTTATTAGCCCATTTATTAAAGAGTTGCGATTTAAAGTAGTAGGGGGCTATCGGTTACGTTATAAAGCGGGTGCACATATGCGATTTTTTATCCCCGCCGCTAATGGTGTTTCAATTCCACAACGCTTGCCTGAAGCGTTAAAACCGCATTGGCAGGAGATAGCACTTTTGCAATATCAACATAAAGCTTGTAGTCGGCACTACTCCCTTGCGTGTGGCAAGGGGCAAGTGGATGGCGGAACCAATGAGTTGGTGTTTACCATTAAAATTCAAAACGCGGCTAATAACAGTGTTTTACCGGGTATTGGTTCAAGCTATTTATGTAATTTAACACCGGGACAAACCATCTCAGCTGTTGGACCATTTGAGGCTTTCTATGCGCAACCTGCTAGTAATAAAACTATGGTTTTAATTGGTGCTGGTTCAGGTATGGCACCGCTGAAGGCGATAATCGAAGAGCAACTAAGTGCCGCGCAAGTTAGCAAATGCAAGTTGCGAGAAATACACTTTCTGTATGGCGCACGCACAAGGCAAGACTTACTCTATCAAGCTCATTTTTTGCAGTTAAGTCAGCAGTATCAACAATTTTACTATTATCCGGTATTGTCTAATCCCGACCCTCAGTGGCAAGCTGATAAAGGTTATGTGCAAGCGCTGTTAGCAACACAACTTCATACTATTTTTGATGTTAGTCATACTGAGTTTTACCTGTGCGGTCCGGCAGCCATGATGACAACCGCGATGGAAATATTGATAGAAAATGGCGTTGATGCCAGCAATATAGCTTTTGATAAGTTTAGTTAGCACCCATTAATGCCGCTATATTATGGGCTTTATCTGGGGGTGGAATATTGGTTAAAAAAGGAAAGAACATGGTAAAAAAATTATCGATAATGTTGCTCACTTGTTTACTGAGTGCTTTAACAGTCAACCTTAGTTTTGCCCGAGAGCAAGAGCAAACTGCAAAACCAGTGTTTGTTGGAGTTAACTCAGCACCAGGCAAGGTAGTTAAACAATTTCACCAAGCGTTACACAACGTTGATCAAGTTAATGTTCGCCGATTATTGGCTGACGAGGTGATCATTTTTGAAGCGGGCGCGGTAGAGCGTTCAGCTAAAGAATATGCCCAACAACATATGCTTGCCGATATGAAATTCCTCAGTGCTACTGAAAGTAAGTTACTGGAGCAAACGGTAAAAATCACTGGCAATAGTGCGCTTGCTATGTCGCGAGTGCACATTAAGGGCAAGTATCGAGGTAAAGCGATAGATTATCAAAGCCTAGAAACCTTAGTGCTCGAAAAAATATCAGGTCAATGGAAGATCGTCCATATTCATTGGTCTCATTAGTCTTGGTGAAAGTAATAATGCCTTTTGGCAAAGCTAAGTATGGGGGCGGGCTTTTAGGTAACAAGAATGCGAAAACCTAACTTATAGCCATAAACTTATTGGTAGCATAGGAGGATGCAATGAAGAGGTTGTCAGACAGTACCCAGATACCTGTTCGTCAAGAGTTGATTATTGATGGGGCCAGTTGTGCCAGTTGTGTTAGCAAAATTGAACAGGCATTGCGGGCGGTAACCGGTGTTGAGTCAGCCGAGATGAACTTTGCCTTAAGAACAGTAATAGTTACAGGTAAGGTGGATAGTCCAAGTTTAATTAAGGCTGTTGAAGCGATTGGCTATGGCGCGAAAAGCAGTAATGCCGCTAGTGATGATGAGTTATTAGACCAAAAACAGATTGCTGATGAAAAGTATTATAAGCAATTAATGAAGCAAGTTTGGGTGGCGTTAGGTCTGGGTATTCCATTAATGCTTTATGGCCTTGCGGGCGGCCCGATGACAGTCGTCACATTGCAAGAGCGCATGCTCTGGTTAGCGATTGGTTTGATATGTGCTGGCATTATGTACTTTGCAGGCAAACATTTTTATATAGGTGCGTGGAAATCTTTTGTTAATCACAGTGCCAATATGGATACCTTAATTGCCTTGGGTACCGGTACGGCATGGCTTTACTCTATGGTAGTTGTGCTTGCGCCGACCATTTTGCCTGAGATGGCTAGACATATTTACTTTGAAGCCACCGCAATGATCATAGGCTTAATCAATTTAGGCTTAGCCCTAGAAGTAAAAGCACGAGGGCGCACTAGCGATGCCATCAAACGACTAATAGGTTTACAGGCAAAAACCGCACGCATTGTTCGTGAGGTTAATGGCAAAAGCCAAGAGTTTGATATTGCGATAGAGCAAGTGCAACGCGATGATATTGTTCGGGTTAGACCCGGAGAAAAAATTGCGGTTGACGGCATAGTGATACAAGGAACAAGCCATATTGATGAGTCAATGTTAACGGGCGAGCCTATGCCGGTGGCAAAAGCAGAACATGATACTGTTGCAGCCGGCACGTTAAATAAATCAGGTAGTCTTTTGTATAAAGCGACGCATGTTGGCAAAGATACCGCGCTTGCCCATATTATTAATATGGTAAAACAAGCGCAAAACTCAAAGCCACCGATTGGACGTCTAGCCGATACCATTTCGTCGTATTTTGTTCCCAGCATTATGATTATTGCCATTGTTAGCGCTTTGACGTGGCTAAACTATGGCCCAGAGCCAAGCATTGCATTTGCGGTTATTTCTGCCACGACAGTATTAATTATTGCCTGCCCTTGTGCGCTTGGCTTGGCGACTCCTATGTCAGTGATGGTGGGGGTAGGTAAGGCGGCTGAATTTGGGATTTTGATCCGCAATGGTGCGGCACTGCAAACAGCGTCAAAAGTGACGGCTATGGTATTAGATAAAACGGGCACCATTACCCAAGGCGCGCCGACTGTTACTGATGTTGTTATTGCCGATGCGACTTATGCAGAGCGAGAGCTTTTAAGTTTAGTCGCTGGAATTGAAAGCGGCTCAGAGCACCCTCTAGCGCAAGCTATTGTCGATTTTAGCCTTCAAAAAAATATCGCACCAGCCGCTGTTAGCGAGTTTGAAGCGATTGCCGGTCACGGCGTCAGTGGCGTTTATCAAGAGCAGCAAGTTATTTTTGGCAACCAAGCATTAATGATGCAACATAATATCGCCTTAAATGACTTTGTTGCTCAAGCACAAAAGCTAGCAGAGCAAGGAAAAACGCCAATGTACTTAGCGGTAGATCAGAAGTTAACGGCGGTTATCGCCGTTGCGGATGCCATCAAAGCTGATTCTATTGCCGCCATTAAGCGTTTAAAAGCTAGTGGTTTACGGGTTGTGATGTTAACCGGAGATAACCGAGCAACGGCAACTGCCGTAGCAAAAAAAGTCGGTATAAACGAAGTGTTTTCAGATGTGCAGCCTGAAGATAAAGCAGATAAAGTGGCGCAGTTACAAGCGCAAGGAGAAATTGTCGCCATGACAGGCGATGGCATTAATGATGCCCCAGCGCTCGCATTAGCCAATGTGGGGTTTGCCATAGGCACAGGCACCGATATTGCTATTGAAAGTGCCGATATTACGTTAATGCGCGGCTCATTACATGGCCTAAGTGATGCTATTTTAGTTAGCAAAGCTACGTTAGCTAATATTAAGCAAAACTTGTTTGGCGCCTTTATTTATAACGTTGCTGGTATTCCTGTTGCCGCTGGCGTCTTGTATCCATTTTACGGCTTATTGCTAAACCCTGTGGTAGCTGGCGCTGCGATGGCGCTTTCGTCTTTAACTGTGGTGAGTAATGCTAATCGTTTACGATTATTAAAACATAAATATTAAAGTCCATGGCAAAGCTATATTAAGGGGAGTAACTAAATGATATGGGTTAATATGGTTGGAATACTGGCTATCGGGTTGATTATTTGGTGGTTTTGGTTATACAAATCGACCAAAGATGACCAAGGCTAACGTTGCAAATACCACTGTTGTGGTTAAGGGTGGTAGCTATCAACCGTCACGGATAAGAGTTGCTTCAGGCAAGCAAACTAGGCTGAAATTTCCTTGCAAAGATGCTAGTCCTTGTGCTGCAACTGTGTTATTTCCCGATTTTGAAATTAGTGAAGACTTGCCGATGGCGCGCGATAAGTTTGGTGAATTGCCGGCAATGTTAGCCGGAGAGTATACTTTTCATTGCCCGATGAAAAGGTCTCTCGGCAGCTTAATTGTCGAATAGCGAGCGAATAACCAGTGCCTAGCTGGTAATACAGGTATTGAGTAATTCGAGGCTAAAATGCTGGTCGTTGTCCCTAAAGTTAACCTTGTTAACGGATCACTGTTTATCGTCTTGCGTCAAGCTCAGCGCGCTTTCGCAGATAACAGATATTTTACATTGCTTCTATAGCCGTTAATCTTTATATTTTCGTCACAGCTATTAAATTTTGCAGCAAATACATGAAAGCTTTTACCGAGCCATTACGCCTTGCAATACTTGTTATAAGTCCTTGGTTTTTTTGAATGTTTTTTCCATTGCGGCGGCTAAGCCAGTAGGTGAAGCCGGAATGAGTGAGGTATCAGGAAACTTTCGCCTCGGCTACCTTGCAAGTACACCGGACAGTGGTCAGCGTCATGAAAGCTTTGCTGTTGGCGGCGCCTTAACATATCACAGCGCAAGTTGGCAGGGCTTTAGCGCGGCGGGAACGCTTTATAGTAGCCAGAAATTATTTAGCGATGATCATAGCGCTTTCTTTGGTGCAGATGGCACTAGCTATACCATAGTTGGGCAAGCCTATATGCAAGCTAATATTGCGAATACCGAGTTTAAAGTGGGGCGCTTTGGCTTTGATTCACCACACCTTGATATGGATGATGTTCGCATGGTACCTAATACCTTTTCAGGTATCTTAGTCACGAATACTAGTATCAGTGATAGCACGATTTATTTAGCGCATTTAGATAAATGGTCTGGCATAAGTGCGCCAGAGCCAGAAACTTTTACTGATATTGCTGGTAGCAAGGGGGTCAATATCTTAGGCGTGGTATATCACGGTGTAGAACACCTCAGCTTGCAAAGCTGGTTTTACCATGCGGATAACTTAGCTAATTTAGCCTATCTAGAAGCTAGCGTTGAAATAGCGCAACTTACATGGGCTGTCCAGTATGGTAAGCAAGTCGATAATCGTTTTGATAAAAGGGGCCCAGACGGCGATGTCTTTGGTGTTAGCGCCAGCTATAGCCTAGATAACTTTAGCTTTAGTGCGGCGTATAATCAGGTTTGGGGCACTATAATTGATGGTTTTGGTGGCGGGCCCTTCTTTACCAGTGCGGCGGATCACACCATTGGCGATGTCAAAGATCAAAGCGCTTTAGCCGTTGGCGTTGCTTATACCGGAATTGATAACCTAACCATAAGCTTGCTCAATGTAGCCTTTGATAAAGGTGCGGATGAATTAGACTTAACGCTACATTATGACTTTGGTAACGATATCGTCTTTGACTTTATTTATCATCATATGCAGGCCGATGGTGATATGGCACTGGCGCTGCTTAATGTCGGTTTTTAACGGTTAGCGTCAAGCAAGTACAAGTGCGGTCTGTTTAGCGCCGCTGTCGAGTTAGCGAGCATAGGCGAGAAAATAACTGGCTTTCTGGCTTGGCAAGTTTAGTGAGATAAGAGCTAATATGTTATTATCTGACATTATACCCTTGTTGAAAATTTCATCACCCTATTGCCATGTCAAACCTTGAGTGTTTTACCAAAATTTCCACGTCTGTTGCGCTAACAACGTTGCCAGAAAAGTTCACTTTTCCTTTTTATTATCAGCCACATCCATTAGCGATTGCGGCAGCGACACAATTACAACAGCAGCTTGAAACTCTGCCACTGAGGCCGTTTGATATACCCGCTAATGATCACCGTAGTGGCAAAATGTTCGGGGTCTTGGTGGTGAAAAATTACCAGCAGCAAGTGGGGTATCTCGCCGCATACTCGGGACAACTTGACGGTAACGATCTTAGTATTGCGTTTGTGCCGACGGTGGCGACGAGCCTAGCACAAGACCCTGCAATGGCGAAAGAAAGCGACATTATTAATAATATTAACGGTGAAATCGCTGCTTTAGAAGCGAGTAGCGAGTTAAAAGTCATCACCAGACAACTACAGAAAGCGAACGAAGGTTTTCAACAACAATTAGCGACACAGCAAAGTAAGATGGTGGCGAGTCGCAAGCGGAGAAAGCAACAGCGAAACGAAGGACTTAAACAGCTTAGTGAAAATGCTTATCAGCAGTTACAACAGCAACTTGCGGGGCAAAGCATTGCTGAGAAAAAACAACTACAACAACTAAAACAATATTGGCAAGCCGAAATTGCAACTTTAACGGCTAGACTTTCGACGCTAAATAGCGCTATTGAACGTTTAAAAAAGCAACGGAAAACCCGCTCAAATAAGTTGCAAAAAAAGCTGTTTGCGCAATATCAGTTTCTGAATGCACACGGGGAAAGCAAAGATCTAAATACTATTTTTTCCGACTTTGCACTTCACACGCCACCAGCGGGTGCCGGTGACTGCGCAGCACCTAAATTATTACAATATGCTTTTCAGCACAACTTAACGCCGATTGCGATGGCAGAATTTTGGTGGGGAGCAGCGCCTAAGTCCGCCATCAGGCACCATAAAAACTATTACCCTGCTTGCTATAGCAAATGTCAGCCGATTTTAACCCACATGCTCAAGGGCTTAGCGGTTGATGATAATCCACTGCTTACTAACCCCGCACAAGGTAAAACACTTGCGATTGTGTATCAAGATGACGATATGTTGGTGGTAAATAAGCCGGCTGAGTTTCTGTCTGTGCCAGGAAAACATATCACCGACTCGGTATACTTACGCATTAAGCAACAATTCCCACAGGCAACAGGGCCACTGATAGTGCATCGTTTGGATATGTCGACCTCGGGCCTATTAGTGATTGCGTTACATAAACGTGCGCATAAAGCACTGCAAAAACAATTTATTGAGCGTACCGTGCAAAAACGCTATGTGGCGTTGGTGAAGGGGAAGCTTGTCAAAGATAGTGGCACAATTGATTTACCCATGCGCATGGACTTTGATGATAAGCCTCGACAGCTCGTGTGCTACCAAGAAGGTAAACAGGCGCTGACCGAGTGGCAGGTCATTGCGCGGGAAAACAACAGTACACGGCTGCATTTATTTCCTAAGACTGGGCGGACACATCAATTGAGGGTGCATTGTGCGCATAAGCTGGGCTTAAATAGTCCAATTGTCGGTGATGATCATTATGGTGAAAAAGCGCAGCGCTTACATCTACATGCTGAGTACTTGGCGTTGCGCCATCCCGTCAGCGATCAGGCGCTTGCGTTTCAAGTGCCAGCAGACTTTTAATACCGACTCACACTAGCAACTAGCCTAGCTTATGCTAATTTGCGGGTAAAGGGCTTATGTTTGGCGATTAAAGGCCATGCGTTGCCCTAAATGTTGCTCACAATCGCTGCTGATATGGCAGCGATTAATCCTGTGCTGTAAGCTTGCCATTGACGCTTTGCTATAGCTTGCGACCTAAGCGCTTTTCAATTTGCTTTTTTTCCCAATCTGCGCCAAAAAAACTATAGACTTCAAAAACGCTCAAGCCGTGCGATATCACGCCAATACCCCAGCCTAGCGCTGCCCACCATGCCCAATAATATTCTGGGCTAGTAATAAAATTAAGCAAAAATAGCCCGAGTACGATCACTAAATAATTAATCAAGTGGCTGTAAAAACCTTTTATGTCTTGAACATGTTCAATGACACGATTTTCTTGTTCTTGATACGGCTTGCTGTTATCCACTGTATGCTCCTGTTGTAATTGTTCAAGTTCAATGTCAAAAACAGCCGCAAGTGCTTTTAGTGATTCTAAGCCCGCTTTTTGACCACGCTCGATACGTTGGATAGTGCGTACATTTAAGCCACTAAATTGAGCTAATTGCTCTTGAGACCATGCACGTTTGAGCCTTAATTTTCGAACAGTCATTAACTTCTCCCTTGTTGCTGCTTGCTTAGAATTATTGAGCCGTCGCGATAATTAATCCACGACTTTTACCTGACAATAATGTGACAGCACTTAAAAATCAATGGCTTAAAGTTAATTTTGTTATTTATCTATGAGTGCAGTTTAATGGCCTTAATGAGCTGCGCGGCATCGTCAAATTCGTACACGGCTACTTTCGCCATAATATCTTTAAGTTGCTGATGGTAATTTTGCTCTTGGGTCATGGCCAGTAATGTTGCTATGGTATCGATAGCGGCCACGTCATAGTTGTCAACCTCAGTCATTAGTTTTGTCATGAGTGTTTTACATTCAGCTAAGTTAAAGCGTGTGTGTTGTGGCTCTGGTGCTGACAGCTGTGCTAAGCCTTGCTGAATGATCGTCAGCTCTTCTTGTGCTTGTATAATAAGCTCAGTGGCAGGCGCTTGCTGTTGTGCACTGGCTTCTAATGACTGGCTCAGCTGATAAAGCTGTGTCGCGCCTATGTTGCCCGCAACCCCTTTTAATGTATGGGCCAGTTGTTCAGCACGAGCAAAGTTAGCTTGACTAAAAGCTGTTGCTATCGGGTTAATAGCATCTTGATAATTGGCTTTAAACTTTAATAATAGCCGTAAGTAAAGTGCAGCGTCATGTTGCGCAATTGCTAGCCCTGCACTGGTATCAATACCTGCAAGCTCAGGTAAAGTAGGGGGGTCACTGACATCGGGCTCGTTAAGCTTATGTTGCGCATTAAGCGTGCTAATATCAAGCCATTGCGCAAGTTTAGTGAACAACTCTTGGGTATTTATTGGCTTGCCTATATGCTCATTCATGCCAGCTTTGAGCGCTTTTTCACGATCGCCAGCCATGACATTGGCGGTCATGGCAATAATAGGTAAATCGTTAAACTTCGGGTCTGCTCTTAATTCCTCTGTGGCGGTGTAACCGTCTTTCACTGGCATTTGACAATCCATTAATACGCAGTCAAAACGCTCGTCTGCATGCAAGCTTTGCTGCAGGCGATCTATGGCTTCTTGGCCGTTATTGGCAATTTCCACGTCAATGCCGTGGTGCTGTAATAATTCAGTGGCTAATTCTTGACTAATCTCGTTATCTTCAACGAGTAATATTCTTGCGCCGCGAATGGCATTGATCGCCACTTGTTCAGCGCGAGGTGTCGCTTGGTAGCTGCGTTTGCGTAAATCTGTTTTACCTAAGGCAAGTAATATATTGTCGAGTAAATTGGATGCAGTGATGGGTTTATAAATGTAAAACAGTTTGTCGTCCTTGGTAAATTGGTTCGCGCCTATGTCTTGTCGACTCGCCAATACTTGTAACACCGGTAAATTAACTTCAGCCGCTCGCAGCAACTGAATATCAGTGCAAGCGCGTTGCGATGCGCAATTGAGTAGATCACATATCAAAATATCAAAGACTTGCGTTGCTTGTTTAATGTCGTTCAACACTTGTTTTGCCTCACGATAACAAACTAATTTAAAGCCAAAGGACTGGAGTAGTCGCTGTAAAATCGGCTTGAAATCTTCATTATTCGCTACTAATGCCACCTTTAACCCTTGTAATGGCGCTAAATTGGGTTGTTTCGCTTGAACTTGGGCTAGTGATTGACACTGATAGTTAAGCGTAAAGTGAAACTTACTACCGACATTTACTTCGCTGTCGAGCCAAATTTCCCCGCCGAGTAATTCAACTAACCGTTTGCATATTGCTAAGCCTAAACCAGTCCCGCCGTATTTTCGGGTGGTCGACGCATCGGCTTGACTGAAAGATTGAAATAACTTTTCTTGCTGATCTGCGCTCATACCAATGCCAGTATCGCAAACAGAAAACTGTAATTTCACCTGGTTATCTTGCTTGCTTAAACAGCTAATGCGTACTTTTATTTCGCCATGCTCAGTAAATTTTGCAGCATTCGAGCCAAGGTTGGTAAGAATTTGGCTCAGGCGCAAAGGGTCGCCTATTAAGTCCAATGGTACGTCTGCGGCAACATCAAATATTAACTCGGTTTGTGTTTTGAGTAGTTGGTCAATTAACACATTGGATAAGTTGTCGAGAATATCATCAAGAGAAAAGGCGATGTTTTCAATTTCTAGCTTATTAGCTTCAATTTTCGAAAAGTCTAAAATATCGTTAACTATGCCCAGTAATGATTCAGCAGAACGATTAACTTTGACAATATAGTTTTCTTGTTGTGGTGTGAGCTGAGTTTTGAGTGCTAACGCCGACATGCCAATAATGGCATTCATCGGGGTGCGTATTTCATGCGACATATTGGCTAAAAAGTTTGACTTTGCTTTAACCGCATCTTCAGCAAGTAGTTTTGCATGCGCTAAGGTTTGTTCGGCTTTCTTTTGTTCACTGATATCAACAAAAGTCCCCAGTAAGCCGCCAATGCTACCGTCGGCTTTCGCAAAACTTTTTACCCAATACATGGTGTCATGAGCTAAACCGTCGGCATAAGTCAGCGTTATTTCTTTTTTTACCATGCCCATATTAGCAATAATGCTAACATCTTCCGCTTGAAAGGCTTCGCGATCGGCTAGCGGAATATAGTCAAGCTCAAGCACGGTTTTTCCAATAAGATCGGCTTTGTTGACATTAAAGGTCTGCTCGTAAGATTTATTGACGTTAATAATGCGGGTATCAGCATCTTTCACAAAAATAGGGTAAGGAATAGTGTCGGTTAATGCTTGTTGAAAAAGAATTTGTGCCGCCAACGCCGCGTCATTTTGCTTACGTTCAGTAATGTCACGAATGATGGCAACGATAAATCTATCGTTGTGAATATCCAGTACTTTTACCGTAACTTCAGCAGAAAACTCTTCACCATTTTTGCGCCTGCCTAACAGTTCTATACGTTGCTTTTCTGCACAAGGCTCAGTGAGCAAACGCTGAAAAATATGCAAACTTTGCTCTTCGGGTAACAGTCGTTCGATTTTCTGACCCAGTAGTTCGGTTTTTTCATAACCAAACATGGCTAACACTTGTGAATTTACTAAGCTGTGGCTACGGTGCTTATCTAACATTAAAATGGCGTCGGGTGCCGATTCCATCAGCGCTTCAAATTGAGCTTTTGTTGCGTTGCGCTGCGTAACATCAATTAAGGTTAGGCGTACTTCGACTAATTGCTGGTGCTCATAAACAGGCAATGCCGACATCATAGTTTCTATGGTTTGGTTATCACTGATTTGAACGGGTATTTCACAATCTAATAACTGCGATTGTTGTTGAAATATTTCATGAACATAATGTGCTGGCGCAACAAAGTCACGCCAATTTAAGGACTCAAATGTTGCCCGCGGACGTTTAAACATTTTTGCAAAAGCACTGTTGTGTTTAATAAATTGTCCTTGGCTGTTTAAGGTTGCATAGGCAACTGGTGCATGCTCGTATAACTCCCACATTGCGCGTTCACGTTGATGCAATTCTGCCGTTCTTTGCGCTACGATGGCTTCAAGTTCAGCTTTTGAGCGGCGCATATATTTAGTTGAGCGTTGCCCAACTCTGACCGTGAAAATATTGGAGGTTAGGGTTAACAATAAGGTGATAACAACGATAACCAGTAGCATACGCCGCAGAGAGCTCACCCCCGACATAGCTTCGTCAGCGTCGATTTCCGTGGCAATACCAATGCCGTATTGACTATCCCACAACCAAGCGCCAAAAACACGGACTCCTCGGTAGTCGTTGTATCCGTTAACATTGCTGTATATTTTATGCTTTAAGGGCGAGTTTTGTTCATTGTTCAGGGCATGATTAATTAAATGTTCTGCCATTAACGTTAGCGGCAGTTGTTGGGGGTTTATCACCGCATCGGGATTGGCAAGTAGGTCAATACCAGGGTTTTTTAATGTCAGCAAGCGTTGTTGTTTTTTCAACTCTTGAAAATAAGGCAAGCTAGAAAGTTGCGCGTCAAAGCGGCTATTTGACAACATTTCTCCTTCAGCATTGACTAAATAGCTTTCGCCGGATGCGCCAATACGTCCTTGTTGAAAAATAGTGGAAATTGCCCCACCAGGCTCAACTTTTAAGGCTATTGCGGCAATGATCTGTTGGTTGGCATTCATGATAGGGCTAACAATGAACATTTGATATTGGCTAATTGCGCGCTTGTTATTAGCCAACTGCGAATTATCAGACGTTTTAATTGGTGAGACTATGCGTGTTTCACCCGCAAATACCGCCTTGAGTAATTCGGGTTGCTGCTGGGCAATTACATGAACTTGTGTAAGTGCGCTATGGTCACTGGCGGCAATAATTAAATTTTCTTTGTTAATAATATCAAATTGTTGGCCTAATGGCGTGCTTTGTTGTACATAGTGTCTAATCGCTTGCTGTGCTTGTGATGTTCTTAGCGGCGCTATTTGCACCGGCTGTTGTGTTAACTGTGTCAGCAGTTGAATGAGGGTTGGATCTCTACTTAATTGCTGTAATAAGTGGTTTTGATTATTAAACCAATTGTTTAGCCTTGTTTGGCTTGCTTGAACAACAAACTCAAGGTTTTTCTTGATGTTAGCTTGAGTTGTTTTTTCATTATCTTGCAAAGTTAAATAGATAACACTGAAAATAATGGCCATATTGATGATAGAAATGGAGTGCACAATTGCTGGAAATTTTCCGGACGCCATCAAGGCGACTAAGCGTTGTTCGCTGATCAACTTAGGTAAATATAAAATAATTAATATCAATAGCATCGAAAACAATATCATGGCGATGATCAAGATTTGGCTGCTATCGTGAGCACGGCTGCCATTGGCAAAGTGCGCTAAGGCGTCGTCGAGTAAAATATTTGCCGGTAAGAACGGCTCGCTCATCATGCCCAGTTGGTAATAAATCTCGCTAATTTTCTCCATTCGACTGGGGGTTATAGTGCCTAGCGGAATAAACTGGGCAAAAATTATTTGCTGCACTTGCTCTGCTTCGTATAACAAGTGAGCTCGAGACTTAGCTTGTGTATTGTATTGCTCAATAAATAAATCAATGATTTCTTTAGGGTGTTTAAGTGCGTACTGCCAGCCTTTGATAGTGGCTTGTTGCAGTGCCTGTACCCGTTGTGGTTGGCTGCGAACTTCCGATTCAGTGGTAAATAAGGCGTCACCATAAAAATCAATACCATAGTCTCTTGGGTCGATGGTAAAAATATCGACACCGGCTTGTTTAAATTGAAAAGGCTCATTGGTGTTATAGATAACAATAGCATCGGCTTGTCCTGACAGTAAGTCGTGGTGTAAGTCTGAGCTGTGTTGCCAAACGTAAGCGCGCTTATCTAATCCTGACTGCATTAACATAGCGCTTAACGTCGCAAAGTGACGTTGCTCATTACTTGCGCTGATACGCTTGCCAGCAAGCTCAAACGGGCTAGTAATATTGGACGAACGCAAAGTCGCTATTGTGGTTGCGGCATGTTGAAAAATTTGCGCCACAATCACCACAGGTTTACCTTGTGCTTTGGCCAAGATTAAACTTGAGTTGCTGATGCCGTAGTCAGCCTGTCCATTAATCACCTGCTCTTCACTGGTGTGTTGACCATCAAACTCGCGCAACTCAACATCAAACCCTGCCGCCTGATAATAACCTTGTGCTTTTGCCGCATAGTAGCCTGCAAACTGAAACTGATGATACCAGTTCAGTTGAATGCTCACCTTTTCCAATGTTTCGGCCCGTACTTGCCCAATAACGCCGATGCATAGGCATGCCAACATTAATAGGGTTTTATTAAGCGAGAAAAAATTAACCATAGGCCTAGGGTACTCTAAGGGGGATTATTCAGAAAATTGCGCTTTGACTGCTAGTATCTCATCTAAACTATTGAGAAAACAATCGACTAATTGTGGATCAAAATGTTTTCCAGCTTCGTTTTTTAGCAAATCAGTGGCTTTTTCAATGCTCCAAGCCGGTTTATAAGGGCGAGCAGAGGTTAGGGCATCAAAAACATCAGCAATGGCAATAATACGTCCCGCCAGTGGAATTTCTTCCGCTTTCAGCCCGTTTGGGTAGCCGCTGCCGTCCCATTTTTCATGGTGGGTTTGCGCAACAGTTTTGGCCGTTTCCATCAGGGCAGACGGGTTATCTTCGTCCAGTATTTTTGCCCCTAAATGGGCGTGTTGCTTCATAACTTGCCATTCGCTTTCCGTTAGTCGAGCCGGCTTTTTTAGTATGTTATCTGGAATGCCAATTTTGCCAATATCATGCATGGGGGCAGCATGCATCAAATTATCGGCAGCTTCTTGCGTTAAGCCATAGGCGCGGGCTAATACATGAGCATATTGGCTCATTCTTTTTACATGGTTGCCGGTTTCATTGTCTTTAAATTCAGCGGCTCGACCTAGCTTTTGAATAATATTGTAACGCGTTTCAATTAGTTCTTGGGTTTGTTGTTTTACTTGCCAATATAACTCGCGCTTTTGGTTACTTAAGGCAAGGTGTGTTTTTACGCGTTGCATGACAATAGCGGGGTTGACTGGCTTAGTTAAATAATCAACGGCACCCAACGCTAGACCTCGGGTTTCATCGGCCACTGAGATTTTTGCGGTAATAAAGATAATGGGAATATCTGCGGTCGCCAAAGATGCTTTTAAGCGTTTGCAGGTTTCAAAACCGTCAATTTCTGGCATCATGATATCCAGCAATATTAAGTCAGGACGCGGGCGAATGTTGGCGATTTTAATCGCCATTTCACCGTTGCGCGCTACTTTTAACTGATAACTCGAC
The DNA here is from genome assembly GCF_002104455.1 of Colwellia chukchiensis. Taxonomy (GTDB): domain Bacteria; phylum Pseudomonadota; class Gammaproteobacteria; order Enterobacterales; family Alteromonadaceae; genus Cognaticolwellia; species Cognaticolwellia chukchiensis. The sequence goes on along the minus strand of NZ_NBOC01000008.1, from coordinate 26,423 downwards.
TTTAATATTGCTACTAAAACATCGATGTTTTCAGGTGTATCATCAACCACTAAAATAGTTGCCATGTCGCTCATGCTCACATCCATAATAAAAATGAGAATCTTTCTGCTTAAAACATAGCAGTCAGCTCGAAAACTGACAATAAATGGCCTTAGGTTGCGACTTTGTGGGTTTAAGCTTTATGATGTTGCAAAGTGATTAGTTTAGTTAGGGTTTTTCGTTGTCAGTGCTTAATATTTACCTACTTCGCCATGGTGAGCTTGTGCAAACCGGTGTTTTGTCTGGGCGCAGCGATATTGCGTTGTCGGACAAAGGTCAGCAGCAGATGCTAGCGCGTTGCAAAACATTGCCACAGATCAGCCAGTGCTTTAGTTCGCCGCTGCTGCGTTGTCGCGCCTTTGCACAAGATTATTGCCAACAATATGGTATACCTTTGCAGTTGGATAATGCGTTGCAGGAAATGGATTTTGGTGATTGGGATGGTAAAACTTATCAAGCACTGTGGCAATGGGCGCCGCCACAAGCCGTGCCAGAGTCACCGAAAAACCCTGCGACGCTCGGTGATTTTTGGCAAGACCCTTGGCGCTGTTCGCCCCCCAATGGTGAAACTATGGCAGATTTTAGCCAACGGGTAACCGGTTTTTGGCGATACTTATTAGCACAACTGGTCTTGCAGCCGTCAGCAAACACCTTAGTGGTCAGTCACGGTGGTGTTATTCGCTATATTTTGGCGACAGTATTAGGTTTACCGCTACCCGGCGTTAATCATATGACCACGCTCGATGTGCCTTATGGTGCACTTATTCACTTGCAAGTGAGCATAGATGAACAAGGTCATGCATGGCCAAAATTAATGCTTTGATCATAGGGACTTGGCTTTGTGGCAAAGGCTGAGTGCCTGTTTTCTTCTTGATAAGTCCAGTTAAGCGATACGGCAATAACTTGATATCGATGCTGTTTATTTGCATTTCATCTTAATGAGCAAAAAATAAACCTTGCTATTTTGGGCTAGCTGTCGATAATTTCGCGATAAATTAAATAATATCGTAGTCAATTTTACGATTTGTTTGCCATTTTTTGGCAAACCGAGAGTAAGGCTGGGAATGTGGTGTAAAACCACAACTGTACCCGCAACTGTGAACCGCGCAAAATGTTAAGCACAAATATTTGCTAATAGCAAAGTGCTTATTGACGCTGTAAGTCAGGATACCAGAAGTGCTATGAATATTGATGACCACGTCGAGCGGGTTACTCGGGCCTTGGAACTATTTTCTCTTTTCATTGTGACCTTGTCATAACTGACGATTGACATACTCCCGCCTACCCATACGCCGCCTTGACGCTAATCATCCTCTCGCAAGTCACGCATTACGTTGACGGGTATTAGGTGGAAAATGTTTAATATTGAATCGGTTAGCGAACAACACAGTGAAAAAATTCAAGCCATTATTGATAGTAAAACTAAACCGCTAGGGGCGTTAGGTGAGCTTGAGAGCTTAGCCATGCAATTGGCAAAAATTCAATTCAGTACCGCAGACTATAGTGCCGCCAACGCACTGGCTAAAAGCGCAGTTAAATTAACTTTAACCGCACCGCACTTAACGATTTTTGCGGGCGACCATGGTGTTGCGCGTGCTGGGGTTTCAATAGCGAGCAGTGACGTTACTCGGCAAATGGTGAACAATTTTGCTCGTGGTGGTGGTGCCATTAATGCGATTAGCCGACAGCTGGGCTGGCGGCTGAGTATCGTTGATGCAGGCATCTTAGAGCCTGTGGTCTCAACGCAGGTTAAAGATCAACGACTAGGTAAAACAACTCACGCCATTAATCAACATGAAGCCATGTCAAGTACACAAGTTGATTTAGGTTTTGCCTTTGCCAAAGCGCACATTGATGAACTGCACAGTAAGGGATGTAATCTGGTGGCGTTTGGCGAAATGGGCATAGGCAATACCACCATAGCGTCAGCAATTATGGCGGCGGTGATGGGGGTGCCGGCGGCTGAAACGGTTGGTCGCGGCACGGGTATTTCAGCTCAAGCCTTGATAAAAAAACAGCAAGTAATTGAGCAAGCGCTAGCCTTACATCAAGACAAACTCACCGATCCTAAGTCAATTTTACGCTGTTTGGGTGGTTTTGAAGTGGTGCAATTAACCGCCGCCATGTTAGCGGCAGCTGAGCATAAAATGTTAATAGTGGTTGATGGTTTTATTTGTAGCGCGGCGGCTATGTTGGCGATACAAACAAATGCTAATGTCAAAGATTATATGGTATTTGCACATTGCTCGGGTGAGCAGGGCCATGAAAAAATGCTGCAATGGCTAGACGTTAAGCCACTATTAAATTTAGGCTTGCGTTTAGGTGAGGGGACGGGCGCAGCGTTGGCGTTGCCCATAATACAAGCGGCGGTGAGCTTTTTTAATGATATGGCCAGCTTTAGCGATGCCGAGGTCACCAATGTCACCTGAGCCTGAATCAGCCAATAATCAAGCCTTACTAAAGCAGCAATGGCGATTATGGCTACTAGCGCTGAGTTTTTTTACTCGCCTACCGGTTAAGCATAGCGGCGAGATTAACGCCAGTATGCTCAATGAAGCGAGTCGTTACTTTGCCTTAGTAGGTGTGTTGATTGGCGCTGTGGCAGCATTAGTTTTTTATTTTTTTGCCTTGCTGTTACCGGTTGAACTGGCCCTGTTATTGGCGATGGTGGCCAGTGTGTTGTTAACAGGCGCTTTTCATGAAGACGGTTGGGCAGATGTTTGGGATGGTTTTGGCGGTGGCTGGACACTCGAAAATAAACTTAACATCATGAAAGACAGTCGTTTAGGCACCTATGGCGCGGCGGCGTTGTTTTTTATTTTGCTGCTCAAGTATCAGGCGCTCGTCGCCTTGCTGCCCACTTTGGCAGAGGTCAATAGGGTGCCTGATGAGGGATTAAGCTTGTTGACGATTTTTATTTTAGGTCATGGTTTAAGCCGTGTTGTGGCGACAAGCTTAATTGCCGATATGACATATGTTAGTGAAGATGCCAACACAAAAGTTAAACCGCTGGCGCAAACACTATCGAGCCAGAGTTACTTGATATTACTGGCGACGGGGGCAATTATCATGGCCTGCACCTTGTCATTTACACTGGCATGGCAATTATTATTGGTGCTATGGCTGACACGTTGGGCTTTAAAAAACTGGTTTAATCATCAACTAGGTGGTTATACCGGTGACTGTTTAGGTGCCGCGCAACAGCTCAGTGAAGTGGTCATTTATTTAGCGTTAATTGTGTTAACGTCGGTGGCACCATGAGTCAAATTCGTTTCATTTTAGGTGGCGCCCGCTCAGGTAAAAGTGCCTTGGCAGAGCGCTATGCAAAAGCATCGAATTTGCCGGTTACTTATATCGCCACAGCGCAGGCACTTGATGATGAAATGTTACAACGCATTAAGCATCATCAAGCCCAGCGCCCACCGCATTGGCAGCTGCTTGAAGCGCCAACACAACTTGCCAACGCCATTGAAGATACCCTGAGTGGCAATAAGCAAGGAGCGTGCATTGTCGTTGATTGTTTAACCTTATGGCTTAGTAACAGTTTATGTCAGCAAAAGGGTGAGCAAACAGCCGCAACTGATGGTGATTTAGCGTGTTGGCAACAAGAAAAACAGCAGTTATTGAGCCTGCTTGAGGGTATGCAGCCAGATAACAATATCGAGCTTATTTTGGTTAGTAATGAAGTTGGCCATGGCATAGTGCCGCTAGGGGCATTGTCGCGTCAGTTTGTTGATCAAGCGGGTTGGTTACACCAAGCCATAGCGCGCATTGCTCAGCAGGTAGAGTTTGTGATTGCTGGTTTGCCATTGGCCTTAAAAGCGTCACCACCACACTATGGAAAGGGGCGCAATTGAAAACCTTAATGATCCAAGGCACCACATCAGATGCCGGCAAAAGTACCTTAGTGGCGGGGCTATGTCGGGTGCTTGTCAATGCCGGTTATAATGTTGCGCCTTTTAAGCCACAAAATATGGCGTTAAACAGTGCCGTAACCCAAGATGGTGGCGAAATTGGTCGTGCCCAAGCGCTACAGGCCATTGCAGCAAAAGTCGCGCCGCGTGTTGATTTTAATCCTATTTTGCTTAAACCCAATAGCGACACTGGTGCGCAAGTGATCGTGCAGGGTAAAGCGTTAGCCAATATGGAAGCTGCGAACTATCACGACTATAAAAAGCGTGCCATGCAAGCCGTATTACAATCACATTATCGGTTGGCCCATGATCATGACATATTACTGGTCGAGGGGGCGGGCAGTCCGGCTGAAATTAATTTACGCGCCCATGATATTGCCAATATGGGCTATGCCGAAGCAGTTGATTGCCCTGTTATTCTGGTTGCCGATATTGACCGTGGCGGTGTTTTTGCTCACCTAGTTGGCACTTTGGCGTTATTATCAAACTCAGAACAAGCGCGGATAAAAGGCTTTATTATTAATCGTTTTCGTGGCGATATTACCCTGCTTGAGTCAGGGCTTAAGTGGCTAGAGCAGCGCACCGGCAAACCTGTGTTGGGAGTACTGCCGTATTTACATGACTTAGCACTAGACGCTGAAGATGCCATTGCCTTTGATAACAAGCTGAATCAGGCTAAGGTTACAATATTTGTGCCGTTATTGCCGCATATCAGCAACCATACCGATTTTGACCCACTACGGTTACATCCTGATATTGATTTACAATACATTAAAATAGGCCAGTCGCTGCAAGGAGCTGACTTAATTATTTTGCCGGGAAGCAAAAATGTTAGTGCCGACTTAGCGTTTTTAAAACAACAAGCATGGCCGCAAGAAATATTCCAACACTTGCGCTACGGCGGAAAAGTTATGGGTATTTGCGGCGGTTTGCAGATGCTAGGGAAAAAAATATTTGATCCTGAGCATGTTGAGTCAACACAAGCAGCAACTCAGGGCTTAGGGTTATTAGACTTTACCACCACGCTGACGGGCAATAAAACCTTACAACAGGTTAACGCTAGCATGAGCTTAAATGGTGAATCTTGTCAGTTGCGCGGTTATGAAATTCATTGTGGTGTCTCAAGCGGTCCGGCATTACAGCGACCGTTAATGCAAATCCAAGCTAAGTCAAACGCTAGTGCAGTGCAAAACGATGGTTGTATTTCCGAAGACAAGCAAATTATTGCCACCTATTTGCACGGTATATTTGATCATCCAGCGGCCACTAAACTGCTTTTGGCATGGCTTGGTGTCAGGGAATTAAGCCAAAACGCTATTGATATTGAGCAACACAGAGAAAAGCAGTTAGAGCGTTTGGCCGCGAGCTGTCAACAGCATTTAGCGATGGCGAAAATTAAGCAAATTATTGCCAACGGGCGTAATACGCCAGAAAATATTCAACCACATTTATAAACAGGCATGTGGTTTTTTAAGTGACAAGTACTGAAGGTTTCAGTACTTGTTTTTATATAGTAAGTTCGAGGGAAGAAGATGCGATTTCTTCACTGCCCCCGCAACGGTATTGGCAGTATGTCTGCCTAAGTCCGAGCACTCGAGCTTGCTTAATTACACTGCCATTTGTGCAGTCAACACTGTGGTGCGGTGGGCATCATTAATGAGGTTATATGAACATTAAGCAAAACAACTTTTTTCAAAAATCTTTACTATCACTTGCCGTGATCGGCGCTTTATCAAGCAGCACTCTGGTGGCAGCGAGCCAAGAGAGTGAGCTAGCAGCGACAGAAGTCATCACAGTGACTGCGACACGTTCGCAGTTAAATATTGATGATGCCCTTACCAGCCAAGTGGTGATCACTCGTGCCGATATTGAGTTAGCCAATCCATTGTCATTGTTAGACTTGCTGGCAACGGTACCCAGTATTGATATTGCATCAAACGGTGGTAAAGGCCAAACGGGCGCAATTTTTATGCGTGGCACTAACTCTAGCCATACTTTGGTTTTAGTTGATGGTGTGCGCGTTAGCTCAGCTACCGCGGGCAGCACCAGTTTAAATACTATTTCACCCGCCATGATTGAGCGTATTGAAATTGTGCAGGGGCCGCGTGCCGCCTTGTGGGGCTCAGACGCTATTGGCGGTGTTATCCAGATATTTACCCGCCAATTAGCCGGTGGCGAGTTATTTGTCGGTGCCAGTTTTGGCAGTGAAAACTATCAAAAATATGAAGCGGGCGCTGGAATTCGTCACGGCGATGGCCAAACTAGCATCACTTTAAGCAAAGAGCAAAGTGACGGTTTCGATGTGCAAAATGATATGGAAACCGACGATGATGGCTACGACTATACCTCGATTGCGATTCGTGGTCAGCAAAAGCTTAGCAAAGACTTCTCGCTAGACTGGTTGTTATCCAGTGATAGTGGCGATAATGAGTACGATGGTTTTTACAATGGCTCAGACATTAATAATCATGCTTGGTTAGTACGCGCCAATTACGCAAGTACAATCAAAGGGATTCAAAATCAAACAGTTTTTAGCGTTGGTCAAAACCGTGACCATGTTGATAGCTTGCGTGATGGTGTCTCACAAGGCATTTTTGAAACTCGCCGTGATCAATACGCATTGCTCAATAACAGCCAGCTTTCAGCAGACTGGCAAGTTAATTTGGGTGTTGATCACTACCAAGACGATGTTTCAAAAAGCAGCACGGTATATGACCAAGGGAAAAGAGCAACCACAGGGGTATTTGCTAACACCTTGTATACCCTTAATGATTGGACATTTGAAGCGACCTTGCGTCATGACAACGTTGAAGATATCGACTCAGAAAACACCTATAATCTTGGTTTAGGCTATACGCTAGATGCTGACAGTCGTTTGGTACTGAACTATGGTACTGGCTTTAAAGCTCCGACGTTTAATGATTTATACTTTCCTTTTGGCGGCAATGCAGACTTAGTGTCGGAATACTCCGAGTCAGTTGAGTTGTTTTATGAAACCAAAATAGCCGGCGTAAATAGCCGCTTTAATGTCTACCACTCTGATATTGAAGAGCTGATTGTTTGGGGCGGCACTCAAGCGGAAAATATTGATCAAGTGGAAATTGATGGCGTTGAGTTTGCCTTTAACCTTGACAAGTTTGGTGGTCGCCACGATGTAAACTTTTCTTACACTGACGCCAAAGATAAAGCCACTAACGAGCAACTTATTCGCCGAGCAAAAGAAAAGTTTAACTACAAGTTTACCACTTCAATTCAAGGAGTCGACGTGTACGGTGAATATCAATTTGTCGGTAGTCGCACTGATAGTGTTTGGGGCGTAGGTACGGTTAAACTAGCAGCTTATCAATTACTTAATCTAGGTTTGAACTACCAGTTATCTGATAATTTTACTTTGTCATCGCGGGTGACTAACCTATTAGATAAAGACTATGAAATGGTGAGTAACTACAATAGTCAAGAGCGGGCATTTTACCTTGGTGTAAGCTACCATAATTAATCTTGCTTGCGTTTAAGCCGCTAAAGGCTTGGCATGCAGTATTGCTAAGGCACCTATTACAGGTGCCTTTTTTATGCTGAGTATATGTTGCTGAGCAGGGCTTGCTGCTGGCAAAACAATTGATATAAATGCAACTGGTTTTTTGCTCGCACCAAATTATGCTCGGGGTAGTCAATTTTAAAATAGCGATTGCCGGCTAAAAAGTCAGTTAAAAAGCGTATGCCGAGCATAAAGGGCATGAGCTTAACGCCGATCGCTAAACTGGTGCGCTCTTGTTCACTCAATATACCGTTCAGCCCCGCAATATAGGCCTGTGCCAAGGTATTAAACTGAGGCCAATCAATGGCCATCTCAGCTAAGTTTGCACTGTCTTCGGCAATTGACGGGCAACAACTGCGCACCATATCGCCAAAGTCATGCATCAGGTAACCCGCCATACAGGTGTCTAAGTCAATGACCGCCATTGGCTTGTGGCTGTGTTTGCTAAACAGCAGATTGTTTATTTTGGTATCGTTGTGGCAAACCCGTTGGGGTAGCGTTGGCATGATCGCGGTAATGCTATCAATAAAGCTTTGCTGCGTGCCAATAAAGTGAATTAAACCTTGTGCTTGTTGCTGCAAACATGCGCTGGTGTTGGTTATGGCGTGTTTGAGCTGTTTCAGTCGCAGTGCTAAATCATGAAACTGTGGGATAACTGGCGCTAAATCGGCACTATTAAAATCACTGAGCGCGGCACTAAACTGGGCAAAGGCATTTGCGGTGTCCGCCGCTTGTTGCAGCGTTGTCATGGTTTCTAAGCTATAGCTTTGCCCTAAGTAGGGCAGTGCGCGCCAAAATTGCCCTTGCACTTTGACATGATTATCTTGTGTTTGCGTGCGTAGTTGCGTGACAGGCATCAAGGGATAGCGTTGTTGTTGATGCTTAGTTGTTAAGTGTTGGCTGATCAAGTCGGCGTTGTTTATTACTTCTAGCGGCTTAGGAAAAACCTGTTGATTAATGTGTTGTAATACAAAGCACTTATCGTCGCACTCGACTAAGTAAGTGCTATTGATCAGGCCATTGCCTAAGACACTATATTGGCAATGTGATGCAGTAACACCATAGTGTGCCAGCACTAAGGTGATGATTTTCGGTGATAGGTCGTGGCTCATAATGAAGTACTTAGTGGTTGAATAATCGCGCCGACAAAGCGGACATCTTATGTCATCGTTAGCAACATAGAAAGCTTGGTTTGTTTGCTCATAGGCTATTCGCTCAATTGCTGCGCATGTTTGCGAGCCAATCGCTTTAAATTATTGATTGCTTTTGTTGATGTCGTATATGCCAAAACGATTTCCCGTGTCAGTTGTAAGCCCGTGATCGGCCGAAATACTACATCACTGCGTTGAATAATTTCACTGTAGGCAGGCAAAAATGCACAGCCTAAGCCGGCATGTACTAAGCCAACCGCATAATCTATGGTGGTAATTTTTGCCCGTACATCTAGGCTTACACCGGCAACCGCTAAGGTATCTTGTAGGTGATTCCATGCATTGCACGGGGTACGTTGAATAAAGGGTAGTCCATCGAGTTGGGCAATGTTGATGCTGTCTTGCAGTGCTAATATGTGATCATAAGGCAGGGCGAGTAAGTAATCTTCTTGCCACATTGCTATGTATTGCTCATTCTCTTGCAACTCATCTTTTAAAATAATACGCGCATCAACGTTTTCATTATGCGGTACTAAGGTCAGCTCGACATTGGGCTTGGCAGAGGTGAAATCTTTTAACAACAAGCTCATACGTGCAACACCTAAACCCCGTGTTACCCCTAAATTGAATGGCTTTTTTAGCGGTTTTTCAGAGAATACGTTTTTAATGGCGCCCGCTTGTCCTAGCAGTTGCTTTGCTAACGGAAACAGCTTTTCGCCTTGCTCGGTTGGGGTAACGCCACGGGCATGACGGATAAAAAGCGTGACCTTAAGTTGTTGCTCTAGTTGCGCAATGGCAGCCGATACAGACGGTTGGGCTATAAAGCAAGCTTTTGCTGCGGCGCTAAAACTTTTTAGTTCGTAGACGGAAATAAAGTAGTTAAGAGATTTTAGATCCATATGTACCTTGGTTGTATTTGATATAGATTAAAACTATAGCAGTTAAAGGAAAAGAATGTTTTAACTTTGGCTTGGATTTGCTTATTATTTTTGTACTTTAATTTTTATCCATAAATAACAGGTAATTTCATGTCTAATTCAAGCAGTACAAACCGTCCGTCGTTTAATTGGCAAGATCCACTTTTACTCGACTCTTTATTGTCTGAAGAAGAGCGCATGGTGCGTGATAGTGCTCATCAATACTGTCAAGAAAAGCTCATGCCACGAGTATTAGAAGCAAACCGTAATGAAGTGTTTGATCCAGAAATTATGCGCGAGCTTGGTGGCTTAGGCTTGTTAGGCGCTACCTTACCTGAAAAATATGGTTGTGCGGGTGTTAATTATGTAACTTACGGTTTAGTTGCCCGTGAAGTTGAGCGTGTTGATAGTGGTTATCGCAGTGCCATGAGTGTGCAATCATCTTTAGTTATGCACCCCATTTATGCTTATGGTAGCGAAGAGCAACGCATGAAATACTTACCAAAACTTGCCACGGGTGAATATATCGGTTGCTTTGGTTTAACCGAGCCAAATTCAGGCTCAGATCCTGCGAGCTTATCAACCCATGCCACTGCCGTTGAAGGTGGCTTTCGTATTACCGGTAATAAAATGTGGATCACTAACTCACCTATTGCCGATATCTTTGTGGTTTGGGCTAAATTAGACGGCGTTATTCGTGGCTTTATTTTAGAAAAAGGTATGGCTGGCTTAACTGCACCGAAAATTGAAGGCAAGTTTTCGTTACGCGCTTCTATTACCGGTGAAATCGTGATGGATAATGTATTTGTGCCTAGCGACAACTTACTGCCTAACGCCAAAGGCTTGTCTGGGCCGTTTGGTTGTCTAAATAAAGCCCGTTACGGCATTGCTTGGGGCGCGTTAGGGGCTGCAGAATTTTGCTGGCATGGCGCGCGTCAATACACGCTTGATCGTGAACAATTTGGCCGTCCCTTAGCGGCCACTCAATTGGTACAGAAAAAATTAGCCGATATGCAAACCGATATCACCACAGGATTATTTGCCTGTTTGCAGGTTGGGCGCTTAATGGATTCAGGTCAATTAGCACCAGAGGCAATTTCACTGGTTAAACGCAACTCTTGTGGCAAAGCTTTAGAAATTGCTCGCATTGCACGAGACATGCATGGTGGCAACGGTATTGCCGATGAATTCCATATTATTCGTCATATGATGAACCTTGAAGCCGTCAATACCTATGAAGGCACCCATGATGTGCATGCCTTGATCCTTGGCCGAGCGCAAACGGGCATCCAAGCGTTTTACTAAACTTGGCAAAAAATAAGGCGTTTAAATACGCCTTATTTTTGTCTGCTACTTTATACGTTACTTAGTAAGGTTGAGCTGGTCGGCGCTCGTGTTAATGCTGCGCCTGGCTTAGCTATTGTTAAGGCGGTAGTCAATATTCCCTGTGGAGAGAGAATGTCTGATCGTAATCAGTTGGTGAAAGAAAATTTTATCAAGTTTGTCCAAGCACGCACCTTACCTGAGTCAAGCTGCAGCTTAAGCCCGAGTGACGTTGGCTTAACTGCTGCTGAGGTGATTGATCTGTTTGAAACGCAAGTGATGAGTCGACACCTCGACCTGCAGTCACGGGTAATGCAGAAAAAAGGCCAAAGTTTTTATACTATTGGTAGCTCAGGCCATGAAGGCAATGCCGCGTATGCCAAGGCATTTAGACCGACCGATATGGCATTTTTGCATTATCGCAGTGGCGCTTTTGTCATTCAACGCAGTAAGCAAGTGCCAGGGCAAACCCCACTGTATGACATGTTATTATCATTTGCGGCGTCTAAAGATGATCCTATCTCTGGCGGTCGCCACAAGGTGCTCGGCAGTAAAGCGTTAGCGATACCGCCACAAACCAGTACCATAGCTTCGCATTTACCTAAAGCCATGGGCGCGGCCTATAGTATCGACTTGGCGCAGCGCTTAGCCCATCAGGGTGAAATTCCCGACGATGGCGTTATTATTTGTAATTTTGGTGATGCGTCCTCGAATCACTCCACCACACAAGGGGCAATTAACAGCACTGCTTGGGCGGCGTATCAGTCAATCCCGATGCCAATCGTCTTTGTCTGTGAAGACAACGGCATCGGCATTTCAACCGCCACCCCCAAAGGCTGGATTGCCGCTAACTATCAACATAGGGCAGGCATCAAGTACCTGTATTGCGATGGTTTAAATATTCTAGATACCTATAAAACCGCCAAAGAAGCGCAGCGTATTGCCCGAGAATTGCGCCAACCGGTATTTTTGCATGTGCGTACCGTGCGTTTGTTAGGGCATGCTGGCTCAGATGCTGAGTTTGTCTATCGTGATATGGCTGATATTACCGCCACCGAGTTTCAAGACCCGTTATTACACACAGCACGCATTATTTTAGAGCACAATATTTTAACCCCCCAGCAATTGATTGATATTTATCAAAATATTGAGCAGCGCATTGCAATGGTGAGTGAAAATGCTGCCAGCAAAGCTAAGCTAACCAGTGCCGCTGAGGTGATGGCGAGTATAGTGCCGAGTGTGCATAAAGCGTCTACTGCAATTAGCGTTAGCCATGATACCCGCGCGGCAATTTTTAAACATGAAAAACATAACTTAGCAAAAAAGCAGCATTTAGCGAAATTGATCAACTGGGCCTTGATGGATTTAATGGCCGAGTACCCTAGCATAGTGATGTGTGGTGAAGACATTGCTAAAAAAGGCGGTGTTTATAACGTGACCGCTAAACTTTGTGAGCGCTTTGGTAAAAATCGCGTTATTAATACCTTACTCGATGAGCAAACAATTTTAGGCACCGCAATCGGCCTTGCCCATAATGGTTTTTTGCCGATACCTGAAATTCAGTTTTTGGCTTATGTGCATAATGCTGAAGACCAAATTCGTGGCGAGGCTGCCACCTTACCGTTTTTCTCCAATGGTCAATTTACCAACCCTATGGTGGTGCGCATTGCCGGCTTAGCCTATCAAAAAGGTTTTGGTGGTCATTTTCATAACGATAACTCGTTTGCGGTATTTCGCGATATTCCGGGTTTAATTATTGCCTGCCCGTCTAATGGCGCAGATGCGGTTGAAATGTTGCGTACCAGTGTGCGTTTAGCGCAAGAGCAACAGCGTATGGTGATATTTTTAGAGCCTATTGCGTTATACATGACCAAAGACTTACATCAAGAAGGTGATGGTTTGTGGACCCATGAGTATCAGCCGCCGGCCATGGCCGATAGCAGCATAGATTTAGGCGTTAAAGTTTCAGGCACAGGCAAGCAAGTGTGTATTTTAACTTATGGTAATGGCAACTATTTATCGCGCCAAGCGCAAGCTAAGTTAGCAGCGCAAGGTATCGAAGTTCGTGTTGTGGATTTGCGTTGGCTAGCACCGCTTGACGAGCAAGGTATTTTGGCGCAAGTCAACGCCTGTGAGCAGGTGTTAATTGTGGATGAGTGTCGTGAAACTGGCTCGATTAGTGAAGCCTTAGTGACCTTGCTGCATGAGCAATCGACACTGACAGCTAAGGTTAAACGTGTTACCGCCAGTGATAGTTTTATTCCACTGGGCGCCGCCGCTTACCAAGTCTTGCCATCTGTAGACGATATTATTGCCGCTGCTAAGGAGTTATGCCAATGAGCAATAAAAAACAACGCGCCGTGGTCATTTGCCCTGGCCGTGGCACCTATAACAAAGAAGAATTAGGTTACTTACAACGTTTACATAGTGATAAAACCGAGATTATCTCACTGATTGATGATTACCGTCAGCGCCAAGGACAACTGAAAGTGTCTGAGCTTGATGCTATGGATAAGTACAGTATGCGCATTCATACCGCCGGTGAAAATGCTTCAGCGCTGATATATGCCTGTGCGCTAGCTGATTATCAAGCGATTAATCAAGCGCAATTTGATATTGTGGCAGTGACAGGTAATTCAATGGGTTGGTATATTGCACTGGCCGTTGCGGGCGCCTTAGCTCCAGAGCATGCCATTACTTTGATCAATACCATGGGCTCTATGATGACCGACGGCTTAGTCGGCGGTCAGATGATCTACCCGATTATCAATGACGACTGGCAAATAGATGCGGCCAAAGAGCAACAAGTACTGCAATGGCTAGCGCAAGCAAATCAGCAAAGCGGCTGTGAAGTGCATGTGTCAATAAACTTAGGGGGCTATCTGGTTTTTGGTGGTAATAAAGCCGGCTTAAAAGCGTTAGAGGCACTGCTGCCAGTAGTGCAAGATAGGTACCCCATGAACTTATTTAACCATGCCGCCTTTCATACACCATTGCTTAAAGACGTGTCTGAACGGGCGTTGGGGCTAATGTCAGCCGATATGTTCAAAGCGCCTGACTTACCGTTAGTTGATGGTTTAGGCCAAATTTGGCAACCCTATAGCTGCGATGTCGCTAAGCTGCATCGTTATACTTTAGATACGCAAGTGGTAGCACCCTATAACTTCTCGAGCGCGATAGAAGTGGCGATTAAAGAGTTTGCGCCAGATAAACTGATCATTTTAGGCCCAGGGGCAACTTTAGGGGGGGCAACAGCGCAATGCTTAATTGCCCAGCAATGGTTAGGGCTAGAAAGTAAAGCAGACTTTATTGCTCGACAAAAGCAAGATGCCTTTATTCTTGCCATGGGCTTAGCCGAGCAACGCAAGCAAGTACTGCGATAAACGCTACGCCTTAGGTAAAATAAAATGGCTGAATATTTTTTTATTTTATACAATAGGCGTTAGGTATTTTCGTATTGAGTTAAGCAATGACCACAAGTCGTAAAAGAAATGAAGCAGAATTGATTTTAGCCTTTAAAGGGCTGTTGAAAGAGCAATGTTATGGCTCACAAAGTCAGTTGGCAGACGCGCTTGCCGAGCAAGGTTTTAAAAATATGTCACAAGCGAAAATCTCTCGCTTGTTGTCTAAGCTTGGTGCGGTAAAAATGCGTAATGCTAGCGATCAAGTGGTGTATATTTTGCCTGATGAGCTTGCGGTGCCTAAATCGAAACAAGCGATTCAGTCTGTGGTCATTAGCGTCAAGCATAATAATATGCAGATTATTTTAAAAACCGGCATTGGTGGTGCGCCTTTGATCTCGAGAATGCTCGACAGCTTAGGAGAGTCAACGGGCATTTTAGGTACACTCGCCGGCGATGACACTATATTTATTGCCCCGACAGATGTTAATCGAATTGATGAAATTGCCCGTGAGATCAGCGAACTACTTGGCGTTGCCGGTTAGGTCTTATCGCCAACAGTGATTATGTGGCTATAGTGTCAAAGACATAACGTGATTGGCTATAAAAAGGCGTATCGGGTCTTAACAAGGTGTTGTTAAGGTTAGCGCCCAATTTCGTGTTAGCCAGTCTTTGTGCTTCAAAGCAAAACGCGCCATGTTTTTGGTAGCCATAGCCCCCTTTACCCACTTGACTGCCATCAAGGTAGTTTGCCGTGTATAGCACTAAGCAAGTTTGATCTGTGTATAACGTTAATCGACGACCTGAGTTCGCATCAAATGCTTGTGCGGTAAAGGATTCACCGGCAATAGCATTTGCTGTTGTTAACCAGTAGTTATCAAAACCTTTGGCAATGCGCACTTGCTCATCATCACTGTTAATATGAGCGCCAAGCGGGGTTAATTGTCTAAAGTCGTGGGCACTATTGGCCACTGCACGAATTTCACCGGTCGGGAAAATCGTACTATCTACAGGTAAAAAATGCGCTGCATTGAGTTGAACTTGCTGTTGGTAGATATTTCCTGAATTGTGCCCTGCTAAATTAAAGTAACTGTGTTGGGTTAAGTTAACTGCAGTATCTCGGTCTGTTTCGGCAAAATACTCGACTTTAAGTTCATTGTGCGCAAATACGGTATATTTTACCGTGAACTTAACATTGCCTGGAAAGCCATTGTCACCATGGGGACTGGTGTGAGTTAATATTAGGCTTAGTGCTTCAGGGCTACGTTCGCTATTTGCTTGCCAAAGTTGTTTACTTAAGGCTTGAAAGCCACCGTGCAATTGATGGCCGCCATGATTTATTGTTAATTGATGTGTTTGTTGGCCAATGCTGAGTTGTCCTTGTTTGATACGCCCGGCAAAGCGACCGATAACAGCACCAAAATAACATTCATCACTTTCATAGTGGTTGACGTCATCAAAACCTAACACAATATCACCAAAAACGCCGTGCTTGTCTTTAGTTTCAAGACCGACAATAATCGCACCGTAATTGCTAACCTTTAGCTGCATGCCATTGTTATTGGTTAAGGTAAAAAGTTGCGCTACTTGCCCTTGGCTAATGCCGTGTTGCAAGGTGCCAAAGTCGCGTTGGCTTATATTAAGGCTATTATGCTGTGTATGAGTGTACATTATTGTCAATTCTGTTAGTGGTCATTGCGGTTAAAACCCGCTTATCAAACATAAAATATCATCATGACGTAGCGTTGAGCTTAGTCGGTTAATGGCTACGATTAGCGGCGATATGCGCCAGTGAAATCAGCGCCTGCTTATGTTCCGACTCAGGTAAAATTGCTATCGCGTTAATGGCTTTGTCGGCTTCTTGTTCGGCTTTTTTCTGGGTATACATTAAGGCGCCAGTTTCTTGCATTGCAGCGAGGATAGCGTCTAGGTTATCCATACCGTCGCCGTGTTCAATTGCGCTGCGGATCATGGCGCTTTGTTGAGCGTTACCTTGTTTCATGGCATACAGTAGCGGTAGTGTAGGCTTACCTTCTGCGAGGTCATCACCGACATTTTTTCCCATCTCCTGTGCATCAGCCGTATAGTCCATAATGTCGTCAACTAATTGAAACGCTGTCCCTAAGTGTTTTCCGTAATTTAGCATCGCCAACTCAGTGGCTTGATCTTGGTTGGCAATCACCGCCGCAAGGCGGGTAGCGGCTTCAAATAATTTCGCCGTTTTGCAATAGATCACCTGCATATAGCTTGCCTCTGTGGTGTCAGGGTCGTTGCAGTTCATTAATTGCAGCACTTCCCCTTCCGCTATGATGTTGGTGGCATCGGATAAAATATCCATTACAGCTAAGTTTTGTAGTTCACTCATCATTTGAAATGAGCGAGAATAGAGAAAGTCGCCCACTAACACACTAGCACTATTACCAAAGAGGGCATTGGCGGTTTCACGGCCGCGGCGCATATTTGATTCATCAACCACATCGTCATGTAGTAGGGTTGAGGTATGAATAAACTCCACTATGGCGGCAAGTTGTATATGATCATCACCTTGATATCCAATAGCTCTAGCTGCAAGCACGGTCAGTAGCGGCCGCATACGCTTGCCACCCCCATTAACAATATAGACACCTAATTGATTAATTAGAGCGACATCGGATTGGAGTTTAGAAAAAATGAGGTTGTTGACTGCCGTCATATCTTGCTGAGTCAAAGCTTGAATATTTTTGATGTTCATAAAGCGTAACAAGTTACCTTAAATAGACTTTAGTGTTAAAATACTGCCCAGAGAATTTAGCGACTAATTTTACACGAATTTTGCCACGAAAGTAGTTTTCCCGAACAGAAGTTTTAAGTTCGAGAAAAATAATAGCAAATGATAACTTTTGTACTTGCTCTCACCGATTTCTTCGCGTAGAATTCGCGCCCTATAATTTTAAATTTAAGCGTCGTCCATAGCTGATGGCGCAGTACGGAGTAGCTATGTACGCGGTATTCCAAAGCGGTGGTAAACAGCATCGTGTAACTGAAGGCCAAACAGTTCGTTTAGAAAAAATTGAACTTGAAATTGGTGCGGCAGTAGAATTCGAAAACGTTTTAATGATCGCCGATGGCGAGAACATCAATGTAGGCGCGCCTTACATTGCTGGTGGTAAAGTTGTGGCTGAGGTGGTAAACCAAGGTCGTGCTGATAAAGTTAAAATAGTTAAATTTAAACGTCGTAAGCATTCACGCAAGCAAGCGGGCCATCGTCAATGGTTCACTGAAGTGAAAATTACTGGCATTAACGGCTAATTAGGAGCGATTTACAATGGCACATAAGAAAGCTGCGGGTAGTACACGTAACGGTCGTGATTCAGAAGCTAAACGCTTAGGTGTTAAACGTTTTGGCGGCGAAGCTGTTTTAGCGGGTAACATTATTGTTCGTCAACGTGGTACACGTTTCCACGCTGGTGATAACATGGGTATCGGTAAAGACCACACTCTTTTTGCTTTAACAGATGGTAAAGTACAATTTGAAGTTAAAGGTCCTAAAAACCGCAAATTTGTAAGTATTGTTGCTGAGTAATAGTACGCAAATTTATAAAACCCTGCTGTTATGCAGGGTTTTTTTTTGCCAGTGATTTATCGTTATTGGCATCAATTGTATAAAAAATGACATTGTTCAAACAAAATGAAATAAATCATTTATAATAACGAGCAGAAAACAAAGTTGTGGAGTGTTTTAAAACACCATGAAATTCGTAGATGAAGTAGAAATTCGCGTAGAAGCCGGTGACGGTGGTAATGGCTGCGTTAGTTTTCGTAAAGAAAAGTACATAGAATTCGGTGGCCCTAACGGTGGTGACGGCGGTGATGGCGGTGATGTTTACCTGATTGCTGATGAAAGCTGGAATACCCTGATTGACTACCGTTTTGAACGTTTTCATCGCGCTAAGCGTGGTGAGAATGGTCGTAGTCGTGACTGTACTGGTAAAAGTGCAGATGACTTATTCCTGAAAGTACCGGTTGGTACACGCGCTATCGATCTCGATACCGGCGAGCAGCTAGGAGACTTAACGCAACACGATCAGAAGTTATTGGTCGCCAAAGGTGGCTGGCACGGTTTAGGTAACACGCGCTTTAAAAGTAGTACCAATCGCGCGCCTCGACAAAAAACTGATGGTACGCCAGGTGAAATACGCAACTTAAAGCTAGAGCTATTGCTATTAGCTGATGTCGGTTTATTGGGCATGCCAAATGCGGGTAAATCAACCTTAATTCGTAGCGTTTCAGCAGCTAAGCCAAAAGTCGCCGATTATCCATTCACCACTTTAGTGCCTAATTTAGGTGTGGTGCGTTTGGATGCACAGCGCAGCTTTGTTATTGCTGATATACCAGGCTTAATTGCCGGTGCTGCAGAGGGTGCAGGTTTAGGAACACAATTTCTTAAGCATTTAGAGCGTTGCCGTATTTTGTTGCATGTAATTGATGTACAGCCCATTGATGGTTCAGATCCGCTCGAAAATGCTCGCACTATTATAAGCGAGTTAGAGACCCATTCGGCGGAGCTAGCAAGTAAACCTTGCTGGCTAGTATTTAATAAGCTTGACTTGTTACTGGAAGAAGAAGCTAAAGAAATTACAGATCGTATAATTGAAGGTTTGGCTTGGGAAGGTGAAGTTCGCAGTATTTCTGCTTTCAATCGCACTGGCACCGATACACTATGTCAAGGCGTGATGAGCTTTATTGAAGCCTTACCTCCTGAGCAAGAGCAGGCCCCAATGGACGCGAAATCGGTTGAGTTTAAATGGGACACTTATCACGAAGATGCTTTAGCAGATGCTGATTTAGCTGATGATCTCGATGACGATGATTGGAACGAACACCCAAACACCTTTTACCCCAAAGAGTAACTATACACCTTGACGATGTGAGAATATCTACTATGTTGATAATAGCTAATAAGTATTATCAAGGTAGGTATTCTCATAGAAATCTTTTACGAAATAAAAACAACTGAAATTAAACCATATACATATCGCACCCCTTTAGTGATTGTAGATGACAATGGTGAACTCTCAGTTAAATACTCCAAACAAGATCCTGTTCATATTAAAAAGCTTACTTTATTGAATTTAGTAGGTAGAGATGAGTCTGGAACTATAGTCTCTTATGAACCATTAGAGCAGGTGAACCGGTTCTTGTTAGCTCATCATGTCGATGAATCAAAACAAGAATCTGATCAATATAGCAAAGCTTTAGTACACTTCTTTTCATTTCTGCTTAAATCACAAAGCCTATGGGATGCAGAGTATGATGAAGATTTATTTGATGAATTAATTGATTTACCTCGACCTACCTGGAATACCTTTCCCTTACGTAAAAATCAACGAATTACTTATCAATATCGAGCTGCGTTAAAGCATGCTGTTCTTGAAGAACAAAACCCTCAATTGAAAATTGCTAGAACAACAGCGTCAGCGTATATGAATGGTGTCGTTAAATTTTACTCCTATTATCTTAGAAATGGTTACCAATTTAATAATCCGCCCTTTAAGTATGAAGTTGTTACGATAAGTTTTCAAGCAAGTGGTACTAGCATGAAGGCTTATATGTCTAAGCAAGTTCATACAACTGACTTACGTTTAAACTTTGGAAAATCGAAGAAAAACGAAGGAGGTGGGCTCCCCTCGTCAAGACGCGATCTAAAGCCATTAGCAAATGTTGAGTGGACATCAGTAGAGAAGATACTACTAGGCTCAAGAAAGGTTATAAAAAATGTTGGAGGGGAACTAAAGAGGGCTTCATTTCCAATTGAGTATTGTTTATTTTTCCTTGTGGGTAGGTTCACAGGGCTAAGAAAAGAAGAAGTTGCAAGTTTACATAAAGGGCAAGTAGTAAAACCAAATCTTGAAAAGAAAATGATGCGCTTTGGTGTCGGTAGTACTTACGGCTCACTCACCAAGTCAAATGGTCATGATAATAAACCCAGACGCACAATCATTCCAACAAGTACGATGCAAATGCTCTATGAGTATACTCGTAGTGATAGGTATCAAGCGAGACTTGCTAAGTTTAAAGCCTTTTGTAGAGAAAGAAGAGCTTTGGGTGATAATGCACTCTTTGAAGTTGAAGACGGTATTGATGAAGAAAAAGACTACATTTTTATCAGTCAAACAGGTATACCTTTTTTCACTAAATTGACAGAAGCTAATACTCGTTGGAATGAAATTAGAGCCACAGTTGAAAATGATAATGGCATTAATATAAATGGGGTTATACATAATCTACGGCCAACATTTGCAGTCTCATTATTCAGAGTTTTATTGCGTAAAACTGATCCTGATACAGCTCTTGCACTAGTATCTGAATGCCTAGGTCATGAAGATGCGGCAACCACATTATTGTACCTTAAAATTGCACAAGATGAGCCGGCAGGTGATGAGATCTATGAAGATGTTTTAGACTACCTGGGTATATTTGATGGTCTAGGCGATATCGATGATGCCTTAACTCATGATATCTCAAGTGAGGTTTAAAGTATTGAAAGGTAAACGCAAAGAATTAGCCCCAATTCGTGATAATGTTGCACCAAGAGCTACAGTTAACCCAATTCATATAATAGACATGAATATCGCTGTACCTGGACGGGGAAAGATGTACTTTAAGCGATTTAAGTATAAAGGCTGTCCAGTTTTAGACAATCAAACTGCTGACTTTAAAAAAGGTGCTTTACTTGTTGATATGAAGCGCAATGATTTAATTCGTAACCTTTATCAATTAATGAGTAAAGATACTAATCAAACAACTTACTCTCATTTTTGTGGTGTTATAAATTATATACGCTGGTTAGATGGTTTTGGACTTAAGGCTATCAAAGGTGACTGGTTTCATATGGATTTAATAAATGAATATATGAAATGGTTTAGCGAAGAATGTGCGTTAAATCGGAAACAAAAAACTAGTTGGTCAGCAGATAAAAAAGCACTCTCGTGGGTACTTAAACAGTTAAATAGAAGTTTAGACGCTAAAAGCCTTCCATCAGTTAAAGGCGCTACAGTAGGCAATAATTCTTATCAGGCTCATGATCTTGAAACTGAGCTAAAACCTTTAGCTAAATCGTTGTTTAAGGCATATAAGTCTCTATTAAAGCATTTTAAAGAAAGTACATTACCGGAGCGACATCCTTTATACGATGAAGAGTTATTAAATAAGGTTGCCATTGAGAGAGGTCTAAAAGGAAACAAACTTGTAGGACAAAAAGCAGCGTTTAAAAAAGCACTTCAAAAATCAGATGCACGGAATCATATTGTAAGAATCGCAATGATGATTACTTACATGTTTACAGGAATAAATACTAATCCATTAGCAAAGCTTAAAATATCTGATATATATTTTAAAGAGGTGCAAGGTGGCAAGTATATTTTTGATTCATCAAAAGGTAGGGCTAGAAATCAAGAGCAAGATAATTCTCTCGGCTTTAATAAACATGCTAAGGAGTTTATAGAAAGCTGGCTTTCTGTTGCTAAAACTATGGCAGAAGGAGACATTTCAGCTCCAGTATTTCCCTACTTCAAACAAGACGGAAGCGTAACTACATACGATGCAGTGATCAATTCCCCGCAAACTTCTATCAACAAATTGCTTGAAAAACTAGGGCTTCCTACAATAAATCCGTCACGATTTAGAAAGTCCAAGTTGGATACATTATTTCGTGTTACACAGAGTGTCTATTTAGTCGCAATGTCTGGAAATAACAGTATAAATGTCGTGGCGAGAAACTATGTTCATGGAACGAAAACAGAGCATCAGAATAATCTAGGGGCTGCGATGGATGCTAAATATGCCATCGCTAATGGAAAAGAAATAAAAGCAGCAACGGAAGCTGCGAAATATAAATTTGCCGATATCCTTGATAACTATGAGTATGAGCATCTTAGAGCAGGAAAAGATAGAAATAACGAATCACGAACACCACTTGGTGTTCGTTGTAACGATAATAAAAAAGGTTCTGCAAGTATAATAAGAAAATTACTTAAAAAAGAAGGAGTTGATACAACCGTAGAAGAAAGTTTCTGTACAGATTTTCTATCATGTTTTGAATGTGAACATCATGCTCTAGTTGCTGATGTTATGGATATTTGGTTAATGCTTTCATTTAAAGAAACTTTACAGCAGCTTCAACAGTTACCAGCTGTTAACTCTATGCCTGAAAAGCGATATACATGGCTCTTCAATATTATTGAGAGTATTCTCAAGCGCTTTAAGGAAAAATCCAGCAGTAACTTCTTGTTAGCAGAAGAGAAGATAAAAGAAGCTGCACACCCGCTTTATAATAATGTTTACAGTTTAAATGACTTATTTGAGGTCTTCTCATGAAAATAAACGCAAAAGTTAAACTCAGAGATATACCTGAATTTAGTGCAGATACTATAATAACAACTCGTTCTGATGGTTTGCCTCGTAGTCGAATTTATGATGAAACATGGATTTACTCGGGGCAAGAAGCACGTGCAGTGGGGCAACCTTTTAAAGTTTCTTTTAAAAATATTGATTTAGCATATCGAGAAGGAATACAAAGAGCTTTAGGGGTTATTTCTGATAGGTATGAAGTAAAACACCACCAAAAAACCACATGCAGTCAAATACAGCGCTGGAAGAATGGCCTTATTAAAATTGCAACAGCATTAAATAGCTGTAATTGGGCATCTTTGTCAGATGATAATGTATTCTCTTCATTTACAAAACAAGTGGTTAAAGGTCTTAATAAAAAGTCAGAAACTACCATTGATGAAGTCGTTACTGCAATTAAAAAACTTCACGAGTACGGGCTATGTATGAGATTAATAAATCGAAATAGCCTAAGAAAGTTTGTTGAGTTAAGGCCAACTAAGCAGCATATTGCAATTCCTATAGGTATGTATCAACCTATTCTAGCTAGCGCAATTCAACTTGTTGAATTATATCAACCTTTCATTCATGAAATTGATCGAGTTATGAAGGAAGCTAGATTAATAAGGGAAGGTGAAAAAAATAGAAAAGAATTAAGTCAAAAACCTGGTTCAATATCACAAAGAACATTAATTAAAACAAAACAAATTCTTCATGATATTCCTGACTTTAAAATCCTCTTGGATGGTACTGTATTAAATAGAATACTGACCAATTGTAGCATTGTGGCTATAGCATTCTCTGGTATGAGGCTTGGTGAGATGCTGAGCATGTCAATTAATAGCTATAAAACAGTAATATCAGGTAAAGATAATGATATATCAGTTATTAAAGGAGAAACTTCTAAAGGGAATGACGGGGTTCCAAGGGTTGCTACTTGGCAAACTCATCCTGTTGTAAAAGACGCTTTAGAGTTAGCTTATGGCATAACTGAGCATTTAAGAAATGAGTACGTTAGTAAAGTTGAACAAATGGTGATTGCTGGAGAATTATCGAATGATGACTATCAACATGCACTTAGGGAGATTAATAGCGCATTTATTAGTACTTTGCCTGATAAGATCGACACTCGCTTTATTATCTCTGGTATGGAAAGGCGTTTTAACGACTCGTTTGCTGAATCAGGAATTGTCGCCTCTCAAAATGACGTTGAGGAATTTAATCGATTGAACCCTACCCGCGAAGGTGAACTGAAAGTTGGTGGGAAATTACCTAAACTCACACCTCATGATCTTCGTCGTACTTTTGCTGTTTTCTTCAAACGCTATGGTTTTGGTTCTTCTGCAACCATTAAGTTTCAATATAAGCATCAGAATATAAATATGTCTAACTACTACGCCAATAATGCTCAATTACAAGCCATGGAAGACATTTTAATGGATACCGAGTTATTAGAATTGATGGAAGAAGAAGGTATCCGTATGGGGGTGGATATTTTTGATGAAATTTATAATGAATCTGAAAATTTAAGTGGCGCAGGTGGTGAGCGTATTGCACAAGATAAATTTGAAAAGCTTGAAAATGGTCATCTTGTATATATGAATCGAGATGAAATAGAACGTTTAGTTCGAAATGGTACTCTATCGGTTGTTAAGCTCCCTACAGGAGGTTACTGCCTGAATGCATCTTGCAGCAGAGTATGCGGTATAGGTGAATTTCCTGGCGAGATAAAGCCTTGTGACCATCAACTAGTTACAGATAAAGAGGCTAAGAAAGTTTTACGTCAGAATAAACGTTTAATATCAAGCTTTAGAGAACTTAATACAGGTGACACAATGATGAACAGCATTTTAATTGGTATGAAACATAAGATAAAACGTAATGAAATAACAATTAAAAAGCATGATTTAAATTTTGAAGAATTTAATGATGCGATAAAGGGCGTCATAGCCACATCGGAGGTTTAAGTGGGAACAAAAGATATAACTGAAGCTAGGTTAAATAATGCGCTTGTTCGATTGTTAAAAGGAGAGCCTGAGCGTGTTAAAAAGCATGGAAAACTATCATTAAATAGGATTAATAATGAAGCAGGATTAGGACATAGTTATATTCATAAATTTAAAGATTTTGTGGATGATATAGCGATCCCTGCGATTGAAAAATTCAATAAGGAGTATGATCCTAACACAAGTGAAAATGATGATCCGTCAAATGATGTTGAAAAACTCAAAAAAAAATTAAAGAAAGAAATTGCGCTTAAAAAAAAGTATAGAAAGGAAAAAGATGAAGCAGTGATGATCCAAAAAGAATTGGAAATGCTCAATAGTACTTTAATGTTTAGGGTTTATGAACTTCAAGAAAAATTGCGCTCTAATAACATTATTGAGTTATCTCATAATAAATAGGTTAAATTTTAGTAGGTCATATCTTTTATCTAGGTTGTGACCTAAGCATACAGTTGATTAGGTCAGCAATTTTTAAAGCCTTGTGAATTAGCTAGAGTTAGTCGACACACATTCGCTGAGATATAGTTTCGAGTTTTTCCAAGTTTAAACGTTCACTCGCCCAACCTTGAGCAAATGGGATTGTATTAGATTTAGGCAATTGATCACTTTTCAAGTCTCTTATTCTAATTCGAGAAGGTAATGCAGCTCCTTCACCGACAAAAATAGCTTCTTGTTGAGATAAAATAGGTAAGGCCCCAACCATGCCAGATAGACCATCAGGCAAAAAGCGAGCGACATGTTGTTGATCAGCTGAGTTTGTAAGTCTTAATACAACCCATGTACCACATTGAGATATGACCGTACTATCTACATCTGCTGGTCGTTGACTAACAAGCATCAGGCCTATTCCGTATTTACGACCTTCCCTTGCAATGCGTCTAATTGCGCCCTGTGCAGCAGCGTATTGAGCTTCTCCATGATCTGGAACATATCTATGGGCTTCTTCACAAACTAAGAGAATTGGATCTTTTTCTTTTTCTTCTTGAGTCTGGAATATTTTATACTGAAAGAGCAGTCTGGCGATTAGAGCTGTCAGTGGACCTGCGACTTCGTTTGGCAGGCCTGAAATATCAATAATTCTGATATCTTTACCTTCCTGACTAGGAGCCCCTATAAATTGATTCAGGACTTGATGTAGCTTGATTTCATCTTCATTATCGAGCCAACACTTCATCATAAATGAAAGCCGAGTATCTCTTCGAAGAACCTTGAGCTTATCGAGTATGGATGGTACGGGAGATTTTGCTAGATCAGTATTTGACAAGCTCACATGACCAGCATTAGTTTTTCTCCCACCCTGTATATATTTAATATGACTTTCAAATTCTTCCAAACAGAATGGTCTAGGTTTATCACGGTCGAATTCCAGAATATCTGACGTATCTTTGCCATCACAAAGGTTTGGTTCATCAAAACTTTCTAAATGATCTAATTCATTTGTCCCAAACTCTCTTGGACAAGGCTTTACAATATTAGCTGCAACCATTCTTGCATGTGCAAGTGCTTTCTGGACTGCGTTATTCTGGCTAGTAGCACTTCTTTCTGTCTTACCGATAATCAGATTAGTAAACTCATCGCTAGACATTAACCAATATGGAAGCTTGATTTCATCTTGTCCATCATCACCTGTTGCTATGTCATATGTAAGCGTCCGGTGATCAGCACCTAGCTAAGCTTTACATTCCAAGGTAGCAGAGCTTCAACATCAACATTTTGATCACTGAGTTGTTCAAGACAATAAGCAACATAGTCGAAAGGAGTTAAACCATT
>NZ_NBOC01000007.1 GCF_002104455.1 Colwellia chukchiensis | reverse complement strand
CGGGTTCTATCGCTTGAACTACTGATTCATAATCTCTACTTTCTTCAACTGATTCATAAACAAGCTCTAGTTCATTATTAAGCACAAAAAAATCCCCTCTGAAAATATCAGAGGGGATTATCTTATACTTGCAAGATCGTTCAACTATTTCTTAAACGATCGGCATTACTTTTAAAAAGCGGCTTTCAGTTTTGCTAAAAATAAATTATAAAGCAGCTAACGCTTGCTCAGGTGCTACGTACTCATAACCAAGCACATCGGCAACCGGCTTATAGGTAATTTGTCCGCCCAGCACGTTTAAACCTGCCATTAAATGAGCGTCGTCAAGCATAGCTTGCTTAGCACCTTTATTGGCTATGGTAACGGTAAATGGCATAGTGGCATTGGTTAAAGCTAATGTCGAAGTACGCGCAACGCCACCTGGCATATTGGCAACACAATAATGTACAACACCATCGACAACATATGTTGGATCTTGGTGAGTGGTTGCTTTAGAGGTTTCAAAACAACCGCCTTGGTCTATAGCAACATCAACTACGACAGCGCCTTTTTTCATCATTTTAATGTGTTGTGCTGTCACCAACTTAGGTGCTGCTGCACCTGGAATAAGCACTGCACCTATAACTAAGTCGGCATCAACGACTAATTGGTCCATGGCATCAGCAGTAGAATAAACGGTTTTTAAGCGGCCATTAAATTCAGTGTCTAATTGACGAAGACGCGGCAACGAACGATCTAAAATCGTAACATCAGCACCCATGCCAACCGCCATGCGCGCTGCTTGTGTACCCACAACACCACCACCGACAATTAATACTTTTGCTGGTGCTACGCCAGGTACACCACCTAATAATGCGCCTAAACCACCTTGCGCTTTTTCTAAAGCATGTGCTCCGGCTTGAATAGACATACGACCGGCAACCTCAGACATAGGCGCTAATAGTGGTAAACCACCACCGGCTTGTGTCACGGTTTCATAAGCTATACAAGTGGCACCAGAGGCAACTAATAACTCGGTTTGCTGTGGGTCGGGTGCTAAGTGTAAGTAGGTAAATAAAATTTGGCCAGGGCGCAGCATTTTGCATTCATTGGGCTGAGGCTCTTTCACTTTGATTATCATGTCAGCGGTTGCAAAAATCTCTGCTGCTGAGTCGATAATTTTTGCACCTGCATTGATGTATTGTTCATTATCAAAGCCAATTGCTGCACCACCATTATTTTCGACAATAACGTCATGGCCATTAACAATTAACTCTTTAACACCAGCGGGTGTTAAGCCAATACGGTACTCGTGATTTTTTATTTCTTTTGGGACACCAATAATCATATTTTCATTCTCTGTTGTAAAATATGAGGCTAGTATATTTGTTTTTTTACGGATTAACCTGTCGTAATTTTTTTGAAGTCAGGATATAATTCTGAAAAAATCAACTTATTTAGTTAATTATATAAGCGAGGTTGGCGGTGACAAAAAAAATTGATCGCATTGATAAAAACATTCTATTTGAGTTGCAAAAAAACGGTCGTTTATCAAATATTGAACTCTCTAAGCGAGTAGGTCTCAGTGCTACACCCTGCTTAGAGAGAGTAAAGCGCTTAGAAAACGATAAGTTTATCATGGGTTATCAAGCCATTTTAAATCCGCATCAATTAGAAGCCGCCTTATTGGTTATTGTCGAGATCACGTTAACTAAAACCAGTCCTGATGTTTTTGATGATTTTGCCAAAGCAGTACATAATCTTGATGTCATTCAGGAGTGTCACTTAGTGTCTGGAGATTTTGACTTTCTTTTAAAAACGCGTGTTGCTGATATGGCTGCCTACCGCGAATTATTAGGAGATACGTTACTTAGGCTTCCTGCGGTGAGTGAAAGTAGAACCTATGTGGTGATGGAAGAGGTAAAATCTTCCAATCTATTACCAATAAAACGCTAAAGGATTTAATTTATAGTGAATGTTTGCTACTTTAGCCCTATAAATATGATAATTTTCAGCAGAGTGTACCATTGTCTTCATCTTCTCCAAAATTAAACGGCGTTCAACGCCTTCTTGAAGCAGGGCTGTTAGTGTCTTGCGTTTTTGCAATGTACGTCATGTTAGCACTGTTTAGTTTCGATCCTGCTGACCCAGGATGGTCTCAAACCGGCTACCAAAACCCAGTGCGTAATTTAGGAGGCGCGGTCGGTGCATACTTATCAGATGTGTTACTGAATATTTTTGGTATTATCGCTTATAGTCTGCCCTTTGTTATTGCAATAACGGGTTGGTTACTTTTTCAAAAATATCACCAATTAATCCGATTAGATTATTTAACGCTTGGCTTAAAATTTATTGGCTTTATCTTGTTTTATATTGGTATTACAGCTATTGCAAGCATGAATTTTGATGATATATATTATTTTTCTGCAGGTGGTATTTTAGGTGATGTATTAAGTAACTCCCTGTTGCCTTATTTTTCTTTTGTGGGTAGCACGTTATTATTTGTCACGTTTTGTGGCTCTGGTTTTGTGCTATTAACCGGCTTCTCACTGCTAAAAGCGATTGATAAAATTGGTGAAAGCGCCATTTGTCTGATTGAATATAGCCTGAAACTTCCGTCGATAATCAAATATCATTTAGGCACTCATGTTGAGCGTAAAAGCGCCAGCAAACCTAACAACAAAGAGCAGAACACGCAAACAACCGCTAGTCAAAACGAGCGCGCTGACAAAGAGCATTTTATCGGTTTTGATGAGCCAGATGAAGTCAAGCAAGCATTAGACGCCATTAGTGACGCCGAGCATAGCGATGTATTTGCAAAAAGTGATGACGACAGTGCATTAAATAGCCGAGACAAGGAGCCTTATCTAGATATTGACGACTTAATGGGCGAACCATTAGCCATGAATGTCCAAGAACATGTTAGCGACGATGAAATTGCGGCCGCGTTTGAACCGGTCGAGAAAATTGTCGTTGATGAGCCCGCAACCCTGCATGATAAAATTTATCAGCAATTAGAAAACGACAAAGCCGCTGAGCCTAATTACCATGAGCTACCTTCATTAGATTTATTAGACCGTGCTGATCGGGCGAACAACCCAATCGACCAACAGCAGCTAGATCGTGTGTCTCGCCTCGTTGAAGCAAAACTTTTGGAGTTTGGAATCAAGGCAGATGTTGTCGGTGTTTTTCCAGGGCCGGTTATCACGCGCTTTGAATTGGATTTAGCCCCTGGCGTGAAAGCCAGTAAAATAACCAATTTATCAAAAGATTTAGCACGCTCGCTTTCAGCTAAAAGTGTGCGTGTGGTTGAGGTTATTGAAGGTAAGTCAGTTATTGGCATCGAATTACCCAATAAACATCGTGAAACCGTATTTTTTGCCGATGTTATCGCTTGTGAAAAATTTGCTAGCTCAAAGTCAAATCTCGCCATGGCAATAGGTAGTGATATTTCTGGCGAGCCTGTAATAGCGGATTTAGCTAAAATGCCGCATTTGCTTGTCGCAGGTACCACAGGCTCTGGTAAATCAGTAGCCGTCAACACCATGATAGTGAGTATTTTGTATAAATCATCGCCTGAAGATGTACGCATGATCATGATAGATCCCAAGCAAGTTGAATTATCAGTTTATGATGGCATCCCACACTTATTATCGGAAGTGGTAACCGATATGAAAGAGGCGGCTAACGCGCTGCGCTGGTGTGTAGGTGAAATGGAGCGACGCTATCAATTAATGTCAAAATTAGGCGTGCGCAATCTTAAAGGTTATAACGAGAAAGTGGCTAAAGCTATCAAAGCCGGTGAACCAATTATCGATCCGCTTTGGCAGCCCAACGATGCGTTTAGCCAAACGCCACCTATGTTAGAAAAATTGCCATCAATCGTTATTATCGTTGATGAATTCGCTGATATGATGATGATTGTGGGTAAAAAAGTGGAAGAGCTGATTGCCCGAATCGCACAAAAAGCCCGAGCAGCAGGTATTCATTTAATTTTAGCGACTCAGCGACCATCAGCTGATGTTATAACCGGTTTAATCAAGGCCAATATTCCGACTCGCATGGCACTAAGAGTGCAATCTCGTATCGAGTCTCGCATCATTTTAGATCAACAAGGCGCTGATCAATTATTAGGCATGGGTGATATGTTTTATTTGCCGCCAGGTGAGGCTGTTCCCGTGCGTGTACATGGTGCTTTTGTTGATGATCATGAGGTGCATGCTGTAGTTAGTGATTGGAAGTCAAGAGCCGAGCCTAACTATATCGAAGAAATCCTCTCAGGTGATAGCGAACAAGAAATATTGTTACCGGGTGAGCAAGCAGAAGCCAATGCAGAAGAAGAAATTGACCCGCTTTATGACGAAGCACTTGCTTTCATTAGTGAAACACGTCGAGTGTCTATTTCCAGTATTCAACGTAAATTTAGAATAGGGTATAATCGTTCAGCCCGTATCGTTGAACAAATGGAGTTGCAAGGGGTTGTTAGTCGACCAGGTAATAATGGTGCTCGTGAAGTGTTAGCACCACCGCCAATCAAGGAACATTAAGTTGAAACTATTCAAAAACGTCTCATTGTTAGCAACACTGATCAGCCTAGCACTATCCGCTAACAGTGTGGCGCAAACACCTAGCGCTGAACCAGCATCGTCAACTCAAGGGCTAAGCACAGCTCAGCCATTAATTGACGCTAAAATTGAACTCATGGTTAAGCTTGAAAAAGTCGCATTTTTTAGTGCTGACTTTAATCAACAAATTTTTGATCAAGAAGGTAATTCATTACAACAAGGAACAGGTAAATTTTCAGTCAGTAAACCTAATTTAATTCACTGGCAAACCCTTAGCCCAGATGAGTCTTTAATAGTCTCAGATGGCGAAAACCTTTGGTTTTATGATCCCTTTGTTGAGCAAGTTAGTGTTTATACCTTAGCTAGTGCTATTGCAAATACCCCAATACTGTTACTTAGCAGTAACGATCCGCAATTATGGCAAGACTATGCTGTTAGCAAAATAGCCAAAAATCGATATGCCATAGTGGCAAAGGGGCAAGATAGTCGTGTCAAAAGTCTTACGCTAAGCTTTGCAAACAGTGAGCACACACCTAAACTAATCGCTGTAGAAATGCTAGATACTACTGGCCAACTGAGCGTGATCAAACTGTTAAACCACGGCTCTGCGCCTAATCCAGCGCTATTTAGTTTTTCAGTCCCTGAAGGGGTTTATTTAGATGACCAGCGATAACGGTATGCTTGATTTAGGCTTTGACCAAGACGATCGTTTTAAACCGTTAGCAGCAAAATTAAGGCCTAAATCATTAGCAGAATATGAAGGTCAAGAGCATATTCTTGGGCAGGGCATGCCACTGCCATTAGCGATTGAACAAGGCAAAGTCCATTCACTCATTTTTTGGGGGCCACCAGGTACCGGAAAAACCACCATAGCAGAAATTATCGCTAATCACGCGAACGCCGATATAGAAAGAGTATCCGCGGTGACTTCTGGTATTAAAGACATACGACAAGCCATCGACAATGCTAAAAAGCGCGCTATTCACCAGCAGCGTCGAACGGTACTTTTTGTTGATGAAGTGCATCGTTTTAATAAAAGCCAGCAAGATGCTTTTTTGCCGCATATTGAAGATGGCACCATCATTTTTATCGGTGCCACCACAGAAAACCCTGCTTTTGAATTAAACCAAGCGATATTATCTCGCGCTCGAGTTTACACGCTGAAGAAATTGAGTAAAGCCAATTTAAGTAATGTTTTAGCACGGGCCCTTAGCTACCAAACTCAAACCGAACAACATGAAATTATTATTGACCAAGACACCAAAAAGCAATTGCTAGCATTAGCTAATGGTGATGCTCGTCGGTTATTAAATTTATTGGAAAATTGCTTAGAAATTACCCCAGTTGTTAACAAGCAACAAACGTTAACGAAAACCCAACTGATTCAAGTCGCGGGCAATAAAATTGCCCATTATGATAAGGGTGGCGATGCGTTTTATGATTTGATCAGCGCCTTTCACAAATCCGTGCGCGGCTCAGACCCTGACGCGGCACTTTATTGGTATGCACGAATTTTAACTGGCGGTGGTGACGCGCTTTATGTCGCTCGTCGACTGCTAGCCATTGCCAGTGAAGATATAGGTAATGCCGATCCAAGGGCAATGCAATTAGCGATTAATGCCTGGGATACCTTTCAACGAGTAGGGCCTAGTGAAGGCGAGCGGGCAATTGCACAAGCTGCAGTTTACATGGCACTCGCGCCAAAAAGTAATGCGGTTTATAGCGCATTTTCACAAGCCAAGGCTTTAGCTAAAGCGACATGTGAGCTTGATGTTCCGCTGCATTTAAAAAACTCAACCAGCGCGATTACTAAAGAGCTTGGCCATGGTAGCGAATACCGATACGCCCATGACGAAGCTGGCGCTTATGCGGCGGGTGAAAATTATTTTCCGGCAGAAATTGCCCACACAACCTTGTATCAACCTAGCGATCGCGGGCTAGAAAAACAACTAGGCGATAAGTTAAACTACTTAAAGCAATTAGATCAACAAAGCGATAATCGTCGATATGATTAATACCATGAGCACTTGGAGCATTTACCTTTTAATCGCCCTTGGCGGCGCTTTTGGTGCCAGCATGCGGTTTTATATTTCACAATTAATGCTAAATTGGCTCGGAAAAGGATTCCCTTTTGCAACGTTGGCGGTTAATATTTCCGGCTCCCTATTAATGGGAGCATTACATGGGTTAATTGAACAAGGTGTTATTGAGGTTGGCGTTTATCGGCCGCTAATTACCATTGGTTTTTTAGGCGCATTTACCACCTTTTCAACCTTTTCATTAGATACTTTATTGTTAATTCAACAAGGTGAAGTATTAAAGGCAACAATAAATATATTACTTAGTGTGACTCTATGCATTTTTGCAGCCGCATTAGGAATGTTTATTGTATCTATTTTTAACAAGTAAATAACAAAGAAAACACGTGACATATCATGCTTGATGCAAAACTACTTAGATCAGATATAGAAAACACGGCAACTGAGCTTGCCAAACGTGGATATACGTTAGACACAGCCCAATTAATTGAGCTGGAAGAGCAACGTAAAGCTATCCAAATGAAAACGCAAGATTTACAAAATCAGCGTAACACACGCTCTAAGTCGATTGGACAAGCTAAAGCGCGAGGTGAAGACATTCAACCTTTGTTGGCTGAAGTCAGTCAACTGGGCGATGCGCTAGAAGCCGCGAAAGAAGAACAAAATAAAATTTTAGCGCGTATCGATAGTATTGCCTCATCGATGCCGAACTTAATTCATCATTCAGTGCCAACAGGCTTGAGCGAAGACGATAACGTAGAAATAAAACGTTGGGGCATACCACGAGAGTTTGACTTTGAAATAAAAGATCATGTTGATGTTGCCAGTGCCTTAGATAAAGGCCTAGATTTCGAAAGCGGCGCCAAACTCGCCGGTACCCGCTTTGCGGTGATGCGTGGCCAAATTGCCAAGTTACATCGAGCACTAACACAGTTTATGTTAGATGTGCACAGTGAAGAGCATGGCTATCAAGAAATGTATGTACCGTATTTAGTTAATCATGACTCACTTTATGGCACCGGACAATTACCTAAATTTGGCGAAGATTTATTTCATACTGAGTTAAATAATAAAAAGCTATCATTAATACCCACCGCCGAAGTGCCGTTAACGAACTTGGTACGCGATGAAATTATTGACGAACAAGAGTTACCAATTAAAATGTGCGCTCATACGCCGTGCTTTCGCAGTGAAGCCGGTTCATACGGACGTGATATTCGTGGCTTAATTCGCCAACATCAATTTGATAAAGTTGAAATGGTGCAAATCGTAAAGCCTGAAGACTCCTTTAAAGCCTTAGAAGAGTTAACCGGTCATGCAGAAAAAATTCTTGAGCAGTTAGAGTTACCTTATCGAACTGTGGTTTTATGCTCAGGTGATATTGGCTTTAGTGCCACTAAAACTTTTGATATTGAAGTTTGGTTACCTGCACAAAATACTTATCGAGAAATTTCATCTTGTTCTAATATGGGTGATTTTCAAGCACGTCGAATGCAAGCAAGG
Source organism: Colwellia chukchiensis (assembly GCF_002104455.1). GTDB lineage: Bacteria > Pseudomonadota > Gammaproteobacteria > Enterobacterales > Alteromonadaceae > Cognaticolwellia > Cognaticolwellia chukchiensis. The sequence continues at coordinate 167,326 of NZ_NBOC01000007.1, read as the reverse complement.
TATCGCAACAGCACAAGTAATAAACCTGAATTAGTACATACCTTAAATGGCTCAGGTTTAGCGGTAGGGCGGACCTTAGTAGCGGTATTAGAAAACTATCAACAAGCCGATGGCAGTGTAAATGTGCCAACTGTTTTACAGCCGTATATGAAAGGTTGTACTAACATTCGTTAGGCTCTTGGGCTGAGTTTTCTGATTAAAGCCTAATGGCCTAATGTGAACACAGGTTTTAGGATAGAGCACACAGAAAAAAGCATCAACCATAGGTTGATGCTTTTTCATTTTTACCACTAGCTTAGAAGTTGCGTGGGCTATATCGGCAGTATTTATTCGGCTAGGCTTTTTTCTTAACTCTGCGTGATGCTAAGCCGAGTAAACCTAAGGCAAATATAGCAAGGGTTGTTGGCTCAGGTACCGTTTGTCCTGGGTTAGTAATCGAGCCAGCATTAGTACCGATAATTACTGCAATACCGCTATTATCTGTTGCCAGCACGGTTAAGCCGCCAATATTGCTAAAGCGATTATGGCGTGGGCCGCTGGTTAAATCTCCGTTGGTTAAGCCCGGAAATGCTGCCATGCCTGCCGCGGTTAGGTTTGCGCCAGTACCACCACCGTTGACAATAGTTAAACCTGGTAGTAGCGCATTCACCCAAGCGTAACCGTTTGACTGGCTAAACAAGCCGCCGCCGTTAGCCAAGAAGGTATCTATAATTCCGGCATTGGTGGTAAATAGGTTTCTTTCACTGACACTTGAACCGCCACTAACGTGACTGCCCGAGTCCATCATAATGATCCCGGTATTATTAATATTAACCGCACCGTTACCGGCAAAATAATCCGTTATTGCCGCATCACCGTCAATATTGGTAAAGCTCCAAGTTCCTGCCAAAGAAGAAAAACCAAACGCTGAAGTTGCCGCGTTTAAAGCGCTCCCTGAGCTGCCTAAATTAACCACGTTTAAATGGCCATTGGTTAACGATGCGGCGCTGGCTAAGTTTTCAAGTACCCGCTGCATAAACAACCAACCCGTCAAGTTAGCTGTAGCAGTGGCCCCGCCATGATCATCGGCGTCAGTACCAGCCAAAATTATTGGCCCACCTAAGGCTGTAAAGTTAAAGCCAAATAGAAAGGCTATCAGTAGATAAATATTTTTAAGTTTCATAGACAAGTTTCCATGTTAGTTAATTTCAAAAATATCAGTTAACGATAAAATAATGCATAGCGTTTTAGTGCCAAGGCGTCGTTTTATCCCAATGGTTATTGTTTTTAACTGCTGAATTATCAACGTAACGACAAAAATCTACGTACAACTAATAACTGACTGAGGTAGGTCAATGCATATACTGTACCTTTAATACAAAATCAACTTAATTCAAATGCTTATATTTTTTAGGATTATAAGCAACTTCCTAATTGTAAAAAAATCAGACACAATTACCCCGCTAGCGCACAATAAAATCTTGGCTTAGTCACGAAAACAGGCTATTAACCTTGTACAATTAAGTTATTGATAACGATTGCGGCTTTTATGAAGCTAAAAGCCAGTTTGTCGGGTCTTTATCATTATGATTAAACGTTTAAGGTGTTTTTATTTTGTTACGAAGTCTTAGTTTACAAGCGGTTGTTTTCTTTTTTATTTTTCATGCTATATCCATGCTCAGAGAAACCAGTATGCTCTCTAGTAGTAATGGCGAACTACCAATAATCCATCAACTTAGTACGTTAGATAATAAAACATTGAGTTTGCAGGCCAATGGGCAAAAAACGATTGTTTATTTCTTTGCTCCTTGGTGTCAAATTTGTCACATGAGTATCGGTAACTTGCAAAGCTTGTTTGAACGAAAGCCGCATATCAAAGTGATAGCGGTGGCGTTAGATTTTGTCGACCAAAATGAAGTGGCAGCATTCACTGAGCGTCACCAGTTAACATTTCCAGTTGCGTTAGGAAATGAGGCAGTAAAACAAGACTTTCAAGTGCAAGGTTATCCCAGTTATTATGTTTTAGATGAAGAAAATACTGTTATTAGTCGCTCTCTTGGCTATTCTTCTGAATTAGGCCTGTATTTAAGGAGCTTTTAGACTTCTGATCTTTTACGCGTTTGTGTACACTAGGGCTATCTTCACTAATTATGAGCAATAGCCCTTATGCAAATTTCCGCGAACTTTGACTCAGGTAATATCGAAGTTATCTCAGCGCAAGACCCAAGTAACATAGAGTTAGCCATTAAAAAAGATCATCAATCCGATTTCTATCAGTGGTTTCATTTTAAATTGCATAACACTGAACATCGCGAACATGTCATTCATCTAACCAACGCCGGTAAGTCTGCTTATGTAGAAGGCTGGCATAATTATCAGGCCGTTGCTTCACATGATCGTCAGCATTGGTTTCGTGTGCCTACCGAATTTGATGGTGAGAAACTTACCATTACTTTTACGCCAGAATGTGACGCGACTTACTTTGCTTATTTTGCGCCGTACAGTTATGAGCGCCATCAAGACTTAATTCATAGTGCACAGCTCGATATTGATTGTCAGTTGCAAGTGTTGGGACAAACACTTGATGGCCGTGATATGTCGTTATTAAAAGTGGGCGAAGCAGGACCTGGCAAGAAAGTTATTTGGATCACCGCACGCCAACACCCGGGCGAGTCTATGGCTGAGTGGTTTATGGAAGGGTTTATTGACCGCTTGCTTGATGAAGACGATGGTGTTGCGCGTTCACTTTTAAATAGTGCGGTATTTTACTTAGTGCCCAATATGAATCCTGATGGTTCAGTGCGAGGTCATTTACGCACTAATGCGGTTGGGGTTAACTTAAACCGAGAATGGCAAAACCCAAGCATGGAGCGCAGCCCAGAGGTTTATCTAGTGCGTGAAAAAATGTTAGCAACTGGTGTCGACATGCATTTAGATATTCACGGTGATGAAGCCTTGCCATTTAACTTTGTCGCCGGCACCGAAGGCGTACCTTCTTATAATGACCGTATTAAAGCCTTGGAAGAAAAGTTCAAAAATGTGTTACTTGCAATAACCCCTGAATTTCAAGACGACAAAGGTTATGACAAAGATGAGCCTGGTAAGGCCAACTTAACCGTCGCCGCTAACTGGGTTGGTGAGCAGTTTAAATGTTTGGCCTATACCGTAGAAATGCCATTTAAAGATAATGACTTACTGCCAGATTATAGTGTAGGTTGGTCTGACGAACGTAGTAGTTTATTTGGTCGAGACGTACTTAGCGCTATTTATCATGTGGTTGGTGACTTACGTTAACTAACCAAATTGCACAACATTTTAGCAACTAAAACGAACATAAAAATAATAATAATCAGGAGTCTAACGTGCAAGAAATTGTCAATACATTAAACGCGATAATCTGGAGCCCAGCATTAGTCTATCTATGCTTGGGCGCTGGATTATTTTTTTCTGTTATAACTCGGTTTGTGCAAATACGTCATTTTCGTGAAATGTGGCGCTTATTAATGACAGGCAAAAGTTCAGAGCAAGGTATTTCCTCGTTTCAAGCATTAGCAGTTTCGTTATCCGGTCGTGTTGGTACAGGCAATATTGCCGGTGTTGCCGCGGCAATTGGCTTTGGTGGCCCAGGTGCCGTATTTTGGATGTGGGTAGTGGCGTTTTTTGGTGCCGCAACTGCCTACATTGAGTCAACAAATGCACAAATTTACAAAGAAGAGCAAGAAGGTTTATATCGTGGTGGTCCAGCTTATTATATAGAAAAAGCTTTAGGACAGAAGTGGTATGCGTGGATCTTTGCTATTGCGACTATCATCGCCTGTGGCGCTTTATTGCCGACAGTACAGTCTAATAGTATTGGCGTTGCTGTTACCATGGTTTTTGGCAGTGGCAGTACACTAGATACCGCGCTTGGGCCGATTGAAATGACCAAGCTTTATACCGCGGTATTTATTGTCATGTTACTTGGCTTTATTATCTTTGGTGGTGTTAAGCGTATTGCCAACTTTACGCAGGTTGTGGTGCCATTTATGGCGCTTGCTTACATTATCATTGCTTGTGTCATGATCTTTTTGCATATTGACCGATTATTTGATGTTTTTATGCTGATCGTTACTGATGCATTTTCACCTATGGCCGGCGTTGGTGCTGCCATTGGTTGGGGTGTCAAGCGCGGTGTATACTCTAATGAAGCCGGTCAAGGTACAGGCCCACATGCGGCGGCGGCAGCAGAAGTTGCTCATCCTGCACAGCAGGGCTTAGTACAAGCATTTTCGGTATATATAGATACTTTATTTGTTTGTACCGCGACAGCTTTTATGATTTTAATTACTCAATCTTATAATGTAAGATTAGAAGGTGAAACTAGCTTTATAGTACAAAATATTGCCGGCGATATCGCCGCTAATAGCCCAGCCTTTACGCAAATTGCTGTTGAAAGCATGCTTACCGGTTTTGGTAAGCCTTTTATTGCTGTTGCATTATTCTTCTTCGCATTTACGACGATTTTAGCGTACTACTTTATTGCAGAAAATAATGTCTCCTACATAAAGCGCACCTTTAACTTTCCGGCGTTAACGTTTTTATTAAAAGTGTTGATCATGGTTGCAACCTTTTATGGCACAGTTAAAGCAGCGGATATTGCATGGGGAATGGGGGATATCGGTGTCGGCATGATGGCATGGTTAAATATTATTGGCATTATTGTTATATTCTTTATGGCTAAACCTGCGGTTAAAGCATTAAAAGACTATGAAAGTCAGAAGGATGCCGGTGTTGAGCACTACAGTTTCAATCCGAAAAGATTGGCGATAAAAAATGCTGATTTTTGGCAAAAACGTTTTGATCAAGAAAATCAAAAATAATTGTAATATACTGGCAAAAAACGCCCGCAAGGGCGTTTTTTTTAGGTAAAATATGACTGCAAAAATGAGGTAGAAAATGGCTGTTATTAATTGTCCAAGCTGTAAGAAAAAAATTTCAGATAAAGCAAAGTCCTGCTCGCATTGCCAATTAGACTTAACGGCGTTAGATGCCGATAAAATTGCTAACATAAAGCGAATAAATGCCGTAAAAAAATCACAGCAATTAATGACTCATTCGTTTATCGCTATGCTGTTGTTCTGTGGTGGCTTTTTATCGTTTTATTGGTTAGATGCCGAAACTGGAAGTTGGCAATATTTGACCTCAATAGCCAGTACCATACTTGGTTTTATTTTATATATAGTAACGCGCATCCGATTAATTTTAGCGAAACGTGGGCGCTAAGTGACAATTGTTGTTTAATCATTATTTAAAGAGACATTCATGGATATCATAGAGTTAGTCGAACACATGTCAGAAGACATGTATTTACGTTTAAAATGTGCGGCGGAAACCGGTAAGTGGCCTGAAGGTGTCGCGGTTGATAAAGCACAACAGTTATCGGCAGTACAAATTACTATGGCCTATCAAGCGAAACATTTAGAATCTGATCAAACGCTGTCTATTGGTCCCAATGGTGAAATGATCATGAAAACCAAAAGCGAATTACGCGCTGATTTCCCCGCAAAAAAAGACAGCAATGATATTGCTAGGTTTTCAGATCTATGATTTTTGCAAAATTATTTAAAAAGCCGTGGCAACATAAAGATAGTGCCGTTAGGGTAGAAGCGATAAGTAATAGTTTATCGCTTGGTGAGCCAGAGCATCGTTTTATTATTGAGCAGCTCGCAAAAAATGATGAACATGAAAATGTTCGACGAGCGGCACTAATCAAATTAGCAGACTTTCAAACTTGGTTGCTTCATAGTCAAGAAAACTCGATGGAAAAAGTGAGACGTTATGCCGAGCAAAAAGTTAGCGCCATTTTAACTGATCAAGATGAAATAACCTTGTCTATGCAGGAAAAGCTCAGTTACATTGCAGCACATCAGCATTATCACCGTTTTGAGCTCTGGTTGAAAAGCACGCAAGATCCAACACTAGTTATCGCCTTATTTGAAAAGTTAGCAGAAAAACCACAGCCAGATAACAGCAAACCTGTGCTTAAACCACAGTTATTAATTAATTTATTTGCTCAAAAACAACATGCTAAAGTGCAAGCTTATATCGTGGCTAAACTTAATGATATTGCAAGTTTAGAAAAGCTAAAGAAAAAAGCCTGTAATGAGCAAATAACGCAACAAATAACAGAAAAGTTGACGCAATTACAAGCTGTTATTGAGCGACCAATAAACCTGCGTAAACAAGTCAATTTAGTCTTGGCAAAGTTGCAAGCTTTAAAAGAGCAATCGGACTTTGTTGTTTATCAACAAAAGCGTGAGTTATTAATACAAGAATGGCAAACATTAAACGATAAGTTTGCGGTTTTTGATTCGACAGAACAAAACCGGTTTTCACAAAAGTATTGCAAAATACTGACGCAGTTAGAGCAATTGTTTGCAAGTAAAGCCGAGCAGCATGCACAAGCCGAAATAGCACAAGCGTTAGCGCAACAAAAACAGCACGCCATAGCGCATTTTCAAGGTGTACTGCAAGAGATAGATCAAGCACTAAGTACTAGTATTTTCGAAAATGAGCGTATCGACGAGCAACAATACTTAGCCGTATTTAAGCAACTCGCCCAAGAAATAGCCGACTCGCCATTAAGCCTTAAACAGCAAGAAGACTTGCAAGGCAAAGTTGCACAGCAACAGCAAAAGTTACAGCAGCTGCCCTTGATAGCGGAATCTGTTGCCGAGGCTACGCAGCTGATATCTAAAGTATCGCAATTAGCCTTACCAACAACGCTTATTGAGATGAACGAGCGTTTACCTATTTACCAGCAATGGCTGAGCGATTGGCAAGCAGCAGAAAAGAAGTCGGCAGGGGCTTTACCTGAATCAATTAAAAGCGCCGCGCAAGAGATTGAAAAAAACTGGCAAAGTGCATTAAAACCTTTACAAACTGCCCAAAAACAAGAGTTTTCTGTGACACAGAAAAAACTAAGCGCTACCAGAAGGTTAATAGCCGCTGGTAAGTTTAATGCGGCATTTGGCGTTTTTAAAAAGGCTAAACAACTGTTTAACGCGCTATCTGAGCAACAGCAGCAACGCTTGCAAAAAGATTATCATAGCTTAAATGAAAAAATTGCTGAGTTAGCGGATTGGGAACATTATATCGCGACCCCGCGTAAGCAAAAACTATTAACAGATATTCAAGCGATTGTTGATACACCCTTAGATAACCCGAATGAGCAGGCAGAGAAAGTTAAGCAATACCGAAAACTTTGGAATAGCTTAGGGCATGCAGAAGATGACGCTGAACAAGCGTTAAATACCCAGTTTAATGCATTGTGTGAAACGGCATTTGCCCCTTGCCGTGTTTATTTTGCTGAGCAAGAAAAACTACGCGAACAACATTTAGGCTTGCGTCGTCAACTGGTCTCACAAGCACAAGAGCTTGCCGATGGCTTAGCGGTTAATGATGCTGAAAACACGGTAATAGATCATAAACAATTAGCGCACTCCTACCATGATCTTATCAAGCAATGGCAACAGGCAGGGCAAGTTGATAGAAGCGTTTATCAAGCGATAAATACTGAGTTTAATGCGATATTAGCACCGGTAAAATCATTGGTTTATGGATTTTACCAAGAAAATAAAACGGCAAAACAAACCTTGATAACCAGTGCTGAAGCTTTACTTAGCAACGAGGATATTTACGCTGCCATTAATCAGGTTAAAAACCTGCAAGCACAGTGGCGAGAGTTAGGCTATGCTGGTGCAAAATATGAAAACAAACTTTGGCAAAAGTTTCGTAAAATAAACGACCAAATTTTTGCTAAGCGCGCGCAGCAAACTGCTAAAGAAGAAGCCTTATTATTAGCAAAAACAGCTGAGTTGACAGCTAAATTTGATCAGCTACTTGAGCAATTTTCAGTGGCTAAGCAACTGGACGAGCTACAAGCGTTTGCGCAGCAATTACAGACATTAGCGTCCGATGTTTCAGCTCAAAAGCCGGCTATGGTGGCATTAGAAAAACAAATAAGCGCTAAGAAAAGTGAGCTTACCAAAAAAATAACCCAGGCAAAGCAAGCAGGTGAAAAACAGCAATGGCAACTTGTCTTTGCTTTGTTATCAGCAAGTGCAGTTAATGGTCAATGCGTTACCGCGCAAAATCAGTTTTTGCAATTAAATGCATTTTGGCAGAAGAAGCTTAAAGAGTTAGCCAGCAAAAATAGCCTTGTTAGCCGCGACCAAGCGACGATAGCACTTGAAGTATTAGCTGGTATACCTTCACCCGTTGAATTACAGCAACAACGCATGGCAGTGCAGGTAGAGCTAATGCAAAGTCGAATGTCTTCAGGTGCGGATATTGATTTAACGAAAGAGTTCAACCAGTGGTTATTATTAGGCAAGTTGTCTGAACAAGACTTACCCTTACTTGAACGAATAAAGCCTATATTTTTATAGTTTTTTAGTTTTATGCCCTGAAAGCGAGTTAAGTTAGCTTTCAGGGCTATGACTTGTTAGCTTTTTTCGCGCAGCAAACTATTACTCTGTGCTTAATTCACCGCGTAAGTTTAGCTCAAGCAGTTGTCGAACTTTTGCTTGGCTGTAATTCTTACTTAATAAATAATGTAGCTTAGTCAGCGTTGCTTCAAGGGTCATATCATGGCCGCTGATCACGCCAATTTTGCTTAAGGCATGGCCGGTGGCATAGCCGGTCATATTTACCGTGCCTTTAACACATTGACTGCAATTGACAATCACTATCCCTTCATCATTTGCTTGTTTTAAACACTCAAGCAATGCTTTATTTTGTGGAGCATTGCCAACCCCATAACTGCGAATGATAAGTGCCTTTACCGGCTGTTTAATAATATTTTTAATCAGCTCTACAGATATGCCAGGGTATAAATGCACTACGCCAATGGGCTGCGGCGTGATTTGTGCTAACGATAATGGCGTAGATATCGGCTGAGCAACTTTACCTTGATTTAACCTAATGTTAATACCCGCCTCAAGTAATGGTGGTAAGTTTGGAGAATCAAAAGCATTGAATCCATCTGCATAGGCTTTAATACAGCGATTACCACGGAACAGTTTATTGTTAAAATATAAGCCAACTTCATGAATGGGATAATTTGCCGCAATATAGAGTGAATTTAGCAGATTTTCCTTACCATCTGAACGTAATTGGCTAAAGGGTATTTGCGAGCCAGTAACAATAACCGGCTTGCCTAAGTTTTCTAACATGAAAGATAAGGCAGAGCTAGTGTAAGCCATAGTATCTGTGCCATGTAACACTACAAATCCATCATATTGATCATAATGTTGTTGAATGTCATTGGCAATTTGTTGCCAATCGGCGGGTGACATATTGGAAGAGTCAATTAAGGGATGATATTCATTGATCGTAAACTCAGGCATTTCTTGGCGATGAAAGTCAGGTGTTTGCATGATGGCATCGGTTAAATGCTGTTTCTGAGGCACATAACCGTTTTCACTTGGCTTCATGCCTATGGTTCCGCCGGTATACGCGATATAAATACGTTTTTTCATAGTAAAATCTTATTGTTCAAGTGGCATCAGCTGCCAGGCTATAGCAAGCCTAAATGGAGAAATCGCGCAAGATTGTAACATATTGCTATTGTGAAAATGAGTCTCTGACGTCGCAATCTAGCATAATAAAGCCTCGATAAATTGAGGCTTGATAAGTCACGCTATGAATACGCTAGGTTATTCGATTTCACAGGTAAGGCAAAATGAGTAAATTCCTTGCGGATCATTTAATTGTGCCAGTTGATTAAGTTCAAGTGAAAGTTTTGCAATTACACGGCTTAAACTATTGTCCGTATAGCCTGTATTGTCATCGGGCGTCGCAAACCATAACGATGCTTGACCAAATAAACTTTGTAGAAATAAAGCCCGTGGGCTTTTTTCTCTTTCAATTAATAGCGTGTCGTAACTGTCTAAATTTGCCAAATTCGCAGCGGCTAGAATCGCACTGTCAAGGTCCCCTAATGCATCCACTAAGCCAAGCTCAACCGCTTTGGCGCCAGACCATACCCGTCCTTGAGCGATAGCATCCACTTGGCTGATACTCATATTGCGATTACTGGCAACAAGCTCGAGAAAGTCTTGGTAACCGCGCTCAATATTTAATTGTACAAGCTTAGCCATGCCAGGGCTTAATGCACGAGTTACGCCAAACCCTGAAATATCCGTTGTACCAACACCATCAGTGTATATACCCAGTTTACTTAAAGTGTTTTCAAAGGTCATAAAGAAACCAAAGATGCCAATAGAGCCGGTAATGGTACTAGGGGCCGCGTAAATCTTATTGGCAGCAGCAGATATCCAGTAACCACCGGACGCGGCATAGCTACCCATTGAGGCGATAACGGGTTTACCGGCAGCCTTTAATAGCTCTACCTCTTGGCGTATCACGTCAGAGGCATAAGCGCTGCCGCCAGGACTATCAACACGCAACACGACAGCTTTAACCGCCCGGTTTTCACGCGCTTTGCGCAGTAACTTTGCGGTGCTACTGCCGCCAATGTTACCGGCTTTTTGTTCGCCATCTAAGATAATGCCTTTCGCTACAATGACGGCTACTTTATCGGCTGCGGTATTTTGTGGCTGCTCTTGGTTTATAAGCGTTAAATAGTCGTTAAAAGTTACCTTTTTATCCTGCCAATTACTCACATCTAAATGTTTATTTAACGCTAAGGTCATTTCATATTGAGTTTTTAAGGCATCGACCCAATTATTTGCTAACGCATATTCAGCTATGCTGCCATTTGCAGCGGTTAGCTTGGCAACTAAAGCGTCAATACTTTCATCAAAATTGTCGGTAGAAAAGCGGCGCTGTGCAGCAACATCTGTCTTGTATTGGTGCCATAAGTCATTGAGCCACAATTGATTTGCTTCTTTCGCTGCCGCTGACATGTCGTCACGAATATAAGGCTCTACCGCCGACTTATAGGTGCCTACGCGAAAAACATGTTGGCTAATTGAGAGTTTTTCTAAGGCCGATTTAAAGTAAAGTTGAAAGCGACCATAGCCATCGAGTAGTAGCCAGCCCTTAGGGTTTAGCCAAATTTCATCGGCAAAACTCGCTAAATAATATTGGTTTTGATTGAAAGACTCACCAATGGCAATCACTTTTTTGCCTGTTTGTTTAAATTCGGTGAGCTGCTTGGCAATATCGCGTAACTTAGTCAACCCAGAGCCTTTGAGGTTTTTCAAATCGAGTACTATTGTGTTGATCCTATCATCATCGCGCGCTTGCTCGATAACGGCAAGAATATCGGCCAATAACACCTCTGTTGTTTGTTCTGGTTGCGCCATAGCTTCACTCATAAAGGCATCTACCGGATCGATTTCGCGTTTTTGTTCGACAATATCACCTTTAATATCTAATACTAGAGCTGAGTTTTGCTGCACAAGAATATTGTCGCCGTCGCTGTTAAGCGCGATAATGATTATTGCAACAACAAAAAACACTAAGTTAATGATGATTTTACGCGTGGTATTGAGAACGCTAAATATGCCTGAGCTAATTCGTGCGAAAGTGGTCTTATTTTCTTTCATAAACCTTATCTATTGCTTGTGCAGAAAGTTAACCCTATGCTACTGAAATTTCGTCGCTTTAAGTAGTCGTAAATGTAAATATTTTTGTCATTCAAATGTAACAGCGCAAATGTTACCGTAGCGTAAGCTGAAAGAAGTTAGCGATAAATAGGTTCTGTTATAACTAAGGGGAGTACTTGATAGGGCAAATTTTTTATCCGTACCTGAAATAGTGATATTTTTTAATGATAATTTTTTATAAATGTTTATGATCACAAAGAGATAGTGTGCTAATTAGCACTTTGTACGCGTTATCAATATCAGTTACGCGTTACCAAATAGTAAAATAAACTTAAAAGGAATGAATGAATTTATGAACGTATTGGAGTTTTTACATAGCCGTCAGTCTAACCCGCACTTACAAGGTCAGGCCCCTAATGAGGAGAGCATCAATGCGATTCTCAAGGCGGGTATGCGTGCCCCAGATCATGGCGGTTTAACACCGTGGCGATTTACCGTGGTAAAAGGTGAGGGCTTAAATAAACTCAGTAAAGCGTTTAAGTCAGCTGCGATCAGTGATGGCAGTGACGAAATAAAAATAGCGAAAGCGGAAAGAATGCCGTTTCGTGCGCCATTAATTATAATTGTCAGCACTAAATTCCACCAACACATTAAGGTGCCTAAACAAGAGCAAGTAATTGCCGCAGGTTGTGCCACTCATGCCATGCAAATGGCGGCCACGAGTCTTGGCTTAGGTGCTATGTGGCGTACAGGCGAAATGAGCTACCATCCCTTAGTAAAAGAGCGCTTAGGTATCGAATTGCATGAAGAGATCGTGGGTTTTTTATATATCGGCGAAAAAGCGAAAGAGTTGCCATTAAAAGCCGATAAAAATTTGGCTGAATATGTCAGCTATTTGTAAGTTTGGTGAAATGTCTAAACAGAAAAAAACCCTCTAAAAGAGGGTTTTTTTCGTCTAACTTAAAACGAGGCGTTGTTTGGTGTTCTAGGGAAAGGTATTACGTCGCGGACGTTTTGCATGCCTGTTGCATACGCTACAAGGCGCTCAAATCCTAAACCAAAGCCTGAGTGAGGCACAGTGCCGTAGCGTCGTAAATCACGGTACCAGCTATAATCATCGGCATCTAAGTTCATTTCAGCTAGTCGCTTATCTAATATTTCTAAACGTTCTTCACGTTGACTACCACCAATAATCTCACCGATACCTGGCGCTAAAATGTCCATAGCGGCCACGGTTTTACCATCATCATTTAACCGCATATAAAATGATTTAATGTCTTTAGGGTAGTTTTGTAAAACAACTGGGCCGTTAAAGTGCTCTTCAGCTAAGTAACGCTCATGCTCTGAGTTTAAATCCACGCCCCAAGACACTTTGTTTTCAAACTTTTTACCACTGTTTTCTAGAATGGTAATGGCATCAGTATAATCTAAACGTACAAAATCATTATTGATCACAGATTTCAGACGCTCGATAACCGTTTTGTCGACACGTTGCTCAAAGAAAGCTAAATCATCTGGGCGCTCATCAAGTACGGCTTGTAAAACATATTTCAGCATTTCTTCTGCTAGATCAGCGGCATCGCTTAGATCGGCAAAGGCGATTTCTGGCTCAATCATCCAAAATTCCGCTAAGTGGCGTGAAGTATTTGAGTTCTCTGCACGAAAAGTCGGGCCAAAGGTATAGACTTTGGAAAGTGCACAACAATATGTCTCAACGTTTAGCTGACCAGAGACGGTTAAAAACGTTTCTTTGCCAAAAAAGTCTTGGTTGTAGTCAACTTTACCTTGTTCATTGCGTGGTAAGTTTTCCATATCTAGGGTACTAACACGGAACATTTCACCTGCACCTTCACAATCACTGCCGGTAATTAAAGGTGTTGCAATCCATAAATAGCCTTTGCTATGTAAAAAGCGATGTACGGCTTGTGCTAAGGTATTGCGTACACGCGTAACTGCGCCACCAATATTAGTTCGAGGACGTAAATGCGCTTGCTCACGCAAGTATTCAATACTATGACGCTTTGCGGCCATAGGGTATGTATCAGGATCTTCTACTAAACCTAATACTTCAACCTGTTCGGCTTGAACTTCAAACGATTGTCCTTTGCCAGGAGATTGCACCAAAGTGCCGGTGACTTTGACCGCAGCACCTGTGGTTAATTTTAATACGTCAGTCTGATAATTCGCTAAATTATTCGGCGCAATTGCTTGAATAGCATCAAAACATGAACCGTCATGTATGGCTAAAAATGAAATACCTGCTTTGGAATCGCGACGCGTGCGGATCCAACCATGGATAGTTATTGATTCATCTACAGGATATTTTCCTGCTAAGATATCAGTAATTGCAATGACTGACATTTAGAAACCTCTTTGCTGTCAAAAATGTTCTCAAATTTTAAGGAGTGTTATGTTACCTTGCTCGTTAGGTTTAACAAGTAAAAGTTACGCAATACAGGCTATATTGAAATAAAAAACAGCAAAAAAATGGCATGATTAACTGCAAAAGGTGGTACTAAGCATGAATAGTGTAAAAAAAGAACGAAGAAATGCTGCAGATATCTGGACCTACATCCTCAGAGTGTTAGCAATCGTTGGCTGGGGATTATTTATATTTGCTTTAATTGTGGCGTATTATGCGGCTCCTGAAACTGACTATGGCTTGCTACGTTATCACGGTATTGAGATCAGAAAGTTTTGGTTAACACCATTGACTGGCTATCTATACATAGTTTTATGGTTAAGCGCCCTTAGTAGTTATTTTTGTTTAATTTTGGATAAGTATCGTAGTCGCCGAAAAAGCGACGGCAAGCACTTTAATATTCTATTACTATTAGTGATCACCGTTGCTTGGGTAAGCTTTATTTTAGTACAAATTTCAGAAGCCAATGTTGGTTAAACACTGATAACAGAACGTAGCCCGTTATTGAAAACAAGCATCGTCGCTTAATACGGTTTTGATTGCCGCAGACAATTGCCTGAGCTGTTCAAGATCAGTAATAAATGGCGGCATTATGTAAATAAGCTTGCCAAATGGCCGTATCCAAACCCCTAATTCAACAAAGCGCTTTTGAATCGCGGCCATATCCACCGGCGTTTTACTTTCAACTACACCAATCGCCCCTAGCACGCGTACGTCAAAAACTCGGGTATGGCTTTTAAGAGGTAGTAGCATGTGTTTAAGCGCCTGCTCAATATCAGCGACTTGTTGTTGCCACTCATTGCGCATTAAGATGTTAAGGCTGGCATTTGCCACTGCACAAGCTAACGGATTTCCCATAAAAGTAGGGCCATGCATAAAGCAATTTGCTTCACCTCGACTAATGGTGTTTGCGACATCGTCAGTACACAAAGTGGCCGCTAATGTCATATAGCCACCGGTTAAGGTTTTGCCAAGACATATAATGTCGGGACTGATATCGGCCCATTCACAGGCAAACAGTTTACCCGTTCTGCCTAAACCCGTGGCAATTTCATCAGCAATCATAAGTACATCATATTGATCGCACAACGCACGGCAGGTTTTTAAGTAATTGGGGTGATAGATGCGCATACCACCGGCACCTTGAACAATAGGCTCTATGATAAAGGCTGCTATTTCATGATGATGTTTGGCAAACATGGCTGCTAACTGTGCGCAATCGTCTTGTTGCCAAGTTGCGCCAAACGCCGTTTTTGGCGCGGGTGCAAATAGATTTTTCATTAGCACAGGTTCAAAAAGTTGGTGCATACCATTGACGGGATCACACACCGACATGGCTGCAAAGGTATCGCCATGATAGCCGTTTTTAACGGTAAGTATTTTATGCTTTTCAGTATTATTTTTACTGTGCCAGTATTGGATAGCCATTTTTAACGCAACTTCAACGGCAACTGAGCCACTATCACTTAAAAAAACTTTATTTAACCCACAAGGTGTCATTGCCACTAACTTTTGCGCAAGCTCAACCGCGGGTTGATGCGTTAAACCACCAAACATAACGTGAGAAAATTTTTCACTTTGCTTAATTAAAGCGCGATTTAATTCGGGATGATTATAACCATGCAATACTGACCACCATGACGACATACCGTCGATCAGTTTTTCGCCACTACTGAGCGTTATGTGAACGCCTGCAGCGGAGTCAACTAAGTATGAAGGTAGCGGATTTGTCATTGAAGTATAGGGGTGCCAAACATGATTTTTATCATATTCGAGTATTTCTGTTTGATTTTTATTCATATGTAAAGTTTTCTTGGGTGAATTAGTTGACATCCAACGGCTCGCGCATAGACTACTCGTTAACATGACCAGATGCAATTTCAAAACGAGTGAATAACTATGAGCCAACAAACTACATCGGCACAACAAACTACGGCTAATAGCCTTGCCAGTTCAAGTCAACATCGGCTGGGTGAAGTTCGCCATAATTGGCAGGCGCATGAAGTAAAAGCGCTGTTTGATATGCCGTTTAATGACTTAATGTTTAAAGCGCAAACCATTCACCGTGCCAACTTTAACCCAAACGAAGTGCAAGTGAGCACTTTATTGTCAATTAAAACCGGTGCTTGCCCAGAAGATTGTAAATACTGCTCTCAAAGTTCGCGTTATAAAACGGATATTGATAAAGAACGCTTGATGGAAGTGGAAAAAGTGCTTACGGCAGCGAAAGCGGCGAAAGCACAAGGTTCAACCCGTTTTTGTATGGGCGCTGGCTGGCGCAACCCTAAAGCCAGAGATATGCCGTTGGTGGTTGAAATGGTGAAAGGCGTAAAAGCACTGGGTCTTGAAACCTGTATGACACTGGGCATGCTATCGGCAGAGCAAGCAGATGAACTCCAGGCTGCCGGCTTAGATTACTACAATCACAACCTTGATACCTCGCCGGAGCATTATAATCAAATTATCACCACCCGCACGTATCAAGATCGGTTAGATACATTATCTAACGTTCGCAGCTCAGGTATGAAAGTATGCAGTGGCGGTATCGTTGGGCTAGGGGAAGAAAGTAAAGATCGGGCATCACTGTTAGCGCAGTTAGCCAACCTATCACCACAACCTGAAAGTGTCCCAATTAACATGCTAGTGAAAATTGAGGGTACGCCATTATCAGACGTCGCTGACTTAGATCATTTTGAATTTATTCGCTGTATTGCGGTGGCTCGAATTATGATGCCAAAAAGTCACGTTCGGTTATCGGCTGGCCGCGATGCCATGAATGAGCAAATGCAAGCTATGTGCTTTTTAGCGGGCGCAAATTCAATTTTTTATGGCTGCAAATTATTAACAACCGGCAATCCAGAAGCAAATAAAGACATGCAGTTGTTTGAGCGCTTAGGTATTAATACTGAAACGGTCGCTAGTAACACAGAGAATGAGCAACAGTTACATACCGCCGTAAGCGAGCAACAACATAGCGATTTATTTTATAACGCTGCCAATTAATACCTATGGCGTTTGAGTACTTAAGCCAAGAGGTTGCACAGCAACAGCTGCGCAACCGTTATCGTGCACGCCAATGCGTTGCTGAACAAAGTGGTCGCTATGTTAGCGTTAATGAGCAACGTTATTTAAACTTTTCCTCGAATGATTATTTAGGTTTGAATCATCATTCGGCTATTGGGCAAGCGTTACTCGAAGGAGCACAACGTTTTGGCACTTGTGCGAGCGGTTCAAGCCTAATTACTGGTTATTCCTATGCACATCAAGCATTAGAAAATGATATTTGTGCTTGGCTTAATCAGCCGCGCTGTTTACTGTTTGCCAGTGGCTTCACCGCGAATATTGCCATAATGCATGCCTTAGGTCATAAAACCAGTCGACTTTATTTAGACAAATTAAGCCATGCCTCAATGATAGACGGTGCGATGAGCAGCGATGCAAGTGTTAAGCGCTTTTTGCATAATGATATTGCGCAACTCAAACATTTGATCAGCCAAGCACAACAAAGTAAACCAGCTAACAGTAATGAACTCAATCATGTTATAGCATCGGAAGGGGTGTTTAGCATGGATGGCGATCAAGCCGCGATTGCTGATCTAGCGCAAGTTGCCAAACAATGTCATGGGCTATTATATTTAGATGATGCGCACAGTATTGGTGTTGTAGGTGAATATGGCCAAGGCAGCTCTAGCCTAGCTGAACTCGATGTAGTGATGGCAACCTTTGGTAAAAGTTTGGCAACCAGTGGTGCTTTTGTCGCGTGCAGTCAAACGTTGGCAGAGTATTTAATCAACTTTTCTCGGCATTACATTTATTCTACCGCGATATCGCCAGCGCTTGCTTGGGCAACACGAGCCAGTATTAAAATTGCCCAAACCGAGCATTGGCGGCGTGAGAAAATTAACGAATTAAGTAATATTCTGGCGTCAAAATTAACCGATAAAGTTAAGTTACTTGATACTACTTCATCAATTCACGCCATAGTGATAGGTGATGAGTCAACGGCATTACAGGTAGCTGAGAAACTACGAGCAAAGGGGATTTGGTTGACAGCCATTCGCCCGCCAACGGTTCCAAAAAACAGTTCGCGGTTACGCGTTACCGTAACCGCCAGTCATGAAGTTAAAGATATCAATTACTTAGCAAATTGTATCAACGAGGTTATAGCATAATGCCCCAAGGCACTAATCGTTACAAAATAGCAAAATCTTTTGGCTCAGCTAGTACATCTTATGATGTTTCGGCACGTTTACAGCGTTATTGCGGCAAGCATTTAATGCCTTGGCTACCCAATAGAAATGATTTAACGGTTTTAGATTTAGGCTCAGGGACAGGTTTTTTTACCGATTTATTAGCCGCTCGTTATCAACAAGTCATTGGTCTTGATATTTCGAAAGACATGCTTAATTTTGCCCAACAAAGTCGCCAGAGCAACATTGCTTGGCTGGCAGGCGATGCTTATAAAGTACCGCTGCAAAGTCGAACGGTTGATTTTGTTTATTCAAATTTAATGATCCAGTGGTGCGAGCCATTAGAGCCGGTGTTAAATGAATTGATGCGAGTATTAAAGCCAGGTGGGCTTTTTATTTTTTCAACCTTGGTTGACGGCACTTTATTTGAACTAAAATCGGCTTGGGCACAAGTCGATGATGATCAGCATGTTATTGATTTTAAGCCCGAGCAAGAGATCACGGCCTTACTCGATGCAACAGATCGCAAGTTACTGAATGTAAAGCAACAAGATATTGTTTTAGAGTATGAAAACGTTTTGCACCTTGCGCACGAGTTAAAGGGCCTTGGCGCTAATCATGTACCAAAAAAGCAAGCTAAAGGGCTTGCGGGTAAAGACAAGTGGCAAAAAATGACGCAAAGCTACCAAGACTTTATCGACCCAGGTGGTATTTATCCTGCGACCTATAAAGTGCTCTCTGGGTTAGTGGTTAAATTAGCAAGTTAAATAGCGTATGAATTGCAATGCGTATAAAAATCTCAATAACGAAAAAGAATGAAGGCTGATGTTAAAACTTTTTATTACCGCAACTGATACCGATGCAGGTAAAACGTATGTGGCACAAGCACTGGTAAAGGCGTTAGTCGCCAAAAACAAAAAAGTCGCGGTTTATAAACCTATTTCTGCGGGCTGTGAGCGTATAAATGATCGCCTAGTTAATGAAGATGCCTTACAACTGCAAGCGCAAGCAAACTGTCAGCAATCAATTGCAAACATTAACCCGATCGCGTTTGCAGAGCCTATCGCACCGCATATTGCCGCCTTAACTCTGCAACAAACTATCACTATTGCTGATATCGAGCGTGGCTATAATGAGGTACTTGCGTTACAGGCTGACGTGGTGATTTGCGAAGGTGCTGGCGGCTGGCGCTTGCCCTTGGGTCAAGGTAAATTCCTTTCTGAGTTTGTACAGGCTAGTGCCCAACAGGTCATTTTGGTGGTGAATATGAAACTTGGCTGCTTAAATCATGCCGTATTAACTTATCAAGCGATTATTGCTGATGGCCTAGACTGCCTTGGTTGGGTCGCTAACTGCCCTGAAAATATGCCTTATCTTGCGGAAAATATTGCAGAGCTAGAACGTCTGTTACCGATAACAAAATTAGCAGAAATGCCGATGACAAACGATATCAGCAAAGCAGCAGCGCAACTTGATATTGCCAAGATAACTGCGCTACTGTAATGGCCAATAAAGGTTAGTATTTTATAATAAGTGATCTAACTTTTCATTGGTGGTGAATTTTAATTTATCCCCGGCTTTAAATAAGTAGCCATAAGCCTGATCAGCGCTGCTCGCGACTAATTTCAGACGATTTTCTTGAATATCTAAGCCTGTGCCTTCAACAATGGCAACAATAGGGGTAGTGGGGTTTAGCACCATAAACTCAGCCAAACGTTGTGCACGGGTTTCACCATTATGGCCCGGTGGCTGATAATCTGTGTAATGTGGATTTAATTGAAAATTAACCAGCTGTAACGCATCGAAACTAGGCGGCGCTATGATCGGCATGTCGTTTGTGGTGCGGATTGAAAGCCCCGCAATATTAGAGCCGGCGCTCCAGCCAATATAAGGCATACCTTGTGCCACCTTAGCTTGTATCGGCTCTATTAAGTTATATTGATATAACTGGTGCAACAAATGAAATGTATTGCCACCGCCAACCGCAATAGCTTGGGCTTGTTCAATTGCATTAACTTGGTTGTCGTATTTATGAATACCATGCACCTTAATTCCTAACTCAGTAAGCGCGCTTTGTACCATAGCGGTATATTGGTCATTATTTAAGGTTACACCGGCATAAGGTATAAAAAGCAATTCTTTTATGCCTTTAAGCTTTGCTTCTATCATGGCTAACGCGTGCTGCAAGTATGCTGTTTCGCCAACGCGAGAGCTACTCAGTAACAGTAGGTTTGCATTTTCTATGGTCAATTTTTTCACCTCTTTTGTTTCGTTTATGTCAGTAACTTTACCAGATCTAGCTTCATAAGTTGATGTGTCTATGGTGGCTAATTGACAATAATGCGCAATTGCTGCCGTTAACAGGTTAACTCTTCTACTAACGTGCTAACTCGTTAACACATGCAGCGGCGATAAAGCCAGAGCGGGTTTTGTAATGTGACGATTTAGTTACCCGATCATCAATTTGCTTAATTAACAACTCGGGTAAGGTGACATTGATTTTATGGCTTTTACCTAAATAGGGAACAATATCAAAATCAAGTAAAGCCCAAATAGGCGCTATTGTCGTGGACAACTTCATATGCTCATCAATGGTTTTCGCTTTAGGTATGGGTTCACCATATTCAACCAAAATTTTTAAATGCGCACTCATGGCGTCATTTAACAACAAAAATCCTTCATCGATACTGGGTGCTTTTACCTGGCAACCAGGTAAATCAACCACGGATAGCAAGTAGCTATTTTCTTCATGAACTGGCAGTACTTGTACTGGATATTTCATAAATAACCTCATTTAAAAACTTGTAGCCACTATAACTCCGGCAACCCTAGAAGTAAATATCAAAATAACTCTAGGAGTTATGATGGTTTTATTTAAGGTAACTCTGATAACTCTTTCTAATTTCCTTTGGGTAACTCTAGTAACCCTAAGCTTTATTGGAGTGAATATTCACTTACTCAGGTAAGTAGTAGTAGCGCGAATTATATTTTCACTAAAGTGATAGCGCAGCTGTAGCAAGGCTTGATAGGTCAAAAAGTTAAATCGCCGTTAAGTAGAGTTATCAGGGGAGAAGTTTTCATGAAAAGTTAATGTGGGTTAATTGGCGAAGGCTGCAACTTTAACGTTAGCTTTTATGTTTGACGATAATACAAGCTTACTAAATACCGATACGTTAGCGTAAAAATAAGTTGCTATATCGCCTGGTCAATGCAT
The DNA here is from genome assembly GCF_002104455.1 of Colwellia chukchiensis. GTDB lineage: Bacteria > Pseudomonadota > Gammaproteobacteria > Enterobacterales > Alteromonadaceae > Cognaticolwellia > Cognaticolwellia chukchiensis. The sequence goes on along the minus strand of NZ_NBOC01000007.1, from coordinate 145,966 downwards.
GGCGCTAATGCGCCACAAATAAAAAATTTCGCATGGGTTTGATGTTATTTTGTATCTTGGTGGCGGGTATTTAAGCCAAGCTAAAGTATGAAAAATGCGTTGTGGGTATTAATTAATAACAGCAACTTAATACACGGGGCGCTAAAGTGTGAGACCCGTAAGAGCATAAAATACGCCTATTTGCGATAATGTTTTACCAGTAATTTTCAGAGCTAAAATGACCAGGTGATCGTCTTAAGTGTTTTTCAAAGCCTAATTTGCTCAGCACAGCTCGGGTGTCACGCACCATGTCAGGATTGCCACACAAATAGAAAAAGCTACTGGTTTTGCTGGCGTTTAAATTAACAGCTTGCATTAAGCGGCCGTCACTCAGTAAGTTTGGAATTCGATCTGAAATAATATCTGGGTGCTGTTCGCGTGATACAATGGGCAGATAGATAAGGTTACCACGGTATTCGTGCTGTAATTTGGCTATAAGCTCTTGATAGACTAGCTCTTGGCGTGTTCGAACTGCATGTACCAAAACAAGTTTGCTAAAACGCTGCTGACATTCTGGCTCAGCTAAAATTGATAGAAAAGGACCTATCGCTGTGCCCGTTGACAGCAACCAAAGATCAGAAACCCGTTCAGGTATTTCATTTAAGGTCATAAAACCACTGGCTGTTTCTCCAACATATATTTCATCGCCGAGTTGCAGTTTTGCCAGCCTTGGGCTTAGACCCCCATTGGGTACATCGATAATCAGAAATTCCATCACATCAGGGCCTAAGTCATGATTAGGAGAGTTAACAAATGAATAAGCGCGTCGCAGCCATTTGCCCGCTTGGTCTTTGAGTGCAAGTTTAGTAAATTGACCTGCTTGGTAGGGGGCAATATTAGCTTTGACTTGAATTGAAAACTCGTGCTCAGTCCATTGTTGATAGTGCGTTACTATACCCGGTGTAAAACCCTTTAAATCAGCAGTCATGGCAGTCTCCTATGCGAACGTTAATTACGCTTGCCAAGCATTGACAAAAAGTAATGCATTGACAATAAGATAAGCTTATCAAGGTTTAGTGTTAAAACAATACGATTGATGGTTAACTGTCATGCTGATCCTAGCAAATTGGCACGCGTTTATCATTAACCGTCACGCAACTTTTAGCCTAGCTTAAGTTTTTGCGCTCAACGCACTGCGCTATGAATGAAATGATGATTCGTGATTATAACTTGTGTTTTTTGATTTCATTTAGGTTAATTTTATAAGCGTTTCTACCTATGCCATGAAACTCCTCGTCGGTGAAGATAATGGTGTTTTCATCACGAAAGGTAATGGCTTCTTTTTGCGTTACTATGCCAAGGTCGATACGGTATTTATCGCCAGAAAAGAAATCATCACCGTGCCAGTTTTCAAATAACCATATACGTTGTGAATCAAGTAGCGCTAGTTTTTTCTTGCTTGGGCTTAATGCGGCAGACGTTATCCAGCAAAGTTTTACCGCAAGCGTGCAGGTTTTAAATTTACTAATCTTTTCAGCGTCATAATTAGCCGCATGATCGCCAATTTTATATAACGTGGTGATGCCGTTAAAAGGTACCGAACGATTTTTCGTGAACAAATATAAATGTTTTTTATAAAAGACAAATGCTTCAACATCAAACTCCATTTCATGTGCTTGTGGTGGAAAGCTAGTATGTTCAGGGTAGCGAAACTTAATGATTTCTGCTTCTGTAGTTTCACCTTTGATATCAATGGGGTTTTCTATTTTGTAGATGGTTAACCATTTGCGCAAGTTTTCATTATTCCCAAAATCGCCCAAAAAAAAATGACCAAAATCGTCTTGAGTCATATCTTCCCAGTCAATGTTTTTGGCATTACTTACTGTGATTGCTCGCTCAATCGCGCCTTGATTATTAATTTGGTATAACGTGGGCTGGTCGCCACCGTCATTTATCGCCCAAAGTTTATTGTGCTTGTCAAATTCTATACCTGATATTTCTCTTAAATGCGCATCGATGGTGGTGGTTTTGTGTTGATATAATTGATGGCTAGTCGCTGCAATAATAGCACTAACGGCAATGGCACTTCCGGTTACAAATCCAGCGAGCGTTTTTTTCATAAACTTAAAACCTAAAAAATATCTATATGACGATCAGCAGAGCATGGCAGCTTGCACTTTGCATCTTACGAGCGCAACCCCTTAGTGTAAATTTTGTCGCAGCATAACAAGTGCAAGCATAAAATAGTGTTTTAATTTGTAGCAAAATCAAAGCTAATGATTAAATTGTAATTTTTTATTAACAGCTCGTGATTGGTAGCGGTGAATGAGCAAATGTTTTCTATGCTTAATATAGGCGTGTTCGGTTGTCTTGGAGTGCATATGAAAAGTTTTACTGGTCAATTATCGATGCTAATGCTGCTTGCGTTGGTTATGTCCTGTCAGAGTAATAACTTGACTAAAACACAAGCTGCAAACGTTAGTCAGCAAGGTATCTATCTGGATAAAAGCTTTCAAGGCTATCAACATGTGACAATCGAAAGTGAAGCAGAGATATTCGCTTTGACAGCAGAAATGAAAGAAATGGCGCGCAGTATTACCATAGAGCGCGATGCGCGTAAAAAAGCTAAAAAGTTATTAGCGAATTTTTTTGATCCCAACAATATCAATTTAGCCTACAAGGCGGGGGCGAATGTTGTCGCTGCGCAAGCATTTAGAAATAGAGAAGCTAACTGTCTTTCGTTAACCATATTAGCGTATGCCATTGCTAAAGAAGCGGACTTAGATGTAGCTTTTCAACGTGTCGATGTTCCGGAGTATTGGGTGCGCAATGGTGACGTCAATATGTTAACAGGCCATATCAACTTAAAAGTCATCGAGCCCAAAACTGCACAAACCTTATTATTTTTCGAACCTGCGAGCATAGAAATTGATTTTGACCCTTTTGTGGTAAAACGATCCTTTCCTAAACAGCGAATAAGTAAAAATACAGTGCTTGCGATGTTTTACAATAACAAAGGCGCTAATGCGTTAATTAATGGTGACGCAACCACTGCCTATGCCTACTTTAAAGCAGCCACGCAAGTTGCACCGACATTTTCTTCAGCATGGGGAAATTTAGGCATCCTGTATCGTAGTCGGGGTTATCTTGCAGAAGCAATGAAGAGTTATCGCTATGCAATCAATATTAATCCTAATAATTTAACAGCAATGGAGAACTTAAGTTTATTGCTGCATAAAAGCGGTGATTTTGAGGCCGCGAAGCAACTCGATGCCTACATTATGAGACAACGTGCTGATAACCCCTATTATTACGCGTTACTTGCCGATGAAAAGTATCATCACGGCGACTATCAACAGGCAATTCGCCATTTTAGAAAAGCCATTAAACTCAACCAGAATATTCATGAATTCTATTTTGGGCTAGCAAAAGTGTACTATATGTTAGCCGATCACACTAAAGCCGAGGTTTATTTAAAAAAAGCATTAGCAAAGAATCGATACGCACAGCAAGAGCGGCAATATCTTGCGAAATTAAATCTGTTGAAAAAGATCTAACGCTATTCGTTTTGTTAATCGTGACATGGCAAAGTATTGGTTATGGGTGATCATTACCTTGTCTTCTTCTTGCAGTATCAAACCGCTTGATACTGTGCCGTCTGCGCCAACACCGTATAACGCATTACTGCAGCACTTGCATTATCTTTCGTCAGCCAATTTGCGTGGTCGGCAAGTGGGCACAACAGGTAATAAAAAAGCGCAAAACTATATTGTTCAACAACTTGTAACGGCAAATGTTGCACCGTTTGCTGGGAGTTATTTAGCGCCATTCTCCATTAAACGCGCTTTTAATACTACCCAAGCCAGCAATGTGATAGGGCTTATTCGCGGCCGTGAATTTGATGATAAATATATCGTACTTTCAGCGCATTTTGATCATATTGGCGCCCGAGGGAGCAAGATTTATTCTGGTGCGGATGATAACGCATCTGGCACCGCTGCATTACTTGAGTTTGCCAAGTGGTTACAACGCGAGCCACTAAAACATAGTGTTATCTTACTTTTTACTGATGCTGAAGAAGTTAATTTAAATGGCGCAAAATTTTTTATAAAAGACAACACGCATTTAGTTAATAAAATAGTACTCAACATTAACCTAGATATGATAGCGGGCACTAAAGCGACTAAACGGCTACATTATGTAAGTCGTAAGCTCAAGCAAGTATTAAGCGATGAAACCATTAGCCGCTTACAGCAAACAACGTCTCCTATTAAAATAGTCAAAGGTTTTAAATCCAAAGGGCGCAGGCTAAGCCAAGTAACATCTTGGCAAATGGCAAGCGATCATGGCGCATTTTATCAACAAGGCATTCCATTTATTTACTATGGTGTAGGACTACACCATCACTATCACCAACCCAGTGACAGCTACGAAAATATCAACCATGAATTTTTTACCTTAGCCAGCCATGTCATTTTAAAGCAAATACGTTTTATTGATGAAAATCTATATTTTAATGCCCAGCGCTACTCAGAAAGATAAAAATCACGTTATAATGCAGCACAATTACATAACATTTAATTTAATGAGGTAAACTCATCAATGGAAAAGCGATTTATAACAGCGCAAGAGTTACTAGAAGATTCGTTTCGCGTGGCGGCAAAGGTTTATGAAGACGGCTTTAGACCACAGTTTATTGTTGGCATTTGGCGTGGCGGCGCACCAATTGGTATTGCGGTACAAGAATTTTTTGATTTCAAAAAAGTAGAAACAGATCATATCGCGGTTAGAACTTCATCCTACTATGGCATTAATAAACAAAGTAAAGAAATCAAAGTACACGGTTTACATTATATAATCGAAAATGCGAATGCTGAAGACAGCTTGCTGATTGTTGATGATGTTTTTGATTCTGGTCGCAGTATTGATGCATTGATCAAGCAATTAAAGAAACTCACCCGAAATAATATGCCGAAAGATGTCAGAATTGCTTGCCCTTGGTACAAACCACAAAACTCAAAAGTTGACATAGTGCCAGACTATTACGTTCACGAGTCTAGCGAGTGGTTAGTCTTTCCACATGAGTTATCAGGGTTGTCAGCGGATGAAATTGCTCATGGTAAAAAAGATTTAACCAATATATTAAGTTTATTCAGTTAATCAAATAACATTTCATTGCCAACGTCGCTCATATTAAAGTGGCGTTGGTCATTTACGCAAACCGCTTTATCAAAGATCATAGAAATATTGACGACTAAATCATTTGTCTGACTAAAAGATATTTAATTTATCATGCTATTAGTGCTAAATTGTGGTCATGAAAATAAAAACGATAATCTTGATTTGCGGCATCTTGCCCATCGCGACTTGGGCAAAAACACCATTAATTCTTTTATCTATTGATGGTTTTGCTCAACACTACATTGAACGCTATCAACCGAAAACGATCTTGTCGCTAATAAAGCAGGGCACCAGCGCAAAAGCTTTATTGCCAGTTTACCCGAGCAAAACCTTTCCTAATCATGTCAGTATCATCACGGGTCGTTACCCGATTAATCATGGCATCTTACATAATGAATTTTATCATCGTGATTTAGGGAAAGTTTATCAAGTCGGGGCAGGTAAAGATGAGCCACATTGGCTTACCGCTGAGCCACTTTGGCATATAAATGAAGCACAAGGTAATATTTCAGCTGTATACTTTTGGCCGGAATCAGAAACGCCAGTCAATAATAAAATGCCTAGCTATTATTACCCTTATCAACACTTTACAGAGAACCAAGTTAGATTACAGCAGATTATCAACTGGTTACGCTTACCTGAGGACACACGACCAAATTTTATCAGTGCTTATTTTGCCTCAATTGACGACGCAGGTCATAGCTACGGCGAAGATTCAATACAGCTGCGTAATGCTATCAAGGAGTTTGATCAATTACTTGCTGATTTTATTCAGCTACTTCATCAAGAGTTTGCCAATCAAGTTAATCTTGTTATTGTTTCCGATCATGGCATGACTAAAATTAACCTAGAACATGTGATTAATTGGCGAGACCAGATACCCCAAGGGGTAACCGTGGTTAATGGCTCTACTCAGCTATACTTGTATAGCGAAGATAAAGCGCAATTACAGCAGAGCCTTGAGCAGTTCAAGCAAGGGCAATTCCAAGGACAAAATAAACGTTATAACGTTTATACCTTTCCAAACTACCCGGAGCATTGGCATTTAAATCAAGAGCATGCCGCAGTACCTGATGCGATTATTGATGCCTTGCCATCTTATATATTTAGCAAAGGTCAGGGGGCTGTTGACCCAGCAACCCATGGTTATGACCCGAGATTATCTGCAGCGCTTAATGCCATTTTTATTGCTGTTGGTCCAGCGTTTGCGCCAAATCAAGTGATTAATGCTTTTGAAAATATTCAAGTCTTGCCTATTCTCACCCGGGCACTAGGTTTAAAAGACCTAGACAATATAGACGGCAATTATAAAATTGCTGAACAAATTGTGAAGACAAATTAAATACGATGGTAGTAGATTTTACCCTAGTACAAGGGCATCGCGTAGCATCAGGCTTGGCGAATGATAAACGTTTTCCAAAGGGCACTATCGCGGCACAACAGCCTTACTTTAAGTCATTAGGTTTAGATTTAAGTCCATTTCACTTTGCCACGCTTAATGCCAAGTTTAACTGTGATTATGTGCAATTAAATACCTATCACTATTACTTTAAGCAAGTAAAATGGCATCAGCAGATGCCAGCTGAGGATTTTAAGTTTTGTCACTGTCATGTTGTCGTTGGGGAACAAAGTGTTCCTGGACTTATTTATCAGCCAATGCCGAGTACTAAAACCGCACATTTTCAGCCAAAAAATCAATTAGAATTATTAGCGCCATTTATTGCGAATTTACAATATGGCACTGTCATGCAATTAGAAGTTGCAGATTTTGCCATTACATTGCGCTAATGCGATATAAAAGCAAAAAAAAGAAAGTACAAAACAAATCTTGCAGGAAGCAGGGTAACGTGATCGCTTTTCGCTGTAAATTTACTAACATTGCTTTTCTTCATTGATATAATGCGTTATGTTCTAGTATCCTTAAGTTTTTAATCAGGTATTTATGCAAAATTGTTATCTTGCACGTCAGGCGATACTTGACAGAAATAATCAAACAGTAGGTTACGAGCTATTGTTTAGAGACAGTCCTGAAAATAAATTTCCTGAAATTGATCAAGACATCGCTAGTTCAAAACTTATTATACAAAACCATTTTCAAGGTGATATACAAGCCGTTAGTTTAGGCAAACTGGCTTTTATCAATTTCACCGAAAAATGCTTAGTTGAAAAATATCCGTTAATGTTTGATAAATCAACCATAGTTATCGAGTTAGTTGGGCATAAAACGCCGACCCAGCACTTGTTAAAAATTGTTAAGTTTTATCATGACAAAGGCTATAAAGTCGCCTTAACGGAATACGATCTCGATAAAAAATGGGATGTATTATTCCCCTACATTGCCATGATAAAAATTAATATCGAGGTTATTAATGCTAAACGCATAAGACCATTACTTGATCGCATAAAATCATTAAATATTAAGTTGATTGCTGAGAAGGTTGAAACAAACTTTCAACTGCAATCACTTGCTGAAGTTGGCTTTAATTATTATCAAGGCTTTTTTTACCATGAGCCAGAAATTATCGCAGGACAAACCTTAGCGCCCATCAAGTCTCAAATGCTGCATTTGATCAGTGAAACATTTAATAAGCCGTTAGACTTTGCCCATATTGCAGAAATTATTGGTCACGATGTCAATTTAACGGTAGGCCTACTTAAATTAGTGAATAATGTTGCAACCGGTACGCGGGTGGAAATTACCTCATTAAAGCAAGCGGCGGCCTATTTGGGTGAAGATAAGCTAAAGCAATTTGTTACCATATTAGCACTATCAAAATTAAGCTCAGATAAAACGAATGAAATTTCAAAACAATCGCTAATTACGGCAAAATTAATGTCGAGTTTAGCCAAAGAAAGTGCGTTTGTTGAGATCAGTGAATTTGCCTTTATTACAGGTTTACTCAGTGGTATTGAAGTTATTTTGAGTATGCCCATGGATGACATATTAAAAACCATGCCATTAGCAAAACCAATAAAAGAAGCCTTAGTAAGTCACACCGGTTTGTTGGGCGAATTATTACAACTAACCACGAATTATATTATTGCTGATGGTGAAAATATTCAGCAGTTAATCGATTACTATCAATTAGATGCAGACGTTATTCACCAAGAATTTGTTAAAGCCAGCAATTGGTGTCAATCGCTCGGCATCTAATTTCAAACGCCGAGCAAGTACACTGAATTGCAATAATTTGGCATGGCTTTAACTCAATTGACGCTTCAATAAATTAGCGCCATGATTAAGCTGATGGTGGAAAGTCGCTGGCATTATGACGCTCAGGTAATTGACCCGATAGCTCGCCCCAATTTTTATTCACCATAACACCACGATTAACGGCAGGGCGTTTTTCGAGCAATGACGCCCAACGCACAACATTCTTATAACTGTCGGTGTCTAAAAACTGTCCTGCATCGTATAACTGGTTCAGCACTAAAGCGCCATACCAGGGCCATATAGCTATATCAGCAATACTATAGCTGTCACCACAGAGGTAAAGGTTGTTTGCTAGGTGTTTATCGAGCACATCTAATTGTCGCTTGACTTCCATGGTAAACCTATCAATGCAATAGGCGATTTTTTCTGGTGCATAACGATAAAAATGGCCAAACCCGCCCCCAAGATAAGGCGCGCTGCCAACTTGCCAAAATAACCAAGACAGGCATTCTGCGCGTTTTTCATTTGGAATAAGGCAATTAAATTTTTCTGCTAAGTAAAGCAAGATAGCGCCAGATTCAAAAAGTCGTACGTCAGTTTCACCACTTTGATCTACCATAGCGGGTATTTTCGAGTTGGGATTAACGTCTACAAAGCCGCTAGCAAACTGCTCGCCTTGGCTGATATCGACGAGAAAGGCATCATATTCTGCGCCGTCAAATCCTAATGTTAGTAGTTCTTCTAACATTATGGTGACCTTAACGCCATTAGGTGTCGCCATAGAATAGAGCTGAATTGGGTGTTTGCCGATTAAACGTGCTTTTTGATGTGTAGCACCTGAAATGGGGCGATTAATATTGGCCCATTCGCCACCATTTTTATTTTGCCAGCGCCAAACTTTCGGCGGAGTATAACTATTATCATCGTTCATAATATTACTTCAATATTCTAAAAGATAGGTAGCGTTACGTTAGCCAGTTCAGAAAAAAATTGCTAGTTTTAAAAACGTTATATTGCTTAGTAAGTGCTATGGTATTCAAGTTTGCTCTTGGTAACTTGTCTTTATTATGTAAACAATAAACTCTGCATAAGCAATTACATCGCTTTATATGATGTCAATCAAGTCGATGGCTGGCTAAAGAGTTTATAACTGATATGCTGTTAGTACTTAAACATATTTAGTGACTAAACAGGGGGCTAAACGATGAGTAAACCTTTATATCTAGTTGCAATAGATGGAAGTGAATGCAGCCTGAGAGCCGTTGAACATGCGATGGATATGGCGGTAAAATCACAAGCTAACGTAAAAATATTAACAGTAAAAGATTGGTCGTATTTACAGCCTATGGTTATTCGCGGCGTCGCGCCACCGATTTTAGATCAAGCGACTGAAGAGAAAAATACCATAGCGCAACTCTTAACTCCGTTAGCAGAAAAGTACGCAAACCTAAACTTAGATATCAGTACCGAGTTGCTTTGGGGTGATCCGGTGCTTGTGATCATGCAAGAAATCAACAAGCTATCCGTTGATATGCTTTTTGTTGGCCGGCAAGGGCGCTCCAGTATCGTTGATATATTGCTCGGCAGTGTCGCGAATAAATTAGCGCACCGTGTCGATATACCCATTGTATTAGTGCCTTAATAAAGGTAACCAACAAACTCTAGTAAAATGTGAGTAGCAAGAGCAGATGTTTGCTACTCACAATCTAGGCTAATTTTGTTAACAAGCTTAATCAACTTTTCTGCGCTTGCCACTTTCAGCGCGCTTTTTGTTTTCACTTTGCACATAAACCGTGTCAGTAGTGGCCATACTAGCATGGCCTAAATCTTCTGAAATATCTTTAAGAGGGCGGCCACGCTCGATTTCCATACTGGCACCGGTATGCCTTAACCAATGCGCCGTTGCTTCTTTAAGTTTTAACGCTTTGTTCGGTCCTTCATAAACACGCATATTTTCATAGGCTTGATCAAAAACATTTTGCACTAAACGCCGTAAATGGCGCGAGGTCATGCCGCCTTGGCCACGTACTTTTTCAACTAATACGGCATTCTCGTTACTTGTAGGTAAAGCCGTTAAGCCTCGAGAAGTGCGATAGCGTTGCAAAAATGGTAAAAAGTCAATGGGCACAGTAATATCACGTAATTTACGGCTTTTACCAAAAACCTTAAGCCACCAGTTTTCATCGTCGTCTTGCCAAAAATGTCCCATAGTAGGCAACCAATTTTCCCGTTCAGAGAGTTCAGAAATTCTTAAAAATAGCGTTTTTAGCGCGGCAATGACAAACAAATTACGTTCAAAAATAGGGTTTTCATCGGCCATTTCAACCGCGGTATCTAACACATATTGCCATTGGCTAGCGGTTAAGCGCTTAATTTCTTTTACTTGTGAGTCAATGATGAAATGTCGACAATCTTTTTTGGCAATTTGTGCTGGATTACCAATACAAAAATCTTCCGCCATTAAATAATTATAAAAAACGATTAGCGCGGTAAACATAGATGACAGTGTTTGTTGTGATGGCCGATATTTTTTCTTATCAATTACCTGCAAAGATTTTTGGCTTTTTGGCGCTTGCATTTTAAATGGAAACCAATGTTCGTTGGCTGATGAGTAACCATGGGTGACTTTAAAGCGTTCTTGATTAGATGTGCCAATCCAAGTTACTGGCGGCTGCCAACAAAAGTCTGCATATTCGAGCAAATCCGATTTTCGCAATTGGTCGATAGGTTTTTTCTTTTCAATAAAGGACCATAGCAAAAAACGCTCAACGTCATTTCTAAAACGCTCATAAGTGTGTTGAGATTTATTTCTGCCGATATAGGTAAGAAAAACTTTTCCCCAATTAAATTGCTCAAGCCACCAAGGCTCATTAGCGGAAAATAATTTATCTAACTCAGGGTAATCCTCAAAATCAAAATCACACAAATCTAAATACGGCGGATATAAAGGCACAGGTTTTGTTAATTGCATTATTATGAATACCTAATAAATTTTTATATTGTCATGGATTACAGCTACGAACCGAGTTTAATACACCTATTACACTATGTCCAATACTGAAGAGTATCGGACATAGCAGGGTGTATTTATTGAGAGAGCACTTACCTTATCTTTTGTTAATTTAAATTAAGCACTTGATCAGTTCCAGTCTTCGCTTGATATCCATCTTATTGAATTAGTTTAAGTATTTGATGTTTTAGCTTACTGACATTTTAACGTTTGCAAGTTAACTACTCGATCTTATATTCGTAAATTCATGTTCTGCTATGTGCATGAAATATCTTTTTGTGACTATTCCCTAGTAAATTTTGCGTAGCGTCACGTCCTTACTTTTTATTATTCGTATAGTTAAATTCTGTTTTTAATCTCTCAATTGTATGAGACCACTTAGGTGTTGTTGGTTTACATACTGAGTTTTGATTACTAAACAATCCTGTCTCACTAATTGCAGATTTTATGGATTTCGTATCATGCCATTTAACTGGCGCTAAGTATTCAGCATTATTATCATCTAAACTTTAAAACGTTAAATAATACCTATCGGTTGTTAATTTATTAATGGTTTTATTGTCGAATTTTTCAAATCAAATTCTGCTACCAAGGTCTAAGCTGTTCAAAGCATTTGAATACCAGCAACCATGACCAAACGATACATAAAATTCTCCGTTCCTAGGCTCTTTGGCTGGTTTTGAAATAACACGCGCTTGTGTTTCTTTAGGCAAAATCATCCAAGCACGGCTCAAATAATTATTGCCGTTATCTTCAAAAATACGAAAGAAAACGGCATTGACTGGTATTTTTGTTTTATCGTACAGATAGTTAATAATACGTTCTGTACTAGCTTGTTTAATTTATAAACCAATTATACAAACCAGTTTGATATAAGATTGTTGGCATCTGTGGCAATGTGCAGTTTAAGTTGGTCGACACTAAAGCAGCTATAAACTGAGTTATGTTCTAAAAATATTGCTCAAGCTAGTTATTGCTTAGTTGGTAACTTAGCTAGTACAGCTTAAGTTTTCTTTTAATAATTTCGATTTCCGATCATCATATGCGCTAATAAAATTTAGTTCGCTGCCAATATATATGCTATTTTACCAAGGCCCTTTATAAACTTATCGAAAATTTAATCAGGTATTATCTTTTGCGTATTGGATTAAAAAACGATCATTTTACGCAATATTCATGCGTTTATCATAACAGCAGTGATAAATTAAATTTAAATGTTTTGCTGGGCATTTTATTGTAACTGTTGCTCGTATTTTACGATACTTGATGGCTAAAAACCTCATTAGTATTGAGCCAAGATCTAATATTTGCAATTATACTTGAGTTATACCCACAACTAATTTAAATAAATATTTGCTTTATAATCAATATGTTAACAATAAGTTTTGGTAACGCGTAATCAAAAAGCCTAGCAAATTTGCTGAGAGTTTTACAAAAAAGCCTGCACTAGCCATTACAATGGCGAGCCGCCTAAATATTTTGATTTTATCTCTTCCCAACGCTCGCTTTCTATCACTTGTAATAACCGCTCGTTAAACTTTTCGCGTAATGGGCTGTTATTGGGTAATCCAATTGCGTAATCTTGCTGGCCAATTTCGCCGGGTAAAACGTATAAGTTATCACTAGAGCTGGCGTTAGTGAGATAACGTAAAATAGGCTTATCATAAACTACCGCATCAATTTTACCTGACTCAAGTTGTGCCAATGCACTGGTAATGTCGTCTGCGGTTTTATATTTTACGCTGATAGACGTTAAAAACTTTTCACTTGCCGAATTATCTATGGTCACTACATTGGCGCCATAAAGATCATCAACGCTTTTGATGCTAGTGCCAAGATGGCTTACCGTTAAGCTACTTGCAATGGCGGCGGTAAAACCACTGATAAGTATGATTGCCATAAACATCCAAATTAAGCCCACTACCCTGCCACCTAAGGTTGTTGGCGCTTTATCACCATAGCCTACTGTGGTCATAGTAACCGCTGCCCACCAAAAGCTTGCGCCTAAACCACTGGCGATTGAGCCGCCAAACATTTCTTGGTTTTTTTTACGTTCAAATAACCACAATACAAAACCCACCGCTAGCAATAACATACATAACGCAAAAAGCACGCCAATAAATTGCCAAGAAAAAACGCCAGATAAGGCATTTAACCAACCTCTGTCACTTTTGGTGGCGGCAATAGCAAGGCCGGTTGTAAAATATGGGTGAGTAAAATCAATAAGTTTTTCTCGGTTCGCAGTAACGGTAATTGCCGCAATCGAGGCATGATATTGGCCATCTTGTAGGCCACTAATTAATAACGGTAGTTCCGCTTCTTCAAAACGATAGGCTACATCTAGCTCTTTAGCCATTTCCTTCCATAAATCGATTGAAATACCGTGAAATTCACCCGCTTGATTCTTCATCACAAATGGCGGCGCTACTTTAGTCCCTATGATCAAAAGCTGCTCATTTTTATCTGCGGCTGAAACAATCGCTGTAAAAATACTGAACAGTAAAATAATGCTGATAATTAGTGGCTTGTTTTTCATTAGCTTCCTACAGTAATTAAGTTATTTCTCTAATGGTATTAGCTTAACCTGCAATTTTAAGCGGCGCTAATCTTTAACCAACTTTTTTACAATAAATAGTTATAGATATCATAGCGTTGATTTTTAAAGGTATGATTGTTGGCGAAGTTACTGGAAATAGCACGATTTTGTAAAACATTAACGGCTTTGGTTTTGCTTCACATTTATTACGGGCTTGGCGATAACAAGGTTCATGGATTCGCTTAATAATGGTTGACCAAAGCCTTAATCGTTAATTTATTAAGCTTGCTACAACGCAGAGCAACCAAACTTGTAGCTAACTAAATAAGGGCAATTTTTTATCTGTGTACAGCTAGGCTAGATTGGGCTGTAGGCACCATTTTAACTGAAATATCAAACAAACTAGTCCTAATAGACGATTTCATGTGTTGGCAATTGGATAAATATTGAACGGTAGCAATGATATTTAAAGCGAATGTGGCAAGGTTTTTAGTCGTATCAAAAAGCCAGTGTCATACCCATAAAGGATTAAAATATGAGACGCCAAACAGCAGTTAATAGCTTAACCGGTCAACTGGTAGTGTGGAAATGGTTTGCACTTTTAGCGCAAAAAATTTCTAATATTGCCGCTAAACTTAACCATCTTGACCTTGCCTTTTGTGTAACGCACACCTGCCACTCTGCTGTTCTATTGCGCGATAACGAATTCAATAATAATAAATTTACAACCCCCCTTACCGTTAAATCAATAACAACAAACCAAATACAACATAAAATACAATAGAGGCGTTAGTATGAATATTAATGATCAAAAAAGTAGCGTAAATCTAGTTATAAAGCCACTAGCATTTGCCGTTGCTTGTGCTCTTTCTGGTTCTGCAGTAGCTGCTGAAGAACAATCAACCCCTGAAAATGTCGAGCAAGCCAAGGCGAAACCTGGTATTAAACGCATCACGGTGAGTGCCCAAAAGCGCATTAGTACACTACAAGAGACGCCTATTGCTATTACCGCATTTGATGCCAGCTCTATTGAAAATATGGGGATTAAAGATATCAGTAACGTCAATAACCTTGCCCCTAATACGCAAGTGGTGGTTCCTATTGGTAGTGCTTATAATGTTGGCGTAAATATTCGTGGTTTAGGTACTAATGAACCATCGTTAGGTGTTGACCCTAAAGTGGGTATTTATGTCGACGGTGTTTACTTAGCTCGTAACTCAGGTGCAATATTTAGTATTATCGATTTAGAGCGCATGGAAGTATTGCGTGGTCCTCAAGGCACACTTTGGGGGAAAAATACCACAGGTGGTGCCATTAATATGGTCACTAAAAAACCATCTGAAGAGTTTGGTTTTAAACAAACCTTTACCTTAGGTTCAGACGGCCTGTTCAATTCAATCACCTCGATTGATACCGGCGAGTTTAATAATTTTACCGCTAAGTTTACCTACATGACAGGTGAAGAAGATGGTTGGGCGAAAAATACCTTTGCTGGTGCTAAAGAGAAAAACCTTGGCGCTAAAGAAACTGATGCCATGCGCATTGCTTTACGCTATTTAGGTGACGATTTTTCAGTTGAATACAGCTATGACGAAACCGACGGCAGTTCTGTTTCAATCCCAGTACAAGTCAGTAATGTTGGCGCCTTTTTTACCGACCCAACGGTTCCTACCTTACACATGGGTACTGGGACGTTTTACGGCGGCAACGTGTTTGCCATGATCGCTGCTAACGAATTTACCGGTGGCCGCCAAGAAACTTTTGAATTAGATAGCCATGGTCGCGAGTTTGTGAAAATTTCAGGTCATAATTTATCGTTTGAGTGGGATTATTCAGATCACCACAGCTTTAAGTCTATCTCTGCTAAGCGCAAGTATTCTTCACGTTTAAACGACGGCGTTGACCTTGATGGTGGTGCATATTTTGGTGCCGAGCTAGATGCTACTTTCCAACCCACAGGTAACTTTGGCCCTATTCCGGCATTTACCTATAACAATAATAAAGACCAAAAGCAGTACTCACAAGAATTTCAATTCTTAGGTGAATTGATGGATGGCCAACTGGAATATGTGGCAGGTTACTATTACTTTACGGAAGAAGGACAAGAGATAAACCCTTGGAGTATCAATATTTTTACCGGCCAAGGCGCAAACTTATTGTTTGCTGATCCGCTACCCTGGGGTGTATTTTATCAGGTCGAAAATGATGCCCAAGCCTTGTTCGCACAATTTGATTACCAGGTTACTGACGCGTTAAATGTAATAGCAGGTATTCGACACACTAAAGATGACAAGTCGATTGTTAATTTAGCTGAGCCAGACGCTATGTTGCGTAATGATCTTTCTGCTAGTAAAGACTGGAGTAAAACCGTTGGCTCGTTAGTGGTTAACTATGTGGTAAATAACGATTTAACCGTTTACGGTAAAGTAGCCCAAGGTTATGCTGCAGGTACTTATAACTCAGGTGCGGTTGAGCGTTTTTCTTACTTAAATCCTGCAAATGGTGGCGAAGCAAACTACGAAGGTACGCTAACACCGGCTGATCCAGAAGATACCACCGCTTATGAAATTGGCGCAAAAGCCATGTTTTTTGATGATCGGATAATGTTTAATACTGCGATTTTCTATAACGACAATACTAACTTACAAGTTACTGTACTTGATGGTGGTAACGTAAGGCGCTCGTTGAATTCTGGCGAGTCTAAATCTATTGGTTTCGAATTTGATGCTAAATTTGCTGCTACAGAAGATTTAATGTTTACCGCAAGTTATGGCTACCGTGATACCGAATATAGCGATGATACTTTCAGTGACCTTAACACCTTCTCTGCGGCTATTGCCATGAGTTGGAACATGGTTGAGTTTGATTGGGGTAACTTAAGTCTACATACTGACTTTTCAATCAATGATGAATTTCAATTTAGTTTAATTGACCCAAGCATGGTAGCGGATTCTTATAATCTTCTAAATGCGCGATTAACGTTATCTGAAATTAAAGTAGGTGACAGATCTGAGCTTAAGATTTCTGCCTTTGGTCGTAATATTACCGACAAAGAGTATGTATTACATGGCGCAAACATAGGCTTTTTTGAAACGCGAACTTACGGTGCTCCTGCTAGCTATGGTGTCGATGTTGTTTTTACTTTCTAACGTAAACAGACGCATAATTAGCACTTTTTATATCAAGTAATTATTCGATATAGGGCCTTAGTATTGATTTACTAAGGCCTTTTTTTCACCTTAAATTTTTGGAGTTTTTTTATGAGTAAGTTTTGTAATAAAACGGTATTTATTACTGGTGCAGCTTCAGGTATTGGGTACGCCACGGCAATAGCTTTTGCTGCAGCAGGCGTAAATTTAGCCCTGTGTGATATTGACCATTCAGGCTTAGCGGCGGTTGCGCTAACTTGCGAGAAAAAAGGCGCAACAGTGACGATAATAGTGGCGGATGTTGCTGACTACTCTGCTTGTCAAAACGCCATTGAAGTATGTATTAAGCACTTTGGCCAGCTAGATATATTGTGCAATATTGCCGGTATTGCCCAGCTCAAGCATTTTACAGATATTAATGTTGAAGAATGGCAGCGCATGTTAGCGATAAATTTATCTGGGGTATTTTATTTATGTCAATTAGCCATGCCACACTTGATAAAAAGCCAAGGCAATATTGTCAATATGGCGTCGTCTGCAGGCTTAGTTGGCCAAGCCTATACCTCGGCCTACAGTGCTTGTAAAGCGGCGGTAATTAACTTGTCTAAATCGCTGGCTATTGAGTACGCGCAACAACAAGTACGAGTTAATGCCATTTGCCCAGGCAGTGTGATCACGCCACTTACCAAAAGTATCAGCATGCCAGCAGATATTGATCAAGCCTTACTTGCTAAAATGATGCCGCTGTTAGCACCAGCGCAAGCAAATGAGATTGCTACAGCGATCTTGTATTTGGCCAGTGAAGAGGCCCGCTATATCACGGGCACTTCTTTGGCAATTGATGGTGGGCAAACCAGTGGTTAGCTTATTGGTTAGCCGCGCTATTTTCCAAATCGCGTGCTAATTTTTGCGCCTGAATTGTTTGATATTGCAAAGCATCTGCGGCGCTATCTTGGGCAAGCCATAATAAGGCGTTAGCAATGACCTCGGGCTCGGCAACCGCTTGTCCTAAGCCCTTAATACCCTGCTCGCCAATAGTTGCGCGTAAGGTTTCAGTATTGACCACGCCGGGATTAACAGTAAATGCACGGATTCCTTGTTGGCCATGTTCGCGGCTAATGATACCCGATAAGCGCGATACCGCGGCTTTGCCCGCACCATAGGCGTAACCCCACCCGCCTTGCTCGGCGGTAATGGGTGGATCTTTTTCACCGGCTCCTGAAGTAATGTTAATGATACAACCGTTTTGCTTTGCTAACATGGCTGGCAATACCGCTTGGCTAATTTGCACAGGCGCGGCTATGTAAGCTCTGGCTATTTTGTCTAATGTTTCAGGGGTTAACGCCATCAGCGGTGCATTTAAATCTGGCCCTTGATAAACAGCATTATTAATAACGACATCAATTGCACCAAAGTGCGCCAATACCTGTTTGATGGCCTTATCAACTGACTCAGCGCTCAGTAGGTCCATTGTTAGCGCCAACGCTTGCCCCCCTTGTGCCGTGATCATTTGTTCGGTTGCTCGCAAACTGCCACTGGCATAACTACTAGCGGAAATTTTATGTTTTTCACTGCTATCTAGCTCGCGGGCCGTTATAGCCACTTGATAGCCGGCTTTTGCAAAGGCGAGCGCGGTTGCCCGACCAATGCCGCGACTGGCACCTGTAATTAACGCAACTTGTGTCATTTTTTTATCCTTTTCAAGTTATGATTGCTAAATTGGCATTGCTGCCTTAGCCAAACTGCAGGCTAAGCGTAAGACAAAAAGCGAGATAAAACATCGTTTAAACAGACGTAATAACCGTGCCTAACATAACCGAGGCGCTAAACTTTTTCAGGTCTGAAGTGCTAGCGCCCTGTACAGCCATGTATGGATAAAAATTTTACACTAATTGTATTACTCTACCTCAAATGGTCGATGTTCAATCATCGATATCAAGCCTTAATAGGATCTATCGAGCTTGCAGTTTCGCTTTCATAAGGTCAGTGACTAAGTTGCCTGTGCAAGTTGTCGTCACTAGCGTTTGTTACTACCGACACCATTTAATCGTGTGAGCATAAGTTGCTCCCAATAAGTAAGGAATCATCATGCGTGAAGCAGTTATCGTATCTACCGCCAGAACCCCTATGGGCAAAGCCTTTCGTGGTGCCTTTAATGACACTGAAGCACCTGCACTATCAGGCCATGTTGTCGAGCAAGTTGTAAAAAGAGCCGGTATTGACGGGGCAGAAGTTGACGACGTTATTATCGGCTGCGCTGCACAGCAAGGTACACAGGGTTATAACTTGGGGCGGTTAACCGCGACCGCAGCAGGTTTACCGAATAGTGTGCCGGGTATGACTTTAGATAGACAATGCTCGTCTGGATTAATGAGTATAGGCTTTGCCGCACAAAATATTATGCTCGGCAGCATGGATATTGTTGCAGCAGGCGGTGTTGAGTCGATTTCTATGGTGCAAAATAAACATAAAAATAGCTACCGCAATGTTTCAAAAACTGTGTTGTCAAAATCAGCGCATGCTTATATGCAAATGATTGAAACCGCTGAAGTAGTGGCAGCGCGCTATAACATTTCTCGCTTAGCACAAGATGAATACAGCTTGCAGTCTCAACAACGCATTGCCGCTGCACAAGAAAAAGGTTTATTTGATGATGAAATCGTTGCGATGGCCTCTACCAAGTCAGTATTTAATCGCGAAACCAAAGCAGTTACTTATGAAGAGGTTTTACTCACAAAAGATGAAGGTAACCGTCCTGAAACCACATTGGAAAGTTTACAAAGCTTAGCGCCAGTCTGGAAAGATGGCACTGTTATTAAAGAAGGCAAGTTTATAACCGCAGGTAATGCCAGTCAGTTATCTGATGGTGCCGCCGCTTGTTTGGTGATGGACGCTAAACTGGCCGCGCAAAAAGGACTAGCGCCTATGGGTATCTTTAGAGGCATGGCTGTGGCTGGTTGTGAACCTGATGAGATGGGCATAGGACCTATTTATGCCATTCCAAAATTATTGAAACAACATCAACTTAGCATTGATGACATAGGTTTGTGGGAAATTAACGAAGCCTTTGCTTGTCAGCTGATTTATTCGCGTGACTATTTAGGCATAGCTAACGATAAGCTCAATGTTAATGGCGGTGCCATAGCCATTGGTCACCCGTTTGGCATGAGTGGCGCGCGTATGGTGGGACATGCGTTAATCGAAGGTAAGCGCCGAGGTGTTAAATATGTGGTGGTTAGCATGTGTATTGGCGGCGGTATGGGCGCTGCCGGCTTGTTTGAAGTGTGCTTGTAACTAGGCTTTTTTGGCTAAATTAACCGTTAAAAAAGGGCTATTGGCCCTTTTTCACGATCAGTAGTAATTCAAAGAGGAAACAGGACATGGCGAGTATTTTAGATCGATTTAATTTAAGTGGCCAAGTTGCCATAGTTACCGGCTCGGGTCGCGGTATAGGTGCCGCGACTGCGATTGCTTTGGCGGATGCAGGTGCCGATGTAGTGGTTACGGCGAGAACAATAGCGCAACTCGAAGATACCGCCGCGCAAATACGTCAACGCGGTCGCCAAGCGCTGATAGTTGCCTGTGATGTACTTGAGCAAACACAAAGGCAGCAGTTGTTAGATAAAACCCTGAATCACTTTGGTCGCCTTGATATTTTAGTGAATAATGTTGGCGGCTCTGGCGCCATTAAGCCGACCTTATTAACCAGTGAAGAAGAGCTAGAGCAGTGCTTTAAACTTAACACCACTACAGCGTTTGCCATGTCACGTCTTTGTGCACCAGCCATGGTAAAAACGGCAAACAAGGGGGCAATCGTTAATATTAGCTCTGTCGCCGGCCATATCCCGCAATCGGGTTTTTTAAGTTATGGAGTTGGCAAAGCCGCAATGAATTTTATGACCGCAAATTTAGCACAAGACTTTGCTCCTCATGTTCGGGTAAATGCGATCAGTGTTGGCTCTACTCTCACCGATGCGCTAAAAGGCGTGATGAATGACCAATTAGCAGCAAAAATGGTGGCGCAAGTGCCGATGAATCGGCTTGGTCAACCAGAAGATATTGCCGCCTGTGCACTTTTTTTAGCCTCCCCCGCTGCCAGTTATATTACCGGTGAAATCTATGGTGTTAATGGTGGTATTACTGTGCCGCCGATGGCAATGCCCCGCGCGGATTTTAGTGACTAGATCACAAGCTTTTAGCGATTTAAAAAGGCCTAGTTAGCAATAACTAGGCCTTTTTAATATTTACTACTAACGCTTATAACCGTTTAAAATTGATAACCAACTTCTAAGCCATAAGTCGCTGGATCGCCATAGTAATTTATACCACCAATAAAGGCGCCTGTGGCATCACCCATAGGAATACCATTAATACGGTATTCTTCGTCAGTAATGTTTTTGCCCCAAAGCGAAACACTAAAGTTACTACCGGCAATTTCAGTGAGAGACACGCGCGCATTTAAGACATTATAACTTTCAACACGGGTATATTCCTCTGCCGGTTGATTATGAAAGACAAAGTGATCATCAACATAACTGTAATCAGCGGACGCGGTTAAACTAGCAAACGACAACTCAGTGCTATAGTTGACGCCAAGTGACCATTTATTGTCTGGGTTGTAAGGAAATTCTGCACTATCGGTAACATCATTAGCCACACCTGTGTAGACATCATATGTAATAAACTCATCGTATTTACTGTCTAACATGCTGTAGCTGAAGTTTACCGTCAAGCCATCGCTAACCACAGCAACTAGCTCAAGCTCGAGCCCTTTAACTTTGGCCGCACCCGCGTTTTGAATGTCAGAATAAGCGCCTAAAAACTCCGACATTTGCATATCAGTAATATCATTGTAAAACACCGCCACGTTTGCTTGTAGGCGTTGGTCGAACCAACGAGACTTTAAGCCCCACTCATAAGCCAATACTTTTTCTTCATCGTAAGGGTTTACTGCTATGGCAGCGGTGGCTGCTATGGCAGCGGTGGCTGCTTCACCATTAAAGCCACCAGCTTTCCAGCCTTGTGAAACTTTAACATAACTGTTGATATCATCCGCTAACTCGTAGCTTAATGAGGCCATTGCTGAAGTGTTGGTCCAAGTGTCATTGGCGGTGGTATAAGGCAATGGAAAGAAGAAAGCAAAACTAAAGTCATCTGGGTGCTCAATATAAAAGCTTTTTTCTTCTGAGGTCCAGCGTATGCCGCCGGCAACGGTTAGCTTATCGGATAATTGATAATCAAGATTAGCATATGCGGCAACAGATTCAGACTCTACACCATAGTAGTTATTAACCGTACCAAAGCCTAAAATATATGGGTTATCGGCGTCAGAGTCTTCATTGAAATAGAACAAGCCGCCGACATAATTTAACTGATTATGACTCCCAATAAATTGCAGCTCTTGTGAGGTTTGCTCGTGATCAACCCGACGTATGGTATGAAAACCTAACAAGTCAAAACCGTCATAGTCGTTGCCGTCTTCATAATTTATTTCACGATACGCAGAGATAGACTTAATGGTTAAGTTATCATTGGCTTGCCAAGTGACGGTGAGCGCATGTCCCGAGCTTTCTGAGCGATCAAACTGCGCACCGTCAAGTGCAGCGCTTTCTTTCGCTAAACGCTGTGCAGTTGCTGCGCCAATACCACTACCGCCGCCGGTAATGAATGCTACTTTATCTGTAAAACGTGATTGCATGATAATTCCTTATAATTCATTGCTGTACAAACATCTGCACAGCTAAAATTTCTCTGATAATTACTGAAAAAAAAGTTAGGTATATTTTAGTTTTAGCTCGCTTGTCAAAGGCACAGCTTGACAGCTGAGGGTTAGATTATTCGCTAAGTCTTTGTCATCAAGCACATCATTATTATTAAGTTTGACTTGCCCTTCGATGACTTCGCACATACAGGATGCACACATACCTTCACGACATGAATAGGGTAATTCAATGCCCATATCCTCTGCCGCATCAAGTACCGTCTGCCCTGGTTGACAGGCAATAACAAAATGTTCTCCGTCCAATTCAAGTGCGATGGTTGCCTCCGGCAGTTGTGCGTCGTCTACGGCAACATTAAGGCTTGCTTTGCTAGCGTTAGGCGCAGCTTCAATATTTTCGCTTGCCGGCTCTGCAACTTTAGGTACAGCGCTGGTAACGTGACATGGCAGCTCCTTAGCTTAAACAAACGGGTCTGAGTTAGGTAAGCCTAGCATGACGGTGCCATGTGCTCGCATATAAGTGTCGGCATTGTTTGCAACATGACCACGCGCTTGATGAATATCTCTAAATGTGCGCTCAATTGGGTTGCTACGATATAGGCCAGAGCCTGCACACGCGCGCAATATATCATTAACTCTTTCAGCGGTTAGCTTAGGCACAGCAGCAGACTGTGCGCGCTGTAATAAACGGTCATTCACCGGCATCATTGCACCGTTTTTCGTGTGTTTAACCACTTCGGCAAAATTTCGAAACAGTACTAATTTTAATTGATCACTGGTCATCATGGCATCGGTTACCGCCATTTGGGCATTAACATCTTCTGCCGTTTTAGCGCCATGTTTACCCACATGCTCGGCACAACGGATACGAAACTCTCTGATTGCGCCATCTAATGCACCTATACAGGCTGTTGAAACCGCTCGCTGGAAAATTTGAATAAAAGGAATATGGTATAACCAGTTATCGTTGATCGCGCGACCTTTACAGGCTTGATCACTATAGTCATTAGTTTGATGGGTGCGATATTCAGGCACAAACACATCCTCAACCACAATATCATGGCTACCCGTGCCACGAAGACCGTGCACATCCCAGTTTTTAACGATGGTATAGTCTGATTTAGGCAATAAGAATGTTCTATGCTCTAGCTCGTTGCTGTTATCTGATTTGGGTACTAAAGCTCCTAAAAATATCCATTCACAATGCTCAACACCGCTTGAAAAGCCCCAATGGCCTGAAAACTTAAAACCACCCTCAACACGCTCAACCTTCCCCACCGGCATATAAGTTGAAGCAATCAATATTTTTGGGTTTTCTGCTAATACTTCGGTTTGTGCTCTTTCATCAAATAGACCAATTTGCCAGTTATGCACACCAATAACACCGTAAATCCAAGCAGTAGACATACAGCCTTGCGCTAAGGTCATTTGAATAATATAAAAGACTCTGGGATCTAATTCATAGCCACCCCAACGTTTAGGTTGTAACACACGAAATAAGCCCGCATCCGTCATGGCTTTTACTGTTTCATCAGGCACTTTGCCTGCACTATCAGTAGCGTGAGCACGTTCTAATAACACAGGCACTAACTCCTCTGCTGCTGCAATTAAGCGACAAGCTTCAGGGGTAAGAAAATCATCAGCAATACCGGTAAGATCTATTTTATATGAGATACTCATGTTAGTTATCCTTTAAAGAGTTAGCGCATGTATCGTGCTGAACAAAGCACGCTCGCTTTTTTATTACTTAACTCAGATTTTCATAACCGAGCAACTCTCTCATCGTCAATATGGACTAAACAAAAAATACTAGGGGCAAACAAAGCGCGAGAGCGAGCTAACATGCGCTGGCAACCTATAAGCTGAACAGCTAGTTTTTAATCGTAGTGGCTGAGCCAAAATAGCTCGAAAAAGGCATACGCACACTAAGGTAAGACAGTAAAATTGCCAGCATGATATCTTGCCAGCGAAACACTTACGTTTAATAACAACTATGGTAATTAACGACCAGTGGATACATCACAATAGCCAGTCGATAGGTAGCAGATTCAATATCGCCAATGCTGCACGAGAAAACAGGGTCATACCGGGTTCGGTGTTATGGATAGTTTTTGCCAGACCATTAGTTTCAGTCCAGGTTATTTTTTGCTTATCGGTTAAGCTTAGTTGATAGGCCGTTTGGCTTACCTGTTGATAAAACTCTTTTTCTACTTGGCATGCCAACACTGGGCTATCAATGACAAAACCTAACTCGGTATTTAAGTGCATCGAACGTGGGTCAAAGTTAAAGGAGCCAACAAATAAACGCTTTGAATCAATGGCAAATGTTTTGGCGTGCAAACTTGACGCCGAACTACCAAAAGGCCCAATTTTCTTTAAGTTTTCATCAATTTGCTCGACCCCTGCGCGTAATTCATATAACTTTACACCGGCTTTTAGTAACGCCTTACGGTATTTGGCATAGCCAGCATGTACAGGTAAAACATCAGTTGCTTGCATGGAGTTAGTTAAAACACTGATTGCTACCCCACTACTTGCAAGCTGGCTAAATGCCTTGACCCCAGCTTTTGTTGGTACAAAGTAAGGCGTTACCAATAAAATAGACTTTTGCGGTTGGCCAATAATTTCGCTTAACTTATGAAAAAGCAGCGTATCGTTGCGATGAAGGCCTAGGGCTTTAGCGGGATCGTCACTGATCATGGTGGCCGTTTTCCATTCAAATGACAATTGGTTTGCCAATAGGGTTTCAACCAGCGATGATTGCTGCAATGCATCAAGGTAGCGCTTTCGCTTTGGGTTAGTGATTTGCTCAGGTAGGTAATGGGCTGTGCTATAGGTACCCGTATCAGTGCAAGTCAGGAGATCTTCAAGTGGAAACGCTGACGCACTTGCCCAATACTTATCAAAATCAACTGAGACTTGTTCAACAACGCTACCAATGGCCATTAAGTCTAAATCTTGTCTGAGGATCCCCCCCGCAGCGCCAAAGTAGTCATCACCAATATTTCGACCGCCAATAACAGTGACACTATTATCAACCGTAAATGACTTGTTATGCATACGGCGGTTAACTCGGGAAAAATCTGTAATAAAGCCTAGCCATTTAAAGCGCCGCTGCTTGAAGGGATTAAAAATGCGCACTTGCACATTATCCAATCGATTCAACGCAGATAACGCCTGATCAAGCCCATTAATACCATTGTCATCAAGTAACAAGCGCACACGAACGCCACGTTTAGCGGCTGCCGTTAAGGCTTCAAACAATAAGGCACCGGTTATGTCTTTTTGCCAAATGTAATACTGTAAATCTAGCGTTTTTTCTGCGCTTAGCGCCAACAACATGCGCGCGGCAAACGCATCTTTAGCGTTCGCCAATAACCGAATACCACTTTGTTGTGGATGCAATGCTGCCAAGGGGGCTATCGCGCTCCCTAGCGAAGTTTTTTGTGCCTCTGCTTGGCTTAACGACACAGACGATATACGAGATTTTACGCGAGCCAAAAAACACTCTCCTAACGCAAACTATGTTATTGAATATCGCAGTAGCTGCGTTAAGCAGCGGGAACTGCGCAATAATAACTAACCGTTAATTGGCGACTCGATGAAAAAAGCGCCTTTAAATTTTATTTGTCAACCTGTCTATGGTTAAGCGTAGACGCTTTATCATCAGCGCCCAATTTAGCAATCAAAAAACTCAGTATAACCCGATTTATTAGTAGGTCTGAGAATATGGGCTAAACCTGGGTTGATTGCGGCGCTGTACTTGTTGCTAACCCAATGTTTAAGCCTTGGTTATGACTATTTTTATTTAATGCCACATACAAATCAGAATGAATATAAATGCCCTCTTTTCCTGACTTAATACCAACCACTTTAAACCACGCGAGCAATTGTCGTTTACGACCCGCTAACTCTAAGCGCACATTACGCTTTCTAAAAATAAGCTCTAAATCGGCCAACATTGCCATAACACTCAAGTCTAAATGAGTAAAACAAGGCACAGCATCAATAATTACGCATTTAATATCATCATCTTGTCTTGCGTACTCAGTCAGTAAACGTCGCTTAAAATAACTGGCATTAAAATAGGTCAGTGGTGAGTTAAAACGGTAAATAAATAAACCCTGCACGGCTTTAGATTTATCACTGGTATCTAAGGTTCGCACTACACCATTTATGTCGACACCTAAGATTTGATCTGTCGGTCGCATAACCGTGCGGATAAACTGGAATAAGCCCAGTAATACCGCCATAGTGATGCCAGGAATAACGCCAACAAATAACACCGCAAGTAAGGTGGTTAATGCCAGATAAAATGCTTGTTTATCTTTGTATTTTAGCTGCCAAAGTGTTTTTAGGTCGATCAAACTAATCGATGCAATAATCAGCACCACACCAAGCGCCGCACTGGGAATATACTCCAAGGGCGCTGTAAAAAATATCGCAATAATAGCAATAATAGCAGCCGCGATAATAGACACCAGTTGGGTCTTGCCGCCATTAGCATCATTTACTGCGGTACGCGAGTCAGCACCACTAACGGCAAAGCCTTGCGAAATCGCCGATGCGATATTAGCCATGCCTAAGGCTCTAAATTCTTTGTCTGCGTCAATTTCATAACTGTTTTTTGCCGCAAAACTGCGCGCAGTTAGCATCATGCTAACAAAGCTAACAATCGCTAAATTTAGTGCGGGCACTACAAGCTCTCGAACAATACCAATATTAAATTCTGGGGTTTGAAATAAAGGCAAGCCACCCGTAACCACACCTATAGTGGTCACTTGATACTGATTTAAATTAAAGCCCCACACTAATAAGGCGGCAAAAGTAATGGCAAACATAGCGCTAGGCCAGCTAGGCTTTATGCGTTTTATCAGCAAGTAGCTAAACGCTGTAAATATCGCCATAAAAAGGGTCGGCAAATGCGATTGTGTAATATAGCTAGGTGCATCTGCTAAACGCTCTAGTAAGTACCTTTCGTCAAAGGTAACACCTAATACTTTTGAAATTTGCCCGACAATAATGGTGATGGCGACCCCATTTAATAATCCCATTAATATAGGTTTAGATAAAAAGTCGGCTAATACGCCTAGTTTAAATTTACTGGCAATTAAACACCAAAAGCCCGTCATGGCAGTCATAGTGATGACAAGTTGCCAATGCTTTATGGTATCGCCTGCCGCTAATGGCGTCACGACAGCGGCGATCACGGCACAGGTTGCAGCATCAGGACCTACGATTAACTGCTTTGAGCTACCAAATAATGCATAAACCAACATCGGAAGCACGCACGAATATAAGCCAACAGCGGCATTGACACCGGTTAATTGCGCATAGGCAATGGCAACAGGTAACGCCACGGCAGCCACTGACAATGCAGCTTTAACATCAGCCGCCAGCCAGCGCTGACGATAATTAAACAGGGTTTGTAAACCCGGCATAAAATGATAAATACGAGACGACACTCTAATTTCCTTGCAAACAACTATAAAATGATAAGTTGATTAGTAGACGACAATAACAAGACAGCCTAGCGCATGCATTGTATACTTTTCAGTGCTTAATCTTATACTTATTTACACCATTTATAAGCGAAATTTCACCAACATCGGGCTGTGATCAGAAGCATCTGTTAACGGCACCGCCGCACTAACTAATGTTAATTGACGATAATAAACATGATCTAATGCCAAGCCACTCATAAACTGGGTTCGCTTATCTGGGCTAAAGTTTACTGCCACTAACGCTAACTCGCTGAGCATTTGTGTAATAAGCTGATTGCGCTCAGCACTCCAAGTATTTAAATCGCCAGCAAAAATAACCGGACCTTGGTGTTTTTTTAATGCCGCAGTTAAGTAAGCTATTTGTTGTTTATATGCCAAAATACCAAAGCTGAAATTAACAGAGTGCAAATTTACTACCACTAACTCGCGTTGATCAGACAACCGAAAAACAGAATATATTGCTGATTTAGGTAATAAAATCCAAGGTTCGTTAGCAATATACGCACAAGCACGCAATGGCGGTTGTACGGATAGCGTTAATACCCCACTACTGACCCCAAGGGCACTAAATGCATCGACATGACTACTAAACCAAGACGACTGATTGACATAATTTTTAAATGCTGTTGTCATGCTGACTTCTTGCAATAACACCAACTGACTGGTTTGGCTATAATGCTCAAGAGCTTGTCGCCAATTTGCTCGACTTTGCTTGTAGATATTCCAAACTAAAACATCTAGTGCGCCATTTAGGTCAATGCTGGTCGCTGTTAAATTGTTATAGCATGGTAAATGACCTTGTTGAATAACATTCTGATTGACATTTAATTGCGCCGAATTTGGAATGCGCACAACAAGTAAATAAGTAAGTACAACAACAAAGGCAAAAGTTAAGATTATAGCACTGTATTGTTTTAATCGACTCATGGTGAGGCCTTAAACTCCCTGCTAATGACCGCTGAAAACATATGTTTAACCTGAAGGTTTATGCCTTTGTTGACCTTAAATATTTAGTAAAGCAGTCGCTATTGAAAAATAAACGATCACACCAACGGCATCTGCAATAGTTGTTACTAGCGGGCCACTGGCGGTCGCTGGGTCTAACTTTAATTTATGCAGTAAAAATGGCAAAGACAAGCCGACAATACTCCCCACCATCACCACCAAAATCATGGTTAAAGCTACCACGGTCGCTATTTCAGTACCGCCACGCATTAAACCAACAGGAAAAACTAATGCCGCCATGGTAAGCCCTAGTGCCAAGGCAATAGCTAACTCTCGTAAAATAAGCTTACGCCAGTCACTTAATACCACATCTCCGGTTGCCATTGCCCTCACCATTAAGGTTGCCGATTGTGATCCCGCATTACCGCTACTATCAATTAATAATGGTAGAAAAAATACTAACGCTACATAAGCTAAAATAGTTTCTTCAAATAAAGCAAGTCCTGCGCCCGAAATCAGGTTGCCAAAAATTAACAGCGCCAGCCAAACGATACGTTTTTTGTACAATAACCGCATACTGGCTTTCATAACACTTTGCATCAAGGGTTCAACCGTGCCGGTTTTGTGAAAGTCTTCTGTAGTTTCTTGTTGCATCGCATCTGCGGCATCATCATGGGTGACAATACCCACCAGTCGATCGTTTTCATCAACCACAGGTACTGCGGTTAAGTCATATCGGTTAATAACGTGCGCCACAGCCTCTTGGCTATCATTGAGGCCAACTTTTACCGGATCTGTTTCCATTAACGCCATTATGGGCTTATCGTCAGCGGCTAAAATTAAGGTATGTAAACGCAGCGCGCCAATAAGCTTGCGGTCACTGTCGATAATATAAGAGCGATAAATCGTTTCTTTTTCTGGCGCTTCTTGGCGTAATTGTGCGATGGCTTCTTTGGCACGCAAATTAGCAGCTAAGGTAACATATTCACAACACATCAAGGCACCCGCGGTTTTCTCTGCGTAAGCAGATAACCTTCGAATGTCGTTGCGTTGCTCTTCGCCTAAGTCTTGTAATAATTGCTGCTGTTTGGCAGGCTCTAATTGATTAAATAAGTCTACCTGCTTGTCAGACGCCATTAATGAGGCAACTGATGCGAGTTCATCATGCGGCAATAAGTTTGAAAACGCCACTTGACTGCTCAAATCTAAATAAGCAAAAACGGCGGTTTTTTTTGCTAAATCAAGCGAGCGCAAGTGTTGTAAAGCTTGTACTGGCTCTAACCTTTCAATAAAGGCTGCAACATCAACAGCGTGAGCTAACGCAATAAATTCATGTATTGCTGCCTTGCTTGACTGTGCATCTGGCATTAATGCTCGTTGAAATGCTTGATTAGGGGACATTTTTACTCCTTTTCCAACAAAGACTGCCAAGGCAGTTGCTAGCCTATACCTTGGTATTAATTTGCGACTTGTTACTATTGAAGCTAGCGTAAAATTAGCACATCACCAATTTAGGCTTATTTTGTCGTCACGAACACACTGATCGGTTACTTGTAAACAAGACATTTAAACTGTGCCCGCCTAAACTGTAACGAGCTACCCATGACAGTTATTGTTTTGTAGCCGGGAATACCAATGCTTTGGTGATTTTTCCATGCTGCTGCTTGATTAATGTTTTGCGGTTAAAATTGGCAAACCTCGCTGATGTTAACTGGGTTAAACTAGTTTTATTTATGGCGAAATTAGCAATAAAACCCGTTGATTTGTTTGCCTTTGCACTTGCATTATCTGCTGCATTAATAAAGGACTTCTCGCGGCTGGCCACAATAAGACAAAGCTTGTGCTCAGCGCCAATTGCCAACAAATTAAAGTCGCTTTCTTGTGCTGTTTGTAAATCAAAGGGCACAAGCAATAATGCTATGTCTCTTTTCGCTGCCATCGCCACTATTTCAGGGTTGATGGCATCATCACCTGTTAACATGGCAAGCTTAATGCTGCCTTGCTCAAAAGGCAACGTAATAATATTTAAAGAGTTTATCGGTTCTGACCACGGATAACGTTGACAATATTGTAATTGAGACTGACTCGCTATCAGCCCATCAGCACTGATCAACACCGCTTGGTGATAACCTTCAATGATCAAACTGGTACAAACGTACTGCAACGGCCGCAAAACTGCGCTGATGCGGCTAATAGCACTATGACTAATATCTGCTAACGAGGCTAAATTATTTTTATCTGCAGCAATGTTTTTATCGGTTAAAAAAAACAACTCTGGTAATTGAATGATATCAGTGAGGTTATTTTCAATATAATGACACACATCTTCAATCGCTTGCTGCATAGATTTATAAGTCGCAAAAATTGCCACATTGAGCGTTTCGGGCACAGCGCTCAAGTGCGCGGCGTCAAGTATTACATATTGCAGAGCAATATTTTCGCTAACTTGTCTATATTGCGTTAAGCCCGCACGGCTAACATCAATATCGGCAAACGCTATGCCCTCTTCTCGATGGGCAATTTGCGCCAGCACTTGACCATTAGGTGCAATTATTTGGCTATAACCGTAGCCTTGTACTGCTATTTCATCATTGTTATACAAAACTTGTTCAGTGTCTGTTAGTTGACTTTTTTGCGCTGCTAAACAACCAATTTTGTTAGAGGTAGCAACAAATACTTGATTTTGCCAAGCCCTAGCCGGCTCAAATAACGCAATTTGCTCACGCGAGTTAGCACTACTTGAGCAACACAGCAACTGTGCACCTTGCAAACTCAGCACCTGTGCTGCGTTAAATGCTAGTCCTCGCCCTCCAGGCATTAAACCCAACTTTACCTGAGTGTTACCTGCACGGTTTGTTGCGGACTGATTAATCGCAAAAACGGCTAAGTCATGGGCACTAGGTTGGGCATTATTGGTTGGGTAAATTAACTCTCCTTGTGGTGAGAACAAACAAACGCTGGCACAGACACTCTGATTTTGTAAATCCGCTTGCGCAATGTTTCCTGCTCGCAAAGTGACATGAATAACAATATAACAACTATGTTGTTGTGCTTGCTCTGCAATGGCTTGCAAAAAATAACCGTCGATTTCCAATGCTTGCTGCCATGCCTGTCTTTGATCTTTTAACCAAGACACCGTATTAGCAAATTCAGGTAACACAATCAGTGTTGGTTGATGTTGAGCGGCTTTATTGATCACGCGAATACAAGTCGCTAGGTTTTGCTGGGTATTTAATGTCGTAGCAAACTGGGTGATAGCAAGGCGCATAAGTTAAATTTCCAAGTCGCTAGAAATATCGATTAATAGCAAAGTTATTGTTAAAGCGGACAATTGTACCTGTTTAGCCGTTAGGCAGGAATCTTTAACACCATTATTGCTAACGATTTTTTTGATGATCTTGTTAGCAAGCCCTATTGAGCTTTAAAAGTTATTGCCAACAAACGGTTTGATTGCGGCCATTTCGCTTGGCTTGGTATAGGCTTTTATCGGCCAAGTGCATCACAGCTTCAAAATCTGCGCCTTGACTATCTGCCTCAATTAAGCCTACTGATGTGGTTATATTGACGGGTCCCTGATCTGTGTCAATAGATAACAACTGCGTGGATTGGCGAATACGCTCGGCAATAATAAACGCATTGTCTGCATTGGTTGCGGGCAATAATAGTGCAAACTCTTCACCACCTAGGCGAGCAAAGGTATCGTAATCACGCAAAAAAGCAGAAACATGGTTCGCAAACGCCTTCAATACCTGATCGCCAACGCCGTGACCAAATTTATCGTTAACGTTTTTAAAGTTATCTAAGTCAAACACTAGCAATGATAAACTTTGCTGGGTACGTTTACTGCGATTAAACTCAGCTTTCGCCTTATTATAAAAATAACGGCGGTTAAAAATTTCAGTGAGATAATCTTTATCGACAATTTTTTCAATTGCTCTAACTTACGCTTTTGTTTTGTAGACCTGTTAGCGATTAGCTTGGCTTCCCATACGGGAAAAAATTGATGATAAAAATCATCGACATCGCAAAATATATCTATTAACTTATTCATCTGCCGACCTTTATTGCTTTTAAATCGTTTTTAGTCAAAAGATCTGGTCGCAAGGTGGGTAATTAGTTCAATCCTTATCCAGTTTTCAGGTTCGATTAATTCAAGTAGCTACCTGAATATCGCCTTAAGTCTTCATCTCGCAGACAAGTCAAAAGCAGACTAGCACGAGAGAAAAGTACAATATTTATATAAAACCACCACCTTCAATTGGAGTGATTCATGATATTTAATCGACTACAAACCTACGCCGCACCGTTAATATTTACCGCATCAATTCTCACAGCATTAATGGGCTGCTCGTTCAGCGCGTTAGCTAACAGCCAGAGCAAATCCGAAGCCAGTCAGGCCGTTCATCAAGGCGCGGATCAAGGCAAGAGCCTAGCCGCCAAAAATGCCATTAATCAAGTGCTCGATGGCTTACATGAAGCCGCTAGCAAAACTGATCTAGACACATACCTTGGCTCATTCACCAATACAGGCGTTTTTATGGGCACGGATGATTGGGAGCGTTGGTCACGCCCAGAAACCCTAGACAAGTACGTAGCAGAACGCTTTGCTGGCGGTACCGGCTGGTCGTATAAATCTGTGGAGCGACACATCAACTTTTCACCCGAGCAAAACATCGCGTGGTTCGACGAAATCACCGTCTCTGAAAAGTGGGGGCGCTTTCGCGGCACAGGGGTGTTGATAAACCACGACGGCAAATGGAAAATCGCCCATTACGCCATGTCAGCGTTAGTACCTAACGAAGCATGGGAAAAGGTCGCCGATATTAATATTAAGGCCTTTGCCGAGCGGCAAAAAAATAATAATCCCAAAAACTAGCTTTTAACGGCGCATTTATTAACCGAATTTGGGGTATAGCTCAGTCATTCATTCATTCATACAGCGAAGCAGGAGCCAGTCCTGCTATTTTACTGCGATAAAATAATCTCTGAAATGTTTTAAGGCTGAATAAATCATGTTACCAACGCTAAAACAAGAAGAGTTAGTCATAATAAACATTCTCGTTTTGAAGGCTATTCTGAACTATTAACGTTATTGCCTGCATAGTCATCACTTAAAAAACACATTTTTTATGACTAAAATCTGCACTGAAAGAAACTACATTATTTGACGAATTTATAAAAATAAAGATGAAATAGTGATTTTATTCGAAAGTGCTTAAACGAGAAAGAGCTACACATTGTGCTGCCTTTTAATATGGCAGTGAGATAAAGCCTTGAACTCTGGGATAGGTTTAACGCTACAAACCCTTTTAACTATATGAAGCTTATAAAAGCAAAAAACCCGCTAACCTTTCGGTTAACGGGCTTTTCTATATATGGCGGTGAGATAGAGATTTGAACTCTAGAAGGGCTACAAACCCTTGCCGGTTTTCAAGACCGGTGCTTTCGACCACTCAGCCATCTCACCAGATATTCAAAAAGCACTGCTGCTTCAGAACGAGGCGAATATTAAATACTGTGCGATGTTTTGTAAAGCGCTAATTAGCTATATTTTGCAATTTTTTAGCTTTTTTTCATCAAATGTTGAATAAAGCAGCAATTAACAGCAAATCGAGCTAATAAATATAATAATATTAAGTTTTTCATTACGATTTGTAACATTGCTTGTTAACATTTTACGCACTTGCAAATGTTATACTACGCCATTACCTTTTTTCAGGAGCTATTGTGTCCAAAGCTAACCAATCCGTAGCTGATCGCAGTCTATTAAGTTTAACTTGGCCGATTTTTATTGATCTTTTTTTCATCTTTATGATCAACGTCACCGATGCGTGGTTTTTGAGTCAAATTTCTGATACTGCTGCAGCATCAGTCGGCGCCATATTACCTATTTTGGGCATCGCGTTTGCGCTTTATAGTACCTTACATCAAGGTGGCAGCAGTGTTGCGTCGCAGCGTATAGGCGCGGGTGATTTTCACAAACTTGCCACCACCTATGGCGTGCTTTTTATTATCTTATTTATTGGCGGATTATTGCTGACGGCATTAATGTGTATTTTTGCGCCAACCTTTGCAACATGGATGGGCTTAAGCGATGACATGGCGATTATGGCTAGCATATATTTAAGCACCATTGGCATGGGCACATGGATTTTAGCCTTACGTTTTGCCGCTGCCGCTGTGCTGACCTCGCAAGGCAAAACAAACTGGAATATGTGGTCAACCTTAGTGATGACTATCGTCAACATTGTATTTAATTATCTATTGGTAGATGGCAAATTTGGCTTTCCAGCATTAGGTGTAAAAGGCGTTGCACTTGCTTCGGTAACTGCTTGGGCAGTAAGTTTATGCTTTACCTTAGTGATCATCAAAAAACACTTAAAGTTTAAAATCTCTTTACCAAATAACTGGCTAAAATTTAAAAACAACAGTGCGCCGATTTTAAAAATTGCTATGCCATCAGTGTTGGAGCCGATGTCATGGCAGTTTACGCAAATTTTAATGACAGTAATGATAGTCACTATGGGTGAAATTGCCCTAGCGACCCGTATCTATAGTTTTAACTTATTATTTACTGCTGTGCTCTATGGCTTTGCTGTGAGTGCGGGGGTGCAAATTAAAGTAGCGCATTATATTGGCGCAAAACGATTTGATGACGCGCACCAACAATTAATGCAAGGATTAAAGCTAGGCTTGGTGGGTGCCATGATCTTTGTTTTTACACTATTAGCTTTTTCTGAACAATTATTTGCCATTTTTACAGATAATACGGATATTTGGGCCATGGGGAAAATGATTTTATGGGTGGCTATATTAGGTGAATTTGGTCGCAGTTTTAACTTAATAGTGGGTGCATCACTTCGAGCATCAGGTGATGCGCGCTATGTGTCGATTGTCGGCTTTAGTATCATGTGGTTTGTGGCTATGCCTTTGGCATGGGCGCTAGGCCTACATTTTGCTTATGGCTTGGTTGGCATTTGGTTAGCCATGAGCATAGATGAATGCATACGCGGCTTCTTTTCTTTTAATCGTTGGCAAACCGGTAAATGGCGCACGAAAGGTGTTTATATGGACGAAGTGCCTGTGCATGAACCTAGTATAAATGAACGAATAGATTGCCAAGAGGCTAACGAAGGTTACGATATTATTAACCATGAGTCTCAAAGCAATAAAAAATAACGCCATGAGTTAGCCGTCAACAAGGTGATCACAAAACCATGAATACGAGCATAGAAATTCTCAGCATAACCGATTTAGTGGTTGCTTTTATGCCGGTAATTATCGCACTTGGCTTTATATATTATTGGTCGTTAAGTCTCAGCCAGGCAAGTTATGCATTAGCAAGAATGCTAGTACAGTTACTCTTAATTGGTTATGTACTTAGCTATATTTTTTATGCCGACAATGTTTGGTTGATCAGCTCAATTTTACTGCTCATGATTGCAATTTCTAGCTGGATAGCGCTACGCACACAAAGCCAATATCGCACTGTGCTGTTTAAATATGGTTTTGTGGCAATCTTGTCTGGTGGCGGCTTTACGTTACTGATTATTAGCCAAGGGGCTTTGTCAGTCAGCCCTTGGTATCAACCGCAAGTGATCATTCCATTGGCTGGCATGATATTCGCTAATGCCATGAATAGTATTAGTCTATGTGCTGAACGTTTATTTTCAGAAATTGAACATCAAATCCCTTATGCTGTTGCGCGTAAACACGCTTTAAATGCCGCGACTATTCCAGTAATTAACGGCCTGTTCGCCGTTGGCTTAGTATCCTTACCCGGTATGATGACCGGACAAATATTGTCAGGCGTATCACCATTAATCGCAGCACGCTATCAAATTGTGGTGATGTGTATGGTGTTCTCATCCGCAGTGCTTTCTGCTGTGGTA
Organism: Colwellia chukchiensis; assembly: GCF_002104455.1. Taxonomy (GTDB): domain Bacteria; phylum Pseudomonadota; class Gammaproteobacteria; order Enterobacterales; family Alteromonadaceae; genus Cognaticolwellia; species Cognaticolwellia chukchiensis. Next base: position 108,897 of record NZ_NBOC01000007.1, on the reverse strand, counting down.
TTTTTAATGTTATCTGAGCGAACTCTGATCAGTATTCGTGAAAATAAAATCGTTAAAAACCGTCAATAGCTGAGTGCTACTTTTATAGATTTCGATTGTGTTCCTTTGGTTTCAATACAAACAACTGCCTATAAATATTTACTGAAGGTAGTAATATAAAACAGCTCGCCGTTTGATATAACTTTATATAATGCAATAATTTTATTGGAGTCATCAGTCAAATTATTGTAAAGTTTGGCTTGTATTACATAAGCTAAAACGGTGTGTTAAATGCCAATTTAGCCATTAGCAGCAATATAAATCTAACATGCTGCATTATTAAAATATAAGGTGCTATTTCGTGGTTTATCGCAACTCTAAATTAACAATAAAAACGGTATGCACATCAATGTTATTGGCACACTCTGTCGTTGCTTACGCTGATGAACAAGACTTTTCTTTTGATGATGAAGCACTGTTATTTTCTGATATAGAGTCTGTATTTACAGCATCAAAATTTACGCAAAAAGTCACGCAAGCCCCTGCCCGCATTAGTATTATTACGGCAAAAGAAATACAACAATATGGTTACCGTTCTATGGTTGATATATTGAACACCTTACCCGGATTTCAAACATCCTATGATCGTAGTTACAGTTACATCGGCGCCCGCGGATTTGGTGTTTTGGGTGATTTTAACTCACGCGTATTAATGTTAGTTGATGGTCATCGTGTCAATGAAAACATATACAGCGGCATGTTAATCGACAACGGCTTGATCGTGAATATCGACATCATTGACCGTATAGAAGTCGTTCGTGGCTCGGGTTCTGCTTTATATGGTAATAACGCTTTTTTTGCTGTTATCAATATCATGACCAAACGCGGCCGCGATATACAAGGTGTTCAAGCCGTAGCTAGCACAGGTAGCCAAAACACCCATAGCACAACCATTAGTTATGGGGATCGTTTTGATAACGGTGTCGAGCTATTACTCTCTGCTAGCCTTTATGAAAGTGATGGCAATGATAATATTTATTATCAAGAATTTGATGACCCGAGCACCAATCACGGCCATGCCCGCAATGTAGATGATGAAAAAAATGAAAACGTTTTTGCTAAAATTTCTTACGGCGGCTTAACGCTGAGCGGCGGTTATCAAAAACAGCAGAAAACTAACCCTACTGGCTCCTATGACACTGTATTTAACAGCCCGATCACAAAAGCTTGGGAGCAAACTAAATTTCTTGATGCAAAATACCAAACCTTGCTAAGTAGTGGTGCTGATATTAATGCCAGATTATTCTACGATGAATATCGCTATACTGGGCATTGGGCTTATGATTATTCTGACGCTGGTGATTTATCTGATATTGTTAATTGGCAAGAAATTTCTCATGGGCAATGGTGGGGCTCTGAGCTTACCGTAACTAAAGATCTCTTTGAAAACCACCGTGTTACGCTAGGTGGTGAATATCGAAATAATATTAAAGAAAAATCCGTCAGTTGGGATATTTACGAAACCTTTCTTGATATTAATTCCACTAGCTATACTTGGGGTCTTTACTTGCAAGATAATATCCAAGTGCAGGATAATTTAGTGATTAATGTCGGTATCAGACATGATTATTTCTCAGAAATAGACACCAGTACTACGCCGCGCATTGCCGCCATTTGGAACCCTATTACAGATACAACATTGAAATTAATTTATGGTACGGCCTACCGCGCTCCTAATGTTTACGAGCTTTATTATGATGATGAAGTCACACAAAAAGCTCCAGCGCAATTAAGCCCAGAAACCATAGATAGTCTTGAGTTAATATTAGAGCAAAAATTAAACGCCAACCTCAATTTAGTGGCATCTCTGTATCAAAATAAAATAGAGCAATTAATCACCCTAACCACTGATTCTATAGATAACTTGTTAGTATTTAAAAACCAAGATGATATAACAGCTAAAGGCGTAGAAATCGAACTACAAGGGCACTGGCAAAGTGGCTGGAATACGAGCCTAAGTTATAGCTACCAAAACAGTGAATTTGATAATAACGCCATGACGGTAACTAATGTACCGCAAACACAAGTTAAATTTAACCTTGCCTCGCCAACCCTAATTGCTGGTTTTAGTGCCGCGTTAAGTATGCAATATGAAAGTAGCCGGAAAACCATCCAAGCAAATAACACCGACAGTTATATACTGGCTAACCTAACCCTACTAAATACCAATGTGGTTAATAACTTAGATCTTTCAATAGGTATATATAACCTCTTTGATGAGCAGTACAGTTTTCCTGGCTCAGAAGAACATCTACAAGATCAAATTGCCCAAGATGGTCGCACTTTTCGTTTACGCTTTTCTTACCTGTTAGATATATAGCCAAATGCTAGTAACCAAGCATGACAATCAACAGACAGCTCAGCTAACCGTGGTAATGGATGACTAAAGCATGAAGCACTCGAAAATCAGTATAAAAAATGTGCTAACAACTGTGATAAAAATAGTTGTTGTGATCTGTGTTGCCATAATGCCAACTAGCGCCCAAGAGCCGCCGATAATAAACCTAGTGTACAATAACAAACTTGCCGCTTATCAGCAGCTGGTATCGGGATTCAAGTCGGTATTAGCCAAGAATAATCAACAGGTTAATTATGTTGAAAATATTGATTACAGCGCAATTGCGAGTAATACCCGTCTTATTTTAGCACTGGGGAGTAAGGCCATTAACCATACTCAAACAAAAGCCAGTAACCAAGCAGCAACTGCGGATATTATTGCCACTTTAACTTTAAATACCGACTTAATCGCCAGTGCCAACAATAGCACGGGTATCGCTATCCAAGTACCAAGTAAGCGGCAGTTACAATGGCACCAGCGCATTTTGCCTGATGCTAAACGTATTGGTGTACTCTATGACCCAAAAAACAGTCAAGCACTCGTGGATGAACTTACGATCGCTGCCGAAAGTATGTCATTAAAAATTATCGCGGTTGCTGTACATGCACCAACAGAGCTCAGTGCCGCGTTGAAACGCTTAGGGCGTGAAGCTGACAGCATTTTAAGCATACCCGATAACAGTGTGTATTCTGGCAAAACTGCAAAAGCTATTTTGTTATTTGCGTACCGTAATAAACTCCCATTTGTCGGTATGTCTCGTGCTTGGGTTAAAGCGGGTGCAATTTATGCGTTAGATTGGGACTATTTTCAACTTGGCCAACAATCCGGCACTATAGCACTAGACATACTGGCGGGAAAAAAAGCCAAAGCAATAGCCATACAGTATCCAACTTCAGAGCAATACTTGCTTAATTTAAAGACCGCAGAACAGCTGAAAATAGACTTCAGTAGCAACATCATTAACGGCGCTAGCGAGGTTTTTCAGTGAATAAGTTAATTAAACAGTTTCAACAAAAAATTAAGGCAATAGGATTAACAACAAAATTTAACTTAGTGGTTATTATCTTGGTAGCCTTAACTGCATTTGCATTAACTACAGCACTACTAAGTCTAGAACAAAATACCCGAAAAAAAGAGCTGCTCAATCACGGTGACTCTATTGCCCAAATGTTAGCAAAATTTAGTGAGTTTGCCCTTTACTCAGAAGACCAAGACTCCTTAGAGCTCATCCTCAATAGTATTGATGATAAAGCCATTAGTTACCTTGCCTTAGTGCGCAAAGATGACACCATAATTACTGACCGTTGGTACACAGAAGCGTTACCCGTACAGCGTGCATTTGTTAAACTAAGCCTGCCATCAACGACAACGCCTGTCTATAGCGACAGTGGTCAAGAAATACTGTTTGTGGTGCCGGTTAAATCATCTCGTTCAAACTTATTTAACGAGTATGACTTTCTTCCTAGTGATAACGCGGCAAGCGAATTGCTAGGTTATGTGCGATTAATGGTTAATACCACACAAATGGAACAATTAAAGCAAAAGTCCCTTGTTACGGTATTAAAAGTTGTCATATTGATATTTGTCATTGCTATCACCCTAACCTTTATTTTGGCGCGAAAAATCACCCGCCCTATCGCGGAGTTTGTCGCCGCCACTAAAAAAGTCGCATACGGAGAATTAACTAAGCCATTATTAAAATCACATGACGGCGAACTTGGCGAGTTAACCCATAACTTTAACCATATGATTGAGCAACTTGCACGCTCAAATCGCAGTGTAAAAGAACACCAAGAAAACCTAGAAAATAAAGTCATTGAAAGAACACAAGCTCTGCAGGCGGCAAAAGAATTAGCCGAAACCGCCAACAAAGCAAAAAGTGAGTTTTTAGCCGCCATGAGCCACGAGATCAGAACACCTATGAATGGCGTACTAGGCATGGCAGAGCTGCTACTCAATTCATCATTAAGCGCTCGCCAACACCATTTTGCTGAAACCATATTAAAATCAGGTGACTCATTGTTGTCGATTATCAACGATATTTTGGACTTCTCTAAAATTGAAGCCGGAAAACTAGAGTTAGATATCCATCAATTTGATTTACGAAAATTACTCGAAGACGTAGCGGAACTGCTAGCTGAAAGTGCGCAATCAAAAGGACTTGAGCTACACATCCAATTACCTAATGATCCTTATATCATAGTCAAAGGTGACGAAAATCGCTTACGACAAGTACTATTAAACCTGATCAGCAACGCAATCAAGTTTACCCAAACCGGTAATATAGTCGTTAAATTGAGCAAAACCGCTGCTGAGCAAGGAAAGTCACATTATAGTTTCAGTGTTATTGATACCGGTATAGGTATAGAAAAATCACAACAAGCACACATTTTTGAAGCGTTCTCGCAAGCAGACAGATCAACAACTCGCCGATATGGGGGCACTGGATTAGGACTAGCCATCACCCACCAAATTATTGAATTAATGGGTGGCAAACTGGTGGTCAAAAGTGAAGTAGAACAAGGCTCAACGTTTAGTTTTGACTTAACATTGCCCGATGTTGAAGAGCATAATCTGGCTTGGCCTATTCCCAAAGCGTTAAGTGGTAAACGAATTTTAGTGGTTGATGACAACAAAATTAACCGTGAAATATTACTTAATCAATTGAAAACTTGGCAGACGGATGTTGAACAAGCCAAAGATGGCTTGAGCGCCATCATGAAAATTAAGCAAGCGCAACATCATCAGCAAGCGTTTGACCTAGTTATTCTTGATTGGCATATGCCTAACATGGATGGTATAGAAGTCGCCGATATTATAATGCAAGACTCAGATATCATTACGCCTAAACTAATTATGTTAAGCTCAGCAGCATTTGATGAAGAAGCTTGTCGGGCAAAAAACGTCGGTATTCAACGTTACTTAACAAAGCCTGTGAAACAAAAAGCACTTTATGACTGCTTGATCAGTGAGCTTGCGTGGCAAGATATCTCGAACATAAAAACACTGGAGCGCGAAATACCACTTTCATTGGCAAAAAGCCCTGTCATTGAGTACAGTGAAAATAAAGACACGCCAACAACTACTAACAATACTCCCAACAGTGCTTTAAAAGGTGCCGCCATATTGTTAGTTGAAGATAACCCAGTAAACCAAGAAGTTGCAAAAGGTCTACTGGAAATTATGGGCTGTAACGTAGAGGTCGCAAACCATGGTCAAGAAGCCTTAATGCTGTACCATAAAGCCGAATTCGACTTGATCTTAATGGATTGTCATATGCCAGTTATGGATGGTATCGAAGCAACAAAAGCGATCCGACAGCTAGAGCAAACGAGCCAAAGCAATCACCATATGCCCATTATCGCGTTAACCGCGAATGTGCAGCAAGGTATCGAAGAACTCTGTCAAGAAGCTGGTATGGACGATTACGTTAGTAAACCTTTTGAACGAACGCGTCGCGTTAACCGCGAATGTGCAGCAAGGTATCGAAGAACTCTGTCAAGAAGCTGGTATGGACGATTACGTTAGTAAACCTTTTGAACGAACGCGATTAGAGCAAGTTCTAAGCCACTGGTTGACAAAAACCTCTAATTTACAACACCAAGCCGATAAACTTGAACAACATTTACAACCAAGCTCAAAGCAAAATGTAAGCGATGATCAGGCTAAGATAAGCGACAGTGCGCAAACAAAAACGCAACAAGTTTTACAACAAAAAGCACTCGATAACATCTTGGCTTTACATCAACCGGGCACACCCAATATATTACGACGCGTGATCACTATCTACCTAGACACCTCACCTAAATTACTTGACACCTTAGAGCAAGCTATTTTAGCGAACGATAGTGCCAAGCTTTATAGCACCGCACATTCTTTAAAATCTGCTAGCGCAAATTTAGGTGCAACAGCACTGGCTAAACTATGTCAACAGTTAGAGACACAGCAAGAAAACTTTCCGCAAGCCAAAACATTATGGCTAGAATTAACTGCAGAATATAAAACCGTCGAAAAAGCACTAAACCTTGAACTACAGGGGTTAACCGATGATTGATAAAAATTTATTCGAACAACAAATGACGGCGCTGGTGGTGGATGACGATATTGCCCACCGCTTACTGCTTGAGTCGACCTTATCAGCTGCAGGTCATTGGGTTAAATCGGCCGAAAACGGTAAACAAGCTGTCGAAATTTTTCAAAATACCGCCATAGACATAGTGTTAATGGATGTAAACATGCCAGAAATGGATGGTTTTCAAGCTTGCCAACAAATGCGCGCGTTAGCTCATGGCAAAGATGTACCTATTGTTTTGATCACCGGCATGGATGATCACAAATCCATAGAAAAAGCCTTTAATGTCGATGCCACCGACTTTATCATTAAACCGGTTAATTGGCCGATATTGGGCCATAGAGTCAGCTATTACCTAAAAGCCGGCCGTTTGTTCAAAGAGTTGCGTAATAGTGAACAAAGCTTAAAAGATGCACAAGAAATTGCCCTGATGGGCACATGGGAATTGGATCTGGCGACAATGCAGCTGCGTTTTTCCGAGCAGCTGAAACAACTCGCACAGTTGCAACACGCACCGCAAAATATCGACCGTTCTCTTTTACTTAATAAGCTTCACCCAGATGATAAGTACGTTGTTGCTGAAACCATAACCCAATCAATTTATTATAAAAAACCTTTTGATGTTGAGTACCGTATTCAATTAAGCAATGCGCAAGAACGAGTATTTCATGAGCAAGCAAAAGTCATCATGGATGCCAATGGCTATCCCTGTAAAATGCTTGGCACCATACAAGATATTACCGCACGCAAAAGCTTTGAAAAAGAAGTTCAGCACTTAGCTTATTTTGACGTATTAACCGGATTACCCAATCGCGAGCGCTTTAAACAATTAGTAAACACGGCTTTAGCCCGCGCAGAAAGAGAAGATGAAAAAGCGGTATTGATGTTTATAGACTTAGATGACTTTAAGGCGGTTAATGACACTTATGGTCATGATGTCGGTGATAAATTATTGCAAAGTGTGGCGCAAAATCTCAAAGATTGCTTAAGGTCATCTGACTTTATTTCCCATTATGATCCAATAAAAATGAGTGTTTCCAGATTAGGCGGTGACGAATTTACACTGATTGTCAGTGGTCTGAAAAATATGGAAGACTTTGAAAACATTGCCCGACGAGTTCACAGCAAACTTTGCCAAGCCATTTATATCGATGAAAAGAAGCTACGTGTTGCAGGTAGTATTGGTATCGCTATTTTTCCAGATGACGGACAAGACTTGCCGACCTTACTAAAGCATGCTGATATCGCCATGTACAAAGCAAAAGAATTAGGTCGTAATGGATTTCAATTTTATTCAAATACGCTCAATAACTACCTAGAAGAAAAAAGTGCCTTTGAAAGCAGGTTAAAAAACGCTATAAAAAATGGCGAGTTAGAACTTTACTATCAGCCACAGCTTGAAGCAGCAAAGCAACACTTGGTGGGTGTTGAAGCGCTGGTAAGGTGGAATGACCCAAAAACTGGGCTCGTATTAGCGCATGATTTTATCGACGTTGCTGAGAAAACAGACTTTATTTTAGCAATCGATGATTGGGTACTTAACAACGCTTGTCAACAAGCGGTAAAATGGCAAAAAGCGGGCTTAAGCCATCTTAAAGTTACCATTAATATATCAAAACGACAGTTAGATGATGACAGTATTATCACTAATATAGCCAATGCACTTCATACCTCGGGTTTAAATGCTGAGTGTTTAGAGCTAGACATTAATGAAAATACCCTTTCCCAGCCTTCAGATAAAACCTTGGCGCTTTTAAAAGAACTAAAAGATCTCGGCATAAAGCTAGCGATTGACGAGTTTGGTGTGGGTTTTTCGTCCTTAAACCACTTACGAAAGGTCGACATTGATAGCTTAAAGTTAAATCAAAATCTGCTTGAAAATATTACCACTGACGTTTGTGAAGCCGCTATTACTAAAGCGATTATCGATATCGCTAAAACATTAGAGTTAACGATAATCGCCGGTGGCATAGAACGTCAGGAGCAATTAACTTGGTTACAGCAACACGGTGGCCACTTATTTCAAGGCTATCTCTTTAGTAAACCATTGCCAGTTAGAGAAATAGAAGACTACTTTATAAAAACAACCAAAAACTTTGCACGCTAATAGCCTTCGTGCTTATTAAGGTGACTATCACTGTATAGGTTTTAGCTTTAGTACTAAAGCCGGATCTAAGCGGGTGTTAAACCAATTAATACGCCAATCTAGATGCGGCCCCGTTGCTCGACCACTAGCGCCAACGGCCGCCACTAACTGTCCTTGCTTAACTTGGTCTCCTACCTTAACGTAAGCCGCGCTTAAATGTAAAAACGTCGAACTGACGCCATGACCGTGATCTATGATCATAGTGCCGCCGGAGTAAAACATATCAGGCTCATACATTAAAACCACGCCATCAGCGGGCGCTTGCACAGGGTCGCCAGTTTTACCTGCGTAGTCTAAGCCATAATGCGGTGTTTTTGGTACACCATTATAATAACGTTGACTGCCATAAACACCGGTAATAACGCCATCAATAGGTGGGATAAAACCACCGGCAAAGGCTGTTAAATCACTGTCGATTTCACGCGCCGCTTTGATCTTTTTATTGTCTTGTCTAACCCGCTTCAGCGCAGCGGGATCAGGGTTCATAATTTTTTTCGCTATGCCTTCAACCCGCTGTATTTTGTACTCTCGCTTGAGTGGCTTTAAAACTTTAGTTTCGCTTGTGCCATCTGGGCGCGTGATCACCAATCGACTATTATTTTTTTCATCGCGACTAAAGCCCAAGGCGTAATCGCCTGATTTTGATACCTTTAATGCTTTACCGTTAAGCGTAACTGTGTTTTCAGGGGCAGTTTTGCCGACAATTAATGCGCCCTGAAAAAACTGCTCACTTTGCCCTTGCTTAGCCATTGCCTGCGGTGCTACTACTAAGGCCGCTAATAACAACATAACGTGCAACAATAATACTGGTTTAGCCATGGGCAATCGCTCCTTTTGCCACCCCTTCAAAGGCAACCACTTTAAACTCGTCATTAGGCGATTGTTGTTTCAATTGGCGAACAATAAAGTCGGCTAAAAGCTCGACGGTTGAGTCGCAGTCAACAACATCTAAAATATTACTCGGAACAGCAATATCAAAACGCCCTTGTGGTGCATGGTAGGCAAAAAATTGATGATCGGGTGTCAAATTTGCCATTGCAGTTTCCGACAGCTCTATTTCGCTTTGCGATACCCGATCAGCCTCACTGGCTAGGTAAATATCTTGCCAACGTAAACACCAGACATCTTCTAATGCGCTAGAGCGTTGACCATTTTTATAAATATGAATTTTCGAGCGATGGCCATGGGCAATGCGCTGACAGTTGCCATCATGCAATTTTAAACCATGGGTGTAATGATAATAAGCACCATCAATATTTTCCGGACGTAACTTTAACGTTAAGCCTTGTACGTTTTTCGGTAACTGCGCCAAAATAATGGTTTTTAAATGTGTAGTTACTGCGTCTATGGTAATTTCATCACTCGCAATTTTGGCAAATGCCGATGCTGGAGATTGCAAATAATAACTGCCCTGCTTTGAGCTAAAGTCAACATACTCATGCCCCATACGCTTAGCTAAATTTTCCACGTTAATGGCACGATTTAACATAGGTAATAATAATTTATGATCAACCGCATCATCAATAATGGCTTTAATTTGTTTTTTTACCACGGCGAAATCAAGCACCATGCTCATTTCATTTAAACTGCCGTCAAGCAAAACATCCACAATCCAGCTTTCACCAACAATACCGCGCTCAGCACAACAATAAGAAAAGTCGATAACGGTTAAGTCATTTACAAATAACTGCATTCTTAATCACCCTCCTATTATTTCACTTGCCAGGCTATCGTTTCATTGGCGCGAATTGGCACCACGTTATCGTCGCCAAACGCCAGGGTTGCTGGCACAGACCAAGCATTTTTAGTTAAGGTGATTTTTTCAGCGTTAGCCGGTAAATTATAAAACTTAGGTCCATGCAAACTCGCAAAGCCTTCTAGTTTATCTAGCGCCCCTGCTTGCTCAAACGCTTCAGCATATAATTCTATGGCGGCATGTGCGGTATAAGCTCCAGCACAACCACAAGCGGCTTCTTTCGCAGCTTGCGCATGAGGCGCTGAGTCAGTGCCTAAGAAAAACTTTTCGCTACCACTTGTCGCCGCTGCAATTAACGCTTGTTGATGAATATTGCGCTTTAATATTGGCAGGCAATAAAAATGTGGTCGTATACCGCCCACTAGCATGTGGTTACGGTTGAATAATAAGTGATGGGCGGTAATGGTTGCTGCGACATTTTCATTGGCTTGCATGACAAAATCGACGGCATGTTTAGTGGTAATATGCTCTAGAACAATGTTCAGATTAGGGTATTTGGCTACCAAAGGGCGCAAGATGGTGTCAATAAACACGGCTTCGCGATCAAAAATATCAATATCGTGATCCGTGACTTCACCGTGCACTAACAATGGCATATTCTCCGCTTCCATCGCGGCTAACACCTCTGCAATGTTATCAACATGCGTAACGCCAGATGATGAGTTTGTGGTAGCACCGGCTGGATAAAGCTTTGCCGCGTAAACCAAACCCGAGGCTTTCGCTTCGGTAATGTCTTGTGCTGTGGTTTGATCCGTTAAATAGAGCACCATCAGCGGTTTAAAGTGGGCACTGGGCTTAGCGGCCATAATGCGCTGATGATATTGCTCGGCCAATGCAGCATTGGTTACCGGTGGTACAAGGTTTGGCATCACTATCGCGCGACCAAAATAACGACTAATATCGGCAACGGTAGTGGTCAGTGCTGCGCCATCGCGTAAATGTACATGCCAGTCGTCAGGTCGCGTAATGGTAAGTGTTGTCATTTTAAATCCTAATTATTTCTTTAATTTTGTTTTATTTGTGCCCGTTGGGCGACATTATAGCGGGTTTCCATAGCTATTTGTGCTACTGGTTAAAATTCACTGTCTTTGTCGTCACCGTCAGTTACAAGCTTGCTCGCAGCTGCTTGACTTTGTGAGCTATTTTGCTCGAGTAACGCCAACAGTTGATCTTTTAGGTTTGGTGGTACTTTATAAATAGTAATGCTGTCATTACTTGGGTTATAAACTACATCTTCACCAAAATGGCTGCGTTCAAAACTTAAACTGATACCATTACCATAACCAGAGTACTTAGTGACCTTATTGACCACAGCTTGATCATGTGGGAAAGATTCTTCTATCGGGTATGCTTGTTGCTGACAAAATTTATAAAAGTCTTCGCCGCTTTCTTCACTTTTAATCACATGACCGAGTTCTTGCAAGGAAACATCTTGGGCCGCCTCTTTTTGCTCTTTACAATAACTAAGCAGCTCTTTTCGAGTTTGTTGTTTTTCGTTAGCGTCAAATTGGTTAACCGCGACAAAATCTTCCACGGCTTGCACTAAGGTTTGGGTTTGCTCTTTCGCGTTTAAGCCTTCTTCACAACTTAGAAAGTCTAAAAAGAAGTCAGAAACTTTACGACCGGCACGACCTTTTATAAACGAAATGTAACGATTGCCTTCGGCATTGTTTTGATAATCAAATAAATCAATTCGAGCCGCCAACTGTAACTTATTGGTGTCAAGGTGCTGATCAGCTGAGATATTTAATTCTCCATCAACTGAGTAATGCTCAGAAATAGGAATAATTGCCGCCAGTAAATAACGCCCGCCCATGTATTCATAATGACATATGGTTAAATAGCCAGTTTCTGCAAGATCATATTTTTCTAATTCATTTTTTAACAAATTAGCGGCTTGGCTACTAAAGTCATGAAAACTTTGGCTATCACTTAAGTAACTGGCCATGATATCAACAAATCTCGCCCGATCGCCTTCTGCTGGCATTGACGAAAAATGGCCATAGGCTTTACTGCCTTTGCTGTTATATATTTTATGTAGGGCATCAACAAAGTTTTCAATTTTACTGTTTGCGGCAACGTTTTCTGGGCCTAACTTGAGTAAAATCTCCCCTGTTTCTTCTTTTTTTGCTATAAAATGCAGTGCGATATTAGAAATTATTAAGCTCATAGATAATGGTCAGTATTATATTGTTCGGTCATTTGATAAACTCTAGGTTTGTTTATTAAATTACCATTAAGTGTTTAAGATGCCTATTGTATCCAAGTATTCCAACGAACGTGTAGAAAATATTATTCAACAATTGCATGATGTGCTCGTTAAAGAGTCTGCAAACCCTGATCTGGCCATGATGTGCTTAGGAAATACCTTAACAGAAATTATTTTAAATAATGTTCCTGAAGCTCAACATGAGGTTATAGTTGACAATTTTACCAGTGCCTTGAAAAAATCTATACAAAATTCTAATTAAAAAAATATTACCTTTTAACAATAATAAAGAGAATAAAGCGACGCGATGGTTTCATTTGAATCTAAACCCTATAGTAAGCGCCTATTGCAGCTAGTTAGCTGGAGCCATTGGTTCACCTTTTTTAATATTTTAGCGGCAATATTATTGTCATCTATTTATATTTTTAGTGAATCAATGCCGGAAACCATACTCGGTAAAGCCTATTTAGTCAGCACTTGGTTAAGCCATATGGCCTTTCTCACCTTCATGAGTTTTGTGCTGATATTATTCCCCATCATTTTAATGTTTCCACGCACTCGCTTTATTCGCTTTGTGGCCTCAATTATCTTCACCGCCGAGTTGTTACTTTTATTACTCGACGCTTTTATATACACGCGTTTAGGTTATCACTTAAATATTTCGTCCAGTGCGCCAATTCTGGAATTAATCAACAATGAAATACAACAAAATAGCCGCGCATTTTGGTTTGTCAGCTTAGTATTAACCTTAGTGATATTAGCATTTCAATTGCTAAGCTCTAACTATGCTTGGAAACACTTACAAGAATTACAAAAAACCGTTTTTGCACGCTTTATTGTCGGCCCCTTAGTGATATTGTTCTTTTTTAGTCATATCACCCATATTTGGGCAGATGCTAATTTAGAATATGATGTGCTGCGCCAAGACACGGTTTTACCTTTGTCTTACCCATCAACGGCAAAAACGTTGCTGACCAAATATGGCATGTTTGATCGAGAAGATTATATCGCGCGCCGTACCAGCCCACTGGCCTTTACCGATGATATTCCCCAGTACCCAAGTTACCAAGGTCAATGTCAACACCAACAAGCTTTAACACAATCAGTGTTTATGGTGTTAACTGACCAAACACTAAAAAGCCAACAACTTAACCATATTAAACAAAGAATCAAGCAGGGTCGCCTGTCGTTAGACAATCATATAGATAACGCGTTACCCAAAGAGGCCTGGTTTAACTTGTTTTATAGTTTACCGACTATCTATAAAGACGCGATAAGCAAGCAAAAAACTAAGCCTATGCTCTTTCAAGTAATTGACGACAAACAGTTAGCGACGTCTTTTACCCTAGTAGATGCAACTGACAACGTCACCGCGGTTCAACAGAATAATGATCTGTTAACCTCGCTTACCACGCTTTTTCCCGTGACAACGCAGCTAGATGATATATCCAGCTTAGTATTTGCTGATAAACTCAATAGCTACCCGGCCGGTTTACATATCTTTTATTTCCAAGGCGATAATAGCTATCAATTTCAATTGTTTTTAGACGCACTCATGCTAGCGCAAGGAAAGAAAGCAGAAAAAGATATTCTTTGGATCAGCTCTATTGGCAACAGCGACACAGATAGCAGTTTATCAATAAAGCCAGCCTTACTTGTTTTGCCTAACAGTGACAACAAGGCAATTAAACAATTGACGAGTCATATGGATATTCAACCGACTATGATCAAACATTGGTTAGGCTGTGATATAGCGGCAAAAAGCTACAGTAATGGCACTGATATAAAAGCCTTAAATCACGATCGCATCATAGCGAATACCATGGATAAAGGCATAGTGGTATTTAATAAAGATAAATCAATGTTTGTTGATCAAAATGGCAATTTTCAAAGCTATTCTATTCAACTTGCTGCGCCAATTACCGCTAAGCCAGACTTTCCATTAATGATAGACGGTGTCCATTTTATCAAGCAATTTAGTCAACAGGGAAAAAACGCACAATAATTAAGCGCTTGAGCACAATGGCGCGTTTTTTCATTGCATTTAAAACATAAATCATTAATATAGCCCGCATAAGCTTTTAACCCCATTAAGCTTATATTCGGGGTATAGCGCAGCCTGGTAGCGCGTGCGTCTGGGGGACGTGAGGTCGCAAGTTCGAATCTTGCTACTCCGACCAATTTAAAAACAATAAAGCCCTGCATTGCAGGGCTTTATTGTTTTTAATTGTGGTGTTTTTTAATGGCTACTCTGGCCTTATCACGCCAACAAGATATTCTGCCCTGTGTTTTAACAAGTCTGGTTTTCGTATGTTATTTTTGTTAACTAGAACTTATTAAGCAATTGCCTTAACTTATCTAGCTGTTAATGATTATCAGCCGTTTTAACGACTGATAACCTTGACAATGAAATTTCCGTAATAAAAAGTGCGCATCGAAGGTTAACGTTATAAATTAGCTCATAAGAGCAATTTAACTCGCTTGCTCGTCATGTAACTCAATATTAAGCTCTAACACATTCAAGTCACCGTCTTTTTTGTCTAGGTTTATGGAAAAGCTTTCATCTGACACTTTTATGTACTTGCGCAGCACTTTGAGAATATCTTCGGTAAGCTGCGGTAGATAATCCGGCTGTTTATGGCGACTATTACGTTCATGAGCAACAATAATTTGTAGGCGCTCTTTGGCTTTCGACGCCGTGCTTACCTGCTTTTCTTTTTTACGAGAAAAATAATCGAGTAGTGCCATGTTATCCTCCGAACATACGACTGAAAATGCCTTTTTTCTCGGCAACTAAAAACCTAAAATCTACCGTTTCCCCTAGCAAGCGCTCTATAACATCTTGATAGGCTTGTCCGGCGTCACTTTCAGTATCAAGGATCACGGGCTCACCGGCATTTGACGCTTTCAGCACGGCTTGAGACTCTGGGATCACACCTAATAATGGAATAGAAAGAATATCTTCAACGTCTTCAACACTGAGCATTTCACCTTCTGCAACTCGTTTAGGGGAATAACGGGTTAATAATAAATGCTCTTTAATGGGCTCTAAGCCTTGCTCAGCGCGGCGTGAACGACTTGCCAGCATACCTAAAATACGGTCTGAGTCTCGCACTGACGAAACCTCAGGATTGGTGGTGACTATCGCTTCATCAGCAAAATAAAGGGCCATCATGGCACCTGCTTCAATGCCTGCGGGTGAGTCACATATAATATAATCATAACTCTGGCTAAGCTCATCTAACACCTTGCCGACGCTTTCTTTAGTAAGTGCGTCTTTATCACGCGTTTGTGATGCGGGTAAGATAGATAGGCTGCTAACCCGTTTATCTTTAATCAGCGCTTGATTTAAACTTGCTTCACCGTTGATCACATTAACAAAATCATATACAACGCGGCGTTCACAGCCCATAATTAAATCAAGATTTCGTAAGCCTATATCAAAATCAATTAAAACAACTTTATGACCTTTTAATGCTAAGCCAAGACCAATGGCCGCACTTGATGTTGTTTTACCAACACCCCCTTTGCCGGAAGTAACTACTATTATTCGTGCCATGGACCGAATATCCTTAAAAAATGATAACAAAACAACCAGCACCTTATTGTGCTGACTAAAAAACGGACGTTATGCCCAATATTTCGACTAAAACTGTGTGTTTTAGCAAACTTTAGCTTAACGCTAACTTGTCTAAACTCGGGAGTCAAACCCTTGATTTTATTTAAATATAAAACACATTATTCAGCGGTTAACTTAGCTCAGTTTTGCAGCAGTTAGCTCACTATCAGTCAATTGCAAATAAGCTGCTTCACCCCAAAGTTCTGTCATAGACTCGCTAAGCCAGTAATGCCCATTAATTGACACTAATTCTGCTTCAAGTTTTTGACAATAGACTTGGGCTTTATCATGCCCTCTAGCCCCTGCGATGGCGCGACCACGCAGCGAACCGTACACATGAATATTCCCATCGGCAATCACTTCTGCTCCTGCCGATACTGAGCCAATAATCACTAAGTTTTGTGCTTTGGCATAGACTTGTTGTCCTGAGCGTATTTGCCCTTGATGCACCTTGTCACTAAAGCCTAGGTTTGCCACCGCCGCTGCGTTGGCTTCCGGGTTGGTTGATACATTTGTTTGCTGCGCCGCTACCTGCTCTGCACTGGTCTGTTTAGCGGTATTCACAAAAGAGAATCCTAAGTCTCGAATCCGTTGTCGTTGCGCTTTGCTGACCGTGCCAGTAAAACCAACAAAGGTAAAATTAGCGGCCTCAACTAAAGTTTTTAGTGCTTGATAATCAACGGAATCTGCGAATTGCGCAACATTCACAACAACGGGTAGTAAATGGAAAAAATCAGGGGCTTGCGCTACTTTTGCCTGTAAATCAGCGCCAATATTGGTTAAGTTTGACGTTTTTAAATGTAATATAGACAGGGTAAAACTTGACCCTTTAAATTCTATGTTGGCATCAGCCATAATCGGGGTGTTCCTTAATAAAACGCTATGCTGCTCAGTCGCTTATTACGCGCTTGAGTTTGGCGATTATTCAGCAAAATGCGACCTAACACAGTCGCATTTTTTGTCGCGTTATCACCTTGCAGCTTTGCTTATCATCAAAAGTGCAAAGCTATAACGCGCTTTTTAGCTGAGTAAGTAATGCATTGTGACCACGTTGAAAACCTTTAATGGTTTTATTGGCTAGCAGTAGCGAGTAACTTAAATTAATCGACGCAACAAGTAATGCCCGCTCGCTACTTGCCGTGCCTTTTTGTTGCTTAATTTCATCGCACATTGTGGCAAGATTTTGCGCGGCTTGTTTTAAATCCTCTGCTTGTTCAGCTGAGCAAGCAATCTTATGCTGCTTGCCCATAATTTCAATGCTGATCCCTTTAGAGTCTTCAACTAACATTAACTAAGCTCTTCTACACTTTGCAATTTATCTAGTAGATTTGATAAAACTGTGCTGGCCTGTTTTTGCTTTTCTTCGTTTTCAAGCGCTTCAAGTTGCAACATTTCGTTTTCTTCTGCTAACGCCGACTTTTGTTGCTCTAATGCCGCGACTTGGCTTTTTAATTGGGTGTTTTTCGCTATGATTTGTTCAATCAGTTGTTCGAGTTGTGGGAGAGTATTATCTATCATATGAAGGCGCTCTGGTTAACTGTAAATTTAAGGCGATGAATTTAATCTAAAGCGAGCGAGAATGCCACTACTATAAGCCATTAACCGCGTTATTTTTGTAACAAGTGTTAATATTAAGCAATAAAACCTAAATTCGTATAAAAAACAAACGCCTAGTGAGGAAAATAGCAACAGGTAAAACAGCTAAATTAGGCATTGAGATGGCTTGCTAACTACAATGACTGAATCACTTACGTTAACCGTCTATAGCATATAAAAAAATAGCAAAGCCCGTTGATGTAAAGGCTTTGCTATTTGCTTGAGCTAACACCAAGGTTAAGCTGGTAAAGTCGCTGTGCTAGTACTTGGCTCGACAAAGTCTAGTGATGCTTGTAATGCTTGTTGGCGATTAATATAAGTATTTTCTGCTGGTACCATTTCAAGTAGCTTAAACTTAGCAAGTTGCTGGCGAGTTTGCTGATTTGGACAAACCAAGAACACTTGGCACTGCGCTTCTTGCGCGTCTTTAATGGCATTTTCTAGTGCTAAACCTACGGTTACATCAAACATAGGTACATCGGTTAAATCTAAGATCATGGCTTGAAAGTCACCAACACTGCTATGTTGACGAGAAATCGCTTTTGAGACACTAAATATCATTGGGCCAGATAAGTAGAAAAATAACACTTTACCATTGGCACGATCGAGCAATGCTTGTTCATCTTCTTGCAGCGGCACAACATCTTGATGATTATCACTAATGGCCTCAACTTGTTGCGCTTGTGTGCGGCTTAATTGTTCAATAACGATAATATTGGAGATAAATACCCCTAAGCCTACGGCAACTATTAAATCAACAAATACCGTGAGTAGCATCACACCATACATGATCACCATGCCTTGCAAGCTGACTTTATGGGCGCGCTGAATAAAACTCCAATCGAGAATATTAAAGCCAACATACACCGCAATACCGGCTAGCACCGCCATAGGGATAGGCTCGGTGAGCCCAGCCGCTATCAATACCACCAAGGCTAAAACCAAAGCCCTGACAATACCCGATAATGGCGAGCCCGCGCCTACTTGAATGTTAGTGACTGTCCCCATAGTGGCACCAGCGCCAGGCAGCGCACCAAATAAGCCAGAAATCATATTGGCCAACCCTTGCCCGCGTAGTTCTTTATCTGAATTGTGCTCGCTACGGGTTAGCGAGTCAGCAATAACCGCGGTTAACAAAGTGTCTATGCTACCTAAGGTACCTAATACCAAGGCATCGACTACCATGGTCATGAACATATCAGCCGTAAAGTGCGGCATTACTAATGAGGGCAAGCCAGCAGGAATCTCCCCTATCCGGCGAATACTGTCGCTATCAAATATCACGATAGATAATAAAGTCACCGCCACTAACGCCACTAATTGTGCCGGCACGTATTTTCGGTATTGTTTAGGAAAGTAAAATAAAACCGCTAAGGTAAGTATGCCAAGAAACAGCTCGCTAAATTTTATATTACTTAAGGTCTCGGGCAATGCACCCAATGTACCAACCACACCACCAGCGGGCGCTGCCTGCCCCAGCAGTGGTGATAATTGTAGAATAATTAAAATAACGCCAATGCCTGACATAAACCCTGAAATAACACTGTAGGGCATTAAAGTTATATATTTACCCAGTTTCAGGGTGCCTATTAATATTTGGAAGGCCCCTGCCATCATCACCACGGTAAAGGTCATTGCCATGCCAGTTTCTGGGTATTTTGCCATCATGCTGGTTAACACCGCAGTCATGATCACTGTCATTGGTCCGGTTGGCTCAGAAATCAGTGACGTTGAGCCACCAAACAAGGCAGCAAAAAAACCGACTAAAATAGCGCCCCACAACCCTGCTTCTGCGCCAGCGCCTGAAGCTACACCAAAGGCAAGGGCTAGCGGTAAGGAAATAATTGCGGTTGTGACACCACCAAAGATATCACCTTTAAAACTTATATTTTTAAAGCGACCAACAAACAAAACTCATATCCTTAGCAAAAATATTTAATGCGAAATTCTAACAAAACTTTAATTTGATGAGTACAAAAAACTCAAAGACACTAGTGACAGACAAGTAAGTACAGAGTAGTTCCACTTAAGCTGAAAAGCGGAGAAAAAGAATTATAGGCGCATTTATTTTCACAAAACAGTAAAAAAGTGTTATTCCAACATTTATGGCCTATATTTCGCTTGCCTAAGGTTAAAGCGTACGCTTTATTTCGAATTTATCTTGCGACTATAAATGCTATAAGAAATCGCCAGTAGCAAGCATATGCCAGCAGGTATCAATAACGCTTGAAACTTAAACAGCGCATAACAATAAGCACCTATGGTACCGCCAGCAATAAAGCCGCTCATGATCAAAAGCAGTAACAATGCTTTTCTTTCATCAAAGGCCTGACCTCGTAATTTTGCCCCTAACATTAAGCCTAAATCAGTAAAAATACCTGTTAAGTGTGTGGTACGCACAATGGCGCCACTATAAGTGCTAGCAAAAGCATTTTGCAAACCACACGCCGCCGACGCTAAGTAAATACCATTTGCCGAGCCCTGCATTAAAAAATAACTTGCGCCAATAAGAAACACCATTTCCAAATAAAGCAAAGCACTGTAATTTCGCCCCAACTTAAGTGCGCCACTGCGTAAAAAATAACCCGACATTGCCGCACCAAGAATAAAGCTAACAATAATCAGTAAAAAATAGATCAACTCTGAAAAGTTATTGTTCAATAACCCAGTACCTAGTAAAGTGGCGGTACCTGATAAGTGTGAAATGGCTTGGTGTTTAAAACCTAACAAGCCGACAGCGTTAACTAGCCCTGCTATCAGCGACAAGATAAAAGCGCCATATTCAACCCAACGCGGAAGTTTTGTAATCATAAAAACCCTTGAGTAAATTCGTTACCTGTGATCAAAAGTAATGACTAGTGCGAATCCACCTATTACAGCGCACTAACATTGCTCGAAAAATATGCTTTACAGTGTTGATAAAACGACTGCGTCAGCCGATTCATAGGCGCATGAGCTGAGATAATAAAGCCATATTCATGCTTAATAGCTGGACTAAACGGCACCAAAACCAAACCCTTAGCTTCATATTGTTTCGCTAGTAGTTCATTAACAATAGCAATGCCAACATTCATTTTGGCAAAAGTGCAAGCGATTGCCACAGTATGGGTTTCTACTTTTACTTGCATAGAAATATTTTTTTTGCGAAATATACTCTCAATTTGCTGGCGAGAATAGCGCCCCTTACCTAACAAAATTAAGTCTTCATTGTCTAAGTCTTTAGGGGTAATTTTTTTATTTTTGGCCAGCCTATGTTGCCGCGAAATCGCACAAACTGTGCCGCTAGTAATAATACTTTCACAAATCAGGCCAGGGTGATTTTCAGGCAGTTGAATAAAGCCACAGTTAGCGGAACGTCGAGCAACAATTTCCCGCGCCCGCTCAGGACTATGGGTATCTAAACTAACGTTAACTTGTGGATGCTCTTGCAAAAAACTGGCGACCGCCTCTGCCAATGGCCCAGCAATAAAACTATTTGGCGCAACTATTTTCAACAAACCCAGGTTAGATTGTGCAATATTTTTCGCTAGTAGCGATATCCTTTCAACACTGTTTAAGGTCAGCTCGACTTCCTTGACCAAAGCTAATGCCTCATCACTTGGGATTAGACGGCCTTTTTCGCGATAAAACAACTGAAAGCCGACATGCTCTTCTAATAATGCCAGTAACCGACTAATGCCAGGTTGGGTTAAGCCCAATTGTTTACCCGCGGCTGTGGCAGATCCGGTTTGAATAATGGCCCTAAACGCTTCTAGACTTTTAATATTAATGTTGTTGATTGCAACAGTCACAGCTCCACCCTATAACAATTTGTAATACCACAATGCAGTAATTCAATAATATTGCATAAAGTCTTGATAGTTGTAAAGTGTAAAAAACACTGCATAAATCGACCAAATTAATAAAAGAGTCTGGAGAACAACAAGATGAATAAACAATTGTTTCGCAAGTCAGCCATTACCCTTGCCATTATTAGCGCAAGCAGTTTAGGACTAACGTCTCACGTGCAAGCACAAGCAGCTGATGGCCTGAAAAAAGTAGAAGTAATTTCAATCACAGGCTCAAGAATTAAACGTCAAAGTGAAACCCCAAGCCCAGTGCAAGACCTTGACTTTGAAGCGCTAAATCAAACCGGTGCCATGTCCCTTGGCGAAGTACTACAAGAGTTACCCTCGGTTGGCTCTAGCTTAAACGGCAATGGCTCATCTGGAACAAGTCATGGCTCAAGTAGCTTAAATTTGCGTAATCTAGGCGCGAATAGATCATTAGTATTAGTTAATGGTCAACGTTGGGTTAATGGCGCGGGTACCCGTGGTTTTCGTGATTTTGTTGATATGAACACCATACCACAAGCAATTGTTAACCGTGTTGAAGTATTACAAGACGGTGCTACCGCCATTTATGGTGCTGATGCTATTGCCGGTGTTGTCAATATTTATACCCATGCTGATTATGTTGGTAGCAAAATCAAAACTTATTATGGTCAGTCGTCACAAGGCGATCGTGAAACTGCCAATATTGATTTTTTATGGGGTAAAGATTTTGGCGATAGTAACTTAATGTTTGCCGCCAGCTATACCGATCAAAAGCCAATTTATACCCAAGACAGAGCGTTAACTGCTGTACCTTTAAATGGCTTAACGGCGGCGACACCTGAAGGCTTATTTAGAGAGAATGATTTACAAGCCATGGTGGGATTTGATGTACCCAGTGCTGGCATCACCCGAGATCCGGGCACAGACGGTGCTAATACTGATAACTGGCGCGCGGCATCTGGCGATGATAAATATAATCGCTACCATAACAACTATGTAACTGGCCCCAGTAAGCGTACCTCATTATATGCACAAGCGATTGTTCCTTTTGATGATATTAATTTAAAAGTTGAAGCCTTATATAATAATCGCAAGTCTGATCAACAGTTTTCACAAGCACTATCTGCCGTTAGAGGCAGCCGAGGCTTTATGATTGCTAATGACCCATCAGTAAACCCGTTTGGCGTTGAGTTTTCTGGTAGTGATTTTCGTCATAGCGCATTTTTTACCGACAATGGCTACCGTGTAAATGCCCAAGATGTTGAAACAGTGCGTCTTGGTATTGGCTTAGATGGCGAAATTAATGATGACTGGAGTTGGGACAGCTACCTATCTTGGGCGGAAAATAAAGGTGAATTTACTTCACACAATCAAATGCACTTAGATAAGTTAGCCTTAGCATTGCGTGCCTGTAATACCACAGGAATTTCCGCAGATGTCTCTGATCTGGCCGCAGACTGTGTACCGGTAAACTTATTTAACCCGCTAACAGCACAAATGGTTGATTATATTAATTTTACTGGCCATGATAAAAACAAAGCTAGCCAAATTGACTTTACCCTCAATGCCAGTGGCTTCTTAATGGAGTTACCTGCCGGTGATTTAGCCATGGCCATGGGCATAGAATATCGCAAAGAAAAAGGTCAAGATACACCAGATAGCATTATTGGCTCTTCACCGCGCATTAATAGCTATCGCACGACATCTTCTTCACCCCGCTTAGGTACCACAGGTGAATACGATCTAAAAGAAGCTTACGTTGAGTTTAACGTGCCATTATTAGACGGTGAACCCATGGCAGAATACTTAGAGTTAAACTTAGCAACGCGATTTTCTGATTACAGCACTTTTGGTAGCACGACCAATAGTAAAGCCGGTATTTTATATACCCCTACAGAAGGTTTATCTTTTAGAGCAACATGGGCTGAAGGTTTTAGAGCGCCATCAATTTTAGAGTTGTTTGAAGGACAACGGGTTACCTTTAAAGCCGTTACCGATCCTTGTGTTGCAGATAACACTTTACCAGGTTGTGCAGGTGTCCCTGGTGACTACACGCAACCGGATAGTAATGTGCAAATCACCACAGGTGGTAATCGCTTATTACAACCAGAGACATCAGAAAATACCTCTTACGGCTTGATTTACATGCCAACGTTTTTAGAAAACTTTAGTGTCACTCTTGACTGGTATAACATTGATATTAATAACACTATCAGTGAATTTGGCGCCCAAAACATTCTTGATTTATGTGCCTATAAAAACAAAAACTGTGATGTCATCACCCGCAATAGTCTAGGTGAAATCGACAATATCATTGATGGTCCAGTGAACTTAAACAGCACTACGGTTGCTGGTATGGACATGGTCATACGTTACGGTATAGACGATAACAGTGGTCAATGGGATTTCATGGCAAACTTCTCCAAGCTTGACGAGTTAACAGAAGTTTCAACCCTATCTGATGGCAGTACACAAAAAGAAGATAAAGTCGGCACGGCCGCATCAAGAGAATCATTCCCTGAATGGCGTAGCTCAATATCGGCCAACTGGAAGCGCGATGACTACTTTGCTTCTTATAGCGCTCGATATATTGGTGGTACCACAGAAACCGTGAGTAACGAAGACAGAGACATAAGCTCTATCGTTTATCACAACATTTCAGCAGGTTATCACTTTGACAATGGATTAAAGGTGAAGTTAGGGGTTAATAATATTGCCGATAAGCAACCCCCTGCTTCGTTAACCAATAAAAACATCAATTTTGATCAAAATACCTATAACCCCGTTGGACGCTATTTCTATGTGCAAATGGATTACACGCTATAACCTGTAAATTCATGATAGTGCCTGTTAACACAGGCACTTAGCTTATTATTTCTCGTTACATTCTCTTTACCGGTTTTGGATAATTTATCAAATGAAATTACCGTTTACACTTCTATCACCTAGTCAAGAAAACTGCTTACCTTTAGTTTTCGACTCGCCGCATAGTGGCATTAACTTTCCTTCAGACTTTAAGTCTGAGGTACCATTAAGCCAACTTAAAAGCGGTTGGGATGCCTTTATTGACGACCTTTGGCAAGATGCCGTTAAAGTTGGCGGGCATTTATTACATGCTGACTTTTCAAGAATGTATATTGACCCAAATCGAGCCCCCAATGATATTGATCCCGCTTTACTTGATGCGCCGTGGCATGAGTGCCAACCAACAAAGTATAGCGAACGTGGTATGGGGCTGATCCGCCGCTACGCACTGCCTAATGTTGCTATGTATAAAGAGCCATTAAGCCGAGCGCAAATTGAGCACAGAATTAAACATTATTACCAACCATACCACCAAGCATTAAGCGCCACCCTCGCCAAGCTTCATCAAGACTTTGGCGCTGTTTGGCACATTGATTGTCACTCCATGAAGTCAAAAGGTAACGGCATGAATATCGATAATGGTGTTGCTCGCCCCGATATTATTCTCGGTGATAACCTAGGGCAAGCGGCTGGGGCTGAATTCGTGCAAGTTGTTGAAGACGCGTTTAGTAAGCGTGGTTATAACGTGGTACGAAACACCCCCTATAAAGGCGGTTATTTAGTAACACATTACGGCAATATCAAGGATAATAGACATAGCATGCAAATTGAGATCAATCGTGCCTTGTATATGAATGAAAAAGCCTTTACACCAAACGATAACTACCACAACTTTAAACAAGACATCAGCCAAGTGGTAAAAGACATTGCAGACTATGTCAGTGCTAATGTTTAAATATTTCAGCTGTAGTGAAAATAACTTTGGAAATAAAATGACATGTCCGTAGGCAAACAACATACCATCGAAGCGACTCACTCTGCGGTTAAAGCCGTCAAGAAAGAACGAGACACTATGAATCCCATCATCATTTTGTTGGGTATTCTATTATTAGCCATGGCGATGACTTATGTCGTTGACTCAGGTAGCTATCAACGCGATGGCAAACTTGTGGTGCCAAATACCTATCAAGTGATTGAGAAAAATATTGCGATTGAAGATATTTTTCATCAGCAAGCAGCTCAGCAAGAAAACTTAGCACATCCGGTGAGTTTTAGCGGCGTACTAATGTCAATTCCTGAAGGGCTAGAGCGTGGTGCTGGGCTAATTTTTATGGTGTTAATTATTGGCGGCTTATTTGGCATATTAACCAAAGCCGGTACCATAGACTTAGGCCTCGAGCGCTTATTAAGCCTAGTCAATGGCAATATTTATATTTTAGTGATCAGCTTAATGACTGTGTTATCGGCTGGCAGCACCTTTTTAGGCTTAGCCTCTGAATATCTCTTGGTGATCCCGCTAATGGTTGCTATGGCAAACCGTTTAGGTATGTCACATATCATAGGTTTTGCTATTGTTTGTGTATCTGTAAAAGCAGGCTATTTAGCCTCAGTAACCAACCCGCTGCCGCTGACCATTGCTCAACCTTTACTTGGCTTACAAATATTCAGTGGTGCCAGCATTAGGTTTATGTATTACATGGTGTTTTTGATCATTGGTATTATTTTTGTGCTGGTTATGATCAAACGAGAAGGACATGTTCGAGACGCTGAAATTAGCTTTAATGCCGATAAACTATCAACGCGCCATACCGCATTGTTAATTACGTTAGCAGCAGGCATTAGCTTTTTAGTCTATGCCTCTACCGAGTGGCACTGGAAACACCACGCGTTATCCGCCTATTATATTGGCCTAAGCATAGTTTTAGCGGCCATGAGCGGATTAGGTGCTAATGCCGCAGCTGATGCTTTTGTCAGCGGCATGAAGAAAGTATTAATGGCGAGCTTTTTAATTGGCGTTGCCACCGCCGTCGCGGTGACCCTAGAAAAAGGTCAAATTTTAGACACTATTGTCTATTCTTTAATGTCAATCATTGACGATAAGGGGGCGACTGTTTCTGCCATCGGCATGTTTATTTCCCAACTCCTGCTCGACTTTTTAATCCCGTCAACGTCAGGACAAGCTGCGGTCAGTATGCCGATTTTAGGCCCTATCGGACAATTATCGGGCGTACCACCTCAAACAACCGTATTGGCATTTTTATTTGGTAATGGCATTACTAATATGTTGACACCCACTTCAGGTACCTTGTTAGCGTATTTAGCAACCGCAAGAGTCAGTTGGTCACAATGGGCCAAGTTTATTCTACCGCTTTGGGCTATCTACATTGTTGTTGCCATGATATTGCTGGCGATATCGGTCAGCATTGGTTTTTAAATAAGTTTTTAATATCACGCCTAGGTAATTAACTTAATGATATTTAACGAGAAGAAAATGCAACAACTGACTACCTTAAACAAACCAAGCCAGGCTGAAGAGTCTCCGGTATGCAAAAACTCTGTAATAATTGCTGAAATTAAAACAAGCGATGCACTGGATAATGCCCTATATGCCAAAACACTAGAGCAAGATGTTGAGTTGTGTTTTGTACTAGGCTATAACTGAGCTTTTTTGACGGCGTTTGACGGCGAGCGAGTTAAATATCAAGCGACATTAACTTAGCGTAATGTCGCTTGTCCTCATGACTTACAGTCTTGATTTAGGCAAAAATCTAGTAAAATTAAAGCCCGCGCTGCCACTCTTGCCGGATCGGTATTTGGTTAGATTGCTCAATCGCCAATTGCACAGTATTGAGTAGCTGGGCTTTATCTTTACCTAGCACGCCTTTTAACACCAAGTAGTTCGACGCGTGATCTGAGCGGAATATGGTTTTGTCTAACGCTAGTGCAGATAATAATATTTTCATTTCACTAAAGAGCTCTTGCTGATTTAATAGGCGAAACGCTTGCTTGTTGTGGCGGGTAAAGTTTGCCGCAAAGCGTTCAACCCCAAGCGGAAAACTGACCACTAAGGTCGATAAAAAGTCCGGTTGCGCCTCATTCATCAGTCGCGCCGAATTCACCGCATGTTGCAAAGACAACTCTGGGCCGCCCAAGCCATTTAAAATCATTACTGAGCTTTTCATACCCGCTTGCTTAATTTTTTGCAGCGCCACTAATGAGCTTTGATAACTTTCACCTTTTTCTATCAGTTCAAGTACTTCATCATCGCCGCTTTCGCAGCCAACATAAACTAGCGTTAACCCTAACTTTGCTAGCTCGGCTAGTTGCTGAACGGTTTTATTGGTTAAGTTTCTCGGCAAACAATAGCTTGATACCCGAGTTACATTGGGTAAGTACTGCTTGATCAACAACAAAATATCTTTTAAGCGATTAAATGGCAGCATCATGGCATCGCCATCGGCTAGAAAAACCCGCCCGGTAGCTAAGCCCGACTCAGCAACCGTTATCAACTCTTGCTCAATATCGGCTAATTTTTTCGGCTTGAATTTTTTATTCTCTGCGGTATACATGTCGCAAAAGGTACAGCGATTCCAGGAGCAACCATTGGTGACTTGTAAGATCAGACTTTTCCACTCACTGGGGGGACGAAAAACAGGTTCAATGTACTGTAGCGGATACATAGCACTCTCTTAAAAACTTTGCCAAATTTAGAAAAGAGCTATGCTATAACAGAAAACTTCAAGACGCATTAGCTAAATTAATATTAAGCCTCTGACACGGCACTACTATTAATAGATTCATGAGCTATAAACCCTAAGCATCGCTATTATCCTGCGCGCTTAGGGTCTTAATTATCGATCAAAATGGTACGTCTTTAACTCAACTTTTTCACTAAGCTATTATCTAATGCCAGTTTACCCGCACCAGAAAATGCTAAAGAAACGCTAGCCGCTAACAAAGATAAGCCAAACTCATAACCATTATTTGACATAAACAAGCCGTTGGCAAAATGCACTGAGAAAATCGCTACCACCATAGTAAAGGCTAAAACAATTGCCGCTGGCCGCGTTAATAAGCCAAGCAAAATAAACAAACCGCCGAAAAACTCACCGCTACCTGCTAACAACGCCATAATAAAGCCAGGCGCTAAACCGATAGACTCCATCCAACCACCTGTGCCTTCGAGGCCGTAGCCCCCAAACCAACCAAATAGCTTTTGTGCACCGTGAGCCATAAAAATAATGCCAATAGGTATACGAAGTGCTAATGCTGAGTAACCTGCTGATGAGACTGATAGTTTATGTAATAGTGCTTTCATGATTTTTCCTTACGTATGAATTGATTGTTTATTTAAAATGCCGACTTGCTAATCACTTTGTTTATCATCAAGCTTAGCTTAAGGTTAAATGGCTAGGTTATCTATTTGCTTTTGTGCGGCTAAAATACGCTCTTCACTGCCGGGCATATTAAGGCCTTCTGCATAGATAAAGCGAATATCTTCAATACCGACCAAGTTAAATAAATCGGTAAGGTATTGGGTTTGAGAGTCTTTTTCTGTGCCGGCATACATACCACCACGCGCCGCGACAACAATGACCTTTTTCTCGTTTAGTAACCCTACAGGACCGTTTTCAGTGTAGTTGAAGGTTACACCAGCGCGCGCCACTCTATCGACCCAGGCTTTAACCGTAGACGGTATACCGAAGTTGTACATCGGCATGGCAATGATGAAGGTATCGCTCGCTTTGACTTCTTCAATTAAATTATCTGAGATATTGGCTAGTTTTGTTTGCTCCGCATTGCGCTCATTGGGCGCTATCATCCATGTGGCCATTTCTGCCTGAGTTAAGTGCGCTAAGCTGTCTTGTGCTAGGTCACGCGCTACCAATTTTACATTGTCAGTTGCAGCCAATTGCTCGACAAGTCGCTGTGTTAATTGGTTCGACTGACTTTGCTCACCATTTAATGAAGATTTAACAACAAGAATATTACTCATAACTCACCTTTTAATTTAAATTTATTTTGTCGTTCGGTTATTTGAATAACGTCGCGTTTAAGTTGATGAGCACAGTATCCATGAAAATTTTATCGAACAAAATTATTATATAACGCACAATTCATTCGATTAAATAGAATAAAGATAGCCATGGGCATAGGGACTTGCTTAAGAAAAATCTGAGTAAAAGAATAGATTGTTAGTTTGTTGCTATTGTTGCTATTGTTGTTAACGAAAAGAGAATGCTAGTGTAACAAAGCACTAATGTTAGCGTTATTAAGCAAGCACAACATGAGCCAGTCTTTGGCATGACGATGCCAGTTACGCTATTGTGGTAAACTACGAATCGACGATTTAAAAGCGGTATTAAGCAACAATAGAGATGAGCAAAGCATGTTAAGAATTTCGTTAGAGCAATGGCGCATGTTCCATGCTGTGGTCGAATATGGTGGCTTTAATCAAGCATCGCAAGGTGTCCATAAAAGCCAATCAAGTATCCATAACGCGGTCAGTAAAATAGAAGGATCACTAGGGTTAAAACTGTTTAGCATTGTCGGGCGCAAAACCACGCTAACACCCGCCGGTGAACTCCTATTAAAACGGGCAAATTACTTGCTTGATGAAGCAAAAAAATTAGAAACAATCGGTGTCACCTTAAGCCAAGGTGTAGAAACCAAACTGAAAATTGCCGTGGATGAAATATTTCCTAGGGCGATTCTTTATCAAGTACTTGAGCAAGTGTCATCGCAATATCCGTTGCTGCAAATTGAGTTGGTTGAGTCTGTACTTAGCGGTGCTAGCGAGCTTTTGGCACAAGGTGACGTAGAAATTGCCATTTCACCAACGTCACTGGGGATTGGTTTTAGTGAAAACCTTTGCCACATCACCTTTAGCGCTGTCGCTAGCCCTGAACACCCCCTACATCAGCTAGAGCGTAGCTTAACCTTAGAAGATCTTAAGAGCTATCGCCAAATAGTGGTGCGAGACTCCACGCAACTTAAAGATAATCGAGCCAGCGAGGGCTGGCTAGACGCAAATCAACGCTGGACGGTCAGCCATATTCAAACCTCTATAGACATGATTTCACGAGGCTTAGGTTTTGCCTGGCTGCCAATGAACCTAATTGAGCGTAAGTTAGCAAGCGGGCAACTCAAGTTATTACAACTAAATGAAAACACCCAACGCTCAACCCAGCTCTATTTAACCTTTACAGATGGTGACCGCATAGGACCTGCGGCAAGAAGCTTTTTAACTGCGCTGCGCGCCCAATGTATCAAGCTAGCTCAACCGAAAAAGCTATAAACTCATGCGCTTATTATTTCATGCTTTTATATTCAATGCATTCTGCTCATCAGGCTAATATTCGTGGCCATACTTAATAATACCCCCCATATATGAGGTTAATAAACTTCAATGCCTTGTTGTTAATGTATTTTTGATCACAGTACCATTTTTAATTATGACGGCAATATTGTTCTTTGGATCTGCTAAAAGATTTATGTTGGCTAACGGATCACCTTTAACTAATATCAAATCAGCATAGGCTCCAACCGCAACAACGCCCAATTTTTTTGGATAAGGATTGCGCGCGCCAGTTAATCGCAAAAGCTCACCATTGTTGGCTGTGGCCATATTGAGGATTTCAAATGGTGTTAACCACTGTTGTAATTTGACTAACTCTTGATTTTGTTTAGCGGCATTGGCCGTAGCAAACAATAAGTCGGTACCAAAGGCCACTTTCACTTTGTATTTTTTTGCCAGACGATAAAGCTTGGCGGTTCCTTGGGTAACTAAGCGTAACTTTTCTTTTTGGCTAGCATTATAATAAGCAGGAACTTCATCTAAATGAAACGGTTGTGTACTCAGCCACACGCCTTTATTGGCCATTAATTGTAATGTCTTATCATCAAGTAAATGACCATGCTCTATACTTTTTACGCCCGCAGCAATCGCACGTTGAGCTGCTGGCGCGGTATAAATATGAGCGGTAACATAAGTACCAAAATCAGCTGCCGCTTGCACAGCTGCCTTGATCTCTTGCTGGGTAAACTGCACAGAGTCGAGCGGATCGGCAATGGACGCAACACCGCCGCCACCCATAATTTTAATATGCACAGCCCCTTGGCGTAACTGCTCTCTAACGGCAGTGAGCACCCCAGCTTCGCCGTCTGCTACACTCATCAAACCAAGCGACTCCCAGCGCGAAGGTGCGCCGCCAAAAGCTTTAGGGGGGTTAAACCTATGGCGTATATCGCCATGCCCAGAGGTTTGTGAAATACCCGCACCAGAGGGATAAATTCTAGGCCCTTGCAGTAAATTTTCATCGATCGCTTTTTTCAAACCAAAGGCTGGGCCTGCCATATCCCGTACTGTGGTAAAACCGCGTAACAGTGTGTTGCTTGCTTCAACGGCGGCTAAGGTATGCAAATAACTGGCATCACCTTGAGATAAATCTTTAAAAGAAGCGGCCGCCATCAGGGTATGCCAATGGGCATCAATTAGCCCCGGCATTAGGGTGTTACCCTGACCATCGATAATCTGTAGTCTTGATGGCAGGTTGTCGGGTATTGAACCAATCGCGGCGATTTCATCATTTATCACCAAAACTTGGCTATTTTTGATCAGCTTAGGATTAACGCCATCAAAGACGTCAACATTGTTAATTAAAAGATAGCGATCAGTTACTAAGTTATCATCTGACTTGGCGAAAAAAGATGTTGCCATTACTGCTAAAAAAACCACGCCAACTGCACTGAATAGCCGAGCTATCAACTGTTGAAATTGCATACTTACCATTTCCATTAATGTTTAAAATAACCGCTAGCCCCGTTATGGCAAGCATACGACATTACTCCTATAACCATACCAAGCCTATCACACCATACAATAAAAATATCAATAGTGATAATTTAAATAACGATTTAAGTGCTGACAAAGTCAAAATAATCTGCCCTGGGTAAGGTAGCGACACAACAAATAAAGCGTTTTCATTTTATGCTTTCCTACCATTACACCAAACCACCGAGCTATTGCGCACCTGCCAAAAAATAAAGTAACCCATTGAATAGTAGATAAATAAATCATATCCATCATGATGATAAAAGCTTCTAGTCGTCGATAATATTCAAACTGCTAACGATGACTTTATGGAACAAAAACTCAATAATTCCATTTTTATGTTTACACAATATACAATATATTATATATTATATATATACAATATCAGCATTTAGAACATACATATTTTTACAACGACAATTTTCACTATAAAAAATATCGAGAAGGAAAATCATGAACACCTCTAAAGCATTTAGTCTTTCAGCATTATCAATTGCCCTATTATCGGTAACCGCAAGTATTGCAACGCCAGTATTTGCTGCTGATACCGAGTCTATCGAGAAAATTATGGTGACGGGTTCACGCATAGCCCGTGCCGAAGTGACATCGACATCGCCTATTACTGTGGTTACGAAAGCCGATCTCACCAATTTAGGTATAACCAATGTTAGCTCGGCGCTACGTCGCCTACCAGCCATCACAGGTAACAGTGTTAATAACCAAAGTAGTGCTGGTGGCGCAAACATTCAAACGGCAACATTGCGAGGCATTGAAGCAACAAATACTCTTATTCTCCTCAATGGCCGCCGCTTAATTGGTTCTAATGAAGATGGCATAGTTGATCTTTCCTCGGTGCCCTTTGAAGCAATTTCGCAAATTGAAGTATTAAAAGATGGCGCCTCAGCAATTTACGGCTCAGATGCGATTGCCGGTGTTATTAATATTATTACCCGCAAAAATTATGAAGGTTTCGAAGTTAACGCCCGTTATGGTCAATCATCACGCGGCGATGCGCAAGAGCGTGAACTTGGCTTAGTGATGGGCTTTAGCGGTGACAGAGGCAGCATGATGGTCGCGGCATCAACTAGTAATAATAGTGGTTGGGAAGAAAAAGATCGCTACATGACTCGCTCAACCGACAGAGCCTATTTAGGCGGTTCAAACGTTAGCTCTGGCACCACGCCGTTTCCTAGACTTTCGGGCTTTGGCTTAGGCTCAGAGCATACTTGGACGATTCTAGATGCTAATAATCCGGCACAAGTAACCCCTTTTGACTACGACACTATGGGTTATAACTATCGTGAGGCACAATCTGGCGCTAACGATAACAAAACCACCAGTGTTTTCTTAACGGGCGACTATGAACTTAACGATGAGCTAACTTTTTTTACTGAATTGTCTTTTCATGATGGCTTTGTGCAAGGTAACCAAGCTCCTCCTGGCGTAGATACTGGTTGGTATGGTGATAATAGTGATACCCCTAATGCCTTTAAACGCTATCCTGATGCGGATGGCAATAACTTTGGGGTTGGTGCGCAGCAAAAATATAACCCTTTTGGCGAAGCTGGCAATGTTAGTCGTCGTTTCACAGAATATGGCTCTCGTATATATAAAACAGAAAACACTATCAACCGCTATACCTTAGGCCTACAAGGTGTCGTTTTTGATGATTACGATTGGGAACTAAGCTTTTCAAGCCAGTCGGCACAACTGGTTACGCGCGGAGGTGCTCAGCCGTCTATTTCTCGTATTGAACGAGCATTGTCAAATGAGTGTGAAACTGCCGCTGATCCAAGCTGCGTAGCGTTAAATGTTTTTGGTCCTGAAGGCTCAATTACCACAGAGATGTTAGACTTTATTAATACCACAGTGCCCGTGATCACCAATAAAAATGACTTAATGTTTATTCAAGGTCATATTTCTGGACCTGTCGTTGAGCTACCTGCCGGTGACATGATGTTTTCCTCTGGCATAGAGTATCGTGAAGAGCAGCTTTCCATGAACGTTGATCAAGCACAGCGAACCGCGACCTTTGATGTTTCTTGGGGCGAATCTCGAACCCCTGTTATTTCACCAGTACGAGAAATTACTGAGTTGTACTTAGAGTTATCAATTCCAGTATTGGCAAACTTAGACCTTGAAGCAGCGGTTCGTTACAGTGACTACAGTGATATAAATCAAAGCACCACTAACCCTAAGTTTGGCTTAATTTATCAACCTCTTGATATGTTAAAATTGCGGGCCTCATACAGCACAGGTTTTCGTGCCCCCACCATGGCGCAAATGTATCAAGGTCAAACCACCAGTGAAAATACCAACCTTTACGATCCATGTAACCCAGATAACCTAGCTAACTTTAGTTCAAGCAAACCAGAATGTGTCGCTTTGGGGTTAGATCCCGAGTTTAGTCAAAACGGCACGCAAACTAATTATATTACAGGTGGTGGTAACCCAGATCTCAAACCTGAGGAAGCCGAAAATATGACGCTAGGTTTAGTTGTCGAGCCGATCGAAAATCTATCTTTCACTTTTGATTATTTTGCTATAGAACAAAGCAACGTTGTATTTGCCAGTTCGCGCTATGTTATCGATCAAAACCTAGCAGGGAACCCTGCATATGCCGACGATGTTGTTCGCAGCAACAATGGTCAAGGTTTCATTCGAACCATATTTTCGCCCCAAAACAATATTGCCGCGCGTAAACTTTCAGGCTTCGACTTGAATGCAAATTACACCTTAACAACCGAGTTTGGTGACTGGCGCGTAAATATTGATACCACCATAATGGATAGCTTTGAAGTACAAGATACCAGTGATACGCCATTTCGAGATATTGTCGGTAGTTATGACTCAGCCTTTGGCAGTATTCCAAAGTATAAAGCGGCCATCCAACTTGACTGGTCAATGGAAAATTATCGCGTCACTTGGGATGCTAGCTACAACTCAAAAATTGCTGCCGCAAAAGATGATGTTATGTCGGCAGCGACCTTCCATAACCTACAAGCTGGCTACTTTATTGAAAGCATAGCAACCGATATTCACTTTGGTATCCAAAATGTTTTCGATAAAAACCCACCGTATTTAAATCAAGGCATTACGTCAACAGATGATAACCTTTATTCATTTCGTGGCAGATTTTTCTACATGGGCTTAAAGAAAGAGTTTTAACAGCTTAACTTCCTAGCCAAGGGCGGTTTTAAGTGCCGTCCTATTATTAGCTTTGGTAATCCCCAGACAACAAAAACCGCTAAATATAGCGGTTTTTTTAATACGTTCGATTCAATAACAGTGAAGTTGAAAAACTAGAACTTAAGACTGAGTGACAGTAATCATTATGTTGAGGTAATCTGATAAATCCATTTATAAGGTTTTTAACACCGTATTGGATAATTAATTGCTCTTGTATTTGCGAATATCTCTAACCCATGTTGCCGAGCCATGAGTACGCTTCATTTCAAACAAATCTATTGCTGCAAACAAGTCACTGAGCTTTTTAAAGCCATAATTACGTTGATCAAAAGATGCATGGTTAGATATATGTTTACCAATCGGCCCTAGTTGTGCCCACCCATCATCCTCTTCAGACGCTTCAACAGCCTGACGCAACATGTTCATTAAGCGTGTATCACATTTTATGCTGGGTTTACGTTTTTGAGTTGGTTGCTCTGACTGCTCTATATCATCAAGATACAAAAACTTAGAACAACTATTAACAAATGCGCTTGGGGCTTTTCTTTCACCAAAACCTATCACGAACTTACCGTCAGCAAGCGCACGCGTAACTAAAGGCGTGAAATCACAATCTGAAGAAACTAAGCAGATAGTATCTACATCTTTGGTGTAAAGAATGTCCATAGCATCAATAACAAGCGCTATATCTGTGGCATTTTTCCCTTTGGTTAAATCAAATTGTTGAATTGGCTGAATGGCGTACTCATGAAGTACGTCTTCCCAAGGCTTAATACATGAGCTTTTCCAGTTTCCATATGCTTTACGAATATTCACCACACCATAACGAGCAAGTTCCGACAAAACAATATCAATTTTTGCTGCAGGTGCATTATCAGCATCAATAAACAATGCAATTTTTTCTTTATCTTTCATGTATATAACACTCCTTGTTTTGTTTTAACTACTATAGTGTTATTTTTTACTGATTCATAGATAATTATGTCTGAATATTTATTAAAAACAGCTAATTCAAAAAACACTAATCTTGCGATTAACAGGCTTTTATATATATGGCGGTGAGATATAGATTTGAACTCTAAAATAGGTTTAGCGCTACAAACCCTAGCCATCAAAATTAAACCTGATATAAGCAAAAAGCCCGTCACTTTCGTAACAGGCTTTTCTAAATATGACGGGAAGAATGGGACGAATATGAGCACTGGTCTTATTCAATAAATTTACCGTTAAAGTAAAATAATGTAATTTCCAAAGGAAACCAACGATATAATTATCTCGTGACTTTGAAATATTCACATTAGTTTTGAAATATGAATCAAGTTTTGTATTGACCACGGCTTGGTAACGGATATTTCAATTCAACGTCTTTAGTTTCCACTTCTCTAGGGCCTTTTGTTGGATCATAAAAGTACCAAATATTAAATTTACGCTCATAAGGCTTGGTATCATAGCCCAATGAATCCCAGCCAAGATATTTTGCAATTTTCTTTGCCACTTCTAATTTCG
This sequence comes from Colwellia chukchiensis, assembly GCF_002104455.1. Classification (GTDB taxonomy): domain Bacteria; phylum Pseudomonadota; class Gammaproteobacteria; order Enterobacterales; family Alteromonadaceae; genus Cognaticolwellia; species Cognaticolwellia chukchiensis. The sequence continues at coordinate 71,973 of NZ_NBOC01000007.1, read as the reverse complement.
CAGGTGAAGTAGCATCTCCTTGAAAAGCACTCATTACCGCTCCAAGCAAAAAGTCTGAAATTTGTATATTTTCAGACTCTTTAGAATCCTTTTCGACAACTGACTTAATTGGCTCTTCACCATTAAATTGTCTCCTAAGTACTCTATTGGCGATAATATGGAATGCCTCGTCTGCTTTTTTATACCTCGAAGCGATAGGATCTATTTCTATTCTAAATTCACTTGGCTGATGCATATGAGCTTTTTTAACTGCAAATATCTTCGAACATACTAACTTAGTAAAATGCTTTCTCATTGCTAAATCATAATCTCCATTATGAAACTGCTTATTCACAACACCTTTCCGTATAACAATACAATGAAAAGCTAACCATTGGTGTTTGAAAAAAAGCTCAACTAAATCTTCATAAAATGCTGAATAATGCTTCTTATGAGCTTTTTGCCATTTTATTTCATTAAAATATCTATGCTTTTTACGAAGTTCTCTTATCTTGCAAACAAAATCACCACGCCTTTGATATTTCATCCACAATGAGCCGAATCCGTAGTATTTCTGTCCACCTACACCAGATTCATCACATGCAACATGCCATATAAGTTTGCCTTTATTCATAACACCTCCAATGTGTTGAAATTGCTTAGGACTCTATATCAACGATTCATCACACTTTGTATATCAGATACCCAAGATTCGAATTTTTCAGTTGTCGCCTTAGTTCTACGACTTAATCTAAACTCATTAAAAATGAAATCAACTGGATCATCAGGGGCTTCTGCAAGCGCTCTTTGGGCTAGCCCGAGTCTCTCAGGTAACGATATAGAGTTCCATTCCCTCGGAGTGCCAAATGCATCAACACCTCTCCATTCAATTATATCTTTGCACTCATCTGGTGATAGCCATACGGTTTTATCCTTTTCAGAATGGTTCACTATCCCTGCCCAAGAGCTGATTACCGACTCGATATGATCTAACTGCTTCTTAGTTGTCCTAGCCATATCATGCATATAACCAATATCAGATGCTAATTCGTGCAAAGTAATGCCACTTTTTGCTGTTAATATTTCTTTTGCTGCATTTTCTAAAACTGTTTTGTAGCTTTTATCAAAATACTTGGACGGATCTAACGAACCTTCTTCTTCATCATCTTCTTCAAAAAGATCTTCTTCTTCAATAACAATATCAGTGGCTTCTTTATCTTTAGTTAATAGTTCAGTTAATTGAACATGCACTTTTTCTATAACTTCGTTTGGATCTATAAAGTAATCAGTAGACCAGATACGCAACAGATTCCAACCTAAATTCTCAAGAATGATATGTCTTACTCTATCCCTATCTCTTGCTGCTGGAGAACTATGGTATGTTGCTCCATCACATTCAATGCCTGCTAAAAATTGACCGGGTTTATCAGGATGAACAACGCCCATATCGATCCTAAATTTACCAACACCAACTTGTGTTTGCACTTTCCAGCCTTTCGCTCTAAGTGCATAAGCAACAGCTTCTTCAAAGTAGCTGTCAAACTGATCTACGCCAAAATCTGCATTGGCAGTTTCTGGTAGAGCAACAGGCCCTTTTTCAGCAAATTCTAGGAAATATTTTAAATGTTGAACTGCTAGAGCACTTGTACGGCTTAGATCAATCATAGATGAGTCAAAGCTAGAAAACACATGAACCTCGGTTGTGGCTCGCGTAATAGCTACATTTAGCCTGCGCTCTCCTCCCTGTTTATTTAAGGGGCCAAAGTTCATACTCATAGTTTTGGCTTGAGGCTCTGTTGGACCATAACCTAAGCTCAAAATGATTACATCACGTTCATCCCCTTGAACGGACTCTAAATTTTTTACAAAAATAGGATCGTATTTTTTACTGCCTTGGAAGAATTTTTCAATAGAAGGATGTTTTCTTCTACGATCATCAAGAGCATCCTCTATGCATCTTTGCTGTTCGCTATTCAACGTAACTATACCAAACGTCAACGATTGATTTTTTTGCTGTAAGCTATTAACAATGAAATCTGCAACAGCATTGGCTTCTATTATATTGTTCCGGTTCTTACCCTTTGAATATAAACCATCAACCCTGTGCATAGTTACTGCACTAGCTTTTGTTTCTGCACTTGGAAAGGTAACCAAGGAATTTTCATAATAGTGGCTGTTAGAGAAAGCAATTAGGCTTTCATGTTTACTTCTATAGTGACCAGTTAATCTATGGTGAGGTAATCTCGCTGATAATGCTTGATCTAAAATACTTTCCAAGTCCTCTTCGTCTGATGAATCATCATTTCCACTTTTAGAGAAAAAGTTGGTTGGTGGCATTTGTTTTGGGTCACCAACAATTATCACGTTCTTACCTCTGGCAATAGAGCCAACAGCATCCCATACCGTTATTTGTGAGGCTTCATCAAAGATTACTAAATCAAACGAACTGAAATTAGCAGGAAGGAATTGAGCCACCGATAGTGGTGACATCATAAAACATGGTGTTAAATAAAGTAACGACTCTCCCATTTCAGTTACGAGTTGTCGGGTAGGCATATGATTGGATTTTTTATTAAACTGCCTAGATAACACGCCAAATTCAGCAGGAGCTTGGGGCGAATTAGGATCTGGGCTAGCAGATGCTGCGATGCTTGCAATGTACTCAGAAGTCGTATCTGCAACAAGGGTATCTAACTCTCTAAACTGAGAAATCAAATCTTCATGTCTAGACGTTTTGAACGTGCGTAGAACTTCTGAATTATCAACTAATATAGGGCAAAGCCAAATATATAACGCATTTTTAGTTTGCTCTTCAGTATCCATTGAATCAATTAATCCTTGTTCCAATGCGATAACTAAATCATCTAGTCCTTTTTCATTGGCTTCCTTTTTACTCTCAACCCACTCACACCAAGATTTTAATTTAGGCCCTAGCGTACTTAATTGAGCTAATGACTCCCTTAAATGACTCAGAGTTACTGCTTCATCAACTTCCCCGCCTAAAGTTAAAAATTCACTAATAGAATTCTTATAATTAGGCAATGTTTTAATGAACTTTTCACAAGCCCCATATAAATTAGAGGAAGCAAAAAACTCATGATTTTCTACAATCATTTGCCTTAATTTAGCAATAAAATCGACTGGATTTTCTAACCTGCCAGCTACTTTACGTGTTTGTAGATATACATTTTTTGAATATTCTAGATGGCTTTGAAGTTCACTTTGTGAAGTATCCCAACCTTTCCAAATCTTGTCTTTTTCAAAAGTACCGCTGATTTTGGAGATATCTTGTGCAATAGATCTTACTTGATCTAATTCTTCCAATTCACCTACAGACACATCACCAGTAACACCATTACCAACTACTGACTTATTCAATTTTCGAACAGCAAACCACTTTAAGGGCCATATTTTGGACTCTGCGATTTTTAGTTCTTCAATCCAACGCTTAATAGGAAGTTGGCGTACATCTTCTATCTTGAAGGATAAATTGCATTTGGAAATTTGATTTTCAAGCTGTTGTTTAGAGCCACATAGTTTTTCAAGTAGCTCCAATTTATCTTTTGCCTCTGAAGTAAAAATAAAACTAGTAAGGTTACTAGCTTGCTCAATAAGCAAGTTGGCTAAAGCCCCTAGCTCTTCAAGTGTGGAATTGTTTTCTTCCAACTCAGTTAAGCCTAATACTTCTTCAAGTTTTGAATAGTCGAGTTTAATTGCCTCTAAATCTTTACTTAACTTATTACATGTTGATAAGAAGTCACTTTGCCAACTATTAGACCATGAATCTTGCTTTAATACCTCAAGGCTTGCTCTATCAATATGTTCGACATCAGCAAAGTTAAGACCTACTCTTTTTGCTAATTCTAAAGTTGCTTCAACATCAGACTTACTTAATACAGGTGCAGTATCTAAAGATAAAGGCCAGTCCAATTTAAACCTTGTTGTGTCTTGGTATTTACTAGCTCTAGCAATAGCCTGTCTAGGAGAAATTCCTAGTCTTGACTCCTTATGCAGTTCGCTAACATATAAATTTAGGTGCTGCTTTAATTCGTAAAGTTTTTCTGCGTTGTTCTTCCATTCAGAGCTAGTAGCACTTTCTCTTGTTGTCCAAGCTTTCTTTAATTGATCGAGGATAGCTTTTTTGTTCGCTTTATTACTATGTAATTCCAAACACAAGTGGGATAAACCAATTTTTTGTAATCGGCTATAAACTACATTTAGCGCAGCCATTTTTTCAGCTACAAATAACACTTTACGACCTTTAGCTAAGTTATGGCTAATAATGTTGGCGATGGTTTCAGACTTGCCTGTTCCCGGAGGCCCTTCTAGAACAAAATCTTGCGATTTCTCAGAAGCAGCTATTGCAACCATTTGTGAGCTATCTGCATTTAAAGGAATAAATGCTTCTGATGGTTTGAACTTATCATCAATATCACTTTGCTCATAAAAGTGACTTTCCTGCTGATACGATTTTTGCGGTGTTTCAATTAAATGCTCAACAAAAGGGTTTGTTTTTAAAACATCAACTCTGTCTTTTAAGTCTTTCCACATTAAATATTTGGCGAAAGAAAAAGTACTAAGAACAAGCTCTTCTTTTACTTCAAATCCTTGAACATCTTTAACTTTATCCCTAACAGTAGCCCAAATTCTTTCAACATCGACACCACTGTCATCTGTTGGCAAGTGCTCTTTGAATAGAGACAAATCAATTTCGAAGTCATTTTGTAAAAACTCAATCAAAGTTGAATTAAAAATGGGTTCTTCACCTTCAAGCTGCTTAATTTTGATTTTAGATCTGGCACTGGCTCTAATAAGTTGAGCAGGTAATAGAATTAATGGAGCTTGGTATGTTCTCTCACTATCAGGTGTTTCCTTCCATTTAAGCATACCTATAGCTAAAAACAGTGTATTGGACCCACCTTCTTCCAAATCATTTTTAGATTTTCGAAATAAGGTTAGAAGACTTCTCTCAAGCTTTTTAGGCGAGTCATTAGCAATTAATATTTTACTGTGAAGCTGCTCTAGTGCGAATTCTTTTTGTAAATCATCACCAACTTTAAACTTAAAAATCTCTTTATCTCTATTTCCTTCTGATAACGGTGACTCTTCAGGAGTAGTAAACTTAAACGTCTGACCTGAAGCCAGTTCATCTTCAAGGGCACCTAAATCAGGACAGTAAATTTTTACTGATACAGCATTTGCAGATAAATTTAACAATCGATTTCTTTTAGTTAAATCGAGAAGTTTTCTCTGCCACTGCTGGACTCTTCCTTCTGGTGTGTCATCTATTGGTAGTTCTTCTGGACGAACTGGTGGTAATGTTGGTGCAATAGGAAGCTCTAATGGTTTGTTATCTTCAACATTTGCAACATTGTTTTGTTGCTCAGCTATTGTCGGTATAGGCTTTATTTGCCTTTTTCTGGCTTGTTTAAGATCTATTATGTATACAAATTCGTCTTCACTGTCTTCTGCTATTAGTTGTTCTGCGTGCTCGGAAGCTTGACCAAACGTAATGGGGCTATCAGAAGTTGCTAAGGTTGTTTCAAAAAGTACTATATCTTTTGAGGCGATACGCTTCCTTATATCCATCGGATCGTCATTCGTTAGTAATGGGAAACACTCATCAATCAACCATAAACCACAGCAAGCATGCCCTTGTGTTAACGCAATAATAGAATTCAGACCTACATGCTCCAAACAAGCAGAAAACAATAGAGATAAATCTAAACACGCTGCAATTCCTGTTGATTTAATTTCGTCAGGTAATCGAATTCTTTGCCCCGAATAAGCAAAACTTGACGGAGGTGTTACATAAGAAACATTGGAAGCTGAGATAACATTCCAAATTGCGGCAGCCATCAAGTAAGGTCTTTCGCGGGTTTGAGATTGATAACCATCTAAAGAAGAACCGTGCCCAGCCTGTTTTAATTGCTCTGATACTGCCATGTAATATTAAAAACGCTCTATTATTCATACGGTTCCTCCTTTAAATACTGGACCTTTATTAATTTGGGTCAATGGTATGTTTATGTCAAAGACTAATCCCCTAACGTTAGGTACTCCCATGCCCTTTAGCCGAGCTGTATGCATTTCTAGATATGACTTCGCACTGACCTCATCTTCAAAGAGGTAAATGCCTCCCCCAAGCTTATCTGATTCATTTTCAGTCCAGATTTTCCAAATTAAGCCCTCCTCCTGATTAATTGACTCTGCTAGGCCAACAAGTGCTTTCGACATTTCATCCCCCAAAGCACCTTGATATTCAAAATCAACTTGTAATAGTTTCATCGTGTAGTCTCCAAATATAACGCTTTAAGCGCTGTGTTATGCATTAAACTTATTATTCACTACAAAATTCACACAATAAAGTTCATAATATTGCCAATAACTGTAGAAAAAACTGACAGGTAATAAAGCATTGAGATTGAAAAGTACGCTGGAGCAATGGATTACACTACAAGAAGTAGATAAATCTGGCAGCATCCAAGCAGCCGCTGCATCACTGAATAAAAGCCACACTACTTTAATCTACTCAATAAAAAAGCTAGAGGCTCAATTAGGCATAAAGCTGCTGGAGATAAGTGGACGTAGAGCAATACTTACCAAACACGCTAAGTCCTTACTCAGAAGGGCTGAAAGCATGGTAGAACAAGCTAGAGATTTAGAGGATATGAGCCAACAACTGTCCGTTGGTGTCGAATCAGAAATAACCGTAGCTATGGATCATTTATGTGACCCTACGTTACTTTACAAGCCAATGAAAGAGTTTCTAAAAGTTAACACAACTACATCTATTCAGATTGTCGAAACATCGCTGTCGAAAACCTCTGAAATGGTTACTAATGAGGAGGCTGACATAGCTATTATTACTTTGCCAGTGACGAATTATCCCGCACAGGTGTTCTCTCTTACCACAATGATTCCTGTAGTATCAATCACCCACCCGCTTGCCGCTCAGGACTATGTATGTATTCAAGATTTGGCAATTCACAGTCAAGTCGTTATCCGAGATTTAGGTAGCGTTTCATCTACTGTCGAGGGAAAAAACGTAGGCTGGTTAAAAGCAAATCAAAGAATTACTGTAGATAACTTTGACCATGCATTTAGAGCCACTGAACAAGGATTAGGATTCTGTCGTCTGCCTGAACATATAATAAGGAAAAGAAATAGCGAGAAGCTGAAAATAATCAAGATAGAGCAAAACGAAAAATACCAAGTACCGTTACATATTACTTTACCTAAACGGAGTAAAACAGGACTCGCAGCTAAGACTTTTTATGAAATGTTACTTCGTGAAACCTATACCCTTGAACATAAATAGTGAAAAAAGACGTATAATAATAGAAGCTTATGTCCGTTACTGGCACAATTGCGACTGTCAGATTTGATTGAGTTCTGTTAATCGAATCTGGCAGATCGAATTAAGACCTATTTACAATTAACAGTACCAAGGGTTTGCAACCCACTCATGAATAATATCTATTTCTTTATCACCGATAGTGCGCATTGCTCTAAATAAGTTGAATTCATATTCAGTATTTCCACCTCCAGTCCAAATTTGAATAGCAAAACAACACATTACGGCTTCACTTGAAGAGCAAACACTAAGAAAGTTATCAACCAGCTCTTTTTCATATCTAGACTCTGTAAAGTCCCATAATTTTGCGAGATAAGGCATATTGTCCTTAAGCCAATACTCAAATTTTTCTTCATTTGGTGTTAAGTAATTTGATGTTCCCATTGGTGTGTCTCCAAATTAAGTACTTCTTAAATTACTAGTGGACAATTGTAATTATGTCAAATGAGATAACATGTATTTTCATGGCTTTTACTTGCTTTTTCAAGACAAAACACACTTTTAACTAAAAACATTAAATCTTAAGTTGTTGAACACAAAAGAAAAAGCAATGTCACCACAATTAATAAACCTTAAAATATCTTTTTATTACAGGCGGATAGCCTTTTTTATAATAAGTTCAACTTAAAATTTCTGCATATAAAAGAAAACATTCTCAAAAGTGTAAAAATATAGTTAACCACATTATTTTATGGTTTATTAAAATGCCAGTAATAATACAATTCAACTAGTTGAAACCTGTCAGTTTATTAAGTTTACACACCACGCCACACCCACCTAACCAATTAATAAATATAAAAATAACACACTCTCAGACGAAACGATCACGTTCTTTACTTTTTTGATTTTTTAGATTTTACTCTAATTTAGTTATCACATTCGTAACTAAACGCTAAAAGGAGATTATGATGACTAACAACTTCTTTTCAATCAAATCACTCAAAAGTGCAAAAAGTCCTAGTTCACGATATTTGAAATACTACTACCTTAAGTACGTCAATCCTCGATTTAAGACTGAAGTTAAACGTACCGTGATTCAAAATTTACCTGAAATTATCGATGACGCTTCTAATGAACTAATAAAAAAAGGAGCTAAAAATGAAGACTAAAAAATTACAAAAAGCAATAGCGTTGACTCGCGCAGCAACAGAGGTGCCAGCAACAACAAATGGCTCTATTGAAGGACAAAAGAAAAGCATTCTAAAGTGGGCGGACGAAAATGGCTGTACGATTGAAAAGTTTTACCACGAAAAGGGAGTTGGTGCATTTAATGGTAAGCGCCCAATTTTAAAGCTTATAAAAAAAGATATTATTGAGGGTGTAGTAAGCCCTGACGCTATGGTTGTATATTCATACTCTAGATTTACAAGAAACGCTGAGAAAGCAGCTAGCTTCAAATCATTTTTGACTGCTCATGACATATCTTTGATATCTGTAACAGAGCCGATGTCGGAAGATGAAGATACTACTTTCATATCTCGAACCATAATTGACATGGTAAATGAGCTTCATAGTCACAAAAGTTCAAAGGCAATTCAGCATAGACTAAACGACACAGCAAAGAAAGGCTATTTTACCGGAGGACGTATCCCCTTTGGTTATAAAACCAAAGGAACTCACCGTAAAAAATTAGTAATTAACCCTATCGAAAGTGCAATAGTAAAAAAAATATTCTCACTAGCCATATCCCCAGTAAACGATGAATCCCGCACTCTGGCATCAATAGCAAGTGAGCTAAATACTTTAGGCTTAAGCAGACGAGGAAAGGTTTGGGATTACAAGTATGTTGCAAGAATAATCAAAAACACAATCTATAAAGGCTTCTATTTATACGGCAAACACCGAACATCTAGATATAAATCAGATGCGCCTATAATTGTTAATGCTCCAAGTATCGTTAGCAGTAATGTGTTTGATAAAGCTCAATTAATTCTTGGCAAAACCATGACGTCTAAGGAATAAGCGATGAAACGTAAAATTCAGTATAAGGCAATAGCATTAATTCGTGTATCAACAGAGATGCAAGCAACAACAAATGATTCCATTGATGGACAAGAAAAAAGTATTTTAAAGTGGGCAGAAGAAAAAGGCTTTGAAATAGAAAAGTTTTACCATGAACCGGGAAATAGTGCATTTCGTGGGAAGCGGACAATTTTGGAGCAGATAAAAAATGACATTAATGAAGGCGCAGTTTGCCCTAACGCTATGGTCGTATATTCATATTCCAGATTTACTAGAAGAGCTTCAAACACTGCGAGCTTTAAATCATTTTTGACAGATCGTGAAATACCTTTAATTTCCGTGACAGAGCCAATGCCTAATGATGAAGATACCGCTTTCATCTCGCAAACTGTAATCGACATGGTAAATGAGCTTCAAAGTCGTAATAATTCAAAGGTAGTTCAGGATAGGCTAAACGATACAGCAGAGAAAGGTTATTTCACTGGTGGAGTTGTTCCTTATGGCTATTCGTCAGTTCCTGTAACCATTCCCGGTTCTTTAATTGAGAAGAAACAGCTAATAATTAACAAAGAGGAAGCTGAAATAGTAAGAAAAATTTTTGACCTTTCAGAGCAAGGGTTAAATGGCAAACCTTTAGGCGTTTTTGAAATAGCAAAACATTTAAATAGCATGGATATAACCAACAGGGGTAGTCGCTGGACAAAGAACAAAATCAGCGACATTTTAAATAAAACCATTTATTACGGAGAGCGCGTTTGGGGAAACAAACGAATATCTAGAAGCGAGTCAAATCCACCTATAACGATCAAGGTTCCTGCAATAATCACTAAAGAGCAATTTAATCTTGTTAAAAAAGGTCTGGACGCTAGAAGACCTTTAACCAATACAAATATTGCCATTAACACTTTAAGTAAAGGATTACGCTCCAACACCCTCCTTGTTGGATTACTAAAGTGTGAGCTTTGTGGAAGCAATTTGAGGCTAATGAATGGTAAGAAGAAACATACTAAAGACGGAAACTCAATAAGATACCAATACTACAGATGCCCAAATCGAACTGATAAGGGATGCCAGTGTCCAAATATTCGAAGAGACCATCTTGATGCCATTATTAAAGAATCAGTCGTACTTAATGTGCTGAATACTGATGTAATTAGCGAAGTTGTTGTTGAAATTAAAGATCAAATCAACAATTTGATTAAGGGAAATGAAAATAGATTATTAAATCTTAATAAGAAAAAAGCTCAACTCAAATCACAAATTAATAATCTATATGACAAGGTTGCTGATGGTGTATTTGAGATGGACGAAGTACTTAAAGAAAACCTTGATAACAAAAAGGTGGCCTTGGAAGAAGTTGGATTTTCAATTCAACAAATCCAGATGCGTTCAAAAATACCATTGAAAAAATTTGGTCCTAATCAAATTAATGCGTTTGTTAAAGCATCTAAAAAAGTATTAGCAGGTTCTAATGAAGACATCACAAAACAATTGCTTTTAAAAATTGTAGATAAAATTTTGGTAAGTAAAAAGAAAGTGACAGTGTTTGGGTCAAATTTTAAATTAGCAGAGATAGTCTCTAAAACAAAAATGGGCACCTCATTAGAGGTGCCCACATTCGTATCAATATGGCGGTGAGATAGAGATTTGAACTCTAGAAGGGCTACAAACCCTTGCCGGTTTTCAAGACCGGTGCTTTCGACCACTCAGCCATCTCACCAGATGTTCTAAAGCGTTGCTTAAGAACGAGGCGAATATTAAAGGCTCGAATTTCTCTTGTAAAGGATTTATTCTAGATAAAAGTTTGTTTGCTAAAAAAATCAACAATTTGGTATTTATTTAAGCAAATATGCACATTTCATTTATTTAAAGGACCCCCCGTGAGCAAAGAAAAACAATGTCGATGCCCTTGGTTAGATACAACAAAGGCTGACTATGTCGCCTATCATGATGAAGAATGGGGCGTGCCTGTTTATGATGATGATAAACTATTTGAGTATTTAACCCTTGAATCAGCACAAGCGGGGTTAAGTTGGTATACCATATTAAAACGTCGCGATGGTTATCGTCAGGCTTTTGCTAATTTTGATGTTAACGCCGTTGCCCTCTTCTGCGAACAAGATGTTGAACAACTCGTACTAAATCCGGCAATTATTCGCCACCGCGGTAAAATTGAAGCTGCGATTAATAATGCTAAACAATTTATCAAGATACAAAACGAGTTTGGCAGCTTTAGTGACTATATGTGGGGCTTTGTTAACCATAAAACTATAGTCAATCAATGGCACAGTTTGGCGGATTACCCGGCAACATCCAAAGCATCTGATGCGTGGAGCAAAGATTTAAAAAAGCGCGGCTTTAAGTTTGTTGGCTCTACCATATGTTACGCTCACATGCAGGCTTGTGGTATGGTTAATGATCACAGTGTTGACTGTTATCGACGAGCGCAAATTATGGCTAAATTTCAGCAAGTTTAATGATAGTATTTAAAAAATTGTCGTGTCATAATATGTCAATATGGTGTATAACTCTATTATGGTTATAGCGTTAACAGCTAGATTAAATATTTGATTTAGCCTTGAACTTTCAACGTTCGACCATATCTAAAAAATATCAATCGCATACTTAGAGGAAATTTTATGCAATCAAATATTAGTTTAAATGCTAGTAGAAGTTCAGCCATAGAGATTAACAAGGTATTGAAAAACACCTATATGTTACTTTCAATGACTTTGGCATTTAGTGCCGTAACGGCTGGTATTTCTATGGCGATGGGCTTGTCTCATATGGCTGCCCTAGTAATGACCTTAGTTTCATTCGGTTTATTATTTGTTGTGAATAAAAATGCCGATAAAGCCAGTGGTATCTTTTGGATTTTCGCATTCACCGGTTTAATGGGTGCCTCGTTAGGACCAATGCTTAACCACTATGCAGCAATGCCTAACGGTGGTTCGCTAATTATGCAAGCCCTAGGCGGTACGGCGTTAATCTTCTTCGCCTTGTCAGGTTATGCCTTAACCAGTAAAAAAGACTTCTCTTTTATGGGTGGTTTTTTAATGGTTGGTTTAATTGTTGCCGTGGTTGCCATGATCGCGAATATTTTCTTCCAAATTCCTGCGCTATCGCTTGCCATTAGTGCGGCAATTATTATGATCATGTCGGGTTTAATTTTGTTTGATACTAGCCGTATTATTCACGGCGGTGAAACAAACTATATTCGTGCGACAGTGTCACTTTACTTAAATATTTATAATATTTTTGTACACTTATTACACCTATTAGGTGTTTTCGGTGGCGATGACTAATAAAGTCATTGCAAATCATTAAATGTGATTCGCAATTGTTTATACTCTAGGTATAAAATAAAAAGCCTCAATTATTGAGGCTTTTTTGTTAGCTGTTCAACTAAGGCTCCTTATGCATAACACTTTGGCATTGGTGGTAACTACGCCACCCAACAGTAATTTAACCACCACCGCAATCAATCTTATTAAGTCTGCACTGGCATCAGGTGTTGAAGTTATCGGGGTGTTTTTTTATCAAGACGGCGTGTTAAATGCCGCTAAGCATTTATCTATACCCAGTGATGAATATCAAAGCTTAGCCCATTGGCAGCAATTAAATCACGATCACCATATTCCATTGCATTTATGCATCACAGCTGCAGAAAAACGCGGTTTAAGTGATGAGCATGGTGAACATGCCCAAAGTACGATCGCGCAATCGTTTACGGTATCCGGATTAGGTGAGTTAGTCGAGCTAACCAGCAAAGCGCAGCGTGTGGTGCAATTATAATGTCAGACTTAACCAGTACAAAAACTATCGCCATTATCAACAGCCAAGCCCCGTTTGCTAGCGCTGCGGGAAAAGAGGCGTTAGATGCAGCATTAATATTTGGCTCATTTGAGCAAGCAACGTCGCTATTTTTTATTGCCGACGGGGTTTATCAAGTAATTAAGGCACAAGATGGTGCCTTATTAGAGCTAAAAGATTATCTAAAAACATTTTCCGCTTTACCATTTTATGATATTGAAAATATATATGTTTGCCAGCAATCTGTGATTGCACGCGGCTTAACCGCGGATAGCCTGCTTGATAATGTGCAACTGCTATCGAGCAACGATTTTAGCCAGCGCTTACACGCGCATAACGTTATTTATAGGTTCTAACTAGGCTATGTTACATATTATTCGACACTCTGGTTTTAACAGCAATGCCTTAACACTTTGTTTGGATACGGCGTTAGCCGGTGATGCTATTTTATTAATGGATGACGGTTGTTATAATCTAACCCACCCAAGTTTATTGGCTAAGTGTGGTAAGCAAACTGAGCTTAAAGTGTATTTTGTTGACCTACACGCTAAGGCAAGAGCAATTCACACAAACCAAGCAGCAGTTTCTGCGATAGATATGTCCGCAGTTATTACCCTTATATTTCAACATGAGAATTCGATAACCTGGTCATGACACTCGTATATAATAACCAAACGTTAGCCACCGACAAACAAGGCTATCTACTTGACTTTACCCAATGGAATGAAGATGTTGCTATTTTACTGGCAGAAGCAGATGGGATTGAACTGTTAGCTGAACACTGGGAAGTGATCCGGTTCGTGCGTAAGTTTTATTTAACCTATAACACCTCACCGGCCATTCGCGCCTTAACCAAAGCCATGAAAGCCGAGTTTGGTGAAGAAAAAGCCAGTAGCCGCTATTTATATCGGTTATTTAAAGAAGGCCCAGCAAAACAGGCCACTAAATACGCCGGCTTACCAAAACCTGCGCGTTGCATTTAAATCGCTATTATCTAGTTTTGCTTAACGTAAGTTATCTAGATAGCGATTAGCGCTAACAATATCACTTGAGTTTTTTAAACAAGGGCATAAGAGAGCTAAGCATTAATAGTATATAAGCTGTCAGTACGCTAATTTTTCTCAGCGAGCTAAAATAGCCCTAATATGTCAAGCCAGTAAAAACTAAATTACTCATCTTTTCTTTAATAATTTTACTAGCATTTTCAAATCGCAAGATATATTGTATACAATCAATGGTATTACAAATAGACTCTGTGGTTATTTTATGAAAAAAACAGCTATCACCCCATTCCCGTCGGCATTTTACGTTGCCAACACCATGGAAATATTTGAACGTCTCGCTTGGTACGGTATGTATACCTTATTGGCAAGCTATATTATGACGCCTCACAGCCAAGGCGGCCTTGGGCTTGGCAATACAGAACGTGGCTTGATCATGGGCGTGGTGCCGTTTTTCTTATATTTATTTCCGGTTATTTCTGGCGCCTTAGCAGATAGGTTTGGCTATCGAAAAATGTTTTTGCTGTCGTTTGTTTTAATGGCACCAAGTTATTACTTTTTAGGTTATGCAACAAGCCTGGGCAGTTTCATCAGTATTTTTATGCTTATCGCCTTGGGTGCTGGCATATTTAAACCTGTGGTCATCGCCACCATAAGTCGCAGTACCGACCATACCAACCGAGGCTTGGGCTTTGGCATTTTTTATATGATGGTTAATATTGGCGGCTTTTTGGGACCATTTTTGGCGCCAATTATCCAAAAAAATTATGGTTGGCAGTGGGTATTTACCTTCGCGGCAATTTGGATTGCGATCAACTTTATTCCCGCGTTATTTTTCTATAAAGAACCTGTTCGCCATGCTAAATCAGGTGGCATAAAGCAAGTTTTTAAAGAAATGCAAGAGGTGTTAGGTAATTCTCGATTAGCGTTACTTGTGGTGCCACTATTGGTATTACTGGTGGCATTTTATGCCGGTATTATCAGCAGCGGTGAAGTTACCAGCGTGGTTGCTTTCGTGTTAATTGCGACAGCCATTATTTGGGATATTTGGGCACGAAAACTTCCCAAAACCGACATCCATGAAAAACCTTGGTATCAACAAGCAATGCAAGTGGGCAACAAAGCATTTATGGTCTACTTGTTGATCATCACTGGCTTTTGGGTGGTGTACTTACAAATATTTATTACCTTACCGGTTTATATTCGTGATTTTGTTGATACCTCAGATTTAGTGCGACTACTACATAGCATCAGTCCTTGGCTGCACGAAACGCTAACGTCAGTAAACCTTGACGCTTTAACCAACGAAATAGTGCGCTTAAGCCAGCAGTATAACAACCAAGATTTACAAGCCAGCGTTGCCACTGTAAAAGAGATCGCCAGCACACTTGCGGCATTAGATATTCGTGTTCCGCAAAACGAGTTAGTCACGGCATTTACCGCCCTCGCCCAATCCGGTGAGCAACTTAATGCCAATAGTGCAACATTTGCCGCGCAATGGGCAACAGATTATCGGCAAATTAATCCAGCAACGTTATTAAGCATTGATTTTTTAATGATCATATTATTCCAAGTGTTGATCAGCCGTTTTATACAACGCTATAAAGCCCTACCCACATTGATCGCTGGCACCGCTATATTATCGGTTGCTATGTTCCTAGGCGGATTAGCCAGTGGCGTACTTTTTGGTGGCTTAATGATTGCGGTGTCAGTGATCATATTTGCCGTGGGTGAAATGACCGCATCGCCGAAAAGCCAAGAGTACGTTGCCTCATTTGCACCTGCCGATAAAGCTGCAATGTTTATGGGCTACTATTTTGTTTCCATGGCATTAGGTAATCTTTTTGCCGGCTTATTATCGGGCTGGTTATATCAGTCATTAGCCGTCAATTTAGCCAACCCAACCCTGATGTGGACCATTATCGCTTTACTTGGCATTGTCACCTGTTGCGCTTTGTATATATTTAACCGCACCTTAGTTGCTGATATTGAGCAACAACAGTTGCAACAAGCCCAAGTTTCGCAGTCTTAAACCCTCGGCATCAAGGCAATTTCAAGAGTATGAACAATGAACAGTACTGATAATATTTTAACAAAGTTAGAACAATGGCAACCGGATCAAGAAAACAATCATTTTATCGCCATTAATACGTTGGAGTGTCATACCGGCGGCGAGCCTTTACGTATAGTTACCAGTGGATTTCCAACCTTAAAAGGCGATAGTATTTTAGCCATGCGTCGTGATTGTCAGCAGCACTATGACGATTTACGCAAAGCATTAATCTTTGAACCTCGCGGTCATGCCGATATGTACGGCGCCATTATTACTAAAGCGGAGCGACCTGACAGCCATTTTGGCGCAATATTTATCCATAACGAAGGTTACTCGACCATGTGTGGCCATGCGGTTATCGCCTTGGCTAAGGCGGCGGTAGAATCTGGTGGAGTTAAACAAACCGGTGCCAAAACGCAAGTTGTCATTGACGTACCTTGTGGCCAAATTCGTGCCCAAGCACTCGCAGAAAATTACCCTGCGGATAAGACCATAAGCCAAGTCAGCTTTGAGTCTGTACCCTCGTTTGTCTATGCCAAACAACAAAGTGTTGAGGTTGCAGGCCTTGGCACAGTGAATTTTGATATTGCCTTTGGCGGTGCCTTTTATGCGTATGTACAGGCTGACAGTTTAGGCTTAACCTTAACCCCAGACCATCAAGGTCAACTCATCGACTATGGCAAACGGATCAAACAGGCGGTGATGGATAAAATAGCCGTGCAACACCCGTTTGAAGCAGATTTAAGTTTTCTCTATGGGGTTATTTTTGTTCAAGAAAATAACGCGGAAAATACCCTAACCAGTGCCACAATACACAGTCGTAATGTTTGCATTTTTGCTGATGGCGAGTTAGATCGCAGTCCAACAGGCAGTGGTGTCAGTGGCCGTATTGCCTTACATGTTGCCAAAAATGAAATTCCCTTACAACAAAGCATCATCATTGAAAGCATTTTAGGCAGTCAATTTAGTGTCCAAGCCACTCAAAGCCTGCGCTATGGCAACAGCAAACAAAGTTACGATGCCGTTATTGCCAAG
Source organism: Colwellia chukchiensis (assembly GCF_002104455.1). Taxonomy (GTDB): domain Bacteria; phylum Pseudomonadota; class Gammaproteobacteria; order Enterobacterales; family Alteromonadaceae; genus Cognaticolwellia; species Cognaticolwellia chukchiensis. The sequence continues at coordinate 54,773 of NZ_NBOC01000007.1, read as the reverse complement.
GTTACTGGCAATGCGTTTATTTCTGGCAAAGCCCAATGGTTGCTTGATACCAGAGATCCCTTAAAGCATGGCTTTTTATTGCGCTAGTTCGTAATTAAATCGCGCATGACCTTGAATTTTTACAGAGAGCAGGATATGAAAATTAATCAATTACGCCAACAAGTATTAACGAGTGGCGATAGCGCCATGCTGATTTTTAGCGACATCAACATTCGCTATGTATCCGGATTTTCCGGTCATGCCGCCACCGTATTGCTCACCCATGAGCATAATTATTTACTGACAGATTATCGTTATTTTGAGCAGGCAAAAGCAGAAGCCGGTCAACAAGGCTTTACGGTGATCTGTCGTGATCGCGCCAATCAATCATTGCCAGCATTGATCACTGAATTATTACAACAAGCGCAAAGCCAACGGTTGTATTTTGAAAGTGAACATATCAGTGTTCAGCAGTGGCAGGCAATGTCGGCGCAAATAATGCAACAATCACAGGTCAGCGACACCATCGCCCTCGCCGGCAGCATTGAAAAGCTGCGCATGATAAAAACCGATACGGAACTTGCTAGCATGAAGCAAGCAGCAGCAATTGCCGATCAAGCGTTAGCCAATATTCTGCCTTTAGTGAAAGCAGGTATTACCGAGCGTGAGTTAGCCATAGAGTTAGATTATCAAATGGCAAAACTCGGCTCTGAAGAAGTCTCGTTTGCGACTATTTTACTTTTTGGCGAGCGCAGCGCCCTGCCACATGGCATTCCTTCTCAGCGCGCCCTTAAGCAAGGTGACTTGATTTTAATTGATTTTGGCGCTGTGGTGAACGGCTACCGCTCGGATATGACCCGCACTTATGTCTTTGGTAAAGCTGATGCTAAACAACAGCAAATTTATCAACTAGTGCAACAAGCGCAACAAGCGGCTATCGATAAAGTCAGCGTTGGCGTCACTGGTGAAGCGTTATATCAGCAATCGGCGAATATTTTACTCAACAGTGAATACCAAGCTTATGCCGGTGAAGGTTTAGGCCATGGTGTCGGCTTACAATTACATGAACAACCGTTTTTAGGTCCAGATTGCACAACTCTCATTGAGCTAGGCTGTGTGATCACTATAGAGCCGGGTATTTATATTCCTGGTTGGGGTGGCATTCGCATTGAAGATGACGTGGTATTAACCGAGCAAGGCTTGGAAATACTGACCCAAACTCCGAAAACCTTAACGGAACTTTAGCAGATTTATTGCAGAACATTAATGTAACGAATGGAACCAAGATGAAAATAATTAGCACTGAGCAAGTACAAAATAGCTTAAATTTTACTGAGTTAATTCCGTTACTGAAACAAAGTTTCAGTAAGCCTTTTCACATGCCACAGCGTCAAGTCCACCTATTGGCGCCAGACGATGGCAGTAAACATGACGCCTTTGCGCTTTTACCATCGTGGAATGATGAAGTTATTGGCAATAAAATGTTTACTTATTTTCCAGACAACAGCGCTAAACATGACTTACCCGGCCTATTTTCAAAAATCATGCTATTTAGCCGCACCACCGGCGAACCCTTAGCTTTAGTGGATGGCACCAGTGTGACTTACTGGCGCACTGCTGCTATTTCAGGGCTGGCAAGCCAGTTATTATCTCGACAAGATGCTGAGCACTTTATGTTGTTTGGCACAGGTAACTTGGCCGCCTATATTTTACATGCACATATTAACGTCAGAAAACTAAACAAAGTAACCATTTGGGGTCGTAGTGCAACAAAGGTTGCCAAATTAGTCACAGAATTCTCTGCTATTTACCCTGACATTAATTTCCAGCAAAGCAGCGACCTAACACAAGAAGTACCAAGCGCTGATATTATTTGTTGTGCAACTGGGTCTAAAACCCCCTTATTTGATGGTGCATTAGTCAGCAAAGGCTGCCATATTGATTGCTTAGGTAATCATTTAGCCGATGCCAGAGAATGTGACAGTGCTCTGATCAGCAAAGCGCGCGTGTTTGTTGATAGCCGAGTTAACACCTTAAACGAAGCAGGTGAATTATTGCTACCGATCGCTGAAGGCGTATTTTGTGCTGATGCTATTCAAGGTGAATTGGCAGATATGTGTAAAAATGAAGAAATATTACGTCAAAGCGCTGATGAGATAACCTTGTTTAAATCTGTTGGCACTGCTTTTAGTGATTTAGTTGCCGCCAATTTAGTTTATCAAAAACACAGCTAATAATAGCTGTCAGCCTAAGCCTTGCGACTGGCTATGCTTAACGGCTTTACTCTGGCATTATTTTACCGCCGATTAACGACAATAAAAAAACGCCTGATGTATAACATCAGGCGTTTTTATTTAAGCTGGTAAAGCTAGCGATTATAGCGGAGTATAAACCTTAAGCTAGTGGCAACGTTGGTACTTGAATATCTGCCATCGCTAACATCACACGCACAACCTGACAGCTATAGCCAAATTCGTTATCGTACCAAACATAAAGTACTGCGCGATCACCATCAACTATGGTTGCTTGTGAATCAACTACACCCGCATAGCGTGAACCCACTAAATCTGTTGATACAATTTCAGTAGAGGCTGTGTAGTCAACTTGGTTTTGTAGTTTAGAGTTAAGTGAAATATGACGTAAGTAGTCATTTAACGCGTCTTTATCTGTGGCTTTTTTCAAGTTCAAGTTCATGATAGCCATAGAAACGTTTGGCGTCGGAACGCGAATGGCATTACCAGTTAATAAACCTTTCAACTCAGGTAACGCTTTTGCTACTGCTTTTGCAGCACCCGTTGTACTGATCACCATATTTAATGGTGCACTACGGCCACGGCGTGGCGCTGGGTGATAGTTATCGATTAAGTTTTGATCGTTGGTATAAGAGTGTACCGTTTCAACATGACCATTACGAATACCAAACTCATCGTTTAACGCTTTTAGCACTGGCGTAATAGCATTGGTGGTACAACTTGCCGCTGACACGATTTTGTCTTCAGCTAAGATCATGTCATCGTTAACGCCATAAACGATATTTTTAATATCGCCTTTCGCTGGTGCTGTTAATAATACTTTTGCAACACCTTTAGACTGTAAGTGCTGACCAAGACCTTCTTCATCACTCCAAATACCTGTGTTATCAACCACTAAAGCATTGTTAATGCCATAGGCAGTATAATCAACATCAGCTGGTGACTTAGCATAAATTACTTTAATAAAAGCACCATTTGCCTTGATAACATTATTTTCAGTATCGATAGTAATGCTGCCGTTAAAGGCACCATGTACTGAGTCACGACGTAATAAGCTTGCACGCTTTTCTAAGTCGCCATCTTTACCTGGGCGGATAACAATAGCGCGTAAGTTTAATTTTGCATTGGGGCCAGCACGCTCAATTAATAGACGTGCTAATAAGCGACCAATGCGACCAAAGCCGTAAAGTACAACGTCTTTGCTTTCTTGTGTGTCGCTAACTTTGGCAATAGTGACTAGTTCTTTCTCTAAAAATTGCTCAATTGACAAACCATTGGCTTCGCCTTTGAATAAGTAGCGGTACGCTAACTTACCTACATCAATACGCGCTGGTGCTAATGACATCTTGGCTAATGCTTGCAAAAATGGAAAACTTTCGCGTAAACGCAGCTTATTTTCTTCGTGTAACGCTACAGATTTGTGTGCTTTTATAATGTCGATCGCGGAAGCGTTTACTAGTGGACGACCATAAACAGCAATCTCGATACCGTTATTTCTAAATAATTGCCCTATGATAGGCTGCATATTTTCAGCGAACGTTTGACGTTCTTGCCAACTAGTTTGATATTGTTCCTCAAGATGAGAAGTCATTGCGTAAACCTTTTATTTCAGTCAATTGAATGATGAGGTATTATGTAAATTAAGCTTGTGTTCAACAAATTTAACTACTAACCACTAAATGCGGCGCATATTGTAATCCAACATGAATTATTTCGCCAGCCGTTACAAATATTTTTCAAGGATAAATAGCAAAAACAATGAATTTTTTTAAATTAGCCGCTTTGGCACCGCTGTGGCTATTAATGGCGTGCGAGAAATCACAAAACTTTGCGGAATTATGTCAAGAACACAAGGAAATTTGCCTAGAATTTCAAGAAGATTCTTGGTGTAAACGCGAGCGAATCGCAGTAGGTTTTGCCAATCTAGCAGAAAAACTTGCCAGTCAAGACAGTAATAAATTTGCCCAACTTATTGCTTATGAAAACTATGAAAAATGCATGGAACACGCAGCAAAAATAGAACACATCAAACTAAAAGTAAAAAAAACAATGAGAACCAATAATGTTCTAAAAGCGCGACAACGCATTAACGAAATAGCCAATGCTACAAAAGGCTCTGAGCACCCTGACTTATTATATTATCATTGGTCACGCTTTTTAGATGAATCAGCATTACAAAAATTTATTGCGCTCGAAGGCAGCAAGCTACTTGAACAGCCCCATCGACAAATTAACTTAGCCAGTTACTACGCCAAGCGTGACGCTAATAAAACCTTAAAATTGCTGTATCGCGCGCTGGAGTTATACCCAAACGATGCGGTGATTGATACCGAAATATTTCAATCAATCGCCAGCATCTTTGCCGATAAACAAGAATACAAACAGGCTTATATTTGGTCAAAAATACTCTATTTATATCAGCCAGATGAAAGCAATATCACAGATAAAAGCTTAACTGATTATAGTGAGTTGCATCACTTAGATAGACAATTTTTAGATCGGGTCGCGGCTAGTACCCTAAAGTTGATAGAAAGTGGGGAGTTTAACGCGCCAAAAGTCTAGGTAGCGGCCGTAAACGCGCATGAGTTTGTTTACGGCGCTTAGCGTTTTAAACTTCAACCATATCGCGCTCGGCGCTTGACCAGTTAACATGGTATTTTTTACTGGCAGCTTTATCTACTCTGGCAAAGGTATGTGCACCAAAAAAGTCTCGTTGCCCTTGCAATAAATTGGCCGGAGATGAGGCACAGCGCATCGCATCATAGTATGAAAGTGCTGACGTAATGGCGCCCGTAGGTATCCCCATCAAGGCCGCATTGGCTACTGATTTACGCCAATTTAACTGGTGTTGGTTTAACTGCTCGGCAAAAAAGTCATCAAGCAGTAAGTTGTCTAACTCGGGATTGCGCGCAAAGGCTTGCGTAATAGGTTGCAAAAATATCGCTCTAATAATACAACCTGCCCGCCAAATTTTTGCAATGCTAGCAAAGTCTAGTTGCCAGTTATGTTCTTTTTCCGCCAGTTTCATTAATTGAAAACCTTGGGCATAAGCACAGATTTTTGCACAATAAATTGCATCATGTAACTGCTCAATAAAGTTCTGTTTATCTAACTCATTGAATGGGCTTATTTGAGGACCTTGCAAAACATTGGCGGCCGTTACTCGTAATTCTTTAAATGAAGAGATAGAGCGCGCATAAACCGCTTGGGCAATGGTCGGCGCTGGTGTTCCTAACTCTAAACTCGATACCGCAGTCCAAAGACCCGTGCCTTTTTGACCCGCTTTATCTAAGATAAGCTCAACCAGCGGCGTGTTATCAGCGCCAACACGATGACGTAGCACTTCAACCGATATTTCCATTAAGTAGCTTTCTAATGGTCCACGGTTCCATTGTGCAAAGATATCGGCAATTTCATCACTCGTTAACCCTACACCGTCGCGTAGCATTTGGTAGGCTTCACAAATAATTTGCATATCGGCGTACTCAATACCGTTATGTACCATTTTGACATAATGACCAGCGCCTGCGGGGCCGATATAAGCCGCACAAGGCTCACCCTCATTAACCACTTCTCCTGGCTTAGTGCGTTCGATAGGCTTACCTGTTTTTGCATCCACCTTGGCGGCAATAGCTTGCCAAATAGGCTTTATTCGGGTCCAAGCATAAGGCGCACCACTTGGCATCAACGCCGGACCAAAACGGGCACCAACTTCACCGCCCGAGACAGCAGAAGAAAATAGAATAAAATTACTGTGGTACTTTTTCTCACGCTCAACCGTATCAACCCACAAACTATTACCAGTATCGATAACAATATCATCAGGTTGAATGCCGGCGCCGATCAAGTTTTCACAAACATCGTCAACGGCCTCGCCGGCCGGTACTGAAAGCACAATAAGGTGTGGCGGTTTTAAACAAGCCAAGAGTTCAGTATATGACGAGCAACCAACAACGCGCGCTGAAGGTAAACCAGTTTCGGCCATATCTTGCGCTATGGTGTCTTCAACTTTGCTCGCGTCAAGATCAAAAGCAGCTATGCTAAAGCCGTTATCAGCTAAGTTAAGCACTAAGTTTTTTCCCATAACGCCCAAGCCAATAAAGCCGATATCACATACACTGTTGTTTTCTACCATAAGAATTCCAATTAATTTAGGGGATAAACTCGATTGCCAATTTTGCTGGCAAGTTTTGAGTTGTAAAAAAGCGTAAATTAACAGTTTTATAGGACTGTTAATTAATAGCCAGTATTTTAGTAACAATACGCAATAAAACAAGTATTAAATCAACAATTATTGTACTCAGACAATTTATTACTTGTATTTCCTGTAAAATGGTGTAATTTTACTACATTATTTGTTTTTAGGAGTTACTGATGGCAATTAGAATAGGGATCAACGGCTTTGGCCGTATTGGTCGGTTTGTGTTTAGAGAAGCATTCGCCCGCACAGACGTTGAAATAGTCGCAATAAACGACTTGATCGATGTTGACTACATCGCATATATGCTGAAATATGACTCAACTCATGGTCGTTTTAAGGGCAAGGTTGCGGTTGTTGATGGCCACTTAGTGGTGAATGGTAAAACTATTCGCGTTAGCGCTGAGCGTAACCCCCTTAACTTGAACTGGCGTGAGGTAGATGTTGATGTCGTTGTAGAGTCTACCGGCCTATTCTTAACTGATGAAGACGCTCGAAAACATATTACAGCCGGCGCGAAAAAAGTCGTGCTGTCTGCACCGTCAAAAGATGATACGCCGATGTTTGTTATGGGGGTTAATCACAGCAGTTACGCAGGACAAGATATTGTCTCGAATGCCTCATGTACAACCAACTGTTTAGCGCCAATTGCCAAAGTACTTAACGATAACTGGGGCATAAAAGACGGTTTAATGACTACAGTACATGCCACCACAGCAACACAAAAAACCGTTGATAGCCCGTCAGCAAAAGACTGGCGTGGTGGTCGTGGTGCGGGTCAAAATATTATACCTTCATCAACCGGCGCTGCTAAAGCGGTAGGTAAAGTTATACCGGCTTTAAATGGTAAGTTAACAGGTATGGCGTTTCGAGTTCCAACTCCTAATGTATCCGTGGTTGACTTAACGGTAAATTTAGAAAAACCCGCAAGTTATCAAGAAATTTGTGCAGCAATGCAAGCGGCTGCAGACGGCGAATTATCGGGTATTTTAGGTTATACAGAAGACGCCGTAGTCTCCAATGACTTTATTGGAGAGCCATGCACTTCAGTATTTGATGCACAAGCGGGTATCGCATTAACAGATACTTTTGTGAAGGTTGTTGCTTGGTACGATAATGAAATTGGTTACTCAAATAAAATTTTAGACTTAGCCAGTTATATTTCAGCCCAATAAAGAATACAAACAGTGGATTAAATCATTAACGCTAGCACACTTTGCTGGCGTTTTTTATGAGCATTAAAACTGCAACACGCCCTAGCTAACTTGCGCAGCTTTTATTGCTATAACTTGCGAATTAATGCGTAAATTCACTGCGCTATGCCTTGCTATTTAGATATATACTAAGCCATTAGCACTCGACCAATGGTGAAGAATTCTCAAAGATAATGGCAAACCTTGAGCGTAACTTATAATTAACAGCTGTTTAAGTAACGCTTGCGGCATTTGACCATTACTGCATTGATTAATTAACTTACTAACATTAAAACAAAAACCAGACAAAAGTCTGGTAATTATTGTCTGTTGAATAAAAGCGTCACTGAGTAAAGGTTATTCTTTCGATTTTTATTTTACATGCGTCAATACTTGCTTCGCTAAGCGGGTAATTTCTTGCCAATTCTGTTGCTTAATAATGTCATCAGAAACAAACCATGAGCCACCACAGCATGCCACATTGGCTAGTGCTAAATAATCACGAATATTATTTAAATTAATACCACCGGTTGGACAAAATGTTATGTTGGGAAATGGTCCACCAATTGACTGTAGTGCTTTCACGCCACCAGAAGCTTCAGCGGGGAAAAACTTAAGGTGATCATAGCCATGGTCTGCAGCAACCATTAATTCAGAAATCGATGAAATGCCTGGGATCAAGGCTAAATTACCTGACTTACCCGCTTGTAGTAAGTCAGTGGTTAAGCCTGGACTGATCGCAAATTGTGCGCCGGCATCATAGGCATTTTGCAATAGCTCGCGATTTGTTACTGTACCAGCACCAATTATGGCCTCAGGTAATTGTGTTGCTATGGTAGAAATCACCTCTAAGGCGGCTGGTGTTCGTAGTGTCACTTCTAAAACTTTTACATCAGCAGCTAATAGCGCTTCTGCTATCGGTAGTGCATCTTGCACATTTTTTATCACCAACACAGGCACTATCGGGCCCATCGCAAATAATTGTTTTGGCTGTATTTGCCAGTTATTTGAAAACGTCATAATGCCTCTTAATTAGTCATAGTGTGAGTGAGATTATTGGCGATAATCGTTTGTTTTTGCTCTTCAATACTCTGGTTTAAATAAGCAGCAGCGCCTACTAAACCCGGTTGCTCGGCCGTGACTACAAATGTAGGAATGGGTTGATTAAAGCTTGATAAGCGCCCTTTCGCTTCAAAGCGCTCTCTAAACTCACTGTCGGCAAAAAATTCCAGAAAGCGTGGCACCACACCACCTGCAATATAAACGCCGCCATGGCTGCCAAGCGTTAAGGCAAGATTGCCCGCAAAGCTACCCAAAATGCGGCAAAATTGTTTTAATGTTGCTACTGCAAGCTCACATTGCTTCGACAAGGCTTTTTCAGTGATCTCTCGCGCTGAATAATAAACTGCCTGACCAGATTTATCCGCACTTAAGGCTTGATAAATTTGCTCGATACCTAAGCCTGACAGCAACTGTTCATAAGATACTCGGTGATATTTTTCTGCCAAGAACTGCAAAATTTTAATTTCTTGTTGATCAACAGGAGCAAAATCAGCATGACCGCCCTCACCGCTTAAACTTAGCCAACCGTCATGACAGGCCACTAAACTTGCAACCCCTAACCCGGTACCTGGCCCACAAATCGCAATCGGTTTATTATCGATGACACGACCTTGACCTACTTGCACTTTTTCAGCATCGGTTAATTGCGGTATCGCATGCGCAATGGCGGTAAAGTCATTGATCAAAATTAATTGTTTAAACTGCAATTGTGCTTTTAACTCTGCCTGAGAAAATTGCCAAGGTAAATTGGTCATGACAATCAAGTCTTTATCCACCGGACAGGCAATCGCTAAGCAAGCATTAACCTGCTTGCCATGCCACTGCTGGCGTTGCATAAAGTCGGTTAATACTTCTGCCAAGCTGCCGTAATCAGCACAGGCATAAATGGTGATATTACTGATATTACCTTGGTTATCAGCCTGTGCCACACGCATATTGGTGCCACCAATATCCGCAACTAGGTTAATTTCATTAAATTCCATGGTGAGTTAAACCTTAAAGACCATCATCAAATAAAGAACAAGCACCCGTATCGGCTGAGCTTAAATTACGGCGCATAACGCCAAAAAGCTCTCGGCCCATGCCTTGATGATGTCCATTGACATTAAACGTATCTGCTTGGCGAGCAGCTAACTCTGCGTCGTCGACTAACAAGCTTAATTCGCCGCTTTCGCCATCAAGTAATAACATGTCACCGTTTTGTATTTTTGCAATCAAACCGCCATCAACTGCCTCTGGACATAAGTGGATTGCTGCCGGTACTTTGCCTGACGCCCCTGACATACGACCGTCTGTGACTAAGGCCACTTTAAAACCTTTGTCTTGTAACACCCCAAGCGGTGGCGTTAATTTATGCAACTCAGGCATACCTCGAGCTTTAGGTCCTTGAAAACGTACAACAGCGATAAAATCTTTATCTAATTCACCCGCTTGAAACGCGCTGACTAGTTGGTGTTGATCTTCAAACACTACCGCGGGCGCTTTGATAACAAAGCTGCCTTCTCGTAATGACGATGTTTTTAATACCGAGGTACCTAAATTACCTTTCATAACTTTTAAGCCGCCATCATTTTTAAACGGCTTTGCCACAGTGGCAATGACTTCGCTATCACCTGAGCTTGTAGCACCATCAAGCCATTTTAATTCGCCATTTTCTAGCACTGGCTGCTGCGTATAGCGACGTAAACCGCGACCACAGATAGTTTCTACATCTTCATGCACTAAACCGGCATCAATAAGCTCTTTAAACAATAATGCCATACCACCTGCTTGCTGAAATTGGTTGATATCGGCATGACCATTCGGATAAATGCGCGTTAATAAAGGTACAGCATCTGATAAATCATTAAAGTCTTGAAAGTTAATAATGATCCCTGCCGCTTTCGCAAACGCGATGATGTGCATGGTTAAGTTGGTCGAGCCTCCAGTTGCTAACAGTGCAACAATAGCGTTAACAATGGAACGCTCATCAATCATTTTACCAATCGGCATATAATTACCCGATTGCTGTGTTAAGCGAGTCACTTGCCGTGCTGCTGCTTTTGTTAGCGCTTCGCGCAATGGCGTATTAGGTGCTACAAAAGACGCGCCAGGTAAATGTAAGCCCATCACCTCAACCACTAATTGGTTAGAGTTAGCTGTGCCAAAAAAAGTACAAGTACCCGCACTATGATAAGACGCCGACTCAGCAGCAAGCAGTTCTTCAGTACCCACTTCACCTTGAGCAAATTGTTGCCGTACCCGTGCTTTTTCTTTATTGGGTAGCCCAGATGGCATTGGCCCAGCAGGCACAAACACCGTGGGTAAATGACCAAAAGTCATACTTGCGATCAGTAAGCCGGGCACTATTTTATCGCAAATGCCTAACATCAATGCGCCATCGAACATGTTGTGAGAAAGTGCTACCGCAGTAGACATAGCAATAACGTCACGACTCATTAAACTTAAGTCCATACCCGGTTGGCCCTGGGTTACACCATCACACATCGCTGGCACACCACCGGCAAATTGAGCAACACCACCGGTTTCTTTAATTGCATTTTTAATAATCTGCGGATAACTATGATAGGGCTGGTGCGCTGATAGCATGTCGTTATAGGATGAAACAATGGCAATATCAGAATGATTTACGCCACGCAGTCTGGCTTTATCTTCTTTACCGCATGCCGCAAAACCATGGGCTAAATTACCACACGACAAACTTGCGCGATGCACAGTCGTTGATTTTTCAGCCGCGATTTTCTCCAAATACGCGCTCCGACTGTCTTTACTTCGATTAATAATACGCTGAGTTATTTGTAATATTTGCTTATTCATCATTATTCCGCCCAATAAATTTGTGTATTCACATTTGGCGCATGCAAAAACGCTCGAATTGGCATTTCGCGACTATCTTCGCCGGCAATGGCTGTTGCTAAAACCTGCTTTTTCGCTTCGCCACTGATATGTAAAAAGACATTTGCACTGGCAGCTAACGCGGCAAAGCTAAAGCTAATGCGCTGATGTGGCGCTGTTTTTGGCTCTACTTTGATTAGTGCTGGACTATCTAATGCCAGACACTGATCTATTTCATCACTACAGGGAAATAACGATGCGGTATGACCATCTTCACCCATCCCCAGAATAACGACATCTAACGGTAATAATGTCCGCTCTGCAGCTAAGTTTAATGTTGATAACGTCTGCTCACAGCAGGTTTTCCCTTGTTTTAAATGGAAAAACGTTGCGCCAGCCGCCTCATCTTGTAATAAGTTTTCATAAACAAGTTGGGTATTGCTAGCACTTGAGTCAATATTAACCCAACGTTCGTCTGCCAAGGTAACTGTTATGGCATGCCAAGGCAGCTTTTTCTTTGCTAAAGCTTGAAAGAAACCTTTCGGGGTTGAGCCACCAGAAACAGCAATACTGGCTTTGCCTTTTTCGGCAACAGCAGCCAAGAGCAAGTTTGCCACTCGATCTGCTAATGCTGCATCTAATATATGGCGTTGTTGAAATTCGTTAATTTGATACATTATTCTACCCATTGTCTGTCATCACGCGCGATCAGCGCAATTGAAGAAACCGGGCCCCAAGACCCAGCGGCGTATGATTTAGGAGCCTCATTTGTTGATTGCCATGCGTCAATAATGCTATCTGCCCATTGCCAAGCTGCCTCGACTTCATCACGGCGAACAAATAACGACTGATCTCCTCTAAGCACTTCTAAAAGTAAGCGTTCATAAGCATCAACAACCCGTTGATTGTCATATGCTTGAGAAAAACTCAAATCGAGTTTATTTTCTTGAATTTGCATTTGTGAGGCAATGCCAGGAATTTTATTCATCATATCTAGCTCGACACCTTCATCCGGTTGCAAACGTATGGTGAGTTTATTGGCAGGTAAGTCGGCATAGCTTTCACTGAAAATATTGTGCGCTTGTTGCTTAAAGTGCACCACTATTTCACTTTGCTTTTGTGGCATACGCTTACCCGTGCGTAAATAAAACGGTACTCCCGCCCAACGCCAGTTATCAATCTCAGCTTTAATCGCAACAAAAGTTTCAGTCGAGCTGTTAGCTTTCGCCCCTTCTTCATTTAAGTAGCCAGGTACAGGCACACCGTTTAAAAAGCCATCTGTGTATTGGCCTCGAACCGTTTTATCTTTAACATTCTGTCGAGTAATGGGTTTTAATGCCTTAATAACCTTAAGCTTTTCATCGCGCACACTATCAGCACACAACTCGGCAGGCGGCTCCATGGCGAGTAGCGAAAGTACTTGTAGTAAATGGTTTTGAACCATGTCACGCATTTGGCCGGCTTCATCATAAAAACCCCAGCGCCCTTCAATACCTACGCTTTCGGCGACCGTTATTTGCACATGATCTATGCTATTGCGATCCCAGTTGTTGGTAAATAACGAGTTGGCAAACCTTAATACCAATAGGTTTAATACAGTTTCTTTGCCTAGATAATGATCAATACGATAAATTTGATTTTCAGCGAAATAGCGTGAGACTTGATCATTAATAACTTTCGAAGACTCAAGACAGTGCCCTATGGGTTTTTCCATCACCACTCTATCGTTTGCATTGATTAAATTTGATGCTTGTAAACCTTCACTGATATCGCCATATATGGCCGGTGGTGTAGAATAATAATAAAGTCGTGCACCTTGGCCTGACGACAACGTTTTAGCCAGTTGTTTATAGGCTTTTATATCTTTAAAATCTAGATGTTGATACACCAATTTTTCAAGAAAGCTTGCTACAACCTGCGCATCGAGTGTTTCATCGATAAACTCTTGCAAACTGTCCTTAATTAATTGTTTAAATTCTTTAAGTGCCATGTCATTGCGAGCAACCGCGATAATTCGCGTCTGGTCACTTAATAAACCAGCAAGCTGCAATTGATATAAAGACGGCAGCAGCTTTCGACGAGATAAGTCGCCGAGCGCCCCAAAAATAACAATTTCGCTTGCTAATTGGTTATCCACGTTTTTCATCGCATTGGTTCTCTATTAATTCGTTATCAGTTTTCATTGTAAATAAACTACATTTACAACTAATTTAGCTGCTATAGCCTCATCAGTAAAGCACTTTCTGTAATATTACTACATTTAACACTTTTAAATAAAAATAATAGCTACAAGCACAGAGTATGACAAAATTTCATTAAAGGTTTGCAATATTTGATGCTTTTGTTTTATATTAGCGTTAAATATGAAATAAATTTTCATATTTTCTGTTATTAAAATAGAAAATAAATTACAGATTATTTAATTGGCCTTTGAATAAACACCAATTAAGTACACGCTAGGGCATAAACGTAATGAATATATTAGAAAAGATCGCCAACGAGTTAGATACATTTAGCAAGTCTGAACGTAAGGTGGCAGAAGTTATATTATCATCACCAAGCACTGTCATACATGCCAGTATCGCCGCCTTGGCGAAACAAGCTAATATCAGTGAGCCAACAGTCAATCGATTTTGTCGTCGGCTAGACACTAAGGGTTACCCTGACTTTAAATTACATTTAGCACAAAGTTTAGCCAATGGTACACCGTACGTAAATCGACATGTCGACGAAAACGATTCCGCGGATGAATATACCGCAAAGATTTTTGAGTCAACCATGGCTAATCTCGAATTAGCGCGTAAAAGTTTAGACACTGCTACCATCAATCGTTCCGTCGATTTACTGACTCAAGCTAACAAAATTTCATTTTTTGGTTTAGGCGCCTCTGCCGTTGTTGCTCATGATGCGCAAAATAAATTTTTTCGTTTTAATGTTCCTGTGGTGTATTTTGATGACATATTAATGCAACGTATGAGTGCTATAAATAGCCGCCAAGGCGACGTGGTGGTATTGATATCACATACCGGCAGAACCAAGTCATTGGTTGATGTAGCGAGTTTAGCGCGAGAAAACGATGCCACAGTGATTGGCATCACTACCGCCGGAACGCCATTAGCCAAAGAGTGTAATATCGTGCTTTCGGTTGATGTCGCTGAAGATACTGACTTATATATGCCAATGGCATCTCGCATTGCACAATTAACGCTCATTGATTGCTTAGCCACTGGCTTTACGTTACGCCGAGGTACTAAATTTAGAGATAACTTAAAGAAAGTTAAAGACAGTTTGCGTAGTTCACGCTTTGAACGTAAAGATTAGTCGCCATCAAAATATTGAATAAATTTAAGGAATACCATGCCTAGAAGAACTAAAATAGTCGCGACCTTAGGTCCTGCTACTGATGAAAGATCCGTATTAAAACAAGTACTCGCCGCCGGCGTCAATGTGGTTAGGTTAAATTTCTCACACGGCAGCCATCAAGATCATATTGAACGGGTCAACGCCGTACGAGAATTATCAAAAGAATTAGGTATTTATGTTGGTATATTAGGTGATTTACAAGGGCCAAAAATTCGTATTTCAACCTTTAAAGATGGCCCTATACAACTTGCGGTTGGCGATAAGTTCGAGCTCGACGCCAATTTAGCAAAAGGTGAAGGTAACCAAGAAAAAGTCGGTATCGATTATAAAAAACTACCACAAGACGTCAGCCCCGGCGATATCTTATTACTTGACGATGGCCGTGTGCAATTACGTGTTCTTGACATCAAAGCAGAATCGGTATTTACCGAAGTTACTGTTGGTGGACCGCTGTCCAATAACAAGGGTATCAATCGACAAGGTGGCGGCCTTACCGCCCCTGCTTTAACAGACAAAGACAAAGACGACATTAAACTGGCGGCAAAGATTAATGTCGACTTTCTTGCTGTCTCGTTTCCGCGTGACGCCGCTGATATGCGTGAGGCGCGTTTGTTAGCACAAGAAGCCGGTTGTGATGCGCGTTTAGTATCAAAAATTGAACGTGCCGAAGCGGTTAACGACGACAAGGTACTTGACGGTATTATTCTTGCCTCAGACGTGGTGATGGTTGCACGGGGCGATTTAGGCGTTGAAATTGGTGATGCGGCGCTGGTGGGCAAGCAAAAGCATATTATTGCCCGAAGTCGTCAGTTAAATCGCGTTGTGATCACGGCCACGCAAATGATGGAAACCATGATTGAGCAACCCATGCCAACTCGTGCAGAGGTGATGGATGTTGCCAATGCGGTACTTGATGGCACTGACGCTGTAATGCTATCAGCAGAAACCGCAGCCGGTAAATATCCAATTGAAACTGTTAAAGCCATGGCGGCCGTTTGTCGTGGTGCTGAGAATGAACGTTCAATCACAACCTCTAAACATAGAGTCGAAATGGTATTTGAAGAAGTCTCTGAAACCATTGCCATGTCAGCCATGTATGCCGCAAACCATTTAGACGGTGTAAAAGCGATAATTGCCCTAACTGAGTCCGGCCATACCACTAAAATAATGTCGCGTATTTCCTCTGGCTTGCCAATTTACTCGTTATCTCGCCATGAAAAAACACTAACGAAAACAGCAATTTATCGTGGTGTTTACCCAGTTTCATATGACTCTACTCGTTGTGATAACGACGATAAGTTAGCCCTTGAAGTATTAACACTGGTTGCCAAACGCTCAGAGTTATCCATTGGCGATAAGGTGATTCTTACCCATGGCGATCTGATGGAAACAGTTGGTGCGACAAATACCTTAAAAGTATTAACGTTAACCAGTAAACACTTTCAATAATAAACTGTCGCCTAAGACGATAATGCAATTACCCGGTTAATAAACAAATTAGCCGGGTAGCCTCACTGACGTTTTTGCGCTGAGCTTACATTGTTCGTTTGCTGTTGAAAATACTGCTGTAGAAAATCAATTAACAAACGTAATTTTTTTGAGCGCGCAGCACCGGGTGGAAAAACACCATACACTTGGATCGGCAATAACTGGTGATCATCTAATACTGTTTGTAAGCGCCCTGCTTGTACCTTCGGCCAAGCATCATAAACAGGAATGCGTGCCAAACCGTGTCCACCCTCGACAAACGCCGTTCTTGCCGTGGCATTATTAGTAGCGATAGTGCCTGTAATATCAACAAAGTAGCGTTGTCCGGCTTTTTCTAAGGTTAGTCTTTGCTCGGCTAACTTATACACGACCCAATTATGATTTTTAAGTTCGCTTGGTTTGCTTGGGTAACCATATTGCTCAAAGTAACTTGGCGCACCACAAAGACAAGTCGCAAGTACGGCAAGTTTTCTTGCCTGAAGGTTTGAATCTAATAATGGTGCCCCTCTGATCGCTAAATCTATACCTGCTTTAACAATATTGACTACTTCATCACTTAACATCACATCAAGCTCTATTTTCGGATACAGGTGACGAAACTTATCAAGTGCCGGCACTATAGTGTGTAGACCAACATTCACTGGGCAAGTTATTTTTATTAAGCCTTCAGGTTCATTTTTCACATTTTCAATTTGTTGATTGGCTGCACTTGCTTGCTGGGCAATAATTCGACAGCGTTGATAATAGTCATTGCCTGCTTGGGTCAGCGCAATTGAGCGCGTAGAACGGTTTAATAGCGTTATGCCAAGCTGTTGCTCTAACTTTTTAATATGGTAGCTAACAACCGCTCGAGAAAGACCAATATGCTTAGCCGCGGCGCTAAAACTGCCTTGTTCAACCACATGAGAAAACACCACCATGCTTTTAAGTTGCTCAAAAGAAATATCCATGAGTTACCTGAATTAAAATATCGTGGAAAAATATACTTAGGACTTAATTGTATCAATAACTAAGACAAAGTTATCAATTTAATCAGCATTGTATAAAAATAACTTATACCTATACTGTTGGCAAAATGAAATATTTAGCAACGACTGCAATTTATTTCACAGTAATTGCGCTCACGCAGCGCTTCATTTGAGTGCTTAGGAAGAAAAATGCAACAAACAGCTAACACACACGCAACAGCAAACAACAGGCAAGTGTTGATGGTATTAACTTCACACCATAGTTTAGGTAATACCGGCGAGAAAACCGGATTTTGGCTCGAGGAATTTGCCGCACCTTATTATCAAGTCATTGATGCGGGCTATCAGGTTAAAATCGCCTCTCCTTTAGGTGGGCAGCCGCCACTCGATCCTAAAAGTGTCGAAGCAGACTTTCAAACCGATGCCACGCGCCGCTTTGAACAAGATAAAAAAAGCCAAGCACAATTAGCAAAAACAACACCGTTAGCTGATATTCATGCCAACGACTATGCCGCGGTATTTTACCCCGGCGGCCATGGACCTTTGTGGGATTTAACCAACAACCAAGACTCTATTGCCTTGATCTCAAGCTTTATTAAGCAACATAAGCCAGTCGCGGTTGTTTGCCATGCCACTGCCGTTCTGCTCAATGTGAAAGACGAAAGCGGCAATGCCCTTGTTAAGGGTAAAGCAATCACTGCTTTTAGCAACAGCGAAGAAGATGCCGTACAATTAACCGACGTTGTACCGTTTTTGTTAGAAGATGAACTCATTAAGTTAGGGGCCAACTACCAAAAAGCTGAGGACTGGACATCGTTTGTCGTTGCCGATGGCGGTATAATTAGCGGACAAAACCCTGCTAGCTCAAGCGCAACGGCTGCACGATTAATTCAACATTTAGCGTAAAGCTTGTACGCATTTTATTGCACTGCATAAATGTTCAACATAGGAAAAACCATGACCTTAAAACAAAACTGGCAACAAAACCGTCAAATCACATTAGCATCACGCCCTGTCGGCGCGCCAACACCAGACAACTTTAAATTACGCGAAACGGCAATACCCAAGCCAGCGCAAGGACAAGTATTATTGCGCACCATATATTTATCGCTTGACCCTTATATGCGCGGTCGCATGAGCGATGCAAAGTCTTACGCAGAGCCTGTGGCAATCAATGAGGTGATGATTGGCGGTGCAGTTTGTCGTGTTGAGCAATCTCACCATGAAAACTTTCAAGTTGGCGATTTAGTGGTAGCCTATACCGGCTGGCAAGACTATGCTATTGCTAATGCTGACGAGCTATTAAAACTACCCGAGCAGTTAACAACGCCGTCATACGCGCTTGGGGTATTAGGAATGCCTGGTTTAACCGCTTATATGGGGTTACTGGATATTGGCCAACCAAAAGCGGGTGAAACAGTAGTGGTTGCCGCAGCGAGTGGCGCGGTGGGAAGCCTTGTTGGACAAATTGCCAAGTTACATGGTTGCCATGTCGTGGGTATTGCCGGTAGTGCAGAAAAGTGCCATTACGTTACCGACAGTTTAGGCTTTGATGCCTGTTTAAATCACCGAGACAGTAATTTGGCTGAGCAATTAGCCCAGCAATGCCCAAATGGCATTGATATCTATTTTGAGAACGTTGGTGGCGCGGTATTTGATGCCGTGATGCCCTTACTCAATGCCAGTGCGCGCGTGCCATTATGTGGTTTAATTTCACAGTATAATGCTACTGAGCTACCATCAGGCCCCGACAGGCTATCGCAATTAATGGGCTTGTTGTTAGTTAAGCGTATAAAAATGCAAGGCTTTATTGTTTTTGATGATTACGGTCATCGTTATAACGAGTTTAGCCAAGCGATGAGCAAGTGGCTTGCTGAAGGCAAAATTACCTATCGCGAAGATATGGTCCAAGGTTTAGAGCATGCTGCTAATGCGTTTATGGGGCTTTTAACCGGTGAAAACTTTGGCAAGCTTGTGGTGCAAGTAGGCCCGCTAACATTAGCAAAATAAGCAATCAATAACAGATCAATGAACGAACGATGCTAAATAGATGAGTGGCTATGCCATAGCCACTCATCTTATTTTTTGTCAGGCTTGTCTTTAAGCGATAACGGCTTTTTTTACTTTTTCTTTATAACTGCGACTGACTTTTAACTCTTTGCCGTTAGACATCACTAAATAATATTCGCCATTGAGTTGGCTGCAAAATTTCTCAATATAGCTTTTATTGACTATGGTAGAGCGATGGCTACGCAAAAAACGTCTGGGATCTAAAGTTTCTTCAAGTTGCTTCATGGTTTTGCGCAATATGTGGGTATTATCTTGGGTATGCACACACATGTAGTCACCAGCAGCATCAATCCATAAAATATCTTTTACCGGCACCCGACTGACTTCACCGCCATCTTTAATGGCTAAAACGTCTGAGTAACTAGAGAGACTAACAGGCTCATTATTTTCTAATTCTTGTAATATTTTTTCGCTATCATTTCCGGTAACATCACTAACAAGGCGCACGAGTTTAGATTTATGCAAAGCATTCATTTCACTAAGCATATTTTGACGAACTTTATCTAAGGTTTGTGCAAGACGCTGTTCGTCCGCCGGCTTTAGCAAATAATCTTGCGCATGTACTTCAAAAGCTTGCATAGCGTATTGATCAAACGCGGTTACAAAAACCACCATAGGCAACGTTAAGCCCTGTTCAATTATCGCTTCAACCACTTCAAACCCGGTCAAGCCCGGCATTTGAATATCAAGAAAAATCAAATCTGGCTGATAGGCTCGCACCGCTTCAATAGCTTCACGACCGTTCGAGCACTGGGCAATAATGTCAATGTCTTTATGCTCTTGTAAACGAATAGCAAGGCCCTTTCTTGCTAAAGGTTCATCGTCAACAATGATTGTTGAGAGCTTTTTACTCATATTCGACCACCAACCTCATATGGAATACGGATACTTATTTTAACACCAGTAGGCGTATTATTCGCCACCACTAATGAGTAATCCTGTTGATATAATGCTTGTAAACGTTCACGCGTATTGACTAAACCAACGCCGTTTTCTCGAAATAAATTACCGTTTTTAATTTCAGCACCTGGACCATTGTCGGCTAATTCAATCAATAAGTCATTACCAAAACGATGCACTGAGACTTTTATTTCCCCTCCTTGCTCTTGTACGGCAATGGCATGTTTTATCGCGTTTTCAGCCAGCGGTTGTAATATCATACTGGGAACTAAAGCATGGTTGCAATCTTGAGCAATATCAAAGTTAACTTGCAAGCGTTCTTCAAAGCGTACTTTTTCTATGTCTAAATACAATTTTAGGGCGTGTAATTCACTGCTTAGCGTTACTCGCTTCATGGGATCTTTATCGAGTGAATAACGCAAAAACTCACTTAATTTAGTTACCATAGCGTTCGCGGTTTTATTTTCTTGTACCAATATTAACGTTGAAATGGCATTTAAAGTGTTAAACAAAAAGTGTGGGTTGAGCTGATAACGCAACATTTTTAATTGCGCTTGATGGGCCACAGTATTTGCCCGTAACACGTTTTGCTTTTCTTTTTGCAGCATTTGATAGTATTTAGTACCAAAATACAATCCACTCCAACTTAAAATGATAAAGAAAGATAATAAACTGTTTTTGGTATAATAGAGCCAAAAGTCAGGGCGATAACCGTGTTTATATATTTCCCAGTAATTGATATTTTTAACCACTTGCCATAACACTCCTGTGCAATAAGAAGCTAAAATGACGACGATGGCAATTTTTAACGGAGTGAAATTCCAAATTCGACGGTAAATATAGCGCAGTGGTACCGTTAGCAACCAACCGGCATAGGTGTTTAATAAAATTATCACCAAGAAGATATCGCGTAAATCGTGCAACAAAGAGCCTAAATAATGCACCAAGGCAAAACCACACCAACCAGCGGTATGCACCAGCCAGAATAAGCGATTTCTATTTTCTATAAACTCTTTCCAATTCACGCAATTAAACCAATTATTTAGATTAGCTTAATTATGCGCTAAGCCTACAAATCCCGCACTACCACTAGTCGTAGGAACTGGACGCCTTATCTCATTTCATTGAGCACTGAATGTATCGAAACGTACCTGTCACTGAGTAAAGCAAACTGCTCGATGGCTTTTTGCTGGTAAATTTCAGACTGACATTGTTGATATTGTGATAAATACCATAAGCCATTGATTAAACACGCTATACCAAAGTAACGCGTAACCAATGATGACGATTCAGTTCGCTTGCTAGCGGTATTTATGGTCATATTGTCGACAATTTCACCGGTATTTTCAGCTGGATTTAGCGCCATAACTAGTTGGTTATATTTTGTCGTTACCGCACTGGCAGCCGCCGCAGGGATCACGTTAACTGCCATTAACATCGCCAAATCATAGGCTGGCGGTGCTATGCAGGCACACTCAAAATCCACTAAAACAACACGCGAACTTGTTCGCTTTATGGCATGGTTATTATCAATAATCGCATTACTAAAATTGCCATCACCATGGCAAAAAACTGCTTGGCTGTCCTGCTGAGCTGCTAATGCTTTAGCAAGATTTTGCTGCAGCAACTGCGATAATCTACTGAGCACAGTTGCTTGATTTTGGCTAAGTTGGACTTGCTGCAAAAGCGAGGTTATCACGGTTAAACTATCAAGTTCAGCTAAGCCTTTACCACTCACAGCCCCCATAGAGGCGGTAAAGTGAGTCGCGGCAAAATCTATAGCATGACAACGCGCAAGTAAGGCCAGCATCTGGGTTAATTTATCCGCATCGTTGTAACCACTTTTATCAAGGCTTATGCCTTGAATAAATTCAGTGATCAACCAAGCATCTTTGACAAAAAGCACGCTAGGTGCCAACGCCACTGCACTGGCAAGTTGGCAGGCGTGGGGCTCAATACTGCCCTTGCCTACATATTTGGCAAAATAAGCTTTCCCTTGATATTGCAGTTGAAAACATGGCTGGCTCAAACCAGCATCAAGTGCGCTAATTTGGCTCAGTGGCAAGGCGTTAAAGCAAGGCAAGCGGGATAACGCTACCATAAGTGCTGCTTGATTGTTATTACCGGTCATGCTTTCAAATGCCACTGCTATCCTTTATGTTTTGGTACAAGCCAATTAACTAAGTACATTACCTAAGCACATTACTATTAGTACTATTTAGGTACAGGTCATTGTGTTGTTGGCGAAATTGCAGCCGATAAAGCGTACGCCACTGAAAGTAACCATATAACGCTAATACTACATAACAGCAAAATAATGCCGCTGTTGGCAGTAGACCTTTTTCGATATAAAGATAGATAGAGACAAGGTCAATGACAACAAAATACAGCCAGTTTTCCACCACTTTTTGTGTTAACAAATAGGTAGCAAATACTGCAAATAATGTCGTGGCGCTATCTAAATAGGGAAAATCTGTAGGAGTATAATTTGCCATTAGCCAGCCTAAAGCAATCGAAAGCAGCGCTAAAATGCAGATACATAACGTATGCTGTCGAATGGTCCAATAACTATAAGCTAATGGCTTGGCATCTAACGACGCACTATCCTTGTATTTCGACCAACAAAGCCAGCCATACAGCGCCATCAGTAAATAATAAACTTGTAATAGGCTGTCCATCCAGAGATAGACATCATAAAAAATGATGGTATAAAGTATGGTACTGACAATGGCCGCTAGCCAGCAAAGCACACTACCTTTTGCGGCCAATAAAACATACAGCAATGACGCGACTACCGCGATTAACTCTAATGTCGCCAGAGCACTAAAATAGGCAACTAGGTCAAAACTTTGCGTTGCGGTTGACATTAGCTTTCTGCTTCAACAACTGAACGGTCGCCACCAATAAACTTACAGATAAAAACCGCAGCATTTAAGGTTTGATGAACCTGCTTTATTTCGGCCATTACATGGCTGGTTGCCAAGTCATAATCACCAAACACTTGTGTGCTCATGCCATTGGTTACCACTTTGAGTTCAGGCACTTGTCGTAAACGTTTAATAAAAGCCCAAATTTCCGTTTTAAACTTTTCTTCTGCTAATGGGTATAAACTAATTTCAATAGAAGCTTTCATAAGGTCACTCATTGTTAAAAATAGATAAAGCAACGGTGCTTTGTGACGAACAACAGCACTAAGCACCGATTGGTTGTTTACAGCTAAAGCGCTAATCTAAAACTGATAATCTAGCGTTAGGCCAATTTGTCTTGGCGCACCATAGCGCACATACTTCTTTGCGGCCCAGTCTAAATCAGGCTCGTTACCAAAGAAAAAGCCCCGTGTTGCCACTTTTTTATCTGTGATGTTTCTCGCCCAAAGTGCAATAGAAAAATTAGCAAATTCATAAGCGATTTTACCGTTAAGCAAGTTGGCACTGGCTGATTTTTCACTGTGGCTATCAGAAAAATAAAACTCATCTTTACCGGTCCAATGTAAATTAGCCACTAGGCCATCATCGCTGCGATACGTTGTACCAACACTGAAAGTGTAATTTGGCGCATGGGCAAGTTCCCGACCCGAAATATCGATATTAGCACCATATTTATCTAAATAGGCATAGTTATCATAACGCGCTTTTAAATAACCAAAAGCCGTATCTAGCGTTAAATTATCACTAAGTTGGTAATTTAGCTCAAGCTCAACACCATAGCTATTTGAGCTGGTAGCATTGGCGGTATAAATGGTAAATTGCTGTGGTTTATCTGGGTTTTGTTGTGATGCATTAACTTGCTGATCTTTGCGGTCCATATAAAACACCGCAAGTCGACTGATCAGCGCATTATCTAATAGATTAGACTTTACCCCCAGTTCATAGTTAACTAAGGTTTCAGTGTCAAATTCTTTATAGGCATTTAGTTGTGCCGGTAAGCCCATATTAAAGCCACCCGCCTTATACCCTTGGGCAATACGAATATAAGCCGAGTGTTGCGTATTAAGTTTTTTACTTAAGGCAATATGACCACCCCACATGGTTTCTGATGGCTCAAATTCATCGCCAGCACTATCAATATAATCTGTGGTGCGTTTTTCAACCCGCAAGCCAACCGACAATTGGTGTGCTTCATCTAAGTTACTGTCGAGCTGACCAAATAGTGCATAGTTATTAGCGCTATAACGAGAGTCTAGTACCTCATCAGCCCAACCGTTGTAGGAAGAGTCCAAATCGTTAGTTTCTTTAAGTTGACTAAAATAGGCGCCAAGTAACCAATCCGTGCTGTTAGCAAAAATTCGTGAAGACTCATTAGAAAGTAGTCTAAACTCTTGTGACCAGATATCACGATCAGCTTGTTTATCCCACAAATAACTATACTCACATGGCACAAAGCCAGCGTCATCTGCACAGGCTTTGTTAGCCCAATAGTCGGCATTAGCCCAATCGCCGTCATAGGCATGCTGGTGCTTAGTGGTGGTATAACTGGTGATTGCGTTTAATTGGGCAAACGCTAAACCTTGATAGCTAAAGTTTACGGCAGCGCCGTGGGACTTTTGTTTATCAACACCGGGATCATCGGTTAAGGTATTAAAACCATTATTATCTAGTGTCCAGGCATCAAAGCCATTATCGTTATCAGCAAATAAATAGCTAAAATCTACGACTAAATCGGCACTGGCTTGATAACGCAATTTTAATTTGCCCGAGAACTCGTCTATGCCATTGGTGTCATCGCGCTTAAGATAATGATTATCACGGTAGCCATTTTGCTGATGCTGCTCTAACGAGATGCGGTAGCTAAGCTTATCCGTCAACCCTCCAGCACTAAAACCGGCGAGGTTAATCAAGTCATCATTGCCAAACGTAGCTTTTACGCCATGCTCTGGGCTTTGGCTTGGCTGGTTTGACTTAATATACACCAACCCTGCTAAAGCATTAGCGCCAAAGCGAGTGCCTTGTGGTCCGCGTAAAACTTCAACTTGTTGCACATCGTACATAGACGCAGCCATGCCTAAACCCGACAAATTAATATCGTCAACAATAAAACCAACCGAGGAATTAGGCGCACCGCGATATTCTGAACGCTCGCCTACACCACGAATTTGTAGGTATTTAGGTCTAGACGTGCCACCAGAAAAGTTGAGGTTAGCAACACTGTTTAGCAACTCTTCAAAATGTTGCATGCTTTGATCGTTTATCTGTTGCTCGCCAATAACAGCCACGCTGGTGGGCACTTGTGCTAAAGATTGGTTTTTAAAGCTTGAGGTTACGGTAATTTTTTCAATGTCTGATAGCGAGCTTGGCGATGCTAAGGTTGAAAAAGAGCAAAGCGCGGCAGTGATGGCAATTGATAAAGCAGATTTAGAAATATTCATTATGATCTCATACATTCAATTAAGAATACGTTATGGGATCCGGCACGAGGGACGTTTTAACACTAGTAACAAATATACTGCAGCAGGCTCATTGCAAGTGATTAAACAGCCAATGACTTAACATACTACAGAATAGTTTCGCCATTAGCGCAACCATTCCTACGCCGGTACTATCCGGTTCAGGTTCTAAGGGTTCGTTGTGCGTCTCAGCCAGTTAAATCGTTTTTGATTTTCTGGCACCCCTTGGTTCGCGTGCATATTACCAATATTTAGTTAAAAGTACAGGGGGGTAGCTAAAATTTACGGTACTTTTATCTTAACGCTATGCGTTTGTAACTTTGATTCGGCTTTTATTGCGCAATTTATGATGGTGGGTTTAACATCCGCCCTAACGGCTGACCACCGACCAAATGCAAATGAATATGATAAACCTCTTGGCCGCCATGTTGATTACAGTTCATGATTAATCGATAACCATCTTCTGCTATGCCTTCTGCTTTGGCCAGCTTTTTGGCAACGGTAAACATACGACCTATGGTCAGTTCATCGTCTTGCTCAATGTCATTAGCAGTGGCAATAAGCTTATTAGGAATAATTAAAATATGGCTTTTCGCCTGTGGTGAAATATCACGAAAAGCGGTAACGAGCTCGTCTTGAAAAAGTAACGGAGTGGGAATTTCTTGACGAATAATTTTTGAGAAAATGGTTTCTGCTGGGCTTGTATTATCAGCCATGATTTAGCCTCTACGGTCGGTTAATATCTGGCTCTTAGTTTAACGATAAGTTTGCGAATAACAACGTGAAAAATATCATCTGTTGGTATTGCAGGTAAACGCGATGTAGATCTGTGCTGATCGGCAGTCGATATTCAAACTGCCTATTATGATGTTAAGCTCATTAGTGAAAGTCTCTTGATTGTATTTTTAACCCGTAGATACAATCGCTTAAGTCTAATAAGCGCCCAGCAATAATATGAATAACATCATCTGCTCGCTCAATAATACCCGTCACTTTCAGTATTTTAGCGGTTAAAAAAGCTTGTTTTTGTGCATTGGCCGTCGCCTGCCAGATCACCACATTACTGTTGCCGGTATGATCTTCTAACGTCACAAAGGTTACGCCTGAGGCTGTACCTGGGCTTTGCCGCCCAGTGACCACACCAAGTACAGACACAACACGGCCCGCTGTGACATTAACCAGATCACTGGCCAAGGTGCAGTCAGCAATAAGCTGCTGATGCTGAGTATCGGCAAGCAATAAAGCTATGGGGTGCTTATCTAGGCTAACACCGGTACTAGCATAGTCTTCAAGTAAATCATCCATCACACTCGGGCTAAAATCAAACGCACTTTGCGCTGCTAGCGCCGACGTATTGTGCTGAGCCGTTTGCCACAAAGGTAAGCTATTTTCTGAGTCCATAAGCTGCCAACGCGCCAAATAGCGATTGTCGGCTAATGAGCTTAACGCATTGGCGCTAGCAAGTTTTTCGATATCTTTTTGATTTAACGCCGCTTTGTTCAAGCTAGCAAAGTCTTGATAACCCAGTGCCGGTCTGTGACTGATTAATTGCTCAGCGCCTTTAGCACTTAAACCTTTCACCATACTCAGCCCTAGCTGTATTTCATAGTCATTGCTACTTTGCTGGTAACTGAGTTGGTGCTCAAGCGCCGAACGATTAATGTCTAGCGCTCGTACGGATATGCCATGACGCTGCGCATCTTGTATTAATTGTGATCGGGAATAAAAACCCATAGGGTAGCTATTGAGTAAACCAGTGTAAAAAGCCGCTGGATAATAATATTTTAGCCAGGCCGAGACATAAGCCAATACCGCAAAACTGGCAGAGTGAGACTCTGGAAAGCCATATTCACCAAAACCACAAATTTGCTGGTAGATACGCTCAGCAAAGTCCTGCTGATAACCGCGCTTGCTCATACCTACAATTAACTTTTCACGAAACTGTGTTAACTCACCATGACGTTGCCACTTTGCCATGGCGCGACGTAATTGGTCTGCCTCACCACCACTAAAACCTGCCGCCACCATGGCAATTTTGATCACTTGCTCTTGAAATATGGGTACCCCCAAGGTGCGACTCAACACGCCTTTAATGGCTTCTGACGGATACTCTACCGCTTCAAGCCCTGCGCGCCGGCGCAAATACGGGTGTACCATATCCCCTTGAATAGGCCCTGGCCGCACTATGGCAATTTGCACCACTAAATCGTAATAACATTTTGGCTTTAAACGCGGTAGCATCGACATTTGTGCTCGTGACTCGATTTGAAAAACCCCCACGGTATCTGCTTGCTGTAACATAGCATATACTTGTGGGTCATCCGGCAAGCGCGTAATGTCAGCAATGCTTAACGACACTTGGTAGTGCTGTTTAATATAGCTAAATGTTCGGCGTATGGCCGTTAACATGCCCAGCGCTAACACATCGACTTTTAATAGTCCTAGCGTGGCTAAGTCATTTTTGTCCCATTGGATCACAGTGCGCGCGGCCATGGCGGCATTTTCTACTGGCACTAATTCGTATAACGGCCCTGATGAAATAACAAAGCCACCTACATGCTGTGATAAGTGGCGAGGAAAGCCAATGATCTGCTGCACAAGTTCAATAAAAAGCTTTGCAAGATGGCTATTTTTATTTAACCCCAACTCAAATACCTGCGCTTGCCAGCTGATGGCTTTTTGGCGCCGATTAATGTTTTTGATGAAAAAACTCAATTGGCTATCAGTAAAACCAAACACTTTGCCGACATCTCGAATGGCGCTTTTTAGCCGATAAGTAATGACAGTCGCTGCTAAAGCGGCATGCTCTCGACCGTATTTTTGATAAATATATTGAAAAATTTCTTCACGGCGTTGATGCTCAAAATCTACGTCAATATCAGGCGGCTCATTACGCTCTTTGGAAATAAAACGTTCAAATAATACCGATATTTGCCTTGGGTCAACCGAGGTGATTTCTAAGCAATAACAAACAATAGAGTTAGCCGCCGAGCCACGCCCTTGATAGAGAATATGTTGTGATTTGGCATATTGCACTATGTCGTAAATAGTGAGAAAAAAATACTCATAACCTTGCGCTTCAATTAATAACAACTCCTTGTCGATAATCGCTTGAATGTCATTGCTGACACCATCGGGAAAACGTAACGCGATACCTTTTAAAACAAGTGCTTTTAAATAGGTTATCGCCGTTTGCCCTTTAGGAACCAGCTCTGCGGGATACTCATACTGTAATTGTGATAAACAAAAGTGGCACTGATTAGCCAACTCAATAGCGGCAATAATATAGTCATCAGGGTAAAGTTTTACTAACTTTGGCACCGGTCTTAAACACTTTTCAGCGTTTTGCTCCAGTAACAGCCCCATAGTATTTAGCGTTTTGCCATGCTTGATGGCCGATAAAACATGCTGTAGTTTTTGCCGCTGTGCTTGGTGCATTAACACCCCGCCACAGGCAACAATGCTAAGCTGATATTGTTTGGCTAATTGCTGACAATGGTGTTTAAAACTAAGATCATTAGCATGTAAAAAGCGGCTATAGGCTAACGACAATCTTGGTTGGTGATAACGTAACAAGCTTGTTATCGCTTGCTGATCTTTTTGTTTATCACCACTGGGTAGCCACAAAATAAAACAATGCTTAATCGAATGTAAATCCCAATAAGTAAATTGATAATGGCCTTTAGCACAGCGCCGCCGAGCATTGGTGATCACGCGACACAACTCGGCATAGCCCTGACGGTTAGGGGCTAATAAAATCAGTTTTAGTCCATCATCGAGTACAAAGCTTGCGCCAACAATCAATTTAATAGTTAATTGCTGCTCTTTAATAACTCGATAGGCGCGAACAACGCCAGCGACAGAGCATTCATCAGTCAACGCCAATGCACTATAACCAAGCTGGCTGGCTTGTAATATCAACTCTTCTGGATGCGATGCCGCCTGTAGAAAAGAAAAATTAGACTGGCAATAAAGTTCAGCATAACTCATGTGTTAGTGCCTTATTGTATTGGCTACGACTATCAACATACTCATGAAAAATACCCATGAATATACCAGTGTTGGTTACGGTCGCGATAAACCCAACAGCACTGCCCTTGCTCATTTTTAGCAATGAAATAATCGCGTAAATAATGCTCTGTTTGTTGAGCTGCAGCTAAGTCGCTGTTACGACTATCCGCCACTGCTAATTGCCACCACGCCGTTTCTATACGCTCTGGGCCAGATAAAACATCAATACTAAATAACAGCGGCTCAGGTTGAGCTAACATTAAGCTTGGTCTCAGGGGTAACTGACGACAAGCCCTTGATTGGTCTTTACTATCGGCGCATTTTTGTTGGCTGTTTCCCCCTTGTTGTTGCCGTGGTTGACGATTATTAAGCCCCTGCTCAAGGTGAGTTAGCTTGAGAAAAGGTAAGTAATGTGATGCGAACTCGGCTCTATGATCATTACCTAACTGCAAGCCCAGCACCTTTTCTTCGCCTAGCTTATTTTCCAATAAAGATGCCAACTGTGCTATTGATAGCTGCCCTTTTCTGCCATGAAAAAGATCGTCTATGGCGCCAGTATTAGCTTGATATTGCTTTACCGATAAACTGACTCGGTTAACCGGTGCCGACAACTTAATATGCTCTAACTTTAGATGCATTAGCTTGAGCCAATACTGTGCCTGATATTCGGCACTGGCACTGCTTACCAGCAATGACTGCTGGGCAGCTTGAGTTGACTCACTCTGTATCTGTTGTGAGTAAAAAAACGTTACGTTAACGGCTATACAAAGCAAGTTTCGCGCTTGCAAGTAGCGCTCAAGCATCAGCAGCAATCGCTTAATAGGCTGGAGTAATAGTGCCATGGTATGCATATCAAATAATAACTCCATACTATGTTCAAACACATGTTTTGGCTGATAAAACACTAACGACTTGCTGCTTTTACCATTTAATTGCGCTAAATAATTCATGCTACTTTGATCTAAACGTTTAGCTAAATCCGCCTGGTTAAGCTGCTGCAATTGTGCGATAGTTTTAACGCCTATACGCGCCAAACTGGCTTTTGCTTTACGGCTGATAAATAAACGCGCTATGGGTAATTTCTTTATAGCGACGCTAATTTTTTCTGGCGCTGTACTGAGTAAGTTAATACCCGCGCAAGCCAATACCTGTGCCGACATCACGCTATTAGCACATGCAAACACAGCGTTAAGCTCAAAGGGAGCAAGTAACGAGCGGATGCTAGCTACAAAATGGCTAAGGTTTTTATAAAGCCGCAGCATATCGTCTACCCGCAATGCCACGCCATGTGGCGGAAATAGTGCAATGCTAGCGCTGACACTATACAGTTGCTCTGCTAAGGTCATTAAGTGAGCTGTTTCATGCTCAGCATCATAAGGGATAACACATAGCTTGTCGGCTAGTGACGCTGCCATAGCTAAGCCCATACCCAATTTAAGGCCTTGCTCTTGGGCATGGTGATTTAATTGCACTATGCTATTTTTTTTGCCATCAACAATCACAATTGCCGCGGCATGCTCCGTTTCTTTTCTGATCGGGCACTGATTGTGACTGACTTGTAAGCCATCAAGTTGTAACGATGGAAAATTAATATATAACCACAGCATTAATACACTTTTAATTTCTCAATTTTATCTGCATAAGCCATTTAGCATCTTAAAAATAACCATACTAAGGCTCATTAATTAACAACATAGCCGTAGACACTTAACTTGGTAGCACAGCACCCAAGCGTTGACGACTTGACAGTGGCACAACCAGGTGACTGAGGGCTTGATCACCACTCGCTGACGCTGGCTGTTTCTCTGTCAAGCTAGGCCATCGCTGATGCATATCAACAATAAAGTCGCGACTCGGCCAAGCTGCCATTTGCTTTTTTACCTGTATTTTTAAACCGGCTGGTATTGCTTCAAGTGCTAACGACAAAGAAACGGGCAGTGCTAAGTCGAAAGTGTTAGGGGCGCGAAAAATAACCTGTATGGCATCACCCGTGTTAGCAGCCTGCTTTAAACGTTTGATCTGGTGCACCGCAAGTTGCTGTTGCCATAATAGTACAGCTAAACAACAACCACTTTTCAAGCATTGCTCAGCCGCCCATAACGACTCTGGTGGCTTTTCTGAGGAAATAAGCAAGATATTCTCTAATGGAATAGCGGCTTGTAATAAACTTAAGGCGTTTATTTGTGCCGGTGGCGCAATAAACACCAGTTGCCGAGCTTGCTGGTGTTGTTTTAATTCAGCAGCAAATAAATGTTGCAAATAAGGTAAAAACAACCTTATTTCACCAATACCACTTAAGCTTTGCACTTCTATAACCCCCTGACGAGGAAAGCCACCTTGCAAGTGTTGATCTATTTCCGGGTAACCGCTAGCAACGGCTTCAACAATAGCTTTGCTTTGTTTAGCCGACCATATTTTGCCCTGACGCTGTAAGCTGTTAAGCATTTTATTCATGGTAACCACACCACTATACTGTAATTATATACAGTATAGTGGTGTGGTGAGTAATTGACAATAAACAACAGCATAAAAAATCATCAACCATACGCATATATTCATTATTTACTAGTTAAGTTATTGATAATTTGTTTATTTTTAGAAATGAAAAAGCCAGTCAACTCAATTGACTGGCTATAGTTTGTTATTATAGGGCTAGTTTATATTTAAAAACTTGAGCTTGGCTGAAAAATTCTCCTATCGCTGCTACTTTTTTATTCACGGTTGATGGGTAAATTTATGTTGAATTAATAGCAGCTGATAGTGCCAGTTAACACGATTAAATTATATTGTGAGCAATAAACTAGCCGTTAAAACCGCCTTAGCTATAATGCTCGGCGTTGGGTCACGGCTTGTGCAAGCTCTGCAAGCAAGGTTTCTGTATCTTGCCAGCCAATACAAGCATCAGTAATGCTTTGACCATAGGTTAGCGCTTGACCTTCAACCAGGTCTTGGCGCCCTTCAACTAAGTGGCTTTCCACCATCACGCCCGAAATATCGCGATTACCTTGTCGTATTTGTTGGCAAACATCACGGCACACTAACAGTTGATTCTCAAACTTCTTACTACTATTAGCATGGCTAAAGTCGATCATGATATTGCTATTCAACCCTGACTGAGTAAGTTGCTCTGTAACGGCTTTGACACTGTCAGCATCATAATTTGTGCTTCTACCACCACGCAAAATGATGTGGCAATCTTCATTGCCTGTGGTTTCCACTATCGCCGAGTGGCCGTATTTGGTCACCGAAAGAAAATGATGTGAAGCACGAGCCGCGCCTATGGCGTCAATAGCCACTTTAATGGTACCGTCTGTGCCATTTTTAAAGCCCACTGGGCAAGATAAACCCGACGCCAGCTCGCGGTGAACTTGGCTTTCTGTGGTGCGGGCACCTATAGCCCCCCAACACATAAAGTCAGCCATGTATTGAGGTGTGATCATATCTAAGAACTCACCGGCAGTGGGTAAACCTAAGTCATTTAAATCAAGCAGCAACTTACGCCCCATTCGTAAACCATCATTAAGCTTAAAGCTGTTATCCATGTAAGGGTCGTTGATAAGCCCTTTCCACCCCACGGTTGTTCTTGGTTTTTCAAAATACACCCGCATGACAATTTCTAAGCTATCTTGATATTTTTCGCGTAATTTAACTAAGCGCTGACCGTATTCCAATGCCGCTTTAGGATCATGAATCGAGCAAGGCCCAATAACCACAAGTAAGCGATCATCGTGATTATGAAAAATTTTACTGATGGCTTTTCTACCCGAATAAACCGACTTAGTTGCTTGTTCAGATGATGGAAATCGCTCCAATAATGCGACAGGAGGTAAAAGTTCTTTAATTTTATTGATACGAACGTCGTCAGTTTTTTTAACCATGATTATTCTCTTTTTACTGCGAATTATTCGCTTTTTAATATTTACGTCTAGACACCTAAATGACTAATCCCAACACTAATTTATCAGTGTTATCACGCTAATAGCAATATTAAATACCAAAAAAACGGTATAATAATCTTATGCTATTTTGTGAATGGTGAATTGTGATTGCTTTTCCTCTCTAGCCCATAAATTGATAGAAATTAAAAGAGGTTGCCCCAAATGACACTTGCTCACTTACCCGTTATTGATTTACACCGACATTTAGACGGCAATATTCGCCCAAAAACCATTTGGGCCTTGGCACAACAACATAATATCAGCCTACCCGAGGCAGACTTTGACGCTTTTCTACCACATGTACAAATTCAAGGTAGTGAGAGTGATCTACTCGCCTTTCTCAGCAAACTGGATTGGGGCGTTGCTGTATTAAAAACTTTAGATGATTGTAAGCGTATCGCCTATGAAAACGTTGAAGACGCCTACCTTGCCGGTATTGACTATGCTGAGTTACGTTTTTCTCCCTATTACATGGCCATGAAAAATAACCTAGTCGCTGCTGATGTCGTCGCAGCGGTAATAGACGGTATTAATAGCGCCTGTAAAGTTTACGATATTAAGATCAAACTTATTGGCATTTTAAGCCGCACCTTTGGCGTTGAAAAATGCCAAGCTGAGTTAGATGCACTCTTACAGCATAAGCAAGATCTAGTCGCTATTGATCTAGCAGGCGATGAGTATAATTTTCCCGGTACTATGTTTGTTGAACACTTTAAGCAAGTGCGTCAAGCAGAGCTAAATATTACCATACATGCCGGCGAAGCCGCTGGCCCTGAAAGTATTTGGCAAGCAATTAATGAGTTGCACGCCCAGCGCATCGGCCATGGGGTTGCGTGCCTACAAGATGAAAAATTAATGGAACATATGCTGGCTCATGATATCGCCATAGAATCTTGTTTAACTTCAAACTATCAAACCGGCACCATCAAGGATTTATCACAACACCCGATAAAAACTTTTTTAGCTAAAGGTTTATTGGTGTGTTTAAATACTGACGATCCCGGCGTGCAAGGGATTGAGCTTAAACATGAATACGAGCTTGCGCGCAAAACTTTAGGTTTTAATGATAACGCTATCCAACAACTCCAAGAAAACGCACTAAAAGCCAGCTTTTTATCTGCAAGCGAAAAATTAGCGTTGCAACGAAAAGCACTACAGAGAAGCTAAGGACAAGGCTATATATAAAAAGCCATTAATCAATCATATGGTTTTGACTGGATCATTGAATACCAGATCAGTTAGAATTTGATATTAAACATCCACATCAGTAAAAAATCCTTGATAGCGACTGAATAGATTCAGCAACGGCTAGAAACTTACTGTGATTGCACACCATTAATAAAGGTTTACTCTCATGGCAACAGCACATATAGAAGCAAACGCAAATGATTTCGCCAAAACGGTACTTATGCCCGGCGACCCACTACGCGCGAAATATATCGCAGACAATTTTCTGGATAACGTAAAATGTGTTACCCGCGTGCGTAATATGTTTGGTTACACAGGTACTTACAAAGGCAAGGAAGTTTCGGTAATGGGCTCAGGTATGGGCATACCATCGATTTCCATCTATGCAACTGAATTATATAAAGATTATGGCGTTGAAAACATTATCCGTATCGGCTCATGTGGCGCAGTACGAGATGATATAAAAGTACGTGATATCATCATTGGCATGTCAGCAAGCACAGACTCAAATGTCAACCGCTCACGCCTAAATGGTTATGATTTTGCCGCCACCGCTGATTTTAGCTTATTACATAAAGTGGTCACTACGGCAGAAAAAACCGGTAAAAAAATTCGCGTAGGTAATATTTTTACCGCCGATTTATTTTACACACCGCAACCGGAAATGTTTGCCTTGATGGAAAAGTACGGCATTTTAGCTGTTGAAATGGAAGCGGCCGGTTTATATGGTGTGGCGGCTGAATATGGCAAAAAAGCATTAACGGTGTTAACGGTCAGTGATCATATAAAAACCGGCGAACAAACCACAGCAGATGAGCGTGAAACCACGTTCAAGGATATGATGGAGCTTACCTTAGACAGTTTACTATAACTGATTCATTAAAAAAGCCAGTCAAATGACTGGCTTTGCTGTTTGATGATACAGTTACAATCTAGCCATCAATTACAACTTAATTCTTTCCTTATTAAGCCGTAACATCTGCTCACCTATCCCTTTGACATTGAGTAAATCATCAAGGGCGTTAAACTCACCATGTAATTCACGATAAGCAATTATTGCTTTCGCGCGCTTCTCTCCAACACCTTTTAATAAGGCTAAGGTATCCAGATCCGCTTTATTAATATCAACAACTTGTATTGCTTGTTCAACCGCCAAGTTAGGGCTTTCATTTGTGCCTTCAGCGCTTAGCGGCAACGACAAGACAGTAAGTAATACGATGAGCAAAGTATAGATGTGCGTTTTCATTCTAGCTTCCTTCTAATAGTTAATATCCATATGCGTAATTACCATAAAAATAATTACTGTATTAGGTTTAGAAGTCTTCGCTTTATTTGTCAAATGCGCATCATAAAAAATAAGCTCTGCAAATTAACTAATAGATAAATTAATGGCTGAAAGTACGGCTTGTGGATCATTGGCTTGGGTGATCGGTCGGCCGATAACTAAATAGTCAACACCAACCGCTAACGCTTGTTGAGGTGTCATAATACGCTTTTGATCGTCAGCATTAGCTCCCACAGGACGAATACCGGGCGTGATCAGCTTAAAGTCTTGTCCTAGTTCTTGTTTTAGTGCTTTTGCTTCCATTGCCGAGCAAACCACGCCGTCTAAACCCGCTTGTTTTGTTAATGACGCTAAATGATGCACTTGCTCAGCGGGTGACTTCGTAATACCTAAAGCGAGTAAATCTTCACTGCCCATACTCGTTAGTACCGTCACTGCGATCAAAAGCGGTGCTTTATCACCATAAGGCAATAAGGCTGCTTTGGCTTTTTTCATCATTTCAACGCCACCAGAGGCATGAACATTGACCATCCAAACCCCTAAGTCTGCAGCCGCTGCAACCGCTTTTGCCACGGTATTGGGGATATCATGAAACTTTAAGTCCAGAAAAACATCAAAATCACGCTTAACAAGCTCTTTAACAAATTCTGGGCCAAAATGGGTGAACATTTCTTTGCCAACTTTTAAACGACAATCATTCGGTGAGATCCGATCAACAAAAGATAAGGCGTCATTCTTTTTATCAAAATCTAAAGCAACAACAACTTTGGTATCTAACATCAGGGGTTCCTATTTTTTCAATTCTGTAAAGTGAGTTGATCACTTTCGTTCAATATAGTTAATTCTAAATTTTGTTGGTTTAGGGTTATTAATCAAGCAAAGTTCTAAATTTATCTGCAAGGCATAAGCTCGCAGCTAAGAAAGTCATGCCAAAGTTTAATAGCCCTAGTTAAGCACTATCAGGGGACGTTATTCGCCTTCAAGGCCCCGTACTGGCTTTAACTGCTCCCAGTCATGGCAAGAGGGACATGACCAATAGTGCGTGCTGGAATTAAAGCCACAAGTGCGACAACTATAACGATGCTTTACATTTAAATATGCTGTCACTAACTCACGGATCACTTCTAAGTTTTCTGAGGTATTTTCTGATTGTGTGCCATCCATTTGCATTTTCACAAAGTGTTTAAAACCCCGAATTGTCGGCCGTCGCTTTAACGCGGATAAAATAAATTGCTTGGCTTGATGCGGACCTTTTACTTGTTCGATATAGGATAAATACTTGATCAATGCACTGGTGCTACCGGTTTCATCGTAAACTTTTCTAATAAACCTAAAAAACGCTTTTTCTGCATCAAGCTTTTGATAACAAAGAAACATTTTATCGATTACATCGGGAAAAAATTCTTTGTCTTGCTCATAAATTGCTTTGTAACACTGGCATGCTTCATTAAACTGTTGATGATTTTCATATATCTGAGCCATCAACCAGTTTGCCCGAGACGAGTTAGGGTCATGGCTTAAGGCATGATCTAATAGCTCAATAACCTCAATAAATTTATCTTGTTCCAATGCCGTTGTAGCCAGCTCGCAGTAGAAATTAGCTAATGCATGCAAGAGCTTAACGTCACGCGTTTTGGCAATGGCTTTTTTCAAAGCAATACCTTGCTGCCAATCTTTGGTGGACTGATAAATTTGCATTAAGGATGTTAATGATTTTAAGCCATAGGTTTTGGATTTTAAGAGCTTATGAAACATAGCTTCAGCGCGATCATATAAGCCAGCACTGAGAAAGTCTTTTGCCAGTTCAAACACTGCTTGTTGTTTAGCACTATTGGGCAAGTGCTTTTGTCTGACCAAATGCTCATGTACTTTTAGTGCTCTGTCAAGCTCGCCACGACGTCTGAATAAGTTAGCCATGGCAAAATGTGCTTCAACGCTATCATCTTCAACTTTTAGCGCTTCGAGTAAGAAATCAATCGCTTTATCTTGTTGATTAGAAAATAAATAATTTAAGCCAGTAGAGTATTTAATGGAAAGCTCTTGTTTGGCACTATGGTCGTTTTGTTTGACACTATTACGCCCCATAAACCAGCCGTAACCCATGGCAACAGGTAACAATAAAAAGAGTAACCCTAGCATACTACGACTTTTTTCCTGTTACTGATGGTTCACTTTTAGTTGGCTTTATCTTACGCAATAACCACCAAAATAAAACGAACAGTAGACCCATGACAAAACCGATTGCCGTAAACAGACCCACAGCAACCGCCACAGGAATGCTTGTTTTTGCTATTAAGTAATTTAAGGTCATGACTTGATCATTTTGAGTGCCAAATATAAAGGCAATGGCAAGTAAAACAAGAAAAAGAATAACGGTTATATATAGGCGCATAGGACTTATCCAAAACAACACAAAAAAAAGGCATGCTGATAGCATGCCGTTTATTCAATAATTCTGCAATTACGCGATTGAAAGATTTACTCTTTCGCGTAACTCTTTACCAGGTTTAAAATGCGGAACATATTTGCCGTCAAGTTCTACTGACTCGCCAGTTTTTGGATTCCGTCCAGTACGAGGAGCTCGATAATGCAAAGAAAAACTGCCAAAACCTCTAATTTCAATACGCTCACCTTTTGATAAAGTTTGCGCCATCATTTCAAGAATTTCTTTTATAGCTAGTTCTACATCTTTCGCAGCTAAATGGTTTAATTTATCTGCTAATCTTTCAATGAGTTCTGATTTGGTCATTTGACCTCCAGTGTTCACTATAGCTTCGCGCCATCGGATTTAAACTTTCAGAAGAACAGCTTATCAGCTGTTCTTCTGCTCTTGGTATTGCTAGAAATTAAAGTTTAGCGTTTTTAAACGCTTCAGCCATTGCACTTAAGCCAGAAGCATCTTCAGGGGCTTTGTTCAATGATTCCATAGCTTCACGCTCGTCTGCTTGATCTTTCGCTTTAATTGATAAGCTGATAGTGCGGTTCTTACGATCTACACCAACAAACTTAGTCTCTACGCTATCACCTACAGACAATTCAGTGGTCGCATCTTCAACACGCTCACGTGAAATATCAGCAACACGAAGGTAACCTTCAACGCCTTCAGCTAATTCAATTTTAGCGCCTTTAGCGTCTACTTCAATAACCTTACCTGTAACAATAGCACCTTTTTTGTTATCTGCAAGGTATTGATTAAACGGATCATCTTCAGTTTGTTTAACACCTAAAGAGATACGCTCGCGCTCTGGGTCAACTTGAAGTACCACAGCTGAGATTTCATCACCTTTCTTGTATTCACGAACCGCTTCTTCACCACCAGCCCATGAAATGTCAGATAAGTGAACAAGACCGTCAATGCCGCCGTCAAGACCAATGAAGATACCAAAGTCAGTGATTGACTTGATCTTACCTGATACTTTGTCACCTTTGTTGAAGTTTTTCGCAAACTCTTCCCAAGGGTTCGGGATACATTGTTTAAGGCCAAGCGAAATACGACG
Organism: Colwellia chukchiensis; assembly: GCF_002104455.1. Taxonomy (GTDB): domain Bacteria; phylum Pseudomonadota; class Gammaproteobacteria; order Enterobacterales; family Alteromonadaceae; genus Cognaticolwellia; species Cognaticolwellia chukchiensis. The sequence continues at coordinate 15,163 of NZ_NBOC01000007.1, read as the reverse complement.
ACGTTCTTCGTCAATTTCAAGCACCATAACTTCCACTGTGTCACCTAAGTTAACCACTTTAGATGGGTGGATGTTTTTGTTAGTCCAATCCATTTCAGAAACGTGTACTAAACCTTCAACGCCTTCTTGGATCTCAACGAAACAACCGTAGTCAGTTAAGTTAGTTACGCGGCCTGTAAGCTTAGCGCCTTCAGGGTAACGCTTAGCGATAGCAACCCATGGATCTTCGCCTAACTGCTTCATACCTAGTGATACACGGGTACGCTCACGGTCAAATTTCAATACTTTAACTTGAATTTCATCACCAACATTTACGATTTCACTTGGGTGCTTAACACGCTTCCAAGCCATATCTGTGATGTGAAGTAGGCCGTCAATACCGCCTAAGTCTACGAATGCACCGTAGTCAGTAAGGTTCTTAACGATACCTTTAACTTCAATGCCTTCGGCAAGAGAAGCAAGTAGTTCATCACGTTCAACACTGCTTTCTGATTCGATAACAGCACGGCGTGATACCACTACGTTATTACGCTTTTGATCAAGCTTAATAACTTTAAATTCTAGGTCTTTACCTTCAAGGTGAGTCGTGTCACGAATAGGACGAACATCCACTAGTGAACCAGGTAAGAAAGCACGGATGTTGCTAACTTCAACTGTGAAACCACCTTTAACTTTACCGTTGATAACACCGATAATTGTTTCTTTTTCTTCGTATGCTTTTTCAAGCACTTGCCATGCTTCGTGACGTTTTGCGTCATCACGAGAAAGAATCGTTTCACCGAAACCATCATCTGTCGCTTTAAGTGATACATCTACTTCATCACCGACAGCAACTTCAACTTCACCAGTAAGGCTCTTGAATTGGTCGATAGAGATAACAGATTCAGATTTAAGGCCAGCGTCTACTAAAACGTTGTCTTTAGTGATGGCAACAACAGTCCCTTTAACGATTGAACCAGGACGTGTTTCGATTGTTTTTAAACTTTCTTCAAAAAGTTGTGCAAAATTTTCAGTCATAATTTGTCTATGAACTCAGAGTTAATCCAATCAACATACTTGTTTCATGGGGTTGTTAATAAGACCTAATGCATCCTTACATTAGGTTATTTTGAAGCATCATTACTTCGTTTACATTAGCCTTTCATTACTAAAAGACAAAATTTTACTAACCACTTCGTCTATCGAAAGTTCAGTAGAATCAATGATTAATGCCCCTTCTGCAGGAACAAGCGGTGCTACCTTACGGCTTTGATCGCGCTCATCTCTTAGACGTATCTCATCCAAAAGGCGCCCGATTTTAACATCAAAGCCTTTTTCATTCAACTGTTTAAATCTTCGCCGTGCTCTTTCTTCAGCACTGGCGGTTAAAAATACTTTCACTTGAGCACGGGTAAATACGATTGTACCCATGTCGCGGCCATCGGCCACTAAACCTGGTGCTATTCGAAAGGCACGCTGGCGACGCAGTAAAGCCTCTCTAACACGGGGAAATGCAGCAACTTTTGACGCTAAAGCACCAACATCCTCTGTTCTAATGGTATTGGTAACGTCTTCACCTTCGAGAATGACTTTGCCTTCACCTTCATCGCATACTTGGAATTGCACATCTAAGTGCGCCGCTATGGGTAAAAGTGAGTCTTCATCGTCAACGCCAATATTGTGGTGTTGTGCCGCCACGGCTAATACCCGATAAATCGCACCACTATCCAATAAATGCCAACCTAACTGCTCGGCAACAATGCGTGCTACGGTTCCTTTACCTGCCCCACTGGGCCCATCAATAGTAATAACTGGAACACTTTCCTGCATACACTTCCCTCCTAAAGTCGAAAAATCGGCGGCATTATACGAAATTTAACAGCCAAAATCGCCTAAAAGTTATTGATATTAATGCATACATCAATAACTTTGCATTTTCGGTCACTCACAAGGCTTACTTTAGGCTCTAAAATTGTCGCTAAAATACAGCACTACGCGATAGCCCGTTATGTTAATAACAGTAAAGGCGTACGTAAGAGTTACCGCTTATCGAGAAATCTTAGCCAGTTGTTTAAAATAATCCGGAAAGGTTTTTGCCGTACACTTTGGATCGTTAATGGTTACCGACGTCTGACTTAACGCTACGAGTGAAAAACACATGGCTACACGGTGATCGTTATAGGTATCAATCGCCGCATGTTGTAATGTCTGAGCAGGAGTGACGGAGATATAATCTTCTCCTTCAACGACAGTTGCCCCTACTTTTCTTAACTCAGTAGCCATGGCCGCTAAGCGATCGGTTTCTTTGACGCGCCAATTATAAATATTGCGAATTGTCGTTGTGCCGGTAGCAAATAATGCAGTGGTTGCTATGGTCATGGCCGCATCAGGAATATGATTCATATCCATATCCACGGCGTTAAGAGTACTACCTCTAACCGTGATTGCTTCGTCATGCCAAGTAATGTCTGCGCCCATTTCTTCTAACACATCAGCAAAATGTTTATCGCCTTGTACACTTAACTTACCCACACCATGTACCGTCACAGTGCCCCCTTTAATGGCGCCTGCCGCAAGAAAATAAGAAGCAGAAGATGCATCCCCTTCTACCATATACCTTTCCTGCGCTTGATAGCTTTGCTGGCCTTTAACACTAAAAGACTGGTAGTTATTATTTTGCACTTGTACACCAAATCGCGCCATGATATCGAGGGTGATATCTATATAAGGCTTAGAAACTAACTCTCCTTCAATTTCAATTTCGCTATCAGATTGCAATAGCGGTGCTACCATTAATAATGCGGTTAAAAATTGACTCGAGATTGAACCGTCTATTTTCACCGTACCACCACTTAACGCCTGACCTGTAATTTTAATAGGAGGGTAGTCAGTGTTTTCCAAGTATTCAATATCGGCATTTAACTGTGTTAATGCATCAACCAAATGACCAATAGGTCGTTCTTTCATTCTTGGCTCACCAGTAAGAATAAACTCGCCAGTGCTAGCCGCCAGTGCCGCGCATAAGGGGCGCATTGCAGTGCCAGCGTTGCCCAAATATAACTCTATAGTCTCTGTCGTCTTAAATAAGCCATTATTACCCACGACACGACACTCGGTACCACAATCACTTAGCGTGTATTCAACCCCTAAGCTTTGCAGTGCATTTAGCATATGGCTAATGTCATCACTCACCAATAAATTGGTAATGTTAGTGGTACCTTTTGCAAGGGCGGCAATAAGCAAAGCACGGTTTGATAAACTTTTTGAGCCTGGTAAAAATACGTCGCCATTAACTTGTGCAATGGGTTCTAGGGTTAATTGTTCCATATTATTGATTATCTTCTGCAAATGTTTTCATAAAATCGACTAATTTTTCGACGCCTTCAATAGGCATGGCATTATAGATACTTGCTCGCATACCACCAACTGAACGGTGTCCTTTTAATGCTACTAGGCCTTGTTGCTTTGCTTGCTGCAAAAATTTTGCTGTTAATGTGTCATCAGTTAATAAAAAAGGCACATTCATTAAGCTTCTATTTTCAGGACTAATGGTGTTTTTGTAAAAATGACTCTGGTCAATATATTGATAAAGTAAACGGGCCTTTTTATCATTAATTTTTGCTATCGCTTTAATGCCACCTTGAGCGAGTAACCAATCAAAAACGAGACCGGCTAAATACCAACCATAAGTAGGCGGCGTATTATACATTGAACCATTTTCTGCCAATACTTGGTAATTCATAATCGACGGCGTATCGATATGTGCCTTGCCCAGTAGGTCATCACGCACGATCACCAAGGTTAACCCTGACGGGCCAATATTTTTTTGTGCGCCAGCATAAATTAACGCAAACTTACTGACATCAAATTCACGCGATAAGATGGTTGAAGACATATCGGCAACAAGCGGGATATTACCCGTATCGGGTACATCGAATATTTCAATACCATCAACGGTTTCATTGGGACAATAGTGAACATAAGCGGCATCATCACTTAGCGGCCAACTTGTACTGGCTTGCACACTTTGTATACCTTGCTCATTATTCAACACATTAATGATATTGATGTCACCATAATGGCTTGCTTCTTCAGCCGCAGCCTTTGACCAAGTACCCGAAACAATATAATCGGCTTTTTTATTTGCACCTAACAGGTTTAAGGCAACGGCAGAAAACTGACCTCGGCCACCACCGTGACAAAACAATACTTTATAATTATCGGGGATCGCCATAAGTTCGCGTAAATCAGCTTCAGCTTTTTCCGCCACCTGAATAAATTCTGAACTGCGATGACTAAGCTCCATCACCGAGCTGCCAGTGCCGGCAAAATTAAGAAATTCACTTTGCGCTTTTTCCATAACAGCAACCGGCAACATTGCCGGACCTGCGCAAAAGTTATACACATTGGACATTTAACATTACACCCTTTTTAAATTAACTTGCTTTGTTGTTGATGACTGTCTGCTAGCCAAGCATTAACGATATTTTTTTTACACCGTAAACAGCAAACACCGGTAGTTTTTATCATTAACCTTAGTTGTTTTTCTGACAGCTAAACTAGCATAGATGCTGAGTTATCGCACCCATGTATTCGTGCTCTGTACTAGAACATTTTACTCACTACGGTAGATTTTATTCATAAAAAAAGGCGGTTATTACCGCCTTTTTAATATTTTAACAACGGTTACTCTAGCGTATCCTTGTTATCGAGCGATGCACTATCGCCACTGGTATCTTCAGCGTTGGCTTGTTCATCCAAAGTTGAGGTTTGGCTCGCCGGTACTTCGCCTTCATCGTTGTCGTTTTCAGCGTCTGAGGCTTCAATTTCATCAATGCGCTGTAACGCAACCACATGCTCACCTTCAATGGTGCGAATAATTCGAACGCCTTGGGTGTTGCGCCCTATCACACTCACTTCATTGACACGGGTGCGTACCAATGTACCATTATCGGTGATCAGCATAATTTCATCTTGCTCTTCTACCTGCACCGCGCCAACAACTGGACCATTGCGCTCACTAACTTTAATCGACACAACACCTTTAGTCGCACGACTCTTCGCTGGGTACTCTTCAAGTGCTGTGCGTTTACCATAGCCATTTTCAGTAATGGTCAGGATTGGACCATCATTTTTAGGCACGATTAACGACACCACTTTTTGCTCACCCTCTAGTTTTATACCGCGAACACCAGTACCGGTGCGACCTATAGGTTTCAAGGCCCATTGTGGCTCACCGGTTTCTGGGTCAAGCTTGATTTCGCCGGTTTCACTGTCACGTCGTTTCTCATTAAAGCGCACCACTTTACCCGCATCAGAGAACAACATAATATCGTTATCGCCGTTGGTAATATCAACACCGATCAAGGTATCGTCATCACGCAAGTTCAGGGCAATAATACCGTTCGCTCGTTGGTTTTTATAAGCGGTTAAAGCAGTTTTCTTCACCGTACCCGATGCTGTTGCCATGATGATAAATTTATCTTCTTCATATTCACGCACAGGTAAAATAGCGGTTATACGCTCATCGGCTTCCAGCGGCAAAATATTTACGATCGGACGCCCGCGAGAAGTTCTGCTTGCCAATGGTAGTTGGAATACTTTCAGCCAATAGAGTTTACCGCGATCTGAGAAGCACAAAATAGTGTCATGGGTATTGGCAATTAATAACCGTTCAATGAAGTCTTCTTCTTTCATTTTGGTTGCTGCTTTACCCTTACCGCCACGACGTTGTGCTTGGTAATCACTTAAAACTTGATATTTAACATACCCTTCATGAGAAAGGGTTACCACCACATCTTCTTCACTGATCAAATCTTCCATCGATAAGTCATGTGAAGCATTGGTGATTTCAGTACGACGCTGATCACCAAAATCATCGCGAATGACTTCAAGCTCTTCACGAATCACTTCCATTAACCGCGATGGCGTTGCCAAAATATGCAGTAGCTCACCAATAAGCTCTAACAAATCTTTATATTCGTTAAGTATTTTTTCGTGCTCTAGACCGGTTAGCTTATGCAAACGCAAATCTAGAATCGCTTGGGCTTGCGGAGGTGTTAAGAAATATTGACCATCACGAATACCAAATGCTTCTTCAACCCACTCTGGTCGCGCCGCATCATCGCCAGCAGCGGCTAGCATGTCGGCTACTAAGCCTAAGTTCCAACCGCGTGCAAGTAATTGCTCTTTTGCTTCACTTGGCGTTGGCGAGTTTTTGATCAACTCAATAATTTCATCAATATTGGCTAAAGCAATCGACAAACCTTCAAGTAAATGTGCTCGTTCACGCGCTTTTCGTAATTCGAAAATCGTTCTACGGGTGACCACTTCACGGCGGTGTAAAATGAAGGCATCAAGCATTTCGCGTAGGTTGAATAATTTTGGCTGGCCATTAGTCAATGCCACCATATTCAAACCAAAAGACACTTGCATTTGGGTCAATTTATATAAGTTATTTAAAATAACTTCACCCACTTCACCACGTTTAACTTCAATCACCATGCGCATGCCGTCTTTATCAGACTCATCACGCAGGGCAGAAATACCTTCAAGGCGTTTTTCTTTCACCAAGTCGGCCATTTTCTCGATTAAACGGGCTTTGTTGACTTGATAAGGTAACTCGTGAACAACGATAGTTTCTTTGCCCGACTTTTCGTCAACTTCGATTTCCGCGCGTGCACGAATTTTAATTTTGCCACGGCCAGTGCGATACGCTTCTTGAATGCCGGCGCGACCACTGATAATACCAGCGGTTGGAAAATCGGGTCCAGGAATATGCTCTAGTAGCTCTTCAAAACTGATATCTTCGTTGTCAATAACGGCTAAACAGCCGTTGATCACTTCTGTTAAGTTATGCGGCGGAATATTGGTCGCCATACCAACTGCAATACCAGAGGTACCATTAACTAACAGGTTAGGGATACGCGTTGGCATAACCGCTGGTATCATTTCTGTGCCGTCATAGTTGGCAACGTAGTCGACGGTTTCTTTATCTAGGTCTGCCAAAATCGAATGGGCAATTTTCGCCATTCTAATTTCGGTATAACGCATTGCCGCCGCTGAATCACCATCAACCGAACCAAAGTTACCTTGGCCATCGACTAGCATGTAACGCAGTGAAAACGGTTGTGCCATGCGCACAATCGTGTCGTATACCGCAGTGTCACCATGAGGGTGATATTTACCGATCACATCACCAACAACACGCGCTGATTTTTTATACGGCTTGTTAAAGTCGTTACCTAGTACGTTCATCGCAAATAGTACACGACGATGTACTGGTTTTAAGCCATCACGCACATCTGGTAATGCACGACCTACGATTACGCTCATCGCATAATCTAAATAGGAGCTTTTTAGCTCATCCTCAATATTGACAGGAGCAATATTATTCGCCAAATCGGTCATAAATTGATGGTATCCCTTAACGTAAATCTAATTTAGAAAACTTCGAAATTATTATTTTTTAATTAACGCGGCATATTAGCATAATTATTTGTTATGCCCTACCGCTTTGTTTTGCTTAATTCTGCCGTTAAAAAGCACAAGATTCAAGTAAATGCATTATATTCACGCGAGCTGAGATATCTGCATGATATTCATATATTTTCTTGGGGTAAAAAAAATAGCTCAACAGGCCTATGTTTACGCTTGTTCGCATTTTAATCAAATGTAGGTTTAAGTGGGTTATTTTATCTAACTTACTTGTAGCAATAAGGCCGACAAAATGCCCATTTACACTGATAGGATAAGGTTTCAATGTCAAAATTCTAGCAATGGATGCGACTTGGTACTGGGCTTGCTGTAGTTATTGGTTTAGAATCGCCACTATTCATTAAGCAACCATTACACTCGACATGTCTAATCCAATCAATGTAAACCAAGACGAAATCGCTAAATTTGAACAAGTTGCCAGCCAATGGTGGGATCTTGATGGGGATTTTAAGCCATTGCATCAAATCAACCCATTACGTCGACAATTTATCTGCCAGCATGTGGGAGATTTATTTGATAAAAACGTTATCGATGTCGGTTGTGGTGGCGGTATCTTAGCTGAAAGTCTGGCGCAACTAGGGGCAAACGTCACCGGCATAGATATGGGACAAGAGCCATTGAACATTGCCAAGTTACATGCTTTAGAAATGGCGGTGAAAGTCAACTATGAAAAAATTACCGCTGAAGAAAAAGCGCAGCAACAGCCTGGCTATTATGATGTTGTAACTTGTATGGAAATGTTAGAGCATGTGCCCGATCCAGCCTCTGTCGTAACAGCCTGTGCTGAATTGGTAAAACCCGGCGGCATGGTTTTTTTCTCGACACTCAATAAATCTTTAAAAGCTTACTTACTTGCAATCTTGGCTGCTGAAAAAATATTTAAATTAGTACCCGATGGTACCCATGATCATAATAGCTTTATACGCCCGTCGACTTTGATATCTTGGGCTGAAGCGGCAGAGCTTAAATGTATTGACGCGGCCGGTATTCATTATAATCCGTTAACCGAAAATCATAAATTAACCTCATCACTCGATGTTAATTATATTTTGTGTTGTCGACGAATATAAAATCGATTGCAATCATAATGCGCCATTAAATGGCTAGCACCACAAGGCGCAATATTTAACATTAAAATAAAAGAGTTCTTATGCCTACTGTTAAACAAGCTCACCAACACGTTGCCAGCGTATTATTCGACTTAGATGGCACCCTACTCGATACCGCTGATGACTTAGGCGCAGCATTAAACCATGTGCTTGCCCAATATCAACGACCGCTAGTGGCGGCAAAAGACTATCGTCCGATTGCTTCAGATGGCGCTTTAGGCTTACTCAACCTTGGCTTTGGTGACGCCATTAACCAATACGATTACCAAACTCTACGCCAGCAATTTCTCAATTATTACCAGCATAATATTGCGACGCATACTCGCTTATACAAAGGCGTAACAGAACTATTACAACACATAGAGTCAGACAATATTCCTTGGGGAATTATCACCAACAAGCCCGAACAGCTCACGCAATTGTTATTGCCATATTATCCTGAGCTAAACAATTGTGCGGTGATGGTCGGGGGCGACACTTTAGCAACCCGCAAGCCGGATCCTGAACCTATACTTTATGCCTGCTCGCAACTTAATGTTGACCCTAAACAATGCTTTTATATTGGCGATGCGCTGCGAGATATAGAGGCAGGTAATGGCGCTAAAATGAAAACTTTCGTCGCTAAATGGGGCTATATTTTAGCGCATGAAAACTGCCAAAGTTGGCAAGCAGATCATATTATTAACGCTCCCACCGACCTACTTGCGTTTATAAAATAATTGCATCACTCGGCTATGATCAGCTTGGTTGTTCGTTTTAACTAGTCATAATGAAATGTGCGCTTTTATTGGCGCATATTTTGTTACCATAACCCCTGATTAAGTATCACACTGTTAAGGTCGGGCTCAATACCAACTAAAACCAATACCGGCATTAATTTAGCGATAACCTAGCTGCCCTCGTTTACTCCCTTGGCCTGCGCCGTTTTGTTAAGCACTTAGTCGGTTGATAATAATTTGAACGAGCGGCGTCGATAAAATAATCACTCCTGAGTTAAAACGGATAAAACTTGCTCAAAACCAATAAACCATTGTTTTAATTGAATTTATATATTTTATAAAATTATTTAAACAAAATAATACCAAGTAAGAAAAAATAATTTTTTCGAAAAAAATATTTTTTAATAAGCATTGCGTTTTAGCAAAATCAAAATTGAAAAGCCTTACTAAGTTAGTTGTTACTAACAGATCAATTACTCTAAAAAATGCAAGACAAAAACAAAAATTTATATCGCTTGCAAAGTCATGCAAACCTCACTATCTTGTGATCAGATTTTTAAAAACCCCCATATATAGTGCATTTTTCATTCACTGAACATTCAAGTGATATACGAGTTTTATCGTAAAATGCCAATGGCGGGCAATTAGTAGCATGTACACCTATTTTCGGGTGATTAAAACAATAAATAAATTGACAGGTCTTTCATGAATAACAAACTCTTTGTTACAAAACGCAATGGTTCAAAAGAGCCCATCGACTTAGAAAAAATTCATAAAGTAATTGCTTGGGCCGCTGAAGGCTTAGAAAACGTTTCTGTGTCTCAAGTCGAGCTTAAGTCACACATTCAATTCTACGATGGCATAAAAACCGCTGACATTCATGAAACCATCATTAAATCTGCCGCTGATTTGATCTCTGAAGAAGCGCCAGACTATCAGTTTTTATCTGCCCGTCTGGCCATTTTTCATTTACGGAAAAAAGCGTACGGCCAATTTGAGCCGCCGCAGCTATACACGCATGTGCAAAAATTAGTTGCCGCCGGCAAGTACGATCAGCACCTACTTAGCGACTACAGCGAGCAGGAATTTGCCCAATTAGAAACCTTTATTGATCACAGCCGTGACTTAAACTTTAGCTATGCGGCGGTAAAACAATTAGAAGGTAAATACCTAGTTCAAAACCGTGTTAGCGGTGAGATATACGAAAGTGCACAGTTTCTTTATATGCTAGTTGCTGCCTGCTTGTTCGCTAAGTATCCAGCAGAAAAACGTTTAGACTATGTTAAAGATTTTTATGATGCGATATCTACCTTTAAATTATCGTTACCTACGCCCATTATGGCAGGGGTGCGTACGCCAACACGTCAGTTCTCTTCTTGTGTACTCATTGAGTGTGGTGACAGTTTAGATTCAATTAATGCCACTACTAGCTCTATTGTAAAGTATGTTTCTCAACGTGCTGGCATCGGGATCAATGCCGGACGCATTCGCGCCTTAGGCAGCACCATACGCAATGGTGAAGCATTTCACACCGGTTGTATTCCATTTTATAAGCTCTTTCAAACTGCGGTTAAAAGTTGCTCACAAGGTGGCGTTCGTGGTGGTGCAGCTACGCTATTTTACCCGCTATGGCATCTAGAAGTTGAAAGTTTATTAGTATTAAAAAATAACCGTGGTGTTGAAGAAAACCGCGTTCGCCATTTAGATTACGGCGTGCAGTTTAATAAACTTATGTATCAACGCTTAATTAAAGGTCAGTCGATTACGCTATTTAGCCCAAGCGATGTGCCAGGTTTATATGATGCTTTCTTTGAGGATCAAGAGAAGTTTGAAGCACTTTACTTACAATACGAAGCCGATGACAGCATTCGTAAAAAGTGTATTAAAGCAATAGAGCTATTTTCATTATTCGCCCAAGAACGTGCCAGTACTGGCCGTATTTATCTGCAAAACGTCGATCATTGCAATACCCATTCGCCCTTTGATCCTGCCGTTGCACCAATTCGTCAAAGTAATTTGTGCTTAGAAATTGCCTTGCCAACTAAGCCGATGGATGATGTAAACGATGCCAGCGGTGAAATCGCACTTTGTACCCTGTCTGCCTTTAATTTAGGGGCAATTGAAAGCCTCGATGAATTAGAGCATTTAGCCGACTTAGCAGTGCGCGCACTCGACAACTTACTTGATTACCAAGATTACCCGGTTCCTGCAGCCTATACGGCAACTATGGGACGTAGAACGCTAGGCATAGGTGTTATTAACTTTGCCTACTATCTTGCGAAAAACGGCGTGTTCTACTCAAACGGTAGTGCCAATAACCTAACCCATCGTACTTTTGAAGCCATTCAATATTATTTATTAAAAGCTTCAAATCAACTAGCGATTGAGCAAGGTGCGTGCCCTAAGTTTAATGAAACCCGTTTATCTCAAGGCATATTACCTATCGACACTTATAAAAAAGAGATCGATAACATTACTGCCGAGCCTCTTCATTTAGACTGGGAATCGTTGCGTGCTAGCATTAAAGAGCACGGGGTGAGAAACTCAACCGTTTCTGCTTTAATGCCATCAGAGACCTCTTCACAAATTTCTAATGCCACCAATGGCATTGAGCCACCACGCGGCTTGATCAGTATAAAAGCCAGTAAAGATGGCGTATTAAAGCAGGTAGTACCTGAGTATCAACGTTTAAAAGATAACTATGAATTACTTTGGAATATTCCAAATAATGAAGGTTATTTACAACTCGTCGGTATTATGCAGAAGTTTATTGACCAAACAATATCCGCCAATACCAATTACGACCCTTCGCGCTTTGAAGGGGGTAAAGTACCGATCAAACAAGTACTTAAAGATATTTTAAGCGCTTATAAATTGGGGGTTAAAACCATGTACTATCACAATACGCGTGATGGCGCTGATGATAGCCAATCGGATGCCGATGATGACTGTGCCGGTGGCGCGTGTAAGATTTAACGCTAGGCAGAGGAAAACACCAAGTTTTCCTCTTTTTTTGTCAAGATATTGTTTCATCTTAGTCCCTAATAAATAGATTAATTACCCATAAGTTAAGAAATATTGCCCTACATTGGCACTGTTTCAAGGAGAAATACATGTCGTACACTACGTTTAACCAAATACCTAACAATGCCTTATTAGAGCCAATGTTTATGGGAAACAGTGTTAATGTTGCACGATACGATCAACAGCGCTTTGTTGCCTTTGAAAAATTAATTGAAAAACAGTTATCGTTTTTTTGGCGACCTGAAGAAATTGACGTGTCTAAAGATCGCGCCGATTGGCAGAGTTTAACCGATTCTGAAAAGCACATTTTTATCTCAAACTTAAAGTACCAAACCTTGCTTGACTCTATGGCGGCGCGCTCGGTTAATGCGGTATTACTGCCGTTAGTATCACTACCTGAGGTGGAAACTTGGGTGGAGACTAGATATGGACAAAAAACCTACTCAATCCACTAGTGAGTGAGTGAGTGATTTGTCACAAGCAAATAATAACGTAGCGTAAAGAAAATAACCAAGCAATTAAAAGTAAGATTAGATCTAACCTAAAGCTATAAAATAACTACTCTAACAAAAATTACAGACTAGTTTGATTAGATTTAATTAAAGGATATTTGGCAGATTAAATAATGATATATACAACATTTAACCAAGAAAGCTTCGACCACCTAAAAGAACCTATGTTCTTCGGTAAAGCAGTTAACGTTGCTCGTTACGATGAGCAAACACACCCAGTCTTTGAGAAATTGATCGAAAAGCAATTATCTTTCTTCTGGCGACCTGAAGAAGTAGACGTGTCAAAAGATCGTGCCGATTGGCAAGGTCTTACGGGTTCTGAAAAACACATTTTCATTTCGAACCTGAAATACCAAACACTTTTGGATTCGATTGCAGCTCGCTCTGTGAACATGATCATGCTTCCAGTGTGCAGCCAAGCCTCGATCGAAACATGGGCTGAGACAAGATATGGACAAAAAAACTACCCAACCCATTAACGAGTGAGTGAGTGAGTCTTCTCAGGCTTGATAAGATACACCGTGTAGAGAAGGCAGCAGCAAACAACAGTTAGAGTAGATCTAATCTAAAGTTGAAAAATAACTAATCTAACTAAAAGATCAACTAAGTTTGATTAGATCTGATTACGAAAATATTTGGCGGATAAAAATCATGAAATACACAACATTTAATCAAGAATGTTTCGACCATCTAAAAGAACCTATGTTCTTTGGTAACCCAGTTAACGTCGCTCGTTACGACGAACAAACACACCCAATCTTTGAAAGGCTGATCGAAAAGCAGCTATCTTTCTTCTGGCGTCCAGAAGAAGTAGATGTTTCAAAAGATCGAGCCGACTGGCAAAGTCTTACAGAATCGGAGAAACACATCTTTATCTCCAATCTGAAATACCAAACACTTTTGGATTCGATTGCAGCTCGTTCTGTGAACATGATAATGCTTCCTGTGTGCAGCCAACCTTCGATCGAAACGTGGTCAGAAACGCATTCATTTTCCGAGACAATTCACAGTCGTTCCTACACACACATCCTTCGTAACCTATTCACAGAGCCGAGTGAAGTTTTCAACGATATCGTTATCAACCCTGCCATCTTAAAGCGAGCATCGAGTATCGCTGACTATTTTGATGATTTTATTTTCCATGAACAGGTGCTTAACCTGCATGGAGAAGGTACGCATACTGTTGATGGAAAAGAAGTGGTTGTGAGTCTGAGATTAGTGAAGGAAAAATTCTTTCTCTCTATCTGCGCCCTGAACGCTCTAGAGGCAATCCGCTTCTATGTCTCTTTCGCTTGTTCGTTTGCGTTCTCAGAGCGTGAATTACTTGAGGGTAATGCTAAAATCATCAAGCTAATTTCTCGTGATGAAGCACTTCACTTAACTGCTACTCAGCATATATTGAATATTTGGGCTAACGGTAAAGATGATCCTGAAATGCAGCAGATTTCAGAGGATTTAAAAGAGAAAAGCAGAGATATCTTTATCGATGTTGTAGATCAGGAAAAAGAATGGGCTGATTACCTGTTCAAAGACGGCTCTATGATTGGTCTTAACGCTGATATACTCAAGCAGTACATTGAGTACATAAGTAGCCAACGCATGTCCGCAATTGGCTTAGATAGTCCTTTTGAGGTTAAGAGTAACCCACTTCCTTGGATCAACTCATACTTATCAAGCGATAACGTACAGGTCGCTCCACAAGAAACCGAAATCTCAAGTTATCTTGTAGGCCAGATTGACTCAGAAGTTAGTGCTGAAGACTTCGATGAATTTGATTTATAAAAATCACGCACGAGATGAACATTAAATTAGCTGATAGGGACTCTACCATCGAGTCCCTTCCAGGCTTAACCATTCTAGAAACTCTAGAAGTTAACAATATTCAAGCTCCATATCATTGTAGGGATGGGTTTTGCGGTGCCTGTAGAGCCAATCTAGAGAAAGGTGAAATTAAATACAAACTCGAACCTCTAGCCAACATAAGAGACGGTGAGTTTCTTACCTGTTGTTCCACCCCTATCTCAGATATCGAAATTAACTTCGATTAACTTCAAGTGATGGTGTCGCTCTGATGGGTATCATAGTTATCAGTTCGATAATTTTAAAGCGCAATTTTGGTAGATATTGATAGTTAATTTTACCACCACATTACCACAGATAAATTGAATAAGATTTAGCTGTAGTAGCTCATATATAGTAAGCGTCCGGTGATCAGCACCTAGCTAAGCTTTACATTCCAAGGTAGCAGAGCTTCAACATCAACATTTTGATCACTGAGTTGTTCAAGACAATAAGCAACATAGTCGAAAGGAGTTAAACCATT
>NZ_NBOC01000006.1 GCF_002104455.1 Colwellia chukchiensis | reverse complement strand
TTAAGCTCCCTAAAGGGTCGTTGGAGACTACAACGTTGATAGGTTGGGTGTGGAAGTGCTGCGAGGCATTGAGCTAACCAATACTAATTACCCGTGAGGCTTAACCATACAACACCCAAGTGGTTTTCACGTAACTGTTGCAGACAGTTACCTGACTTCCTCCATCCATGGAGGTCGTGTATGAGTTTGACAAAACGTGTAGTAATACACATCACGTACATATCGTGTGAATAAGAATTAAAATGTATTTATAAAAGCTTTCAAGATTGTAACTTGTTAAGTGTAATATCTAACAAGAAAATTTTGTCTAGCGACAATAGCACTGTGGAACCACCTGATCCCATTCCGAACTCAGCAGTGAAACGCAGTAGCGCCGATGGTAGTGTGGGAGTTCCCATGTGAGAGTAGGACATCGCTAGGCTTCTCATTAAAGAAACCCGTAGCTAAGGCTACGGGTTTTTTGCTTTCTGGGAGTTAATAGACCGATTATTTCCTTAATCGCGTTTTATCGTAACGAGCGTTAAATTTCATTTCACCTGATGGACTAAAGTCCAACCTAAAAAGGGCCTGTGCGTGATTCAGGTGATAGAGTATTTGTCTTGTAGGTCGGACTTCAGTCCGACAACTGGTAAACAAGCGATTATTAACGTGATAGGCCACAAGCATTTACAGTAGGTACTTTTTCCCAAGCGTTTATCGTCAATTTATATTGAAAAAAACGTTAAATTTCATTTCACCTGATGGACTAAAGTCCAACCTACAAAGGATCTGCGGATGTTTATTTTACATTAAGTCATTGTTTTGTAGGTCGGACTTCAGTCCGTCTTCAGTAAAAACCAAAACCAACCGTGCCATATATCGTATAAAATCGAAACTTTTTCGAGCTCAGTAATGATATACAATAACGCCAGTTGTTATAGGCACTTAAGATTTAGCGAAATTCAAATGTCTCGGTATTGACTTCTGGGCTATTCGACATCTTTCCCCTTTCAGAATATGCTCGCCAGAGAGATGTCGTAAAGGCTGGGGTGTCTATTGCTTTTTGATAAGAAAGCTTATCAGTTAGAGCTAAACACGATAAATATAAGGTGAATGTGTTATGTTTATAACAATTTTTTAACCCGAATATATGTGAATAACAATGACAATTATTGATGGCAAGTTAACTGCAAAAAACTTACGAGAGAAACTAGCGATTGAAGTAGCAGAAATGAAATCTGAGTATGGCGTACAGCCTAGCTTAACCGTAGTCATGGTTGGCGATGACCCAGCTAGCCAAGTCTATGTAAAAAACAAAGTACAACAAACTCAAGCTATAGGCATGATTTCAAGCGAAATTAATATGCCAGCAAACTGCTCGCAATCAGTATTGTTAGATCAAATAAAGGCTTTAAATCATGATAGCAGTGTTCACGGCATACTGGTGCAGTTACCGTTACCGCATCATATTGATGAAAGTGCAGTAATTGCTGCCATCGACCCGAATAAAGATGTGGATGGTTTTCACGCTATCAATAGCGGACGTTTATTTAATGGTGATTTAGGGGCAATGGTACCTTGCACACCGCAGGGTTGTGTGTTGTTGATTAAACAACATTTAGGTGGTGATTTGTCTGGTAAACATGTGGTAGTAATCGGTCGCTCGAATATTGTTGGAAAGCCAGTGGCAATGTTGCTATTACAAGAAAATTGCACTGTCACTATTACCCATTCTCGCACGCGTAATTTACCGGAAGTTTGTCGGCAAGCTGATATTGTTGTAGCGGCTGTTGGTATTGCTGAGTTTGTTAAGGCGGATTGGATTAAAGAAGGTGCGACTGTGATTGATGTTGGAATTAATAGAGTTATAACCCATGATGGCAAATACAAGCTCGTTGGCGATGTCGATTATCAGGCTGTTATAGAAGGTTGCGGAGCAATTACTCCTGTACCGGGTGGTGTTGGGCCAATGACGATTGCATGCTTGCTAAAAAACACCTTACTTGCCGCACAAGCTACTATCTCGAAGCGGTCTGTTTAATACATTCGCTAATGTCTCTGCTTTACGCTAAAAGCAAGGCTAGTTGTTAGTAGCGCTATAAAGGTAACAGTTTAACTGCGGTTGTTGTTTGCAATAACTATAGTACTTGGCTTGTAGTGGCACAGGTAATCTCGGTATATCTGTTAGTGGATCACAATAGCGAAAGTTATTGGCGAGATAAAACTTATGCAATTGGTTATCGGCAAAGCAGACGATATAGGGATAGTTAGGCCTGATAGTTGGCGATTGAATTGTATGCAGGAGTGTTCGAGCAAGCCCACAGTTACGAAAACCGATGTCGGTCACTAATGCGTGCAGCAACCAAAATTGTTGTTTTTCTTTGCCTGCAGAGATCATCGAGCAGGCAATTATTTTATTATTATGCTTAATAAAGTAACAGTCATCCTGACCGATAAAGCGCGCACGGTAATTTTGGCCTTTATAAAATCTTAAGATATCTTTTTTATCAATTTTCGATGCTTTTGTTACCGAGTATCGAGTACTTTCAAAGTTCATGGATTGCGTTATATTAAAACAGAGTTAAAAGTTGCTAAACAGTAGCACGACAGCATAAACCTCAGGCGTGAAAATGCAAACACTATCAAGTTAGTTTAAGAGACTACCGTTTAATTGGATGAACTTGACACCGCACTAATGACTCAATGTTACAACGCAATAACGAGTTGGGTAAGTCGGCGCAATTCATTTCACTAAGTTATTACGCGCTAAGCCACGACGAATATTTTTACAAAGTTTAGCTAAGCGTGTGATATCACCAAACAAAGGGACTTCATTGTTTTTTAAACGGCTTTCCCATTCACATAGTTCAGTATCTGCAAGCTCAAGCAATTTTTTCGGACAACCAACACATTTGCCAGCGCAAATCTGGGCATCAGGTAGATCAAAAGGGAACTCATAACGCACCTGCTGGATTAGCTCTAGCATCGCGATTTGCCGGTTTGGCTTCATGATAATAGACCGTTAGCTCATAAATTTTTACAGCTTACAGAGATTATTAACTAATGTTTTTGCGTTAGCGCAAATAATGTACAAGTATCTATATTTTGGCTTCATAAAATATTTGTTAGCTAATAAAAATAAATCACTAATCAAGCACCTTTACAGGTTATAATGGCACAAAGATTTATTTATAAGATCAGCTAATGGAGCGTAAGTTTGGAGTTTAGTGACTTTGGTTTAGATAGAAAAATAATGTCAACGGTAGAGCACTTGGGCTTTAATAAGCCGACAGAGATCCAGCAACAGGCTATTCCCGCCGCTATGACAGGTCAAGATTTGATCGCATCTTCTAAAACTGGCTCAGGAAAAACCTTAGCATTTATCATTCCTGCAATGCAGCGGTTAATGAAAAATCGTCCATTAAGTAAACGAGATCCGCGTGTTGTTATTTTAACGCCAACGCGTGAGCTAGCTAAACAGGTGTTTAATCAGTTAAGAATATTTACTGCCGG
Organism: Colwellia chukchiensis; assembly: GCF_002104455.1. Lineage (GTDB taxonomy): Bacteria > Pseudomonadota > Gammaproteobacteria > Enterobacterales > Alteromonadaceae > Cognaticolwellia > Cognaticolwellia chukchiensis. Next base: position 183,140 of record NZ_NBOC01000006.1, on the reverse strand, counting down.
CTCGCAGTTTAAAGCTGTGTTAATACTTGGTGGAGAAAACTTTAATGACCAAGTAAAAACCTTGGCCAAAGACCCGCACTTTATTGTCGCTACACCAGGGCGACTAGCAGATCATTTAACGCAACGGCACTTTCACCTCAATGGGTTGGAGTTATTAATTTTAGATGAAGCTGATCGCATGTTGGATCTTGGCTTTGCCGAGCAACTAAACCAAATAAACCAAGCCGCGGATCATCGAAAACGCCAAACCTTGATGTTTTCGGCAACCTTAGATCACGCGCAGGTCAATGACTTTGCTTTAGCGTTATTAAAAAAGCCGAAACGAATCGCCATTGGTAGCGCACACACCGAGCACAAAGACATCATTAAACGCTTCTATCTTTGTGACAATTTAACACATAAAGAGCAGTTACTGACCCATTTGATCGCACAAGAAGATCATCAACAAATGATTATTTTTACCGCAACACGGGCCGACACGGATAGATTATCTACTATGCTGACAAACCAAGGTTTAAGTACGGTTGCGTTAAGTGGTGAGTTAAGTCAGAGCCAACGTAATCAAATCATGGCTGGTTTTAGTAAAGGCTTACAAAAAATATTGATCACCACAGATTTAGCGTCAAGAGGGTTAGATTTAGTTAATGTTTCTCATGTCATTAACTTTGATATGCCCAAACATACAGAAGAATTTGTGCATCGAATAGGGCGTACTGGTCGAGCGGGGAGTAAAGGCTTTGCGATTTCTTTGGTTGGTCCTAAAGACTGGTTAAGCTTTAAAAATGTTGAGGGCTTTTTACAGCAAAAACTAAAGTTTGATGTTATCGATGGCTTAAAAGCTAAATTCAAAGGTTTGAAAGCTAAACAGGCACCAACAACGAAAAAAGTTAAAACGGCGAAAAAGCCTGCAGTAACTAATCAATCAGCGAAAGCGAAATCGGTAGTTAGAAAAAGCTTTTTAGCGCAAGACGCAGGCGACTTACCGGTATTAAAACGCAAGCAAGCCATTGCGCCGCAAGATATTGACAGCGAAGAAAGCAAGTAACTGTTAAATATATAAATCTTCATTGCGCTAGCGTAAACTGGCGCGCACACCCATTATTCATTCTTACAACCTAGCTGCTTGTTTAAGGGCACTGAGCCTTAAACAAGCTTATCATTAAGATAAGCCAAGCTTTTAAGCTAACACTCGAATTTAAGTCGATGTTTCAGCTTTGCTAAAGTCATGTCAACATGCATTTTTAAAGCACTTTATTGTCAGCGCCACTCGCTATTTTTAATATTGTCAACAATACTGATAACTTGCTTTTACTCCCATCAACTAAACATTTGAAAGAGTTGCTTATGGCTCAATGTGCTCTTTTGTTGTAAGGCTAATATTACATGACAGCGAGAGATGAAACAGAAGCTGGAGTGTCATTAAAAAGCACAAAGCGACACTTCGTTGTGGATACAGAATTACACCTAGGTTTTCAATTAGGTCATGTGACCATTGAACCTGATTTAGGTGTCGTTATACGTCAGGGACACAGATATCATTTAGCTCCTAAAGCCATGGAGGTGTTATTATTTTTAGCATCAGCTAATGGCGAAGTGGTTTCGCGAGAGCAAATTTTAGCGTTTGCTTGGGGTGACAGTAACGCAGCTAAAACAAATGTTACGCATGTTATCAGTGAAATACGCCATGCCCTTGATGATCACAAAGAGTGTCCAACATACATTCAAACTATCCCGAGAAAAGGTTATCGAATGTTGGTGCCAACGCTTAAACGTAATGCCAACAGTATTTGGCCATTTCCCATGGATCAGTTAGACGAAGCTGATGGTACAGACAAAAAGTGGAAATTATCATTTTCGTTGTTAAAGAGCAGTCGTTTACTCAATGCCAGCGCAGCATACTTGGTGGTATCGTGGTTACTCTTACAAGTATTTTCAATTGTATTTCCAATTTTTGATGTTCCTAGTTGGGGCGGCAAAGTGGCAACATTAGGCTTAGTTATTGGCTTTCCTATTGTGATCAGTTTTCAATGGTTTAAAGAATTTAAAATACGACAAAAATTTGCCAAAGAGCACAATAAAAAACAACAATTTTTTTATCGCCAGCTTGCTGTTGATGGTTGTTTTGTATTGATTATTTGGTTTGCAATCTCTTATATATCAACCCACTTAATAGATAAAATAGAAACAGAAAGCCGCTTGGCAACTGAGAATGGTCAACTTGAAGAACTGGCGCCAACTGCAAGCGTTATTGATAATGCTGTGGCGATATTACCATTTTCCACATCCAATACCGACGCGCAAAAATTGTATTTTGTTTCGGGTATACAAGAAGAACTAATCAATGCCTTAGCCACCAAGCCAACCTTTAAAGTCGCGTCAATTAGGGCTATTAATAGCGTAGAGCCAAATGCAAGCATAGCTAAGATTAGAGACACATTAGGGGTCAAATACATTATTGAAGGGCGCGCTAGCTTGCGACAAAATAGGCTGAATATCAATACTATAATGACGGATGTTGAGACCGGCTTTCAGGTGTGGTCAGAGCAATCTCAAGGTGAGCTAGACCAACTTGTAATGCTGTATAGTCAGCTCTCTAGAAAGGTGGCTAATGCTTTACATTTACTGATTGTGGGTAGTCAGTCAGTGGGTAACACCAATTACATGCCGACAAAAAGTTTTACTGCCTATGATGCTTATTTACAAGGCAAAGAAAAATATCGCAGCTCGAAAAACATCAACACATTAAACGCTGCTGAGCAGTTATTCATTAAGGCGTTGCAAATTGATCCAGACTTTGTTCAAGCCTCTTCGGCTTTATGTCAGACGTATTTAGATAAATATATTCTCAACGATGATACTCAAGAGTACGACAAAGCGTTAAATGTTTGTCAAATGATTGCAACCAATGACACAGTCTCCTTTGAGTCACAAATAGCTTTAGGGACACTTTACCGTGTCAATGGCCAATACCAAAAAGCAGAGCAGCACTTAAATAAAGCTAAAGCCATCAAACCTGATACCAGTGAGGTTTATATTGCATTAGCGGATTTATACGCGAAATTAGAGCAAACAGAGCAAGCAGAGCGTTTATATCAACAGGCTATTGGCTTAGAGCGGGGCAATTGGAAGAACTATTACGACTATGGCTTATTCCTATTTTATTCGGGGCAGTATCAACAAGCGATTAATCAATTTAAAAAAGTTATTTTGATTAATAATAACACTGCCATGGCTTTTAATGCGCTAGGCGCTGTTTACTATATGGTCTTAGATTTTGAACAAGCGAATATTGCTTGGTCTAAATCGCTGGCAATAAAGCCAACATCATTAACCTATTCCAATTTAGGTACGGTATTGTTTTTTATGCAGCGCTTTGAAAACGCAGCTGAAATGTATTTACAAAGTGCTGAATTGTCACCATTAGATCCCGTAGTTTGGGGCAACTTGGGAGATGCTTATAAATATAGCGCTGAAGAAGCGTTGGCTCAATCGGCGTATAAAAAAGCCCTGCAACTAGCTCAAAAAAATGCCGAAATTAATGATAAAAATACCAACTTACAAGCACAGATAGCCCGTTATTATTCAGAGCTAGGTATTTGTCACCAAGCTCAAAAGTATCAAAATCTTGTTTTAAAAAGTAATAATCAAGATCCTTACCTGTTTTATGATCTTGCTGTTGTAGCCATTAACTGTACTGATGAAGAAAATTTGCGGTTGTTTATTGAACGCGCGGTTGCTTTAGGTTATCCGACTGCGCTTTTATTGGCGGATCCGCAGTTTTACGACTATAAAGATTGGTTAATAGAATTTCGTTAAGTTAATTATGTCGACAAAGGAAAGCCAATGAATACGCTACCGACTACCCGTGTTAAAACATTACCGACAAAAATAATTATTTTTATCGTTAGCTACTGTCTAATTGTGTGGACCAGTTATGCTAATTCTGCCAAGGATAAAGAGCTCATTATCGTGGTAGACCCGGTTAGTCATTGCGCGGTAAACGTTGTCCCATCAGATAATGAAAGCAATTGCGCAATACTATACCCGGTCGGCAAAAATCCTTGTAAGAATGATGCGGAATGCGTGTGTTCACAAAAAGAAAAATATATCAGCTGGCGTACCAGTAACGCCGATGAATTTAATATTCATTTTACCGATGGTTCACCGTTTAAACGATGTCAATACCGCGCTGAACGAGGCGAAAAATTACGATGTAAAATTAAAAATAAGGGCGATTACTACTATGAAGTGAATGTAAAAGGCTGTGCCACAAACCCTTATGATCCGCGTATTGTCGTGCAATAGAGCGTAATTTGCTGATTTCGACAATTGCCTCGTGCACTAGCGCTTGCAACTTATATATTGCTCAGCAGGTGAAGCCAATAGCCTTAATGCGCTGCTTGAAACTATTATATTCAATGGTCAATCAGCGCAAATGCAGTGGCTTGTCATATTATTATTTATTCTTCGATTAATTGCGTCAAAGTATGCTGGCTGGCAGTCGAACCTAAGGTTGTAGTTAAGTAGGGCAGAATTTCTGTAAGCTGAGCTTTTAGTTGCCATGGCGGGTTAACAATAAATAGTCCTGTTCCGGTCATACCGTACGTTAAGGTATCAGCCTGCTGACAGTATTCTACTTGCAAAACATTACGCAGTTCGCTCGCCATAAATGCTGCTTGCATTTGCTCGACTAGTTCACGTTTTACCACCGGATACCATAAGATATAAGTACCGGTGGCAAATTTTTTATACCCACTTACTATGGTGCGCACCGCTTTTAAATAATCTTCTTTCAACTCATAAGGAGGATCTATTAATACTACACCACGCCGACTCGGGGGCGGCAGCAAGCTTAATACGCCTTGATAGCCATCAGCTTGCTTAACATGAGCTTTGTTCCAGCGCTGACAAAATTCGGTTAAATAGCCAATATCACTTGGATGAAGTTCAAACATATGTGCACTGTCTTGTCGTCGCGTAAAGTGGCGCGCAATACCTGGCGAGCCGGGGTAAACAGTAATGTCAGCTTTGTCGGCAAGTGCTTGTTGATTTAATTGGGCAACGAGTTTTATATATGTTTGCAAAGCCGCCGGTGCATCCTGTTTCGCGATCAACTTCGCAATACCGGCTTTGTATTCTCCAGTTTTCTGTGCATATGGGTCAGTTAATTGGTACATACCTGCACCCGCATGACTATCGATATAATAAAAACCCTTATCTTTTCGAGTCATGTACTCCAATACTAAAGTGAGTACTGAGTGCTTTAAAACATCAGCAAAATTGCCGGCATGAAAGGCGTGACGATAACTAAGCACTATTTGTCCTTATTGATAACAGTATTTATTTACGAAATGAGATTAGGCACAGCTATTACTGCTGTGACGCTAAATATTCATCATATGTGCCAGCAAAATCTGTATAGCCACCTGGCTTTAACTCGATAATACGCGTTGCTAGGCTTGAAACAAACTCGCGATCATGACTGACGAATAAAATCGTACCGTCAAACTGCTCCATGGCCATATTCAATGACTCAATGGATTCCATATCCATGTGGTTGGTGGGCTCATCCATCACTAAAATATTAGGCTTTTGCATCATGATCTTACCAAATAACATGCGTCCTTGTTCACCACCTGAGAGCACTTTGATTGACTTATTAATATCATCGGCAGAAAACAATAAGCGCCCTAAATAACCACGCACTGCTTGCTCATCGTCTGTTGGTTGACGCCATTGGCTCATCCACTCAAATAAAGTCATGTCATTTTCAAATTCGTGTGCATGATCTTGTGCGTAGTAACCAATGTTGACATTTTCTGACCAAGTATAAACACCAGAGCTTGGTCGGTAATCACATTCGCCCATGATAGTGCGCAAGAAAGTTGTTTTACCGATACCGTTTTCACCAATAATGGCAACACGCTCACCCACTTCAATCATCAGGTTAAGCTTGTGTAAGACGTGGTTATCGTCAAAGCTTTTACTTAAGTCTTCCAGTACTAAAGCATTGCGAAATAGTTTCTTTTCTTGTTCAAAACGAATAAACGGGTTAACGCGGCTTGAAGCTTTAACTTCAGCTAATTGAATTTTATCAATTTGTTTTGCGCGAGAGGTGGCCTGCTTAGCTTTAGAGGCATTGGCAGAAAAGCGCGCTACGAACGCTTGTAATTCGCTAATTTGGGCTTTTTTCTTGGCATTATCTGCCATTAATTGTGCTCTTGCTTGCGTTGAAGCCAACATGTATTCGTCGTAATTGCCGGGGAACACTCGCAGCTCTCCGTAATCAAGGTCGGCCATATGAGTACAAACACTGTTTAAAAAGTGACGATCATGAGAGATGATGATCATGGTCGAATCACGCTCGTTCAGCGTTTCTTCTAGCCATTGAATAGTGTGAATGTCTAAGTTGTTGGTTGGCTCATCAAGTAATAAAATATCGGGATCTGAAAATAAAGCTTGTGCTAACAATACCCGTAACTTCCAACCAGGGGCTACTTCACTCATTAAACCATAATGTTGCTCAACCGGTATACCCACACCCATTAACAGCTCACCGGCGCGGCTTTCTGCACTATAACCATCCATTTCTGCATATTGGGATTCTAAATCACCAACGCGCATGCCATCGGCTTCGCTCATTTCAGGCAAAGCGTAAATACGATCTCGCTCTTCTTTTACGGCCCATAACTCGCTATGGCCCATTATCACAGTATCGACCACAGAAAACTCTTCAAAACCAAATTGGTCTTGACGTAGCTTACCGATACGCTCGTTAGGATCTAAGCTGATATTGCCAGAAGTAGGTTCTAAATCTCCACCTAAAATCTTCATAAAGGTAGATTTACCACAGCCATTGGCACCGATTAAACCGTAGCGATTACCACCACCAAACTTTTGTGAAATGTTTTCAAATAACGGCTTAGCACCAAATTGTTGGGTTATATTGTTTGCAGCTAACATGTTTGTTCCATAGTGATTTTTGATGAGCTTTAATAAAGAGCAAGCAGCCATCGAGAGATAAGATAAATAATGCGCGCGATTATATACGATAGGGCGTGATTAGCCAAACAGCGCGTTGAGCCTTAACATAGATATTGTTGGTAAAATGCCGCCGATAGGGTTATTCCTTCTCGGCACCATTATATCTATCTAGTGTGCTAATCAGTGTTAGCTTTTCGTTAATTTAATTGTAATGGACTTATAGGTTGGTGTGCCACAGTCTTGTGCAACGCTGCCTAAGGGTATTAACGGATTGGTTTCGGGGTAGTAAGCAGCGGCACAACCTTGGGGGATGTTATAGCCGACCACTTTAAAGTTTTGCACCGAACGGGCTATTTTATCATCGCTAACCGTGTTGATAGTAACCTTATCCCCCTCATATAATTGCTGTGCTTGCATATCGTCGCGGTTCATAAAAATGACGTTACGCTCACCATAAACCCCTCGATATCTGTCATTCATGCCATAAATAGAGGTATTGTATTGATCGTGCGAGCGCAGTGTTTGTAGCGTTAAGGTAGGGCTGTTGGCTGTAACAGGCTTTTCGTGACCTAGTGCTGCGGGTAACTGGGTGAGCGAAAAATTGGCCTTTTCATTGTCAGTTTGCCAAATCCGCAGCGCGGCTTTATTTTGCAAGTAAAAGCCACGTTTACTATCAATGCGGGCGTTATAATCTGAAAACTCGGGGAGCACTGCCGCAATTTCGTCGCGGATCAGCGCATAATTTTCAGCAAATTTCGGCCAATTCACGATTTCATTACCTAAGGTTGCACAAGCAATGCCAGCTATAATGGCAACCTCAGAGCGTAACATATCTGAGGCGGGTTGATTAACACCGCGCGAGCTGTGCACCATGCTCATGGAGTCTTCTACGCTAATGCATTGCTCAATGCCGGCTTGCAGGTCAATCTCAGTACGGCCTAGGCATGGCAGAATAAGTGCTTGTTTGCCGGTAATAACATGACTACGATTTAATTTAGTGCTGATATGTACCGTTAAGTCACAATTTTTTAGCGCTTGATAGGTTTGTGCGCTGTCTGGTGTTGCAGCCGCAAAGTTACCGCCTAAGGCAATAAATACTTTACCTTTGCCTGACAGCATAGCGTCGATAGCTTCTACGGTATTAAAGCCATAGCGATAGGGCAGTTTAGTATTATATCTTGCCTGTAGGGCGTCAATAAATGCTGGCGACGGCTTTTCGTTAATACCGACCGTGCGGTTACCTTGTACATTTGAATGTCCTCGCACAGGGCAAGCACCGGCACCTTTACGACCAATATTGCCCCGTAATAGCAAAACATTAATGAGTTCTTGTACCGTTGCCACTGAGTGTTGGTGTTGAGTGATGCCCATTGCCCAAGTAAAAATAACATTTTTACTGTAGGCATAAATGCTGATCATTTGCTCAATTTCAGCACGCGACAAGCCACTTTGTTGGCAAATTTTTTGCCAAGAACAGGCCATAACCGCTGCTTTATATTCACTAAAGTTGTGACAGTGTTGGTTAATAAAATCCAAGTCTAGAATAGAATCATCGTGCTGTGAACGCTCAAAAAGGCCTTTGGCAATGCCGCGTAAAATTGCCATGTCACCACCAAGTTTAGGGGTGAAGTAATATTGACTAATATCAGTGCTAGAAAACAATAACATGTCTTGCGGGTTTTGCGGGTCAGCAAATTTTTGTAAACCGCGTTCTTGTAAGTTATTGATAGCCACTACTTTAGCACCACGCTTACTCGCTTTTCGCAAGGTTGCTAACATGCGTGGATGATTAGTGCCTGGATTTTGCCCAAAGACAAAAATAGCATCGGCGTGCTCAAAATCGTCCATGGTCACAGTGCCTTTGCCAACCCCTATGCTTCGGGTCATGCCAACGCCAGAAGCTTCATGGCACATATTTGAGCAATCTGGAAAGTTATTAGTACCAAAAACTCTGCCAAATAGCTGATATAAATAGGCCACTTCATTACTTGCTCTGCCAGAAGTATAAAATAGCGCTTCATCCGGACTGTCGAGTTGTTGTAAATGTGTTGCTATCTGTGCAAAAGCGTCTTGCCAGCTGATCGCTTGGTAGTGGTCGCTTTTCGCGTCATACAGCATAGGCTCAGTAAGGCGGCCACTTTTTTCTAAGCTATGATCATCCCATGTCTGTAGCTCTGAAACAGAGTATTGTTGAAAAAATGTTGCATCAACACGTTTTGTGGTCGCTTCCCAAGCGATGGCTTTAACGCCATTTTCGCAAAAATCTATTTTACCCGCATTTTTTTCATCGCCCCACGCACAACCCGGACAATCAAACCCCCCGGGTTGGTTGGCCCTAAGCAGTGCTTTAACACTTTTTGTTGCGCCTTCACTACGAATTAAATGTGATGCCGAGCTCTTTAAAGCGCCCCAGCCACCTGCTGGTGGCGTGTATGCAGGCTTATTATTTTCTGGGTTTGACATAATGACCTCTGAACGTGTATCAATAACCTTGGCACTGGTAGCCGTAAAATACCACATAGATGCGGCAATATCTGGGCGATTGGACCTTTTAAAGCCGGCAAGTAAACCTTATCTTAGCGAGTGTGACTTGTGAGCTTGTTATCAACAATCGTCAAGTCACAGCAACGGTTTATACATTATCAGTTTTAGGCGTAAATAGTAATCTTGCTTTAGCACTATGTCGCTTTAGCGACGTGCTACTAATTAACGACAAGTCGCTTAATGTGCTTTCTTGCTTGGCTTTTTTCGTTGACTAAACTGGTTATCACTAAACCGAGTTAGTCCTTGTTTCCCTTTTTCTGACGTTAGCGGCTTTTTGCCATAGCGCTTTGTTTGCCCCGGCGAGGTTTTGTGGCCTAGTGGATTATTTTTGCCTTTACCCTTGTTTTTATAATGCTGGTGCTTTGTTTCATTTCTGCTCTCATGAGGGACTAAGCAGCCGGGTTGGCTGCCAATGAGCTTTCTTGCTAAGCCCATTTTCTTTAAGGCTTCGCGTATCATCGGCCAGTTTGCCGGATCATGGTAGCGCAATATGGCTTTGTGTAGACGTCGTTGAATGGCACCTTTAGGCACAGGTACCGTGGCACTGTCTTTTTTAATGTTACGCAATGCGTCTAGCTCAGTATGATAGAGCGTGGTGGCATTAGCTAAAGGCGAAGGATAAAAGTTCTGTACTTGGTCGAGCTTAAAGTCGTTTGATTTTAGCCAAAGCGCGAGGTTAACCATGTCTAAATCTGTGGTGCCAGGGTGAGCTGAGATAAAGTAAGGGATTAAATACTGCTTTTTGCCAGCAAGTTTTGAATAGTGATCAAACAACTCTTTAAATTTGTCATAACTGCCCATACCCGGCTTCATCATTTTATTTAGCGGGCCTTCTTCGGTATGCTCAGGGGCAATTTTTAAGTAGCCGCCGACATGGTGCGTGGCGAGCTCTTTAATATATTCTGGGTCTTGTATCGCTAAGTCATACCGTACGCCAGAGGCAATTAATATTTTCTTGATGCCTTTTACTTTGCGTGCGCGTCGGTACAAGTTTATGGTCGGGCTATGGTCTGTTTCTAAATGCCCACAAATGGTTGGCCATACGCACGACGGTTTGCGACATGTCGCTTCCGCTTTTTTACTTTTACAGTTCAGTTTGTACATGTTAGCCGTTGGGCCGCCTAGATCAGATATCACACCGGTAAAGCCGGGTACTTTTAACTTAATGTCTTCAATTTCTGCGATAATGGAGTCTTCAGAGCGACTTTGAATTATGCGACCTTCATGCTCAGTAATTGAGCAAAAGGTGCAACCGCCAAAACAGCCACGCATAATGTTAATTGAAGTTTTTATCATCTCATAGGCGGGAATTTTTGCCTTGCCATATGCTGGGTGTGGCACGCGTTGATACGGTAAACCGAAAACACCATCCATTTCTGCTTCAGATAAAGGTTTTGCCGGCGGGTTGAGCCATATCAGGCGACTGCCATGCTTTTGCACTAATGGTTTCGCAGACGTTGGGTTTACTTCTTGGTGAAAAATACGCGAAGCATGAGCGTACAGCACTTTATTTTCTTTGACCTGTTCAAAGGTTGGCAAGTTTATATAGGTTGTTTCCCAAGGCTTTTTCTTTTCCGCCCAGGACTTGTTTCGATGGGCTGTCGCGCGAAACTCACTTATCTGTACAGGTTGTGCGCTTTTTGTCATATCATTTTCAACCACTTTGGCGGCAGCATTGGCGGCTGTAGTGGCACAATCGGGGGAGGTCATATCTTGATATGGACTGAAAATTGGGTCTATTTTGCCAGGCTTATCAATAGAACGTGAGTCTATGCCATGCCAACCTGGTAAGGCCTGATTGGCCAAAAATGCACTGCCACGCACATCTGTGATATTTTTAACATTTTCGCCATTGGCGATTCGGTGCGCAATTTCAATTAACGGTCGCTCAGCATTACCATAAATTAGTAGATCAGCTTTGGAGTCAAATAAGACTGATTGACGCACTTTATCAGACCAATAATCATAATGTGCAATCCGACGCAAACTTGCCTCAATACCACCAATAATAATGGGCACACCCTTATAGGCTTCTTTACATTTTTGTGTATAAGCGGTAACGGCGCGATCAGGACGTTTACCACCTTCATCATTAGGTGTGTAGGCATCATCATGACGTATACGGCGCTCGGCAGTATAACGGTTGATCATTGAGTCCATATTGCCGGCGGTGACACCAAAAAACAGGTTTGGTTTGCCTAGCGCCATAAAGGCTTCTTTATTTCGCCAATCCGGTTGCGCAATAATGCCAACCCGAAAGCCTTGCGCTTCTAGCATACGGCCGATCACCGCCATGCCGAAACTTGGGTGATCGACATACGCATCACCAGTAACAATAATAATGTCGCAGCTATCCCAACCTAATTGCGTCATTTCTGCTCGAGACATAGGTAAAAATGGCGCCGTACCATAACTTTGAGCCCAATATTTAGGGTAGTCGAATAGGTTGGTTGTTACTTGTTGACTTGCTGCTAAATTCATAATACACCTAAATTAAATATTATCGGTTGCTTGTGCTTGCTAGGCATATGCTTGAAGTAAAGCATCAAGCTAAAAATGCGCCTTTAGTGATTATTGTCACATTATTTAGCGCTGTTCGGCGAAGCGCGCGATTATAGCAGAGTTCAACGCTAAGCCCAACTTAACGACTGCTTAGTATAGATATTAGCCCCAAGGCTGGTTTTCACCGTGTAAATTTCGTAATTGGTCGTGTTGTGCACTTGTTTCATTGAAAATCGGCGCATAGCTTAGTATAACTATGGGCTGTGTAATTAGGCGTCAGTAAAATGCAATATTCATTATTAACGCTAGCGCCATTAAATATATTCCAGCCATTTATATAATAAGTACCCATAACCTATGAAAATACAATTAATTGCCCTTGCTATTAGTGTTTCGTTAACCGCATGTGTGTCAACTGCTGAGAAAAAACAAGCACTCGATAGTCAACCCAAGGTTGCGAATGAAATTGCTGCCACCGCAGCGGTTGGTATCGCTAATAATAGTCAGATCACGTTAGAAAAAATCATGTCGGATCCGGACTGGATTGCGCGCTCGCCAGAGTCCTGGTATTGGGGTGATGACAGTAATACGATTTATTATCAACAAAAACGCCAAGGCAATCCATTACGAGATTTAGTGGAAAAGAAATTGACCAACAAGGGCAATGGCGAAGTGGTAAATCTTGCGCACATGCATGTGGTTGCCGATCGTAATGCACAGCGTAATGCGGCTGGCACTCACGAAGTTTACACCTTTGAAGGTAATGTTTTTGTTAAAGATGTTGCTAATCAAAGTGTTCAGCAGCTAACTCATACCTCAGCGGTTGAGTCTGCAGCAATGTTTTTAAATAATGGCAATGTTGCCTATCGGGTTGGCAATATATTTTACGCTCATGATATGCGCAGCCAAAAAATTATAGAACTTGCTAACTTGAAAATGAGCGATGGTGAGCAAAAAAATCAAGCACCGCAAAGTTACTTGGCCAGTGAGCAACAACAGTTGATTGAGTACATTGCGCTACAAAAACGAAATAAAGACTTACGTTCAGAGCAGCAACGCCAGCTTCGAGTAAGCAATAGCACCATAACCCAAACTAATTTCTATTTAGGAAAAGACAATAAGCTTGTACATGCAAGTCTTTCGCCGGCGGGTGATAAACTATTGGTGAGTGTTACCGCTAATAAGCCAAGTCGCAAAAACAGCGATATTATGCCCAATTATATTGCTAATGACGGTGATATTAAGGCAGAAAAAGTTCGAGCGCGAGTGGCGGACAATCGTCAATATCAAGAGCAAGTTTTTCTGTTGGATTTAGCACAAGGCACGAAAGCACAGTTAGATTACAGTAGCTTACCCGGCTTTGATGAAGATGTACTGGCCAGTGTCCGTAAAGAAAATCATGCTCGTGACGGAAAATCTTATCAATCGAAAAAATCAGCACGCCATATCCATGTCATGCAAACCGCTCAGCCTATTCAGTGGCAAAATAATGGTCAGCAAGTCGCAATTATGTTTGAAGCTTGGGACAATAAAGATCGTTGGATTGCTACCGTTGATTTTGCAAAAAAAGCGTTAGTTTCACAGCACAGGTATCATGACGAGGCTTGGGTAAACTACACCTTCAATGAAATGGGTTGGTTGCACCAAAGCGATAGCCTATATTATTTGTCAGAAGAAAGTGGCTATTCACATTTATATCTTAAGCCATTGCAAGGCAAAGCAAGAGCGTTAACGTCAGGCAACTTTGAAGTCAGTGCCTTAACCTTGTCGCAAGATGAGCAAAGCATTTATTTTAAAGCCAATCAAAAGCACCCCGGCATCTACGAAATTTATAAAGTGGATGTTAATTCAGCTGCCATAACCGCACTCACCGATTTAGGTGGAATGACGGATTACGCCTTAAGCCCAGATGAATCAAAACTTTTGCTTGAGCATTCAAAAGTTACTATGCCACCAGAGCTGTATATAAAAGACAATCGCAGTGATAGCCAAGCGATTCGTTTAACGCATACGGTTACGCAAGAATTTCTTGCTATGCCGTGGTCAGCACCAAATGTTGTCGCCATTGATTCGTCACATCAAGACATGCCTATATACTCAAAGGTTTATTTGCCCGCTGGTTATGATTTGTCGAGTGAAAAAAACCGTGCCGTTATGTTTAGTCATGGCGCAGGTTACTTACAAAACTCACATTTAGGTTGGTCAGGCTATTTCAGAGAATTTATGTTTCATAGCATGTTAGTACAACAGGGCTATGTTGTTATTGATATGGATTATCGCGCTTCAAAAGGCTATGGACGTGATTGGCGTACCGCTATTTATCGACACATGGGGAAACCTGAAGTACAAGACATGCGCGATGGTGTTAATTGGTTGGTGGCCAATGCCAATGTCGATCCTAAGCGGGTTGGTACTTATGGCGGCTCTTATGGCGGTTTTTTAACGCTGATGGCTATGTTCACCGATCCTGAGTTATTTCAGTCGGGCTCAGCTTTACGCTTAGTGTCCGATTGGGCGTATTATAATCATGGCTATACGTCAAATATACTCAATACGCCTGGCGATGATGCAATTGCTTACGAGCGTAGTTCACCGATATATTTTGCGGAAGGCTTAAATAAGCCACTATTGATCAATGCCCCTATGGTTGATGACAATGTGTTTTTCCAAGACAGCGTACGCTTAGTGCAACGTTTAATTGAGTTAGAAAAACAAGACTTTGAAACGGCTATCTACCCCGTTGAGCCGCACGGCTTTGTGCAACCTAGCTCATGGTTAGATGAATACCGGAGAATTTATAAACTGTTTGAAAATACTTTATAATTAGTTAAGTTGCTAAATAAAGCCTCATTCGAGGCTTTATTTTTATCCGCTTGTGCGTCATTAAGTGCGCATATACTGGTGCTTATAAGCACCACAGCTGCTATGGTATTGATGTTAAGCTCTTTCGCTACCTAGTCAATCTGAACACAAAAATAAACGAGGTATTTTATGGATGATATGTACACTATGCTAGGCTACCTAGAAAAATTGTCAGCATTATTTATATTATTGTTAGCGATAGTTGTGCTGGCAATTGTCTATATGTATATCGTTGATAAAATGCAAAACAAGCAAGCGATACGACATAATTATCCGGTTATTGGACGCTTTCGCTATTTCTTTGAAAAACAGGGTGAGTTTTTCAGACAATATTTTTTTGCCATGGACAGAGAAGAGTTACCCTTTAACCGCGCTGAGCGCAGCTGGGTTTATCGGGCAGCGAAAAACGTTGATCGTACGGTCGCTTTTGGCTCGACGCGAAATCTCGAGCCAACCGGCACGATTATGTTTATGAATTGTGCTTTCCCAACGCATGCAGAGGATGCTGTGCCCACCAGTAGTTTAACCTTTGGCCCGAATTGTAAAGCGCCCTATACCACCAGCTCTTTATTTAATATATCGGCAATGAGTTTTGGCGCACTTTCAGCGACGGCGGTGAAAGCATTAGCCAATGGTGCGGCAAAAGCTGGTTGCTGGATGAACACAGGTGAGGGGGGAGTAAGTGACTATCATTTGGCCAGTGGTGCAGACTTGGTGTTTCAAATCGGTACTGCAAAGTTTGGTGTTAGAGACGAGCACGGGCAGATGTGCGATCAACAACTCGCTAACTTAGCCGCGAAACCGCAAATAAAAATGTTTGAAATTAAACTTTCGCAAGGGGCTAAACCAGGTAAAGGTGGTATATTACCAGCTAAAAAAGTCACCGAAGAAATTGCCCGTATACGCGGTATCGCGGTGGGAGTTGACGCCATAAGTCCTAACGGTCATCCAGAAATAAAGTCAGTTCAAGATATCCTTGCTATGGTTAATCGTGTGCGCAAGGTTACTGGCAAACCGGTTGGTTTTAAAGCTGTGATCGGTGAGGCGCGTTGGTTAAGCGAGTTAATGCAGGAAATTAACAAACAAGGGCGAGAATTTGCCCCTGACTTTATTACTATCGATAGCGCGGACGGCGGCACTGGCGCGGCGCCACAACCCTTGCTAGATTATGTTGGCTTACCGTTAAAAGAAAGTTTGCCACTGGTGGTTAACTTGTTAATTAAATATGGTTTACGCGATAGAGTAAAGGTGATTTGTGCGGGCAAGTTGATCACGCCGTCTAAGGTGGCATGGGCGCTAGCCATGGGCGCAGATTCGGTAAACTCCGCCCGTGGCTTTATGTTTGCCCTTGGCTGCATTCAAGCCATGCAATGTAATAAAGATACATGCCCAACCGGCATTACCACTCACAACCCTAAGCTTCAACAAGGTTTAGACCCCATTGATAAGGCCGAGCGAGTGGCGAATTATCATAAATATATTCAATACGGTGTCGGCTTGTTAGCACACACTTGTGGCGTGAGTAACGCTAGAGAACTTGCGCGTCACCATATGCGCGTTATACAAGAAAATGGCTTATCTATTGCGCTTGATAAATTACACCCCTATGAAGAAACGCAGTAACAAGTCACACATTTATTAGAGATTAAGTGATTATCACCGCTTACTTGCCTTTAAAATATATAAAACAAAGGCAAGTAAGCCACCAATGGCACCATATAAATGAGCATCCGTGGCTACATTGGCTGCGATAAGCTGCTCAAGATCGGCACTAGCGCCGTATATTTGCTCGTGAATAACTTTGCCGATAACAGCGGCCAGTAATAAATAGCCGGTTTTATCTTTATGCTTAATATCCATTAACGCGCCCCAAATAAATAAGCCATGGAGCACGCCTGATAAGCCCACATATTGTGTTATGTCTAACGACCACCAATGAATACCAGCACTGCAAACGAGTGCACAAATAAGCACTGTAAAAAAGTATGTTTTATGGACATAATACTGGCCATGTAATGCCCAAATAAGCACAACCGCACTGATATTTAGCAGCAAATGGTTGCCATTAGAGTGGAAAAAGTGCCCAGTTAACAAGCGCCAATACTCGCCACTATTGATGAGCTGTCGATCATAAATAAAAAGCCAAGCAATTTGTTCATCAAATAAATAAGCGATAACCGCTAGGATGATCACTAATAAGGCGCCAACGCTATGAATGGCTTGTGTAGGTAGCGGCTTTAATTGCAGCATTACAAACTCTACCGTGCGATAGTGGATACTAAAGCGCACTGTAACAGGCCTTTAAGGTAATATAAACAAGAGTTTAACAAGCTTTACTTACATTGATACGCTTTTTAGTGGCATATGGTTATACATGTTAGCAGCTGAGTGGTTTAAGAATATACTTGATTCCGACCTTTTTGTTTAGAGTGATAAAGTAGCCTATCAACTCGTTGAAATAATGTATTGATAGAATCACCTTCTCGATATTGTGCTACGCCAAAGCTACAAGTAATGGCGCTGGTCATTGAAGTTTGATGCTGGCTAATAAGTTGACGTAACTTTTCACTGGTTTGATGTGCTTGCGTTTTTGTTAATTCTGGAAAAATAATGACAAACTCATCCCCCCCCCAGCGCGCAAATAAGTCTACGTCGCGAATATTGCAAGTGACAAGCTCACACACCCTACACAATATGGCATCACCAACTTTGTGACCATGGATATCATTAATATCTTTAAAATTATCTAAGTCAAACATCACCAAGGTTAACGGGTGATGGTAACGATTAGCACGAATTATTTCTTTTTCTAATTCACACTCGAAAAATTTACGGTTTGCGATTTGTGTTAATGGATCAATATTAGAGATTGATTCAATTTCAATGAGTTTTTGTTCTAAGAGCTTATTTTTTTTAGCTAACTCTTGTGTTTTCTGCTCGACAAGCTGCTCGAGTGATAAATTACCCTCAGTGAGCAATTTGTTTTTTTTAATCAATTCATTTTGTGCAACAATTTTCTGATGCACATCTTGATGAGCGCCAATCATGCGGGCGACAGTGCCGTCAGGGTTTCTTGCGGCGATTATGCCGCGATCAATAATCCATAAGTAACTACCGTCAGACTTTTTACAACGATATTCAACCTCATAAATATTAATTTTTCCGGTGATATAAGCTTCAAATTGATGCATTACTCGCGCGTAATCTTCAGGATGAATAACATTTTCCCAAGTAAAAACATCTTCCCTAAATGCGCCGACGTCATACCCTAACATACGGTACCAACCAGGACTTCGAGTGACTTTCTGACGACAACCATCCCAGTCCCATACGCCTTCATTAATAACGTTTAAAATGGTATTTAAAGTGGTATCGGCATCGACAACGGATTGGTGTTGATAAACATTATACATAGCGCCTCCTTTCCTCGTTAAAGTATGAGTATCTTCCTGAAAATAAAACCCTTAACGTCCTTTTATTTAACTACTTTATAGTGGATAGTCTCGCGTATTACTGCTTATAAATATGTGTTTGTCTCCGAACCGGCACTCTCCTAAAGTGCAAATTTCATTAAGCGCTTAAACTTGGTGATAAAATCTCGTAAACTTAACGGCCATGAAAATTTATCTCAAATAACCACTATGCCTAGAGTCTTATGTCAGCGATGTCAGCGTCCTGAAATAGCTTGTATTTGCGCGTTTGCTATCCAAGTAAATAATCACACACAAGTGTTAATTCTGCAACATCCAAGTGAAGTTAAGCAAGCGAAGGGCACGGTCGCTTTATTACAACAGTCACTAGCTAAATGCCAAGTTATTGTTGGAGAAGACTTTAATCAGCACCAAGCGCTGCGGGATGCGATAACGCGCTATGGTAATAAAATTGCCCTATTGTATCCAAGTGAGCAAGCCGTAACGCTAAGTTTGCCAACAGAGCAAGAGCAAGCCAACCGTGCAACAGCCAAGAGTAATAGCGCGAAACTTAATGATCTTGATTGTATTATTATTCTCGATGGTACTTGGAAAAAAGCTTATCGCATGTACAAGCTAAACTCGTCGTTGCAGCGAATTAAACATATAATGCTGCCGCTGGGTATTAATAGCCTTTATCAAATTAGGAAAACTAAAAAAAACAATGCACTTTCTTCATTAGAAGCTTGCTGCCATGCCTTAGCAAGCATAGAAAATCAGCCAGAAAAATACCAACCTTTGCTGAATAAATTTGTTAAGTTTAATGACTTTCAGCAAAATTTTTCAGTGGCCGCAAAGTCATAGCATAATGTTAAGACAATTATTTTAAGGATTATCATGTCAAACCCTGTCTTAAAAACGTTTTTATCCGTGCTGGTGATCAGTACGAGTTTTTTACTTAATGCCCAACCAGAGCAAAAGCGTCAAGACCGAGAGCCAGAAGCGGCCACCGGCGTGCATGCCAAAGAAATGGTCAGTGCTAAACATGCGATGGTGGCAACCGCCAACCCTTACGCTAGTGCAGCAGGTCTTAATATTCTTAAGCAAGGTGGTAGTGCCGTCGATGCCGCCATTGCAGTGCAATTAGTGCTAACCTTAGTTGAACCGCAATCTTCAGGTATTGGTGGTGGTGCCTTTATGTTGCACTGGTCTGAAAAACAACAACAACTCACCAGTTATGATGGCCGAGAAACTGCGCCGGCGGCAGCTAGCTCAGATATGTTCTTAACAAAAAATGGTCAGGCGATTGCTTGGATTGACGCTGTGGTTGGTGGCCGTGCCGTTGGCGTACCAGGCGTATTAGCTAGCCTCAAAAAAGCGCATGACCAACATGGTCAACTGCCATGGTCAGAGCTATTTCAAGACGCTATTAAGCTTGCAGAAGACGGCTTTGTTGTCTCGCCACGATTAGAGAAGCTAGTGACGATGGCATTTAACCCAGGTATTACGAAATTACCTACCATAAAAGATTATTTTTTTCCTGAAGGTCGAGTGATAAAAGCTGGTCAAGTTTTAAAAAATCCATCATTAGCTAGGGTCTATCGTAGCTTGGCAAAAGAGGGGGTTGCACCATTTTATCAAGGCTGGTTAGCGAAAAAAATTGTCGCGGCGGTGCAAAATGCCATGATTGCACCAGGGCGCTTATCACTCACTGATATGAAAAATTATTCGGCCATTGAACGGCCAGCGTTATGTAGCCCGTATCGACAATATAAAGTTTGCGGTATGGCGCCTCCTAGCTCTGGTGGCGTTGCGGTAATTCAAATATTGGCACAGCTTGAGGGCTTTAATCTTGCAGAGTTATCAATTAGCGATGCAGAATTTGTGCACTTGTTTACCCAAAGCTCACGTTTAGCGTTTGCCGATCGCCAGCGTTATATTGCTGATGATAATTTTGTTGCTGTACCAACGCAAGGCTTGATCGCAAAACCTTATTTGGCTGAACGGGCCCGTTTAATAAATCGAGATAAAGATATGGGACTGGCGTTGGCAGGTAAACCTTTAGCTGCGCCGACGCAGGCCGATGATAATGCTTATGAGCTGCCCTCAACTAGCCATATATCGATTGTCGATCAGAACGGTAATGCTGTTTCCATGACCACGAGTGTTGAAATGGCGTTTGGCTCGGCTGTGATGGTGGAAGGTTTTATTCTTAACAATCAACTTACCGACTTTTCATTAGCACCGAAGCAAAATGGGCTTTGGGTTGCTAACCGAGTTGAAGCGGGTAAACGGCCGAGAAGCTCGATGGCACCAATGATAGTTTTCAATGCCGACAATACATTGAAACTCGTGATTGGCTCACCAGGTGGAAGCCGTATTATCAATTATGTAGCTCAAACCATGATCGCGATTTTAGATTGGCAACTTGATGTTCAAACCGCAATAAATCAGCCACGAATTACCAACCGCAATAAAGTAACCACCCTAGAAAAAGGCACCAATATCGTGGCGTTAGCGCCAGAACTTATCGCTAAAGGTCATCAGGTTGTGGTGCGAGATTTAAATAGTGGCATTCAAGCCATAGAGGTAGATAATGGCGAGTTAAAAGGCGCAGCAGATCCGCGGCGAGAGGGAGTTGCTGTTGGCTTTTAATATGATGAAAAACTAAGATAAACTTAAGATCGGTTTAAGAAAATGGCGTCATTATGACGCCGTTTTTGATCATATTGTTGACCATGATAAAAGTCGTAAATAAACTTGAAAAACTTTGCGTAATTTTCCTGAGCTAAATGTTTTTCAAAATACGCTAACGGCCTAAAACGGATCTTTTAAAATTTTATCAATAACCCATTTATTATCGAGTTGAATGAGCGACAAGCGTTTCACGTCTTTATGAGGTTCACCATGATATTGACCATTAAAAAATACCGTGATCACGGCCGAGTTTTTAAATTGTTCTCTGACTTTGACGCCACTGCTATCAGGCTTAACCTCTACGGTGTCAAAGGACATGTTAAATAAATGACGTGCTACTGCATTGGTGGACTGGTAATGCAATATGATCCGAGATAATTGTGGGCTGCAAACCGAAGCCGCTTTTTTTATGTTCTTTTCATTATATAAAGCATTAAAAAACGCAATCGCCACAAGTTCTGGATTGTCAACATCGCTGATTTTATCAGTGTTTTTTTCGCCACACGCCACTAATAAAACAACGAAACACAGGCTAAAAAATTTAAAAAACTTCATAAGATAATAATATCGTTAAAATAAGGTTTGATTTAAGCTCATACTACCTTATATCTCATCGTTAAATCTAATGTTTTCAAAAACAAAAGGCGTGTCTTTGATAAGACACGCCTTTTTATGATCTCAGCGTTTAATGCTAGCTTTATGGCGTTAAGTCTTCTTCGCTAAAAGTGTCAGCAAATAAGGCGCTGGACAGGTAACGTTCCGCCGAGCTCGGTAGAATAACCACAATATGCTTACCGGCATTTGCTGGGTTTTCTGCGATGCGTTTAGCGGCAACAACAGCAGCACCAGATGAGATACCCGCAAGTATGCCTTCCTCTTTCATCAGGCGATGACTCATAGCAATAGCATCTTCATTTGATACTTGCTCAACACTGTCGACTAGGCTTAGGTCTAAATTACCAGGAATAAAGCCAGCACCTATACCTTGAATTTTATGTGGACCGGGTTTTAGTTCTTCACCCGCCATCGCTTGGGTAATAACTGGAGAGTCAGTGGGCTCAACCGCAACCGAGGTGATTTTATGCTCGGCAACGCTTTTAAGGTAACGACTAGTACCAGTAATTGTGCCGCCAGTACCCACGCCAGCCACAAAGAAATCAACCTGACCTTTAGTGTCTTGCCAAATTTCTGGACCTGTTGTTTGTTCATGAATTTCAGGGTTTGCTGGGTTGTCAAACTGGCCTAATAAAACAATATTGTCAGGGTCGGCATCTTTTATTTCTTGTGCTTTTGCTATAGCGCCACCCATACCTTTTGCGCCATCAGTTAACACAAGCTTTGCCCCTAAGGCTTTTAGCAGCTTTCTGCGCTCTAAACTCATGGTATTTGGCATAGTTAATGTGATGTCGTAACCACGCGCGGCAGCAACAAAAGCTAAGGCAATACCGGTATTACCACTGGTGGGCTCTACAATCGATTTGCCTGCGCTAAGTAAGCCCTTTTTTTCAGCATCCCAAATCATATTGGCACCTATGCGGCATTTGACGCTAAAGCTTGGATTACGTGCCTCGATTTTGGCATAGACATTGGCGGCATTTTCGCCAGCGATGACCCGGTTTAGTTTGACTAACGGCGTATTACCAATTGCCGTAGAGTTATCTTGAAAAATGGTAGACATATTTTTTATCCTGTATTTACATGAATGACAATTATGCCATTAGCTTATTTATACCAATTGTAGCTAGAGTAACGCTTTATCACAGAAAAAGAAGTGATATTTCGGTATCTTATATGCAAAAAAGGAATAGATACCCAACAATTAGCTATTAAAATAATAAACAGTGACATATTACTGTAGCTGATGTGCGTTATTTCGCCTAAATAAAGCGGTTGAACAATACCTAATCTCTTGATACCGTTTGCTTTATTTCAATACTAGCATCGACCGATAACACTGCTAGCGAAACCAAGGCGTATCACGCATATAAGGATAATCTGGGTATGGATGGCGACGATAAAATAGTGAATAAACCCGCCACAGCAGTGAACGCTATGCCTCTGTCGGCCAAAGAAACCCGCGAAATATTAACGCCATTTGCCTTTAAAATAGATCAATCCTTGTTTGGCATTGCACTTGCGGCGCCGTGGCGTCGTGGGCTGGCGTTATTAATAGATTTGTTGCTAGTAGCGATTTTAAGCGGTGCCCCAGGGGAGCTATTAGCGATACTGATAGCGATAACCTTATTTAACATCAGCAGTAAAAAGCGCGCCGCCAAGTTAGATAAAAAATCTGGGCTAAAAAATAAAATGTTAGCAAGTGTTGGCGCGATTATTATTTTTCTGGTCTTAATTGATACATTACCCTTGTTGTTTGCAAAATTAGATAGTTTCAATCGTCAAGTCGAGTATGCCGGGCAACAACAAACACCGCGAGCAAATGTGCAACAATCAGCAGCGCAAAATAAGGAACAAAAGGTTATTAGAGGCACCTTAAGTCTTGCCTCTATGTTTGCCATTAGCCAAAGCGAATGTCTAAGCTATCAATGTTGGCAGCGTTTAAGTGCAGAGCTGCTTACTATTTACGTTAAACAGGGGCCATCAAACGAAGAAGCTCAGCAATATATTATGCTGTTGCTCGAACAAATTGCAGAAAATAGCCACATAGCGCCAGCGCAACAGGAAACATTATCGCAACATTTAAAGCAACTGAATTTGCAGATGTTAGCGCCGACGAAAGCGTCTGCTGCTAGCAGTGTTAGTCAGCAAACAGAGCCAGCGTTAACGCCCTTAAACGCTGAAGAACAAGGCGTTACCACTACTGAGCAATCCACTAATAATACGGTTTACAAGGGCTTTGCTTGGCTTAAAGGCTTAGTGGAGGAGCTTGGTATCGGCTTTGGTTGGGCCGCCTTTTATTTTACTATGTTTACCTCGGTTTGGTTTGGGCAAACGCCGGGCAAAAAGCTTTGTCGTATTCGGGTGCTGCAATTAGATGGCACGCGTTTGTCATTGTGGGATAGTTTTGGTCGTTATGGCGGCTACGGCGCGGGAGTTGCAACGGGCTTGCTTGGCTTTGCACAAATTTACTGGGATCCGAACCGACAGGCAATTCATGATAAAATATCGGCCACCATAGTTGTCGATGACAGCAAAGCTAATAGCGTCGAGCACCTTACTGATGACCGTAATACCCTCAACTAACGACAGCTTCTTATCGTGGTAAACCTGTGGTTATCTAGCATATAAATTTTCTTGTTGGCACATCCTTGCACCAGCTTTTGTAATCATAAATCGCTGGCGCCATGTAAGGCGTGCTATTTCTCGATAAAATACCGTGCAACTTAAGGTCGGGTTAATATCAGCGACTTTGAGTGCGCGGCTAAATTGGCTAAGTATCAGCGCTGATAACAAGTTTGTATTTCTTAGCCGGCAGCCGCGCTTGGTTTTAGAATGCTAGCAAAGCGCTATATAATTTATGGCAACCAAGCATAACTAATTTTGCTATAAATGGTGCGTTGGTTGCGTTCGAGGTTCTTTAAACGATTATCTTGATAGCTATTATCTGAGTAGCCTAAATAAAACACTGTTTGTGGGTTAATTTTATAAGCGTAGATCAACTGTGTAGATAAGGTATTATCTTGCTCTGAATACGCGCTTGGGTTATTCGCTAAGTTAAAGTCAATATCAGTGTAAACAACATTAAACTTTAAATAACTGTTGATATTAAATTGATAAGAAACCCGCAGTTCGGTTAAATTTTCGGTAAATACGTTAGCGTTATTGGCATCTAAGTCGCTATATGTGTGTGATAACTCAAACTCTAAGTGCTTATTGACGTTATAACTGACATTGGCATAAACGGCGATATAATCACCTAATCGATTATTGTCATAATCTATTTTGTCACCTAGTGTTAGTTCAAGTTCTGTAGCGAGTTGGGTACTAGGTTGCGCAGTGGCATAAATAATGGCTTGATTTTCTTGAAAACGAGATGTGTTTCCGTCAATACTGTTGTCAATCGGCAAGTTGTAGTCTAATTCATGACGGCGCAGGCCAACTTTATCTGCTCCAACAAGCATCACATCTAGCATAGACAGCATTGGGCCGTCGATGGTGAAACTACCGGCGATTGAGCGCTCTAATAGCTCGCCATTTTCGTTATGTAGTATTTGCCACTGCCCCGAAAACTTCATTTCTTGCCAAGCACTGTCTGGCTCACCATACATTAAACGGTCTATTAATACCTTGCTCTTTTGATAATCTGCTCTTGGCATAAAACCTAAATCTGCTCGAAACTGTTTTCCTATTGCTTGATGCTCAGCATTTAACTGCCAGTATTCAGAGTTATGTTGATAGGCTAATTTATAGGCATGATCAGAAAAGCTTTCTTCTTGACCACTAATGGTCATGTTAGCCGCATCTTGGGTATCGGCAAATAGCACTTGTGCTTGAATAGTATTCGAGTCGTTCAATCGATACTTGGAGTCTACACCGGAAACAAAATTATGGTAATTATCGGTTTGGCGTAGGGTATTGATGACACCAAAGGATAAGTTGTCATTTACATCGTAACGATATTTAATTGCACCCGATTCACTTTTTTCGCTGAGGGAAATTAAACGCGAGCCAGTATTGCCAGGTAAAATAATTGTGGTTTGTGTATCATTAGTCAAGAATGCCCCGTAACTATGATTGCCATATGTGCCGGTTAGCTTAGCGCCATATTCAGGATCAGCGATGTTTCGCGTATAAACTAAGTCAAAATTACTGGAAAAGTATTCTGAATTTTCAACAAAAAACGGCCGTTTTTCATCATAAAATAATGAAAATGTTTTGTTAACACTGAGTTGCCCCGCGTCAGACTCTACGTTAGAAAAGTCAGGATTTACCGTAATATTGAGTAAGGTATTGGCGTTGATGCCCCAGCGCGCGTCTAAACCCGCATCAAAATCATTTTCACTTTGCCAATCTGCTGCTGGCGTAAATATATCACGAGTTTCGCTTTTGCTAGCCACTAAAGTGGGGGTTAGCATGAGGTTTTTACTGGCCTTTGCGGCTTTAAAACCTTTAATTTCCGGAATTTGACATAACCAACAGGCATCATCACGATCAAGTTCAATGTGGGAAATACGCAAGCGTGAATCGCGCGGATATAGGCGTATTAGCTCTATGGCCCAAGTTTTAACCTCATCGTTGTCATCAAAATTTAAAATATGATACGGAATGGCAATTTCAACTTGATAGCCGTCACGGGTGACTTTGCCGGCCGACGCCCAAATTCCATCCCATGCCGAGTCTGAATTTCCCGTCATTTCATTGGCGATACTGTCGTGTTGCACGCCATAAGGGTTGACAAAAAATTCGTAATTTAGTCGCCTATTGTTGTAGGTGTCGAGTTTAAAGCCAACTAAATCATCACCCCAACGGGTGTCTCTATCACCAAGAAAACCTTGTATCAATTCAGGGTTTGGATCTTGGGCGATAAAAGCCACATAAAGATAATCGCCGTTCTCCACAACTTTTGCTAAGGTTTTAACGGGACTCGGTTTGTTATTCCATGGGCTATTGACAATTTCTAAAGGCACGTCAAGTGCGTGTTGCCAAATTGTATCGTTTAACTCGCCATCTAGCTCAAGTTCTAACTTAGCGTGCGGTATTTCTAACGGTGTTAATTGACCATGTTGTTCTTGTGCAATACTTGCAGGTAGGATCAGGTTGAGTGCGATGGTTAAGAAAGATAAACCACGAATACTAAACTTCAATGTAACCACTCCAATCTTATAATAATTATTTTTAACGTAACTTATTAAAGGCTAACGATAATTGCTTGACGTAAAGTGTTACAAATTTGCCAACAAATGACAATAATTTGTTCAGATAGTGGGAAAAACAACCATGATGTTACTTTATGTAACTTTTCAGCGACTTGCTGCATTCTTTGATTTACAACGACTGAGCTTGATCTAAGCATGAGGTTTTAGCCCGGCTGCAAAAAAGTTAAGTAACCACGAATTTGACTATCGTTGTTATATTGATGTGTAGTTTACAAAGTTAAATGCCATTTTATAACGCCACCATAACTCAGCAAAGGTTTACAATATTAGATTAGCAGTGATTGACGCGTCATAAAAAATTCATCTAAATGCCGAGAATAAGGTCTCGAATCTTAAAAAATTCTAGCGCATAATAAGCTTAATGTTATTTCTTCTCGTAGGCTGCTGTTTAAATTATGCCATTTTCTGTACTTGATGTGGTTGCGCTTAGCTGTTATGTCGTGCTTTGGGTTGGTTATACCGAATTTGCCCGTAAGCGAGCTAAAACAACCAACTGTGTTGCCCGCTGTTTACATCAACATCGAATCCACTGGATGTATGAAGTTATCGGCCGAGATATCCGTGTCGGAGAAGCCGCATTATTAGCAAACTTAGAAAGAAACATCGCTTTTTTTGCATCGTCGACCTTACTGATACTCGCGGGGGTGCTAACGTTATTTGCCCAAGTTGAACGTTTAGAATCCGTTATTGCTTCAATTCCTTATACTGAGCAACCCAATCACGCTATGATCCAAGTAAAGTTAAGCGTATTAGCATTGATATTTGTTATGGCATTTTTTCAATTTACTTGGTCAATGCGCCAATATGGTTTTGTTAATGTCATGATAGGTGCCTGTCCATTTGATAATTCGGGGCAAAACAATAACCTGTTACGTTATGCCGAGCAAATGGCGATAGTGCAAGATAGAGCCGCACACTCTTATAATTATGGTTTACGATCTTATTATTTTTCTATCGCTGCCTTATGTTGGTTTTTTCACCCGTTAATGTTAATTGTTGCGAGTTTTGTTGTGGTTTACACCTTGCACCGTCGTGAATTTAATTCAAAAGCGGTTCAGGCCATTACAGCGGGTCAACAGTATTTGGAAAGTGAGCGCGCCAAACGCTATGCGGCAAAAGAGCACAACAGGGATATTGAGCACAAGGTTGGAGCAAAATAACAACCTATGACAGACTCTCGTTATTACGCGCAACTATCACCTAAAGATTTTGATAGTTTTGATTGTGTTAAATTAGCGCCGGGCATATATCTGATTTTATTATTTGTGCTGCGCGCTTATATTATTTGGCTGTTGTCTGTGACAAATATGCGTGATCATGTGGCCACTATTCAATGGCTTTATCCAGAACGTGCACTGTTTTATTTAAATTTAGTGTCAGGGGCAATAGCACTTTTTATTGTATTGGTGCTCAGTTTACGGCGGCCAGATGCAAAACCTTGGGTTCGCAATTGCTGGCAGCAATGCAAAATATTACTGATTGTTGCATTGGCATTTGACTTGCTAGTAGCAACGCTGGGATATTTTATATGGCATTTACAGTCGATAACTTGGCTGTTTGGGCATGGGGTTATTGTCTTACTCGCAGTTAGCTATATTTTGCGTAGCAAAAGATTTACCATAAACATAGCGGAATTTCCGGCCACTATACCTGAGAAATAATGTGACGGTTCGCACTATTTGCAGGCAAAGTTAATTAAAGGGCGCAACATTGATTGATGAAAATACGCAAGATGAACGGCTGATCATACTTGATACAGAAACCACAGGCATAAATCCGAGAGAAGGCCATCGTATAGTTGAAATTGGTTGTGTCGAAATGATCAACCGACAATTAACTGGCCGTAATTATCATGTTTACGTCAAGCCTATGGCGCACGGTATGCAAATGGTTATGGAGCAGGAGGTTATTGATGTTCATGGCTTAACGGATGAGTTTTTGCAGGACAAGCCAACGTTTGAAGAAATAGGGCAAGAATTTGTTGATTTCATTAAAGGCGCACGGTTAGTTATCCATAATGCGAAATTTGACGTTGGCTTTATGGATCACGAGTTTTCTATGGTACCCGGCCTACCCAAAACGGCCGATATTTGCCGTATTACTGATACCTTAAAAGTCTCAAAGGACGAGTTTGGCTCACCAAAAACCTTAGACTTTCTAGCTCGCCATTATCGCGTTGATAAGCTAATAGATCGTACCTACCACGGTGCTTTAATTGATGCTCAGTTGCTGGCATTTGTTTATATTGAAATGACCCGCAAACAGGCAACATTGAATTTGCAATCTGGCGATAGCAAAGGCGAAGACGCGAATGTTATTCGCAGACTAAGTAGCACACGAGCGCCATTAAAAGTTCTGGCGGCCAGCAGTGAAGAGTTAAAAGCACATGAAGAGCGACTGTCAATAATCGCCGCTGAAGGGACGACACCACTATGGTAAAAATAGCGACAGGTTACCAAGTGCTTATGATGCCTTTAGTTAAAAAATTATCAACGCTTATTGTGATTTTAATGGCACTTTGGCAAAGCCAGGCTTTAAAAGCACAACAAATACCCAGTGAAATTGAATTCTATAAGTCAGATGAAAAAAGTAATCAAATTCCTTATTTTGATAATCGTTTTCGTATTGACGCTGAGCTCGATGAAATTACCTTGCTATTTTACCGCGTCAGTGGCGCACCGCCGGTTATTCTTGTGAGACCAGATGGCTCGAAATTGAAAATCAATGATGTAGCGAAAGATAAAGTGCAGTGGTTTGACGATCTAACTTATGATTTGATCAAAATAAAATCACCTATGGTAGGACCATGGCAAGTTATTGGTCAAGTGAAGCCAGAAAGTAAAATTATGGTGGTTTCAGAAATTATGCTGGAGGTTAACCCATTACCTGAGATTGTTTTGCAAGGTGAAACCTTAAAAATGCACGGCCGAATATTTAACGGTGGTTTAGCAATAGATAACCCGTCATTTCAGCAAGTGCTGGAGCTTGATGTAGACTTTTTTAGTACTAACAATTCAGTGTACGATAATTTTGGTGCTGAGCCGGTTAGGTTAAGCCCTTTTCGAGATGATGGCCGAGATTTAGACGAGCGTGCCAATGATGCTATTTTTACTGGTGAATTTTTATTAGATTTTGCGCCAGGCGAATGGCAGCCCATTTACCTAGTCAAAATGCCAATGGCAACAAGAGAGTTGCGACAACCGCCAATTATAGTGCAAAAAAATCCCATCAAAATTACGGTTAATGCGAGTCAAGATGATGATAAGCCCCATGAGTTAACTTTTGCGATTGATGATAGCTATGTTAACGCAGACAGCATTCTACTGCAGGGAAAAATAACCTATCCAGACAAGCAAGAGCAGCCTTTCTCTATTATGCAAGGGCAGGGTAAAGAGCGCCGGTATAGTATTGATTTTACTGAGCCGGGCATTTTTAGAGTAAACAGCCGTGTGTTTGGTGAAACGATTCATGGCCGGGAGTTTAGAGCTCGTGTTGTCGAGTTTAGCTTTAATGTTGAGCGCCCTGATGGCCCGCTGGTACCGACCCTTACCGAAAATGCCGAGCAGCTAAGTGCTGCACAAGAAAAGCAGGCAGCAGCACAGCGCGCTGAGCAATTGCAACAAGCACAAGCGAAACAACAAGCAGCGCTTGCCAAGCAAGAAAAACTAACCC
The DNA here is from genome assembly GCF_002104455.1 of Colwellia chukchiensis. Lineage (GTDB taxonomy): Bacteria > Pseudomonadota > Gammaproteobacteria > Enterobacterales > Alteromonadaceae > Cognaticolwellia > Cognaticolwellia chukchiensis. Next base: position 152,635 of record NZ_NBOC01000006.1, on the reverse strand, counting down.
TTTGGTATATTGTTGCGGGAAATACGATTGTCGTGGTGGTGGCTATGTTGATATTCTTCTTTATCCGTCGCAAAAAAAGTATTTAAGCAATGAATCGACGTTGAGAGTTGCGATAACTTGTCGAGAAAAACGGCGTATTGTTCAGCAATTAGACATATAGACAAATGAATGAAAAAAACAGGTTGACGGCATCGAATCTTAACCGTATTATTCCCGCCGCATTCAACGAGTTGTGTTCGATGCAGAGATTAATGTTTGGAGTGGTAGTTCAGTTGGTTAGAATACCGGCCTGTCACGCCGGGGGTCGCGGGTTCGAGTCCCGTCCACTCCGCCAATTAATCAAAAGGATTTAAAACCTTTAAAAAATTAAAGAAAGCAATATCGCGGAGTGGTAGTTCAGTTGGTTAGAATACCGGCCTGTCACGCCGGGGGTCGCGGGTTCGAGTCCCGTCCACTCCGCCACTTGTTTTCAAAAGGTTGAATATCCTTTTAAAATATTCAGAAACAAAGCATTGCGTAAGTAATATGCGGAGTGGTAGTTCAGTTGGTTAGAATACCGGCCTGTCACGCCGGGGGTCGCGGGTTCGAGTCCCGTCCACTCCGCCACTTGTTTCAAAAGGTTGAATATCCTTTAAAAAATATTGTGCAGCGATAGATTACGAAAGTAATATGCGGAGTGGTAGTTCAGTTGGTTAGAATACCGGCCTGTCACGCCGGGGGTCGCGGGTTCGAGTCCCGTCCACTCCGCCAATTGCCTGCAAAGAAGGAGTTCTTAAAACTCAACAATAAATACGCGGAGTGGTAGTTCAGTTGGTTAGAATACCGGCCTGTCACGCCGGGGGTCGCGGGTTCGAGTCCCGTCCACTCCGCCAATTTATTAAACCTTCAATCGGGCCCTAGCAATTGTTGAAGCCTGTCTTTCACCATTTTTATATTCGTTTAATGGTCGTTAAAAAATACCAAGTATTTCACCGTAATAGTTTGTCTTAATCATCATAATAAACCCTGATATTTTTCATATTTTGCCAATTGGATAAAATAACTTGCTAATATTGTGGTTGTATTAGCTAAAGGAGTACTAAAACTATGCGCGAGACTTTGCGTTTATTAACCCATGAGTTGACTAAGCCACAGATCAGGTTTTTGTTGCTTTTAAGTCCTTTGTTACTTACTGCATGCGGTAATGTATCTGATGAAAAAAAGCCAATATCAATAGTTAAGCCGACAGTGGCAAGCGTTAATAATTACTACTGTGAAAGCGGCGAATCCATTAAGGTAAGCTACCCGACAAATGACATTGCGATAGTACAATACCAAGGCATGCAATATAAGATGAAGATAGCAGTTGCAGCCAGTGGCGCTCGCTATGTTAATGATACGTTTGAGTGGTGGAGTAAAGGGGTTACAAGTGGCGCTGAAGGCGTGCTTTTTAAGCGCTTAACGAACGAGCCGTCAGCGAGCATTATCGAGCGCTGTAATAAACAATCCTGATTGAAAAATATCTGCACATTATTTTCGCAAGCGCTTGAGCCTGTTTAGCTTTTTACCTACAATGACGCACTTTTTATAATATAGGTTGTTTACATGACGCAAGATAAAAGTTCGCTTCCTGAATTACCAGATCGTCTCTCAGTTAATCCTCGCAGCCCACATTATGTCGCGAAAATTTTTGAGCATAATGTTGGTATATTGCTCAATGGTAAAGAGCGCAATGATGTAGAAGAGTATTGTATTAGCCAAGGTTGGATAAAAGTTGCGTCAGCAAAAGCCTTAGATCGCCGTGGTCAACCTTTGCTGATGACTGTAAAGGGCACCGTAACTGCTTTTTATAAATAATTCACTGCACCAACAGTATGTGATTTTCTGTAGTCAATAAAGGTGGTAGCAATTGGGCGTAACGTAAAACTAGCGTGTTAATTTGGGCTTTTTAGGGAGCAGCTATGACAGCATTAGAGCAGCAATTAAATTTTATTATCGAGTTAGACAAGCTAAAAAGTATTTACCGGCAAGCTTTGATTAAGTCTGACCATAATCGCTTTGAAAATAGTGCCGAGCATAGTTGGCACGCTGCTATGTTAGCGCCAATATTGCAACAATACGCTATTGCAGAGATAAATATTTCTCGGGTTATGACCATGTTACTGATACACGATATTGTCGAAATCGATGCTGGTGATATGTTTGCCTTTGCTGATAATAATGCGCTGCTTGTACAAACTGAAAAAGAAATGGCAGCGGCAAAGCGTATTTTTGGCTTATTGCCTGAGTCGCAAGCTAGTAGCTTTATGCAATTATGGTCAGAGTTCGAACTTGCGCAAACATTAGATGCGAAATTTGCTAATGCCATGGATTGTTTATTGCCTTTACTGCAAAACATGAATAATAGTGGTGGCAGCTGGGCAAGGCATACCGTGACAAAGTCACAGGTGCTAAAACGCAACCAGCACCTAGAACATTTAGCGCCAAAACTGTGGCAATACGTTAACACGCAAGTCACTGTGGCATTACAAAAAGGCTGGCTAATTGATGACTAATGCTTTAGCAGCAAACGTGAGTGGCACAAATATGTTTTAAGCAAAAGTCTACCATGTGTAGTAGAGAAGTTGTGCCACACTTGTAAAACTTATATAACTTACTTCGCTTGCTTCGGCGTAATCACGCAAGCTAGCCAAAAATTCCTGCACCTTTTTACCTGTCTGCATGCATTTTAAATACAGTGTTCAACCAAGATTAATGATAATATTGGCTTGCTAGTCAACTGATTTTAAAAATAAAGTGTGGTATAAATTGCTAGGGAATTTAAAAAGTAAATTAAAACATTAAAAGGAATTATTGTGTATAAACACATGGCAGTTTTATCTCTGCTCTCACTCGCTTGTTTAGTACCTGTGAAAGCTAACGAATACAGCGTTGGTTTAGGTGTTGGCGCTATGTACAGCGGTTTAGGTACTAACGTCGCACTCGTATCAAAAACAGATCTCAAGTATCTTTCAGCTGGCTGTGTCAAATATAGTACGTTTAGCGGTGCCACTTGTGGTGTTGGAGCAGGTTGGGTCGTGACAGATTTATTTAGCGCTAATACTAATAAACACGGGCTAGGAGTTTACGCCAGTATTGTCGACAGCGAGCGCTATTTCAGCCATACCAGCTCAGTTCAAGGCACTAAGTCTTATCGACATGACAGTGATGTTTATGGTCTAGGGTTGAGTTATAACTACTTTCTCAATGGCATAGATAAGTCAGGCTTTAATCTAGGTTTATCTGTCCATGTTACCAATGCAGACGTTGTTGATAATGTTGGTGGTTTTTTTCAGCTTGGCTATCAATTTTAGTCTCAGGTGCTTGTTATATGGAGATGACATGAAGTTAATAACTATTTTGTTTGCATTTAGCCTAGTTGGCTGCTCGTCGCTAAACCTAAACTCTAACGCCGGTAGTTATCTAAGCAATAACATTGAAAACAATCTGCGAAAAAATGCAGTGAAAACTTATACACCGTATAAAGTTTGGAAAATGGGCGGGGTGCGACTTGGTTTCGTTGAGGCTGGATATTGCCAACAAAAAGCGCGTGATCATAGTATAAGTAAAGCTAGCTTAGTGTCTTTGCTTAAAGTTAAAACTCAAAAGCTTGGCGGTAATGCGTTAGTGCTTGATTCGTGTTCGCTAAGCAGTACCATGACGAATTGCCATCGCTATACGCAATGCCAAGGGCATGGCTATAATATTGCTTACTAACTTTAGCTCGAATTATTTCATATGAACTTTTTCAGGTTTTGCTTACTGAACACTTCCCGTAATAAAAAGCAGCTTGGCAACCCGATGATATTGCTGGTGCTATTACTCAATAGTCATCATGCACAAGCAGAGCGCAGCGCGTTTATTTCCAAAGCTGAGTTTTTACAATATAAGGATGTTGGCGAGTTTATTGATGCTGCGCCCAAAGTGACCATAGTGGTGCCAGCACAGCCGAGTGATGTTAAAGAGTATGGCCCTGGTGTGGTTAAAACACTCACCGGCTCAGACTGCGATCGAGACGGGAAAATGGACGATAATCAAAGCTGTAACGCTATTTTTTATAAGCTTTGGCTGCAATATCGCTTGCATAAATAAAGTAGGTTAAGCCTTAGTTTCGCAGTTATTAGCGGTAAGTCTTGCTGCTAAGTTTCAATGCGCTTAGCTTATATGGCATAGGCTAGTTCACAACAGCCGGCAGGTTAAATAACAAATTTAACAGCCATTCTAGTTATAGGTTTGGCTAGCTTATAACGGCAGCAAAGCATTAACACTATTAAGGTGCATGTCACTTCTAACCTAAAATTTAAAACTTAAGTTTGATGCTAGGGCAACCAATACACAGCGCCTAATAGCCATTCTGGCAAGCTCACTTATACCACTTCATCATGCTTCCACTAACGATAAACTCCGATGATATCGTTAAATTAGCACATAAAAACTGATCAAATTATCGAGTGTTACTGTGAATTCTCGTTGTTATTGTTGATTATCTTATTGTTTTATATCAAATAAATATTAAATGCTGATAAGTTTAATCGCTAGTTGAAATTAGTGGTTGGACCAGTGGGTAAATCTGTGTATACTCGATAGCACTTAAGCAGTAATGCAAAAAATTATTATTAAAAGTGTTAGGAGTTAATCATGCTAAGTTATAAAGCGCCGATAGCAGACATCAAATTTTTGTTTGAAGATGTATTTAATTATTACGGTCACTATCAAAAACATCCTGAGTTTGCAGAAGCGACACCCGATTTAGTGGAAGCTATTTTTGAAGAGTGTGCAAAATTTAGTGAAAATGAATTACTACCACTTAATCAAAGCGGTGACCAAGAAGGCTGTGGCTTTGATAATGGCCAAGTAACGACCCCTAAAGGCTTTAAAGAAGCATATCAAAAGTATGTTGAAGGGGGCTGGCCTAGCCTATCTCACCATGTTGACCATGGTGGACAAGGCTTACCATCATCGCTAGGCATGGTAGTGTCAGAAATGATCGGCACAGCAAACTGGTCTTGGGCTATGTACCCAGGCTTAAGTCATGGTGCTATGAATACCATAGATACCCATGGCACGGAGCAACAAAAATCTTTGTATTTAACGCGGCTGATAGAAGGGTCGTGGACAGGCACCATGTGTCTAACTGAGCCACAATGTGGTACCGATTTAGGGCAAGTTAAAACCAAGGCAGAGCCTAACGGTGATGGTACTTATAATATCTCAGGTACGAAAATTTTTATCTCTGCTGGTGAACATGACTTAACCGAAAATATTATCCATATCGTATTAGCAAGATTGCCTGGTGCCCCAGAGGGAACAAAAGGCATTTCTTTGTTTATCGTGCCTAAAATGCAAACCGATGAGCAGGGGAATATTGGCGAATTCAATAACGTTTCTTGTGGCTCAATTGAACATAAAATGGGTATTAAAGGCTCAGCAACTGCGGTATTAAACTTCGATAATGCTAAAGGTGTGCTGATCGGTCCTGAAAATAAAGGGCTAGAGTGTATGTTCACCTTTATGAATACGGCACGTGTTGGTACCGCACTACAGGGCGTTTGCGCTGCTGAACTTGCTTATCAAAACTCATTAAACTATGCCAAAGAGCGTTTGTCGATGCGCTCACTCTCTGGCACTAAGCACCCGGATAAAGTGGCGGATCCAATTATTTGCCACCCTGATGTGCGTAAAATGTTGATGACACAAAAAGCCATTAGTGAAGGTGGTCGTGCCATGATTTACTATACCGCTAAATTAGTTGATCAAGTAGAAAATGCTAAAACTGAAGAAGCGCGTAAAAAAGCAGATAACCGTTTAGGTTTTATCACTCCAATTTTAAAAGCTTTTTTAACTGAATTAGGTCAAGAAAGTGCGAACCATGGTTTGCAAATTTTTGGTGGACACGGCTTTATAAAAGAGTGGGGCATGGAGCAAATTGTGCGTGATACTCGGATATCTACCTTGTATGAAGGTACAACAGGCATTCAGGCACTTGACTTATTAGGGCGCAAAATTTTAATGACTCGTGGTAAATCTTTAAATGATTTTGCCAAAGAAGTGCTGATTTTCTGTAAAGACAAAAGTATGTTATCGAGTAGCCCACATAAACGTCAAATGAACAAATTTATTTGGCCATTAAGTACTACCGTAGCGAAATGGCAACAATACACTATTCGTTTAGGACTGAAAGCGAAAAAAGATCGCGATGTAATTGGCTCGGCGTCAGTCGACTTTTTAATGTACTCTGGTTATGTGGTGATGGCGTATTTCTGGGCACAAATGGCACAAGCCGCCTATGAAAAATTAGCAACTGATGTTGAAAATAGAGACTTTTACCGCGCAAAAATTAAAACCGCAGAGTTCTACTTTGAGCGCTTATTACCACGAACCAAGTCATTAGCCGTTACCATGATGGCGGATCCAAAAACCCTTATGCAATTGGATGAAGACTTACTGTCATTTTTGTAAGCGTTTAGTCTAGCGTTTTTATTGTCGCTTAAAAACTCGTTTAAAGGCCATACTGCACTGCAAGTATGGCCTTTTTTATTAGGGTCTGATGATCTTTCAGGGTTAACACATTTTCAATGTCAAGCGGGTTTAATCGCGGCGCGAGCATTGAATAATAATTACCTTATTTAATAAGCGAGCAACAAAGCCACCATGCGTTTTAAATGAAGCTAAAGGTCGCACATGTGTGAAATTTATACGGCGTTATCGCCTGTTTGTGTCGCGAGCTAGACGTTATAGACTCTGCCTTGCCTAAATAGCAAATAAGTCGCGGTAAAAGTCATCGCGAAAGATCAACAGAATACAGCCACGGCGATAGCATTTATTTTGCAATTTCAGCTGTGATCATCAATAGTCACTACTAAGCGTAAGTGTCGCGCAAAAGAGGCGGGATTGAATGGATAATTTAACAAGGTTTATTAATGCCATTGAGCACAAAGTTAAACAAAGCGATAGTCAAGCACTGGTAAAACTATTAACACAAGCGTCGGGCTATAAGCCTTATTTAGATGGCAGTATAATAGGTTTTGGTCGTTATCATTATCAATATGCGAGTGGCCGCTCAGGACAAGCTTCAGTGATCGCTTTTTCACCGCGCAAGCAAAATATCGCCATTTATATTATGCCAGGTTTTAGCCAATATCAGTCGCAGTTATCGCGCTTGGGTAAATATAAACTGGGTAAGTCGTGTTTGTATATTAATAAGTTAGCGGATGTTGACCTAGCGGTGTTAGCAGACATTGCCGCCTTATCGGTTAAAGAAATGCAAAATAAATATCGCTGTAGCGCGTCCTAGCGCCAACAGGTACTACCAATTTTGCTTAAGTGGCATGTTACCAAGTTGGCGCGGTAAGGCTTATATTAAAAAGGTGACGGATATTGACGCAGAGTTTGATTAATTTCTTGTTTTAGCTCTGCAGTTAGGGGTTGTTGAAATGCAGCAATATTTTCTGTTAATTGTGCCATGCTAGTTGCACCTATAATAGTGGATGTGACGCCGTCAACCTGTGCACACCATGCTAGTGCCATTTGCGCTGGTGAAATATTATGGCGTTTGGCAAGATTTACATAGGCGTGCACTGCTGCATTTGATGACTTGGTATCTCTAAACAGGCCGTGACGCTGCGCCAAAGTTAATCGACTGCCTTGTGGGCGCTGGCCATTAAGGTATTTACCGGTAAGCAAACCTGTGGCAAGCGGCGACCAAGGTAAGTACGCCATATTTTCATGTACACACTGTTCGATTAAATAGGGCCAATCTTTGGTATGTAGTAAGCTAAACTCGTTTTGTATCGATACCATGCGCGGCAGATTATGCTCTGCACTTAAGCGTAAGTATTGGCTAATTCCCCAAGGGCTATCATCAGAGAGCCCACAATAACGGATTTTTCCGGCTTGAACACAACTGGCTAGCCCTTGCAAAATATCTAGCATTGCGGCTTTTTCTTGCTCGCACTCAAGTTGGCTGTGCTGTATGTCATTTGGCCAATGTTGACCAAAATGTACAGATTGCCGATTTGGCCAGTGTAATTGATATAAATCGATATGATCAGTTTGCAAACGTTTTAAAGAGCTGTCGACAGCGGCAATAACGTTTGCGCCCGTTATGTTGCTACCATCACGAATATAGGAAAACCCCGGACCAGCTATTTTTGTAGCTAAAACAATGTCTTTGCGGCGCGCAGCGTTGCGACTAAGCCAGTTGCCTATAATGGATTCTGTTTTACCATAGCTTTCAGCCGTTGGAGGTATGGCGTACATTTCGGCAGTATCGATAAAGTTAATACCTTGTGCAAGGGCGTAATCAAGCTGGGCATCGGCATCGTTTTGGTTATTTTGCACGCCCCACGTCATGCTGCCTAAGCAAACTTGAGACACGGTTAAATTACTACTGCCTAATTTTACATACTTCATCATGTTATTTTTATCTCTTTAAAAGTATTTAATGGACGGGCTTTCTATTTAACGTAGCCAGCGCAGGATTTTAAATTTTATTTTACCATAGGGAGCAAACCGAATTGGTAAGTCTTTGATAAACGGCCTTGCTAGCACAGACTTTAAATGGCTAAAGTTATCAAATCCTGCTTGGCCACTATACTGACCAATACCGCTTGGCCCTACGCCACCAAAAGGAAGCTCAGGTACGGCATTAAACATGATAACATCATTAATGCCTTGATTACCGGCCCTTACGTCATGCACCCAAGCTTGGCATTGGTGTTTGTTTTTTGAAAAAATATACGCGGCAAGCGGTTTATCACGCATGGTGACAAAGGCTTTCGCCTGTGCAAAATCTTCAATGGCGATAATGGGTAGTATTGGGCCAAAAATCTCTTCGCTCATTAGGCTACTATCTCGTGCGGGATTAATGACAATGGTGGGCGCGATATAACGGTTTTCTAGATCAAACTCGCCGCCGACGGCAATGTCTTGATCAGCTAAATAATCGCTAATGCGTTTGGTATGGCGTTGATTAACAATGCGCCCGTAACTTTTGCTTTGCTTTGGCTCTTGACCAAACATGTTAATAATTTGTGCTTTTAATGCTGTGGTTAATGGCGTAACTAGGCGTTTTGAACACAGTATATAATCGGGGGCTATACAGGTTTGGCCGGCATTCATCCACTTGCCCCAGGCGATTCTTTGCGCGGTAATGTTCAGATCGGCACTGTCATCAACATAAACAGGGCTTTTGCCGCCGAGTTCTAAAGTGACGGGTGTTAAGTGCTTGGCTGCTGCTGCCATCACGATGCGTGCAACCTGGCCATTGCCCGTGTACATAATATGATCAAAAGGCAGTGCCAATAATGCGGTTGTTTCGTCTGCGCCCCCCTCAACAACTGATACCGCGTTTTTGTCTAAATATTGTGGAATAAGTTTAGCTAACAGCGCAGAGGTTGTTGGTGCAAGTTCAGAAGGCTTAACCAGAGCGCAGTTGCCGGCAGCTATTACTGCCACTAAAGGTGCTAATATCAGTTGTAAAGGGTAATTCCATGCACCAATAATAAGCACTGTCCCTTGCGGCTCAGGTTGAATATAGGAGCGGCCAGGTTGTGCCACCAGCGGCGTGCTCACCGAACGCTTTTTTGCCCAGCGATGAAGGCGTTTACAGGTATGATCAACATCGCTGGCGACGTATGAGGTTTCTGTCATCCATGCTTCTTGTGCGGGCTTGCCTAAGTCAGTTGCCAGTGCCGATAAAAATGCACTTTCATTGTCGACAACTAAACGTTTTATTTGCTGTAGTTGCTGCTTACGCCATGCTAAATCGCGAGTTTTATTATGAGAAAAGTATTGCTGAAGTTGGGTAAATTTCGCAGTAAAGTCCACTAAAATACCTTAAATAACTGTTTTGGTCCGATGACTTAATCTAACTGATTTGTTATTGGAGTACAAAGCTTTAAGTTGCCAATTAGGGTGACTTTAGAGACAGTGCCATGGCTAAGGGCACTTGCAGCCATGCCCGAGCTTGCGTTGTATTGACTTGCGCAGGCGAAAATAGCAAGTGTCGATATTCTAGGTGTTGAATTTGTGTCATTAATATTTCTGCCTTAGTGCTAGTTTGCGCTGAATCAGCACTGAAATACTGACATAAAGCAAGGCAGGGTTTAAGGCAAGCTTGATAATGCTGTTGTGTCAATGCTTGTAATGATGGCGACACTAGTGCTTCGGTTAATAGTAGCTGCTCGACGACTTGCTGATGACGATGATTTTGAGCCGTGTCTTCCAATGCTGCCAATAATAAATCGGTTAATTGCTCAAGCAGTGCTCGCCGCTGTTTGACGGTGCGCAAGGCTGCTTTAGGTATCGTTGTTATTACAGCTAACATGGCTTGCCAGCGCTGGATTCTTGCAGTGAGTAAATACTGGCAATTAGAGGAAAAAGCTTGTTGTATTAACGCTTGGATATCCTTGAAGTAATAAGTGGTTAATGAGAGCTGAAGCTTGGCTTGTTCTGCAATGGCTCTGTGTGTTGTGCCTTTTACCCCGTGCTGGGCAAGCACAATAATCGCTGATTCTAAAATCAGGTTTTTTGTTTGCTCACCTTTACGGCGGCGCTTGACTGGTACAGAGGGCGTGTTTGTTAACATTTTTTATATTACTTATTTTCTTTCAATCAGCTGAAAAAGGAAAAATATTGTTAATTTTATGTTAACGTAATGTGTCTTGGTTGTGTAGTCTTAGTTGTATTTTTACTTGTAATTGAAATTAAGCGAATGAGATTTTAGTTCACGAGTACAGAAAAAAGCCCCTTGCCGTTTTTCAGCAGGGGGCTTGTTTGTTGTGACAGGGTATTAATTTAATTTTTCAGTTTAACACTGACCGGCTTTTAAATAGTTTGAGTCAAAGTCATCAACATTGATGGTGGCCTTTCGGGCACTTTCTGTTTTGGTCAGTAACTCAGCTTCTTCTGCACTGATTATTTTCGCTTCTAAGCCTTTTTGCGCGACTAAGTCCAGTTGATAAAACGGCAAACGCTGACCTAGCTCACGGCAAATCTTTTCAAAAATAGGCTCACAGGCAATGATATCCTCTAATGTTTGCTCAAGCTGGCCTAAGACATTTTCAGGCTCGCGGGTTAAGTATTGGCCTTGGCCTATGCGTGAGCGTGTATCGTTCGGATATTGTAATAAAGCTGCGACTTTATGGTCAGTACGATCAGAAGGTTTTTCTAACCAACAGCCTAGCGGTAAAATAATAAGCCTTAACATTTTAGCAACTATGCGGTTAGGGAAGTTATTGATTAACTCATCAATGGCTTGTTGCACTTGATAGAGGCTATCTTCTACAGCCCATTGAACTAGCGGCAAATCAGCGCTTTGTCGACCTTCATCGTTGTAACGCTTTAAGGTTGCCGAGGCTAGGTATAGGTAGCTTAAAATATCGCCAAGGCGCGCTGAAATGCGTTCTCTGCGCTTTAAATCACCTCCTAAGGTTAACATAGCAATATCAGAGAGCATGGCTAAATTAGAGCTAAAGCGCGTCATCAATTGATAGTAGCGACGGGTTTGATCAGGGTAAGGTGCAGTTAACAAGTAGCTACCGGTAAATGAAAACCATACACTGCGGCAAATATTACTGATGGCAAAGCCAATATGGCCGAAGAGGGCATGGTCAAAATCATTTAGCGCTTGTCGCTGGTCTTGATTGTTGGCAGCGGACAATTCCGCTAATACGTAGGGGTGACATCGAATAGCCCCTTGGCCATAAATAATCATGCTGCGAGTCAGTATATTTGCCCCTTCTACCGTTATAGCGACGGGGGCACCTTGGTAGCCACGAGCGAGGTAATTGCTGGGTCCCATACAAATGCCTTTACCACCATGAATATCCATCGCATCAGCAACGCAATTACGCATTTTTTCGGTTAAGTGATATTTTGCAATTGCAGAAATAACGCTGGGCTTTTCACCCATATCAATCGCGCCAGTTGACATAGTTGTTACGGCATCCATCAAATAGGCATTGCCACCAATACGTGCAAGTGCTTCTTCAACGCCTTCCATTTTACCGATAGCAATTTTAAATTGACGACGAATACGACTATAAGCGCCCGTTGCTAATGCGAGTGACTTGATACCGCCCGTACTGTTCGAAGGTAAGGTGATTGCGCGACCTACAGATAAGCACTCAACTAGCATACGCCAACCTTGTCCAGCCATTTCTGGGCCGCCAATGATAAAGCTCAATGGCACAAATACATCTTCACCTTGTGTTGGACCATTTTGAAAAGGCACATTCAAAGGAAAATGACGGCGGCCAGTGATCACGCCATCGATGTCGGTTGGTATTAACGCACAAGTAATACCTAAGTCTTCTTCTTCGCCTAATAAATGATCAGGATCTTGTAGTTTAAATGCTAAACCTAACACAGTCGCAATAGGTGCTAAGGTAATGTAGCGTTTATTCCAGGTTAAACGCATGCCCAGTACTTCTTCACCATTAAACTTACCATGACAGACAATACCATAATCCGGTATAGCGCCGGCATCTGAGCCAGCTTCTGGGCTCGTTAAAGCAAAACAAGGGATTTCTTCACCTTTTACCAGGCGAGGTAAATAATAGTCTTGCTGCTCTTGGGTTCCATAATGTTGTAATAGTTCGCCGGGTCCTAGCGAGTTAGGCACACCAACGGTTGATGATAAAACCGTACTGACACTCGACAGTTTTTGTAACACGCGAGATTGAGCATAGGCAGAAAACTCTAAGCCACCATATTGCTTTTTAATGATCATGGCAAAAAACTTGTTATCTTTAAGAAACTGCCAAACCTCAGGGCTCAAGTCAGCCAGTTCATGCGTTGTTTGCCAGTCGTCTGTCATACGACAAACTTCCTCAACAGGGCCGTCTAAAAAGGCTTGTTCTTCGCTGCTAAGCGTTGGCTTTGGATAATTATGCAATTTTTTCCAATCTGGCGTGCCACGAAACAATTCTGCTTCAAACCATGTGGTCCCTGCGTCAATAGCTTCTTTTTCTGTTCGCGACATTTCGGGCATGATATTACGAAACATCGCCAGTAACGGGCTGGAAATATATTTCTTTCTTAAGTCCGCAACATTTAATGGGATTGCAATTATGGCAAACAGCAACCAACTGAAAAATGATAGGATTTGCAAAGATGTTCCTAAGATCATCAATAAAGTAAATGCGATAGTAAAAGTGCCGAGAGAAGCACGTGAGTACGCCATAAACCCGCATAATGCGATAGCAATGAGTAGCCAAGTTAAGTAGTCCACATTCTTTCCTTAATTGTAAAATGCTTGAATATTAATATCAGGTCTGACCAGATTATTGATTTAAGCTTAATGGGTCTTGTGCATAAATTCAATTGATTTGTGCTTTACTGATGCTGTGAATAAATTTATTGCTCCTTAACGTTAAAATCAGTGTTAATTAGCATTAATATCAGCGTAATATAGGCTGAACAAGCTCATCGTCTAGCGGTTGCTTCTGCGCAGTGAACGCAAGCTAAGAAACCGCTAGCAATATGGATCGCTGCTCATTGAGTATAAGCAATTAACTAAGGTTGCGTGTTTTTCGCTGCAAAATAATTTTGTTGGTGCTACACGATGAGTAAATAGGCATTGTTTATGGTGTGATGTCTTGATGTTATTGTTTAGTCGAGCATTACCAAGGCCATTGGCCATGATTACTATGGCGTAGTCTTCATTTTATTAATTTATTTTATCGGTTTTAATTATGTGTGAATTACTGGCCATGAGTGCCAACGTCCCGACAGATATTTGTTTTAGTTTTAGTGGTTTAATGCAGCGAGGTGGAAATACGGGGCCGCACAAAGACGGCTGGGGCATCACTTTTTATGAAGGCAAGGGCTGTCGAAGCTTTAAAGACCCATTACCAAGCGCCCAATCACCTATCGCGCAATTAGTGACTGATTATCCAATAAAAAGTGAAACTGTGGTTTGTCATATTCGCCAAGCAAACTCAGGTAAAGTGTCATTGGTTAATACCCATCCGTTTATTCGTCCTATGTGGGGGAAAAACTGGACCTACGCGCATAATGGTCAATTGGCTGGCTTTTTAGCGCAGTTGCCGATTAAATATCACCTGCCGATTGGGGAAACCGATAGCGAACACGCATTTTGTTGGATTCTAGAGCAATTATTTAATAAATTTAACGGTAACGAACCCGATATCGAGCGATTGTTTCATTATATTGTATCACTCTGTCACACCATCAATAAATTAGGGGTATTTAATTTATTACTGACCAATGGCGATTTTTTATTAGTCTATTGTAGTAATAATTTACATTGGTTAACGCGACGTGCACCCTTTGGTAAAGCCAGTTTAATTGATGCGGAAATGGTAGTTAATTTTGAACAGGTTACCACTGAAAACGATATTGTTACTGTGATCGCCACGCAACCATTAACCGATGATGAAACCTGGCAACAAATGCAGCCAGGTGAAGGGTTGTTATTTTGTCAGGGTGAGCTTATTTACGAAAGTAAAGCACAGCCGGCATAATGAAATTTTAAGGTGCGGTTGAACAAACCAGTTGCCATGTTTATCACATGGCTTATGAGCCGAGCAAGGTCGGTAGGTGATAATGCACTTTTAACCTGTAAATGTCAGCGCATAAATGCGTTAATTAGAAGTGCCATTGACGGATTTTAATTGTGCCTCAAATTGCTCAACATCACCTTTTATTTGCTGGAGTTTGACCAGCAAATAATCTAACTCAGGCGCAAACCAAGCGTAGGTTATGCGTTTTTTTTCAATGACTTCACGTTTTAATTTAATGGTTTTTACTAAACCATAGGGTAGCATTAGCTCTTCCTCACCATCATATTGATAAACATAGTTTTTGATAGAGCCAGACGTTTTTACAACTGGATAAACATAATGTTTTTGTTCTGGGTTGGTGAGCATATTTAGGCGATGCTGTAAATGATAGCTGAGTGGATCCTGAATGTTTACCGGAAAGTCGATGCTTTTGCTACGATCTTTAAGCTCATTATAGGCGCTATTATTGGCAATATCATAGCGCCATTTATAATGTTTATCTGAGCCAGTACCTTCGCGTTTGTATTCATAACGCATCGGTGTCACTTTATTACCGTCAATTTTGAGTTGGGATATTTCATCTCGGGTATCAGAAAATATTAACCACTCGATGTCGGTATGGTAGCTATATTGTGCCAGACCATTGTCTAAATAGCTGAGCTTGCGCGTTGCAGTACCGACAGCTTTTGACTTATGCAGTATGGTGTATTCGGCACTAAATGCCGGCACCATTACCCTAGCTGTGCCACTTTCCACCTCATTAGCCAATGTAAAACAAGATAGAAATAATGCAATATAGGGTAATGATTTCAACATGGTAAGTTCTCTAATATCAAGGCTATTCGTCGTTAGCATACCCTGAAACGGGAAGAATTACACCATCAAAAACAGCCTTTTCGGCTTGCATGATTACGCGTTTTGAGCAGCACCAATTTACCACTAGTGGATAAATGCGGTGTTCCTGTTGATGCACTCGCTGTGCAAGATCTTCTGCATTATCTTCTGGGAAAATTGGCACTTTCGCTTGTAAAATTACGGGACCGCCGTCCAGTTCTTCAGTGACAAAGTGCACACTTACCCCATGTACCGTATCGCCAGCATCAATGGCTCTTTGATGCGTATTCAAACCTTGATACTTAGGCAGTAGCGAGGGATGAATATTGATCAAGCGGCCTTGGAACTTTTGCACAAACTTTGCGGTAAGAATGCGCATAAAGCCAGCCAAAACGACAAGATCGGGCTGATATTGATTGATTTTCTCAATCAAGGCAGTGTCGTAGTCTTCTCTAGTATCAAAGTCTTTATGTGATAATACAGCAGTGGCAATGTTAGCATCTTGAGCACGGGTTAATCCGTAGGCGTCGGCATTATTCGATACTACAGCAACGACGTCGCCGCTGTAGTTATCTTGTTTACTGGCATCAATGATCGCCTGTAAATTTGTGCCGCTGCCGGAAATGAGGACTACAATTCGGCTTCGCATCACTATTAACCTTTATTGATCAATACTTGCTCTTGGCCTGCAGGCAAGTCTGCAATGGCGCCGATATGCCAAGCGTTTTCGCCTTCAGCATTGAGTATTTCGATACTTTCAGCTAATTGCTCTGCTGGGACTACAATGATCATGCCGACACCACAATTGAAAGTGCGGTACATTTCATGCTCACTGATATTGCCATGTTGTTGTAACCAGTTAAATATTGCTGGCCACTGCCAACTGTCGCCGTCAATAATCGCTTGTGCGCTTGCTGGCAATACTCGGGGAATATTTTCCCAAAAGCCACCACCGGTAATGTGCGACAGTGCGTGCACGTCAACATGTTTAAGTAACTCTAGTACTGACTTAACATAAATTTTTGTTGGTGCTAATAGATGTTCAGCTAGTGGTTTACCATCGAGTAAATCATTAGTGTCTGTGTTATTCACTTCTAACACTTTACGAATAAGTGAATAGCCGTTTGAGTGGGCACCTGAAGAGCCAAGGGCAATAAGCTGATCGCCGGCCGCCACTTTGCTGCCGTCAAGTAAACGTGATTTTTCCGCTACACCGACACAAAAGCCAGCAATATCGTAGTCGCCTTTATGGTACATGCCTGGCATTTCAGCGGTTTCACCACCCACTAAAGCACAACCGGCTTGTACACAACCTTCGGCAATACCTTCAACTACGGCTGAAGCTACCTCAACATCAAGCTTAGCTGTGGCGTAGTAGTCTAGGAAAAATAAAGGCTCAGCGCCTTGTACGATAAGATCGTTAACACACATAGCGACTAAATCTATACCAACACTATCATGCTTTGCTAAGTCTATGGCTAAACGTAATTTAGTGCCGACACCATCGGTACCTGCAACCAATACTGGCTCTTTGTAGCCAGTGGGTAGTTGACAGACAGAGCCAAAACCACCTAGGCCCCCCATAACTTCTGGACGAGTAGTGCGCTTTACAGCACCTTTAATATTTTCAACTAGGGCATTACCTGCATCTATATCAACGCCAGCATCTTTATAACTTAAAGACTGTTTTTCTTCGCTCACGGGGAAACCTCAATTATGTTGTTTATTTGCTTAGACAATAAAGGCGCATATTCTATCAGTGCTGAGACGCGCTGAAAATCTTTAAAATAAATTATTTTTATAACTAATAAAAATCAGTAACATTATGATAAGATCTTCATTATGAAACACTTGTTAATGCACTTTATGTTCAGAAATTATCTGATATTCCTATTTATTGTACTGCCGTTTAAAATTAACGCTATAGAAGTCGTAAATTTGTATAGCGCAGAAGTGGTTGTGGCATCACAATCTGCTAGTGATCGTAACCAAGCGCTGCAAAGTGCATTACGAGCCGTGTTCATCAAAGTTGGCGGAAAAGAAATTAACCACCCTTTGTTTAATCAAGCAATAAAGAATTACCAGAAATACGTTACCAAATATCAATTTATACGAAAAAACAATAAACCGTTATTGAAAGTGGCTTTTGATGAAGGCAAAGTTAATCGATTATTTCAAGACAGTGACCTAGCTATATGGGGACGACTTAGACCCCAAGTGATGGTGTGGCTTGTAGAAGAAGATGGCTTAAATCGTCGTATTATTGCCTCAAGTTCGCACTCTCCTTTACCTGAGCTCATAAATAATTTTTCCCAGTCGCGAGGCTTACCGGTGGTAATGCCACTCATGGATTTAACTGATATAAATGCCATTACCTTATCGGATATATGGGGGCGCTTTCCACAAGCGATTGCTCAGGCGTCAGTGCGTTACGGCGCTGAAGCCGCTGTGGTGATCAGGGTGTCAAATAGCAGCATTATTGCCAATGAAGCACTAACTGCCGATTGCCCCTTATGTCAACAAAACCCCTTAGCATTAGATTGGAGTTTAATGACAGACGTCCAAAATGAGCACAGACAAACTTTTAGCGCCCAATATCAAGGTGACAATGCGAGCAAGTTACTGACTTCAGCGTTAAATGACATCACAGATATCATTTATCAACAGTACGCTCTGTCAACAACGAAAAGTAATGAGTTTGACATTGAAGTCGCCAATATTACCACTCTAGAGACACTAATGGCTGTAACTCAGTTTTTACAAGAGCTGTCGGCGGTACAATCGGTACAATTAGTCAGTGCACAAGGCAATAGCCGACGTTTTAAACTGTCGCTGATTGGCTCTAAACAAGCATTTTTCGATTCATTAAAATTAAGTGGTCAACTTAATCGCTATATAGACCCTTTGTCAGCCCCGCTAAGTTTAGCGCAATTACCGGTTTTCTACTGGGGTAAAAAGTGAAGAAAATCTCGCAATTAACCCTTTCGGTACAACTACCCGATGATGAAACGTTTGCTAGCTTTCAAAGTAAAAGTAATACTATGGTGGTTAAGCAATTACGGCACTTTTTAGAGCAAATTCTAGATGAAAACAAGCCTGTGCATAGTTTGTATTTATTTGGCCTAACAGGGGTAGGTAAAAGCCATTTATTACATGCCAGTTGCGCTTTTGCCGACACTTTAGGTATTAGCTCGCTATGTTTATCTTTTTCAGAACTAACGCAGTTATCCGTTGACGTATTAGATGGGCTGGAAAATATTGATTTAGTATGCCTTGATGATATTCAATTAATCGCAGGTAATAAGCAGTGGCAGCAAGGGGTGTTTGATTTATATAACCGCATGGTTGAGCAAAATAAGTGCCTGATAATTACAGGTGATCAAAGTGTGGGTCAGTTAAATATCAGTTTGCCAGATTTAGTATCACGGTTAAATTGGGGCTTAACGTTACAGGTTAAACCTTTATCTGATGCTGAAAAGTCAATAGCACTTCAGTATCGAGCCCAGCAACGCGGCTTATTTATCAGTGATGATGTTGCTAGCTTCCTTATCAAACGGCTATCTCGTGATATGGCCAGTTTACTTGCTGCACTTGAGCAGCTAGACCAAGCATCCATTAGAGAGCAGCGTCGTATTACCATTCCTTTTATTAAAGAAGTGCTATTTTAAAAACTAGGTCAATCTCTTAATTTAAGCTGCGTCTGTTACCGAGCCCTATCACTACTGTTTGTGGTTTAGGTGGTCGCCAAAGTGTTACGCATCCGCAGTTTGCTCACCCGCCATAACATCCTCGTTTTTTGTGCCTGATCAAAGCGTTATTAACCTAACGCCTTATAATTAGCCATTACATACGCTTTCCAATGTCAAGTGATGGAGCATTAGTTGTTATGAGATGGACTTATTTTATTGTCTTGCAAATTGCGGTTATTTCACTGGTGGTAGTGCTGGTTTATAAACACCAAAGTAAAGTCGCACTTGTCAAGTTGCCTCCACCAGCTTTGGCGCAGTGGTACAAACCCGAAAACAAACGTCAAGTGTGGCTGCATAATATGTTTAAACTGCGCCGAGAACTTCAAGCGGTGCAATTTTATGCTCAGCAACAAAATAGTACATATCTAAAACCATGGAGTGAAGAGCTTGCAGCTCATTACCTTAAAATAGGTGAAATGGTGCCTAGTTGGCAGCATAAGTTAGACAAGGCAGCAATTGCAGCGATAACCACGGGTGTTAATAACCAAAACTATGACGCTGTATTATCTGCCATAAACTCCTTACAGCGAAGTTGTGATGCTTGTCATGACGACTATCGTGCCGTCACAGCGTTAACTTATCGGAGCGCAGATTTTTCTAATATTACTATTGAGGCTGCACAGCCATTTAATCGCCACATGGCCAGTTTGAGCAAACAGGTAAATCAAATAAAAATTGCCTCGCAAGATAATATGCCTGAGCTTGCGATCTCTTCTCTACAGGAACTTAAACTAGGCATGAACGCGCTTGGGCAAACTTGTCGTCATTGTCATAAAAATGAGCGTAAAAATTACCCAAATGAGGCGATGCAACAAACATTGATTAATCTCGAGCAGAGCTTAAACTCAGGGACGATTAAAGAGCAGGCGAGAGCGCTTGGCACACTTGCCGTGCAGGCTTGCGCGCGCTGTCACGGCACGCACAGGGTAAGCGCAGATAGCAAAAAGTTGCTTTTAAAGCAGCCCACATTACTTGAGCTGTTAAGGCATTAGAGACAGTTTCGATCCTGTCATTGGACTGCTCAGGTTATATGTAAAATATTGATGCGCTTATTAATGTCCATTTATGTTAGCAAAAGTAGTGTAACAAAGTGCGCGCTATTGACGCTCTGGCATAGGTTTTTCATAAAATATGACTTGATTGCTGTTTAACTTACCTGCGTCGACACTGTTTATGGTGAGTTTGCGGGCGTTAATATTTGCCATGTTTTCGGTATCTAGGCTAGGACTGATGCCGAGGTTTTGTGTCCACGAACTTCCTACTTTCATAGCTATTGGTTCGGGTAAGTTGTTGATAATACTAGCGGCATAAGTAAATTCTGGCAATATCCGGCGGGTGACATATTCTACTCTGGGCTTGATATGTTGCTCGCCAATGCGGCCGCGCTGCCCCCAAGTGACTATGTAGTCTTCACCACTACTTTGCGGTTTATTTGTAACTGCAATGTCTCGGTCAACATCATAGCGCGCTTTCATCATAAGTGCGTCGAATAACATGGCGTAGTCTTCACGCTTACTTGAGTAATTGTAAAAGTGTGGCGCGTGTTCTGGACTAAAGAATAGTGCAACATCACTTGGCGTATAGTTTTTTTCATTTTCAGTCGCGGCTTCGCCATGAAAGCGTACTTGCGCTAAACGATACATTTCTTCGCCATGCAGTGGCAAAGCAGAGCTTAATTTATCTGACTCTATGCCACTCATAGCAAGCCTTTGATTGACGTTATCCAAGATACGTTCATTGCGATTTATTGAATGCCAAACGCTGGCTGGAAAATAATCATTGGCGTGGGCTAATTCGTGATACATCAAGGCAGCAAGTTGATAAACAAGGTCGTCGGCATCACGCGTTAACCTTAGCTGCTCAGGGTAGTGGTTAGTGCTATATTGATTGTTTTTAACATAGCGCCATGGCATAACAAAGTTGAGTGACTCTCCAAAGTTGCTGCGAAAGTCGGGCGCTTGATTGATGGTGTCTCTTTCATCAGGGGTTAACCATAAATTATTGGCATCTAAGTGTATAGCGCCGGTTACAGCCCAATAATACGATGGCCGGATATCATATGAAATAACAATTGCCGTGG
Organism: Colwellia chukchiensis; assembly: GCF_002104455.1. Taxonomy (GTDB): domain Bacteria; phylum Pseudomonadota; class Gammaproteobacteria; order Enterobacterales; family Alteromonadaceae; genus Cognaticolwellia; species Cognaticolwellia chukchiensis. The sequence continues at coordinate 131,426 of NZ_NBOC01000006.1, read as the reverse complement.
TTGCACGCAGTAAATTTTTAAAATCATTATTTTGATCTGCATTTTGTAAAAACTCGGCAAACCTTTGTCCCATCCAATGGTGGGATACGAGCACCCGATCCATAATATCATTCACGCTAGGGGTTGTGGTATCTTGAGCAATCAGGGGCAGTTCATTGAATCGGCAACTGTTGTCAAAAGTAATACGGTTACTGTACACACAATCGACTAAAACATCTGCATAAGGTGAATTAGCATGATAAGGAAAAACCTTAGCAAGTCGAGATGGGTAGGCTGTGTTGTCACCACTGGTTATAGGGTCTGCACTTTCGATCAGTAATGCAACCGTATCTTGATATGCTTGACTGCCATTGCTGGCACTGACGGTAAAGCTAATTATACTGTCGGCACTGACGTCTGGTGCGGTAAAAAATACTGATTCTTTACCGGTACTTGTTTCGCTAAAGGTAACCTTTGGGCCTGATGTTTGTTGCCAGGTTATGCTATCACTGATTAGCTCAGCGTTGTCTAGGTATGCGCGCAGCGAAACTTTGCTGCCTTCTAGAGCTGCATGACCTAAGCGTACTGAGAGTTGGTTTACTTGTTCAGCTACCGATAGCGTGTGTGATAAATTTTCATTAACACCGTTACGGGTAAAACTGACTTGAAAACTATAATCACCCGCTTGGCTTGGTGTAAACGCGATCACTTTGCTGTGTTTAGCATGAAAAACGACCTCATGCCCTGCAGTTTGCTGCCATTCTATGTTGCTAAGCGTATCGTTTGGGTAATAAAGGATTAACTCGTGAGGTTGCGCTAGGCTGCTGTCTTGGTCAAGGGTAATGATACCGGTTTTTGTGACAACTGGGGTAAAGTCATCATCCGCTGAACTTTGGCTATTGTCTGAGCCACCGCCACAACCGACTAACATTATAGTGAGAAAAAATGTAAGCCGTAATGAACGGCTACTTGAAAATCCTTTTGAGCTAAGCTTCATAGTATATTTTCCATGATAATCATGTTTCATTAAACCAATAGACCAAGCCAAGCTTATACCACTTTCAATGCCTTTGTGAACCAGTAGCGATGAGGAAAATATAAAAACGTGTTAGCAAACGACCATCTAGGTATTGTTGCCATGAAAGCTGAGCTTTTAGATTCTCATGCCATATGTCAAAGGTGGTCGTGCAGGTCCAAGGTAGTGGCGGGCATTACTGATAGCTAAGGTATTATCTACAGGTTATTGCTCAGTAACAAGGTGGTGATGTCAAAGGCTAGCACTCACAAGGGGCTTTACTTAGAGTGCTAGTTTTATTGCGAACGAGCGGTTAGCTCTTGCTTTGTTCAGCTTTCTATTTACGTATGCTAAGACCCAGTTCTTGCCCACGATATTTAGCATAATAGCTAGCGGCAATAAACATGATAGTGGCTAGCAGTAACTCTGCCAATGCCCAGAGCTTTTCATCGGCTGATACCCAAAGCGTAGTTAAACTGTGTAAAAAGTAAATCATTACAATAAAATTTGACCAAGCATAGGTATAAGGGTTGCCTTGTACTAAACCTTTGATAGGCAGTAATAAAGGCAGTACAAACATAATAAGCGTTAACGGCGCAGACAATGCACTGCTATCACTGAGCACGATTAACCAAAGCGGCATATAAATCAGTAACGAAAAATAGGCCACTAAAGTAATTTTTTTTAGTGTTTTAGTAGATACTTTTTGAGTGTTGTTCATGTGTTGCTACTTTGCGCCAGAGATAAGTGTAAGCACGTTCTCGGGAGGGCGACCAATTACCGCACGCGTGCTATCGGTTACGATTGGGCGTTCCATCAGCTTTGGTGTTGCTACCATAGCAGCAATCAAGGTTTCATCGTCAGCCGCTGCTAGGTTTTGCTCTTTAAATTCACTTTCTTTGGTGCGCATCATCTCTACAGGAGAGAGCTTAAGTAAGCTTGCCAGTTCGGTAATTTGCGCTGCATTTAGTGGCGTTTTTAAGTACTCTACTACAGTCACGTCTTGATTGTGCTCTTCAAGCAGAGCTAAAGTTTGGCGGCTTTTTGAACAACGAGGGTTGTGGTAAATTGTAAGCATATCGTTCTCTTAAGTTAATATAAATGACTAAATAAATTAAATGTTTGCTCAATTATAAGCGTTTAAGTCTTGCTTGTTGTGCTTGTAATTGCAATATGCGGCCTTGCATGCGTTTTTTCAATAACCGATTATCTTGTGCATAGTTATAGCCGGTTTGTAATTCGTCTATTGCTTTAGGATAAGCGCCTAATAAGGCATAAACCTCGGCTTTAGTGGCGTGCATTAATGCTAGCTTATTTTGTTTTCGATACACAGTTGTTAATAAATCATTGGCAATGAAGTTTTGTGGGTTAAGGGTTAAATAATCCTGGAGCAGCATTTCGGCTTCACTATATTGCTTGGCCTCGGTCAATGCATTGGCATAATTGAGCGTTACTACCTGATTGTTAGGCATTAATAGGTTTAACTCTGCCAACATGTCTATGGCTTTTGAATAAGCTTTGACTGCAATATAGGCGTCGGTCAGCGCATCGGCATAAAACAGGTTCTTTTTGTCATTATGAAACAGGCTTTCCAGTTGCGTTATGGCCCGTTGGTACTCTTTATTTTCATAAAGGGCAAGCGCAAGACCATACTGGGCCGCGGCTTTTATCGCATAGCGTTGCTTGTCAATCTGTTGTTGATAATGTTGAATATTATCTTGCGCGTTGCCTTCATATCGGGCGCTAATGCGCGCTTTTGCCAATTCAAACTGTAAGCTTGGCGCTAATGGTCGCGGAAAATAGTTTTGTGCTCTGACTCTGGCGTCTGAAATCCTTGACTCAGGCAGAGGATGGGTTAATAACATCGCTGGGGGCTTCGAGGTATAGCGATACTTTTCCGCCATAATACTAAAAAAATCAGGGGCGCCTTGGGGGTTAAAGCCGCTATTGGCAAGTAACTCAATGCCTACTCGGTCGGCTTCTTTTTCGTTACCTCGGGTATAATTTATCCCCGCTTGTTGTGATGCTGCTATGGTGGTATTTAACGCCGCCATACCAACACTGGGGTTGATTAAAGTCAGTAACACGCCCGAGACTAAACCGGCCATGGTTAGTGGTTGAGCTCTGTTTTGCTCTTCTAGTCTTCGTGCTAGGTGACGTTGTGTTACATGCGATATTTCATGGGCAACGACAGAGGCGAGTTCACTTTCGGTGTTAGCTGTGGTGATTAAGCCGCTATGAATAGCAATATGACCGCCAAAAAACGCAAAGGCGTTTAATTCTTGGTTTTTTATGACAAAAAACTCAAAGCTATAATTTACGTCTTTCGCATGTCTTACTAAGCGGTTGCCTAAATCATTGATGTACTCTGTTAATACCGGGTCGTGTAATATTGGTTGTGAGGCGCGGATTTGACGCATCATTTCGCTACCAATTTGCCGCTCTTTTTCTATGGATAAGACACTAAAGCCCGCCGAGCCGATTTCAGGGAGTTTATTTCTATTGCTTTGTTCATTTGCTGCGAGGGCATAACTCGCCGTGGTACTAGCTAAAACAATAGCGATCAGTGCGGGTGCTAATTTAAACAAAGCTAACTTCCCATCGGCTTAGGTGGGTTAGTCGGGTCGGTTTTTTGTTCATGCTTTCGGTGGATCTCTTGACAAAACTCTGCAATTGAATAACCTTTTATTTCAACTATATCAAATGACTGCGTAAGTAAGTTAATTAACTCTTCGACGCGCTGATGTGTAAAGCGCAGCAGGGCATAATCTGCTTTATCGCCTTTTTGAAAGGTGTAGACAATAAAAGGGATCAAGGAGTTCAATCTAAACAACATTTGCATTGTTTTCGGTAACCATTGAATAAATGGGCACTGTGGATTATTAACTTGTACTTGTGAGACCGGCTCGTTATTTATGATTGGGTAGCAATGTAATTCATAGTCTTGCTCACTGTAATCATGATATAACATGATTTTCGGCTTCAATGATGGCTCGGCGTGGTTGTCATAATAGGCTTTATTCCAATTGTTTTTATCAAGCAATTGCTTATATGGGCTATCAAAGCCATGCGTCATTAGACTATCCATATCGCTAATTGCACTCATGGCCAATTGGTAGATACTTGGAATTTCGCCCCAATTAAGCTTTTTTTTGTAGGCGTTGATTTCTTTTAAACTGGGATTAACGGCAAGTTCACTCATTTAAGCTCTTTATCTTATTAAAAAATATCAAAAAGAATATCGCAATAGCATTGTAATCAATTGTCGCAAATTAGATAATTAAACTAAAGCTCTGACCCTATTTTTATTTATGATTTATAAGTACGATGCGACGCAAGATAAATGCCCAGTGCCTTTGGTAAATTTAAGGCTGATGCTGAGGAAGCTTACCAGTGCAGATCGTTGTTTAATACGTATTTGTGATAGCGGCTCAAAACAAGATATCCCTAAATTGCTCGCAAAAAAAGGCTTTTATTTTGAGCAGCGCAATATAGATAAAGATGTTGTTGAATTAATCATCACCACGGAAAAGTAATAATTATGGTTTCTCTGTTTAGCGATTGGTACAAAAGAAATTTCTCCGACCCAAGTGCTGTGACCTTGTTGGTGATCTTAATCTGTACCTTTTTATTTGTTTACTTCTTTAGTAATTTATTAATGCCAGTTTTTGTCGCGGTTGCGATCGCATTTTTACTTGATTTGCCGGTTAACAAGCTGACGCAGCTTGGTGCCTCGCGCGCATTTTCGGTGATGGTTGTGGTTTCTGCATTTGTCGGTTTATCCTTGTTGGGGATTTTAGGTTTAATGCCCGTTATATGGCAGCAAAGCAGCAACTTTCTGCAAGAAGTGCCCCATATGGTTGGGCAAGGGCATACCTATTTATTAACGCTACCGGAGCAATACCCTGAGTTAGTGAGCGCTGAGCACATTAGTCACGTTATAACCTTAGTCAATGACAAACTGATCGAGTGGGGACAGTTAGCGTTAAAAGCGTCACTTAATTCTATTTCTAATGTGGTGGCATTATTAATCTATCTTATCTTAGTGCCGTTAATGGTGTTTTTTTTCTTAAAAGATAAGCAAATTTTGTTCGATAGTGTACGCCAGTTTTTACCAAAAGATCGCCGAATGGCGAAGCAAGTTGGTATCGAAATGAACCAACAAATCATGAATTATATTCGTGGTAAATTAATCGAAATCATCATTATTGGTGCCGCGTCAACCATTGCCTTTATGTCTTTAGGGCTTAATTACCCCGTGCTACTAGGGGTATTGGTGGGGTTATCCGTATTAGTCCCTTATGTTGGGGCAACAATTGTTACCTTACCGGTAATGCTGGTGGCATTTTTTCAGTTTGGTGCCAGCGCCGAATTTGGTTATGTGATGTTAGCCTATGGCATTATTCAAGCCTTAGACGGTAACTTGCTCGTGCCACTTTTGTTTTCCGAAGCTGTCAACTTGCATCCGGTAACCATTATTATTGCCGTGATCTTGTTTGGTGGTTTATGGGGCTTTTGGGGGGTGTTTTTTGCGATACCCTTAGCCACCCTAGTCAAAGCGGTACTTAATGCTTGGTCAACCACTACCGGTCACGAAATAACCCCGAAACCTTAATTATTTAACTAAAGCCCAGATAAGGGCTTTAGTTTTTTATGCGGTCAAGATTAGTAATAGCCAATTTATTAAGGCTTAGCGTGCCAAGCTAATCATTATCCATTTTTATCATAAAACTCATGACCATTGCGGTTGTTTAATTAACTAACCGCAACCCACCTCGTTGTTATCTAGCGCAATATTCTGTTTGTATAAATTAATATTTTCTCAGACTTAGCCAAGCATCTAGCGACAGCTTTGCTTGTCGCAATCTGCCATTACTTAGTCCATTCAAACCTAACCATAGTGTGATTTAAATCAAAGCAAATAATTATTGCTATGCGAAAATTAACGGGCAATTAAGGTGTTGATAAGGGCATTAAAATGAAAGTTATACGAGGGGGCTTAACGGTATTTGTCAGTATAGCAAGCATACTGCTTTGTAGCGTTAAGGTGACTGCCGCTGAATTAACAGCAGATAGAGAGGCGCAGCTTGTCCATTTGTTGAAACAAGATTGTGGCTCGTGTCATGGCATGAGTTTAAAAGGCGGTTTAGGGCCACCGCTACTTGCCAGCGATATGCATAAACTACCAGTAGATGTAATTAAAAATACCATTTTATTTGGCCGTCCCGGTACAGCAATGCCGCCGTGGCAAAACATGTTAACAGAGCAAGAAGCATTATGGCTCAGCAAACAATTACAACAAGGTGTTAAAACTCATGATTAGTCTTAATAAGGTGCTTAAGGTAACATTTTTACTGTTAGTAACCAGTGCATGCTCTCAGTCAGTATCTGATTTACAGTCGCAAGCCCAATCAAAGCCAGCTACGACACTGCGCGCTACCGGTGATCTGGGTGTAGTCATCGAGCGAGCCACTTCACAAGTGCAAATTGTTAATCACACCCATAACAGTTCACTCAGTGTCATTGATGGCTTAGGTGATTTATCTCACGCGTCGATTGTTTATTCACGTGATCAGCGTTTTGCTTACATTTTTGCTCGTGATGGCGGCTTAACAAAGATTGATTTACTTAAAGATAAAATTACTAAGCGTATAATTCAATCGGGTAACAGTATTGGCGGGGCGATCAGCCAAGACGGTAAATTAATCGCCGTTTCAAACTATAGCCCAGGTGGCGTGAAAGTTTTTGATAGTGAAACGTTAGATCTCGTAGCCACTATTGATAGCACTGAATTAACCCATAAAAGCAAAAATGCCGATGGTAGCTATGTACGCTCTAAGGTGGTGGGTTTAGTTGACGCCCCAGGCCAAAAATTTGTCTTTAGTTTATTTGACAGTAATGAAATTTGGATTGCAGATTTTTCTCAGCCTGAAATGACCTTAAGCAAATTTGACAATATAGGTAAAGCGCCTTATGACGCGCTAATTAGCCCAGATGGTCGCTATTATATCGCTGGTTTGTTTGGTGAAGACGGCTTAGCCATGCTTGATTTATGGCATACAGAACGCGGTGTGCAACGTATCTTACCCAATTATGGTAAAGGCAATAAAAAACTGCCGGTTTATAAAATGCCACACTTAGAAGGCTGGGCGATGGCAGGTGATTATGCGTTTTTACCAGCAGTTGGTCAGCATAAAGTGCTAGTGGTGGATACTAAAACTTGGCAACAAGTGGATGAGATTAACGTGCATAGCCAGCCGATATTTGTTATGGCACAACCAGATAACCGTCAAATTTGGGTCAACTTTGCTTACCCCGACAATAACACCATTCAAGTCTTTAATACCCAAAGCTTTGCGCTTGTAAAAACACTAACCCCAGGGCCGGCGGTATTGCATATGGAGTTTACGCCGCGCGGTGAGCATGTTTGGTTGTCGGTGCGTGATAGCAATGAGGTGCATGTTTATGATACTGCAACACAAAATTTAGTGGAAAAACTGCCGGTTACTAGCCCAAGTGGTATTTTCTTTACTAATCGTGCCCACCAAATAGGGTTGTAATATGTCGCTGATATTAACCGAATTACAACAAAATATTATTAATGCCTACCAAAAAGGTTTTCCCTTGGTGGCACGACCCTATCAAGTACTCGCTGAGCAGTTTAATAGCAGCGAAGCACAAGTGCTTGCCGCAATTCGCCAGTTAGATGAAGCCGGTGCATTATCCAGAGTTGGGGCTGTATTTAACCATAAAAAAGCCGGCGCTAGTACCTTGGCCGCGCTTGCCGTACCAGCGGCTGAGCTTGATAGGGTAGCGGAAATTGTTAATCAGTTTGATGAGGTTAACCATAATTATGAGCGCGAGCATAGTTACAACCTTTGGTTTGTGGTAACCGCTTATGATGAAAATGCACTAGCACAAGTGCTAACAAAAATAAGTGAGTTAACCGGTTTACCCGTACTTAAGCTACCGATGGAAGCCGCGTACCATATCGATTTAGCCTTTTCCATAAATTTTGCCACACCGTCATTTAGCACTAGCACGGCACATGCGCAAATTAGCCAAGGTCATTAATATGAGTCAGTTAGCCAATGTTTTAAACATTACCAAGGCGCCACAGCCAAGTTGCCAAGCGCAACGCTTAACAGCAAGCAAGTCGTTATCAGCGAGGCAACAGCAAGAACTGCGCGCCATTTTAGAGCAAGGGTTACCTCAGGTGGCCCAGCCTTATTTAGCCATTGCCGAGCAAATTAACGCAAGCCCTGACCAGGTGCTAGCGCAAATCGCACTTTGGCAAGAGCAAGGCTTAATTAAACGCTTTGGTTTAGTGGTCAAGCATCGTCAATTAGGGTTTAAAGCCAATGCTATGGTGGTGTGGGATATAGCCGATGAACAGGTAGATGCGGTAGCCAAGTTATTGTCAAGCTGCCCTGAAGTTTCATTGTGTTATCGTCGGCCGCGCCGCTTGCCTGATTGGCGCTATAACTTGTTCTGTATGATCCATGGCACAGATCGGGCAATCGTAGAGGCACAAATTGCTGCCATTGTTGACAAGTTTGCGCTGCAAGCGGTTAACAAAGATATTTTGTTTAGCGTGAAAGCCTACAAGCAACAAGGGGCGCGTTACACAAAAAAAGGAAATTGTCATGGATAAACAATCGCGACAGGCAACAACGCCAGTGGCTGAGTTAACGGCGTTAGACAAGCGCATTATTAATTTATTACAGCGTGGTTTGCCAGTTGTTGAACGACCATTTTTAGAAATAGCCCAGCAACTTGGTTGCCATGAAGACGAGGTGCTGGAGCGTTTAAACCACTTAATGACCAATAAAGTATTAACACGCTTTGGTCCTATGTTTGACGCTGTTTGTTTAGGTGGTGCCTTTACTTTAGCTGCGTTAGCTGTGCCAGAGCCTGAGTTTGAACGCGTGACTGAACAAGTGAACAGTTTTGATGAAGTTGCTCATAACTATCGCCGAAGTCACGACTTTAACATGTGGTTTGTGGTGGGTGCTGAGTCAGCTGAACAAGTCAATAATGTGATCAATGACATTGAAAGTAAAACGGGCTTACCCGTGCTTAATACGCCAAAATTAGAAGAATTTTATGTGCAATTATACCTGCCCGCCTAAGGCGAAGTTAACCGAACTTGAGCGCCAATATGTATTGTTAACGCAATCCGGTTTACCAATTGTTGCTCAGCCATATCATTTTATCGCTGAGCGACTACACATCTCAGTGGCTGATGTGCTGGCGATGACAAAGGATTTAAAGGCGCGCGGCGTCATTCGTCGCATTGCCGCGGTGCCAAATCATTATAAATTGGGTTATCGCTATAACGGCATGACAGTATGGGACGTGCAAGATGAGCATGTTCAAGCGTTTGGTCAGGCAGTGGGCCGCTTACCTTTTGTGAGTCATTGTTACTTACGCCCACGGCATTTACCGCGTTGGAACTATAACTTATTTGCCATGGTGCATGGTAAAACCGCCGAACAAGTGCAGCAATATCGAATCCAAATCAAAGATTTACTCGAAAATGTTTTGCAGCTTAGAAACGATGACATAGATCAAGCAAGGTCATATCAAAGCAATGATATCTTAATCAGCACAGAGATATTAAAAAAAACGGGCTTGCGATTAAAGCGCTAGCACTTATACAACACTCAATTTGTTTGGCTTTGCGATAAGGTTTAAGCAAGTTACCCTGAAAAGGATCAATGCAGATGTTTAGAATTTCACAACTATTAAAAACATTTCACCAAGACTTACCGGCAAATAAAGCTCATAAAATGCCAGGCCCTGTGGTTATTTGGAACTTGATCCGCCGCTGTAATCTCCGTTGCCAGCATTGTTATTCAACGTCGCTAGATATTGACTTCAAAGACGAGTTAAGCACAGCGCAAGTAAAAGCCACCATTGATGATTTAAAAGTAGCGCAAGTGCCGGTATTAATATTTTCAGGTGGCGAACCCTTATTACGGCCTGATATTTTCGAAATTACCGCCTACGCAAAAGCAAAAGGCTTTTATGTTGCATTATCGACCAATGGTACCTTAATCAATGAAGATAATATCGAGCAAATAAAAGCCGCTGATTATCAATACGTTGGCATCAGTATTGACGGTTTAGAAGATTTTCATGATGAGTTTCGTCGCCAAAAAGGCTGTTTTCAAGAGTCGATGAAAGCCATTGATTTATGTAAAGCCGCCGGCATTAAAATTGGCATGCGCTTATGTTTAACTCGTGATAATTTTGCCGACTTGCCGAAAGTACTGGATTTAATGGAAGAGAAAAAAGTCGATAAGTTTTATTTGTCCCATTTAAATTACTCTGGTCGTGGTAAGCGCAGCGCCGAAAACGATGCCATGTTTAAAATGACTAAAGCGGCAATGGAAATGCTATTTCAACGCGCTTGGTCACACATTACTCAAGGAATAGAGACGGATTTTGTGACGGGTAATAATGATGCTGATGGTCCGTTTCTGTTGCAATGGGTTAAGCGCGAATTTGGCGATAAATACGCTGGGCGCATCGCAAATTTAGAGCAGCGCTTAATCAATTGGGGGGGGAACGCCAGTGGCGTTAACGTCGCGAATATTGATAACACGGGCACAATTCACCCCGATACTTATTGGTGGGGGCACGCACTTGGCAATGTAAAAAATGACAAGTTTTCTGAAATATGGAAAAACACGCAAGATCCTCTCATGCTCGGTTTTAGAGAGCAGCCAAGGCCAGTAAAAGGGCGTTGTCGGGCTTGCCAATATTTAGCCATTTGTGGTGGCAATACCCGCACCCGCGCGTTTGCACAAACCGGCGATGTTTGGGCCGAAGACCCAGGTTGTTACTTAACCGACGCGGAAATAGGCGTCGAGACAAAACAACAATCCGCTGAGCATATTCCATGCGTAGCGCTGTAGCGCAAGTTAGCACAGTAAACAAACTTAGCTCAATTATGACTAAGTTATTTAAATAAAATTTTATAAGGTTGAAGGTTTTAATTCTATAATGGAATAAAGAGCCTTAAGGTAGTCTAGACATGAACCAGTTAACAAATATAAATCAAAATAGCGCAAGCGTATTACAAAACATGAAACGACAAGCACACTTAGCACCAGGTGAAGTTGCGCTTGTTGGCGCTGGCCCTGGCGACCCTGAGTTACTTACTATTCGTGCTTTGCGCTTTATTGAGCAAGCAGACGTGGCAATTTATGATCGCTTAGTCAGTGACGAAATCATGGCGTTGTTACCCGCCGATTGCGAACGTTTTTATGTGGGCAAAGAGCAGGCTAAACATTGTGTACCGCAAGGCAAAATAAATGAATTACTGGTGCAATATGCACAACAAGGCAAAAAGGTGCTTAGGCTCAAAGGTGGTGACCCCTTTATCTTCGGGCGTGGCGGTGAAGAAGCCGAGTTTTTGCTGCAACATGGGGTAAGTTGCCACCTATGCCCAGGCATTACTGCAGCGTCAGGTTGCACCACCTATGCCGGTATCCCATTAACACACCGAGGCGTAGCGCAAGGTTGTACCTTTATTACGGGTCACATGCAAAATGATGGACAATTAAACTTACCTTGGCAAAGCTTAAGTTGCAGCAGCCAAACCGTGGTGTTTTATATGGGAATTAACACCTTAGCAAGCATAACTGAGCAATTGATCAAACACGGTCGCGATGCCAAGACACCAGCAGCGCTGATCCGCAAGGGGACACAACCTGAGCAGCAAATTTTTCGCGGCGATATTGCTTCACTGTCAGCGCTAGTTGAGCAACATAAAATCACGCCACCAACCCTGATTATTATTGGTGATGTGGTTAATCAGTTGACCGATACCACCTTGACTAAGCCTGGATTTTTAGATGCTGCGCATTATCAAGCACAAATGCAACTCGCGGCAAAAGTGGGTTAATTAAACCGCACTAGTTTTCAGCTTAGAATTATTTGTCAGGTGTAATATTTTATGAAAACCAAGATCAAACCAGCAAAACGGTTATGTGGTGCGCTTAAGTCAGGCTTGCTGATGTCGTTATTACTTGTCCCAACAAGTGCAAGCCTAGCGTCAAACAATGACGTAGTCACGCTACGCAATGGCGCAACAAACACCCATGCTAAACAACTTTATCAACAACACTGTCAAAGTTGCCATGGCGTTGATCGTATGGGAGCTATGGGGCCCGCTTTATTTCCAGAAAACTTATCACGCTTGCGGAAAAATAAAGCCATTGATGTTATTCAATATGGTCGACCTGCCACGCAAATGCCCGGCTTTAGTGAGCAACTTAATAGCGCACAAACGCAGCAACTAGTTGACTACATTTACACTCAACCTAAAGAGCAACCGCAATGGTCTTTGGCAGATATTAAAGCCAGTAACATTCAGCATTATCAGCAGAGTAAACTTGGTAATAAACCATTATTTTCCGCTGATTTAATGAATTTATTTATTGTCGTTGAGCTTGGCGATCATTCCGCGACGTTATTAAATGGCGATACCTTCACGCCAATAACACGCTTTAAAACTCGCTATGCTTTGCATGGCGGGCCAAAGTACTCCCCTGATGGGCGTTATGTCTATTTTGCTTCTCGTGATGGCTGGATAAGTAAATACGATATTTATAATATGAAAATCGTTTCAGAAGTGCGTGCCGGCATAAATACGCGAAACCTCGCGGTATCATCAGACGGTAAATACGCCATTGTCGGTAACTATCTACCACATAATATTGTGATTTTAGACACCAAAGACTTATCGCCGATCAAAACTATCGCCACGATTGACAGTGAAGGCGTCAGCTCACGGGTAAGCGCTGTTTATAATGCGCCACCACGTCATAGCTTTATTGTCGCATTAAAAGATGTCAAAGAAGTGTGGGAAATTCCTTATAGCGCTGAAGGCGGTGTTGAGGTTTATAAGGGCTGGGCGCACGATTACCGTAAAGATAGCGGCGAAGGTAAAGTTGAAGATTGGCAAGTAACAGAAAGTTTTCCGATACGGCGTATTCGCACCGCTGACTTTTTAGATGACTTCTTTTTTGACCCTGAATATATTCATTTGATCGGCGCGTCTCGTGACAGCCATAACGGTCAGGTGATTAATTTAGACGCCAAGAAAAAAGTTGCCACTATTGCCATGGCAGGCATGCCGCATTTAGGCTCTGGTATTACTTGGGACTATCAAGGTAAAAGCGTTTTTGCGTCACCTAATATCAAAGAAGGGCGAGTTTCAGTCATTGACATGCACAGTTGGCAAGTGATCAAAGAAATTGAAACCCTAGGGCCGGGCTTTTTTATGCGCAGCCACAGTAACTCGCCTTATGCTTGGGTTGACGTATTTTTTGGCCCTAACAAAGATAAAGTGCATGTGATTAATAAAAGCACCTTAGAGATAGTAAAAACCTTGACGCCTGTGCCGGGTAAAACCGCCGCTCACGTCGAATTTACCAAAGATGGTCAATATGTGCTGCTCAGCATTTGGGATAATGATGGCGCATTAATAGTCTATGACGCCAACACCTTGACAGAAGTTAAACGTTTACCTATGAAAAAGCCGTCAGGCAAATATAACGTTTATAATAAAATCAACTATGAAAAGGGTACAAGTCACTAGCCTTGCTTGATTTAGCTTGCCATAACGTGCTGCAATAAAAAGGCTTAACAGTTTTTTGTTAAGCCTTTTGGGGCATTTTTTAACGGACAGTCGCTGACTTTACTTGGTGGCGTTTTATCGACAACGGACTTATCAACTCGCCCGTTTAGGTCGTCTAACTCTATTTACAGCCACTTGTAGCATAATCAAACTAAGTGGTAAATCCGCAGCCAATGCTAGCTCAGCTATTGGTTTATCTATGCGTAACGTTAAAGCCATTACTGGCTTTGTAAAAAATCTAATACCACTTCATGATGATTTTTGGTTTTAAACTTGTTGAATACATGCTCAATATTGCCACTTTCATCAACAAGGAAGCTAGTGCGAACTACTCCCATATTTTCTCGGCCCATGAACTTTTTCAACTGCCAAACCTGGTACTTCTCACAAACAAGATGGTCTTCATCTGCCAGTAAGGTAAAGTTAAGCTCTTGCTTATTTGTAAAGTTTGTGAGTTTTTTTGGGGTATCAGGGCTAATACCCAGCACAACCACATTCAGTGCATCTAACTCAGCCTTAGTGTCTCGTAACCCTTGCGCTTGTACAGTGCAACCTGGTGTGCTTGCGCGTGGGTAAAAATAAACCAACACCTTTTTACCTTTAAATTCAGATAAGGTTACAGGGTTAGAGTTTTGATCTAAGAGGGTAAAGTCAGGGGCTACTTGGCCAACTTCGATTGCCATAATGTTTTTCCTTTTGTTGATCAGCTGTTGAATGCTTTTGACCTGCTCGGCCAGCGCAACTTACGCTTTTGCATTAAACGTAAACGATATGTTTTATTATAAAAACCTGCCAGCGTGAGCTTTCACTTTGGTAAAGGTGTTAAAAAAAAACGCCGTGTCGCGAATAACTAGTACTTTTATATCGCGCTGCTAAAATAAATTGGTTTGAATTTTTTTTATGCAGCCTTGCACGTCAAATTGCTCACATAATTGTAAAAAATCACTCTCAAGTTGCTCGATACTGGTTTCTTCCATCAGCGCAATTTGTATTGCTGCGCTCATGTGGTTATCTTTTTGATTAATTTCCGACTTTAACGAAGAGATATCAATATTACGGGTGGCAAAAAATGCGGTAACGGCTTTTAGTATGCCGGGTTGGTCTATACCGGCATACTCCACCTGGTAATGATGAACAAAGTCTTGCTCTTTATAGCCAGTGGTGCGCTTCATCATGGTAATAAGCTCTAACTCATGTGCTACCGCAGGCAACTTAGACTCTAAGTGATGAATGGCTTTGTTGGTACCGTTAAGTAACATAATTAAGGTAAAATCTACACCATATAGCGCCATTTTGCTGTCAATAATGTTACAGTCGCATTCACTGGCTAGCTTGATTAAGTCACTGACACTGCCTGTGCGATCTGGCCCCATAGCCGTTAATATTAAATATTCGCTCATCAATAAACCTAACTATCAAAAAATAAAGCGCTATTGTAACGCATCACTGGGCAGTAAAGCTAATTTGCCATCGTTAAGGATTTTTCGGTAAATTAGCAGGAAAAACGCGTGGTGAAAATTCGTGCAAGTTCCAGCATTTAAATGAGAAATATCGCGCATTTTCTTGTGTTTGCATTTTCAGGCAAGTACCATGGTGCGCTGCTGTATTTAAGCTAATGTTGCGCCTTTTAGGTGTAGGAAAATTAAATCAGATGATGCAGGGAACTTTCACCTAAATTCACTAATCAAACAGCGTTATTATTAAGAACAGCTTGCACGTTATCACGATGGTTTATTCAGTTATTTAAGCGCATGGTGCTAACGATAAAAATTAAACAAGCAAAATTAAATTGATAAGATTCAGATTTGTATCCTTGGGAGTGTTAATGAATCGCAAAATATTATATTTTTCATTATTAAGTGTTGCTATTACAGGTTGCAGCGCCGTCAATAATAAGCGAGCGGTAGGCGATTTTGATTACGCGCAACAGCAACAAGCGCCAGCGCTAAAGATCCCCGCAGGGCTGCAAAAACCAAAAACATCAGACACTTACTTTGTTAGCGATCAGATAAACCATCAAGGACCCATTGGCGCCGA
Organism: Colwellia chukchiensis; assembly: GCF_002104455.1. GTDB lineage: Bacteria > Pseudomonadota > Gammaproteobacteria > Enterobacterales > Alteromonadaceae > Cognaticolwellia > Cognaticolwellia chukchiensis. Next base: position 115,743 of record NZ_NBOC01000006.1, on the reverse strand, counting down.
TGTAGACGTACGCGCACCATCTTTGGTATTGCCGATTGCTGCGTCAACAAGAGCAGAAAACAACTCAGCAGCAGCGCGAGTTTGGTTTGACCAAGTACTGGATAACGAAGATTTAAAAACCTTTATTAGCCAAGCCATGAAAAGCCAATTAGCGTCAGACAATGTTGAACTGCGCCAAGTGGATAGCGAAGGCTTTGTTTATGAGTCAGACTGGTACCATCATGACGCGGAAATAGGGACTTGGCCATTTAAAGATATGGTGCGCATAGAAAGCATGCGTTTTCGTTTTACACTTGAAAGCAAAGCGCACGGTCGCAGTGTCGCATTAGCCGTCGAGCTTATTGATTATCAAAAAGGCCAGCAAGCAGGGACTAGCAAAGATATTGATATCATTGACCAACAGCGTGCCGAAATGAACATGCTCAACGAAGTTATTGCACAAGTTGATTATCAATACCGTTTAAAACAGCAAGAAAACCGCTTGATGCGAGCCAACCAACTGTTTGTTAATTTAGGTGAAAATAGTGCTGGCGAAGCCGCATATATCGTTGAGATTGATGCGGACTTATTGTGGGCCAATTTGCCATTATTTTTTGAAGATCACGGCTTTACTATCAGCGATCTAAATGAATCAACAAAAATTTATTATGTTGACTATCAGCGGCCTGAAGCCAGTTTCTGGCAAAGTATTTGGGGTGAAAATCCTCCCGTTATTGATTTAAGCAATGGTAAATATCAATTTCAGGTAACGGCTAATGAAGGTCGCTCAATTGTAACTTTATATGATGAGCAAGGTGTGGCCTTATCTGCTGATACTTTGCAAAAGATATTTGAGGTTATGGAAGCCGGTTTATCCTTTAAAGAAGCTTTCTAGTAACGGATAAATTAACCGTGCACATGTATTATTGGAAAAGGGCCTTTAACGGCCCTTTTTTATGTTTAACCATGGCATATTTACAGCTGTTATTTGTTGGGAAGCAACATCACGCACTGTGACAAATACTTATCCGTTAGTGGCAGTTATTAGCTAAACTTTAAGCTTGGACAGCTTAGATTGGCAAAATAAAGCTGGGTTAATCGCGTTATTTTCGTGCTAATTTTTTCCGTCATCAGAGGGCTTGATAGTTATAACCGCTTCATTTAGTTAGGCTCGCAATAAGGCATCTAAGGTGTCAACCACTTCACTCCAGTCTGAGTCTAACTGAATGGCTTCTTGGATAAATTGAGCTTGACTGACACTCCAAAAAGGCGCAGAAACAAGTGTTTGTTTTTTTAATATGCCGCGATGGCTAGCAATAAACGCTTCTATATCTTTGTCACTGTTTTTTAAGCCCAATTGAGCAAATAAGCCGGCCATATCGTGCGCTGAACGATCCATAAAGTACTCCGCTAATAGCTGTGTAATATCAAAAAGCTAGCATCAATTAATTTGGTCATACTAGTATAGAAGTAATTTGCCTATTTTTAACCCTAGTTTGCGTTTTTATCTACCAAAGTAAAGTTATTGGCAAAATATAAGCTATCTGAAGATATTAGCGCTAATTAGATGTTTTATGAGCATTAAAGCTACTTAATGTTGTCCCAAAAAGTGCTAATAAACAGTAACCCGTAAAGTAGTAAAACCCCGCCCCTAAGGCTGATATTGTTTCACTACTGACTATAAAATTTAGCTTAAAGCCAAATAAAGCTAATTGTTGAGGGGAGGCGGTTTCGGCGTGATTGGTTGATAACACAGCTAGAAAAATAGCTACCACAAAAACATCGGCCATTGACCATTTACCAATCATGCTAATGAATCGATGGATCCGGCTTGCCAATTTTGCTTGGCGTGTTAAATAAGCAACACAGAGTAATAAAAATTTAACCATAGGAATACATATCGAAAAGATAAAAATTAATAGTGCCACTAGTAGGCGCTCATCTTGCCATAACTCTTGAATGGTTTGTAATAGTGACAAGTTTTTATCAATCAGGTTGTTGGACATTGCCACACCACTGGCATCAATGGTCATTGCCATATTGAGTGAAAACATGGGTAACAGTATGCCAGGAATGAACAACGCAATAGCGCAAACGTTTAACAAAAAGCCTAGATGTTTTAGCATGATAATTCGGTCATTTATTTATTATTTGGTGCTAAAGCTTAAGGTTTAAAATAGTAATTTCAAGGTCTGTAGCACTGGGTTTAATTCATACTTGGTTACTAAGGTGAGTTAGTCGTTGTATGAACTTCGTTGAGTTTGTCGACGGTTGCTGAGCAAGCGCTGATAAAGGTACTCATAAAATATTCTACTTCAGGCATTTGCTGTTTTAAGCTATTTAGTTTTAACTCTAAGCGCTCTTTAACGTGATCAAACTCATGATTTTGATGATTTAATTCATCAAGCGCCTTGATATATGCTACTAATATATCAGCGGCCTTAACGATTTGCTTATATTCTTGGTCGACATTATCTTGCACAATAATGTCAGTAAATAGGGCCTGAAATTCAGTAGGTAAAGATTCGAGGCATTGTTTTTCAGCTAAATATTCAATCTTTTTAAATTCGCGGGCAATTTCTGCGTTTGCATACTTAGTCGGGCTGACAATATCGCCAAAGCGAGTTTCGCTAGCTTCGTGGTAAAGTGCCACGGTGGCAACTTTGTCGGCATTAAGTTTACCGGCAAATTTTTGATTTTTAATCACAGCTAACAAGTGGGCAACAATGGCCACTTGATGTGAATGCTCGGCAACATTTTCTGGTTTGACACAAAACATTAACGACCAACGTTTGATCAGTGGCATTCTAAACAGCCAAGCGAGAAAGGTACTTTGCATTGTAAAACCTTATTTTTTTAAGTAGTTGTGAAGTTATTGGCGATAGGTACTAAAAAAATTTGCCAGTCGCTCTAAAGCGGGTTTTAACTCGTCAACATGGGGCAGAAAAACTAAGCGAAAATAATTATTTTGCTTGATATTAAACGCACGACCATGCACTAGCAGTATTTTTTCTTGTTTGAGTAAGTCTAAGATCATTTTTTCATCATCTTTGATGTTAAATTTTTCTTGGTCAACTTTAACAAATAAATATAATGCGCCCATGGCGGGGTTACAGGATAAGCCATCAATACTATTGATCATCTTATAGGCCAAGTCGCGTTGCTTTAATAATCGGCCATCTGCTTGTATCAGTTCGTTAATACTTTGATAGCCACCTAAAGCAGTTTGAATTGCATGTTGGCACGGCACATTGGCGCATAAACGCATAGAAGCTAATATGTTTAACCCCTCTAGGTAATCTTCAGCATGGAGTTTCGGGCCGGTGATAACCATCCAACCAGCACGAAAACCAGCAATACGGTAGTTTTTTGATAACCCACCCATGGTGATAATTAACACATCGTTGGCCAGTTTTGCGGTGGGAATATGCTGTGCTTGCTGATAGAGAATTTTATCGTATATTTCGTCGCTAAAGATAATTAAGTTGTGCTCGCGCGCTAGAGCAATAATGCCTTGTAAAATAGCTTCACTATAAACAGCGCCAGTGGGGTTATTAGGATTGATCAAAACAATGGCTTTGGTTTTATTCGTGATTTTTTTTGCCATATCATCGAGATTTGGATACCAATGGTTGTCTTCATCACATTGGTAATGCACCGGCTCGCCACCTGAAAGTGCAACAGCTGCCGTCCACAATGGGTAATCGGGTGCAGGAATGAGTACTTCATCATCATTGTTTAGTAAGCCTTGCATTGCCATCACAATCAGCTCACTGACACCGTTGCCAATATAAATATCATCAACGCTGACATCTAAAATGCCTTGCTGTTGAAAATATTGCATCACGGCGACACGGGCAGGGTAAATGCCTTTAGATTCACAGTAGCCTTGCGCGGTTGGTAAGTTGTGAATAACATCTTTTAAAATATCATCAGGCGCTTCAAAACCAAATGGTGCTGGGTTGCCAATATTGAGCTTAAGAATTTTATGGCCTTCATCTTCTAAACGCTTGGCTTCGGCCGCAACTTGACCGCGTATTTCATAGCAAACATTTTTTAATTTTGAAGACTTGTTGATTGTTTTCATAGTGGTGATCTTATCAATAATTGGTCAGTTAAGGCATTCGCAAGGCGAGCTACATCATGGCGTGCGGTCATTGTTACTAATAATGGCTGACTTTGAAACACTTACTTGCAACTTTTTTATAGCAAAACGCGAATATTTACAGCATCTTGTTATTAAGAACAAAATTTAAGCAATATCACCAAGCTAGTGTTTTGCGATTGCTCAGACACAGGAGATAACCTGATGCCGTTACCTTTATTATGGTTAGGAGTTGCTGCCGCCTCGGCAATAGCAGTAAAAGGTCTTGCAGATGATCGCAAGGCGCAGCAACGCCAGCGTTTGCAATATCGCTCGGCAAAAACTTTATCCGATTTAAAAGCACATGAGCCAAAGATTGCGAGCTATCCAACAGAGCTACTCATTACAGAGCAAGGGGTTCAGCCATGTGTAGGGGCAATTGTTTGTTGTGGTATTGGTGGTGTTTTAGAGCATACCGGTATTTGGATTGGCGATAATACGATAGTTGAAGTTGACGGAAACGGCTTAGTTAAAGCCGTATCGGCACAACGTTTTACTAAGCACCGCTCAGGTGAGAAAATATTTATTGCTTGTGATTCATTAGCTCAGCCGTTAGCGAGTGAGAAAGCAGCAGAGCTTGCCATTGCACAAATTTATCAGGTGCGTGACTATCATTTATTTGATAATAATTGCCACCAATTTGTTTGGCAGTGTTTTCATGTAGATAGCCAAACCATTACCACCTTTAAAGCTTTATCAAACAATATAGCGCACTTGTTTGACCGTGTTGTTTATTGGGACAATTGTGATTATTAACCTATAACAAATGGAACTCTAAAAAAAATGGCCTTGCAAGTTGTGCAAAGCCATTGTTAATTCGGGATAATTAGCGCTAGATTATTTCGTAAATAGTGACATTACATCGCTAATCGCCAGTAGAGACTTTTCGCCGCTAATGCGATTTTTCACTTCTATTTCTTGCTTGTCTAAGTTACGTTCACCGATCACTAATAACAGCGGTGTGCCAATTAATTCATGATCGGCAAACATCACACCGGGGCGCTCTTTGCGATCATCAAATATAACGTCAATACCAGCCGTTTGTAGTTGTTGATATAAGTGCTCTGCGGTTTCTTGTACGCGCGCCGACTTGGCCATGTTCATTGGTACAATCGCCACCTGAAATGGCGCAATAGCGGCCGGCCATTTTATACCATACTTATCGTGGTTTTGTTCAATTGCAGCCGCAACTATGCGCGACACACCAATACCGTAACAACCCATAGTTAAGGTTTGGTTTTTACCCGCTTCCGTTAATACGCCACAATTCATTGCTTGGGCATATTTTTCACCGAGTTGGAAAATATGGCCGACTTCGACACCGCGTTTAATGACAATCTTGCCTTCTCCACATGGGCTAGGATCACCTGCGACCACGTTACGAATGTCAGCAATGCTATAGTTTTTAGCATCACGGTCCCAGTTTGCACCACTATAGTGCACATCATCTTTATTGGCGCCACAAACAAAGTCGGCTAAGTGCGCGGCACTGCGATCAACGATAACTTCAACCGATAAGCCAACAGGGCCGATTGAACCTGCATGACAGCCTATTTCGTCTAGTAACTGTTGCTCAGTAGCAAAGGTTAATGGCGCTGCGACTTGTGGCAAGTTTTCTGCTTTAACTTCATTTAGTTGATGATCACCGCGCAACACCAAGGCGACAATAGGTGCTTGATTGTCGTCAGTTGCGATACCTTGTACCAACAAAGTCTTTACGGTTTTGCTGCTCTCTACTTTTAAGAAAGCGGCGACATCTTCAATGCTGCGCACATTTGGTGTTGCCACTTCAGTTAGTGCTGCTTTTGGCGTTGGGCGTTCGCCTGCCGGCGCTAGCGCTTCGGCTTTTTCAACATTTGCGGCAAAGTCGCTGACATCACTAAAGGCAATATCATCTTCGCCGGAGTCAGCTAATACATGAAATTCATGTGATGCGTCACCCCCAATTGAGCCAGTGTCGGCAATAACGGGACGATAATCTAACCCTAAGCGATCGAAAATTCGGCAGTATGCATCGAACATTACTTGGTAGGTTTTTTTCAAACAGTCTTCGCCTAAGTGAAACGAATAAGCATCTTTCATTAAAAATTCACGGCCACGCATAACACCAAAGCGCGGGCGAATTTCATCTCGAAACTTGGTTTGAATTTGAAATACATTTAAAGGCAGTTGCTTGTAACTACTGATTTCATTGGCAATCAGTTTAGTGATCACTTCTTCGTGAGTAGGGCCTAAAACAAACGGGCGCATATGACGGTCATTTAAGCGTAGTAACTCAGGACCGTAATCGTCTAAACGACCTGATTCTTGCCATAAGTCGGCCGGCTGCACCATAGGCATTAACACTTCTAACGCACCCGCGCGCTGCATTTCTTCGCGCACTATATTTTCAACTTTGCGTAATACTTTTAAGCCAGTGGGCAACCATGTATATAAGCCTGAAGCGACATTGCGCACTAGACCCGCGCGTAACATTAATTGATGACTGATAACTTCAGCGCTAGCAGGGGTTTCTTTCAAAGTTGAAAGTAAATATTGACTGGTACGCATTGAGCAAAAATTCCATTAGTAAGGGAGTTATAAATATGGTGTTATTCTATCAGGGCAGTTTCAGGGGCAAAAGGTTTAAATGCGCTGTGGCGTTAAAAATAACCACTACTTTTTAAAAACACTCACCTTTACCGGTTTAGCACCAAGAATATAAGCGTTGACAACAAAACATAGCAACTTAAAAGGAAATAGGTTTACGTTTAGCGGCTTTCGGCGCTGTGCTGTCGTGTGAAATAGCTTGTTTCCCTGAGTTTTTGGGATTTTTAGCTGTTATCTTTTTTTTCGCTACCTTGTGCAGGGCTTTGCTGGGCTCAATCGTTTTTTGTTCAATATAGTTAACCTGAATGACTTCACCGTTGAATTCTATAATATCATCGTGATAGATTTTTTTTCGTTTTTGAAATTCGACTTGATTATTTAACAACACATAGCCTTCGCTGATGACGATTTTCGCTTCGCCACCCCCGCCAACCATATTAGCGATTTTTAAAAGCTTACAAAGCTCTATAGGTTGCGTGGAAACATCGACACGCGGAATAACTTGAGTCATGACAGACCTATAATAATAAAACCTAAGCCGCCATTATAGCGGACTTGTTTAATAATGTCCTAAGCTTACGCCTTTAATGCTATAGCGAATAAAATTAATACCACAACCACTAAGCGCTTATTTTCATTGAACTATAAAAGTTACCTTGTTTAACAAGTATTTCTCTGTATAATGCGCCACCAGCAGAAACGGCAAGGTACTTGAAAAGGTGCTACGCAAAACTACCGGTCTAAGGGTATTCCTACGACAGCGGGGTTTCCAACGCAACTTAGTCCTAGTATTAAGAGTTCGTTTCATTATTTTACTTTTAATATTTTAAGGGACACCATGAAAAATATCTTATTAGCACTTGCCATTACTTTGCTATTGTCAGCATATTCTGCACAATCACACGCACAAAACGTTGCACTGTCGCTTTGTGAGTACGTTTCTGTTGATGATAAATCACGCTTACGCTCATTCTTAAAGACTAACAAATTAAAAATTCGTCAAATATTTGATGATGTTAAGTGTAACGGCCAAAACTTAGTAGCATTTGCCGGTAGCAATAATGCGATTAAAACCGGAAGTTTAATGTTAGCAAAATTACCTAAAGCAACCGTTGAAGGCTTAATTAGCACTATTTCTTCAACCGAGTTAACCGCGGTGGCACAAAAGCGCATTAATGGTTAATAACCAAGTTTTCTAAACAATGAAGCGGGCCAAAGCATAATGCCGATCAGTTAAGAAATATTTTACGAGCCATTGGTCGATCTGCTGGTTAGTTTATTAAGGCTGCTGAGTTTATTCAGCAGCCTTTTTTAATGCAACTTATTACCGCAATTTCTCTAGCCTAATGGCTATAACCCAAACTCAGAAGGCTTAGGTCAACTGAGTGACTTCTTATGCCCTGATTTCATCAAACAATGTGCTGAAACCGTTTATGTATCGACTAAAATGCGAAGAAAGTTACCTGTTGAAATGGCTGTTTGGACGATCATTTGTATGTCGTTTTATCGTGAAGACCGACTTTGGAGCATTGTCAGTAAGCTGGGTTTAGCATTGCCAGGTAAAAAATCGGCATTGGCTACAACCGATGAGAAAAAGCACTCAGTACGACGTCATTCGCTCTTTAGTGCGTCAAGACAAACTCATCAGGCTAAAAGCAACAGCACAAGCTTCACGCTACGTAGTAAAAGGCCAAGTATGTGAGCGCAAGAGCTATGAGGCATCGTGTTTAGCTATAACTTACTCTTATATTATATGGTGAAAATAGCACAAAAAATCCGAGACGCTGTGCCAAGCACCTGAGTATTACGACGTGTGCAATTGGTCTTATTAACTTAATTCACACCCTGTTTATCGAGCATGCCGGGCGGATCCTGAAATCAATAGAGCAACTTCAAGCACACGTTGAGCATCACATGTTACCGACAAAGCAGGAGCGAGTATATCCAAGGTGTGCTTGCGTTAAGGTTACAGTTACAGAACGGCTTTACTGAGATATAGGCTAAGTTACTCAGCTTTGCTGGCATATAGCACCTAAAGGATTTAGCTATTAGTCAAGGTGTTAGCAATATTATGCTTGCCCTGTTTACTGGGTTAGTGACGCTATATAAGGTCCAGATAACGTATAATTTAAACCAAGTTTAAATAGTGAAAAACAATAATGTTTACGCTGTTAATTGTTAATTAACTAAAAGGTAAGTGCATACAATGCTTCTGCTAAAGCCACATCGATCACTAACGTATCAATGATGTTACTTTTAATGACGCTATTCACCGCGTTAGCTTTGTCTTTCCCGGCGGCAACGCCAATAAGGTTATTAATGTTTTTTAAGGTTTCAAGATCGACAGAAACCATGCGTTCAGACCAAGGCGTGACGAGTTCTTTGCCGTTTTTATCAAAATAATGGCTTAATATTTCGCCTTCAGCCCCTTGTTTGTTAACTTCTTCTACTTCTATTTCTTTTAAATAACCCGCTTGCACCAAACTTGATTGTTTAGTAGCAACACCTATACCGACTAGGCCGATATTACAATTAGTGACCCACTTCATGGTATTGGCGACTGAAATATCTTTGAGCAGGGCCTGACAAACCATACTGTTTTCTAATAATACCGGCGCAGGAATGGTTTCTACCGGCGTATTAAGAACATTGCCAAGCTGTATAGAAATATTTTGTGCATTGGCCGTGCCCAGCCCTTGAAGATAACCGCCTAGTTGCACAACGCGATGTGGTGAGGCTTTGAGGTTTTTAACATACTTTGGAATATGGCTTAGGGTGCTGCTCCAACCGATACCTAAAATGTGATCTTTTTTAAGGTTCTGCTCTAAGTATTCTGCGACAGCAATACCAACGGCAATTTTTGCATCTTCTATATCACCATCATTTTCAACCACAATTATATGATTTAATTGACTTTCTGCGTATTTTGCTTGTAGTTGTGTTTCTAGCTCCATGGTGTGAGGCAACTTTTTGGTCATGCGAATTTCTACATAACCTTCGTCGACCGCTTTTTTTAACATGCGTACCACCGTCGGGCGAGATACACCAAATTGCTTGGCAATTTGCTCTTGGGTAAGTCCAGTCATGTAATACAGTGATGCGGCTTTAACGATTAAGGTTTCACTTTTGGTTAGCTCTGCCATATATTCCCTCAAAATCTACTCAATTACTTATCAACAAAAGCTTATAATTGCCTTTGAAAATAAGGCATTGTGCATAATACCTGAAATTTTTATCATCAGCTATGCTAATTCTGCTAGCACTTGATCGATTTTATCGAGAAACTGTTGTCTTTTTTCCAATAATTGTTCGCTACTTTGCATACCATCTAAGTATTGATAGTAGCCTTGCCCTTGTTGATCTGTGCTCCAAGTATTATGAGGAAAGAAAATCCATATCGGTTTAGGCGTGACTTTAAGAGAAATATCAGCATGAGACAAGTTTTCTAACCAATTAACAAGATCATTTATCACCTGCATTTCTTGGCTTTGAGTGGTTAAGTCTACAAAAGTAGAAAATACTTTTGACTCTTTATAGTAGCTATAACCTAAACCTTCGACACGGTTATGGGCACCCATCATCATGCCAAATAACAATGGCGCGTTGTCTTGATTAAGAAAGGTTTCTTTACCTTGATCTGTTAACTCTATTGAAGTTGTAGCTTGAAAAGCGCCGTCGATATTATCATCACAAATAACGAGTACACTGTCTTGCGCATAAATATAGCCAATTTTAGCCGCAACTTTCAACAGAGTCTGCGCGTTTTCTTTGCCATGTAATCTGGTTTTAATAACTACAGAGGGAATCGACTCACCTTCATAGCCACCAAGCATGACCTCATGACTGAGTAAGTCAATTTTTGCACTATCTTGCGCGATAACCGATTCAACTATACTTTGCGTCATGGGCATAAAAGCCTCACTGAAGTACACCATATCGGCAAAAGATAATGATAAAGTCTTGTTTAACCGTTGCGCTCCAATCGCTTTAACGGCAGTTTTGTGGGGATGTGGTGCATAGATGATTTCACAAAAATGAGTATTGTCATCTAACGTTAACGTGCTTGTTTTTTGCCCAACAGTGTTGGCTCCATTACTGCAACCATAAAAGGTGCTAATGACCAGCAACAGCCAGCTTGCTTGTAATAATTTCATGTTTATTTTCCTAAAATTTTGCGACGGCGATTTGTTGAGCGATAAATGACAACAGGAAACTCCGTCGTTTGAGGCAACCCTGTTGTACATATGTTCATGATGTGGTCATTTGTAACATGGCGTGGTATTATCAGCAAGTGCTTTCAAAAGATAGCTTTATTTAGCCCATGCTAGTTGCAGGTAAAAGCTACAAGCTATACTAGACGCTGCCTCAGTTTTTTATTGTTAGTTAGAGCAATGTTACCCGTTAGGTAACTAAAATTTATTACGGTGCAGATTTCGGTTAGCTATCATCAACAATGTGATGGCGTTTAATGAAAGCCGAAATGCTTTTAGCAGATAAATACGATGCTTTAGCTTGCTATTTAATAATTGCAGTGTTACAAATGCAAATCAGGTGAACTATTGTTTTGATGAAAATTTTTTACGCTAGTGAATTAACCGAAAATACAATTTATTAGTGAGATTTTCTCCGCTTTATGTTTAACAAACACTCATCACCAAGTGTGTGTTATCACTATTGTAGGCTGTTATTAGCTGATTAAATTTATTCGAGATGTGAGCAGTCGTATGTCCGTAAACAAAATATCATTAACTGTAATCAGTTTACTTATTTCTTTTACTTTATCAGGCTTTGGTACGCAAATAGGGTTATTGATCAAACCTATGTCAGAGCAGTTTGGTGTTGCGCTAACTTCAGCTTCATCACAGTTTTCTTGGTACCTTGGTGGTATTTTAGTCGGTAATATCTTGTCCTTAGCTATTTTTCGCTATTTCAAAGTTAAACTAGTGGTTATCAGCTGTTACTTAATGGTGTTTTTGTTAGCGCTATGGATGCACTTTGTGCCTGACTTTACAACTTTACCGTTATTACTCAGTATTATGGGGGTAGCTTGTGGACTGGGTGTTTGTGCTTCGAGTACTATCTTAACGGAAATATGGAGCGCTAAAAAGCGTGGTTCGTTATTGGTTTCTCAAGATGCCTTATATAATTCAGCCGGTATGATATTTCCGTTTATAACTGCCTATTTGCTAGCGAATAATTTTTCCTGGAGTATTGGTTACCTCGTTGTGGCATCAGCGACCTTACTGATTGTTATTCTTGCACTCTTTACCCGCTTTGATTTTGATACTAATACTCAGGCAACTGAAGATAAAAATACAGAATGGCATATTGGTCTTACCGTAGCCGGTATTTCATTATTTTTTGCGATTATTTGTAGCTTGACGCCGATTATTTGGTTACCTAATTATCTGGTTGAAAAGTTTGCCATTAGTGAAAATATGGCCGCCGAGATTATTCCGAAAGTATTTTTAGCGGCGTTAATTGGCTCTATCCTCTCGGCCTTTATCGTGGCTAAAATTAAAGTGCAAACATTTCTCATTTTTGTGGTGATGTTAGGATGCGGGAGCTTACTAACTTTCACGGCAATCGAATCACTTGCCAGCATCTCCTATATTGCTTATGCATTTGGTTTAGCGATTGCCGCCCTTTATCATTCATTTATGGCATGGGGCCTGTCTTATATTAAAAAGCCGAATTACCGACATGTGACCTTTATGTATTTATGTGGCGGCATTGGCGGCACGTTAGCGCCATATATGAGTAGTCTTTTGGTGGAAAAAAATAGCATAACTGCTGTGTTTATTGGCTGTGCAATCCTTTACGGTATCATTTTATTTATGATCTTAGCGCTCAAGTTTAAGCAAAGAAATAATGGTGTTATCGAAAATGCTATCGCATAAACTGGTCATTTATCCTTAGCTAAAGCATATTCGAATTGGATAGATCTAGATGAAAAAATCACATAAATATCTACAGCAAACACTTTGTGTGTTGAGCATGTTACTTGGCTTTATACCATTAACCTATGCCAAAGACGTGCAGGTCGATAGTATTGTTTACGGTGATTATGTTGTCACTATGATGCCTGAGCAAGCGGTCATTAAAGATGGCGCCGTAGCGGTTTTAGGCAATAATATTGTTGCCGTTGGCTCGCGCACTGCAATAGACAAAAAGTATAGCACTAAGCAAAAAATATTAGGTACAGGTCGAATTTTAATGCCGGGCTTAATTAACGGCCATACTCATAGTCCAATGACCTTGCTGCGCGGCTTTGCCGATGATCTCGATTTAATGACTTGGTTACAAGATTATATATTTCCGGTTGAGTCAACGGTTGTTAATGAAGACTTTATAAAAGTCGGATCTGAGCTTGCCTGTTGGGAAATGATCCGCAGCGGCACAACCACCTTTGTTGATATGTATTTTTACGCCAATGTGACGGCAAAAGTGGTGCAAAGCTGTGGGCTTCGCGCCATCATCACTGGCGTAGCACTGGACTTTCCTATACCGGGCTCGACTGGCTGGGATCAGTCATTTAATGACGCGGTGGCATTTGTTGAGCAATGGCAAGGAAAGCATGAGCGTATTACCCCAGGTTTTGGCCCCCACGCACCTTATACCGTCTCGCCTGAGCATTTAAAGCAAATAGCGGCGAGCGCGCAAAAAATGTCAGTACCTTTAAGCATTCATGTCGCAGAATCGGCTGCTGAAACTGATATTATCCAAGCACGTTATAAAAGCACGCCGGTTAAACATATTGTCGATTTAGGCTTGGCGCGAGGAAATTTAATTGCCGCGCATATGGTGCACCCTAATGTGGATGAAATAAACATGCTGGTTGAGCATAACGTTGGGGTTATTCATAACCCGACTTCTAATTTAAAGCTAGCCTCTGGCATTGCACCGATCAGTCAAATGTTAGCACAAGGCGTGCGTATCGGTTTAGGCACTGATGGCGCGGCAAGTAATAATGATTTAGACCTATGGGAAGAAATGCGCTTAAGCGCGTTAATTCATAAGGTTGAAATGAAAGACCCGACCGTTATCCCGGCATTAACTGCGCTAAAAATGGCCACTAGCATGGGCGCTGACGCGATTGGTCTTGGTGATGTGACCGGGCAATTGGTTGCTGGAAAACGTGCCGATATGATCCAAGTATCCTTTGATAGCCCACGATTAGCACCTATGTATGATGTTGTGTCACATCTTGTTTATGCCATTGACGCCAGTGATGTGGTTACCTCTATGGTGTCTGGAAAACTGCTAATGCAAGCGGGCAAAGTACTGACACTTGATGGAAAGCGCGTTAAAGCGGCGGCACATGCGAAAAGTGAAGTTATTAGGCAAAGTATCAAGCAATAACAAGCTTGATGAAAAATAACAGACAGTAGTATTGATTCGGTTGTAGCTTATTTAGTATTAGTTTGCACAAGCGCTAATTTTTAATTACGAATGCTGTTAGTGTTTCGAATTAATAAATACTGCGCCATCACTGGTCAGCCAGTAAGGTAAATTCCTGCCATAAATACAGTTTCTAAGCTAATCTCCTCGCTCATTTATCACGGTTGTTTTCTTGCGCTTCTAAATATTATGTGTTAAAAAAAGCGCAGCATTGAACATATGTAAAGATTGTGAACATGTGTAGTTGGTTGGTGGTTGATTTAGTGCATAGGGCTAAATTGCAATTTAATGGTTGATAGGGCGTAGAGCGAGATGAAAAAGATGGAGTCTAGATTTAATAAAAAGGCCTTGGTGTTAGCAATGAGTACTGCTTTGCTGGCAAGTGCGGTTAACGCAGAAGCAATAGAGAAAAATTCTGAAGCTGAAAAGGTAGAAAAAATTACCGTTGTTGGCAGTCGAGTGCCTGGTCGTAGTATTCAGGAAAGTACTGTGCCTGTTGATGTCATTTCAGCGGAAGACTTAACGCAATCAGCAACCATAGGCGGTGAAGTCGGCGGGCTGTTACAAGCCAATATCCCCTCATTTAACATGCCAAGACAATCAAACTCAGATGCTGGAGATATTGTCAGAGCGGCGCAGCTAAGAGGTCTCAACCCAGATCAAGTTTTAGTGTTAGTTAATGGTAAACGTCGTCACAATAGCGCCGTTATTAGTGCAGAATCAAAATTAGGCCGAGGTGCTGCGCCAGTTGATTTCAATGCGATTCCAGCCAGTGCCATTAAGCGAATTGAAGTATTAAGAGATGGTGCAGCGGCACAATATGGCTCAGACGCCATTGCCGGTGTCATTAATATTGTCTTAAAAAATAGCAGTGATGGCGGTAATATTTCAGTGTCATATGGGCAACATATGACTGATTTTAAACCAACTAATGAAAGCATCAACGATGGCAAGACTAAAATTTTATCGTTAAACAAGGGGCTTGATTTAGGCAACGGTTTTGTCAATATCAGTGGCGAATTTAAAGACAGGAAAAGTACCAACAGAGCGGGCTTTGACGAACTTCCTACTATAGGGTTTGCTGAGTGGATAGTGCCGGTACCTGCCAGCGGTAGTCCAGAAGCAGCAGCGAACGATGCTTTAGCCGGCCAGAAAAACTATCAAAGTGGTGATGGCGAGATCTCAGATATTAGCCTAGCGTACAACCTAGCATATGACGTATCGGCAGAAGCAACGCTGTACAGCTTTGGTACTTATGCAGACCGAGAAGCTCAGGGCTCGAATTTCTTCAGGTACCCCGTCAGTGCTGCTAATGTCACATCAGTTCATCCTAAAGGCTATATTCCCACTAGTATTGCCAATGTGAAAGATATTGCTATGACGTTAGGTTTAGAAGGTGAATATGCAGAATGGGAATTAGAAACGAGCCTTTCATACGGCAGTAATACCTTTGATGATGATTTAAAAAACTCCATTAACCCATCACTTGGTGCGTCAAGTCCAACTAGCTTTAACCGCGCTGAATATAAATATAGTCAAACCGTATTTAATCTAACGGCAGCTAAAGCCTTTGATCTTGGTTATATTCCGCTTTACTTCACCGCTGGCATAGAAGCACGCAATGAAGACTATTCAACCAAAGCGGGTGATGTTGAATCTTATATAGCAGGTGCAGATACTAGTAAAAGAGTGGGCTCACAAGGCGGTGCTGGACTTAGACCCGAAGATACGGTGAACGAAGACCGAAACTCGTGGTCGGTATTTATTGATGGGGAATTTGATCTTTCAGATGACGTGACCTTATCAACCGCCTTACGTTTTGAAGACTATAGCGATTTTGGCACTGATACTAACGGAAAAGTTTCAGCGCGGTGGGCGTTACTTGATGGCCTCGCATTAAGAGGCGCCGTTAGTACCGGTTTTAGAGCGCCGTCATTAGCACAGTCTTTTTATTCTGGCAGTAGCTCAAGTTTTGGTGATGGTGGCAGCTTAGTGCAAACGCTAAACTTACCGGTAAATGATGTCCTGGCACTTGCAAATGGCTCATCGGCGTTAAAAGCAGAGCAGTCAGTTAGTCGCAGTCTTGGTGTGGTTTACAATGTCGATAACTTCAACTTAACGGTCGATTATTACCAAGTTGATATTGACGATCGTATTGCGCTGTCAGAAAACATTTCTATTGATAATGTGCCAGATGTGAGAGCGATCCGGTTTTTTACCAATGTCGTTGATACGGAAACGAAAGGCTTTGATGTTGTTGCCTCATACGACCTAGATGCCTGGCATTTTATGGCGGCCTATAATAAAAATGACACTGAGGTTGTCAATAACCCTGACAATGCTGTGTTTGGCATCGAAGAAACCAATACCTTTGAAACCGCGGCTCCTGACGATAAAATTATCTTGTCGAGTCGATGGTCGAACGAAATCGTTTCTGTTTTAGTAAGAGCAACTCGCTATGGCGATACCACGCGGGTGTTTGATTTTGGTGACGGTTATGAGCCGACTCAAGTGTATAGCCCTAAATGGTCAGTTGATGCTGACGTGCAATATAATGTTACTGATGACTTAAGCGTGTCTTTAGGGGCCAATAACCTTTTAGATGAGTATCCTGATAAATCTATTTATGACATTAGCTACTTTGGTAACTTACCGTATGATGGTGGTATCTCACCGTTAGGTATTAACGGTCGTTTTGTCTATGTAAAAGCGTCATATAACTTTTAAGCTAAATAAGCAAAACCAATCGAGCGCATCACAATAAATAGTTATGATGCGCTCTTTTTTTAGGAGATTTTATCGTGCCGTTGAAAAAAGCTATTCATCTGATGCTAGTAACGTTGTTAATGAGCAGCTTGCTGTTCACCGCAAACGCGAGCTCTGCTGAAAGTCAAACAAGTCAAGGTATGGCATGTGAAATATTGTATGCCGCCCATCCGCATTATAAAGCGGTGCAAGCCGTAGGTGAAAATAGACTCAAGCAAACCACCTCGTTAAGTTTTCAAGAAACCGCAGCCTTTAGCCAAGCTTTTATGCCGCTAACGCAAGATATTATTAACAGCTTGGTAGCCGCAAACGGTAGCGATATCAAAGTGTTTGAGCAAGCATTAGTTATTGGTGGCTATGAAGGTGAGTCCGTCACTTCTGTGGCAATAAAGACCCAAGTTTTTAATGCCGCAGGGCATGAAAAGTTGTTAAAACTTGCCGCACATATTGGCTATGTCTACGCACAAGATAGCACCTTAGTGATGTGTGAAGGGAATGTGTACGATGTTGACAAAAATTGGCTCGCGCTTAAGTCAATCAACATCAAAGATCGAGGTAAAAGCGTATTTTTTGAAGAAAAGAATGTGCCTATTTTCTTTGGCATGATGATAGGGGCGTTTAACAGTCCTGAAAATGTTGGCTTTACTTTTTATAAAGATGCAAAGGTGTTTTCAACGTTAGCTGGCTCGGCGAATGCTAGTAAAGAGCTCGCCGTGGTAAAAAAGTTAGCGTCTTGGCTTAACGAACTCTCAAATGGTGATATTGAACTTGCAATTGTCACCAAAGATAGCTGGGTGTTTTTTCCTCATAATGATTGGCAAGCAGCGCCTTTAGGTCAATCATATAAAAGTTATATGGCGCAGGAGTCGATAGCAGGTTTAGATCTAAAAAGACAAAGGTTTTTAAAAGGTATTGACCAGTTTATGCAACAAAAAGCAAGCCGCAAATACGAGTAGTTAATATGTCTATTGTTAAGGGAAAAAAATATGAAAAATAAAGCAATTTTACTTATTTGTTTAGCGGTATCTGCATTTAGCACATCTGCATATAGCGAAGCAATAAAGCCAAAAGGGTTATGGGATTTGTATGAAAACACCCTCAAATCGGCAAAATATATTGATTTAACCCATGCCTTTGAGCCTAAACAAGCGGTTTGGGCGGGCTTTGGTAATGCGACCTTTAAACCGGCCATTGCTCATAAAGCGATGCCAGGGTATATCGACAAAGGTGAAGAATTTAGCTATGAAAAACATGGCTTTGTTGCCAGCGCTTACACCATTGAAACCGATCAATATGGCACACAGTTAGATCCACCGGCACACTGGAACCCTTATGGGGCAACCATCAGCGATCTACCGGCCACCTATGCCGTAAGACCATTAGTGGTGATTAATGTCGTTGATAAAGTGAAGAAAGATCCCGGTTATCATTTGTCTGTTGAGGATGTGCTTGCCTGGGAGAAAAAACATGGCCTTATTCCTGAAGGCGCGGTGGTGATGGTGCGCTCGGATTGGCATAAAAAATGGCGTGACATCGAAAGGTTTAATCAAAAGCCCTTTCCAGGAGTAGGGCTTGAGGCGTTAAAGTTTTTGCACCTTCAGCGTGACATTTTATTTCATGGTCATGAACCGCTTGATACCGATACCACACCAAACTTAGAAGGTGAACATTGGCTCATGCATAATAACTTTGCCCAAGCAGAAGGGGTGGCAAATTTAGATAAAGTGCCAGAGTCTGGCGCTTTGATCGCCATTGGTTTTGCAAAACCTTTAGGTGGCACGGGCGGGCTAGCGCGTTATATTGCAATTGCACCAGCTGACTGGTCGTATGGCACCAGTGTAAATGAAGTGCCTGGCGCACCTTTAAAAGCCCATGACAAGCCGCTAAAACGCGATGCCTTAGGAGTGATGAGGCCAACCAAGTAAGATGATTATTAAGCGGGCGCTGACTGCGCTCGCTGCCCCTTAGCGAATATTCCATCCCCTGAGTAGACAAAACATTTCTTGCTATTATCAGCTGCTTAACTCGAAAAATCCGCCAGTAAACCAAGCTTTACATCGGCTCTGATAGCATGATATTTGGTATTTATCTTCAGGTATTCCCCATGGCGCTGATGCCTGTGTTGACGCTAGCGGGCGTTCAGCCATTATCAGGCGTGGATAGTTAACGAGATAGCTGATGGCAACATTCATTGCATGGATAATTGCATATTTCATTACATAATTAAGCACGGCCAGTTTATCGTAGCCCTAACGTGGCTTTATTGTTATTTAGCATCAATGTTAAAGCAGAGGCGGGCCGCTTTGTCGGACTTTAGCATCGCTGCATGAAAGCAGGCGTGCCAATACTGTAAATTTAGTAGTACTTAAATTAGATAATAGGAGTTAGGTAATATTAGCTAATATAAACTCATACAGATTAATACGACCCAATAAAAAACGCCTAATACTCAGTTTATTATTTAACTGGTTATTAGGCGTTAGGTCTATATGTAAAGGTATCGCTAGGCAATTGTTAGTGAAAAAGGCGGTGAGTCTATTAGCGTCTTAATGCTCTGAGCTAAATTTACCCTAACACAGTTATTTCGCTAATAAGCGGACTTGTTGATTCACTAGCTGTCGTAATTCTTGGCAATTTTCAACAACGCCCTGGTCGCCTTTATGCAGCGCGCCGCCGATCAAAAACATGATATCTTTGCCATAAGCCTCAATCATCTCTGGCACGCTCGTTAAGTTCATACCGCCACCGGGTGAAGGGAAGATCGGCTTTATCGTACCCATATCACAGCTTGTACCTTGCACTATATTAAGACAAGCTTCGCGGCTAAACGAAAACCGGCCGCCAAAATTTGGATAAATACTGATATCAGCCCCGGCTAAACGCATAAACTGGCCAAATAACACCGCATGTGAATAACCACTTTGTGCTGAGGAGACCATGCCACCTAATAATGATGGATGACCTAATATCGGCAGGGCGATTTCGTCATCATCGGCAATGCAGCGCATGGTATCAAAACCTGATATGCCAGGTAATAACATTAAACCGCCAACACCTTGCTCTTTTGCCCAACGCGCATCGGCAAAAATTTGGTTAGCAGGGGTGTTAATGGTTGGCACATACTTACAACTTAAGCCGGTTTCTTTATTGGCCCGTTCAACGGCGGCTACACACAGTGGTACGCGCTCTCGAAAGGGGGCAAATACTTGATCAGAGATACCGTGATCATCTTTAATAAAGTGTATGCCGCCTTTGGCAAACTCATACGCCTGCGCTGCAAGCTGTGCTGACGATAGCCCCATCGGCTTTAAGGCCGAGCAAAATAGTGGGCTCTCGGGTTCATTACATAACTCACGTAAGCCTTGCATACCAAAACGCGGGCCTTTAAAGTGCTGAGTGAATGAATCAGGTAACAGCAACTGATTCACTTGCACACCGGGCTGCAAACTAATATTGCCAAAGATAACATTCATGGTTTGCGGTAAATTCGTACCGGTAATTTCTAAGGCGTAAGAAATGACCGCTTGCCACTGTGTTTCATTGACTTGTGAAAACGATTCCAGACGACCAAAGATATGGCGACGAATATCATCATCGCCTATCAACTCAGCTGGAAATTCAATGGTTTGTTCAATACAGATATGTTCGGCTCTATGTTTTGCTTGTGCTTCATTACCTGTGATGAAATAAACCACCGAAAAACGCTCACCCGAGACATTGAGTTGCGTATTTTCGATCATAGCGCCTCCACTTTAGCGCTGCTATTAGCATCTTCTATACGCACATTTTCAAGATCTGCTTCATTGATATTTAGCGATTTATTTAATAACTCTTCAACACCTTTGACTAAGGATATGGCATCAAGTCCGTATTCTTTCATTAAATAGTTTTTGCTAGCACCATGGGCGTACATATCTTTTAGGCCTAATCGAATTAACGGCTTGCCTATCGCATGCTCTGCCATTAATTCGGCCACCGCTGAGCCAAGCCCGCCAATTATACTATGGTTTTCCATGGTGATGACGCCGTTTTTGCTGCGCTTTATCGCTTCTAATACCGTTGGATCTGTAAAAGGTTTCAAGGTGGAGACATGTAAGTGATTAACCGAGGTGCCTCTGGTTTTTAATACAGATACCGCTCTTAATGCTTCTTCAGTCACTACGCTTGATGTCAAAATGGTCAGGTCATCACCGTCACTAAGTACCCGCGCACGGTTAAAGACCATAGGTTCATTTTTCGGGAATAAGCGCGGCATATCGCCACGTAAAAAGCGCACATACACGGGGCCATCAACGGCTTGCGCTACGTCGAGTACCGATTCAACTTCAGTGGCATCACCGGTATCAAAAATGGTCATATTCGGGGTTGCGCGCATGATAGCGACATCTTCAATGGCTTGATGGGTAACGCCACCTGGGGTAACAATACCGGGTAGGAAGCCCATTAGTCTGACTTTCAAGTTAGGGTAGGCAATCGACATTGCTAACTGATCATAGGGTCGACGATAAATAAACACGGCAAAGGTATGAATGAAAGGCGTAAAACCTTCTTTTGCCATACCCGCGGCCATGCCCATCATGTTTTGCTCTGCCATACCCATAGGGAAGAAACGGTCTGGGTAGGTATCGCGCCAGCGACCTACCTCACAAGAGTTGGATAAATCAGCGGTCAAAACCACCACTTCCGGCTTATCTTTTGACCATTCAATAAAGTTATTAACGTGTGGGCGTGAAACTATCTCCATGATTTATACCTCTTGAGCCATAGCATCATATGCTTTTTGAAAACTTGCTTTTTCATCTGCTGATGAAAAACGTAAATAGTGCAATGTTGGGCGCTTAGTTTCCATAATTTCAACGCCTTTGGTTGGGTTGGTTCTGGCTAAAATAAATAAGGGTTTGCCTTTGGTGTCTGTTTGCGCTAGGCGGTCAAAGGCCTCGATATCATGGCCATCTACATCAACAGCATAGGCGCCAAAGGCATTTAACTTATCCTCTAAAGAACCAATTGCCATCACCGACTCCATTGGTCCGTCACATTGTTGCTCATTAACGTCAACGATTACTTTAATATTATCTAATTTATAATTGGCCAGTGCTTGCACGGCTTCCCATGTCTGACCTTCTTGAAATTCGCCATCTGACATCATTACCCAAACATTACCGGTATCGCCTTTCATACGACGCGCTAAGGCAATACCGCCGGCAACACTCAGTGCTTGTGCCAGTGAGCCAGAGGTGACTTCTGCGCCAGGTGAGTGTTCTGCACTAATTAGCTCAACCGTGCTGCCATCTTGATTAAACTCTGCTAAGCCTTCGGGCGCCATTCTGCCAACTTCTATTAATGCCACATAAAGGGGCAGCGCATAGTGGGCAGGTGAGAATATAAATCTATCTAATGTTGGTCCTTTAGGGCCATTGTAATCCGCACCGGAAACATAGGGGCGTCCTTCACCTGGTACGCCTTTAAATGGCTCAGGGATCATCGGCGCCGTTGAAGGCCCTAAATTCATGCCTCGACAATACAGGTAAGCGAGCATTTCTGCTGAGGAACAAATTTGACTTAAATAGCCGCCATTATTTTGCATAACATAGCGAAAACCGCGTAAACGAATATTGGCAGCGACTTTTTTGACTTGCTCAGTCCACTCTATTTCTGCGTTCATATTTTATAGCTCTTTAATTTTTTGTAAGTTTTCTAAAAAAGGCGGATAAACAATGCCTTTTTCGGTAATGATAGCGGTGATGAACTCGGCTGGGGTAACGTCAAAGGCAGGGTTGTACACATCAATGCCGTCAGGGGCAACGCGCGCGCCATCAATCTCAGTCACTTCTTCTGATGCCCGTTCTTCAATTTCAATATCGGCACCGCATGAGGTTTCAAGGTCAATGGTTGATAGCGGCGCAGCAACATAAAAAGGCACGCCATTGGCTTTCGCCACCATCGCCAAGTTACATGTACCGACCTTGTTGGCAAAGTCGCCATTGGCCGCCACGCGATCACAACCAACCACACACATATCAACAGCAAATTTTTGCATGACGTGTGAAGATGCCCCATCAACAATCAGTTGGTGTGAGATACCTTGTTGTTGTAATTCCCAAGAGGTTAAACGCGCCCCTTGTAAGCGCGGGCGAGTTTCATCAACAAAAACATGTACCTGACGGCCAGATTCATGGGCCATTCTGATCACGCCAAGGGCAGTACCGTAATCAACCGTGGCGAGTGCGCCGGTATTACAGTGATGTATAAATGTCACCTTGTCTTTGGGTAATAACGTCAACGCATGAGTAGATAAATTTTTATTAATGGCAATATCTTCTGCTTCAAGCTCTTGCGCACAAGCGAGCACTAATTGGCGATATTCTGCCGCCGTTTTAGGCTGATGTTTTGCTACTCGCTCAGCCATTTGATCTAAGGCCCAAAACAAATTCACCGCAGTGGGGCGAGACGCTCTGAGTATGCGGTCAGCGTGTACCATAGACGCGGCAAGCTTTGCCACGTCATTAGACTCTTCATTGAAAACTGCAATAACTAAGCCATAGGCGGCGGCAACACCTATTACGGGCGCTCCTCTGACCGTCATGTCATTAATGGCCTGTGCTACGGCATTAACTGTGCTGTAGTTGTTATATTCAACTACACTGGGTAGCGCCTTTTGATCGATTAATCTAATAGCTTTTTCTTGCGCTAACCATTCAATACTTTTATAAGGTCTCATCTTGTTAGTTTCTCTTTACATCTTTAAAAATCATGCTTTATTCGGTTTGCTGCAACGGTTATTAACTGGCGTTTTAGCCGTATTTCAGAGTGGTTAGAAATTCAGCAAGCAAGGTGCGTAACTTCGGAACTATCTCAACAACACTTTCCCAAACTTCTTCTTCTGTAGTGATATTTGTTGAATTAACATCATGAATAGCCATATTGGTGATGGCGCTTATGGTCAAAACCTTCATGCCTGCGTTTCTCGCTACCATGACTTCGGGTACTGTCGACATGCCGACAGCGTCCGCGCCTATCATTGACAGGAAGCGTATTTCAGCAGGCGTTTCAAAACAGGGTCCGACAACAAAAGCGTAAACACCGCGATGAATCTTGATCTGATGTGTTTTGGCAATTTGCTCAGCGGTATTGATATACTCTGGATCGTAAGCTTTATTAAGTGGCGTAAACCTTGCGCCGATTTGCGGCATATGTGGTCCGCGAGTAGGGTCTAACCCCGCCATACCAACCAGATTAAAATGATCTTCAATCAGTACTAAATCAGCAACTTGATATGATTTATTGATGCCGCCAGCCGCATTAGTGATGATAAGTGTTTCTACCCCTAACTCTTTCATGACTCGAATCGGGAATGTGACTTGCTGCGGACTATAGCCTTCATAGATATGTATACGTCCTTGCATCAGAACTACTGGCACGCCAGATAGCATGCCGATACATAACTGGCCTTTATGACTGGGAGCACCGGAGACGCAAAAATGAGGGATATCGGCATAAGGAATAATAATAGCGTCTTCAACTTCTTCAGCTATTACCCCTAAACCTGATCCTAAAACCACGCCAACACTTGGTGTAATAGTAATTTTTTGTTTTATGAATGCTGCGGCTTGGCAAATGGCATCATAATCAAGTAACTTATCACTCACTCTCTTACTCCTAAATAAATAAACTCACAATTTACATCTGTAAAGCTCGTGAACTAATGTAAATGATTGCACTGTTTTGCAGTTCTTGCAACTTTTATCTGTGTTATTTAATAGCGAAAACCCAAGGCTAGTTTGCGATAGGTTACCTGAACACTGCTAATTCAAACACTTAATGACACGGCGATTTCTCGCTGATAGCAAACACAAATATGTAGCAAATTTTTTTCATGACATTGAGTCATACTATAAGCCAAGAATAGCTCTTAATAAGCAGTGTTAGCATTTAGAAATTAGATCAGGCGATAACGCATAGCAATTGCGTTTGTTCTGCTGTAAGCGCTTTTATGAAAAAAAAGGGATAGACGATACTGGGCTTGAAGTGGTGATTCGGCGCGGGTTGTAAAGAGTAGCAGGCGCTTTTAGTTTAAATAGATTATTAAAGCTATTAAAGAATTAAAGAATTAAAGAATTAAAGAATTAAAGAACTTAAGGATTTTAATAATATGGTGGATGATACTGGGCTTGAACCAGTGACCCCCGCCAAAGAACTTAAGGATTTTAATAAGATGGTGGACGATACTGGGCTTGAAGTTGTGATTAGGCGCGGGTTGTAAAGAGCAGCAGGTGCTTTTAGTTTTAAATAGATTATTAAAGCTATTAAAGAACTTAAGGATTTTAATAATATGGTGGACGATACTGGGCTTGAAGTTGTGATTCGGCGCGGGTTGTAAAGAGCAGAAGGTGCTTTTAGTTTTAAATAGATTATTAAAGCTATTAAAGAATTTAAGGATTTTAATAAGATGGTGGACGATACTGGGCTTGAACCAGTGATTCGGTGCGGGTTGTAAAGAGCAGAAGGTGCTTTTAGTTTTAATAGATTATTAAAGCTATTAAAGAATTTTAATAAGATGGTGGACGATACTGGGCTTGAAGTTGTGATTCGGCGCAGGTTGTAAAGAGTAGAAGGTGCTTTTAGTTTTAATAGATTATTAAAGCTATTAAAGAATTTTAATAAGATGGTGGACGATACTGGGCTTGAAGTTGTGATTCGGCGCGGGTTGTAAAGAGCAGAAGGTGCTTTTAGTTTAAATAGATTATTAAAGAATTAAAGAATTAAAGAATTAAAGAATTAAAGAATTAAAGAATTAAAGAATTAAAGAATTAAAGAATTAAAGAATTAAAGAATTAAAGAATTAAAGAATTAAAGAATTAAAGAATTAAAGAATTAAAGAATTAAAGAATTAAAGAATTAAAGAACTTAAGGATTTTAATAAGATGGTGGACGATACTGGGCTTGAACCAGTGACCCCCGCCTTGTAAGGGCGGTGCTCTCCCAACTGAGCTAATCGTCCATTAGAGTTTTAATTCTTTATGGCAAAGAATGGTGAACGATACTGGGCTTGAACCAGTGATTCGGCGCGGGTGGTAAAGAGTAGAAGGTGTTGACCTTATCACTTTTCCAACGCTAAATTATCTACCTCACTTACAAAATAAGTGGTGGACGATACTGGGCTTGAACCAGTGACCCCCGCCTTGTAAGGGCGGTGCTCTCCCAACTGAGCTAATCGTCCATTAGAGTTTTAATTCTTTATGGCAAAGAATGGTGGACGATACTGGGCTTGAACCAGTGACCCCCGCCTTGTAAGGGCGGTGCTCTCCCAACTGAGCTAATCGTCCTGCTCTGTGGGGGCGTATTATAGGGAGATCGAAAAAGCTGTCAACAAAAACTCAGTAATTATTTGCTATTTTTTTAACTATTTAGCTTAAGCGATGTAAATTTCAACAGACTGATGCTTTTGTGAACTCGTTTTGTTTGCTGTTATTGGTCATCTAGAGTTTTAACGTGTGAAAAGATGTATTTCCTGTGGTTGCCTGATAAAATATCGGCATCTTTTTAAACCTTGTTTAATTTGCTCAGCGTAGCAACTTTATTTATTTCATTGAGACCTTTATGACTTTAACAACTCGATTTGCTCCTAGTCCAACAGGATATTTACATGTGGGGGGTGCTCGTACGGCACTTTATAGCTGGCTTTACGCGCAAAAAAATGGTGGTGACTTTATTCTAAGAATTGAAGACACGGATATAGAGCGTTCAACCCAAGCTTCTGTTGACGCCATTATGGATGGCATGAACTGGTTAAACTTACCTTGGACTCATGGCCCTTACTATCAGACTCAACGTTTTGATCGCTATAAAGAGGCTATTGAGCAATTGCTTGCCACTGGCCATGCGTATCGTTGTTACTGCAGTGCTGAAGAAGTTGAAGCGATGCGGGCAGAAGCAAAAGCCAAAGGTGAAATAGAGAAATATAACGGCTTCTGGCGTGATCGTACCGATTACCCTGCTGACCAACCTTATGTGATCCGCTTTAAAAACCCTTTAGATGGTGAGGTGGTCATCAAGGACATGGTCAAAGGTGATATTACCATTAGCAATGAACAACTTGATGATTTAATCATTGCCCGCTCAGACGGTACGCCAACGTATAACTTAACCGTAGTGGTCGATGACTGGGATATGAAAGTCACACATGTAGTACGCGGTGATGATCATGTCAGTAATACGCCAAAACAAATCAATATCTTAAAAGCCCTAGGTGCAACTGTACCTGAATACGCGCATATTCCGATGATATTAGGTGATGACGGCAAGCGTTTATCAAAACGTCATGGCGCGGTTGGTGTCATGCAGTATCGTGATGACGGCTACTTACCCGAAGCGCTATTAAATTATTTAGTGCGTTTAGGTTGGTCACATGGTGATCAAGAGATTTTTTCTCGTGAAGAAATGATAGAACTATTTGATCTGAAAGACTGTAACCGAGCGCCATCAGGCTTTAATACCGAGAAACTTATCTGGGTGAATCAGCATTACATGAAAACGCTTGAGCCAAGCTATGTTGCCTCACACCTAGAGTGGCACATGAAAGATCAGGGCATCAACATAGCAAACGGTCCAGCGCTAGAAGAAATCGTCAAAGTGCAAGCGGATCGGGTCAAAACGTTAAAAGAAATGGCACAAATTAGCCGCTATTTTTATGAAGATTTTACCGAACTTGACGCCGGCGCCGTTAAAAAACATTTACGTCCAGTGGTTAAAGAGCCGTTACTGTTGGTTAAAGCTAAATTCGCTGCGTTAACTGATTGGTCACCAGCACCAATTCACGCTGCGATTAATGATACAGCGACAGAGCTTGAAGTAGGTATGGGCAAAGTGGGAATGCCATTGCGCGTTGCTGCTACCGGTGGTGGTAATTCGCCATCACTTGATATTACTTTAGCCTTGTTAGACCAGCAAAAAGTATTGGATAGAATTGATCAAGCGATCGAAGTCGTTGAAGCGCGTATTGCTAACAGCTAGCCTTATTCAGGACGGATCAGTCAGATAACAAAAAGCCAGCTAGTTAAGCTGGCTTTTTTATGCCCTGCATAGGATTAGTGCCTGTGACTTTAGCGATAAACTAGGCTTTTAAAATTTAGTCGTATCGGTAAACAAGCCTACCTTTAAGTCAGTTGCTGTGTAAATAACACGACCATCCACTGACACCGTACCGTCGGCAATGCCCATAAATAATTTACGTTTAATGACGCGCTTTAAGGTGATTTTGTAAGTCACTTTTTTTGCAGTAGGTAAAATTTGTCCGGTGAATTTTACTTCACCAACCCCTAACGCACGACCGTGACCAGGTCCACCAGACCAAGCCAAGTAAAAGCCCGTTAATTGCCACATGGCATCTAAACCAAGACAACCAGGCATTACTGGGTCACCTTTGAAGTGACAATCGAAAAACCAAAGGTCTGGATGGATATCAAGCTCAGCAATTATTTCACCTTTACCATGTTCGCCACCATCGCTGTTAATGCTAATTATTCTGTCCATCATTAACATATTATCAGAGGGTAACTGGCTGTTACCTGGGCCAAACATTTCACCGGTACCGGCTTTAATAAGGTCTTCTTTTGAGAACGAGTTTTTTTGTTCCATGGGGGTCACTTCTACAATAGATAATTTTCAAAGGCGCTACTTTAGCGAACACTTGTACGCTAAACAACTCCGAACAGTTAATTAAATTACCTTTTTACTTAACAAGGTGTCGTAAATCTGTAAGAATTAGTTATGCGTAACCTTCTATTTTGGTTGGCGATAATAGGGTAAGGTATTGATGAGTATAAAAAAGGCAGCATTAACTAATGCAGAGAAACAGAAACGTTATCGTGAACGACAAAAAGAGCGTGGCAAAAAAGAAATGCGTGGCTATTTATCACCTGAAGCACAAAAATGCTACGAATTAATTGCTGAACAAACAAAGTGGAATGATAGTATTATACTCAGTAATGCGGTTCGGCTAACGTATGCTGCTTATAAAAACGGCCAAGTTGGGCTATTAAATAGTTGGTTAAATAAAAACAAACTCTAGCGGTAGGCGCTTTGTTGAAAATAGACGTATAATAAATGCGTAAACAGGTGTTAAAGCGAGAATTTAGTTTGAGTTACTTTACATTTCACTATATTCTTTTTAGCCTGATTGCTATGTGTTTTATTACATAGTTTTTATCAAATAATTATAAGGTAAAGCAACGTTGATAAATGTTTTGTTAGTAGATGACCACGAATTGGTTCGGACGGGAATACGCAAAATCTTAGACGAAGTCAAAGGACTTAAGGTGATTGGTGAAGCCAAAACAGGCGAGGAAGCCGTACAATTTTGTCGTAAAGTCGAACCTAATGTTGTTTTAATGGACATGAACATGCCAGGTATTGGCGGCCTGGAGGCAACGAAAAAAATTATTCGCTATGCGCCTGATGTCAAAGTAATAGTGCTAACAGTTTATTGTGAAGATCCGATCCCAACCAAGGTTATGCAAATAGGGGCTGCGGGATACTTAACTAAAGGTACTGCCCCAAATGAAATGATCCACGCTATTCGTGCTGTTAATAGTGGTCAACGTTACATTACTCCTGAAATAGCGCAACAAATGGCGCTAAGCCAATTTAAAACTGCCGATGAAAACCCGTTTAACAGTTTATCTGAACGCGAGCTACAAATTATGCTGATGATCACACGCGGCGAAAAGGTGCCAGATATTTCTGAGCAATTAATTCTCAGCACAAAAACTATTAATAGCTATCGGTATCGTATGTTTGAAAAGCTCAATGTCGGTAATGATGTAGAGTTAACCCACTTGGCGATTCGCCATGGTATGTTGAAAACTGAAGTTTTGTAGTCTTGTCTGAAAAAGTATCCTCAAACCAGTGCAATACCTTTGATCATCAAGCGTTTTTAGCCGCAGTTTCTGAACAAGCAGGTGTCTATCGTATGTACGATAACGCTCAGGTTGTGATTTATGTCGGTAAAGCGAAACACTTAAAAAAACGCTTGGCAAGTTATTTTCGCAAAGATGTCGGTAGTACAAAAACTCAAGCACTGGTAAAACAAATTGCCGCGATAGACGTCACTGTTACCCATACCGAGGGTGAAGCGCTGATCCTTGAAAACAACTATATTAAAAAGTACCAGCCTAAATACAATATTTTACTGCGTGATGATAAATCATACCCTTATTTACTGATCACCGCCCATAAGCACCCTAAGCTTGGTATGCACCGTGGCGGTAAAAAAGTTAAAGGTGAATACTTCGGGCCGTACCCTACGGTTGGAGCTGTGTGGGAGAGCTTGCGCTTGATGCAAAAAATTTTCCCACTAAGACAATGTGAAGATAGCTATTATCGCGCGCGCAGTCGGCCGTGTTTACAATATCAACTTGGTCGATGTGCTGCGCCATGCGTTGATAAAATATCGGTAGCGGCCTATCAAAAGCAAGTGCAGTTAGCGAAGTTATTTCTTAAAGGCAAAAGCTCAAAAGTGATTGAGCAACTGGTGGCAAATATGGAAGATGCCAGCAAAGCGTTAGACTTTGAACAAGCAGCGAAATATCGCGATCAAATTGCCACACTGCGAAAAGTACAACAACAGCAACATGTCAGTGGTAGCGCTGCTGAAATGGATGTTATCGGTCTACATCGACATAAATCCCAAGCTTGTATTCACTTGTTATTTATCAGGGAGCAAAAAATCCTCGGCAGTAAAAGCTATTTCCCCACTGTACCTGTCGGTACCAGCGATAGTGAAATTATTGCCGCGTTTATTAGCCAACATTATATTGGTAATGAATTGAATTTAGGTGCAATTCCAAAAGAAATTGTTATTCCGCAAGCGATAGAAAGTCAACAAGATATCGTTCAGGTGCTGTCTGCACAAGCAGAGCGAGAGGTTAAACTTGCCCATAATGTTCGTACTGAGCGCGCGCAATATTTAAAGCTTGCCTGTACAAACGCCGCCACCGCATTATTAAGTAGGAACTCCCATAAAGAGTCGATGCAGGCAAGATTTTTAGCGCTGAATGAGGTATTTGAGTTACCTAATGGCATTACACGCATTGAATGTTTTGATATCAGCCATACCATGGGCCAACAAACGGTGGCCTCTAATGTAGTGTTTGATCTAGATGGGCCGTTAAAAAGTGATTATCGTCGCTATAACGTACATGGCATTACGCCTGGTGATGATTACGCCGCCATGGCCTTTGCTTTGGATAAGCGGTACAGCAAAGTGACCAGCGAAGAAAAAATGCCTGACATTATTTTTATTGATGGTGGAAAAGGGCAACTGTCTAAAGCAGAAGCGTTTTTTTCTACTATTGAGCATGTTAAAACGCCTTTGCTGGTGGGCGTTGCAAAAGGGGAGTCGCGAAAGCCTGGTTTAGAAACCCTCATTCTAGCCGGTAGTCATCAACTAATCTCTTTGCCCGCGACATCGCCGGCATTACATCTAGTACAGCATATTCGTGATGAGTCGCATCGTTTTGCTATTGCTGGGCACAGGGCAAAGCGGCAAAAAGCCAGTAAAAAATCAACCTTAGAGTCGATTCCAGGTATTGGAGCGAAAAAAAGGCAGGCATTATTACAATATTTAGGCGGTTTACAAGAAGTGTTGAAAGCAGATAAAGCGACCTTAGAAAAAGTACCAGGTATCAGTAAACTCCTAGCGAAAAATATTTATGATGCCTTGCATGACAATTAACCTGCAATCTGTGTAAAATGGCAGTCACTTAAGCGCAACACCTGTGTAAACAAAGAGTATTAATCACCTATGTGGACAATTCCCAACCAAATAACACTATTTAGAATTTTATTAATCCCCATTTTTATCGCGGTGTTTTATTTACCAGTATCTTGGAATCATTTTGGTGCCTTTGTGGTGTTTTGGTTTGCGGCAGTCAGCGATGCATTAGATGGTTATTTAGCGCGTCGCTTAAACCAGTCATCAGCCTTTGGCGCTTTTATTGATCCAGTAGCCGATAAGCTTATGGTGGTTGCTGCTTTAGTGATATTAATTCACGATTTACAAGTGTGGTGGATATCGGTATCAGCAATTTTAATGATTTCGCGAGAAATTTTTATCAGTGCTTTGCGAGAATTTATGTCATCACGCGGCCTAAGAGAGACCATTGCAGTATCACAAATGGGTAAATATAAAACTGCCGCGCAAATGTTAGGGATTATGGGGTTAATTTGGTATCCCAACTATGATATCCCATTAATTCTTTTTGAATTTCCACATCAGATATTAATATTTGCTGCCTATAGCTTTTATGCGATAGCGACAGTGTTGACATTTTGGTCTATGGTGATTTATTTCAAAGCGGCATGGCCTGAGTTAACCAAGTAATATCGAGCGCTAAGTACTAAATTTAGTTAAAAAAACACCATATTAGTCGCTTTTTGAGCAGTCAAAATAAAATTGATATTTAAGGGTTGACTCATCCGTTTTTCAATGTAGAATGCGTTCCCAGTTGACAGGGAGTCAACAGATGAAGCGGCTGTAGCTCAGTTGGTAGAGCATCACGTTGCCAACGTGAATGTCACGAGTTCGAGTCTCGTTAGCCGCTCCAATTTCTTTTAAAGAAAATTCTAAGGAATACTACCTTACTCGTAGTTGATGAAAACGGCGGGTTGGCAGAGTGGCTATGCAGCGGATTGCAAATCCGTGGACCTCGGTTCGACTCCGGGACCCGCCTCCATTTTGCCCGGGTGGTGGAATTGGTAGACACAAGGGATTTAAAATCCCTCGCTGGTAACAGCGTGCCGGTTCAAGTCCGGCCCCGGGTACCATTTCATCGACGTAAGTAGGGCAGTTAATACATAGTGGCATATGTATGGAATTGATTTGTAAATTATGAAGCGGCTGTAGCTCAGCTGGTAGAGCATCACGTTGCCAACGTGAATGTCACGAGTTCGAGTCTCGTCAGCCGCTCCAAATTACAAACCAGATAACATTAATGATTAAAGATAGTCATTAATGTAATGAAGCGGCTGTAGCTCAGCTGGTAGAGCATCACGTTGCCAACGTGAATGTCACGAGTTCGAGTCTCGTCAGCCGCTCCAAATTTGATAGGAAAACTATCGAGTAGTGCACCAATCACTACGTTAAAAATACTTCTCGTTGCCCGGGTGGTGGAATTGGTAGACACAAGGGATTTAAAATCCCTCGCTGGTAACAGCGTGCCGGTTCAAGTCCGGCCCCGGGTACCATACTGATTAATATGTTATCAATCAGTGTCAGTATTTAACTCTTTCGAAGCGGCTGTAGCTCAGTTGGTAGAGCATCACGTTGCCAACGTGAATGTCACGAGTTCGAGTCTCGTTAGCCGCTCCAATCTCTATTTAGACTTTAACTAAGTTGTTTTAACTTAAATAAAAGTCTCGTAATGACCAAGATTACGTTAAAAAATTACCTCTCGTTGCCCGGGTGGTGGAATTGGTAGACACAAGGGATTTAAAATCCCTCGCTGGTAACAGCGTGCCGGTTCAAGTCCGGCCCCGGGTACCATTTTTTAGCAATAGAAAAAATACCTTTGTTTTTCATCCCATACCCCGTTATGCTGTATTCTAAATTGGATAGCGAGCAGTGGTATTAGTATCTTGAAAAAACAGTTGTGTATTTTAATGTTGATACTATCCGTTGTCGGGTCTTGTCCAGCTCAGTCATTACAAGTAAACTCATTAATCAACTTATCCGAAATCGCTCCTAAACGCGCCTTAGCAGAGATTGAGCAGCAGTTAGCACAACCCGAGATAACTAACAGCGAGCGAGCAATGTTAACGAGCTTAAAGGCCGACACTGCTTATTACCTTGATCAACCTGATCTTATATTAGCAGCGGCAAAATTTGCCTTAGCCAGTAACCTTTTAAATCCTCGTTGGCAAGTAAAGACGTTAATTACCATGGCACGCGGCTATGAGCAAATGAAAGACTATAAGCAGTA
The DNA here is from genome assembly GCF_002104455.1 of Colwellia chukchiensis. Taxonomy (GTDB): domain Bacteria; phylum Pseudomonadota; class Gammaproteobacteria; order Enterobacterales; family Alteromonadaceae; genus Cognaticolwellia; species Cognaticolwellia chukchiensis. The sequence goes on along the minus strand of NZ_NBOC01000006.1, from coordinate 81,885 downwards.
TTTAGCGACTGCTGAAGATGCGGTGCGCAAAAGCGATCAATTTGACTTAAAAATATTAAAAGCAGCGGCGTTGATTGAAAGAGCAACGGCAATTGCATTATTTGATGATTTTGAAAAAAGTAGCGCTGATTTAGCATTGGCCAACCGATACCTGATGGCATTACCTGATAACTTTACCAAGGGCGTTATGCAAGAGCGTTACACAGGTGCTTTGCGATTATTATCGCGATTTGAAGATGCTATTGCCTCACAACAAAAATCAATTAATATTTTTCAGCAAACCCAAAGCGTTCATTTTTTATCGATTTCACATTATAATTTAGGCCGTGTTTATGAATCTATCGGTGACGTAAAAAGTGCTATTAAACAGATGGAGCGCTCTTACCAGTTAGCGCAAGAAGATAATAATAAGCTAAATCAGGCGTTTTCTTTGTCGCGATTAGCATCATACCAATTTAAGTTAAATCAAACCGTTGAAGCAAAAAACACACTCAACAAAGCGATTCAAGTGGCAGATGAAAGCCCTTCGTTTAAGGTGCAGTTTCTCGCACGCAAAGATTTAGCCGTGTTAACGTGTAGCAACAATGTAAATCTAGCTTGTCAAGAAGCGCTAACTCATGCTATTAGCTTTGCCGAAAAGTATCGTATGTCAGTTGATAGATCAGAGTTAATGCAAAAATTAGCGAACGTTTATTTTCAAAACACACAATATCAATTGGCGTATCAAACCTTAAAGCAAGCTATTGCTTTAAGGTGAGAAAAGTAGCCAGTAGCCATACTGATTTACTAAAACCACAAAACTCACGCGATACGTTATGCTTTTTAGATAAACATTCAGTCTATTAGTTAGCATAACTTTTGTACAAATCATTACAAATCATTACAATTCATTACAAGTGTTTGATTGTTATCACGTATAATTTGGCCTGTTTTTTATGGTGCTAGATACTGAGCCGTTGTAATCACGCTCATATTGTTCGTATCAACATTTTCCTAATTACCGTGAGCAAACCTTCATGTTTCGAAAATCTCTTATTTTTACGTCGTTAGCGTTATCCGCGCTTAATAGTCAAGCTGCTTCTTTTCAACTTAATGAAACCAGTGCTTCAGGTTTAGGGCGGGCTTTTGCCGGTGATGCGGTTATTGCCGATGATGCTGCGGTAATAGCGCGTAACCCTGCGGCGTTGGCATTGTTTAAACAAGCAACTTTGTCGGTGGCGGCAACTTATATTGATCCTGGAGTTGATGTTCAAGGTGTCGCTGCGCCAGATCTACTTGGTGCAGGTTATGATGTGAGTCAACAGCAACAAAATAATGTTGTGCCGGCGGCCGTTATTCCCGCACTATATTTTGTTCGCCCAGTGAATGATATTTTTGCTTATGGAATAGGTGTCAATGCCAATTTCGGTCTTAAAAGTGAGTTTGCTCAAGACTATAGCGCTGGCTCCATTGGTGGTAAAACAGATTTAAAAACTATTAATGCCAATGTTAGTGGTTCATATCGGGTAAACGAAAATTTAAGTTTAGGTTTAGGGTTAAACCTAGTTTATGGTGAAGCGGAGCTCATTAGACACGCAGGGCATGTCTTAGCAAATGGGATCACGGTTCCTGGACTTGGTACTGTGGCTGCACCTATTCCTAGCCGCACTGAAATTGTCAATATGGCAGGCGATGATGTTGGTTTTGGTTGGCAAATAGGGCTAAATTATGAGTTAAATGACAGTCACCGCTTTGCCATTAGTTATCGCAGTGCTGTAGAGCTGGCATTTTCTGGTGAGTTTTCAGGATTAGCGACCGTCCCGCAAGCGGCTAATTTAAGCATTGACCTACCAGCAGTAGCTGAGTTCTCAGGCTTTCATCAGTTAAATGCAAAATGGTCAACCCATTACAGTGTTATGTTCACTCAATGGTCGAGTTTCGAGAAGCTAGAAGCTTATATAGGTGATGACCTTGCTTTTGAAAAAGTTGAAAATTTTGAAGATACTTACCGTTTTGCATTAGGTGCAAGTTATGACCTTAATCAGGACTTAACCTTAAGATTTGGTTTGGCGTATGATCAATCAGCGGCGCAAGACTACCGCTCAATTTCCATACCCGATAGCGATCGTTTATGGTATAGCGCAGGCGTTAACTATCAACTTAGCGCTAACGATAGCATAGACTTTGCCCTTACTTATATTAATGGCGATAGCGTGTTAGTTAAAGAAGAAGATGCGCTATTAGCGGGCTTGCCTGAGTCGTTAGACGCTGTTGTCGGTAACAAAGACTGGCACTTTAGCTCGGAAGGTAATGCGTGGTTATTGGCGCTACAGTATAATAAAAGTTTTTAAGACTTTTACCGTTATTAATTACCTTAGTCCAGATTAAGTATCGATTAATATTATAGTTATGCATTGATGTAAGCCATGCCGATAGGGCATGGCTTTTTATTATCAATATAAACCTACCACACCTTGTTTCCAATGCTGTATGCACGAATGAGCGTTTATTGTGAGCCGAGTTAGTGCTATTTGCTGATAAGTAAAGCCTAAATAGAATGATAGCAACCCATAAACAATCACTTAGCCGGCGAGGTAATGCTATACTTTTCACCATAAATCGATATATTAATAACAAGTATGTAACATTTAGGAGAGTTTTTATGGCGCAGCAAGGTTCGGGTGGTAATGTTTTAGCGGCAATCTGTAGCTTTTTTATTCCCGGTTTAGGGCAGTTAGTGCAAGGGCGGATTGTTCCAGCATTGTTATTTTTTGTTTTTGCGAGCATTTTTTGGGGTCTGTCTTGGTTAGTGTTTCCCATCGCTTTTGCCGCCATTACTCACTTGTGGGCGATTATTGATGCCGCTAAATTTTCCAACGGGCGTGGCTAATGGTTATCATCACACAATTTTGTCGCCGCTTTGCTAAAGCCTCATGGTTACTAGCGACACTGCTGCTGTTATCGGGTTGCCAGTCTGCATATTACTCGGCGATGGAGAAAGTTGGCGTTCATAAGCGCGATATTATGCTTGATCGGGTTGAAGATGCACAAAATGCACAAGAAGATGCACAGCAACAGTTTAAATCGGCATTAGATCAGCTTTCACAAATGATAAACTATGATGGTGGCGATTTAGCGACACAATATGAATTGGTTAACGACCAATATGAAGCGAGTAAAGCAGCTGCTGAAGAAGTTTCAGGCCGAATCGCTGCTATTGAAGACGTTGCCGATGCACTTTTTGAAGAGTGGAGTGATGAAATAGAACAATACGCCAGCAACAATTTACGTTTGCAAAGTCAGCAAAAGCTACGCACGACCCAACGCAAATATGAAGGGTTAATTAAAGCGATGCACAGAGCCAAGGATCGCATGGCGCCCGTTTTATCTGCATTAAAAGATAATAGCTTATACCTTAAGCACAATTTGAATGCACGAGCAATTGGCGCGTTGCAAGGGGAATACAACACCATTAAACGTGACGTTGAATTATTGGTTGCAGAAATGAATAAATCAATAGCGCAATCACAAGAGTTTATTGACTTGTTACAGCCAGAATAACAGGTTAAGCTTTAAATATACGGACGCTAACATGTTTTATGTTAGCGTCCTTTTTTGTCTTATTTATGATCGCCTAGCGAAAGTGTCATAACTTTAGGCAAGGCGTTGTTACTTCATTATAGGGATCCTGTATGGCGCGTTACTTCAAACGCTTGACTCAAATCGTTATTATCACCTTTATTAGCCTGTATTGCCTTATTTGGTTGTTTTCTCCGCTTGTGCTGCGCTTTGCTATTAATCATTACGGCTTACCTCAACCGTTACAGCTTACAGCAGAATCCAGTATTCGTTATAACCCATTTACCGCACATTTAACCATCCGTGATTTAGAGATGCGCTTAAACGCGCAACAAAGCGCTTTAAAAATACCTCGACTTAACGCAGAAATCAGCTTACACCAGCTGCTTTTTGATAAGATTTATATTTCGACCTTCAAGCTTGATGGTTTGTATCTTCCTATTACGTTAAATGATACCTCTTTTACCCTCGCCGGTTTTGAACTCAATGATGAGCGTATTGATAAATCTACAACAGACGAACAACCTGCAGCAGAAGCTCATGATTTTCCTTATCAAGTTATTATCCCTAAATTTACCTTAACTAACGCCACGATTGCGCTAAACCACTTTAATCGGCAGCACCTTGTCGAATTAACGTCATTGTCTTTAGCCAATATTTTGCTTGCTCAAGATGAGCAAGAAGTGCAACTAACACTGCAAAGCGAGTTTAATGGTGCGCCATTTAACGTTGCAATCAAGGGGCAATTATTACATCAACAGGGCAATGTTAATATTGGCTTACACGGCAAAGGTATTGACCTCAGTGCTGCACAAAACTTATTGCCAGCATCAACGCAGGCGTTGGCAGGCAAGCTAAGTTATACTGGCGATTTGCACCTTGAAATTGATGATGGAACAACCAGGGTTAAAAGTGATGCGTTTTGGTTTGCGCTTGATGAACTTAACTTCGCTGAGTCTGCTATTAGCACCAAGGTAGAAAAGCAAAAACTTAATTTACACGACTTAGTCATCACATTAGATGGCGATAATAACTTAGATGTTAATGCCCAACTCGTGTACGAGCTTACTAATGCGCATATAAAAACCAGCGCTAGCCCTGCTTTAACTGCAGCGGTAAACAAACTGAACTATGCCAGCGATTTGACCTTGCAAGCTCATGCAGCGCAAACTCAAGTTAATATTAAAACCGCATTATTAACGATTGCAGATTTGCAAGCGCAGCAGAATCGTATTGCATTTGAGGCTCAGCAACAACGCTTACAAGCGCATAATTTAGTCGTTAATTTAGACGCTGAACAAGCCATGAGTGTAAATGCTTTATTAGATTATCAACTCACGGGTGTGTTTGCGAAAAACACCGATACTAACGATTTGTTAGCTGAAGTTGGGTCTGCGGTTGCTAAAAGCGTGGCGCTTAGCTTTCATGACAATATAACGCAGTTAAAGCTAGATAAAGTCGTTGTGACTGAAAGTCAATTTTCAAAACACAACCAAGCGAATATGCCAGCCCTAGCCTCCTTTACACAACTACAGCTTGCCGGTATTGAGTATTCTCCAGACGTGGTGGCAGTAAATGATATAAAACTGTCGGGCCTAACGGCTAACGTGTTATTAGCGAAAGACAAACGTTTGGCAACACTCGTTAGCCTGAGCGACTCAGCGGCGAGTTCAACTGATGCACTAGCGAATAATAACAGCAAGACGCCGATACAAGCGCAAGCACCAGAGCAGGCAATAGCAGCGAAGCCGAAATCACATTCGTTGAAATATCAATTAGGGCAGTTTTCTTTACAAGATACCGCTAATATTACCTTTAAAGATGATAGTGTAACGCCAAGTTATCAACGAGATGTTGCCATTAAGCAATTGCACTTATCAACACTTGATAGCAGCAAGCCCGCGCAAAAGGTGTTACTGACAATGCAGGGTAGTAGCGATAAATATTCGAGTTTTTATTTTAAAGGTACGGGTTTTCCGTTTGCAACACAGCCAAGCTTTACCCTTGACGGGGAAGTAAAGGAGCTGAGTTTACCGGCAATATCGAGCTACATTAAGCAGGCCTTAAAGTATGAAATAGAAAGCGGCCAATTGGATCTTAAGCTTGCTGCAGGTTTAGATGGGCAACAATTAAGTGGAGAACTTGATCTACTGCTACGAGGAGTAGAAATGATTGCCGCTAACGATTATGAAATGAGTTTAGCGAAAGATACGAGCAGTGTACCGTTTAATGTCGCACTAGGGATGCTTAAAGACAGTGACGGTAACGTGGCATTATCATTACCACTCAAAGGCGATATTAGCTCGCCGTCTTTTGGTTTTTCTGGATTTTTAACTTTATTAGTAAAACAAGCTACTATGTCTGCTGCTAAAGACTACTTACTTACCACATTCGTACCCTATGCCAGTGTCTTAAAAGTTGCAATGGCCGCCGGAGAGTATGCATTGAAATTACGAATCAATGACTTGCATTATGCGCCTGGCGAAACCGAGCTTACGCCAGAGCAGATAGAGTTTAGTCGTCAAATGTCAGTGATGTTGGCAGAGCGTGGGGCCATTAATGTCAAACTATGTCCCATTGCCACTAGCAGTGACCTTGAGTTGGTCGAGCAAGAAAAAGCCAATAGCACTGAGCACATTACGCGTTTAATGGCACTTGCGCAGCAAAGAGTAGACCTTTTTAAAGCGTATATGGTTGAGCAGCTAAACGTACCTTCAGCACGACTATTATTTTGTACGCCGCAAATTGATAGTAAAAAAGGGGCAACGCCAAGAATAAAGTTTGTAATCTAAGCTTTGCTCTATTGGTTTAGCCCCGCAATAGCTGGCTATTGAAGATGAATAACACTATTTCGATGTTAACGAGTGATTCGATCAAAGCGCGTTATGAGCCGATAAGGTGTTATTTATTTCTCTGCCGGTAAAAACTCACCTTCTAAGCTTGCCGGTATTTGGCCATTAGATAGCTTGTTTAACCAAGTTAAGTAGTCGTCAAAAGACATAGGCTTAGCATAATAATAACCTTGGCCAATATCGCAGCCGAAGCTGCGTAATGTTTGTTCATCTAAACTACTATTAATGCCTTCTGCGACCACTTCGAGCCCCAAACCTTTGGCCATTTTTACCGTCGTCTCAGCGATAACTTTACGCTTATGATCGCGACATACATGTTCAACAAATTCGCGGTCAATTTTTAACTCTTGGCAGGGCAATTGCGTGACTTTTGACATCAAATCACAGCCCCCGGCAAAATCGTCAATACTGACGGTGATACCAATGTCGACCAGTTTATTAATGGTTTGCATTGCGAAATTATTATGGCCGAAAGACATTAGATCTGATAGTTCAAAAATAATTTTTTCTGCTTTAATGCCGCTGTGTTTAATTATTTCACTGATATTGTCGACAAAATCAGCTTGGATAAGATCCTTACTACTGATGTTTATGGATACCATATGATTTAAGCCGGTTTTTTCACTAAGGCTTGCTTGTTGAGCAAGTGCCGTTTCGATGATCCATAAGCTTAACGTCGGCATTAGCCCTAAATCTTCGGCAAGGGCGATAAAGGTTGCTGGTGCGATAGTACCTAGTGTTGGGTGATGCCAACGAATTAGACACTCACTACTGCACACTTTATTGGTTTTTAAGTCCACTTGTGGCTGATGAAATAATTCAAAATCTTTTTGAATGATGGCCTGCTGGAGCGCAATAGCAAGCTCCATTGAAGAATGATTTTGCTGCTGAGCTTTTGGTAAATAGTTAGCCCACTTAGTTAGGCTCGACTCAGCGTTTGTTGCAGCAATGATCGCATGATTGATTAATTGTGTGCTAGAGCTGCCATGCTCAGGAAAATGCGCTACGCCGATATAAGCAGATAATGGCAGTTTAAGGGCGTCAATTGCAAATGCCTCCGTGGTGGCTTGTTGGATGGAATTAATGAGCATAACAAGGTCATCGCTACTTTCCATGTTATTTATAACAAGCGCAAAACTGCCATTGTCGATATAACATAGTTTTTCTTGGTTATCTGTGATGGTCAGGACGGCATCATTAAACCGAAATAAAAGTGACAATTTGTGAAATAAATGTTGAAAAAATTTAATACGAGTTTGCTCGTCGATATGCTGCTCAATACTTTGCAACTGTTCTGGCCTAATGACCAACAGACTAAAACTAGTGATGCTCTTTGCTATCATTTGAGTAACTTTATGTTCTAAATTTGTTTGTCTTGGTAGCTGGTAACTTTGATGGTAGGCAATCATACTGAGTTTGCTTTGCTCATGTCGACGAATACGCTCAGCTAACGCAAAAGCCATAAAAGTTACTTCTATCATGATGGCAAAAAGTAGTGCGTTTGCCGTTAAAAAGCTATATTCAAGCAGATTCAGCAGAACTAAAGGTTGAACGGTAGCGCCGATCAAAAATGGCACCCAAGATAAAAAATAAAAACGTGCCCAAGCAAAGTCTCGGTTTATACGATAAAAAACCAACAGTAGCGCAATGATAAAAAATAAAGGTTGTAATACAAAAAATAGCTTGGCTTGTGCGATTTGCTCAAGTGTAAGTGAATATAAAGCGAAGATAGCTAAAAGGCCGGCAAAGCCTATCGCATACTTATAAGCCCAGTGTTTAATGCGCTCATAGCGTAAAAAGTAGATAGTGAACAGCAGCAGAAAAATAATCACGAGAAAATGAATAAAAATTAGATGCTGATTAAGCGTTTGCATCAGTGGCGTGGGAAAGAGAAAATAACCATATCCCTTTAATGATGAAACTAAAGCAAAAACAGATAATAAATAGCCAATATAGAATAAGTAGACTTTATCTTTACCTGCAGAAAATAACACTAAGTTGTATATCGCCATTATCATTAAAATACCAATAAAAGCGCCATAAACTAACTGTGAAAGTAATAATCTTTGTTGAAAGTCTTGTGGCGTGAATAACAGCAGTGGAATATTAGGTGGCCCCGAGGCCTTTAGCTGAATCAGGTACTCACTATGACCGAACTGATTTAACGTTAATAATGCAGCAGGATAAACATTTTGGCTAAGTTCTTGAGTGTTATCACCTTGATGATAAATTTTTGTAGCCGGTGTCAGTGGCTTGAGCTCGAAAACGGTAAAGGTATCAAGCAGACTATGTTCAGCCATTAATATGAGTTGCTGATGGTGCTTGTGAGTTATTGGCTCAGGTTGATTGTCTATACGGCTAAGGGGTTTAGCGACAGGGTAGTGCAGAGAAAGCTTTATCCAGTAGCTTTGTTTCGCTAAGGTATAAGGGATGTTATTTAACTCACTCGCAATAAAACTTTCTTCATTTAAGAGTTTTTCTACTGTGATGGTGTTGTTTTTATCTATGTAGTAGCTAGCTTTGATAACCATATCGCTGTTGAGTTCAGTGATATTTTTTTGGTCTATATCATTAATTAGACTTGAAAAGCTGATAATAATAGCTGCTAAAATCATGCTAATTAAAGCACTAGCAAACCATGTACTAAATTTAGAAAGTCTCAAAAGTCAATGCTCATAAAAGTTAAAAAATATAAAGGCCTAAGCCGGATTATTGCGCTTAACTAGGTTTGCCGTTATCAAGGTTAATAAAATAATATAACTTTTGCGCTAGCGTATGACTTACGAAGACTCGCGCGCTTGTTATTATTGTTACTACGGCTTGGTTATTCATTTTATTTACTGAGTTAATGTAACAAAATTATTGTCTTAACGCATAGTTTTCCTTAACTATTAGCAGCCGTTACGCTTGCCAACAACGAAAATAAAGCGGGTAATAAGCCAAGGTTAGAGTCTTGGCTCACCATAGTGGCGAGTTGTATGAATAACTCTTTAGCGGCACCAATTGTGAATCGCAATATAATAATTAATTAAAGAGTTTAAATATTCGACTTTATTTGTAATTATGTTCACTACAATATGTAAAATACTTATTAATGCCAATAAAGAGCAGCTGAAAATAGCCTGTTATCATGTAGTTTTCGACTTTTATTTTAGCCTGTTTTTAGACAAGGAGCCTTTTCAGTGAATGATGTTAAGCCATTAAAAGATGTAACGTCGATTTTATTCGTTTGTATGGGCAACATATGCCGCTCGCCAACGGCAGAAGCCGTTTTTAGGACTCAGGCAAAAGCACTACCCCTTACCATTGATTCGGCAGGCACGTTAGGATCGCATGCACGAGAAAAGCCAGATCATAGAGCGCAAAAAGCGGGTCTGGCACGAGGCTATAATTTTGATAAAATCAAAGCGCGCAAAGTTACCGTACAAGATTTTGAAAAGTTTGATTTAATTTTGGCAATGGATCAGCAAAATATCAAAGATTTATTGAAAGTGGCACCACAAGAGTTTCAGTATAAAATACAGTTATTTTTAGATTATGCCGACAATTTTCAAGAAAGCGAAGTACCTGATCCGTATTATGGTGGTGCCAAGGGCTTTCAACTTGTGCTCGATTTAATTGAGGATGCAAGCGCAGGTTTAATTAAACGTTTAACAACAACTTAGTTTATTGTTGTTCTTTAGTCGATAAGTTAAACCGGCATAAGTGCAAAACAGAAAAAACGCCAATTGCTAAGCAATTGGCGTTTTTGTTGTTCGTGCTTTTATCAACAAGTCTTATGGTTAACGTTTAATTAAGACTAGGATTTGTTGGCCCTGCCGAATGTCGACTTGTTGCATCGCTAACTAATGCTGATTTACCTGACTTGCTATGTGTCGCTCGCTGCTCGCTGGCAACAAAGTCGCGTGGAATTACGCCGTGACTAACAATAGTTTCTGGCTTTGTCATAGGTGCTGATGCTTTGCCTGCTGGCTTACTGGCGGCAGCTTTGACTTTACGCTTAATGTTTTTAACTTTAGCGCGCACCTTTTTAGGCTTGTCTTCTTGTTTTGTCGCCGTTTCTTCATTAGCAACTAAGTCAGGTGCCGTGTTGTCGCTGTTACTGTTGTTAGTGTTAGCTGCTACAGTGTCTTGCGACTGAGCATTTGTCTTAGTAGTGCTATTAGCATCAGTTGTAACAGGCTGCGTTTTTTCCGCCTTTATGGCTTCTTTTGCTGGCACTGCATCCGCGTTCGCAACTGGCTCGACATTTGCGCCTGTATCTGCTTTTGCATCTGTTTGTACTTTCGATTCTAATTCACTGGTGTTAGGCGTTGCAGGGGTTACTTGTACTTCAACATTAGTCGCTGCAGTTGGCGTATCGTCAAAGGGTAAATCCTGCTGAACTTCCTGACTCGTTTGGGCTACCGTATTCGCGTCTTGCTGAAGCTCAGAATTTGCATCGTCAACTTGGGCTGGCTCTGCACTGACTTTGCTTTGTGTTTTTGCTTCCTCATCAGTACTCTTTGACACACTTGTTTGCTTAACGGTGTCCGTTGCTACGCTATCGAGGTTTTGTTCAGGGTAGCGTGCCGTTACCGGATCTTCAGTAATTTCACTGTTGTTTTCCGATGTTTCTGCGTTTTGTCTGCGACGCTGCCCATGTGCACGCATATGGCGAGGAGAGCGACGACTTCTCGGGCGTTGCTCCTCTTTGCTGACGTTAACTGCTGGTTCTGTTGCCTTATTGTCAGCACTCGTTACATTCTCAACTGCGCTTGCTTGCGGTTGCTTAACTTCACTTTGCGCTTTATCAGCTATTTTAGCGACTTCTGGCGTAGTGGTTTGTTTGTTTTTATCATCAGCAGTGGCCGGCTGTTGATTAGCTGTAACACGTACTTTTTTGCGGTTACTACGACGTTGACGACGCTCTGCAACCTTTTCTTCTTTCGGCTTTTGTACCCTTTCTTTTTGCGGCTTGTTAGTACTGGGTTTATTTTGCTTATTTGCCTTATTGTCGCTGTTGTCTTGTGACTTGCGCTTGTCATGACGGCTATTGTCATTACGCGAATCACTGCGAGTATCATTTTTGTTGTTGCGGCGTTGACTTTGGCGCTTACGTTGTGGTCGACGCTCTTGATTTGTCGGCTTGTTTTCCTGTGGCGGTTGCGGCTCAGCTTTAACTTCGTCAGTGCTTACAAGTGACTTCAACCAAGACAGAATGCTACTAACCATGCCTTTTGACTCAACGGCTGTTGTTTTGGCTTTTTGCGTTTTTTCAGACGGTTGCTTATTTTCTTTTTTAGGGGCAGACATTCCCTGTAATAAAGGCTCTACACGTTTATTAGCTTCTTTGTCGAATTTAGGCATAACGGCTTCTTCAGGCGCATTTTGCTTAAATTCAACTTCATAGCTTGCTTCTTCAGTGCTTTCATCTTTCTTTATTCGAACCACTTCATATTGTGGTGTCACCATGTTGGGGTTAGGAATGATGAGAATGTTGACACTGTGGTGTTTTTCAATATGAAATACAGAACGGCGCTTTTCATTTAGCAAGTATGTAGCAACAGGCACTGGCACTTGCGCTTGTACTTGTTGGGTATTGTCTTTAATGGCTTCTTCTTCCATCAAGCGCAAGACTGACAGTGCTAACGACTCTACGCCCCTGACATGGCCGGTACCGTTACAACGTGGACATACCCCTTGACTTGTTTCGCCAATTGAAGGGCGTAAACGCTGACGGGACATTTCGAGTAGGCCAAAGCGTGAAATGCGACCTAATTGAATACGTGCTCTGTCTTGCTTTACAGCATCACGCATTCTATTTTCAACTTCACGTTGATGGCGAGCAGGAGTCATATCGATGAAGTCGATCACCACTAAGCCACCTAAGTCGCGCAAGCGTAATTGACGGGCAATTTCTTCTGCTGCTTCTAAATTGGTATTAAATGCGGTTTCTTCGATATCGCTGCCTTTTGTTGCGCGGGCAGAGTTAATATCGATTGATGTCATTGCCTCTGTTGGGTCTATGACAATAGAGCCTCCAGAAGGTAAGCGCACTTCACGTTGGAATGCGGTTTCTATTTGCGATTCAATTTGATAATGAGTAAAAAGGGGAACATCGTTTGTGTAAAGCTTCACTTTACTTAAAAAATCTGGGCGGACAACTTCAATGTGCTTTTTCACACTTTCGAATATTTTTGGTCGATCGATTAATACTTCACCGATGTCACGACGCAAATAGTCACGAATAGCTCGTAAGATAACATTAGTTTCTTGGTGGATTAAGAATGGTGCAGGGCGGCTTGCTGCAGCTTCTGAAATCGCGTTCCAATGATGCAAAAGTACATTTAAATCCCAATCAAGTTCTTCAAACTCTTTGCCTACACCTGCGGTGCGAACAATTAAACCCATGCCTTTAGGCAGTTTAAGTTTACTTAATGAGGCTTTTAAATCAGTCCGCTCATCACCTTCAATACGGCGAGAAATACCACCAGCACGAGGGTTGTTTGGCATGAGAACTAAATAGCTACCGGCAAGACTAATAAAGGTAGTTAACGCGGCGCCTTTTTGGCCACGTTCTTCTTTATCAATTTGCACAATGACTTCTTGGCCTTCGTGCAAAACTTCTTTGATATTTGGCCGACCTTGGAAACTATAGCCTTTAGGGAAGTATTCGCGTGCAATCTCTTTCATGGGTAAGAAACCATGACGATCGGCACCATAATCAACGAATGCCGCTTCTAGCGACGGTTCGATACGGGTGATTTTAGCTTTATAAATGTTTGATTTTTTTTGTTCGTGACCAGGGCTTTCGATATCTAAATCATAAAGTTGTTGACCATCAACAAGCGCTACACGCAATTCTTCTGACTGTGTAGCATTAATTAACATACGTTTCATAGTTTGTGTGACTCTTTTATAGTCACAGCCCACCATTGCTTAGCGCACAAAGCAATCTATCGCTATGGTAACAGCAGCTTGTCAGCCTCACGGGTGTCAATCTTACTACGCCATACTACGCAGTAAGCTGTTAAAATTTCCGAATTGTCTTAATAACTGCGCTAGTTTAAAGCGCAGCGAATTTGATTCTTTATGTGCTCAGCCTGTGTGCTGTGCGTAACAGAAAGTACAGTGCATCGTTAGTTTTAGTGCGATATTTTTATCGTATTTTCTAATGGCTTAACGATTGAAAATGTGACTTACTTTTCTGTTTAATTATATAATCGCTTTTTCACGCGGGACTAAATGTTTATGCGCGCTTGATTGACAAGTTACACGCGTCAATATCGCAATAGGCCTTACTTTCAATATTTCGACAATGATGTTAGATAAAACTGCCTAATATTAATGTGGCCGCATTTCGCCTCTTACGTCTCGTTTAAAGCATCCTTTTTACTCATTACAGTTAAATTGTAACGGTAACCAGATTATTATCACACTTTATTTCTAGATTAGCCAACAAAATCCTCGTTTTAATTGCCAGTATAGTGAAAAAAATATGTTAAACTGCGGTCAATGATAGTTGTTAATAAAGTTCCTATGACTGATACCGAAAAGCCACAAGTTAGATTTATAAAGGTTGACAGCGAAGATGCTGGTCAACGTATTGATAACTTTTTAATGAAAACGTTAAAAGGTGTACCGAAAAGTATGTTATATCGATTGTTGCGCAAGGGTGAAATTCGCGTTAACAAAAAGCGAACTAAGCCAGAGTATAAGTTACAAAATGAAGATCTTATTCGTGTGGCACCGATTCGGGTGTCGGAAAATACGAATGTGGTTTCAACTCAGCTGAATGTAGTGGCTAACTTAGAACAACAAATATTATTTGAAGATGACCGACTTATCGTTATTAACAAACCCTCTGGCATGGCAGTGCATGGCGGAAGTGGATTAAGTTTTGGCTTAATCGAGGCATTAAGAGCCTTGCGCCCCGACGCTCGCATGTTAGAGCTAGTGCACCGCCTTGATCGAGATACCTCTGGTTGCTTAGTAGTGGCGAAAAAACGTTCAGCGTTACGCCATTTGCATGAGCAGTTGCGTAATAAAACCGTACAAAAATATTATCATGCATTAGTTAAAGGACGCTGGTCGAGTAAGTTGACCCGAGTCACAGACGCATTAAAGAAAAATGACTTAAAGTCAGGTGAGCGTGTGGTGGTGGTGGATAACATTAATGGCAAAGCAGCAGAAACTCGCTATAAAGTGATTCAGCACTATAAAAATGCCAGCCTTGTTCGCGCGTTTCCCGTTACTGGGCGTACCCATCAAATTCGTGTTCATTGCCAAACCAAAGGCCATGCCATTGCCTGTGACGCCAAATATGGTCATGAAGATTTTGATCAGGAAATGAAGTCGCTAGGCCTAAAGCGCTTATTTTTACATGCCGCTAGCATAGAGTTTACGCATCCATTATCGGAACAACGGATAAAGGTTGAAGCGCCGTTGGAACCTTCACTCGAAAAACTTTTAAAAAAATTGACGAAAGCCACCGCGCATTAGTGATAAATGCGACGTTTAGTTGCCTAACATTCTGGCTTAAAAGCAGCGCTTTGTGGTCAGTTGTTCGTTTAACGCTTTCAGTAAAGTCAGGGCTGATACTCAATGTGACGCTGGCTTTAACTCTTCATTGCGAGCTTTAAAGATAAAACTCGCATTTATTTCCGTATAGATATATTTTTTAGCCTGTGAATATGGACCTAGCTTATTGTGCTGCTAAGACATCCACACCATGCAACTTTAACAGTGCAACCAATTTAATTAAGGGTAAGCCGATCAGGCTGTTGGGATCATCACCTTCAAGTTTTTTAAATAAGCAAATACCTAAGCCTTCACTTTTGAAGCTGCCAGCACAATTATAAGGTTGCTCGGCATGTAGATAGTTTTCTATATCGCTGCGTGAGAGCTCATTAAAGTGCACTAAAAAAGGTTCAATTAACGCTGTGGTATGATCTAAGCCACTATCATAAACACATAAGCCAGTATAAAAGGTTACGGTTTTGTTGCTGAATTTTTCCAGTTGTTTGACCGCGTTGTTAAAGTTGTGTGGCTTACCAAGTACTTCACCATCACACATGGCCACTTGATCTGAGCCTATAATAAGAGCGTCTGGATAAGCAGCAGCTACCGCCTTGGCTTTTTCAATTGCTAGTCGTTCGACGAGCTCAAGCGCTGATTCGCCGTCTAAGGGACTTTCATCTATATCAGGTTTGGCACACTCGAAGGGAATATTTAGTTTAGTTAAAATTTCTTTGCGAAACGGTGAGGTAGAACCTAAAACGAGTTTTTTCATTAATACTACTCAAAATATAAACAGTTAGCTGTTAATATATGGACTATCTTGAGTTTTTAAACAAATTTAGCTATTTTTCTTTTGACACTAGCCCACTGGCACTTTATTATGCGCGCCTTATGCAGAATCTTAAACTCCCGATAACGATAGACCCATCCAGAAGCGCACAACGAAAGTTAGTGTGTGAAGGATACTTTGAGGTATCTGGGATGAATAGATTGCTTGCTGTGTGTCAACCACAAAGCGAGCAAGTACAAGTTAACGCTAATTTTAGTGTGGATGAAGTGGGCTTAGTGGTCATCACGGGTCACTCATCGGCAACAGTTGCCTTAACTTGTCAGCGATGTACTGAGGAGTTCGAATTGGCATTAGAAGTAGACTTTACTTTTAGTCCGGTGAAAAACGCTGAAGCTGCAGCTGAGTTGCCGTCATATTATGACGCAATTGAATTAGATGAAAATGGTGAAGTTAATTTGCGAGAGTTAGTGGAAGATGAGTTTTTACTTGCGATTCCGTTAATTCCAAGGCATGCCATCAAAGATTGTCAGGCGCCGTCTGATAGTGTTTGGGGGGAGTTGCCTGAAGAGCTAGATAAACCGAATCCATTTGATGTATTGAAACAACTTAAGTAGTTAATTTTAGCTAATAACCGATTTTAGGAGTAGGCAATGGCAGTTCAAAAGAGCAAAAAGTCTCGTTCAAGACGTGGCATGCGCCGTTCACATGACGCAGTAACGACAACGCATTTATCAACAGATCCAGTATCTGGTGAAAGTCACCGTCGTCACCATGTAACAGCTGATGGCTTTTACAAAGGTGTTAAAGTAATCAATAAGTAATCTGTAGCGATTACCTTGATTAATCTAACCATAGCGTTAGATGTTATGGGGGGCGATCAAGGCCCCCTCGTAACACTTCCTGCGGCAATACTTGCGGTAGAGAATATCCCATATTTACAGCTCATCTTGTGTGGAGACGAGTCTGTTATCAAAACGCAGCTTTCACAGCAGCACGCTTTTCCCCATCCGAGAATATCTATCATGCCAACAACGCAAGTTGTTGAAATGGACGAAAAACCTATATTTGCGCTGCGCAATAAAAAGCAGTCATCAATGCGTAAAGCTTTAGATTTAGTGCAGCAAGGCAAAGCACAAGCTTGTGTCAGTGCAGGCAATACCGGCGCACTTTTTTCCATGGCGCACTTTGTTTTGAAAACCTTGCCTGGTGTTGAACGTCCTGCGTTAATTTCGGCTTTGCCCAGCAACGACCCCAAGCAGGATGTTTTTATGCTGGACTTAGGGGCCAATGTTTTTTGTGATTCCAGTGTCTTGTATCAGTTTGCTATTATGGGCTCTGTGATGGCGAAAGAAGTTAATGGCATCGACAACCCCAAGGTCGCGTTATTGAACATGGGCGAGGAAGATAACAAAGGCAGCGATCACATCAAGCAAGCCGCAAGTTATTTAGTCGCCAACGACGATATTAACTATATTGGCTTTATTGAAGGTAATGATATTTTTACTAATAAAGCTGATGTGATTGTTTGTGATGGTTTTGTTGGTAATGTTGCGCTAAAAACCTGTGAGGGTGTGGCAAGAATGGTGTATAAGCAACTACAAGAAATTATAAAAAAGAACTTAATCGCGCAAATAATGGGCAAACTATTGTCTAGACCACTAAAAAAACTCTTCAAACCTATGAACCCCGACCAGTATAACGGCGCAAGTTTGATAGGATTGCGCGGTATTGTAGTTAAAAGTCATGGTAACGCTAATGTTATGGCATTTTATGCGGCTATTTTAGAAGCGGTTACTGAGGTTGAGCGACAAGTACCAACTAAAATCAAAGATAAGCTTGAACAAGGTTTGTGCCAAAAGGCATAATATTTTGTCATCAAGTTTAACAATATAATAAATGTATTGCGAAGAGCGCGTTACATTATCACGGTAAAATTTCAAATAATTAGGTCTAGTAATGCAAAATAATTTAGCGTTTGTCTTCCCAGGTCAAGGTTCGCAATCTCTTGCTATGCTAGCAGATTTCGCTGATAACGAAGTGGTACAAAGTACCTTCTCTGAAGCTTCTGCGGCATTAGGTTATGACTTATGGCAATTGGTTCAACAAGGACCCGTAGAGCAGCTTAACCAAACCAATTATACACAACCGGCGCTGTTAACCGCGAGTGTGGCTATTTGGCGATTGTGGCATGCTTCATCATCAGTCAGCCCAGCACTATTAGCGGGTCATAGCTTAGGAGAATACTCAGCACTGGTGTGTGCTGGCGTGCTATCCTTATCTGATGCGGTGACGTTAGTTGAGAAGCGTGGTGAATTTATGCAAGCGTCGGTGCCAGAGGGTGTTGGCGCTATGGCCGCGGTTATAGGATTAGAAGATAAAGCAATAATAAGTGCCTGTGAAAAAGCCGCAAACGACGAGGTTGTATCTGCGGTTAACTTTAACTCGCCAGGGCAAGTAGTCATTGCCGGGCATAAAGCAGCCGTTGAGCGTGCAGGCGTATTATGTAAAGAAGCCGGCGCAAAACGTGTGCTGCCACTGCCTGTTAGTGTGCCGTCACATTGTGCGTTAATGAAAGATGCTGCAGATAAACTTGCACAAGCTTTCAATGCCGTGACCTTTAACACCCCTAATATTCCAGTGGTTAACAATGTCGATGTGGCGATTGAGTCATCGGTTACAGCGATTAAAACCGCATTAATTAAGCAACTATATAGTCCTGTTCGTTGGACTGAAACAATGCAGTATTTAGCACAGCAGGGCGTAGAACAAGTGATTGAGGCAGGGCCGGGTAAAGTATTGCAAGGTTTAATAAAACGCATTGATAAAACCATAAGTTGTCAATCGGTAAACGACAGTGCAACATTAACTAAAGCATTAGCATCAGTAGAGTAGAAATAATATGTTTTCATTAGACGGAAAAGTCATTTTAGTGACAGGCGCGAGTCGCGGCATTGGTAAAGCTATTGCCACGCAACTTAAGGCATTAGGTGGTAATGTGATTGGTACCGCAACATCTGAGCATGGTGCAGCAAACATCAGCGATTATTTAGGTGAAGGGCAAGGCTTAGTGCTTAATGTAACTGATGACGCTTCAATTAGTGCCTTGTTTGACACAATTAAAGAAAAACATGGAAGCGTTGACGTGTTAGTAAATAATGCTGGAATTACGCGCGACAATTTAATGATGCGAATGAAAGACGATGAATGGCACGACATAATAGATACCAACTTAACGTCAGTTTTCAAAATTAGCAAAGCCGTATTGCGTGCTATGATGAAAAAGCGTCAAGGGCGAATTATCAATATTGGCTCTGTTGTTGGTACTATGGGTAATTCTGGACAAGTCAATTACGCCACGGCGAAGTCAGGCTTAATTGGTTTTACTAAATCTTTAGCGCGTGAAGTTGCATCTCGAGGTATTACAGTGAACACGGTTTCGCCTGGTTTTATTGATACCGATATGACGCAAACATTGACGGATGAACAAAAAGAAGGCATTTTTGCACAGGTCCCTGCAAATCGTTTGGGTAAACCTGAAGAAATTGCCAGTGCTGTTGCCTTTTTAGCATCAGATTCAGCTGCCTATATTACTGGTGAAACACTGCACGTAAATGGCGGTATGTATATGGTTTAACATAAGTTTGCCTTTTGGCTACTTTATGTTAAATTTGAAGAAATTTTGCACTGTCAACAGGTTAGACCAGCGAAAAAGTAAAATTAGAAGCTTGCATGGTTGGCTATTGACGAATAAACTACACACAATTTTGAAAAATTGTATTTTCTAGTAAAGGAAAAAAAATGAGTACTATTGAAGAACGCGTTAAAAAAATTACTATTGAGCAACTTGGTGTAAGCGAAGACGAAGTTAAAGTTGAAGCTTCTTTTGTTGATGACTTAGGTGCTGACTCTTTAGACACTGTTGAATTAGTAATGGCGTTAGAAGAAGAATTTGATACTGAAATTCCAGATGAAGAAGCTGAGAAAATTACAACAGTTCAAGCCGCAATCGATTACGTTACTGCAAACCAGTAGTAGTAAACGAAGGTAATTGATTTCAGGCGGTATAATTACCGCCTGAATTGTTTTTATACCCTGATAATATTTGTAGCTGCTTTAACATACACTTATGTTTTTAGTTGTTATCGAAAAATACCTACTTTAATTCAATTCTATCGGAGGCAGCACATCTCATGAGACGCGTTGTAGTGACCGGTCTTGGCATACTTAGCCCATTAGGCAATTGTCCTGAATCTACTTGGCAAAACTTACTACTTGGTAAAAGTGGTATAACTGATATTACGCATTTTGATACCTCCGAGTATCCAACGCGTTTTGCAGGCTTAGTTAAAGACTTTAATGCAGAAGACTATATGGCTCGTAAAGATGCCAAAAAAATGGATTTATTTATTCAATATGGTGTAGCCGCAGGCCAGCAAGCAATCAAAGACTCTGGTTTAGAGATCACACCAGAGAACGCGCAACGCATAGGTGTCGCGGTTGGCTCGGGTATTGGTGGTTTAGGCTTGATAGAAGAAAATCATGCTAAGCTTTTAAAAAGTAGCCCGCGCAAATTGTCGCCGTTTTTTGTTCCTTCGACCATTATAAATATGATCTCTGGGCATTTATCAATAATGTTTGGCATGAAGGGTCCTAACATTTCCATTGTTACGGCCTGTACCAGTGGCGTACATAATATTGGTCACGCCGCGCGTATGATTGCCTATGGTGATGCCGATGCAATGGTGGCGGGTGGCGCTGAAAAAGCCTCGACAACACTTGGCATGGGGGGCTTTGGTGCAGCCCGTGCTATGTCTACACGAAACGACGCGCCGCAACAAGCATCGCGGCCATGGGATAAAGACCGTGATGGTTTTGTCTTAGGCGACGGTGCTGGCGTTGTGGTATTAGAAGAGTACGAACATGCGAAAGCCCGCGGTGCAAAAATATATGCTGAGTTAGCTGGTTTTGGCATGAGTGGTGATGCCTACCATATGACGTCACCTCCTGCAGATGGCGCAGGCGCTGCGTTAGCTATGCAAAATGCCATTAATGACGCGAAAGTTGATATTGCCAACATTGGTTACATTAATGCTCATGGTACTTCAACCCCAGCAGGCGATATTGCGGAAACTAATGCTGTTAAGTCGGTTTTTGGTGATCACGCATACCAATTAATGGTTGGCTCAACTAAGTCGATGACAGGTCATTTGCTTGGTGCTGCAGGCGCTGTAGAAGCTATCTTTAGCATTCAGGCTTTAGTTAATGGTGCTGTGCCTCCTACCATTAACTTAGATAACCCAGATGAAGGTTGTGACCTTGACTATATCGCTCATACTGCGCGCGACGCTGACTTAAATTACGCTTTATGTAATTCCTTTGGCTTTGGTGGTACTAACGGTTCTTTAATTTTTAAGAAAGTGTAAGCAGCAACTACGCCATACTGCTAAAGCAGTTAATTGCATATAAACATTAAAAGCACTTGCCCTCTAACGCTTAAGCCTGAATACTACTGCTAAGTATTCAGGCTTTTTTATGGCAGTAAAAGTGATTTGTTACGTTAACGGAATAAAGACTAGCAGGGTATCTGTTTTTGATCGTGGATTGGCCTATGGTGATGGCTGTTTTACCACCGCGTTGATCATTAATAATCAAGTACAGATGTTGCCGCAACACCTTGAGCGTTTGCAGATGCATTGTAAGCGTTTAGGTATAGCGAACATTGATATCAATGCGCTTAGCGCCACGTTAGGTAATGTTAGTGCCGGAGTAGAGGTAGGCGTTGTAAAAGTCATGGTTACTTGTGGTAGCGGCGGACGAGGTTACTCACGAATTGGTGCACAGCAACCGAGCGTTATCGTTACATTACATGACTACCCACATTTATATACACACTGGCAAGAACAAGGCATCCATGTTGGGGTGAGTAAGCAAAAGTTAGGCATTAACCCAATGCTGGCAGGACTAAAGCACTTAAACCGTCTAGAGCAGGTTTTGCTGCGCAATGAATTAGATCAGCGGCCAGAAGATGATTTGCTCGTTTGTGATATCAACGGCAGTATTGTTGAGTGTTGTAGTGCCAATGTATTCTGGTTGAAAGCAGGCCAATGGCACACGCCATCATTAACGAACGCAGGTGTTGCCGGCATAATGCGCAGTAAGATTTTAGCCATGAATCCCACTATTGAGCCAGGCGAATACACCTTAGCAGAATTAGATAATATTGACGCCATGTTTATTAGTAACGCCATATTAGGTATAGTGCCAGTTAACGTTTTTAAACAGCAAACATTGGACATATCTCTAGTAAAAAGTATGCAAAAACAATGCTTAACATTAGAAAACTTGTATAGATGAAGAAAGTACTTTTAAATATCCCTTGGTTGACTAAGCGAAAAGCGGCTTTTGGCATTATGACACTATTGTTTGTTGTTTTAAGTACTATAGTTTTTGTGCTGGCTATGCAGTTTAAATTACAACAGCCTTTACTATTAAAAGCCCCCGAACTGATAACGGTTAAAGCCGGAACATCCTTTAATGCCTTTGCTAGGCAGTTAGTAACTAAAGGTTGGCTAGAAAATGATTTTTGGCTGCGCAGTTATGGAAAATTAAAGCCATCACAAGCGGCGATAAAGTCGGGCACCTATCAAGTGTCCCTAGGTGCTAATAGTCTAGATTTATTACAGTTAATTGTCTCTGGTAAAGAGCATCAATTCGCTATTACGTTTATTGAAGGAAGTACCTTTAAACAAGCATTAACCCAGTTAGCAATACACCCAGAAGTCGAGCAACATGTGACGCACTTATCACTGACAGAAATAGCTAACAAGCTCAGTATTAAACAAGACAACCCTGAAGGATGGTTATTTCCAGATACATACGCATTTACTAAAGGAACTGCCGATCTTGAAATTTTAAAACGAGCTTATAAAAAAATGCAGCAAGCACTCGATAGTCAATGGCAGCAGCGGGCAGAAAATTTGCCTTACACATCGCCATATCAAGCTTTGATCATGGCATCTATTATTGAAAAAGAAAGTGGTAAGCATGCCGAACACCCACGTATTGCTTCAGTTTTTATCAATCGTTTAAACAAAAATATGCGCTTACAGACAGATCCAACGGTTATTTATGGCTTAGGAGCGCGTTTTAAGGGTGATATTACCTACGCGCATTTACGAGAGAAAACGCCGTATAATACCTATAGAATAAAAGGTTTGCCTCCTACGCCGATTGCATTACCCGGCGCGCAAGCGCTCAGAGCGGCGTTGCACCCAGAACAAAGTGATTATTTTTATTTTGTTAGTAATGGGGCGGGTGAGCATATATTTTCTACAAATTTAGCTGATCATAATCGTGCGGTGCACAAATATCAGCGCAAGAAAAACTAACCGCTATTTTGATTGGCGTTTGAACAATTTTCAATGGATATTTAATTAATGAAGAAAGGTAAGTTTATTGTTGTCGAGGGTATCGAAGGTGCCGGTAAATCATCAGCAATAGGGGTTATTGAGCAGGTATTAGAGCAGCATGGTATTGCGTTTATAAAAACTCGTGAGCCTGGCGGCACCCCCCTAGCAGAAGCATTGCGCGATATTGTTAAATCGGCAAGCCATGAAGAGCAGCTCACCCAAGAAACCGAGTTATTGCTTATGTATGCCAGTCGAAGCCAATTATTAGCGAATCGAATTTTACCCGCCTTAGCCAATGGCCACTGGGTTATCGGCGATCGCCATGATTTATCATCTCGAGCTTATCAGGGTGGAGGCAGACAATTTGATGATGCAGTAATGAATGCAATTGCTGACGTAACGCTCAAAGGCTTTACACCAGACCTCACCCTATATTTAGATATAGCACCAGAATTGGGCTTAGCGCGCGCGCAAGCGCGTGGTGAACTTGACCGTATTGAACTGGAAGAACTCGCATTTTTTCAACGAGTGCGAGATAAATATTTGAGTTTGGCCAACGCATCACCACGCACCTGTATTATCGATGCTAGTCAAGATATGGCGCAAGTACACAGTGAAGTCAAAAAAGCCGTTTCAGCATATATTAGCCAACAGCTAGGTGCGTAACAATGAAGTCTTGGTTAGTGGCAGTTCAGCAACAAATATCGCGGCAAATAAATGACAATAAATTACCACATGCATTATTGTTATCAGGCATACCAAGTGCAGGACAAGAAGATATCGCCCATTGGTTAAGCAGCGTGCTAACATGCCAAGCGCCAAAACAAGAAGCGAACTCTACTATACAGGCTTGTGGCCAGTGTAAACGCTGTACCTTGCTTGCCAGTAACAACTACCCCGATCACCTAAAGATAACCACAGAAAAAAGTACTATTGGAGTAGACTTAATTCGTAATTTGAGTCAGTTTTTCCAGCAGACTGCACAGTTAGGTCAAGTAAAAACTGCTTGGTTAGAGAATGCCGATACTATGACAGTATCGGCAGCTAATGCCTTGTTGAAAACCTTAGAAGAGCCCACAACTGACAGCTATATTATCCTTACCACAGCACACTTTGATTTGCTTTTACCAACAATTATTAGTCGTTGCCAACACATAGAAATACGGCCACCGGCAGGTCGAGCGCTATTAGCAACTTTGAATGGCGCCAATGGTGATGCCTTTGCTAACTTGACGCACTTAAGTGATTTAACAGATGATGACGCAGCAGAGGATTTTCAACGATTTCGGCAACAGGTAACAAGCTATTTTAATAACCTAGAATGCCGTGATCAGGTGTTAACTGTGTTGCTTAATCACTCATCTGGCTTTCGCTGGTTAGAAAAAATTGTTGTTGATCTTATGCGAGCGCATTGGAGCTGGCTTGAAGGTGAGCAACAACTCAATATTGACAGACAGCAAATTTGGCAATTATACAAAGCTGTGCAAAATGTTAATATAAAGCTGAAAACATTGGTGCAGGTAAACCGAGCATTGTACTGTGAAAAGTTACTTGCCGATATTGGTGTTATTTTATCCAATCGCCAGCCACAACTAGAGGAATAACTTTGGAAACTATTAACCTTGAATTTATTTCAGATCGTGATTTATACCAATCATATATGCCATTTATGAAGAACGGCGGTTTATTTATTCGTACTGCAGAGCACTTTGAGTTAGGCACTGATATCAAGTTAATTGTGACCTTACCTGATTCTCTAGAAGCGTCAGAAATTGTTGGTGTCGTGTCATGGATTACGCCCATAGGAGCACAAAATGGCACTCCCGCAGGTATCGGGGTGAGTTTTATTGAAGATCCTGACAATATTCGTAATCAAATAGATAAATCAATCGGGCGCTTACTGAACTCATCAGAGCCAACGTTATCCATGTAGCCCGCGATACTCGACATTAAAAAAAATTAGCCCCTAAACACGAACTGTTATCGTGTAATTTTTAGCACCTTGAGTGCGGAGGACCTGAGTGTTTATAGATTCCCATTGCCATTTAGATCGACTAAAATTGGCAGAGTTTGATAATAATTTAGATAATGTTATTGCAGCAGCGCGTGCAGCCAAAGTGAACACCCTATTAAGTGTTAGCGTGTCTTTAGCTGAGTTTCCTGCGATGGCTGAGTTAACTGCCGGTTATGAAAATGTTTGGCTAACCTGTGGCGCTCACCCCTTATATCAAGAGCAGCAAATCGAGGAAAAGCAACTCCAGGCACTTGCCAGTGATACTCGGGTCATTGCCATCGGTGAAACAGGCTTAGATTACTTTTATGCGCCCGAAACTAAGCCAGTGCAACTGGACTCATTTCGCAAGCATATTAAGGTTGCTAAACAACTGAACAAGCCCTTGATTATACATACCCGCGACGCTCAAGAAGATACCTTACATTTATTACGAACTGAACAAGCAGAGCAAGTAGGTGGTATTTTGCATTGTTTTACTGAAAGCTGGGAAATGGCTGAGCAAGCTATCGCCATGGGCTTTTATATCTCTTTCTCGGGTATTGTCACTTTTAAAAATGCCAGTGCGCTCAGGGAAGTTGCCAAGAAGGTTCCTGCTGATCGCTTTTTAATCGAAACGGATGCGCCATATCTTGCGCCTGTGCCTCATCGTGGTAAACAAAATCAACCTGCTTATGTTGTCGAGGTTGCTAAACATCTGGCCAGTATTCGTGGTACGAGTGTTGAAAATATAGCTCGCCAATCCAGTGAGAACTTTTATCGTTTATTTCCCATGACACAAGATTAATCTGCCGCTGCTATGACTATACGCTGTGTTAACAATTACTGATATGGGAAAGGCAATGGAAAAACAAAAAAAAGCCCCAAACTATTAGATTTGGGGCTTAGGGGATGGCTCAAAAGGAGATGAGCCTGCGCTAATAAACTGTGTCATGTTGGGGTCTTATCTAAACAAATTAATGTGCTAGCTTTGTCATTACATTTGTTGTTAGCTCCCAACTATAAGTGAGCGAGCATCAGGTTATAAATTAACCTTTAGCACTAAGTGTAGTGCATGACTTTAGAAATGCAAAGATTTATTGTTTGCTATTATCTTTATGAAATATAAAGAGTTATTGATATGCATTTATTGGGTTAGTAAATTTTTCTCACGGCTTTTCTACCGGTTTTACACAGCTTATACACGGCTATTACCTAGAGTGCAGGCTAGGTAATATGAACGTTATATGTCATATTAGCGACTAAAAATAAAAACCAAAGAGACAACACTTGTTAAATCGAATCTGGAGTGGCTTCTTTTTTATTGCCTTTGTTGCGGCCATGGTGCAATGGTTGCTACTTGGAAACGTGTTTATTTTCCAAGCACTAGTTAATGCTATCTTTGATATGTCAAAAGTTACCGTCGATATTGCCATTGGCTTGATCGGCATTTTAAGCTTTTGGCTTGGCATGATGAAGATAGCTGAACATGCCGGTATGATAGACAAACTCGCACAATTGATCTCGCCTTTGTTTGTCCGCCTTATGCCGACGGTACCTAAAGGGCACCCTGCAATTGGCTCTATGACCATGAACCTTTCAGCAAACTTTTTAGGTTTAGATAACGCTGCAACACCACTTGGCCTAAAAGCGATGCAAGATTTACAATCACTAAATAATAAAAAAGAAACAGCAAGCAATGCACAAATTCTGTTTTTAGTGCTAAATACTTCATCGGTTACGCTTTTTCCTGTGACGGTTTTTGTGTATCGGGCTCAGCAAGGTGCTGCCAACCCAACCGATATTTTTGTACCAATTTTGTTAGCAACATCAGCGTCAACACTTGCAGGGCTATTTGCGGTTGCTTTTGTACAAAAAATCAAGCTTTTTCAATATGTGACCTTGTTATATTTGATTGCAGGTATAGCCGTAGTAGCCGCTATTGCCGCCTACTTTGCGACTTTGAGTGCTGAGTTGCTTGCACAACAATCAGCTTTGTTCGGTAATTTGCTGATTTTTACCACACTGATCAGCTTTTTATTTTTTGCCTTAAAGCGTCAAGTAAATGTTTACGACAGTTTTATCGAAGGGGCAAAACAAGGCTTTGAAACGAGTGTTAAAATTATACCCTATCTGTTGGCTATGTTATGTGCTATTGGTGTTTTCAGAGCCAGTGGCGCGTTAGATATTTTAGTTGATGGGATTCGACAGCTCGTGTTGTTATTTAATGCTGACACGCGTTTTGTTGATGCATTGCCTACGGCCTTTATTAAACCTTTAAGTGGCTCAGGCGCGCGCGCCATGATGGTTGAAACTATGAATACACATGGCGCGGACTCTTTTGCTGGTCGCCTAGCCTCGATCGTTCAAGGCTCAACAGAAACCACCTTTTATGTACTCGCTGTTTATTTTGGCTCTGTGGGTATTCGCTATAGCCGTCATGCATTGAGCTGCGGACTCATTGCTGATTTTTCAGGTATTATGGCAGCAATTGGTGTGTGCTACTGGTTTTTTGGTTAATCACTACCATTGTCGACAGTTAGCGTAATTAATTTACTGTTATTTGCGCTAATGTCTAACTGCTGAAACCTTAACATCGGCGAAAACATTCTATAAGCCCCTTACAACACATCAGTTATCCCCTCAATAAACCTTGAAAAGTTGCTATAAAATAAAAAAACGACAGTGGCGTTAATCAATAGAAATAAGCAGAACAATATAGATTGTCGACAATAATGTTTGAATGACGTTGACTATTACAAATATATCGCTATTATTAGGGCTATGATTTTAAATGTGTCGACAATAATGGCTTTAGATAATCCAACCACACGAACCGCAGTTACTACGGCAGATAAAGTATTTGAGCAAATGTTGTACGCGATAGTGAACGGCAATATCAAGGCGGGCAGCAAAATTAGCGAGCCAGAATTGGCGAAAAACTATCAAATTAGCCGTTCAACATTGCGAGAAGCACTCAATCGTTTAGAGAAGTGTCATTTAATTGAGCGCAAGGCCAATGTGGGCTCGCGTGTTGTTGAGTGTTCAATTGCTGGGCTATTAGAACTTTATATTGTTCGCGAAGCGCTCGAGGGAATGGCGTGTCGACAAGCTGCAAGCAACATGACCGACGATGAAATTCTCGAAATGAAGGCGATGTTAGCACAACATGCCAATGTTAAGGCACTACGTGAAGGTGTTGCTTATTATCAAGAAGAAGGCGACTTAGACTTTCACTACAAGGTTATATTGGGAAGCCATAATCAACAGCTAATTAATATCTTATGTGGGCAACTTTACCACCTAGTGCGCATGTACCGGTGTCAATTTGGTATGAACAGCCCGCGTGCTACTAAAGCGTTTGATGAACACTCCCGAATTATTGAAGCCATTGCAGAGCGAGATGGCGAGTTAGCAGAGATGCTGATGAGGCGACATATCGCCGCATCGCGTAAAAATATTGAAAACAAAATAGCTCAGCAAAAACTTTCGACAAGCACCACAGCTTAACCCATTCACTTAAAAGTAAAAAAGGACAATAGAATGTCTCAACAATTATCACCCGGCGCGAAATTTCGCCAAGCGTTAGCGAAAAATAAACCCTTGCAAGTGGTTGGAACCATTAATGCCTATTGTGCCATGATGGCAGAGCAATTGGGTCATCAAGCCATTTACCTTTCTGGTGGTGGCGTCGCTAATGCGTCTTATGGATTGCCTGACTTGGGTATGACGTCACTTAATGATGTTATTGCCGATGTACAACGTATTACAAGTGCCTCAAGCCTACCTTTACTGGTAGATATTGATACCGGTTGGGGCGGAGCATTTAATATTGCAAAAACAATTCGTGATATGGAAAAAGCCGGAGCGGCGGCAGTGCATATCGAAGATCAAGTTGCACAAAAGCGTTGTGGTCATCGACCCAACAAAGAAATTGTTTCTACCGAAGAAATGGTTGATCGCATTAAAGCAGCAGTAGATGCACGCACCGATAAAGACTTTTTTATTATGGCGCGTACCGATGCATTTGCACAAGAGGGCTTAGAGGCTGCGTTAGAGCGAGCGAAGGCTTATGTAGCAGCCGGCGCTGATGGCATTTTTGCTGAAGCCGTGCAAACAGAAGCACATTACCGCGCCTTCACACAGGCACTAGATGTTCCTGTGTTAGCCAATATCACTGAGTTTGGTCAAACAGAATTGTGGAATAAAGCACAGCTAGGTGAATGGGGTTGCGCTATGGTGTTGTACCCATTATCAGCATTTCGCGCCATGAATAAAGCAGCGGAGTCGGTTTATAAAACCTTACTGGCAGACGGCGACCAAAAAGCTGAAATTGACAATATGCAAACACGCATGGATTTATATGATTACCTAGGTTATCACGACTATGAACAAAAACTTGATGCGTTGTTTTCAGAAGGAAAAAATAAGTAATCGCGATAACAATAACCTAGACGAGAATTAATTTAACCATTAATAACAACTCACTTGTTGTTAAAGGATGAGAGGAAAGAATGATGACAGAGAAAAAATTATCAGGTGCTGGCTTACGCGGCCAAAGTGCAGGTGAAACAGCTTTATGTACTGTAGGAAAATCAGGCTCAGGCTTAACCTACTGTGGCTATGATGTTGCAGATTTAGCTGAAAATGCGACATTTGAAGAAGTGGCCTATTTACTTTTTAACGGTGAACTACCCAATGAAAAAGAGCTGGCAAGTTATAAAGCAGAGCTATTTGCTATGCGCGATTTACCACCAGCATTAAAGTCAGTATTAAAGCTTATTCCTAAAGAAACACACCCAATGGATGTTATGCGCACCGGTTGTTCATTTTTAGGAAATTTAGAGCCAGAGCAAGACTTTTCTGAGCAACAACAAGCAGCTAATCGCTTATTAGCCGCGTTTCCAGCCATCATGTGTTATTGGTATAAATATAGTCATGAGCAAGTAGAAATTGACTGTGTTACTGAAGAAGACTCGCTTGCTGGGCATTTTTTACGATTGTTAAATGGTACAGAGCCTTCAGCCCAACATCGTCGTGTTATGGATGTATCGTTAATATTATATGCTGAGCATGAGTTTAACGCGTCGACCTTTACCGCCCGTGTTTGTGCGTCAACATTGTCAGATATGTTTTCGTGTATCACCGGCGCTATTGGTACTTTACGCGGTCCTTTGCATGGTGGTGCCAATGAAGCAGCAATGGATATGATTGAAAAGTTCGAGTCTCCGGCGGATGCAAAAGAAAAAATGGCCGGAATGCTAGCGCGCAAAGAAAAAATTATGGGCTTTGGTCATGCGGTTTATAGTACCTCAGATCCGCGTAATGTGATCATTAAAGCCTGGTCAGAAAAATTAGCCGCGGAGAATGGCGATACCTCGCTATATGATATTTCAGTGGCGTGTGAAGAGTTTATGTGGGAAAGCAAAAAACTATTTTGTAATGCTGACTTCTTTCACGCTTCTACCTATAACTATATGGGCATTCCAACGAAACTGTTTACGCCTATTTTTGTTTGTTCGCGTTTAACAGGTTGGGCTGCGCACGTTATGGAGCAAAGAGCCAATAACCGTATTATTCGCCCTTCAGCTGACTATATTGGCGCAGCGCCACGCAAAGTTGTCGCAATCTCAGAAAGATAGATAAGGCTAACTCTGTACGGCAATTTCAAACTGATAAGTGTTAGCTCAACAATAAAGAGTGGCCTATTTGCTTTGAAAATGCCGAAAGCCTCAGTGTCTAGTCACCGCGCTAGACACTGATTTTGTTTTTGAGTCTACTTTATTTATTACTTAAAGGCTGGCGATATTTAAATGTAAGCCTTTATCATCTAACAGAGCATGTGAAATAAATTATGAATTATGATTACCGCAAACCTTTACCAGGTTATAAAAATAATGGTGTTGGTATTGATTTTTTTGATACCCGTGAAGCTGTAGAAAACATTAAACCCGGCGCATATAAAACGCTTCCCTATACCTCTCGCGTACTGGCTGAACAATTGGTTAGACGTTGTGATCCAAAAACATTAACCGACTCATTAAAGCAAATTATTGATGGTAAGCAAGATCTTGACTTTCCTTGGTATCCGGCGCGAGTGGTCTGCCATGATATTTTAGGGCAAACAGCTTTGGTAGATTTAGCCGGGCTTCGCGATGCTATTGCTGAGCAAGGTGGCGATCCTGCCAAGGTCAACCCTGTGGTTCCGACACAGTTAATCGTTGATCACTCCTTAGCGGTAGAAGCAGCCGGCTGTGATCCTGATGCGTTTGATAAGAATCGCGCCATTGAAGATCGCCGTAACAAAGATAGATTTCACTTTATTGAATGGACTAAAACAGCGTTTAAAAATGTTGATGTTATCCCCGCCGGTAACGGCATTATGCATCAAATTAATTTAGAAAAGATGTCGCCTGTTATTCAAGCGCGCGATGGTGTCGCGTTTCCTGATACCTGTGTTGGGACCGATAGCCATACCCCGCATATTGATGCCTTAGGTGTTATTGCCATAGGGGTGGGGGGCTTAGAAGCAGAAACTGTTATGCTTGGCAGGCCGTCAATGATGCGTTTACCTAATATTGTTGGCGTCAAGCTTACTGGTCAGCGTCAACCGGGAATAACTGCCACTGATATTGTTTTAGCGATCACCGAGTTTTTGCGCGCTGAAAAAGTCGTGTCTGCCTACCTAGAATTCTTTGGTGAAGGGGCAAAAAGCCTGACCATAGGCGATCGTGCCACGATTTCAAATATGACACCAGAATATGGCGCATCAGCTGGGATGTTTTATATTGACGAGCAAACCATAGATTATTTAAAAATAACAGGCCGTGAGCCAGAGCAAGTGGCGTTGGTGGAAACTTATGCCAAGCACACGGGGCTTTGGGCCGATGACTTAGTTGAAGCCAAATACCCACGTGTTTTAGAGTTTGACTTATCAAGTGTTTGTCGTAATTTAGCCGGACCGTCAAACCCACACCGTCGATTAGCAACCGCAGACCTTGCTGAGAAAAATATTGCAAAAGACTTAGCAAGTTGCAATGCACAAGAAGCAAATGGCGAAATGCCTGATGGCGCGATCATTATTGCCGCAATTACCTCATGTACAAATACTTCTAACCCGCGTAACGTGGTAGCAGCGGGT
Source organism: Colwellia chukchiensis (assembly GCF_002104455.1). Classification (GTDB taxonomy): domain Bacteria; phylum Pseudomonadota; class Gammaproteobacteria; order Enterobacterales; family Alteromonadaceae; genus Cognaticolwellia; species Cognaticolwellia chukchiensis. The sequence continues at coordinate 49,643 of NZ_NBOC01000006.1, read as the reverse complement.
CTGATTGCCAAAAAAGCAAACGAATTAGGCTTAGTGCGTAAACCTTGGGTGAAATCATCATTTGCGCCAGGCTCAAAAGTGGCTAAGTTATATCTTGAAGAAGCCGGTTTGTTACCCGAAATGGAAAAACTTGGTTTTGGTATTGTCGGCTATGCTTGTACCACCTGTAACGGCATGAGTGGCGCTTTAGACCCTAAAATACAACAAGAGCTGATCGAGCGAGATTTATATTCAACCGCCGTATTATCGGGTAACCGAAATTTTGATGGTCGTATTCACCCTTATGCAAAACAAGCGTTTTTGGCATCACCGCCGCTGGTGGTTGCTTATGCGATTGCAGGTACTATACGCTTTGATATCGAAAAAGATGTTTTAGGGCAAGATAAAAGTGGTAATGATATTACCTTAAAAGATATTTGGCCAAGTGATGAAGCTATTGATGCAATTGTTGCCGCTAACGTTAAACCAGAGCAATTCAAAAAAGTTTACACACCAATGTTTGATTTAGGCTCATTTGAACCTGCTAAAAGTCCCTTGTACGACTGGGATGAAAAAAGCACATATATTCGTCGTCCACCGTACTGGGAAGGTGCATTGGCGGGCGAGCGAACTATGAAAGGCATGCGGCCATTAGCAGTATTAGGTGATAACATCACAACCGATCATTTGTCACCCTCTAATGCCATTCAACTGAACAGTGCCGCTGGCGCTTATTTGCACAAAATGGGGGTTCCTGAAGCTGACTTTAATTCTTATGCCACTCATCGTGGTGACCACTTAACGGCACAACGTGCAACCTTTGCTAACCCGAAATTGTTTAACGAAATGTGTAAAGACGATAACGGAGATGTAAAGCAAGGCTCGTTAACCCGTATAGAGCCTGAAGGCACAGAGTCACGCATGTGGGAAGCCATTGAAACTTATATGGCCCGTAAGCAGCCGTTAATTATTATTGCAGGGGCAGATTATGGCCAAGGTTCATCACGCGACTGGGCGGCAAAAGGTGTGCGCTTAGCGGGTGTTGAAGTGATTGTTGCCGAAGGGTTTGAGCGTATTCACAGAACTAACTTAGTAGGCATGGGCGTACTTCCTTTGGAGTTTGCTAACGGTAAAACTCGTCACAGTTATCAAATAGATGGCTCTGAAACTTATGATGTACTTGGCGCGCCTGCAGCAGGCGGAATGATGACAGTGATCATGACCCGTAAAAATGGTGCAGTGGTAGAAATTCCAGTCAAGTGCCGACTTGATACCGCAGATGAAGTGTCAGTTTACAGCGCTGGCGGGGTATTACAAAAGTTTGCTAACGACTTTTTAAAGTCAGCCAGTTAGGTTTGTTAACCCTATGGCTAGCATGACTTAGCACATAGCATAACCACAACAAATGGCACAGTATAAGAACCGATACTGTGCCATTTTATCGTTAATTAATTCAAGGAGTCGATCATGTCTGATGATCCTCAAGTACACTTAGCTCAGGTTAAAATTCCCGCAACTTATATGCGCGGTGGTACTTCCAAAGGGGTATTTTTTAATCTTGCCGATTTGCCCGAGCGTTGCCAAGCGCCAGGGCCCGCACGAGACAATATGCTGTTGAGAGTGATCGGCAGCCCAGATCCTTATGGTAAACAAACCGATGGTATGGGCGGGGCGACCTCAAGCACCAGTAAAACAGTTATTTTATCAGCGAGCAGTGAAGCTGGGCATGATGTGGATTATTTATTTGGTCAAGTGGCGATTGATAAAGCATTTGTCGACTGGAGTGGTAACTGTGGCAATTTAACTGCAGCCGTTGGTTCTTTTGCTATTATGTCAGGGTTGGTCGATAAGCATAAAATACCGACTAATGGTATTTGTACGGTGCGTATTTGGCAGAAAAATATTGCTAAAACCATTATTGCGCATGTACCTATCACTAATGGACAAGTACAAGAAACCGGTGACTTTGAGCTTGACGGTGTTACATTCCCAGCCGCAGAGGTTCCAGTGGAGTTTATTGCACCAGTTGATCCCTCAGAAGCCATGTTTCCCACTGGCAATGTTATTGATAAGTTAGAAATTCCCGCGTTTGGTGAGCATAAAGCTAAAACATTAACTGCGACAATGATCAGTGCCGGCATTCCTACGATTTTTCTCAATGCCGATGAAATAGGGTATCAAGGCACAGAGTTGCAGCAGCATATTAATAATGATCAGACGGCGTTAGCTTACTTTGAAGCGATTCGTGCCGCTGGGGCGATAAAAATGGGGCTCATTCGTGATGTCAGTGAAGCCGCACAACGCCAACATACGCCGAAAGTGGCCTTTGTCGGGCCGGCACAAGATTATATTACCTCTAGCCATAAATCGGTATCGGCTGACAACATTGATTTAAATGTTCGGGCATTGTCTATGGGGAAATTGCATCATGCCATGATGGGAACAGCAGCTGTTGCCATTGGCACGGCGGCTGCAATCCCTGGTACTGTGGTAAACTTAGCTGCCGGTGGGGGCGATCGCGACTCAGTTGTGTTTGGTCATCCATCTGGCACCTTAAAAGTTGGTGCACAGGCAACAATGGACAATGGCAACTGGACGGTAAATAAAGCGATCATGAGCCGCAGTGCGCGTGTGCTGATGGAAGGTTGGGTACGAATCCCTGCTGATTCATTTTAAGCTTTAGCTATTGAAATTATCGTTGATTGGGTAGCAATTGAAAATCGCTGTTAGACGATATTGTCGCAGCGATTTTTTATTTGCATTCAAAAGCGCGCCGGCAAGATAATACTCACTGGTGAACCAAGCAAAAAGTACTCGATTAGCAATAAATGAAGCATAAAGTCAAAATTTAAACCACGAAATAAAATTAATTGACAGATAATAGCCAAATGAGACTGATAGCACTTTAATTTCGTACGTTATCAGGGTATGTTATGCGTTTTTAGTTAGGCGTAAGCATTTATGTCAAAAATTACCTTTTATCGTGACTTGTATCAGCAAGTAGAAGCTTTGATCAGTGATGAAGCCGACGTCATTGCCAATATGGCTAATGTCAGTGCTTTGTTGTTTGAACAATTAAGTGATGTGAACTGGGTTGGTTTTTATCGTCTGCTAAACGAAGAGTTAGTGCTTGGCCCTTTTCAAGGTAAAGTTGCCTGTATTCGTATTCCGCTAGCGCGGGGCGTTTGTGGAACAGCAGCGGCGTTAAATCAGGTACAACGCATAGATGACGTGCATAGTTTTGATGGTCACATTGCTTGTGATGCTCGTAGCAATGCAGAAATAGTTTTGCCAATAATGTTAAACAACAAAGTAATTGCGGTACTGGATATCGATAGTATCGCTTTTAACCGATTTGACAATGAAGATCAGCAGGGCTTAGAAAAAATAGTCCGCTTGTTCGAAGATGTTATGATTAAGCATGGCGTGGTAAACTTGTGAAAGAATTTGTAGTTATTCATGACTATTTAGTTTCGCCGGCAGTCGTGGGTGATTGGGACGGTCATGAAGATCTCGTTGCCGAGCGTATAAATGAAATTTATCATACAATATATGACTTAGCAGAAGAAGACATTGCACCAGAGGTGTTGGCAAGTTTGTTGTCTCTGGTGTGGGATACGTGGATAGGGCAAGAAGCCCTAGCTGAAATTGAAAGTGAAGATATTTATGATTGGTGCCGACATGTGTTGGAAAATCGCGAACAATATCTTGCAGAGCAAAATTAAAATTTTTAAAAGTTGTATTTATGGAAAATAAAGCAGAAAGTGAAGTTAAAGTGGTAGAAACGGCAACCGAAGACACAAACTCAGCGGTTGAAACAGAAGTTAAGCGAATGAGCACGAAAGAAATTATTGCTTATTTGGCAGAAAAGTTTCCTGCCTGCTTTTCGGTTGCAGGCCACGCAAAGCCACTAAAAATAGGTATTTTTCAAGACTTAGCAGAAAAACTTGCCGACGATGAGACTGTGAGTAAAACTCGGTTACGCCAAGCACTTAGGCATTACACGAGCAGCTGGCGATACTTAAAAGCGGTTAAAGTAGGGAGCTTTCGTGTTGATATTGATGGTAATCAGGCTGCTGAAGTTGATCAAGAGCAAGCGGATTACGCCAGTAAAACCTTAAAAGAAAGCCAAGAAAAATTTGGTAACAATAAGCCTAAAGATAAAACCGCGAAGAAGCCTTATAGTAATAAAAGCAATAAGCAGGCTGCTAAAGGAAGTGACGAGGCCGCGCCGAAAGCGGGTCAGCGTAAAGAAAAGTTTAATGCCGTTAAAGCAAGCAAACGAACACCAGCAAAGGCAGCTGTTAAACTTAAGCCTCTTGAAACTGCCAATGTAATGGTAGGTAAAAGTGTCAAGGTACAGCTAGGTCAATCGTCCATGGATGCGGTGATAACTGAAGTGTCAGGCACAGATGTTAGTGTGCAGTTGAACTCAGGTATGGTTGTTAAAACACAAGTTAAAAATATTTTTACAGAATAAGTTTGGAGTATGTGCATGCATAAATTTGGTCGTATAGCCGCTGCGGTAGCGTTATCACTTGCCAGTTTCTCTTTATTAGCAGAAAAGCAACAAGATAATCTCAACTTACCGGTGTTAGTGCCGGAAAGTCAACATGCGACCGCAACTAAGCGCATAGCGGCGCAATTTACGCGAGCACATTACAAAAAAATATCGATTGATGATGAACTTTCAGCGCAAATATTCGATCGTTACCTTAAGCAACTAGATTATGCGCGCAATGTTTTTCTATCCTCAGATATAGAAAATTTTGAACAATATCGTGATGAATTTGATACCGTTATTGCCCGCGGTAAACTCGATATTGCGTATGAAATATACAACTTAAATTTGCAACGCCGTTTAGAACGCTATGAATATGCCTTAGGTTTATTAGCCAGCGAAAAAGGCTTTAACTTTGAGTTAGATGAATATTATAACTTTGACCGCGAAAATGCGCCGTGGCCAAGCTCTATTGCTGAGCTCAACGAATTATGGCGCAAAAAAGTAAAGTATGATGCCCTTAACTTAACATTAACCGGCAAAGAGTGGGAAAAAGTACAAGAAATTTTAGGTAAACGTTATCGATATGCTATCAAGCGATTAAAGCAAAGTGAAAGTGAAGATGTATTTCAACTCGTGATGAACAGCTTTGCACGCGTAGTTGAGCCACATACGTCATATTTATCGCCGCGTAATGCTGAACGCTTTCAAATGGAAATGAATTTATCGTTAGAAGGGATTGGTGCCGTTTTGCGGGCTGAAGAAGATTATACGGTAATTCAAAGTGTTGTTTCTGGCGGCCCCGCCGATAAGTCAAATGCCTTGAAACCTAAAGATCGTATTGTCGGTGTTTCACAAGATGATGAAGAGTTTGTCGATGTTATTGGCTGGCGCTTAGATGATGTTGTGGAGTTGATTAAAGGCCCTAAAGGTAGCAAAGTCAGGTTACAAGTTTTAGGCGCTGATGCCGAAGATGATAGCAGCATTAAAGTGGTGTCTATCGTTAGAGATAAGATAAAGCTTGAAGACCGAGCGGCAAAATCTGAGGTTTACTTTGAAAAAACCGACGGTGAAAACGCTCAAAAACTCGGTGTGATCACGATCCCAAGTTTTTATAATAATCTTGCGCGCGATGTGAAATTAGAACTCGCAAAACTAAAAGATGAAAATGTAGCAGGTATTATCGTTGATCTTAGAGGCAATGGCGGTGGTTCATTAACAGAAGCAACCTTATTGACCGGCTTATTTATTGATAAGGGTCCTGTGGTGCAAGTGCGCGATGGTGCCAATCGTGTACAAATTAATAGCGATAAAGATGGTATAAGTTATTATGATGGTCCATTAACCGTGATGGTTGACCGTTATAGTGCATCAGCGTCAGAAATCTTTTCAGCAGCAATCCAAGACTATGGTCGAGGGGTTATCGTTGGTGAGCATACATTTGGTAAAGGAACAGTACAACAGCATAGGGGCTTAGGTCGTGTTTATGACTTGTATGAAAATCCTTTTGGCAGCATTCAGTTTACGATAGCTAAATTTTATCGCATCAATGGCGGCAGTACTCAGCATCGAGGTGTGTTACCTGATATTGCATTTCCATCGGCTATCGACCCAGAAGATTGGGGAGAAAGTAAAGAAGAAAACGCTTTACCTTGGGATCAGATCCCTAAAGCGCGTTACCGAAAACTGAACGACATTAGCCAAGATGTCTCATATTTAACGGCACTACATCAGGCACGAATTACTGAAAATAAAGAATTTAGTTATTTACTGTCGGATATCGAAGAATATAAGGCAGAAAAAGATGATAAATCCATATCATTGAATCTGGCCAAGCGAAAGCAAAAGCGCGCTGAGCGTAAAGCTAAGCAGCTATTAAGGGCCAATGAAAGACTAGTGATGTTAGGAAAAGAAAAAGTAGCAAGTTTAGATGACTTACCCGAAGATCTAGAAACGCTAGATCCATTTTTAGATGAAACAGCAAAAATCACCTTTGACTTAGTTTCTTTAGGTAAAGTTGCGAAAAAATAAACACATTATTCTTTAACAAAAAAACCACCTTTGGTGGTTTTTTTTGTTTATTCAGACAATTATCCATAAGATAATTTTTTAGTTATATTTACTGCATAGTTATTCTTGAACTGCTTATAAACAAAGGGCTAAATAACGATAGTTTTGTAAAAATAACTTGCACTATCAGCCAACAGTCGGCATCTTACTAGCACAAATATTTTAACTATAAAAATAACAAAGATAGTAAGGTGTAAATTTTCCTATGTCTGATCCTCAATCATTACGACAACCTACAATGTTGGACTCATTAACGCCAATCATGGTGTTAATTGTATTATTAGTTGCTGCGGTGACATTTTTTGGTGATAGTTCATCGCAAGGTCCCAATCAAATCGCTTTATTACTCGCCACCGGTGTGGCGGCCGTTATCGGGTTAAAAAATGGTTATACATGGCATGCCATGGAAAAAGCAATTGTCCATGGCATATCTATTTCATTATGTGCGGTACTAATTTTATTAGCTGTGGGTTCTTTAATTGGTACTTGGTTGCTCTCAGGCACTGTGCCAACCTTAGTTTATTATGGTTTAAAAATTATCGATCCTAGCTGGTTTTATGCCGCTGCATGTTTAGTGTGTGGTATTGTTGCCATGAGTATTGGCAGCTCTTGGACTACAGCCGCAACAGTGGGTGTAGCCTTTATTGGCATTGCCGGTGGTTTTGAATTGTCTGCTTCTGTTACCGCTGGTGCGGTAATTTCTGGCGCATATTTTGGTGATAAACTATCGCCACTATCTGAAACAACAAATTTAGCGCCAGCGGTTGCAGGTAGTGAACTATTTAATCATATTCGTTATATGTTATGGACGACAATCCCATCAATTTCTATTGCGATGATTTTATTTTTGATCATAGGTTTTAATCACTCTTCAACGGTTAATGGTGAAACCGAGAGTATCGCCGCGTTAACCAGTACCCTGAAAAATACCTATAACATTTCAGCGTTGAACTTAATTCCGTTATTGGTTTTACTTTTTTTAGCTTATAAGAAAATGCCAGCGTTTCCCGCCGTTGCCATAGGTGCCGTGTTAGGCGCAGTTTGGGCATTAATTTTCCAACAAGATCTTATTCTAGCTATGGCGCAAGACGGCGTTGACTCAACTAAGGGCATGATCATGGTAGTTTGGACCGCATTTTTTGACGGTGTTGTCGTTGATACGGGTAATCCAGAAATTGATCAATTACTTAGCCGTGGTGGTATGTCGAGTATGCTCAATACCATTTGGCTTGTGGTCACGGCATTAAGTTTTGGTGCAATCCTAGAGCATTTAGGCATGCTAAAGAAATTTGTCGAGTCTATACTAGCAACGGCAAAATCAATTGGCAGCTTAATTGCGAGTACAGTAGCGACCTGTATTGGTACAAACTTGATCACAGCTGATCAATACATGGCAATTGTAATGCCCGGCAGAATGTATAAAGAAGAGTATCAAAAGCGTGGTTTAGATCCTGTTGTGTTAAGTCGTACTCTTGAGGACTCGGGAACCATCACTTCGCCATTAATACCGTGGAATACTTGTGGTGCATTTATGTTTGCCGCCATGGCGTTAACTTCATATGATTATATCTTCTATTGTTTTTTTAACTTAATTAACCCGATATTAGCCTTGGCTTATGGTTATATGGGTTTTAAAATTAAAAAATTAGTGACAGAAAGTTAGCGGTTACAAAAGTTAATAACTATTCATAAAGCCTGTATATTACGGGCTTTTTTATATTTTAATTGTGCCAGAGCGGCATAAGTTGGCAACAAGCCAACTGTTTTTTGAGGGTCCCCATGAGTGATTTTACTCCGCGCTATTTAGCTGATTACCGTGCAGCATATTTTTCCATTACAAGGGTAGACTTAACCTTTGAGCTTGAGCATCAGAAAACGCGTGTAACTAATCAAATGCACTTTACGCGCAATAAAGCTCACAACTTGCCTTTAGTGCTTGATGGTGAGCAAGTCACGCTAGTTTCGGTAAAACTTGATGGCGAAATACTAGCGAGCACTGAATACCAAGTAGACGACCATAGCCTTACCCTTGCGGTCGATCGCGATGATTTTCAGTTAGAAATTGTCACAGAGATAAACCCTGCTGATAATACCGCACTCGAAGGCTTATTTAAGTCGGGCGATGCCTATTGTACCCAATGTGAAGCGGAAGGGTTTCGACGTATTAGTTACTACCTTGATCGCCCTGATGTTATGGCAACATTTACGACTAAAGTGATTGCGGATAAACGCCAATGTCCACACTTATTGTCAAATGGTAATAAAATTGCAGCCGGCAATTTAGCCAATGGCAAGCACTTTGTGCAATGGCATGATCCATTTCCTAAGCCAAGTTATCTATTTGCTCTTGTTGCGGGAGATTTTGAGGTATTGCGCGATCAGTACCTGACTATGTCGGGGCGAGATGTGGCATTAGAAATTTTTGTAGATAAAGGCAATATTAATAAAGCACATCATGCCATGGCGTCACTAAAGCGCGCAATGGCGTGGGATGAGCAAACTTTTGGTCTTGAATACGATCTTGATATATACATGATAGTTGCTGTCGACTTTTTTAATATGGGCGCGATGGAAAATAAAGGTTTAAATGTCTTTAACAGCAAGTATGTTTTAGCCGATGAAACCAGTGCAACCGACGTTGACTATTTTAATGTCGAGGCTGTAATTGGCCATGAATACTTTCACAATTGGACCGGCAACCGTGTTACCTGTCGCGACTGGTTTCAGTTAAGTTTAAAAGAGGGGCTTACAGTTTTTAGAGATCAGCAATTTAGTGCTGATATGCATTCAGCCGCTGTAACACGCATACAAAATGTTAGAGTATTGCGCTCACAACAATTTGCCGAAGACGCTGGCCCAATGGCGCACCCAATTCGTCCTGAAAAAGTAATAGAAATGAATAACTTTTATACCCTAACCGTATATGAAAAGGGCGCTGAAGTGATTCGCATGCTACACACCATACTCGGTAAAGAAAAATTCAGGCAAGGTTTAGACCTATATTTTTCGCGCTTTGACGGCATGGCGGTGACCTGTGATGATTTTATTAATGCGATGGCAGATGCGACAGGTACCGATCTTGAACAGTTTAAATTATGGTATTCGCAGTCCGGAACACCGCTACTTACTGTCAGTGAATATTATGATGAACAAAATGCTCAATACCACTTAACCATAGCACAAAGTAACAATGAGCAACCGGCACTACATATCCCAGTTGGCATAGAGTTAATTACCTCTGAACAACAAAATGATGCCCATTTATTGGCACTGACCAAAGCAAAACAAAGCTGGACTTTTGAAGGCGTCAAAGAAAAGCCAGTGCTAGCATTATTAACTGATTTTACCGCGCCGGTAAAAACTAACTTTCCCCAATCAGATCAAGCGCTAGCCTGTATTATGACCCGAGCCGATGATGAGTTTTGTCGCTGGGACGCTGGGCAAAAGTTATTAACAACGTATATCACGCGCGTGATGAAGCAACCGCAAATGAGTTTGCCTGATAGTTTATACCAAGTGTTTGAATCCATATTAAGTGCAGATACTGCGGCTGCTTTTAAAGCGGAGCAACTGACTTTGCCAAGCTTTAATGAGTTAGTCGATAGTATTGAAGCAGTAAATCCTATTGCTTTGCTTGATGCAATTGAAACAGTAAAACGCAGTTTAGCCAAGCAGTTAGCGCCGCTATTTTTAAAACAATACCAGGCAAGCGCGCAAGCAGGCTATAGTCATGACGGTATTGCGATTGGTAAACGTGCCTTGAAGAATGTGTGTTTATCGTATTTGGTAACATTAGATAACCATGAGCACTTGTTATCTCAACAGTATCAAAGTGCCAATAATATGACCGATACCTTAGCGGCATTAAGTTGCGCAGCCGCATATCCTTCGCAAGAGCTCAACACACTGATGGCAGACTTTGCGATAAAGTGGTCAGATAATACGCTAGTAATGGATAAATGGTTTGCATTACAAGCGAGTATCAATAACGACACTATTTTTGATAAGTTATCGGATTTAATGGCGCACCCGCTTTTTAGTTTAAAAAACCCCAATAGAGCGCGTGCCGTCATTGCTGCATTTACTCAAAACAATCCACGGTATTTTCATTGTGCTAGTGGCCGAGGTTATCAATTTTTAATTGAACAACTAGTGCTACTTAACGATATTAACCCGCAAGTCGCATCGCGATTAATCACGCCACTGATCCAGTTTAAATCCTTAGATGCAAAGCGGCAATCGATGATAAAAGAACAACTCGTGAAATTGCAACAGCATGATAAACTGGCAAAAGATCTACAAGAAAAGGTAGATGCCGCGTTGGCATAATGATAACAGAGCCTAGCGATGAAGTATTATTTTAACTTGAATATGACCAGCCAAGACTTTTTACCTTATTACCAAGGCCAAGTGCGAGTTATTAAAGTTACCACATTGCAGGGATTAACCCTTGAATTTCCCGCGATGCACTTGCGCGCTTTTTTAACGGCAGGCGGTATAAAAGGGCAGTTTTGTTTACAGACCAAGCACAATAAATTTATCTCGCTGAATAAAATTGCATAATTAGAGCCTTTGCTTTAAACAGTGGTCAGACCATCATAGCGAAAAGCTTGAGTACAGAAGATGTTATGATAAGTGTTATTTCTGTCTACTATATGCGTATCCCGATATAAACATAAAGCATGTTTTAAACGGGTGTTTAAAACATGCTTTTGGTCTCGCGTCTTATTTTATGGCAAGTCTTTAATATAAAGGGGTTTAAGTCAGGTTTTAGCACTTGCCACTTGTGTAAAATGATGTAATTATTGTTTTATAACCAACTGGGTTTCAGATAAAAATAAAAATACAGCATCACCTCTGGGGAGAAAAGAAATGAAACAAAACCTTCGCAACGGTTTTTACAAAAAGCCTCTGGCTTTAAGTATTGCCGCCGCTTTAATGACCATAGCTAGTGCTAATGTGCAGGCAAAAAACTTTCAGTTAGGAGACTTTGATATCAGCTTTGACTCCACTTTTTCTGCCGGTACAAGTTGGCGGGTAGAAAACCGTAATTGGAATGACAATGTCGGCAAATCAAACAATGCCAACAATGGTTTTGATTTTAGCCAATATCACCCCATCTTAAATGTCAATCCAAATGCCGCTACGGTATGGAATGGAGCGGGCAGTTACTCCACCAATGGTGATAATGGTAACCTCAACTTTAACGCTGGTGAAAGCTTTTCAAAATTGATTAAGGGCTCACACGAATTAGATGTTCGTTATGAAAACCTAGGCTTTTTTGCCCGTGGTATGTATTTTTATGATTTTGCCATGATGGATAGTGACCGCGCATGGACTAATCCGAGCTCTGGTAAAGTTAATGACCCATGTCGAGACAGTGAGGCGCGTGAGCAAGTTTGTCGTGATGTTCGATTACTTGATGCTTTTGTTTATGGTGATTTTGACCTAGGAGAAATGCCGTTTTCAGTTCGTATCGGTCAACAAGTGATTAGCTGGGGTGAGAGTACCTTAATTTCTCACGGTATCAGTGAGCTTAACCCTGTTGACATTGCTCGTCTTAAAGCGCCAGGTGCTGAATTAAAAGAAGCCTTTATTCCTTTTGGCGCTGTCTGGGCTTCACTTGGGGTCTCTGAAAACTTTAACGTAGAAATGTTTTACCAATACAATTGGGAAAAAACGGTATTACCAGCACCAGGAAGTTATTTCTCAACTAATGACTTTGCCGGCGATGGTGGTCAATTTAACAACGTACAATTAAACTTTGCCAGTAATCCAGACATGGATCTGGACTCGATGATCAGCAACTTAAATGTTCTGCGTGAACAAATTCTCAATGGCAATGTTGCTATGGCTGATGCGGCGAGTGCCTATGTAGGTGGCTTTCCAACTAAATTAACCTTGCGTCAAGCTGATGCGGAAAATGAACCGGAAGATGGTGGCCAATATGGTTTGCGTTTATCTTGGTTCCTGCCTGAATTTAATGATACTGAAATTAGTTTATATCACATGAATTATCACAGTCGTCGTCCGGTATTCTCTGGTATTACAGCAGACTTTAGCGGCGCAGCACTTGCCCATGATGTTGGCATGTTAGCGACAACCGAAATTACTCATGACAATTATACTGATTTACAAGCATTTTCACGCGTACAACTCGACTATATAGAAGATATTAAACTATACGCATTAAGCTTTAATACAGCTATTGGCACTACCTCAGTGGCAGGTGAAGTGACCTTCCGTCAAGATGAACCATTACAAATTGATGACGTTGAGTTGTTGTTTGCTGCCATGCCACAACAATTAGCCAATGATTTAGGGCGCGATGAACTTGATGGTATTTCGCAGATGCCGGTTTTTGCAGGTGGCTCACGCGCTAATGGCTTTGTGCTATCAGATACCATTCAAGCACAAATGACCTTTACCCATTTATGGGGACCAACCTTTGGCGCTAGCCAATTGGTTACTTTATTGGAAGTGGGTGGTATCGATATTCGCGATATGCCAGATAAAGAAGTCTTACGCCTAAATGGCCCTGGTACCGCGAGAAACGGTGGCGTTGCAGGTAAAGAAGGCTTAGAAATCGCTTTACAAGATGGCGTAGAAACCAATCCGTTTCCTAGTGCATTTGCTTGGGGCTATCGCTTTGTAAGTAAGTTAGATTATAACGATGTCTTTGCTGGTATTAATGTGTCACCTAAAGTGGTGTTTTCACATGATGTTAATGGTATTACCCCAGACCCATTGTTTTTATTTGTCGAAGACAGAAAGTCGGTGTCATTAGGCTTAGGATTTGATTATCAAAGCCGTTGGTCAGCTGACATAAGCTATAACAGCTTTTTTGGTGGCGTAGGTACCACTAATCAAATGGAAGATCGCGATTACGTGTCTTTTAACATTAAGTATTCTATTTAAGGCAGTGTGAGGATTCTTTTCATGAAAAATATTTTAAAAAATAGCTTTAATAAAGCGACTATGGTGTCTTTAGCGGTAACTATAGCGTTGGCATCAACAACAGCGAACGCCAAGATCACTGAACAAGAGGCGGCTAAACTACAAAAAGAATTAACGCCTTTTGGTGCTGTGCGTGCAGCAAGTGCTGATGGTTCTATTCCTGCTTGGACTGGTGGCATCACTGAAGCTCCGGCTGGCTATAAAGTTGGCGATCACCACATAGACCCTTTTGCCGATGATAAAGTTTTATACACCATAACCAGCAGCAACTTAGCGCAATACAAAAGCTTGTTGACGCCAGGACAAATAAAGCTATTTGAAACCTATCCTGATAGCTACAAAATGAATGTCTATCAAACCCGTCGTTCTGCCTCATACCCAGCGCATGTTTATCAAGCAACATTGGACAATGCAGTCAGAGCAGAATTAGTACAAAACGGTAATGGTATCGTGCAGGCTGCGGTCGGCGTGCCATTTCCAATTCCGAAAGATGGTTTAGAAGCTATCTGGAACCATATTTTGCGTTATCGTGGTGAAAAAATCACCCGTCAAGGTGGTCAAGCTGCGCCAACCGCTTCCGGTGATTACACTTATATGGGTTTTGATGATCAATTGCTTATTCCATACGGCGTTAAAGGCGTAAAGGCAGAAGAATTACAAGCAACCAATATTTTGTTTAAATTTAAACAAAAAGTGACAGAGCCAGCACGTTTGGCTGGTACCGCGCTGCTTGTACACGAAACCATGGACCAAATTAAAACGCCTCGTCAGGCATGGACTTATAATACTGGGCAACGCCGCGTTCGTCGTGCACCTAATGTTGCCTACGATGCGCCAGGTACAGCATCAGATGGCTTAAGAACTACCGATGATTTTGACATGTTCAATGGCGCGCCAAATCGCTACAACTGGACATTAAAAGGCAAGCAAGAGCTGTTAATTCCTTATAATGACTACCGCTTACATAGTGATGATTTAAAGTATGATCAAATCTTGCAAGCAGGGCATATCAACCCAGAGCTAGTACGATATGAGAAACATAGAGTTTGGGTTGTTGAAGCGAACTTAAAATCTGATACGCGTCATACATACAAGAAGCGCGTATTTTACATAGACGAAGATAGCTGGCAAATTGCGGTCACTGATATTTATGATAACCGCGACGAACTTTATCGTGTCGGTGTTGCCCATGGCATAAACTATTATGAAGTACCTACTCAGTGGTCAACGTTAGAAGTCTTTCATGATTTACAATCTCGTCGCTATATTGCTATGGGACTAGACAATGAAGCGGAAATGTATAACTTTTCAGCAGAGTTGAAAGATGTAGACTTTACCTCTTCGGCGCTGCGACGTGAAGGTCGAAGATAAGTTTAAAACCTCGATAAACGGCTGGCACCTGCTAGCCGTTTTTGTTTAACTTATTCATACGATTAATAATTTTAATTCTTTGTTTTTTTAGCTAAGCTAAAGGCAGAGACTTGGTAGTAATAGGCATAGCGCTTTATATGAACTCATTACATTACTATCTATTTTGAGGTTTTTTAGCCATATTATTCCTGTTGATGGAGCACTTTAATTAAATTATGCGCCTTTTTGTTATTTTACTTAGTATTTTTATAATACCTATTCTTAGCGCACAAACCCTTGACGCAAGGCATGCGCCTTTAGCCAGCAAATCTTTGTTGCTCGATATAACCTTGGTTAGTCAAGATAAGTTGGTGGTGGTTGGTGAGCGCGGTCATATTCTATTATCATCGGACGGTGTGCAATGGCAGCAAGCACAAGTACCTGTACAAACAACATTAACCGCTGTTTATTTTGTTGATGAAATGCACGGTTGGGCTGTTGGTCATGACGCAACAATTTTAGCGAGCAAAGATGGTGGTCTAAGCTGGCAAATACAACAACACTTGCCTCATGTGCAAAAACCTTTATTAGATGTTTTGTTTCACGATGTCGATAATGGTATCGCCGTGGGAGCATATGGCTTGTTTTATCGGACCCAAGATGGCGGAGAAAACTGGCAAATTGAATATCACAATGAATTTCTTTACCCAGAAGATCAAGCGTATTTAGCCGAGTTAAAAAGTCAAGATGAAGAAGCATACTTGGATGAGCAAGGCAGTATTTTACCTCATTTTAACCGTGTCGTTGCTGATGGCCGAACCTTATATTTGGTGGGAGAAATAGGTTTAATTGCTAAAAGTAATGACTTTGGCGTTAGTTGGCAAAAGTTCGATGAGATATACCAAGGTTCATTTTATGATATCAACCGCACCCAAGAAGGTAATTTATTGGTTGTGGGCTTAAGAGGTCATATTTTTCGCAGCCTCAGAAACGGCACGCCTTGGCAACAGAGCTCTAGTCATGTTACCGCACTGTTAAGTGCTATTGTACTTAGCGATGACCAACGAATATTTATTCTTGGCAATAATGGTGTTGTGCTCGAAAGTCAAGACGATGGTGCTAGCTTTACTAAGCATATACAAAAAGATGGTAAAGCACTGATCGCCGGTGTGTGGTATAAAAATAATATCGTTGCGGTCTCAGATGTAGGTATTAAAACCATTAAGGTAACGAAGTAACTGTCATGAATTTAAACTCTTTATTAAATATCGTTGAAGCGACACTGTTTCGTCGCCGCCTTGTTGTATTGGTTATTTTTGCATTAACCAGCATATTTTTATTATTTCAAGCCAGTCAAATAAAGCTTGATGCCGCATTTACCAAGCATATCCCGCTTAACCATAGTTATATGAAAACATATTTGAAGCACCAAGCAAATTTTGGTGGCGCCAATAATGTTTTAATATCCGTTTGTGACAGTAGCGGAGATATTTTCAATCCAGAATTTTTTACGGCTTTAAAAGGCGTACACGATAAATTATTTTTTATTCCCGGTGTAGATCGCATTCAGGTTAAATCGTTATTTTCACCTAGTACGCGCTTTGTTGAAATTGTAGAAGATGGCTTTGCCGGTGGTCCAGTGATCCCTGCAAATTTTCAGCCAGATGAAGCGGGCTTAGCGATCGTAAAAGGCAATATCGAAAAAGCCGGTATTGTTGGCAGCATAGTCGCCGACGATTATAGCTGCTCTATGGTAAAAACGTCGTTAATGGAAATAGACCCTAATACCGGGAAAAAGCTAGACAGTATCGTGCTTGCTGAGCAACTCGAAAATGAGATTCGTGCCGAATTCGAACAGGGCAATATTTCAGTTCATATTATTGGCTTTACTAAAATGGTTGGTGATGTTGCTAATGGCGCTAAAGGGGTCGTCACCTTTTTTGCCATTGCTATCGCTATTACCACATTAATGGTGTTTTGGTTTTGTCGTTCGTTAGCCTTAACCGTGTTGCCAATTTCTTGTTCATTAATTGCTGTGATATGGCAGTTAGGTATGTTATCAACGTTAGGTTTTGGCCTTGACCCTATGTCGATACTGGTCCCGTTCTTAGTTTTTGCTATTGGGGTTAGTCACGGCGTGCAGATGATCAACTCGGTCGCTAAAATAGTCAAAAACGGTAAAACAAGCAAAGAAGCTGCGCAATTAAGTTTTAGATTGCTACTAGTTCCTGGGGGGATTGCCTTGCTATCTGATACCGTGGGCTTTATGACATTATTGTCAATTGATATAGGTATTATTCGCGAGCTTGCCATTACCGCATCCTTGGGGGTGGCTATGATTATTTTAACCAACTTAGTCCTTTTACCTCTGTTGATTTCTTACCTGAGTATAGACAGCAAAACATCAAAACAAACGAATAATCAGCCAGCCTCAGATAAAGTTTGGCGTTTAATGTCTGCTGTGGCAACACGGCAATTTGCAGTGGTTATTTTAGCCATTACTGCCTTGTTATACGCTGTTGGTTTGTATTATGCGCAAAACATGAAGATTGGCGAGTTGCATGCAGGTGCGCCGTCATTGCATGAAACATCGCGTTATAACCAAGACACCTTTCTGATCACGGATAAATACGCAATTAGTGTTGATTATATGTCGGTGATTGTAGAAACCACAGCAGATGCTTGTACCTATTACGATCAGATGGATATTATCGATCGTTTCCAGTGGCGGATGGAAAACATTGCAGGGGTACAATCTGCGGTTAGTTTAGCGTCCATCGCTAAAATTGTGAATGCTGGCTATAACGAAGGCAACCCAAAGTGGCGAGTACTTTCGCGTAATCAGCAAACCTTAGTGCAATCTATCGCTCGGGTACCATCGTCCAGTGGCTTATTAAATAGCGACTGTAGTGTTATGCCAGTGATTTTATTTTTAGAGGATCATAAAGCAGAAACCATTAACCGCGTCGTTGATGCCGCAAAGCAAGTGGCTAGTGAGCTAGAGAATGACACTTTAGCATTTAAGCTTGCCTCAGGCCCTGTTGGGGTAATGGCGGCCACGAATGAAGCGGTAGAGGCTGCCCAAATTCCTATGATGCTATATGTTTATGGCGCAGTAATTGCCTTGTGCTTATTAAGCTTTAGAAGTTTGCGAGCCACTATCGCTGTGGTTTTGCCACTGTATGTGGTATCGACGCTCGCACAATGGTTAATGACAGAGCTTAATATCGGCCTTACAGTGTCAACGCTACCAGTGATAGCGTTAGGGGTAGGTATAGGCGTTGATTACGGTATTTATATTCTGTCAACCATGAGCGTAAAATTACGACACGGCGCTAGCGTGCAAAGTGCCTATTTTGATGCCTTGAAAGAGCGGGGCAGTGCGGTGCTGATCACAGGTATTACACTTGCGATCGGTGTCTCAACTTGGTTTTTCTCAGATTTGAAGTTTCAAGTTGATATGGGCATCTTATTAACCTTTATGTTTTTGGTCAATATGATTGCCGCTGTGCTGGTACTACCAGCTATTGCTGCTTTTCTGTGGCCACAGCGAAAATAATTTAGCTATTTTTTAAAAATAAATAGTGCATAATTAAACAAGAAAATGACCGAAAGGTCATTTTCTATTTATAACTACTGAATAAATAAATTTTGTCGCTGTTTGAGTTACATAAAGCCACAATTTTTAAAGTAATATATCTAAAATATTGCTCGCAATCCCGCGAGATAGTTAATATGATCGCCCAGATAGTCTATTCTTTGTATCAAGAAATATCAGACTGTAAATGTAAATAATTTTTCAAGCGTTTTATCCAAAAGGAAAAAGGCATGGCGTTAGTAGACGGTTTACCCTCTGTGATACTTTCGAACGTAGCACAGTTAATAGAAAAAAAAGTTCCAGCAGCAACAGCTCCACTTGTGAAACAATTTGCTGAATTGCTATATAAAAATATTTCAACCTTAGATTTAGAACATCGTAATGACAGTGATATGTATGGTGCGACGTTAAGTCTTTGGAATACGTTAAACGATCACCAAGATGATAAACCTGTTATCAAAGTCTTCAATCCGCAGGTGTCTAAGCATGGTTGGAAATCTAGTCATACCATAATCGAAATTATCGTTAGAGACATGCCGTTTTTGGTTGATTCGGTAAGGATTGCGCTAAGTAGACTAAACCTTACGCCGCATTTAATGCTTAACTCTCCTATTAAAATAATTCGCGATAAAAGTAAAAATATTAGCGCCTTAGCTGCTGCGGTAGATCAGTCATTTAAATCCACATCGGTAGAAACTGTATTTTTTATCGAGATTGATCGTCAAAATGACGATGCCGTATTTAATAAAATTAGTAAAGAACTGCATTCTGTAGTGCGCGAAATCTCATTAACTGTTGATGACTGGCGTCCAATGCAAACTCGCTTATCAGAAGTTATTGATGAAGTTAAGCAAGCTAAAACATTACCTTGTTCGAAAGAAGAACAACTTGATAGCATTGGCTTTTTAGAGTGGGTGCTAGCCGATAATTTTACCTTACTTGGATATCGCTCTTATGATATTAAAACCTTAGAAGGTGATATGGCGCTGACCGCAAATGTTGACTCTAGCCTTGGTTTAATGAGTCAATATGAAGGTACGAAAGATCGCCTTATTTCTACGCTTAGTGAGTCAGCGCGAGAAGTTGCGTTAGGCAAAAACCTGCTGATTTTAACAAAAACAAATGCCAAATCGCGTGTGCACCGGCCTGCACATCTAGATTATATCGGTGTTAAGCGCTTTGATGCGCAAGGTAATGTCATCGGCGAAGATCGTTTTGTCGGTTTATTTGGCTCGGCTTATTACACCAATAGTGCCTTAGATTTACCGCTGATTAAAACTAAAGTGGCAGGTGTTTGTAAAGACTCAGGTTTTGCAGCAGGCACTCACGCCTACAAAGCGTTAATCAATATTCTTGAAACTTACCCTCGAGACGAAATACTCCAAAGCTCACCTGCTGAGTTATTAAAAAACGTGTTGGGTGTATTTCAGATGCAAGAGCGTGACTATTCCGGCTTGTTTATGCGCCGAGATGCATTTGATCGCTTTTATTCATGTATGGTTTATGTGCCGCGTGAGCGCTATAACACAGCATTGCGGGTCGCCACACAAAAGTTGTTACAGCAAGCATTAGGCAGTACTGAAGATGTTGAGTTTACGACTTACTTCTCTGAGTCTGCACAAGCGCGTACACATTATATTGTTCGAGTAAACTCAACCAAAGCAGATATCAACGTGAAAGAAATTGAAAAGAACTTAAATCATGCCGCTCGTAGTTGGGATGATAATTTAGCAGATGCCTTAAACACACATAAAGGCGAAGCTAAAGGCAAAGCGTTAAGCCGAAAATATACCAGCTTTCCACAAGCGTATAAAGATGAAGTATTACCCGGTACGGCGATTGTCGATATTGAGAAGTTTGAAGCATTATCACCTGACAATCAGCTAGAAATGTTGTTTTATCAACCACAAGAAGAAAGCGCTGACAGCCGATTCGTGAAGTTAAAACTTTTCCACAGTGGTGAGCCGCTGCATTTGTCTGACGTTTTACCTATGTTAGAAAACTTTGGCTTGCGTGTTATAGGTGAAAGCCCATACGCGGTAAAAGCCCAAAATGGTGAAGTGTATTGGATTTTAGACTTCTCAATGCTTTTAACTGGTAAAGGCCAGTTTAACTTAGAAGTAGTGCAAAGTTTATTCCAAGATGCATTTGCCAAAGTTTGGACCGGACAACTAGAAGACGATGGTTTTAACCGTTTAATTTTAGGTGCTGAACTAGGTGGTCGTGAAGTTTCTATTTTACGCGCTTATGCGAAATACGAACGTCAAATTGGTGGTACATTTAGCCAAAACTATATTGAAGATACGTTTGCACGCTACCCAGAGATAGCAAAACTTATCATTAAGCTCTTTAATCTGCGCTTCTCGCCAGCGAAAAAGCAGAATGAAAAAGCGATTGAAAAAGTGATCACAAGTATTGAGTCTTCGCTCGATAATGTGGCTAACTTAGATGATGACCGTATTATTCGTCGCTTCGTTGAAATGGTTAACGCGACAATTCGTACCAACTACTTTCAGCCTGATCCGGAAACGGGTGAAAAGTCTTATATCTCGTTCAAAATCTTGCCAGAGCAAATTGCTGACGTACCTTTGCCGTTGCCTAAATTTGAAATATTTGTTTACTCGCCACAAGTTGAAGGTGTTCACTTGCGTGGTGGTAAAGTGGCTCGTGGTGGCTTACGTTGGTCCGATCGTCGTGAAGACTTCCGTACTGAAGTATTAGGTCTGGTCAAAGCACAACAAGTTAAAAATGCCGTTATCGTGCCTGTAGGCGCTAAAGGTGGCTTTGTTTGTAAACAACTACCCAATGGTGACAGAAACGAAATCTTTGCTGCAGGTAAAGAATGCTATCGTACCTTTATTCGCGGTTTGTTGGATATTACGGATAACATTGTTGCCGGAGAAGTTGTGCCGCCAGCCAATGTTGTGCGCCATGACGATGATGACCCGTATTTAGTTGTTGCTGCCGACAAAGGTACGGCAACATTCTCTGATATTGCTAACGGTATCGCAGACGAGTTTAATTTCTGGTTAGGTGACGCATTTGCCTCAGGCGGTAGCGTAGGTTATGACCATAAAGGTATGGGTATTACCGCTCGTGGTGCATGGGAGTCAGTAAAACGTCACTTCCGTGAAATGGATATCGATTGTCAAACCACTGACTTTACCGCGGTAGGCATTGGTGATATGGCAGGTGATGTTTTTGGTAATGGTATGTTGTTATCTAAGCACATTCGTTTGCAGGCGGCATTTAACCATTTACATATCTTTATTGATCCAGCGCCTAATGCAGCGACAACCTATAAAGAGCGAGAGCGCTTATTTAATACTCCTGGTTGCTCATGGACGGATTTTGACAGTGCATTAATTTCTGAAGGTGGTGGCGTTTTTGACCGCTCGGCTAAGTCGATCAAGCTAACACCACAAATTAAGAAAATGCTAGGTACACAAAAACAAAGCATGGCACCAAATGACCTTATTCAAGCCATATTAAAGATGAAAGTTGATCTTTTATGGAATGGTGGTATTGGTACTTATGTGAAAGGCTCTAAAGAGTCACACCTTGAAGTCGGTGATCGTGCTAACGATTCGCTACGCATTAATGGTGCTGACCTGCAAGCTAAAGTAGTCGGTGAAGGGGGTAACTTAGGTTTTACTCATTTAGGCCGAATTGAGTTTGCAGCAAAAGGTGGTCGTATTAATGCTGACTTCGTTGATAATGCCGGTGGCGTTGATTGTTCTGATAATGAAGTTAACATCAAAATATTGCTTAATGGCTTAGTGCAAAACGGTGACTTAACCGTTAAGCAGCGTAATAAAATTCTTTATGACATGACCGATGAAGTCGGCGATATTGTTATAGATGATTGTTACCGCCAAACACACTCGCTTTCGGTTACCGAATTACGAGGTGGTAGTGCCTTAAAAGAGCAAGCGCAATTTATTACTGAACTTGAGCGCTCAGGTAAGTTGGACCGAGCGTTAGAGTTTATTCCAAGTGATGAAGAAATTGCTGAACGCTTAGCCTTAGGTAAAAACTTAACTCGCCCTGAGCTATCAGTACTGCTTGCGTATAGCAAAATGGTATTAAAAGAAGAGTTATTAGACCCTGAAATAACTGACAACGAATATCATCAATCATTGCTTATTGAAGCGTTTCCTAAGCAGCTACAAGATAAGTACAGCGCACAGATGCAGGAGCATCCGTTACGGGCGGAAATTATTGCCACTAAGTTAGCCAATAGCATTGGTAACTACATGGGCTTTAACTTTGTTCATCGTATGAAAGAAGAAACAGGTGCAACGACGGCAGAAATAGCCAACTGCTACGCTATGGCTAGTGCCGTGTTTGAGTTGTCTGATATTTGGAAGCAAGTGACGAACTTAGATAACAAGATATCGACAGCGATACAAACCGAAATGTTGTTCCAATTGCGCAGAACCGTGCGTCGTGCAACACGTTGGTTCTTACGCCATCGTAATAAAGCCTTGAACATTGCAGAGTCAATTGCGTTTTATCATGCAACATTTGCAGAGCTATCTAATACCATTAGTCAATATATGGCAGAAGATGAAGCCGCGCAGATTAAGCGTGTAGAAAACGACTTAGTTAATGCCGGTGTACCTGAGTCTTTGGCGTTAAGAGTGTCTTTATTAAGCACATTATTCTCTGCGATGGACTTAGCAGAAATCTCTAAATCTGAAGCGGTATCGACTGAGTTAGCAACTGATCTGTACTTTAAATTGGGCACTCGCCTTGATTTACACTGGTTCTTAGATCAAATTACCTCTCAACCAGTGAACAATCATTGGCAAGCACTCGCTAGAGCGTCTTTTAGAGAAGAACTAGATTGGCAGCAACGCTCATTAACGTCGGTGATCTTACGCAGCAGCGAAGGTGAAACTGACGTCGATAAGATGTTAGAAAGCTGGCTTGTCGAAAGTGCACAACCACTTGAGCGTTGGCAGCATATTTTAGCTGACTTTAGAATTGGTAAAACTCATGAGTTTGCCAAGTTCTCAGTTGCTTTGCGTGAACTTATGCTGTTAAGTTTGCACTGTGATCCAGTGAAATAAGTATTAAGCTTCATTAAATTAGTGTTAAAATCCCCGCCATAAACGGGGATTTTTTTTGCCAATTTTTCAACAGTAAGATTAAAGCGCAGTTTTTAGCAGCGTCAATTAAAGAGGTATTATGTTCTACTCAGCAATTCGTAAGGTATTTTTTAAAATCGATCCTGAAACTATTCATGAGTGGACGATAAAAACTTTTAAGGCCACTGGAGCTACGCCACTTAATCATTTATATAAACAAACGGTCGTTAATAAGCCGGTTGACGTTATGGGCATAAACTTTCCAAACCCCGTTGGCTTGGCCGCAGGACTAGATAAAAATGGTGAGTGCATTAACGCATTCGATGCTATGGGGTTTGGTTTTGTTGAAGTGGGTACGGTGACACCGCGCCCGCAACCTGGCAATGAAAAACCGCGTATTTTCAGATTGCCAGAAGCCAATGCCATTATTAACCGCATGGGGTTTAATAACCATGGCGTTGATTATCTTGTTGAGCAAGTAAAAAGTGCTAATTTTCGTGGCGTTTTAGGGATTAATATTGGCAAAAATAAAGATACGCCAGATGAAAATGCCAAAGATGACTACATTCATTGTATGCGTAAAGTTTATAACTTTGCTTCCTATATTACGGTAAATATTTCCTCACCTAATACCCCTGGTCTGCGTTCTTTGCAGTATGGCGAAGCACTAAATGAACTGTTGGCAAGTTTAAAATCTGAGCAAGCGAACTTAGCTGAACAATATGAAAAGTATGTACCAATTGCGGTGAAAATAGCGCCAGACTTATCAGCCGAGGAAGTCAGCTCTATAGCAGAGTGTCTGATCGCTAATAACATTGACGGCGTTATCGCGACTAACACTACCTTAGCGCGCGAACAAGTTGCTCATCTGCCTTTTGGTAATGAACAAGGGGGCTTGAGCGGCAAGCCAGTACAGCAACAAAGTACAAAAGTGATTAAATTGCTCGCTAAAGCACTTGATAATAAACTGCCGATTATAGGTGTTGGTGGTATTGATTGCGCCGCTGATGCACAGGAAAAAATAGCTGCTGGCGCTAGTTTAGTGCAGGTTTATACGGGTTTCATTTATCAAGGGCCGAAACTTATTAAGGAGATAGTTGCGGCTTTGTAACTTTTGTAACTAAGGTGTATAGCACTGGGTTATCATGCGTTAGCAATAATATTGCCATGATAACCCTAGCACTTACCGTAAATTTAAGCACAGCGAGAGCTGTGCTGAAAAATTTTAGTCATAAGTCAATTTTGCAAAAAGGTCTATAAATTTTTAAAAGCCTTATCTTACTAACCTAGCTTCTAAGCGCTCAATTCTTTCCAGCAATAACTGTACGCTGGTGTCCAGTTCATTGATACTGGTTGCGGTTATGATTTGTTTTTTATCGCGACTGGTGGCAGCAGCGGCTAAGGTGTTTACTTCCGTTGCTAACTCATCAATGTCTGTTTTTAAGCGTGTCGCGGCGATCACCTGCTCAGACACGGCGTTGATGGCAAATTCAGTTTCAGTTACTTTATCCTGTAAATTACCTAAACGTTCATTATGCTGAGCTAGTGCACTGATATTTTTTTGTTGCTGCTGTGCTAAGTCATTACGCTGTGAATTTAACGTTTTTATTTCTTGTTGATTACGACGCCATGCTGATGCCCATAATTTATCCATTTCAGACAGCAATAATTCTGTTTTCTCACTAATAGCTTCAAGCTTTACTTTCAATGCCACGGTTGACTCACCCATTTCTTCGCCAGTGGCTGAGAGCTGATTTTCTAAAAGTTGTATTCTTTCATTGCTAGCATTAACTTGCATCGCTTGGTTTTGTTGTTGTTGGTCAAAGTGCCAAACCGCAAGAGCTAAGCCAATATAAGGAGCAATTAACAATATTTTAAATGGCATTGAAAGCGACTTAGTTTCCTGAGCCTTTAGCTTTGCCTGTGGGTTTTGTTTTGCTTTGATATCCGGCTTACGATTAGCTTTCACTTGATCTTGGTCGAGCGTAATGGTTGGAATTTCGGGTTCTTCACGTTTTGACAAGAGCAGTTCCTACAAATAAAAGCTATTGGGCGATTTATTCAGCTCGATGGCGACAGTGATCATTTCAATAGCGTGATGATAAAAGTACAGTTGGCAGTAACTTTATAATATTTAGTATATTTTGTACAAAAAAACCGACGAAATTCGTCGGTTTTCTCTTACTTTGTTTAAGCTCAAGGTATTTATCCTTGTAACTGCACTGATCTTAACTGCAAGCTAAGCTTAATAGCTATCATGGTGAACACTTTGCACAGCGCGACCTGACGGATCGGCCATATTGGCAAAGCTTTCATCCCACGCTAATGCTTCTGGCGTGCTACAGGCAACGGACTTACCGCCCGGCACACACTCGGCTGCAGAGGGTAATGGAAAGTGTTGCTCAAAAATACAACGATAAAAATACGCTTCTTTGGTGTCTGGGGTATTCACAGGAAACTTAAATGCTGCGTTAGCTAACTGTTGGTCGCTAACTTGGCTTTCAATATGGGCTTTTAAGCCATCAATCCAGGAATAACCAACACCGTCTGAAAACTGCTCTTTCTGACGCCATAAAATTTCTTTTGGTAAATAACCTTCAAAAGATGAGCGTAAGATCGCTTTCTCCATCTTACCATTGCCACACATTTTATCCGCAGGGTTAATGCGCATGGCAACATCCATAAAGTTTTTATCCAAAAACGGAACACGCGCTTCAATACCCCATGCCGACATTGACTTGTTTGCGCGCAAGCAGTCGTACATGTGCAGTTTATCGAGTTTGCGTAATAACTCATTATGAAACTCTTCGGCATTTGGTGCTTTATGAAAGTATAAATAGCCGCCAAATATCTCATCGGCCCCTTCGCCTGAAAGTACCATTTTTATGCCCATGGCTTTGATTTTTCTCGCCATTAAATACATAGGTGTTGACGCGCGAATGGTGGTGACATCATAAGTTTCTAAATGATAAATCACTTCTTTTAATGCATCTATACCTTCTTGCTCAGTGAAAACAACGCTATGGTGTATGGTGCCTATGCTATCCGCTACTGTTTGTGCAGCAACTAAGTCTGGCGATCCCGCCAAGCCACAGGCAAAAGAATGAACTTTGGGCCACCAAGCTTCAGATAAGTCGTTTTCTTCAATTCGACGCGCGGCAAATTTTTGTGTTATTGCTGAAATTAATGAGGAGTCCAGGCCGCCAGAAAGCAATACACCGTAGGGCACATCGGTCATAAGGTGGCTTTTTACCGAATCTTCTAATGCTTCGCGTAACTTTTCTTTGCTGGTATTGTTATCTTTGATGGCAGAATACTTTTGCCAGTTACGTTGATAGTATTTAGTCAGTTTACCTACTTTACTATCTAAAATGTGACCGGGAGGAAACTCAGCAACGGTTTTACAAATTGGCATTAAGGCCTTCATTTCTGAGGCAACATAAAAGTTGCCGTCTTCATCATAACCGGTATATAACGGAATAATGCCAATATGATCACGTGCGATTAAGTAACTATTGTCTTTTTCGTTATATAAACAAAACGCAAACATACCTTGAAGTTTATCAACAAAGTCACTACCAAACTTTTCATACAGTGGAATGATCACTTCACAATCAGAAGCCGTTTGAAAGTCATAGTCTGGTGTATGATGACTGGCTAAGGCTTTATGATTATAAATCTCACCATTTACTGCTAGTATCAAAGATTTGTCACTGCTATATAGTGGCTGCGCACCATGTTCAGTATCGACAATAGCTAAGCGTTCATGAACGAGTATCGCCTTGTCGTTATTGTAGATGCCAGACCAATCTGGACCACGATGACGTAATAAACGAGAATATTCTAAAGCTTTTGGACGTAGTGCATCGGCACCGGTTTTAATATCTAATATACAAAAAATCGAACACATTGAAGTGCTACCCCTTTATATTTATGAATGACAAATTGTCAGCAAGAACCACATCAGGAGATAACCTGAAGGGAAGGTGCGTAATGCTCTGAAGTAAAAAATAAGAGTTTTTACCGAAAAGTAATCGCACAGCAACATATGCTGTACCGACACTTTGACAGCATTTTATAAAAAATCAATAGAATTTTTACTCTATTTTAGTGAAAGTTTAAAAAAGTGTTTTTAATCGTCCAATTTAGCGCTAGTTTTAACATTTGTGATCCCTTAAACTGCCAAATAAACAATTGAATATGTTGAAGTCCAGTCGGATTTCATGTCGATAACTTGATTAAAGAGAGATTAATGTTCAGAACTGATAAATTAAAAAAGTCGAGTTTGTCTATCGCAATAGTATCCTTGTTCGTAGCCACCTTTAGCAAGGCACAAGTGCTTGATAAAACGGTATTAACGGTAGAAGAGTTACGCATTAAAAAAGCGGTTGCACTGATGCCTGAGATAGCTAATCGGCTTTCTCAACGGGTAGACAGTTACCGTCAACAAGTTAATCGCGCCAATAATTATACCGCGCTGACGCAATTAACTATGCGTCATGGCAGTGCCCTTTGGCTTGATGCCAAAACATCGTTTAATCAATTAAATGATTATGATGATCGGCCATTATATTGGGCGCGCTTACAAATGACCAAGGCGTTACGCTCCGCTCCTGCATTTGCCGAATTATTTGCCAACCAACAACATAAGCTGTTGTGGACTCTGGAGCTATTATCTCGTGGTCAACAAGATATTAATTTTAATAAAAATGCAGATAAAAAAATATTATTGACGGGTTTTGACCCTTTTTTTCTTGATCGCCATATAGATCAAAGTAACCCTTCAGGTGTTGTCGCTTTAGCGCTTGATGATGTCGTTGTCAGCATTAATGGACAAACCGCAGAAATTGAAGTGCTGATTGTGCCAGTGCGTTTTGCTGACTTTGATCAGGGCATGATAGAAGAAATGCTAACCCCTTATGTGCAACAAAAATCGGTTGATATGGTATTAACCGTGAGCATGGGAAGAGAAGATTTTGATTTAGAACGTTTTCCTGCGCTCAGGCGCAGCGCCAATGCACCCGATAACCAAAATGTCTTGACCGGCGCAACAAAAAGTACGCCATTAGTGCCGCAGCTAAAAGGCAAGCCTTTATCTGGGCCTGAATTTGTCGAGTTTAGTTTGCCAGTATCAGCAATGAAGAAAGCGTTAGGAAAATATCAAGTGCATGATAACCGTAAAGTTTCAACACTCGCTGGCGGCACAGTGAACGCGCAATCGTTATCGGATATTATCAAGCATACCTCGGTAACTGGCTCAGGTGGTGGCTATTTGTCGAATGAGATTTCTTATCGTAGTATCTTATTGCGCGACAAGTATAATTTGAGCTTGCCTGTTGGCCATATACATACCCCGAAAATTAAAGCCTTTGATCAACAAGCATTGATGGATATTGTTAATCAAACCAAAGGCATTATTACCCAAGGTGTTTCTGCACTCTAGTATAAGAACCAAAAAAAGCGCTAATCATGCCAATTAGCGCTTTTTATTGTGGGTAACTATTTTATCGCGTTAAATGTTATTGGTAACGTCTACCGATAGCTTTAACATTTGCCCCGGTTGTAAATATTTTTTTCGGCTTAGGCTATTCCAACGTTCAATATCTTTGATTGAAACATTAAATTTATCCGCAATACGCGCGAAAGAGTCACCTTTGCGCACACGATAATTAATATTGCGCATTATTGCTTGCTCATTTTGTGCTTGGTTAGCACTGAGTAAGTTTTTGCTGGTGGTTTTTTGCCAGATAACCAGTTTTTGACCCAGTTTAATGGTATCGCGTGGAGCCATGCCATTCCATTTTGCAATGCTGCGGGTGGACACCTTATAGGTACGACCAATATCCCACAGGGTATCACCGGCTTTGACGAGATGAATACGTTTTTCACCTGCCAATACTTTATTTTGTGTTTTTGCTAGGCGCTGATTTTGTGATAATAAATAGCTGTCTAAAGAAGCGGTAGCGACAGGGATCAATAAATACTTTCCGGCTCTAATTTGCGTGCCTTTGATGTTATTCACTTGTTTGATCAAGGCAATTTCAGTGTTAAAGCTTTGGGCAATTTTTCCTAAGCTATCACCATTTTTAATTTTGTAACGTTGCCACGCTAAGCGCTCATTTGGTGATAACTTGGCAAGCCCCTGTTTAAATGTGGCGACTTTATGGTTTGGCAATAATAAATAGTGTGGGCCATCGGGATCTGTAGCCCAGCGGTTAAAGCCCGGATTAAGTCGTTGCAATTCGATTAACGGCAATTCGGCAAGTTGCGCTGCTTTAGCAAGGTCAAGTTGTGAGCCAATATTAACTTTGCTGATCACCGCACTATTGTCAATTTCATGTAGCTTTATTTTTAACTCGTCACTGCGCTTAACAATATCGGCTAATGCCAGTAATTTAGGTACATAAGCGCGGGTTTCTTTAGGTAGATCTAACGACCAAAAATCTGTAGCTAGATTTTTCTTCTTGTTGTTTCTTACCGCTCGTTGCACCCGACCTTCGCCTGAATTATAAGCGGCTAAAGCTAGCATCCAGTCGCCATCAAAAAATTGATGTAAATATTGCAAGTACTTAATCGCACCTTGGGTCGAGGCGACAACATCACGTCTTCCGTCATACCACCAGTTTTGCTTCATGCCAAAGCGCTTACCTGTTGCTGGTACAAACTGCCACATTCCTGACGCACGGCCATGGGAGTACGCAAAAGGATCAAAGGCACTTTCAACTATGGGTAATAGGGCAATCTCTACCGGTATGTTATTCGCTTCAATGGCTTCGACAATATAAAACAAAAATGGCTCAGCACGTTTAGCAACACGATTGAGATAACTTGGGTGTTTTAAAAACCAGTTACGTTGTGCGGTGATACGTGGGTTTTCAGGTATTTCAAAGCTAAGATTAGTGCGTATTCTTTGCCATACATCGTTACTTATATAGCTTTCTTGGCCCTTTTTACCTAGGTCGATGTCACCGTCTGCGATGGGATGAATAATATCTAACGCTTCATCTTTTAGTAAGGCTTGATTGATTTCAACCGCAGAGGCCACGTCGATTAATGCCTGAGCATCGGCGTTAGTGTCATGATTTTGCGCGTTATTTTGTTTTAGTACTGATTGGCAGCCGGATAACAGCATTACCGCTGCAATTGATAATGTTATGTACTTCATGGAATATCTATATAAATTTACTTGTCGCCAGTGTCACTTATTTGCCATGTTTATTCAAGATAATGACCGATAAATCGCCTTAAAACTTATCTTTTAAGGTACGAATAATGGTAAATGCGGTTAGCTTATCGGCTACAATTTCACCACTCAGATCCGTAACGCTTTCTAACATGCTGTTGGTGTGACAACGCAAAAATGGATTGATCTTCTTTTCCAATAAGATAGACGTTGGTATGGTCGCAGTGCCTTGTTCGCGTAATTTTATTACCTTGTTGTAGTAATGGATTAGCTCACTGTTAGTGGGTTCAACCGTCAGGGCAAAATTAAGATTCGCTAAGGTGTATTCATGTGCACAATAAACCCGCGTACGCTCTGGTAATGCACTGAGTTTTTCTAACGAGTTAAGCATTTGTGCCGGCGTACCTTCAAATAATCTGCCGCAACCGGCTGAAAACAAGGTATCTCCGCAAAATAGGTTGTCTTGTGATAAATAAGCAATATGGCCGCTGGTATGTCCAGGCACACCAATAATAGAAAATTCAAAACCTAAGTCATCGAGCGTTATCTTATCTTCATCACTAAGGGCAACGTTACGATCAGGGATATTTTCGTTTTTGGGTCCATAAACTGTTATTGGCCAACCATTGCTTTGGCAATAAGCCACCAGTTCCTCAATGCCGCCAACATGATCAGCATGATGATGAGTGATTAATATGCTCGATAATTGTACACCTTGTTGTTTAATAAAATTGATACAAACATCGGCATCACCGGGATCTACCAGTGCTATTTTATTTGTCGCATTTGAGCTTATCGCCCAGATATAATTATCGGTAAAGGCTTTGATCATGGAAACTTGCATATTTGTCGTCTCTTCACTTTGCGCCATGGTGGGCTCCTGAGTATACTGATAGCATGATTATACTGATTTTTTATAACCTTTAATATAATGAAACCAGCACTTGCGTTTCGCCAGCCTCACTATCCACAGTCATGGCTTGATATTCCTAATGGTGAATTGATTGTCGGCAATATCAATCAAGTCTTATCACCTTGGTGGGCAAAGTTTTTCGGCTATCATTTATTAAAAATTGGCGCATTAAGCGACGCGATAAATAGCGAAGAAAGCCCGATTAAGCATCAATTAACCTTGAGCAATAAGTTAGCAAACGCCGATATTATCGCTGATATTGATGATTTACCTTTGTTGCAACATAGTATTGATGTTTGTGTTTTATCGCACGCGTTGGAGTTTTCATTGGACCCGCACCATGTGCTGCGCGAGGCTAATCGGGTTTTGATCCCTAATGGTTACTTGGTGATCACAGGCTTTAATGCCATGAGTCTCGCTGGCTTAAACCAATTTGTGCCTTATCGTCGCAAACAAGCGCCATGGAATGAGAGACTATTTTCGCCGATGCGGGTAAAAGATTGGTTACACTTAATGGGGTATGAAATTCAGCTTGATCAGCGCTTTTTGCACTCTTCTTTGGTGGGCAAAGTATCACAAGGCCCTTTTAGTCGCTATTGGCAGCATATAGCCGCACGATTTTTGCCAAGTTTTGGCTCTGTTTATGCGGTTATTGCTAAAAAGCGCCAGTTACCGTTAACGCCAATAAAAGCGAAGTGGCAACTAGGACCGAGTTTTGAACCAGTGAAAGTGCCGAGTATGAACTCTTCTAGAAAAAATAATCATAAAATTACCTAAGTCATAGCAGCCAATAGCTCTTGACACAATACACTTATAACTTGAGGTCAGAAAACCCCATGCAACGTGAAGAATTTGAAAGTTATTTAAATACCTTATTAAAACCAGAACAAATTAAAGATTTTTGCCCTAACGGTTTACAAGTGCAAGGCAGTGCTGTGATTAAAAAAGTGATCACAGGTGTTACGGCCACGCAAGCTTTAATTGAGCAAGCCATTGCAGAAAAAGCCGATGCCTTAGTGGTGCATCATGGTTTTTTTTGGAAAAATGAAAGCTATGTCATTCGCGGAATGAAGCATAATCGTATTAAAGCCTTGTTAACAAACAATATTAACCTATTTGCTTATCATTTACCTTTAGATATCCACCCTAGCTTAGGGAATAACGCCCAGTTAGCTAAGCTATTTTCCATTGATAATGTTGCGCCATTAGAAGTTGGTAATGAACTCAGCGTAGCGGTACGCGGCGACTTTTCAACACCATTATTGCCACAACAACTTGAACAGCGTATTAATCAGCAATTAAATCGAGCCTGTATGCATATTGCTGCCCCATCAAATAAAGCGATTAAGACAGTGGCTTGGTGCAGCGGTGGCGGACAAGGTTATATTGAGTTGGCGGCAGAGCAGGGCATAGATGCCTTTATTAGCGGTGAAGTGTCTGAGCAAACAACGCATGTTGCTCGAGAAATGGATATTCATTTTTATTGTGCGGGTCACCACGCAACTGAGCGCTACGGCGCCAAAGCGCTCGCGGCACATTTTAATCAGCATTTGCCAGTCGAGGCGAAATTTATTGATATTGATAACCCAGCTTGATGGTGTCGGCGCTTTTGCGTCGGATATTAAGTTCAATAGGGTATATACGCTGCCTATGCGGGTAAAACGCTTGTTGGCTATTAGCGATTAAACCACTGCACTATGCGGCCAAGTGTTTCATGCCATGCGGTCGTGGTTTGCTGCAACTTTTTGGCATTGGGGAAGTAATATGACCAAGGGGTTTGGTTATTACGTTTTACCCAAGGGCTAGCAGGCGCTGCAATGGCGTTAACACCATATTGCTCAAAGTAGGCCATAGCGCGCGGCATATGATTAGCGCTGGTGACTAAAGCGACATGTTTGTTGATTACCCTAGGTGCAATTAATTGTGCTTCTTCTTCAGTATCTTTAGGAAAGTTTTCCGTTAATATTTTATGAGCGGGCACCCCTAATAATATCGCGGCTTGTTTGACCTTTTCTGCATTAGAGCTTTCATCGCCGCCAGTAAAGCCTGAGGTGATCATTTGTGCTTCTGGATGCAGTCGGTAAATTCGAACTGCCTCAACAAGGCGCTCTAACGAACTTGACTTTAACTGACTAGTGGCCGGCAAGCCAGCCACTGTGGTGTGTACTCCGCCTAAGACAATAATATAATCAAGCGCTTGCTTACTTTGTGTAAATGCAGGGTAATTGTTTTCTAAAGGAGCCATTAAGCGATCTGAGATTGGCGGTAAGGTCGTAAAGATTAATAACGCACTAGCGCTAACTAAAGCAGTAAAACTAAGTTTAGGTTTGGCACGAAAAAAAATAATTGCCATCAATAATAGGAAAACAATAATACTCAGCGGCATGATCATAAAGCTAATGAGCTTTTTTAATAAAAATAAATCCATCTTTAAAACTCCAATACTTGGGTCTGTTGATCTTTCGAAATGACCTTTACAGCGACTTGTGTGTATTTAGACAAGGCAGATGCTGTGGCGTGCAGCGAGCTACACGAACAGGTGATAACGCCGTATCAATTTCATACCAGTGCTGCCGTTAGGTGCATTTAAAACGCATGTACGCTTTGTTGCTTGCTTTTTAAATAGCCTAACGATTATTCAATGCTCGCGCCGCGTTTAAAGCGGTTTAAAATTGAATAAATATCAACCATGAAAGATCAACAGCCCCTAACAACAAAATCTAAAATATACCTAAAATTCAAGCATAACAATTAACAATACCTAGATCAGCAGCGATTAATATCAATTTATTAATTTAACCGTTTAAAGCGCTGTTGATATTTGATTTTAAATGCGCTTTAATGACTGCGTTGAAAATTAGAATTTTTACTCAAATTGACAAGCTTGCCATGTAGGGCATGTAATTTATGAGAAAAATTTAAATTTCACACCAGAAGAGGTGCAATTGCCAGGTAAATAACTCGAGGAGCCATCCATTGACAGTTATTGAGGGGGACAATTGCCGAGAACAGTGGTATGGGGGCATATCATGTTCGGTCACTAAGGCTGAATCCTTAGGGCTGTCACCACTAAAAAACACGTTTTTTTAGATTTAGGTGGAGAGCTTCTGGCTGAACAGTACTGCATTAACTAACGGTTGCCTTAACCTGATTCGCGTTACGCTCAGTCATGCTCTTCCTGTTTTATTTAGGGAGAATTTTTATGTTAATATCTCATTTTACCAATCGTCGTGACGATAATATTGTCGCTGCATTAATAAAAATTTCAGCGCTTGCTAGGCTCGGGGGTTTAGTTATTTTAAGTCGATGTCTAGGAGCAGCCTCATGTCAGTAGCGAAAAGCAAGCCATTGAGCAATAATCCGTACATTACCGTGGCAAAATTTGGTGGCACCAGTGTCGCTGACTATCAAGCCATGTTGCGCTGTGCCCACATTATTAAAAAGGATCGTACAAATCGTGTGGTCGTTGTCTCAGCGAGCGCTGGGGTGACCAATCATTTAGTGCGTTTAAGTCAAGCTGGCATAGGTGCAGAGGAACGTGAAAACATTATTGCCGCTATTGCTCGCATCCAGTTTGCAATAAGTTGTCAGTTAACTTGCCAATCAGCGTTAGACGAAGAAATAAATGAGCTATTAAGCGCATTAAGCCGTTGTGCAGCGCAACAAGCAACTGATTACAGTTTACAAAATAGTGATGAAATTTTAAGTTTTGGTGAGCAATTTAGTTCTCGTATTTTTGCCCAAGTTTTGCAAAGCATTGGTGTTAATGGTCATTATTTCGATGTCCGTCAAGTGATGAAAACCGACAGTTTATATGGCAAAGCGCAAGTAAACTTAGCCCAGCTCAGTACACAAGCCAAGGCGTTACTGCGGCCTAAACTTAACGAGCAAGTCGTTGTCACTCAAGGCTTTATCGGCAGTGATCAACTGGGAAAAACCACTACCCTTGGTCGTGGTGGCTCTGATTATAGCGCGGCGTTAATCGCTGAAGCGATTCAAGCCAATAACGTGAGTATTTGGACCGATGTAGTGGGTATTTTTACCACAGACCCACGCATAACGGGGCAAGCGCGCTCTATTAAAGAGATAAGTTTTGGTGAAGCTGCAGAAATGGCAACCTTTGGCGCAAAAATATTACATCCTGCGACGTTAATTCCTGCCATGCGCCAAGATATCCCGGTATTTGTTGGCTCCAGTAAAGAGCCAGATGCTGGTGGCACGCGCATACAACGCACGGTAGATTCTAATCCAACTTATCGCTCAATTGCGCTGCGGCGCGAGCAAACCTTGGTTACAGTCAAAAGCCCTGAAATGTTACACGCCAGTGGCTTTTTAGCAAAAATATTTACAGTATTAGCCAAACATCAGCTTAGTGTTGATTTAATTACCACCAGCGAAATCAGTGTTGCCCTGACATTTGATAACCCTTTTGGCAGCACACAGGCATTATTGACGCAAGCTGTGGTTGCAGAGCTAGAGCAATTATGTGAAGTCAGCGTTGAGCACGGCTTAAGTTTAATTGCGGTGATCGGTAATAAAATTCATGGTTCAACCGGCGTCGGTAGCCGTATATTTGAACAGGTAAATGATTTTAATATTCGTATGATTTGTCACGGTGCAAGCGAGCATAATTTGTGTTTTTTAGTGCCAGAGTCTGACGCCAATCAGGTAGTTGAACGTCTACATGACACATTATTTAGCAACCAAGGGTAGCATAAGCTAAACGCGACATCAGTCTATGTTGTAACGCAAATAGCATAACGTATTGGCGGTTTGTTGACAGCGAAAAGGGACATCAAAAATGTCCCTTTTTAGTTGCTAATTTAGTTTCTAAGCTGATAGCCTGACTATTCGTAAGCAATAGGATCAGTTACGTTATTATCGGCAAACGCTTCTAAGCGTTCTTGACAGGCTCCACACTTGCCACAGGCTTTTTTACGGCCATTATAACAGGTCCAAGTATCTTGATAATCTAGCCCCATTTTCAAGCCATCGGTTAAAATTTCTGACTTATTGTTGGTTAAATATGGACTAAAAATCTCCACTGCTTGGTAGTTGGCAATTTGACAAACCTCATTCATTTTCATGACAAACTCAGGACGACAATCAGGGTAAATATCATGGTCGCCAGAATGAGCACCATAATAAACTTGTTCAGCTTCAACTGAAACAGCATAACCAACCGCTAACGAGAGTAAAATCATATTGCGATTTGGCACCACAGTAGATTTCATATTATCAGCTTGATAATGACCTTCTGGGATCTCAATGTCATCGGTTAACGACGAGCCAGCCAGCAACTGATTAATAGCAGAAATATCAATAACCTTATGCGAAACCCCTAATTGCTGGCATACCTTACTCGCGCAGGCAATTTCTTTCACATGCTTTTGGCCGTAGTCAAACGTTAAGGCATATACCTCTTTGCCGTCTTTTAGGGCACGGTTAAGCACAGTGAAAGAGTCCATGCCACCAGAAAAAATTACTACGACTTTATTACTCATCTTTGCAAACCTCTTGGGGTATAATAAAAACACGCGCATTTTACTTGAAATCAACTAAGCAATAAAGCAATGACCACACGTTATAAAATAAATGAATTGTTTGAAACTCTACAAGGTGAAGGCTCTTTTACTGGCCAACCATCCATATTTCTTCGCTTACAGGGGTGTCCCGTGGGTTGCTCATGGTGTGATACTAAGCACACCTGGGAAATTCATCCAGAATTAGAAGTTAATAGCAAACAATTACTGAGCAAATCTGAAGAAACCGAGCAATGGTCGAATTTAACGCTAGATGAGATGGCGGCGATATTTTCTCAGCAAGGCTTTCAAGCCAAACATATTGTTATCACAGGCGGCGAGCCATGTATGGTAGATTTAACAGAGCTTTGCCATTATTTTGAAGCGCAAGGTTATAGCTGCCAAGTAGAAACCTCAGGCACTTTTGAAATTAGGGTTTCAAAGCAATGTTGGGTTACGGTTTCGCCAAAAGTAAATATGCGCGGTGGTTATAAAATACTCGCCAGTGCCATGCAACGTGCCAATGAAATTAAACACCCGGTGGCCACCGAGCAACATATCGATGATTTAAAAGCCTTACTCGCTGAACATAAGGTTGAGCATAAACAAATTTATTTACAACCCATCAGCCAAAAACAACGCGCCACTGAGCTGGCAATTGCATCTTGTATTGCCAACAATTGGCGTTTATCTGTGCAAGTACATAAGTACATAGGGATTGAATAAAGGCTAGCTAAGTTAATTTAGCCAATAAAAATTAGGAGATGAGATATTTAACAGCGAGCAAGTGTTTAGAGTTTGATGTCGCTTATTTTTGACCAGACATTTATTACCAGATGTATCAAACGTGAACTTTACCCTTCACAATTATTGTTTTGAGCTTTTTACATTACCTTGTTAGTCTAAACGGTAATCGAGCGACAACAGTAATGGCAAAAAAGTCAGATATTTCCCTATTGTTGGCTAATACCTCAAATCGTTTAAATTTGACTTTTTTCAAATCAAGGTAGATTAAAACAATGACTTTATTCCTTGCTTGTTGTACCGCATTAACCCTAGCGTTGACCTTACTGCCGCTTTCTCGTCACCCACATTGGCTGGTAAGGGGAATGGACTTTCCTAGGCTGCAATTCGCGATTTTAATTATCGTGCTGCTGATTGTCGAGTTGCTAGTTCTCGATACGCACTCAGCATTGACTTGGGGGCTAGTTATAATCACAACTGCGTGCTTAGTATGGCAATTATGGTGGATTTTACCGTATACCTTGGTATGGCGCGTGGAAGTTAAAAGTGCTAACCATAGCCATGCTGATAGTCAAATTAGTATTCTTACCGCCAATGTTCTCACCCCTAATCGTCATTCAGACTTACTCGTCAATCTTGTTCGTGAACACAAGCCGGATGTTGTTGTCACTTTAGAGTCAGACCAGTGGTGGGAAGATCAGCTAAACGTTTTAGAGCGAGATATGCCTTATAGTGTAAAGTGCCCGTTGGATAATTTATATGGCATGCATGTTTATTCTAAACTTCCAATTCAAGAGCAAGAAATTTCATTCTTAGTTGAAGATGATGTGCCATCTATCCATGTAACATTAGCGTTAAGATCAGGAAAAACCATTCGTATGCACTTTGTGCACCCAGCGCCGCCAAGTCCGACTGAAAACCCCCAGTCAGCTGAGCGCGACGCAGAGCTTATCATAGTTGCTAAAAGTGTAGCCGATAGCAAGTTGCCTGTCATAGTGACAGGAGATCTTAACGACGTCGCTTGGTCAGCAACAACGCGCTTATTTCGAAAAATTAGTGGATTACTCGACCCAAGAGTTGGCCGTGGCATGTTTAATACCTTTCATGCCGACTTTGCATTTTTGCGTTGGCCTTTAGATCACCTATTTCATAGCCATCACTTTACGTTAAATTCTATTAAGCGCTTACCTTCGATTGGCTCTGATCATTTTGCATTACTGACGAAACTCACTTATTCTGCGATATTAAAAGGCGAGCAAGTCGGGCTAGATGCCGATGCGTCTGATCACGACTGGTCAAGCGATATCATCGAAGAGCAGAACGTAACTAAGGACGATGTACCGCAATTTGGCGAGCAAAAATAAGGCCTTTAAGTCTAAAACTTGATGTAGAAGTCGCCTTATAATTATCAAACTTAGTCAACTACAAGACAATAACCACACTTGCTATTATGCGCTAGCAATTGTCGCTAACTCACTAGGCAAACATGCAAAGGATAGAAACATGTCATTATTAAAATGGGGCGGCTTAGCCGCGATAGTCGAAGCCTGTACTTATATATTTGGCTTTATTTTATTTTTTGGCATTTTAAATACCACCGGCCTGGAAACACCTAAGCAATACCTAAGTTTTGTTATCGAACACCGTGATAGTTATTTTTTAGGTTATTTGATCAGCGGAATTTTATTTAGCTTAGCATTGATTATTCTAGTGCATGCAACTTATCAAACGTTTAAACAAGTCTCGCCAGAGTTTATTAACATCACTACCATTATTGGTTACCTTTGGGCTGGCCTTGTATTAGCCAGTAGCCTTATTTTTCTCTCTAGTCTAGGGCCAATAGCTAAGTACCATGCAATCGATCCTGACGCCGCATTAGTGATAAATCGCAGTATTACTATTGTGGTCGATGCCTTAGGGGGCGGTATCGAGCTGGTTGGTGCGCTTTGGGTGCTAGCGATTAGTTATGTCGGGCTAAAAGGTAAAATATTTAGCCAGTGGTTGCATTATTGGGGCGTGCTGGTGGGACTTGCTGGTGTACTGACCATTTTTGCTGGGTTTTCGTTTCTTGCCGACAATGGCTTTTTTTCCACAACAACGGCAATTTTTGGTTTAGGGCAAATTGTTTGGTTTTTAGGGCTAGGCTTTGCAATGCTTAACGCAGGCGCAAAGCAAGCGTAGTTGTAGCAGCAGCGCTGCCGAACAAGCTAATTAAAAACGCGCTTGGCTAACCAGTTAAGCATTACTTTTTTCCCTGATTTAAAACAAGCATATTTTATGAAGTATGGGCGGCGTTAATAACGCTTAACGTATTAGGTAAAGCTTACCTTGTTTATGTTATTAACAGCCACTTATGTCATTAACGTCAACGTAGTGTGGTGAAATCAGCAAACGCTGTGAGCCTACAAAGCCTTAGCTAAACTAGTAGCAATTCAAAAAAAATAATAGTACCTATAGTTTTTTAATACCTTTTATATCAGTTGTTTGGAAGCAACTGTTTCGCTCTTCCTATGACAATGTCTCTTATGCTATGGTTAAGTAATGAGCACTGGTATAGCTTATTTTAGCCATAGAGCTTACTTTTAATGCTTAGCCCAAATAAGCCAGTGCAAATAGTTTCATGCTTAGGCTAATAATAACAACGCCGCAAGCCGAGCGTAGATGAACACTGGCGTTATTAATAATAAAAAGGATTTACCTATGAAAGATGTATTTTTTTTCGACTCAATGCTGACCCCTAAAATCATCACCTTTGTTTATTGGCTGATGCTGTTAGGCTCATTGGTTTCAGGCTTAGGCACTATGTTTAGCGAATATGGCGGCGGCTTTTTAGCAGGTTTAGGTATTATTGTTGGTGGTGCGATAGGTTCAAGAATTTGGTGTGAGTTGTTAATTGTGCTGTTTAAAATTCATGAAAACCTACAAAAAATTGCGCAGAAGCCAGAGTAAATCTCGACGATTTATTAGTTAAGCGCAACCGTGGCGTTGTTGAGACGACTATAATGTAAAAGCCCAGCAACTTGATGGTTGTTGGGGTATATGTTGTAAGTGTCGGACAAGCAAATGTGCAGCGAATTAACCGAGTTTTGTAATGAGTTAAATTCAAATACAAAAACTCATTCAAAGCTGCCATGCAGGTTAATGGTTAGCGTTTTAAGCTTATGTAATTAACTGTTGTAATGCCGCAGCGTTACTTATGTAACGGCAGTGTAATAATAACGTCAACGCCAGATAGGCGTTGATTGTTTTGCGCTTTAATGCTGCCATGATGAAATTGGCAAATTAGTCGTGCTATGTATAAACCCAAGCCTAAATGTGGTTGCTGGTTATTATGTTTATCTCTGATCGAGACCATAGAGTCAAATAACTGCTCACTCATTTGCTCAGGTAATAGCTGGCCTTGATTACTGATTGTTAAACTGAGCACCTGTTGATGGTTATGGACGGTTACGCTGACATGATCATCTTCGGAAAACTCAACCGCGTTGGCGATAACTTTATCTAATAATTGCGCGATATGCTCTGGTGAGCCTAGCACTTTATAACTTTCACGGTTTACTTCCTTAAACGTAAAATTAATCTGCGGATATATCAAACGATACCCTTGCATACAGCCGTTAATGACTTGCCCTAAGTCGAACACGCTTGGTTCAGTATGATTTAAAATTTCTTCAATACGGGTTGCTTCATTTATATTAGTTAAAATTAAGCTTAAGCGTTCAACTCCTTGTAAAGCCCGTTGTAAATAGGGGTTTTGTTTGGTCAGCGCATTATCGGCGTTGCTATTTTCACTAGCAGTTATTAGCGCGGCAGAGTTTGCTTGCTGTTGCATGGCTAAGGTTTCTAGTGAGGTTCGCACCACGGCAATTGGGGTGCGTAGTTCATGTGATAAGCGCGATGACATATTTTCTAAATAATGATTGTACTGACCCAAACGGTTAACGGCGGTTGAAAAACTGCGGGTGAGATCGCCTATTTCATCGTTACTGTTTGAGGTTGCAACCGTGCCATTTATGCGCCCGTGTTCATCAATGGCTAGCTCGGCTTGATTACTCAAGGCCCTAATGCGATTGGAAATACGCGAGGCAAATAAGAAAAACGCCAGTGCGCCTAATAGCATAATGACGATAATCGAGCTAAACAGCTTTTCCAGCGCTTGGTTGCGTAAGGTTCGAATGCCATTGGTGGTTTCTTCAACAATAACCGCGCCTTTTACTTGCTCATTAATATACACAGGGTAGGCGGCAGAAAGCACAACCGCTTTTTGATCTGTGGTTAAGCGCCATTGTGACATAGGCTCACCCTTTAGGGCGCTTTCTATGTGTTTGCCGGTAAGGTTTTCTGAGTCATAGAGTTGGTCAATAAAGTTACTTGGTGGCTGGGTTAAGATCGACTCGTAAATGGGTTTAAGTATTTTGCTTTCAAATGTTTGCCAGGCGGTTAGCAAGATATTGCTATCGTCATTGTTGGCAAGCTGATTGTTTAAGTTTACGTGCTTATTCCACACGCCACTGGCATTTTTTATGTCACCAGTTGAGGCTAATACCCTGTGGTGTTGATCCACTACCCAAATACTTGAATTGGTGTAGCTCATACCTTTAACTATGCGTTCAATTTCTGGCGATGGCACTAAAATTGTACCTAATGTTTCAGGCGAGCTGGGATCGGCGGAGCCTATCGAGGTTTCTATGCTACCTAAAGGTTGGTCAACATCATGCACGGCAAAGGCGATATTATCGTTAAATTCTGTTAACGGCACCCGCACTTCAACATCATAACCTTGCGGTGTATCTCGCCAATGGCCTTGAATTTGTCGCGCGGGTACAGGAATGTTATGGGCAACATCAGTAATACGGTAGGCGTCAATCCAACCTGTGGTTTTATTGCTAATAATAAAGCGACTAAAGACGCCGTTTGGGTTAATAAAAGCAAGCTCAATATGATCGTTATGGCTAATACTGCGGGCGTTAGTATCGCGATAAATTACCTTGTCGTCGACAACGGAAAAATACAGGTATAAATACTTACCATAAGTACCCACTGCAGCGGTTAAATTTATCGATAACTCTTGTGCACTTAATTGCTGATAAAGTTGGTTGTTTTGTTGGTAAAAGTGCGCTTTATTAGCAAAGTCAGGCCAGTCATTATTTAAACCGTCAAGTTGAATAGGGGCAGATAAACCATAACTGTATAAGTCTTTACCTTTTTCTACACTCGGTAAAAAGCTGGCTTGATTATTAAATAAATTATCCCGCTCATGTAAGGCGGTGGCGAGTGCTCTTGCGGTACCTACTAGGGTTTGCTCTTGTCCATACCTTAAGTACTTTTCCATTTCCCAAACGTATTGATAACCAAACCAAGGAATAGC
Organism: Colwellia chukchiensis; assembly: GCF_002104455.1. Lineage (GTDB taxonomy): Bacteria > Pseudomonadota > Gammaproteobacteria > Enterobacterales > Alteromonadaceae > Cognaticolwellia > Cognaticolwellia chukchiensis. Next base: position 6,365 of record NZ_NBOC01000006.1, on the reverse strand, counting down.
AAATAAAAACCCAGATAATAATAATAGCTTGCTGCGTAAGCCAAAACGCCACTTCATGAATAATGTACCCTATGAGCTCGGTGCTACAGCTGCTGGATTTTGATTCCATCGATAGCCCATGCCGTAGACGGTTTCGATACAATTAAACTCACTATCGAGCGCGCTAAATTTTTTACGAATACGTTTAATGTGTGAGGTAATGGTGGAGTCATCAACATAGATATTGGAGTCTTGCATCAACTGACTACGGTTTTTAACATGGCCTGGGTGCTTGGCTAGGGCATAGAGCATCCAAAATTCAGTAATGGTTAAATCCACGATTGCTCCTTGCCACTCAATACTCATGCGTTGACTATCTATGGTTAACGGCCCAAGTGTTAGCAGGTGATCTGCTTGCTGTGGTTTGCCCAAAGCATCTTGGCGACGAAATAGTGCTGCGATGCGCGCGGCTAAATGCGCCAAACTAATGTCTTTGGTTAGGTAATCATCAGCGCCAATGCGTAAACCCGATACCGTATCCACATCACTATCGCGCGCAGTTAAAAATATTATGGGCAAGGTGCTAGACACAGAGCGCAACCATTGGCAAAGCTCAAAACCGGCATCGTATTCTTGCTCTAAGCCGATATCTAATATAGCTAAATTAGGCAATCGTAGGTTAAAGGCTTGCATAGCCGTTGCCTTATTGGCATAGGTTTGCACTTGATAGCCTTGTAGGCGTAATACGTCAGCGTAGTTTTCTCTGATAGCCGCGTCATCTTCAACGATCGCAATCCGTTTTGACATAATATGCAATGTTCCTAGTGGAGATTTGTGTTTGATAATATCGAATAAATGCTAGTAATGCTGTTAATTATTGCAATTGCCATAAAGTTGCCACATTTGCCCCGCGCATTGCCATATTTACGGCCCTTAGTGGTCGTTTTCTTGCGGTTTAATAACACCATCAAAACCAAACAGCGAACTAAGTGCTTATGTTACTTAGTTGGCAATAATTTTTAGACATAAACCGCAAGGAATATAAAATGAACGCTAAAGTATCGCTATTAACACCAATATTTCCAACAAAAACATTAATTAACGTCGCCTTGATCTCGGCATTAACCGTTAGCCCTGTATTTGCCAATAGTTATGAAAGCCCGAGCCAGCAAAATGTTGAGCAGCAAAAAGCTGCGCAATTAAAAGAAGAAATTGGCTTTGGCACTGGCATGGTAATAGGGGCGATAGTCGGTGGGCCAGTTGGCGCTTTTGTTACCGGGCTTGCTGGTAACTTTATTGCCAAAAATATCAATGCTGAAGATGAAATTGAGCAATTAGCCAGTGCCTATCAAGCGCAAAAACAAACCAATGCAGACACTTTGGCGCGTTATCAACAAAAAATGACACAAGTAGAGCAAAATTATCAACGTCAGTTATTAGCGTTACAGCAAAACTATCAAGCCACCAGCGAGCTGCAAGCGGCTAACTTATTAATGAGTTTACAATTTTCTACAGGCTCTAGTGAAATTAAACCGCATTATAATGAGCAAATTGCCAGCTTAGCGCGCATAGTAAAGCAGTCACCCAATTTAACCCTAGACTTATCGGGCTACACTGATAAGCAAGGCAGTAAAACCTTAAACCACGCGTTATCTTTAGCCCGTATTAATGCAGTAAAAAATGCCTTAATTGATCAAGGGGTAGCGGCAGAGCGCATTAATTTGTTTGCCTTTGGTGAGCAAGACAGTGTTGTTGCCTCAGCCGAAAATAAAGTCAGCTTTTATGATCGCCGTGTGGTCATTAAATTAAAAAATAGTGCGCTAGCTGAAACACAACAAAGCCTAGAAAGTAATCAAACGGCAAAAAATTACTAAACGGGTAAGTATTGCTACGCTGTTCACCCATAGTGTTACAAAGTCAAAGCTTAGGGCTTTGACTTTGCTATATGGCTGTGTTGATGCCACGTCTAGCATTTAAAGCGCTTTGTACAGCCGCTTTTCAGCGTCAAAGCGCTAAATTTTAGGCTATCAGCATCACTAGTTTTCATTATTACTTAGGTTATGGTGGCAACTTATGTGATCTTTATTGAACGTAAAGCATTGAAATCAATAGCAGATGCACATTGAATTACCCGCAGTTTATATCAGTAGTACTAACCGACTTAATGCCATTATCCCAAAGGCCTAAATAAAGTAGGTTTTCTGTTTCGGTTTGCACCATTAATAAACTTGTCACCCCACCTTTGCTAACTTCGTTTGAAAAATCGTTACTGACCCAAGTATCCCCGTTGTCACTACTGCAAAGTACGGTTAATGGCTGCACTGCATCGCCTTTGTTATAACTAGCTGTGTACAATTTTCCGGCATCGTCTATAACAATATCCCAATAAAACTGGTGGTCAACATCACCTAGTGGCTGCTGCCAGCTTGCTCCATTATCTCGACTGATTGCTATACCACCTTCACCACCAACTAAAACAGTTTTATTGTCGGTTGGGTGGATCAACCCCCCTTTAAAAACTGACGGATTTGGCAGTAAGTCACTCCAAGTTGTCACGCTAGCGTCAACAAGTGAATAACGACTTAAGTAGCCATTTTCGATCGGTCCTTGTCCACCAAACCAAATCAATTGTTGAGATGGGTGAGGTAAAATAAGTGCTAAACCAGAAGCTAATCCATCCCAAGTGCCAGCTAATAGCGTCCAGTTTTCTGCTGAGCTACTGGCAACGGCAAAAGAAGTATTGCCTACAGCATAAAGTTGATTATTCACTTGATCATAAACAATATTATTAATAGCAGTATACTCGCTACCGCCAAAATTATGGTTTATGAGTTGCCAGTTTTCACCACTATCTTGGGTCATATAAAGTGGTGAGGGCTCAGCGTATGGGCTAGTGCCGACCGTTTCCATTGCAGCTATATAATGTCCTTGGGAAATTATTGCTAAGGCTATCACTTCATTTGCGTTTGGTGAGCGATCTTGCCACTGTGCATCAGCATTAGCTCGCCAAAATAAGCCTTGTGTTGTTGCAGCGAGCTGGGCTTCTCCATCTAGATATAAATGGTTCACCGTAACAGCGTTACTCAATTCTGTGTTAATTACAGTTGCCGGCGGCGGGGGAGGTGTAGGCGGTGTTGGTGTTTTTTTGTTATCAGAGCTACCGCCACAGCCATAAATAAATAATGTAGCGATTACTATTACGCTTGAGTGTATTAAGTTCCTCATCATTAAGCATCCTTTCATTTCTTAAAAAAAGCAAAATTTGACTACTTAATAGGCAATGTTATAAAAATACTCGCGTAATTTCAAATACGTGCGCGACTGAATGTTTAACCAGCTTAGCAAGCTAAAAGCTTGTTTTGAGATTAAAGTTAATCTAGGCGCCCATAATAACTGTTGTTTATTGACGGGAAGAAGGGTCACATGTGTTATGTTTTTAGCTCTTGAGACAAAACATCTTCCATTGTTTCGTTTTGAGGCAAATTTTTCTCTAGTATGTCGACTAGTTCACAATATTTTGGGGCGTTACCTAATTGTGGTGATACAATAGTAAGAAAGACTAATAGGAATGCTAAATAAGTAAAATTGTCACCTGACAGTGAACCAAATAGCATTGCTAATAGAGCACCAATCATTAAAGCAAATAAGATAGGTTGTATCCGTTTGCTTTTGTTCCGCGACTTAATTGCCGCTTCAATAACTGCAACTTCTTTTTGAGTCATATCCATAACCAAATACTCCTGAAAACATAACGCTTTAAAATTTATCAAGGCACCAATAATTTATCAAGACACCCATAACGCCTCACTCAGAGACTAAAAATTGATGGCTTAAATAGCGCGGCACGAGCACAGTCAGCTGTTATTTGTGCTGCTTTAACGATTTCTTATAACGACTTTACACTGTTTTATTTTTGATAAAAGCGACTTCTGATGCAGTTGTCCAACACGCAATAATTAAGCATAAATCCCCTAATTCAACTAAATCATCTAACCCCATACTTCTGGAAATAATTATCAAAACTACTGAAGGTATAAAGCCTGCTACAAATGAGTTTTTGAAAAACCAATTGTGCCCATAATACGCATATACAGCCCCAATCAAGCTACCAACGACAGCTAGCAACAAGTAAGAGAGAAAACTTAAAATTGATAAAGTGCCTTCATCATAAAAATACGCTACTAATAAAAATACTATTGGGAATGTTAAAGCAGTAGTTGTTAGTTTGGTCATATCTTCGCGATTCACTGAATCATCCTTTTCGTAACGCCGCGCTCTGCGGAAATTTTGGAGCGAAGCAGAAATTTTTTCCGGCACCAGCGCTTTGTTAGGCATTTCAAAGCACATTCCTGACTCCTAATTATATACTCGGTAGATGAATTACTAAGTCCATCTCAGTGCAAAAAGTGCTTTTTCATAAAGGGTTGGAAGGTGTGTGGCGTCTTTTTTCGCCTGCTCTATATTCTTTGCGATCCAGGGCTTGCGGTTCCTAGCTGTAATCTCTCCGGTCACATCATGATCAGTCCGGTATCTGAGCACAAATTTGTCTGGATACTTGGAAGAAAACGTAATAAATGCACCGAAACTGTGAGTCGATTCATTAGGATGTTCAACAAACAAACCGGAAAATGAGCATCGGTCTTGGTTAACTGAGGTCGGCGATTCTATACGCAGTTCAGATGGTTCATCTCCATCCCACAGAATATTCACGAGAATATGGGAATCACTCTGCTTAACGATTAAAAACCCCCCATTTAGATGTTCGTACTTACATAACTTAGAGAGACTAAATATGCGCGGTTCCTCAAATTTCCATGTACCCCTAATATTTGGAGAAGTTGCCGCATACTTAAGCAGTAACATACGCCATCCGTAATGATCGTAAAGCAGTACTATTATATTGAGAACCGTCGCTATAAGACCCGCTTGTAGAAGTGTAAATAGATTCCATTCGCCACTCTTAAAATATGAAATGACAGCTGTTAACACTCCAACAAGAATGACGAAAAGGAGGACTTTTGTTTTTTTTGCCATGATTATCTCCTCTCCACACTTATAAATGTGTAACGCCTAACGAATGATATGGACTCCCCTTACCAAACGGCATCTATGTACCATATTGAAAGGTGTTAAAGCATTCAATTAAAGGAGAGACCATATGTCTTTAATTAAAGCTGTTGGCATTGATTTAGCCAAGTTAGTTTTTAGTATTCACGGTATTTACCAACATGACAAGTATAAATTACGCAAAACAGTTAAGCGAAACAAGCTGTTAGCTGAAATCAAACTTATCAAGACTCCCATAATAACTGCTATTAATGCACAAGCAGTGAAAATACTCTCAAGATTACACATCAGCGATGAAAGCTGGTTAAAACTCACCAACCACTTTGAAAAGATATTCACTGGTGCAGTCGGTACCGCCGAGCACTTAGCTGAATTTACTGAGCATGTCGGCTTAAAAAGAGCGCATGGTATCGCCAATGCCCAGGCTTGGTTAAATAGCGCCTAAGCACTCATACCCATATTAACAACAAAAAACAAATCGCTACTGTGATACAGCAAGTCCAGCGTGCCTGAAATTCAACGATAGCCGAGAAAAACATCAACATTGCCCATAACTACCGAACCAATGGCATCAATCAGCGGTATAGATTCATCGTTTATCGTCCTCGCCAGGTTTTATTTTTGCTCAGCGCTATTATGGGTGGCTTATTTAATTCGTATGATTATACGAATTAACTTTGGGGTCTTAGCAAATACATTAGAATTCCAAATGCTAGCATCCATAAAACCCCCGCACCAATGTATATACCTGCATCATAAGATTGTTGGATACTATAAAAAGCCGTTAAAAAAGGTGTAATAAATGTTAACCCTTTAAAAATTGAAAATAGTATTTTTTTTGTTTTAATAGCGCCTTGCTTCAACCTTTTCGACTCTAATACAGTATCAATAACAGCATCTATTTTATTTTCTTTTTTATCACTCATAGTTCATCCCTTAAAATATTTGACCGGTTTAAACACATAACGCTCAAATAACAGACTAAAAATAGTGGGCTAAAATTGCGTGGAACGAGCGCTAGCCAACTGTTTAGCGTCCGTTTAAGTAATTTGTTATACGCAAACGTTACTGTACCGCTCGTATTATAAGATGTGCTGTAGGAGTTGTGAGTAAAATTACAATATTTTCTCACACATACGTCTACTTGTTTCATACATCACACCTTCTTTTGTTTTATATGCACTAACCAAACGTAAGCGTCCGGTGATCAGCACCTAGCTAAGCTTTACATTCCAAGGTAGCAGAGCTTCAACATCAACATTTTGATCACTGAGTTGTTCAAGACAATAAGCAACATAGTCGAAAGGAGTTAAACCATT
>NZ_NBOC01000005.1 GCF_002104455.1 Colwellia chukchiensis | reverse complement strand
AGAAAGCATGAAATTCGATGTTGAAGAATACATCAAATACTATAACTCAGTTAGGTTACATACGAGCTTAAACGATATGTCGCCAATTGAATTTGAAAGTGTAAGGAAAAAGTGTGCGGCCTAGCTTGACCAGATCAGAAGGGTGTTCAACATCTCCATGCATTTTGTAAACAATAAGATCTCTTTTAGGGCGATTGTTTAGAAGTTGTTTACAGTTATGTTTTGTATCAGGAACCTTGCCTTCATTTAAAAATGCTTGTTCGATAAGAGGATCATAGTTAGTTGTCCAAATAGAAGAAATTGGTAATCTGGCAATAACTCTATGATTTTCAGATTCCTCAGTGTCTTCTACGAACTCTTCCAATATTTTTTGACTAATTTTAGATCTAGTTCGATTTTCATTTACGTGATATTGAGCAATAGAAACTAAGTCAGTTTCTTTTTCAATGTTTAAACCTAATTCTTGGGCTATGTCGCTCAATAACTCAGACCAATTAACAAAACCTGTTGGAATAGATAATCCCGCTCCAGCAAATACTGATGCTGAACCATCATGAAGGTGCTTTACATAGTCTTTAATAAATACTTCAATTTCGTTGCTAAATTCCATCTTATTGTTATTTTTCCTAAATAGAAGTCGTATAAGTAATTTATGGATTATTTATTCAATTTCAAGAGATTACACAAAATAATATTATAGTGACCTAATTTACTAAAATTGATATTGAACGAGGTCAAAAAAATTTAATTAAACAACCCACTTCCACCTTCAGCAGAAGGATGAGTTGCTTCATAAACTTCAGATAACTTCTTACGACTAACATGTGTGTAAAGTTGCGTAGTAAGGATGCTAGCATGGCCCAGCATTTCTTGGATGTGACGAAGGTCAGCGCCATTGTCTAACATTGTTGTCGCTGTATTGTGTCGGTATAGGTGGCACGCGCCACTACGATCAAATCCGGCTAATTTCACGTACTGTGATGCCATGTCAGACAACTTACCCGGCACATAGCGTTTGCCATTGTTAGCCAGAAATAATGCTTTTCCTGAACCGATGAAAGCAAACATTGGTCTGATCTTACCAATGTAGAATGCTAGCCACTCACACCCTCGCAAACTAATTGGCACTAAACGATCCTTTTTACCTTTGCCGTGGACTCGAACCAACTTGCTGTTGAAATCAATGTCATCAATATTTAGCTTAACTAATTCACCTCGTCTGATGCCCGTAGCAAAAAAGGTTTCAAGGATAGCGCGGTCACGTAAACCTTTAACCCCGAACAGCAGAGGCTGTTCTAGAATAGTTTCTATTTCTTCTACACTATAAAGTGCCTTGGGTATCTGCTCACCTTTTGATGGGAGTTCGATATTTTCAAGCGTATTTGTTGGCAGCAACTTTTTGATGTGCATGTACTTTACGAATGTTTTAACAAACGTAAGCAAGTTTCGTTTTTGTGCAGGGCATAGCGGCTGGTCATCAAGTGGCTTGCGGTACGCATTCAAATAGGCTGCGTAGTCATCCATTAGATCCAGATCTATTTGATCGATGCGAGTAACATTGCGGCCTATACACCACAGAAAAAACTTCTTAAGACCTCCACGCTTTCCACGAACCGTATCTGAGCTTTGTCCCCTGGCAAGACAAAGCTCAAAGTAGTACTTGGCACATCGCCAAATGCGATTAGTGGTAGGTTTGTCCATGTATCAACTCTTTTGCATATGACATACCTGTTTTCACATACGTTTTTGGTTCAGGTTTATGCCAATAAACAACAGGCTTGTCGCCATTTCGGATGCGGCCTACGCGATAACCAAGAGCAGAAATGATACTGCCATTGCTATCTACAGTGGGTATTACAATGCAACCTCTAAATAATTCATGCCCAGTAGAGCGAACTAATCCAGCGCGTTGTAAGCTACCGCGAATAGCGGCTCCCTCTGGTGTTCGAGCCTTAGGGATGTTTGTGCCCATCGTGCGATCACAGAAACCGATGTTCAAATCACATTTAAATTCATCGTCAATTCGACAACTACTAGCAACAAATTGTTGAGCTAAAGAGCTTGCCTGATATCGCTGCTGGTAATATTCAAAAGCTTGTTGAATATGGAAGTCATCTAGGTTGATTTGCCCTAAAACATCAAGGTATGTATTTTCAAGAAATGTGTTCATGATGCACCTCCCTCCAGCCCCATCGCCTTGCGTATAGACTCTCCTTTTAAAACAACGTTGTGTGCCTGATGAACGATTCGATCCAATGAAGCATCCGCAATCGTCGGGTCCTGGAATGCGTCATACCACTCATTTGTAGGGTACTGAGATGTAATGAGCCAAGAACCTTTTCTATCTCGGCTTTCTATCAGTTCAAACAATAAGTTTCTTTCAACTGCATTTAACGGTGTTATACCCCAATCATCTATTACCACGATCGGAGCTTTATTTAACCGCCGTTTAAAAGCGACTAACTTTTCATTCTTGTTCGCTGCAACCAACTGCAATACCAGCTCACTGTATCGAAAATAAAGCACAGGGGTTAATTCGTATATTGCGGCTCGCGCCAGCGCACAGGCAATATAGGTTTTACCTGTGCCTGTAGCACCGGTGATAATGATATGGTTTGCATTGTCCACCCAGGTTAGCTGCGCCAATTCATTTATCGTCGCTGGCTTCAGTGAAGGGTGAAGTTCATACTTGATATCTTCGATTAGGGCATTAGGCCAACGCAGCTTTGCTTGTTTTAGCAAATAAGCAATCTTGCGTTGACGAGTTTCACTTTCCTCTTGGCAGAGTAAATCATATAGCCTGTCGAGAAATCCCATTTCTTCAAATTCAGGTGATGCCAATTGTCGATTTAAAGCTTCTTTAACACCGGATAGCTTCAGTGTCGAAATAGCATTGAATACCTTATCTCTAAGCTTCATGATGACCTCCAAAATAATCAGCGCCACGAATGTTTTGGTGGGCTACATTTATCGAAGGAAGATCATCAAAGCCGTCGGCATCGTTACGCGCAGTAATGATTAGTGCGATATCGCTAGGAGTCGTAAGGCCATGTAGATTAGCGTACTCACACGCGTCAGCGAGAACGTCCTCACCGTTTTTTGTGGAGAGTTTCATCAAAGCCATACAACGCTTGCCTATGGCACGAGATTTAGCATTAGCCGTTTTGCTATACCACTTGGCAACCAATTTTTCGACGGATTCACCAGTATTTTTAGCCCACTTCAAATTGGCATCTTTATCCATACTTTTATAGTCAGCAAGGTGCTCTGCGGGCATATGCTCAAGCAATGTTGTTGCCCCCATCGGCTCGTCCTTTACAACGTGCGTAGCAATGAGTTTGCTCTCAAAAAAGACTCGGAGCTTGGACTGATCAACCACAATATTAACGATTTCACCGCGATGTTGATAAGGCACGGAATACTCATGTTTGAAGTACTTCACATGGTAATTTGCAGGCACTTTTTGCTTTAGGTTATCCACAATCATCAAATATGGTTCTACTGGCAGTAGCTGTAGAGCCTGTTTCTCATTGCGTTCAAACAGGTCATTGCGTGAGATATCCAAGCCTTGAAATGGCAAGTTGTTTAAAACCTCAACTTGGCGAACTAAATATTGATTAATTTCTTCCAAACTGAAAAACGTATGGTCCTGCGTCATAGGCCTTAAAATACGCTGTGTAACGAATTTTACGCCTAGTTCTGCATGCGCTTTATCTTGTGGTTTCCCAACCCGACACGTATCCATGATGCAGTTATAGTGATCACCAAACGCTGCAACATTATGAGTGAGATTGGCAATCAAACCAGGCTTAGCAACAAGTGCAGTCGCATTATCCATGGAGACAACTTCCGTCACCCCTCCGAAGTAATTAAACATTCGGGTCATGCCATCAATCCAATGCAATGTTTTTTCGCCATAGGTGGCATGAGCAAAGACTTTTTTACTTGCACCCAACACAGCAACAAAGACTTTGACCCACACTTTTTTACCACCAGAATGATAATAAATTTTATGCCCCGCATAATCGATATAAACCACCTCACCAGCAGGGTGGAGTTGCTTCATCGCTAATTTTGTTCGCTTCAATGCTTTATTGACGATGCGAAAAAAATGAGATCGACTCATTGCGGTGCTTGGATCTTTCGCAACATACTCCAAATACAACACTGAAGCCGTTTTGCCTTTACCTCTTGGCTTAGTTAACTCAACCACTATGTACTCGACGTCGGGTTGGCGCTTATAGCTATTGTTTTCTGTGATAGTCGGATAAAGTTTCTGCTTGAGTTCAGTGTCAGTTAGTTGCTGAGCTTCTTCATGAGTAACCTCTGCACGTTTACATCGTTTCTTTAACCTCATCATGGTTTGATGAGATACACCTACCAACTGCCCCAACTTACGAATACTGCTCGTAGGGAATACATCTATTGCTCGTATAGCCGAGCGGGTTTGAATTACAGTAATCATTTTAAATGCCTTCATTTCGTTAAAATAAAGGCGCAGACCAGCACTGTCTTTCAGAATAAACACTGAAAAACTTGACAGATACCGGTCGTTAAACGATAGTTAACGCATCGAGAGAACTATTTCGATACCAACTGTCAAAAGCCCATGAGTTGCCGCTCCGGGCTTTTGTCGTTTCTGCGCCAGTAAAAATTTACAACTACTACCTACAAGTTACTGTTTCACTTTTTACTCCTTCTTATTAAATGCCTGCTTTGCCAAAAATGCTGCCACGTCTTTTGCAAGTGCAAATCGGTTTCGACGATTTGGCATCACCAATGTTGGCACGGGAAAAGTATTTCGATTAATAGCCTGCTTTACCGCCGCAACGCTTCGATAATTCAATGCCCGTTTTAATTGCTCCAAATTTAGAATTGGTGAGTCATAAAGCTTGAGTAAGTCTGCTTCTAACTGCTTTGCCAATTCTTGCTTTTCTTTTTCGGTCAATGTCACCTCCAGTTTGATACCAATGGTGACTTCTTAGACTAGAATTAAACTCACCATCTCGTTAGTGCTTTGTTTTTATTAATAAAACAAAGTTAAAGACAAAGGTATGGATCGATTTTTAACAACGTATGCAGAACGAAGCAGCCTAGACAAATTTATTAATGCATTTAAATCAGTTGCTTGGCTTAGTTATGTCATCAACAAAAGAAATGGTTCGACTGTGTATAGCTTTACTCAGGCACAGGGGGCAACCGATCCAAAAATTCAACAAGCGTTAAATTCGGCAAACGAAATTCGCTTTTTATACAGAAAACAGAGTGGTGAAAGGCTCCGTGTTAATTCAAAAATTGAGATGTATGAAACATTAGTGCCAGGCTCGGCAAACATACTTGAGCATCCTTTATTTTGTTTTTTGAACAACCATTACCCTGAATATTGGCTTTACAACCCGCAATCGGTAGAAGCACAGGCTAGCAAGTTTCCCCACCAGCAAAGTAAATTGCTTTTGAGGTTAAATGCTCGTTTGTCACAAAAGTTAATCTCTCCCTTAAAGCATTCAATCATTGAACAGTTAGCTGAAGGTAATGAAATAGATGGACTAGCTGCTTTGCTGTTTTTATATCTGCTATGTCAAAGACAGTACGTTCGACCATCATTTTTCTGGAAACTCGAAAAACTTATGTTCCGGATAGTCATCAAAATGTTTTGCTTTAATTTCGATGCAAAGTGGGCATTTCAATTAATAAGAGCCATTCGACTCAAGCTTGATGATATTGACGATATGGCTTCAAATATCAAAATGGAAATTAAATCCAGTAAACATAAGTGTCGCTTCAGGCATATCTTCTTTCATCGCGTTACAAAGACAGGTTATTTATCAGATCTAATTAAACGCTCAAAAAACATTTATAACGCTTAGCTTTATTAGTATGGTCCATTTTGCTCGCATCAAGTGGTCCAAAGAAAAAGCACTGAGTGTACCGTTTACAAAACAACAACTGTTCCATTAAATGAGATTGTACAATTGGAAAATCCCATGTCCCGGGACCATTCAACATTTAAAATTGGAACAATGAATGACAAATTAATGGACCACTTCATGCTTATGAAATGGACCACCATAGAAAATTTAGCTTTATTTAAAAGGGTTCTGCGTTGTTAAGATAGTCGTTGTGTGAATCAGCAGATTTGTACTGAGCTCGTAATATTTGATGGAAGATCATTCACCTAGTTTAATTGCTTGGAGTTTGGAAAAATTTCGCTCACCTGGCGCATTACTGCTTTAATTAGAAAATCTTCTGATGAGGCACTCCTTCGAAGCTCAATCTGAATTAGCCTTGTACCTGAATGACTGATCAATGCATCATCAAAGCCGCCTTCGAACAGGAGGTCATCGATTGCATCCAAAGATAAATCGTTTTCTCCAGTATCAAATGTCATCGTAACGTCGAATTCTTTCATGTATTTAATATCACCTAATTAACTTTACGCTCATTAGACTAATGGCCCCTGAAATCTATTCAACGCGAGTATGAAAATCATCAAATCTAGATTGTGCACGCAACCAAAAAGCAGCCGGCATATCTGTGACTACACAAAGACGCTGAGCTAACAATGAGGTGACCATTGCCTTTTCATTCAGGAATTCCTCAAAGTTCTGGTCTGAGAGATCTAGCTCGGCAACGATATCTTCGTCGCTAACTCCGTCTTTTATGAGCTCTGACATAAATAATTCTTTGAAATACCTTGCTGGATGCAGTGCGCTCTTATCTGTGGGGATATTTACAAAACCGTCATTGGAATAATTATCGATACAGGTAAGCCCATCAACTAGCAAATCAATATCTAGCTTCTTGTTTTTCGACATGGCTTAGCTCCTATCTCTAAAATTTACTTTGGCATCAGTATTCTATCTAACTTCTAGTGCTTCTATTGGTAGCAAATATAAACAAGTATGAGCATAGTTAATGCTGATGTTTACGTTTTAATAATTTACCACTAATTATAATATTCTAGTTGTAATACGACCTTATGGAAATTCGTTAACCCAAATTACACTGCATTATGGAAGTGTTGTAACAGAGCTTGCGACAGTGATTGTTTTAGCGCCTCTTGATAAGGCGACATACAAATTTTGACTATTCATGTTGCTAACATCGATTATCAAACTGTGATCTGCTTCCAAGCCCTTAAGCAACAAAGTACTACCTATAGCCAAGTTTGGAATACGGGTATCACCTCGTTGGCGTAGACTTTCTCTGGCTCTTTCCATACCCTCTTTGAAGCTCAAGGATGGATCACAAACAACGCTATTAATAGCACTATTTAATGCTCTGAATGCCGCACGTCGATAGATTCTAATATTATTGTCAGCTTCAACAGCATTCATTATTGCCAGAAAGTTAGCTGCTGATTTTGATCGAATAAATGCGACTATTGTAGCTTCGGTTGGGCTTGGTGCACTCCTGTTTCTGCCAGCTAATACCGTCCTTATTCTTGGAGTCCAAGTTGAAGCCCCCATTCCGGTAGCCAATGCTCCAAAAATATTGATTACGCAAGTCGCTAATTGTTCACCCTGTTCAACGTCTAGTTGCCCAGTGAAAGTAACTAAATCTCTTAAATCAACGGGTTCAACCACATCAATCCCGTTGTTTTGACTCGCATATAAATGTCTTGAGTTCGCGTTGATTGAGTCACCAATAACTAGCAAAGAATCTTGGGGGTAAGCGTTTCTAAGCTGATATTGTGCTGTACTCTTCAGACGCATATTTTCTTGATGATTTTGGTTTAGTTGAATATGCGAGACCGAATTAGGACTATGTGTTAAGTCTATATTGTTGCCGGATATCAATCTCCTTCGGCATTCCAGCACCCACTCACCCAGCTCTTGGTTTTGCGCATTGATCCAGCGCCAAGGTGTATTCAACTCGGTTAGCAGGGGGAAATGATTTAAGACCTGACCTTGCCAATTAGGAATCTGCGTGCCTCGAAAATTAAAAATTAACTGCATGGGATCCCCTAGAACTGTAGTTGGGATGCTCTGTGCTATAGAGCAAACAATATCGTGTTGTTCCTGGTTACAGTCTTGGTATTCATCAACAATAAGTCGAGAGTATGATGCTCTGATTACGTCATGCAGACTTCCAGTAGCTAAGTAACGACTCACCACATTTCTTAATTCAGGGTAATACGTTCGAGAGTTTTCAACGGGTGAGGCTATTTGACAATTGTGGCTAAAACTACTCGCGATTCTCACCGACCAGCCATCAATAGTCGACAATACATAATTCTTTGCTGGTACATTTGCCCTAGTAAGTCTCTTTCGAAGAGCAGCAACACCAGCAGTAGTATGTGTTAATACTAGATATGGCTTAACTGGGGGAATAGCCAAAGCTTCAACTATTAGTTGAGTTTTTCCACATCCCGCAGGAGCCTCGATAGCCCCAATCTCATTTTCTAATATAATATCTGCCGACACTATCAGTCCTTATTGTCGCGCCCACGTAAGAAGATTATCTAACACTTGAGTGAAAACTGGTTGAATCCATTGTTTGTTAGGCCAAAGAATTGTTTCCGCGACATTTTCCATAGGCTCAATATCTTTGTACCACCCTTTATTCTTTGCGGTTAACCCAAGACATTGACGATGAGCATCGATGGGGGCTTGAATACAGTTTGGCAGATTAAATTGATTTTGTGATGCGTTAGTAATGTGTGCATTTACCGCGTCATTTGTTTTTCTCTCAGCCGCAATATTTAATAGTTGTGGAATGAGATTAAGGTGGCAATTGTTAAATATTGCCTGCTCAGTAGCTTGGTTATCTCCCCATTCAAACATTGGTATTCCCAATTGCATTACTTCGTTGATAGACGCTTGCTGCTGGTCATTGATATCTGAGTCTTTAAATATCGCAACAGGATAACCCAATTGGTTGAAGACTTTGGCTCGCTTAAACATATGACTTCCGTCGCCATCTGCGTGCATAACACCAAGCGATTGAATACTGTGCTGCCCCTGTATTTGCTCAACGGCATCAACACCTTTTAAAAGTCCAATTTCTGTTTTCCCTTCGCAGACTATTACTTTATTACTCAAAAATGCCTCTGCGCATACTCGCAAAGTTGATTGATGCTCATCACTATCATTCATTGAATACATGAGGTGATTTATTTGAGGTTGCCCAGTTACTGAAGATTTCCTCAAAATATGTAGCTGTGACGACTTTAATTCTCGGAGAACATATGGAGAATGAGTAGTGATAAATACTTGCTGTGTTGGTTGCTGCTCTTTTGCACCGATTTCTTTTAACAAACGACTAATTCTAAATGGTTCTAAGCCGAATTCTACTTCATCAATTATCAACAATTTCGAAGTGGAAACTAGCTTTTGAAGCCCCGCTAAAAGCAATCTGGTAGAGCCGGTACCCATTTGCCTAATTGGCGTCGCATTAGCATCATGCAAGCTCACTGCGCCATGCGAGACTGAAACACTCGCCACATCTAGTAAAGCTTGAAGCTCACCTACATTTACGCCGAGCGCATTTGCTACACCTTGAACACTTGCGAGGGCATTGTTAATTCCATCCACATCTTGTTGTGCAAAGGCTTGTCTGGCATTGCGAGAAACTTCGGTAAGCACTTCACTTACATCAAATCTATCTTCTAATAGCTTGTTCAGAAGTGAGTTCCTCCCCCATGTGAAATGACGCGAAGACCCTTCTCCTAGTCGGGTAGGCGATATCTGTTCCCTATGATTCCAAGGTAGCCTTTTCTCTAATCCTTCCTGAGCAGCGCGATCTGAATATAAGCCCCAGTCAGGATCCAACCCCTTATCAACGATTATTTTAACAGTGACAACAGTTTCAGCGCCTGCTTGAGGCTCATCATAGAACTCCCGGGTGGTAAGGTTGTAGGAGCGGAGAAAATTGCCATAGCGCTCAATGCTAAGGAATTCATCACTTAAGCGCCCTAAAGTGACATATATTGCAATTGGGTTATCAACATTGGAGTTATAGAAGTCAGCGTCTGTAAAACTAATATTGCGTCTTGCGCCAAGACAAAAGTCAATTGCATCAAGGATGGAAGACTTTCCTGAGTCACCTGGGCCAATGATGCAATTGACACCTTCTGTTGGATACCAGTCTAGAGACTGAATACCTCTAAAATTACGTATAGCGATGTGACGAATAATCGACATAAAACGTCCTGATTCAAGTTTCCTTTCTAATCACAGAAACATAACGAAATCTGCATAAAAAAGCAAAAGCCCCGCAAGTTGCTCGGCTTTAAATTCAAAGGTCAAATTAGTTGACTAAGTCTAAACTTGGTCTGTCAATCAGTTGCCTCCCGAGCAATGGTCATTTACCATAAATTTGGCAATATAGGGAGTTTGAATTGAAAAACCTAAATGCGCTACCTCGCATTCGTAATAACACTTCACGATTCATGGTTTTATTTGTCCCAAGTATTGCGTTCGGCATTGCTAAGCAATCAGAATTGGCCGGTTATTGGTCAGTTGTACTTGTTGAACGACGCGATGAATATATGCAGACATTGGAAGCTGCCGGCGTTAACCAGGATATTGTGCCTTTTACTAAGTACTTAGCGTCATTACTTTAAGTGATAGGCAGTTAGTTATTAGAACTGCACGAAGTACTGATTTATTGAGGCTTAAATTATTAGGATTAATACAATGAACACTAAATATACCGAAAACACTCTTCATTCCATGATTCGCTCCCACGAATATATCGTGATTATTGACATAGAGCATACGTGTACAGAAGATGGCTCAATCCCACCTGATGAAAGAGAAATTATTGAAATTGGGGCTGTACTAGTTGAAACAAAATCACTAGCGGTGATTGATGAGTACAGCTCTTTAATTCGACCGGTAAGACACCCAAAAGTCAGTGATTTTTGTACGCAATTAACAGGAATTAAACAGCTTGAGTTAGATAACGCAGAGCCCTTTCCGCATGTATTCAAGCGTTTTGTTAATTGGCTTTCTGCGAGAAGTAACACATTAATAGCAACTTGGGGAGCCTATGATTTAGTTCAAATTAATATTGATTGCGCGTTTCATGACTTGGACGAGTTTTCCCCTACAACTGCGTTAAACCTCAAGGTAGCGTTCAAACACGCGCATAATTTGAAAAAACCAGTTGGCTTGAAAAAAGCCTTGGAAATATCCCTCCAACCTTTTTCGGGTAACCATCACAGAGGACTTAATGACGCTAAAAATACAGCAAAGCTTTTACCCTTCATTTTTCCAAAACTTACAACATTAAATTAAGATAGTTTGTGAATTTTATTGGTTAATGGCAATGCTGTCATTTACCCGCAACTACAATATTATTAAAGGAGATTTAGGCTCACGTACCTTACTGCAACAACGCACGCTACAGCAAGATACTGTTGCGATGACTTTGAATCATCAAACTCAGGTTGGATATTCCCTAAATACCCAACGCAAATTATCTTGGCTAGCAGGCATTAGTTCTGTTTTATTAAGCGACAGCAATCTTTGTCCGGCACTTCGAACGATAGACTCTGGTAAAAAATCACCGTACACAAACTCGGGTATATGATTTTCTAACTGCTGATAAACGGTGTAAGCATTATCAACGGGAATAAAGCAAATCTGGCATTCATTTCCCTTGGTGCTGATAAACACTCGAAACTCATGACCACGCATCATCCCTAGATTCAGCCGCTCATATTCTGTTAGGTTTTCGATAAATTGGTGAATAGAGCACACTTTGATATTTCTCAATGCCGTTTTTGATTCATCATAAAGAACTTCCCAATCATCCACTTGATAAACTGATTTGGGACATAATTGCTGGTCTTTGTTGAAAGTAGCCAGAAATGTTTGCCAATTGGGCAATAAGGGTTTGAATGATTGGCTCTTAACCAAGCAAGCAGCTTGAAGTGGCGGCAAATCTCTTAATTGATATGGCAGACGCTTAACTGAATAAAGCAGATGATTAGGATTTGCCAACAGTGACATATGCTGCACTATTGATATGACTTCGTACTCTCTTGATGGATTCCCCATGTTCATTTCACTGTCGTCAAATAAATCAAAATGGTCATTTTGATATTCAACCAGAAATGCCAGATAACTATCACGGCCGGCACCAGGTCTCCCCTCTAAAGCAAAGGCATAAATGTTTCGTATGGAGTCTTCCATATCAACAGCATCGCGAATGATTTGAATTATTGCGTCTTTGGAACCGTAGGAGGTACGAGGAAGTTTTTGCCTTACGACTGTTGCATTGGTGTTAGCTAACACCAACTCGATTGCTGGTATGTTCATATTTTTTCCTTAGCACATTGGCATTCAGCCAAAGCATTATTAAGTAAAATTGTGTTGCGCCATCAGTACTCTGAAAAGCACTTGTTCAAAATATCAACATTTACCAACTGGGGCAATATTAAATTTACTCCCTTACGTTTTCGAGTTATTAAAAAGCCTCGCGAGTTTTGCGAGGCTTTGGATTTAAAATGACAATAGAGCTAAAATCTTAAAAGGTAGTCTGAAATGTCTCATTCATTGTCTTCTGGCAATGCTTTCGTTTTAAGCCCCATAAATACACCAATTCCACCAATAAAAATCAATACTATTGCAAACCAATATATAGAATTTGTATATTCGCCGTGATTAGACTTTTTCTCTTCAAAGTTTGTCACTTCTTTACCATTAATCGTTACCTGATATATAGCAGGTGTAGAGTTTATGTCTGTGTTTTCAACTAACATTTCTATAATAGGCTGCTCATTTCGACTTAATAACTCTTTGACTTCATCGTAGTTACCATAATGCCGATAATAAGAATAGATTCTTAGGTCATCACTAATTTTAAAGTCTATTTTCCACCCCTTAACTTCTATGTCAGATGCCGTTCCCATAATTTTATTTGTATTTTCTATTTCTGGAAAAGAGCTATTGCTATATCCCCATGACAATAAAAATATGCCTAACAATATTATTAGAACCCCGGATATTAAATAAACGTATTTTGTTATTAAAAGTCTCACTGGTCTTCTCTTCTAACTTCTTGAGCTGTAATGACAATTGCCGCCTCAGCAACTTCACTTACCACGTTTTTACCTACAACTCCAACCGTACTAACCGTACCTATCGCTGCTGTTGCTCCGCCTTCGAAAGCTTTACCTGCTACTTTCGCTCCATCAACATCTACAGGATTACCTTGAGCAATGTCACCCGCAGCGTCAGCCGATGCTTGAGTCACACCTGCTGATGTTGCTCCAGCGGTAACGGTTTTAGCTGTTTCTTTTGCAAGTTGCTTAGTTGTTGCTGGAGCCAATTGCTTTATAAGGCCAGTAGCAACTTTACTACCTGCTCCTCCACTAACAACACCAATTAACGCGCCAACACCACCTGCGATTAAAGCTTCTTCCTTTGAAAAGCCCATATCTCTCGCTTGATTATATGCCGTATATGCCCCAATAGCTCCTGTGATTATGTTTAAGAATTCACCATCAGGGTCGGTATACTTATAAGGGTTATTGTTAACGTAAGCATACCTATTAAAGCCTTGTACAGGGTTGCCTCTCTGTAAATGTCCAGCATAATCCACCGGATCATTCGAATAAAAACGCCCGATGACTGGATCATAGTATCGTGCCTGCATATAAACTAAACCGGTATCACTGTCTTTGATATGACCGGTGTAACCTGCTTGATCGTTATTGGCTTCTGCGTTATCAATCGTTATACCAAAAGGGGAATAGCGTTCTCTCCATAATATTCCACCTGCAGCATTCGTGCCCGATACTGGGCTACCTAAACTATCATGATGCACGTAGGTTGGCACATCATTTACCACTCTAGCCACCGTCCTACTGCCTGCGTTGATATAATCAGTGCGCTTATTTGAGCTTACATTATCTATATGGATTAACTTACCGGCAAGGTTGTAAACATTATAAATAGTTTTACCCGCGATGGTCGCTTTGACGCGTTTCAAGTTGCCATCATATCTATAGCTACCTGATGTACTACCATACATGGAAACAGGTTGGTCGGCATAGTCATAATTAAAATTTAAATTACCCGCAGTTATCGTGTTACCACGATTATCATAGGCAAAATCCCTTGTACCTGTGTTACCCCCTAAACCACCCGTATCAATAGCACCAATTAACCTATTATCAGCGTCATAACTTAATGAAACTTTGCGTGAACCTAAATCTTTGGTGAGGATATTACCTAGGCTATCATAACTAAATTCGCCGCTCCCCCATGGCCCCGAAGCCGATGTAATTCGCTCTAAAGCGTCATAAGTCATCATGCGGTTATTGTTGCCTAAAGCAGTATCTGTAATCGAGGTGGTAAGTTTGCGCTGATCATAGTTATAACTCATATCTAGAGCTTTAATGTTGCCTTTACTGGTGAGTAAGCGAGAGGGCAATAGACGTTCATTCAACCATTGTTGGAAAACATGTCCATTGCCGTAACTTAAACGGCTAACTTGACCACTAGCATGATACTGAATATTACTGGCATAATAACTTCCACCATAGTTCGCTTGACGAGGTCGACCTAAACCATCCGGGTTATAGTTAATCGTTTTACCACTTGGATAGACCATTGATGACAGTTGTCCTGCACTGTTGTAACCATACGCTAGCACATATTGACGACCATCAACTTTAAGCTGCTCTGACGTAGGAAAATTTAGCGAGTTGTAGCTATAAATCCATTCAATGCCATCACGGTTAACAGTTAATACATTACCATTGGCATCATAAGTCTTAGTGATATCGTGGGTCAGGCTGTGAGAAAAGTCGCGCTTAATTATGCGGCCAACATCATCCCTTAACAATGAGACTTTTGCATTACCACTTGGGGATACACAAGCGCTACCACTAATAGCCCCTTTTTGATAGGCAATTAACCACCCTGATGCATCATATTGATATAGCGTATCTCCTACATCTGGCTCACTGATTCGACACAAACGATGCTTACTATCGTAATAATAACTGCGGGTTAGGCTAATACCTGTGCCACTATCGCGATCATCAATATCGTTACTAGCGCTATTTAATTCTATAGGTATATCAATACCTGGCGGTTTAATTTTTTTATCACCTTCGTTGGTTGGTATTACTGGGGTGATTACAGCTCCCCCTCCAGAACCACCACCTATATCGTCCCCAGGAGTATTACCAGAGCCGCCACTACCTTGGCTGCCCCATTGCTTTATCGACGTTATTTCACCCCAAACATTTTTATTGATATTGGTAAATATACCTAACGGCGAGTACAGTGATTTAACATCTTTATAATTAGCACCATCGTAACCATAATGATAATAATCCGTTTTATTACCCGCAGGATCAGTTTCTGTGCGTCGATGGCCGCTATGATAGCTAGTTAATGTTGTGGCATACGGGGCAACTGTTTCCCGTTTTCTAGTAATCCGATTTAAACTGTCATATTCTGAGGCAATACCAGCAGTAGATGTTGAGCTCACAGATGGAAACGATGAGAAAACTTCTCTTCCGGCACTGTCATAGTCATAGTTAATAAATGTGGTTTTATTCGTTAAGGTATCTTTAGTCGCAACGAGAATAGGCCGAAACATAGCATCATAAGTTATAGTAGATTCGGCGTTACCTTTAGTAATGGTATGTATTGGGCTGCTACTAAAGTTATAGCTATGATTTACACTGGCCCAACTATCAGGTAAGTCGGCGGTTATTAGTCTACCCATACTATCGCGAGAGTAACTTACGGTATTTCCTAAAGCGTCTGTTATAGAGCTAATACGGCCAAAGTCATCAACATATTGATAAACGGAGTTGCCATCAGCTCGCGTCACTTTTTGTGGTGTACCTCGTTTATATAAAAGTGCCTGTATTTCGCGCCCATTGGCATCCGTTGCCGATGCAAAAGTGCCATCATTGTGGTAACTATAGGTTGCAAAGAGTGCTCCGTTACGCTGTTCAGCTATTTTATGCCCTAAAGTATTATATGTATTCTCTTGCGTTACTCGACTATTAATCGTCTGTTTTGTTGGCAGCCCTAATATCCATTTATTTTTTTTATGGCTATATTCGGTTAGCGTAACTCTTGCTAAAGTCGAGATATTTGATTTTACCGACTGCATTATAGGCTTAGCATAGGAATAATTTGACGAGCTATGGTTGGTATTAAAACCAAATTCTTGCGTATAAGTGTCGCCATCTTGTGTGATCACAATCTTGGTTGTGTGAATCGGATTTTTTGCATCGCCTGGGCCTGGTGCTTGAATAATTGGCGAATTACCAACGGGGATTTCTTTTAGGTATGTATACTGCTCAGCTTTCTTAATTGCCCCTGTTGCAGTTGAGCGAATTTCTTTTTTCACAAGCCTACCACCTAAAGGCTCATTCACCCATGCATGATAGTATGTATGGTGACCTTCAGGTGTAGACACTTTTGTCCAGTTTGTGCGATCTGCAGATGAGCTCTCTGATGGACCTTTATCGCTTTCGTACTGATAGCGCCACGTAGCTGGTGTCATTGATGGACCCGTAACGCTTTTTTCAACCACTGCCATTGTCGATGTTGTTACATCATCATCTAAAGGTATATCAGAGCCGCCTATGCCGCCTGGCGGTTTTTCTGGTTCTGAGTCAGGGCAGTTTTCTAACCTTCTAGCTTGTTTTGCGTATATTTGTCTATGTTCGGTATCTTTTAAAACAAAGGTACCTGTTGCACCATAAGGGTGAGTTAATGAAACGGTACGCGACCACTTAGGGCAACGAGATCTACCACTAGGAGCTGGAGTCCCAGTCATTAAATCTAAGTTAAATGACCAATAGTTGCCATCAGGCTGTGTCACTTTAGCTAACACTTGGCCATTCAGTGCTTGCCCCGCAAAGGGCATCCAATCTGTGCGAATAAAGCTATTTACTCGGTAATCATAATGCCAAACTTTACCCGCAACCGCCGCAGTACGAATGAGTTTACTATCTCCCGTATAACCTAGGTTAATTCGTCGCTCATCTTTAGCATAAATAGAAGTTAGTCTATTGAGAGAATCATATTGGTATTTAACCCAATTACCGTTTACATCACTTACTTGACTAGCCGCTAGAATATAAACATTCCTTTCAAGCGGATTAGCGCCAACAAAACCCATTTTCGGCGAGTCTAGAACATAAGCGTGGTCAAATCGATAGACATCACCATTGGGGGCATGACCAATCAAGCCTTCTCCGCCATCAGAGGCTATTGTACACGTGAAGTACCAGTTTTTAACCGTTACTTTTTTTGCTGTACTTGGCCAAATAGCGACACCATTATTGTCGATGATTTGTTGGCTGGCTTGCCCTGGAACCTCTAATTGTATACCGTTTGAATAACCTGTGGTTGTTACAGTGGTATGACTGCCAATTCTGCCATAGTTGTAGGCGCTTAATATTTCTTTGCTTGGTTTGCTACACCTTGCCCCGATCCAAGGCCTAACATCTAAAGAGATCACTTTTATACGAGGAACTGATAATGTCCAGTCACCGAACTCAGCATCAATACCATCTTTATAAGTAAAACCCGAAGTGCGCTTTCTTGATAAAGTTACGGGTAAATGGGAATTACCAGGCAAGCTAATGTCGGTTTGATTAAAAACTAAGGTGCCTGTGTGCGGATCAATTGCATCGCCTAAAAAGTCATCGCCAAAAATTTCAAGGCGTTGCTCAGCATTTTGTTTCTTTTCCCATTCAACAATGGGTTCTACTTCTTCAACGGCTAAAGATAGAAATGAAAATATAGATAGAATTATTGTAAATATGCATTTTATTTGCAGCGTTATAAAAATATGGTTCATACATCATCCTTAATATGACTTATTATTTATCCTTAAATAACTGTGTTTAACGAATAGACCAAAAAACTAAAAAAATAAAGTTTAAAAAGCAGAAAAAAACGAGCCTTCAAAGCCCTGCATTAAGCTATTGAATTTAAATATAATATTTAGATTTAAAAGGCGATAGTGTTTAATTTTAAATAAGATCCAATTAAAGATTACTGTGAAAAATAATAAATAGTAGGCTAAGGAAGGTGACGTCTTTGGAGTAGGTCATTAAGTACATTTTTAAAAGGCATTGTTCTCACGAGACTGATCAAACAAATGCGTCTTTCAAATATCGATGAAATTGACATATACAGTGACCAACCAAATAGATCGTAAGCTATGATAGCTCTTAATTTGCTCCTATTTACTTAAATATGCGAGCACGAAAATAGCGTAATAAAAAACGCCAGTCAGTTTAAACTGACTGGCGTTAAGAATACCTACTAGCTTTTCAATTAAGCTAATTTTACGCTTTAGCGTAAAGGGGATTTACTTTTTCTTTTTAACCGCTTTGGCATTCGGTAAATCTGTCACTGAGCCTTCAAATATCTCAGCGGCAACACCGATTGACTCGTTTAAGGTTGGGTGTGCATGAATGGTTAAGGCTACATCTTCTGCATCAGCGCCCATTTCAACCGCTAAACAAATTTCACCTAGCATTTCGCCGGCATTAATACCAACAATTGCACCACCTAAGACACGACCGGTTTCTTTTTCAAAGATCATCTTAGTTTTACCTTCAGTACGTGCAGAAGCAATTGCACGACCTGAAGCAGCCCAAGGAAAGTTAGCCACTTCAATGTTTAAACCTTGCTCTTTGGCTTCACGCTCAGTCACACCTACCCACGCCATTTCTGGGTCGGTATATGCAATTGACGGAATACAGCGCGGGTCAAACACATGCTTTTTACCGGCAATAACTTCTGCTGCTACATGAGCTTCATGGACCGCTTTATGTGCCAACATAGGTTGCCCTACCACGTCACCAATAGCGAAAATGTGATTTACATTGGTGCGAAGCTCGTTCGTTACATTGATAAAGCCACGCTCATCAACGTTAACGCCCGCTTTATCTGCTGCTACTAAGTGACCGTTTGGCTTACGACCAACCGCCACTAAAATTTTATCGTAACGCACTTGGCCTTCAGGAGCATTTTTACCTTCAAAAGTCACATACAAACCATCATCTTTGGCATCAACGGCAACTACTTTGGTAGACAACATAATGTTGAACTTTTTCTTGTTGTAGTTAGTGTAAACTTTAACAATGTCTTTATCGGCAGCAGGCACTAATTGATCAGCAAACTCAACAACAGAAACGTTAGAGCCTAATGCTTTATAAACCGTACCCATTTCAAGGCCGATAATACCACCACCAAGTACTAACATTTCTTCTGGTACGTCTTTTAGCTCTAACGCGCCAGTCGAGTCAATAACACGTGGATCATCTTTAGGAATAAAAGGTAAGTCAACCACAGATGAGCCAGCCGCAATAATGGCATTGTCGAAAGTGATGGTGCTTTTACCGTCTTCGCCTTCAACTTCGATGGTTTTATCTGAAGTGAATTTACCGTAGCCAAATACCGTTTTAACTTTACGCGCTTTAGCCATACCGCCTAAACCACCAGTTAATTGACCAATAACGCTTTCTTTCCAGTCACGAATTTTGTCTAAATCAATTTTAGGCGCACCAAAAGTAACCCCGTGCGATGCCATCGCTGCCGCGTCATCAATAACTTTAGCGACGTGTAAAAGTGCTTTTGACGGGATACAACCCACATTCAAACAAACACCACCTAGCGTTTTACGACTTTCTACTAACACTACGTCTAAGCCTAAATCTGCTGCGCGAAATGCTGCTGAATAGCCACCAGGACCCGCACCTAAAACTACTACTTGAGTTTTAATATCGTTACTCATGCTAACCTCAAAAATTGATGTATTTGTTGCTGACTAAGCCAGCCTATATTTGCGATGTCAATATTAACGCACTGACGCTATATTATTTTTCGCATTTCATTATCTTTTTCTTGCCGGCAATTTTACTTAAACGGCACAAAGATCGCTATCTTTAATCGGTAATAATTTGGAAAACTTGCTAAGTATCAACATTTATCCGCTTATTACAACAGCGCTTGCTGATCAGCAAGCGCTGCGACAGAACACTATAAAATTAGTTTTCTGATATCACTCATTACGCTAGCTAAGTGCACGGTAAACCGAGCAGCAATAGCACCATCAATTACCCTATGGTCGTATGACATAGATAATGGCAACATTAAGCGTGGCTGAAAGTCTTTACCATCCCATTTAGGTTTCATTTCGGACTTAGACACCCCTAAAATGGCCACTTCTGGGGCATTAACGATTGGCGTAAACGCGGTTCCGCCAATACCACCAAGGCTTGAAATGGTAAAACAGCCGCCTTGCATATCGGCCGCTTTGAGCTTACCTTCACGGGCTTTAATGCTAATTTCTAACAACTCGCGAGATAGCTGATGAATACCTTTTTGGTCAACATCACGCACCACTGGTACCACTAAACCGTTCGGCGTATCAACCGCCACACCAATATGGCAATATTTCTTCAGGATCAGACTTTCGCCATCTTCACTTAAGCTCGAGTTAAACACTGGGAAAGCGCGTAAGGCATCTGCTGCCGCTTTTAAGATAAACACTAACGGTGTGATTTTAAAGCCCAGCTTTTGCTTTTCACAAATAACATTTTGCTCTTTACGAAACGCTTCCACGTCAGTGATATCAGCTTCATCAAACTGAGTAACATGAGGAATAGTCACCCAATTGCGATGTAAAAAAGGCCCAGAAATTTTCTGAATGCGGGTCAGCGCTTTGGTTTCAATTTCACCAAATTTGGCAAAATCAATTTGCTTCGCACTCACCACTTGCAAACCACCCTCACCTGCAGCAACTGAACTACCTGCATTGGCTTTAGGGCGTGACAATTCATATTTAACGTAAGACTGAACGTCTTCTTTTAAAATGCGTCCTTTACGACCACTGCCTTTAACAAGACTTAGGTCGACACCAAATTCACGCGCTAGTCGTCGAATAGACGGCGAAGTATAAATAGCGCCGGCTTTGGTTAAGCCCATTTGCGGGTGATGTGGCACAGGTGCCGGTTTTTTCTCGCCAGCGGCTTGCGCTGCTTTTGGCGCTGCTGCTGTGGGTGCAGGCGTTGGCGTCTCAGCTGGCTTTTCTTCTGCAACCGGCGCACCAGACGAAATTTCAAGCTTGATCACCAGCGAACCTTGTTTGACTTTATCGCCGGTGCTGATCAGCACTTCTTTAACTGTACCAGCATGCGATGAAGGAACGTCCATAGTGGCTTTGTCAGTTTCTAAGGTGATTAAGCCATCTTCCGCTTCAATTTCATCACCAACCGCAACGAGCACATCAATGACGTCAACTTCACCATCCTCACCAATATCCGGTACAGTCACGTCAATCACTTCGCTACTGCCAGTAGCAGCCGGCTCTGCTGGTGCTTCTTTGACAGTTTCAGTTTCAGTCTCAGTTTCTACTTCCGCTTCTGGAGCAGACTGCGCAGGTGCTTCAGCACTCGCTTCGCTGGCAGTGTCTTGTTCACTGCTGGCGTTGCTGCTTTTCATTTGTGCAATTAAATCACCTTCTTTGATTTTATCACCTACTTGTACTGCCAAACTGACCAGCTCACCAGCAAACGGCGCTGGAATATCCATTGACGCTTTATCTGTTTCAACAGTCACTATGCCATCGTCAGACTCTATAGAGTCACCAACAGCAACTAATATTTCGATAACTTCAACTTCATCGCCACCAACATCAGGGACTAGAATTTTTTCAATATCAGACATGTTTTAATTCCTTATCTAGTCTTAGTTACGCGTAAAGTGGGTTAATTTTATCAGCATTGATGTTAAAGCGTTTTATCGCTTCAGTAACCACTTCATGCTTAATATCGCCACGGTTTGCTAATTCATACAAAGCCGCAACAACAATGTAGTTTTGATCAACTTCAAAATGTTGACGCAGGTTATCGCGACTATCGCTGCGACCAAAACCATCAGTGCCTAATACTCGATACTCGGTATTAATGTAGGCTCGTACTTGATCAGAATAGTTTTTAATGTAGTCGGTTGCCGCAACAGCTGGACCTTTATCTGCCGTGATCACCTTAGTGATATGAGGCGTTTTTTGCTCGCTTTCTGGGTGTAACATATTCCAACGCGTTACTGCTTGGCCATCACGCGCTAACTCATTAAATGAGGTAACCGAGTAAACATCACTTGAGATGCCATAATCCGCCGATAGAATTTGTGCCGCTTGACGCACTTTTTGTAAAATTGTCCCTGAGCCCATTAATTGTACGTTGGCCTTGGCTTTTTTCGCTTCCACACGTTCAAGCTGATAAATACCTTTAATAATTTCATCTTCGATGGTTTTATTATCGGGTAATGCTGGGTGCTGATAGTTTTCATTCATTAGCGTTAAATAGAAGAAGATATTCTCATTTTCTTCGTACATGCGACGTAAACCTTCACGAATGATAACGGCAATTTCATAACCATAAGTTGGGTCATAGGTAATACAATTTGGGATCACGCCCGCTTGTACATGAGAATGACCATCTTGGTGTTGTAAGCCTTCACCATTAAGCGTCGTCCTACCTGCCGTTGCGCCTAACAAGAAACCACGAGCTTGGCTATCACCCGCTGCCCAGGCTAAGTCACCAACACGCTGAAAACCAAACATTGAATAATAAATATAAAATGGAATCGTGGTGGCATTACAAGTTGAATAGGAAGTACCTGAGGCCACCCAAGAGGCCATAGCGCCTAACTCGTTAATGCCTTCTTGTAATACTTGACCTTTTTTATCTTCACGGTAATAAGCCACTTGGTCAGCATCTTGCGGCACATATTTTTGCCCTTCACTGGCATAAATACCCACTTGACGGAATAAGCCTTCCATACCGAAAGTACGTGCTTCGTCTGGAATAATAGGCACGATACGCTTACCAATTTTTTTATCTTTTAATAAGCTATTCAGTACACGAACAAAGGTCATGGTTGAAGACACTTCGCGCTCACCTGAGCCCTTTAATATTGGCTCAAATATTTTCAATGCCGGTATTTCAAGCTCTTCTTCTGCTTGCTCTCGGCGCGCAGGCAACGAGCCACCTAAAGCAGTACGACGCTCCATCATGTACTTGTATTCGGCACTGTCTTCGGGAAATTTATAATAGGGTAGGTCGGCAATTTGCTCATCGCTAACCGGAATATTAAAACGATCACGGTAATATTTAACCGAATCTACATCCATTTTCTTAACGTTATGGGCAATGTTTAACGCTTCGCCTGACGCGCCTAAACCAAAGCCTTTAACGGTTTTGGCTAAGATAACCGTGGGTCTATCTTTGGTTTCTTGTGCTTTTTTATAAGCCGCATAAACTTTAACAGGGTCATGGCCACCACGGTTTAAGCGCCAAATGTCATCATCTGACATATTAGCCACTAATGCTGCCGTTTCTGGGTACTTGTTAAAAAAGTTCTCGCGGGTATATTTGCCGCCTTTGGCTTTACAGTTTTGATATTCGCCATCAACCGTTTCATTCATTAACTGAATTAACTTACCTGAAGTATCGCGCGCGATTAATGCATCCCAGTATGAACCCCAAATCACTTTCACAACTTCCCAGCCGGCACCGCGGAATGTACCTTCAAGCTCTTGAATTATTTTACCATTACCGCGCACTGGGCCATCTAAGCGCTGTAAGTTACAGTTAATGATAAAGGTCAGGTTATCTAAGCCTTCACGCGAGGCTAAACCTATTGCACCTAATGATTCTGGCTCATCAGTTTCACCATCGCCTAAGAAGCAATAGACGCGCTGATCTGAACAGTCTTTAATACCACGATCGGTTAAATATTTTAAAAATCGTGCCGTGTATATGGCTTGTAGTGGTCCTAAGCCCATTGAAACCGTGGGGAATTGCCAAAAGTCTGGCATTAAATGTGGGTGTGGATAAGAAGACAAACCTTTACCATCGCACTCTTGGCGGAAGTTATTCATTTGCTCTTCGGTTAAGCGCCCTTCCATAAATGCTCGAGCATAAATACCCGGAGAAATATGACCTTGAGCAAAAATAAAGTCACCACCATCTTTTTCAGAGGCGGCTTTAAAGAAGTGATTAAAGCCAATATCATATAAAGTTGAAGACGAAGCGAAACTACCAATATGGCCACCTAAGTCTAGGTTTTTACGCGAGGCGCGTAATACCAACACCAAGGCATTCCAACGAATTGCTGCACGAATACGCGCTTCAATGGTTTGATCGCCTGGCATATGCGGCTCTAACCCTGGAGGAATAGTATTTACATAAGCCGTTTTAGCATCAAAAGGTAAGTGAGTACCACTGCGACGTGCTCTGTCGATTAACTTTTCTAATAGAAAATGTGCACGCTCTGGACCTTCATTTTCTAAAACAGACTCCAATGACTCTAACCACTCTTGGGTTTCCATGGTATCAATATCTTGATTTGGGAGCTCAGACATAATTACTTAGTCTCCAATTGTTAAGTAAATTTAATTGCTTTAAAGATAGCTGCTTTTAAACAGATATCCTCAACGCTTGGTAATTTTTCTGCTGTGAATATAATTAAAATAACGAATCGCGTACTAGGTTCAACTCACTATTTTAATTATTATCACCTGTAGTGCGTTTCATGCGGCGCATAGAACGCTCCATACGGCTATGTTCTTGCGACATTTTTAACAGTATTTCTTCAATAAAAGCTAAGTGACGGTGACTAGCTCCCCAGGCAATTTGTGGCTTACCACTGATAATGGCGCTCATTAAACGGGTACGATAGTCAGAAATCTGACTGAACACATCAGGACGTTTGGCCAAAATTGTTAGGTTTTTTTCAATGTTGTCAACAATCAACGGTGCCATACTGCGCACTAAGTGCAAAATAACCGCATTATGGCTAGCGGCGCAAATCGCTAAAGAAAACTCAAAAACCGCTTCGGCCTCAAGGCGATAATCGGCTTCTAATTGCACATTGCCAATGTCGTCATGTTTACGTTGAATTTCGTCAAAATCCGCTTGCGTACCTCGCATAGCAGCATAATATGCCGACATGCCTTCAATGCCATGACGAAACTCTAATAAATCAAACTGTGACTCATTATTGTTAGCTAAAAGTGCAAAGAGAGGATCTGACAAACCGCCTAAAAGCTGATCATTCACATAAGTGCCACCACCTTGACGGCGAGTGACTAAATTTTTTGCTTCTAGTTTTTGAATAGCTTCGCGTAGTGAGGGACGAGAAACGTCAAATTGTTTTGCTAACTCGCGTTCGGCAGGGAGCTTTTGACCGGGCTTTAAACTCCCTTCAAGAATCATTGACTCAAGCTGCGCCAGAATTACATCTGATAACTTCGCTTGTTTAACCGACTTTTGGATACGCGCAATTGACATCTAAAAACCTTATTGAGTCAGCATGAGTTGGCTACTTATTTTAGCAACTTTTTCCTAGCTCGCATGGTAAATTGGTCTGACCAATTAATTTTAAGTGCGAATAATGTAACAAATGCCTTTCAGCTTGTAAACCTTAACGGGTGTTGACGGTTAGTTTTTAGACAATCAGTTAACTAAGATCAAGGGAGGGATATAAGCTACAAGCTATTAGTAAAAAGGTGCCGTGTTTAATTGGGGTTTTAACTGACAGCTTAAAACTTTAAACTAAAGGCTTAACTAGGGTAAGGTTCCGGTTAATGTCATGACCGCAATCACGGCTAAAAACAGTAACAAGGTACGTTTTGCTAACTTAACCAGTAAGCAAGGCTCTGCGGTGCAATCATCAGCGTCGACCATATAATCTTCAGACATTTGCGCCACCGCGATCAGCACTTTGCTTGGCTGTTTTTCAAACTCAAAAAAGTTGTCTAGCCAAACCGGCATGGCCTTTGAAAAATGCCCAACAAACATATAACCAAGTGCCACTAACCGTACTGGCAACCAGTCTACCCAAAACTGTAACTGCTGTAGCGCTTGTGCGCTTTGCTCAGCACTATCAGTTGCCCCCTCAATATCTTGTTCTGTCTCGGCCTTTGCTGCATCTACTTGATTTGCTTGTTCATTGACTGTCGTTAATAACCGATAAAATAATGCCCCGGCAGCGCCAAATAAAACAAAAAACAACATCACGGCAATAAAGTAGCGATAGTTTAACCACACTAAGGTTTGACCAAAGCCCATATCGGCAATATTTTTATCTTGTTGGAGCTGCAAGCGCTGCATATCACAGCTGGTTAACTCACCTTTAAAGGCCGCCACTAAATAGCTTTTATAGCTATCGCGTGTTTTCATGCAGCCAAAGCAGACAATTAAGATCAAGGTTGAAGCAATCAAATGCAATAACGCATTATCAACTTGCGCCAACAAAAAGTAGCAACCCAAAACAGGTAAAAAAACAACCACATAACTTAACAGCGCAGAGTTTCGATAATCAGCCAATACTTTAGTCTGCTTAATTGCCTTAGTATAACGCTGATAAAACGTACTAAACTGCCAAGCACTAGACGATAAATGCCGCTCTGCTACCAGTGCAATTAACAAACTTATTAAGCTCATTTTTAGTTTTCCCTTTTTTAAGTTTAACGCCGTCAGCTATCAGTAAAAAACCTAGCCACTCGCCATGAATGCTTTATTCCTTACTGACCGCTTAAAACTTATAGCTTTCTTTTACGAATAGCTGCTTTCTTTACTGACCGCTTGCTAGCATTGCCTTATAACGTTGCCAATCAAAAGCGACGCCAGGGTCGGTTTTTCGCCCAGGTGCTATGTCACTATGACCAACAATATGGTGTTTAAGCTTAGGGTAAACCCCAATCAATGCCGCGCTTAAACAACTCAGTTGCTGATATTGTGCTGTAGTATATGGAATATCATCAGTACCTTCCAGCTCAATGCCAATGGAAAAATCATTACACTTTTCACGACCTTGATATTGCGATACACCGGCATGCCATGCTTTATCATTAAACGAAACATATTGCACTATATGGCCATCGCGCTGAATTAAACAATGCGCCGAAACACGCATTTGATAAATATCAGCAAAGTATGGGTCTAGGCTGGGATCTAACCGACCCAGAAAAAAGTTGGTGATATGCGCGCCACCAAACTTTCCCGGTGGCAAGGAAATATTATGCACTACCAACAAGCTAATTTCGTCATTTTCATCTCTAGGCTGACAATGACTACTTCGCTGAATTTCAACGTTTTGTAGCCAACCGTCTTTAATCGTTAGTTTAGCGCTATTTTTTTGTTCTTTATGCAAAAGTGCCATACCTTAGCTCACATTTAACCAATAACTCTTTAGTTTATCACGCACTAAACCGGTATTAGTCCGCTATGATTTACCGTTACGTCATTAAATAGTAAAGTGCCTATAAGAACAAGTTAGCACTAAGATAATTGAACATTGGAATATAATGACTGAACATGACCCCAGTAGCAATTTAGGTAAAAGTTTTATTTGGCTCGCTTGGATTATCGCAATCGCCTTATTGGTTTTTGTTTTTCAAGACTTGTTAGAGCAACAATACAATCCAAACCAAGAGCCAAAGCTGTCGTTACAAGCCAATGGCAAAGCCGAGGTTATATTGCAACAAAATCGCCACGGCCATTATGTAACTAATGGCGCTATTAACGGCAGCCAAGTCACATTTTTACTCGATACCGGCGCCACGCAAGTGTCAATTCCGGGCCATATTGCAAAAGACTTAGGCTTACGCGCGGGCGCGACCATGCGCGTACAAACCGCGAACGGCAGTATTAATGTTTATCAAACCCAATTAAACGAGTTACGCATTGGCAATATCTACCTGTATAATGTTGCCGCACATATCAACCCGAGTATGGCCAGCGATGAAATTCTATTGGGCATGAGCGCACTAAAAAGAGTAGAATTTAGCCAAACCGGAAAACAACTTATTTTACGAGAGCAACTTTAGATGTTACCAGTATCATTATTAAGCGACATTACCAAAACCGTCAGTTGGGCATTATGCGAAGACTTAGGCGCTAATAGTCACCAGGAACTTGCCAACTGTAGTGACATCACTGCCGAGCTGATTCCAGCAGAAAACCAAGCCGTAGCCAACGTTATTAGTCGTGACGAGTGTGTAATTTGTGGCGTGGCTTGGGTAAACGAAGTATTTAAGCAGCTTGACTCGATTTACCAAACCTCAACTAAAATCACCTGGTTTGTCAATGACGGTGAGCACGTTAAAGCCAATACAACATTATTTGAATTATCGGGTAATGCTCGAGTGTTATTAACTGGTGAGCGCACCGCATTGAATTTTTTACAAAGTCTTTCTGGCACAGCAACGATTACAAGCTCATACGTTAAACACCTTGCCGGCACGAATACAAAATTACTCGATACCCGTAAAACCTTGCCAGGGCTGCGCAGTGCGCAAAAATATGCCGTTACTTGTGGCGGCGGTGTTAATCATAGAGTTGGCCTTTTTGATGCATTTTTAATTAAAGAGAACCATATTGCTGCCTGTGGTGGTATCACACAAGCTATCAGTACCGCCCGTATCAACCACCCAGATAAAACCGTAGAAGTTGAGGTGGAAAGCATTGACGAGCTCACACAAGCCCTCAATGCTGGTGCGGATATTATTATGCTAGATAACTTTACTACTGAGATGATCGAACAAGCGGTGACACTGCGTGAACAAGTCTCTGCCGGGAAAACAAAGTTAGAAGTCTCTGGTAATATGACCCTAAACACGTTAACGGATTATGCTAAATCAGGCGTTGATTTTATCTCAGTGGGTGCGCTAACCAAACATGTGCAAGCGGTTGACCTTTCAATGCGCTTTGTCTAAGCCGCCAAGCGTTAAACCCACATCAGCTAACTTAATCAGCACTCAACTACTTGGCAAGCATTATAAATTTGCTGCTATGTAGTTGAGTCGATTAACACCAGTCATTAACCACAATTAGCCAATAAAAATCTGCTACAAGACCTACGACAGTTGACACCTAGCCATAAACGCACAACAACCACATAATTGTAAAATTTTTGTTAAATTCTATTAAATCTGACAGTTAAGTGAAAAAATTGCAAAAAAAGCGTTACATTATTTTACATTTGGTGATTTTTGTCGCAGTATCACCTTAGCCCCCGTAATAATCTATGGAATGACAAACGATGAAAAACTTAAATACACTAAAAAAAGCACAAGGTTTTACTTTAATTGAATTGATGATCGTAGTTGCGATTATCGGTATTTTAGCCGCGGTAGCATTGCCGGCTTATCAAACATACTCTGATCGCGCCAGGTTTTCTGAAGTAGTCTTAGCTGCAACACCTGCTAAAACAGCGGTTGAGTTGTGTGTACAAACATCTGCAATTGCTAATTGTGGTGCATTAGATGATGGCACTGGCGGTACAACTAACGGTTGGGCTGAATCTGATATGGTAACATCTGTCGTGATTTCAGGAACAGCTGCGGCACCTGTGATCACTGTAACACCAGTAGCTGCGGGAAATATTGCAGCTACTGATACTTACCAATTAACTGGCGCAGTCGCAGGTGGCACTGTAGACTGGACTCAAGGTGGTGGTTGTAAAGCGTCTGGTTTATGTTAATTAAGATATTATAACTAGTAAAAAAAGCTCCTTTGGAGCTTTTTTACTTTCCAATTTTGGAACAAAAATATGGCTAAAATACGCGGATTTACATTAATAGAGTTATTGATTGTTGTTGCAATAATTGGGCTCCTCGCTGCCATAGCTGTTCCCTCTTATCAAAATTATTCAGATAGAGCAAGGTTTGCTACTATAATTTCGGCATCTGTTCCAGCGCGGAAAAAAATCGATTTGTGTATTCAAACATCTTCGCTTAATAATTGCAGTAAATCAAAGGTAGATTTAGGTTGGTCAAAAGCGACATTAGTCGATAAAGTAACTATTAGTGGGGGTGCAAAAGAAATTACGATTACTGTTACTCCTGAACCGCTAGGTGGCATTAAAGCGACTGATACATATATACTTGTAGGTTCTGAAACAAATGGAACCGTCAAGTGGAGTGATACCACTGGAGGATGCAAAGCCTCTGGTTTATGCTAGTTTAAGTAGTTTTCTTTCACAAAACCTAATTTTAAAAATGATTTAGATAAATAGTCGAGTTGTATTAATATATATGAAAGGACTTCATCAACAATCTAGCCTGCTTTCAGCCTTAACCAAACGTAATGTCGTTGAAGCTAGCGTGGCGGATAACATTAGCGCTGACTTTATCCAACAAAAAAAGCCCTTTTTGCGTTTTTTGGTGGAAGATAAAAACATCAACGCCGAAGATATCGCCAGCACCCTAGCACGCAGCTTTGGCTACCCGCTACTTGACTTAAAAAACTTTGATACCTCATTAGTGCCGGACGGCGTGCGCAATGAAAAGCTGATCCGTAAACATAATGCCTTACCGTTATATTTACGTGGTAAAGTGTTATTTGTTGCCATGTCGGACCCCACCAACCTTGATGCCTTAGAAGAAATTCAATTTAACACTGGCTTCTCCACTGAGTTAGTAATGGTTAATGAGGTCGCTCTCGCTGCTGCAATAGATAAAGTTTTAGAAGAAGACAGTGATGCGCTAGAAATTTCCGATATCGATGCCGAAGAACTCGCCGGTATTGACGTACAAGAAGATCGTCAAGAAGACGACAATGTTGGCGCTGATAAAGAAGATGCGCCGATTGTTGTTTATATTAATAAAATATTACTCGACGCTATTCGCAAAGGCGCCTCTGATTTGCACTTTGAACCTTATGAAAAGTCCTATCGTATTCGTTTTCGTATCGACGGCATATTAACTGAGGTTGCCAAACCGCCAGTTGCCTTAGCGTCGCGTATGGCAGCGCGCTTAAAAGTAATGTCGAAATTAGATATTGCCGAACGCCGCGTACCACAAGATGGCCGCATCAAGCTGGCGCTTTCCAAGAAAAAGTCTATCGACTTTCGGGTCAGCACCTTACCCACCATGTGGGGTGAAAAAGTGGTGATGCGTATTCTGGACTCTTCAAGTGCCATGCTAGGTATTGATATGCTAGGTTACGCCCCAGAGCAAAAGCAAATTTATATGGAAGCCTTAGCGCAGCCCCAAGGCATGATATTAGTCACCGGCCCCACCGGCTCGGGTAAAACGGTTTCGCTTTACACCGGCTTAAATATACTAAATACCCAAGAGCGCAATATCTCCACTGCTGAAGATCCGGTTGAGATTAACCTTGAAGGTATTAATCAGGTGCAAATTAACACCCGCTCTGGCTTAACATTTCCCAGTGCCTTGCGCTCA
Organism: Colwellia chukchiensis; assembly: GCF_002104455.1. Taxonomy (GTDB): domain Bacteria; phylum Pseudomonadota; class Gammaproteobacteria; order Enterobacterales; family Alteromonadaceae; genus Cognaticolwellia; species Cognaticolwellia chukchiensis. The sequence goes on along the minus strand of NZ_NBOC01000005.1, from coordinate 189,535 downwards.
TTTTTACGCCAAGATCCTGATATTGTAATGGTGGGTGAAATCCGCGACTTAGAAACCGCAGAAATCGCCATTAAAGCCGCACAAACCGGTCATTTAGTATTATCAACTTTACATACCAACTCGGCGCCTGAAACCCTAACCCGACTATTAAACATGGGCGTGCCTTCCTACAACGTAGCAAGCTCAGTCAGCATCATTATTGCGCAACGTTTAGCACGGCGCTTATGCTTGCAATGTAAAACCGAAGAGCATATTCCGGAAAGTGAGCTGCTCGCGCAAGGCTTTTTACCTGAACAAATAAAGGATATCACCCTGTATCAACCTGTGGGTTGTGATTTATGTACTGGCGGCTATAAAGGCCGAGTGGGTATTTATGAAGTGGTGAGAATAAGTGACAAAACTGCTAATTTAATTATGTCAGGAGCAAACTCGTTAGATATCGCCGCACAGTGTCAACGTGAAGGCTACAATAATTTACGGCAATCAGGCTTAGAAAAAGCCGCGTTAGGTGTCACTAGCTTAGCAGAAATTAATCGTGTTACCAATGCCTAGCCGACAGCTAACCATTATACCTTAGTGTCGGTACGCTATTTATTAGACTCTTTTAGTTTGGTGAAAAAAGCTAAATGCGCTAAATTGCATATTAAGCATCATGATTAAAAATCTCGTACATACTCAAGATACTAACAATAAAAATTAGGTTAAACATATGGCTGAGTTATCCAAAGGTAAAGATAAACCCACTAAAGTCAAAGCACTTGATGTTTATAAGTGGCAAGGCTTAAACCGTAAGGGTAAAAAAGTTAGTGGTGAGCTTAATGCTGCAAGTATTTTAGAGCTAAAAGCACAACTGCGTAAGCAAGGGATAACGCCCGGCAAAATCAGCAAAAAAGCAAAACCTTTATTTGGTCTAGGTGGCGATAAAAAAATATTACCGGTTGATATTGCCGTGGTTACGCGGCAAATAGCCACTATGCTTGGCGCTGGTGTGCCTTTAGTGCAAACCATAGAAATGATTGGCGCAGGCCACAACAATGCCAATATGCAGAAACTGCTGGCAAACATTGGCAATAAACTACAATCAGGTATTCCGCTGTCAGATTGTTTGCGTGAACATCCTCAATACTTTGATGATTTATATTGTGACTTGGTTAACTCAGGCGAGCAATCAGGTGCGTTAGAAACCATTTACGACCGCGTCGCCACCTATAAAGAAAAAGCCGAAGCATTAAAAGCGAAAATTAAAAAGGCCATGACCTACCCGATTTCGGTGTTAGTCATTGCCTTTATTGTTACCTCGGTATTATTAATTTTTGTGGTGCCGGTTTTTAAAGATATATTTGATAGCTTTGGCGCTGAGCTGCCCGGCTTTACCTTGCTAGTATTGGCAATTTCTGAGTTTATGCAAAGTTATTGGTATTTTGGCTTGGCAGGCATTTTTATTATTGGCTATCTGTTTAAAAAAGCGCACTTAAATAGCCAAAAATTTCGCGATAATGTTGATAAGAAAATATTAAAGCTGCCGGTTATTGGTGATGTGTTAAAAAAAGCAGCTGTGGCCCGTTACGCAAGAACACTATCAACCACCTTTGCTGCGGGTGTACCTTTACCCGATGCCTTGGAGTCAGCCGCTGGCGCCTCAGGTAATGCGGTATTTCGTGATGCCATTTTAGATATTCGCGCCGAAGTTACCTCGGGCATGCAAATGAATTTAGCCATGCGCAATTGTGATATTTTTCCAGATATGGTGATCCAAATGGTGGCCATAGGTGAAGAGTCGGGTGCGGTTGATGACATGTTAGGTAAGGTAGCCACGGTTTATGAGCAGGAAGTGGATAACGCGGTTGATAACTTAACCACCTTACTCGAGCCGATGATTATGGCGGTGCTAGGTGTAGTAATTGGCGGCTTAATTATCGCTATGTACTTACCAATATTCCAAATTGGTATGGTGGTTTAGGCACTGGTTTAGCTATCAGCTATCAGCTATCAGCTATCAGCTATCAGCTATCAGCTATCAGCTTTATGTTATCCGTTTTACGTTGGTAAGTGCCAACAAGAAATACTAATAATTTCTCTAATTTCTCTATAAGGTAGATGGTTTGACTGATTTAATCGCGCTATTAACGCATGCGCCGCTGGTTTTCTTCGGCTTAGTGTTTATTTTTTCGCTAATGATAGGTAGCTTTTTAAATGTAGTTATTTATCGTTTACCTAAGATACTGGAACAAGGTTGGAAGCGTGATTGTCGTGAGTTTTTAGCCGATGAACTCGCTAACCCCACGCAAGCTGATAAAGCAGCGGTAATGACGTTATCAACGCCAGCTTCAAGTTGCCCAAACTGCCAACATAAAATTCGCTTTTATGAAAATATTCCACTACTAAGTTGGCTATTTTTACGCGGCAAATGCAGCCAATGTCAGACTAAAATATCGTATCGTTATCCATTAGTTGAATTGGCAACGGGCTTATTGAGTTTGGTTATTGCCGCTCACTATGGCGTAAGCTTAACCACGCTATTTTTACTGTGCTTAACTTGGGGTTTAATCTGTTTAACGCTAATTGATTACGACCACATGCTGCTGCCAGATCAAATTACCTTGCCTCTGTTATGGCTAGGTTTACTCGTCAATATTAACGGTGCATTGATCCCGTTAAGTGATGCCGTTATCGGTGCCGTGGTTGGTTATTTAAGCTTATACAGTGTTTTTTGGCTATTTAAGCTCGTTACCGGTAAAGAAGGCATGGGCCATGGTGACTTTAAGCTAGTGGCGGTGTTTGGCGCTTGGCTTGGCTGGCAATTACTGCCGCTATTAATTTTAATGGCATCATTGGTCGGCGCGATTATTGGCATCAGCTTAATGGTGTTTAGTCATCATCAGCGAGAACAAGCGATTCCATTTGGCCCCTATTTAGCCATTTCAGGCTGGATCACTTTACTTTGGGGTAACACCATATGGTCTTGGTACTTAAGTTTTTTAAGCTAGTCAATTCTTGGGTAAATAAAAACTCCCGCGTAACAAGTAGTTAAATTATTATGTCAAAATTTATTGTTGGCCTAACCGGCGGTATTGGCAGTGGCAAAACCACAGTAACCAATATATTTGCCGAATTAGGTATTGATATTATTGATGCTGATGTTGCAGCGCGTATTGTTGTAGCGCCAGGTAGTCCTGCGCTTAGCGCTATCAGCGAGCATTTTGGAGCCGACTACCTTGACGCACAAGGTCAACTGAACCGAGCTAAACTGCGCAGCCGTGTTTTTAGTGCTGCTGATGATAAAGCCTGGTTAAATGCGTTACTACACCCTCTGATCAGGCAAGAGTTGTTAGCACAATTAGCAAAAGCCAGCAGCGTTTATAGTGTATTAGTCGCGCCGTTGCTACTGGAAAACAAGCTACACAAGCTTGTTGATCGTGTGTTAGTAATTAATATCGATCAGGAAAGTCAAATTGTCCGTACCCTTGCTCGTGATCCAAGTTCAAGCGCTGAAATTAAGCGTATCATTGCCAGTCAAATGCCAAGCGAACAACGGTTAAGTTTTGCCGATGATGTTATCAACAATCAAGGCGTGAGCATGGCTAAACTTCGACAACAAGTGATCGATTTAGATCAAAAATACCGAGTTATGGCCAATAACCCCGTATAAATGGCACTAGTTGATAAAATAATTCGCCATTTTGCCAAGCTATGGGTACTATGAAGACATCACTGTCTAATTTTTAAATAAAGCTCGCAAGCTATGACCGCTATACTGTATGAACATCCCCTCAATGAGCGTATTCGCAACTATTTGAAAATTGAGCAACTTTTTGTCCAAGCCACGGACAGCTTGCAATACCCGCTTAGCACCAGTCATAGTGTATTCTTTAATGCCTTATTTGCCATATTAGACACCCTAGAGCGCAATGATATTCGTGGCGACTTGATCAAAGATCTCGAAAAGCTTGAGCAAAACCTAGTGCTGTGGTCACAAGCCCCAGAAGTTGACAAGCAAGTACTGGAAAGTAATTTAAAAACTGCGGTAGCATTAAGTAGCAAAATTAAAACGCCAACGCCGCAGTGGCTGCAATTAAAAGCAGATAAGTTTTTAACCGGTTTAAAGCAACGTTTTGCCATTCAAGGGGGCAGCTCTCATTTTGACCTGCCCCAGCTTCAGTATTGGTTACACCAAACCGACACTAATATTAAAGCGCAATGTCAACATTGGTTAGCCTTACTTGCACAAATTAGTGCGGCGCTGTCCTTAATACTCAAGTTCATGCGTCAGCGCGCTGAGTTCAAAGCTATTGCCACAGATAGTGGCTTTTATCAAGATAGCGGCGAAGGCTTAGTGTTGCTGCGCATTAAAGTTGCTGGTGATTTAGCTTGTTATCCGACGGTCAGTGGTAACCGCTTTCGTTATTCCATCCGCTTTGTCAGCCCGTGTCAGGAAACAGGACGTAAGTATGTCAAAGAAGCGATGAACTTCCAATTAGCCCAATGCTAACATTAACAATAGCGTTAAGTTTAACGCTATCAGTGCTCAATTAAGACAAACCACAGCTAGCTAGAGCTTAAATTACAGCTAGCTGCTTCACGGAATATTTCTTATAATAACGTTATTATAATTTCGTTAAAAAGGTTTATGATGACATTAAAAGTAGCTTGTCCTACCTGTAAAAAAGAAGTGATTTGGCAAGCAGAAAGTCAACACCGGCCATTTTGCAGCAAACGCTGCCAGTTAATTGATATTGGCGATTGGGCTGATGAAAACCACAAAATCAGCCAACCTATACAAGGCGCTACAGAGCTAAATGAAGAAATGCTCGATGCCATAGAAGAGCAATTCTTACAACATAATAAATTTTTTGTTGAGCCTGAATAACGGCGCTAAACTGCCCAAATTAACAATAAAGTTCTGCTAGCTTGGTGATGATTGCTTGATTAGCCGTAGGGAAGGTTAACTGACTCAGTGCGGCTAACTTCACCCAAGCCGATTGCTGCCCTTCTAAAGCTTTTGCTTCACCGCTAAAGTGCTCAACAATAAACACCTCTAAGCGTACCTTTTTATCACCATAGTCGTGGTTTATTTGCATTAAAGGCATACAAGTTAAGATCTCTATCGCCACTTCTTCTTTTAGTTCTCGCGCCAGTGCTTGGTGCACAGTTTCATCTTGCTCAACCTTACCGCCTGGAAACTCCCACTTGCCGCCCTGATGACTGTCAGCAAGGCGTTTAGTTAAAAAAACCTTATCATCTTGTTTGATCACCCCTACCGCCACATGCACAGTTTTTGTTGCCATCTACTCAACCTTATTTTTAGTTTATTTTCCCAAGTGAACTGCCCAACGCTTTGCCATGGCGACCGGTACTGACAGGGCTTTTCGCCACAGCTGTATCGCTGCTAGTCATGCATATCAGGGCAAAGGCAGCGAGCCATCAATGTCGCTGGTCAGGTTTCGTTATACCTTAAGCTTGGTGTTTAAGTACACCCTGAACATAAAAATGCCAGTCATTGACTGGCATTGTTAATAATACATTAGCGACGTGACTTAAGTTAATTTACCATGACACTGCTTGTATTTTTTACCTGAGCCACACGGGCATGGTTCGTTGCGACCAACACGCGGCATAGCAGCAGGCTCAGGATCAGATGATGCATGTTTAAATTCTTTCGGCGCTTCATCTGACTTTCTATGTTGCTCTTCAACTGCTTCAACATCAGATTCTGCGCGTATTTGTACTTTACTTAAAATACCAATCACGTCATATTTCAAGTTTTCAAGTAGCTCAGAGAATAGCTCAAACGACTCGCGCTTAAACTCTTGCTTAGGGTTCTTTTGCGCATAGCCACGCAAATGAATACCTTGACGCAAGTGATCCATAGCCGCCAAATGCTCCTTCCAATGCGAGTCTAAGCTTTGTAACATCACCGCTTTCTCAAATTGACGTAATACATCAGCGCCAACCATTGCTTCTTTCTCGGCATAATTAGTGTCTACGGCAGCAAGAATTTTTTCGCGTAAGGTTTCTTCATGCAAGTTAGTGTCTTCTTCTAGCCATTTCGCAATCGGTAACTCGATATTAAGCTCGCCTTTCATGCGCTCTTCTAGACCACTAACATCCCACATTTCTTCTAATGATTGTGGTGGAATATGCTGACTGATTATACCATTAACCACGTCGATACGAATCGCTTTAATGACATCAGCAATATCGGCTTCATCCATTAATTCGTTGCGTTGCTCGTAAATAACCTTACGCTGGTCATTAGAAACATCATCAAATTCAAGCAATTGTTTACGAATATCAAAGTTTCGCCCTTCAACTTTCCGTTGTGCGTTTTCAATGCTTTTCGTTACCCAAGGGTGTTCTATGGCTTCGCCACGCTCCATGCCTAATTTACGCATCATGTTGCTGATGCGCTCAGAGGCAAAAATGCGCATTAAGCCATCTTCCATCGATAAGTAAAAACGGGTTGAACCTGCGTCACCTTGGCGGCCAGAACGACCACGCAATTGGTTATCAATACGACGCGATTCATGACGCTCAGTGGCCACTATGTGCAAGCCGCCAGCGGCGAGTACCTTATCGTGCTCTTCTTGCCATTGTGCGGTGAGCTTTTTAACCTGTTCTTCACTGGGATTATCTAGCTTGGCTAACATGGCACCTAAATTACCACCTAAGACGATATCGGTACCACGACCGGCCATATTGGTGGCTATGGTTACCGCGCCAATTTTACCGGCATCAGCAACAATCTCGGCTTCTTGTTGGTGAAACTTCGCATTTAAGACTTTGTGCTTTATTTTTTCTTTCTTTAACAGCGCCGATAAGAACTCAGAGGTTTCAATACTGATAGTACCCACTAATACCGGTTGACCACGTTTGACGCAGTCTTTGATATCTTCAAGAATGGCTTCAAACTTTTCTTCCGCTGTTAGAAAAATCAGATCCGGTAAATCTTTACGTATCATTGGCTGATTGGTAGGTATTACGACGGTTTCAAGGCCATATATATGGTTGAACTCAAACGCTTCAGTATCAGCAGTACCTGTCATACCCGACAGCTTGCTATAGATACGAAAAAAGTTTTGAAAGGTAATAGAGGCTAACGTTTGGTTCTCATTTTGAATGTTAACGCCTTCTTTCGCTTCAATGGCTTGATGCAAACCTTCGGACCAACGACGCCCTTCCATTGTACGGCCGGTATGTTCATCAACAATTACGATTTCACCGTCTTTAACGATATAGTCGACATCTTTTTGGAACAATTTGTGGGCGCGTAATGCCGCCATAACATGATGCAATAAAGTGATGTTAGTGGCGGAAAACAAAGAGTCGCCTTGCTGCATCAAGCCTTTTTCGATCATGATCTCTTCAATATGCACCTGTCCAAGCTCGGTCAGATAAATTTGCTTCGCTTTTTCATCTATGGTGAAATCGCCAGTGCTTTCTTCGCCTTCTTTATCTTCTTCATCTTGTTGCACTAACGACGGCACAACTTGGTTAATTTTACGGTATAGCTCAGAACTGTCTTCTGCTTGACCTGAGATAATTAACGGTGTTCGGGCTTCATCAATTAAAATTGAGTCAACTTCATCAATAACGGCAAAGTGCAGTGGTTTTTGTACCCGCTCTTCAGGCGAAAACGCCATGTTATCGCGCAGGTAGTCAAAACCAAATTCGTTATTGGTACCATAGGTTATATCGGCATTGTATGCGGCTTGTTTATCATCCGGCGTCATACTGGCAATATTACAACCAACCGTCATTCCTAAAAACTCAAATAATGGTCGACTCCAATCTGCATCACGGGTCGCTAAGTAATCATTTACTGTGATGATATGCACACCTTTATTGGTTAATGCATTTAAATACGCAGGTAAGGTGGCGGTAAGGGTTTTACCTTCACCGGTACGCATTTCGGCAATTTTGCCAGAATTCAATACCATGCCACCTATCATTTGTACGTCAAAGTGACGCATACCAAAAACACGCTTACTGGCTTCGCGCACTACGGCAAAGGCTTCTGGGATCAGTTGTTCTAATACTTCACCTTGCTCGACGCGTTCTTTAAATTCAGTTGTTTTTGCTTTTAGTTCTTCATCACTGAGGGCTTCAAAAACCGGTTCTAGAGCATTTATTTTACTTACTTCTTTACGCATTTGTTTGAGTAATCGATCGTTTCGACTACCAAACAGTTTTGTCATTAACTTTACAAACATCGTGTTAAACCATATTGAGAAGAAAATCTTCCGCTGAAAATAAAATGTTCGGTGACACCGAACACATAACTTGTTTAGTATTGTAATCGCAGCTGTATTTTACACAACAGAAATTCTAGAAAAAGCTAATTTTTTGCTTTTCGATAGACATACTTTTTTGGATCTATTTGGACATTATTTCGTAATATCTCATAATGAACATGTGGCCCTGTCGATCGCCCCGTGCTGCCCATTTTCGCTATGACTTGTCCTTTGTTAACCACATCACCCACCGCTACTTTTATCGTTTTATTATGACCGTAGCGTGTTTTATAGCCGCCACCATGGTTAATTTCAATCAGTTGCCCATAACCGTAGCGTTCACCTGCCCAGCTCACCACACCTGATGCCGTTGCAATAATGTCAGCGTTTTCACTGCCGGCAAAATCAACGCCCTTATGTAAAGCCGGCTTACCACTAAAGGGGTCTTTACGAACACCAAAGTAAGACGATAACCAACCTTTAGTAATTGGGCGACCAGATAAATATCGGCTATTTTCTATATGGTGTCCTAACGTGACAGATTCAAGCAATTGTAATTGTTTTTCTTCATGTTGCAGCGACGTTTCTAGTGCATCAATTGCTGTGAGTAACTCGGTCAAACTTTTTGGCTTTTCGTTATAACTCTGCATAGGGCCACCACTGGGCGGCATTTGCTGAAAATTAAATTCTTGCTCCGGAATACTCGCTTCTTCTGCCAAGCGATCGCCTAGTGCGTTTAATCGTAACACTTGGCTTTGTAATTCTGCCAATTTCATAGTGACAGCCGTCACTTGACTATTGAGTTTAGGTTGTTCAAATTCGTTTAAGTGAGACACTTGATAGGCAGGGCTTGCAGGCACTTCATCTGCTGAAACCAATAAATGAACGATAAAACCTGAAATCAATGCAAATGCGGTTAATGCCGATAACCAATGGAGCTTATTTAGCTTCATGGTAAATCTAACGTTCTTTCCGCGGTATAGTAATGTTAAACTCATAATTCTTTCATCGTTTAGTTCAGGAGCTGACTCATGGCACGAAAATCCAGAATCCCCACAGACATGTCAGCGCTGTTTCATTCAACGTCTGGCACTTTGTCACAAATAGCGACAAAAACCAACTTTTTAACACAATTGTCCGACATTGTACGACAAATTTGTCCTGACCTGCCAGTCGAGGCATGGAAAATAGCCAACTTTAAAGCTAATGCCATTGTCATTGAAGTTAATTCGGCGGTCTGGGGACAGCGACTCCAGTTCGAACGCATGAATATTTGTCGTGAACTCAGCGCGCTGACCCATAACGAATTTAATCAAATAGAAATTAAACTCAGCCCAGTACGAAGCCGCTTACCTGAGCAAAAGCGCACCACGACAGAGGCAAAATCAAATATCTCTGCGAAAACCGCAGAGCAACTGATGCAAGTAGCCAAAGGCGCACCTGAGAGCTTACGAAAAAAGCTAGAAAAACTCGCCGCCCACGGTTTGAAAAAGTAATGTTTCATAAGGTTAAATTTGAGCGCTAAAAAAACCAGTGCACTGACTGGTTTTTTATTTAACAATGCTAGAGAAATTAAAACGGTAACGGATTAAGTTCTTGAAATTGAATGGGTGATTCAACCGTATCTTCATAAGTTACCCATTCCCAACAGTCCACTTGCTTAAATACTTCTCGCAATAACATGTTATTTAATGCGTGCCCTGATTTAAAGGCGTTTAATTCCCCTAAAATACTGACACCACCCATATATAAATCACCGATCGCATCGAGGATTTTATGCTTAACAAACTCGTCATCATAGCGTAAGTCGTCTTTGTTCAGCATGCGAAACTCATCTAGCACTATGGCATTCTCTAAACTGCCACCTAAGGCTAAATTGTGAGAACGCAAAAACTCAATATCTTTCATAAAGCCGAAGGTGCGGGCACGGCTTATTTCTTTGATAAATGAATTACTGGATAAGTCCATACTCATGCTTTGACAAGTATTAACAATCACAGGGTGTTGAAACTCAATGGCAAAGTTGACCCGAAAACCTTCATGGGGTTTAAGCTCGGCCCACTTGTCACCTTCTTCGACCCGAATCGCTTTAGTGATGCGTAAAAAACGCTTCGCCACGTTTAAGGTTTCAATGCCAACTGACTGGATTAAATAAACAAAAGGTAATGAACTGCCATCCATAATTGGAACTTCAGGTGAGTCAACCTCAACAATAAGGTTATCAATACCTAAACCTGCCACAGCAGCAAGCAAGTGTTCGACGGTGGAAATCTGAACTCCTTGCTCGTTCACTAAACACGTACACAAGGTTGTTTCGCCGACCGCTTCTGGCGTTGCTGGAATATCAACAACCGGCTCTAGGTCAACCCGGCGAAAAATAATACCGGTGTTAGCAGGCGCAGGACGGAGAGTGATCTGCACCTTTTCACCTTTATGTAACCCTACACCTATGGCAGAGATACTATCTTTTATCGTACGTTGTTTAATCATAAATAGCCTTCTTAAGCTTTTATTTTTGCGCTATTAAGCCACAGCCGGAAATAATCGGTGGCGTAATATAACAAAAAAGCCTAATAAAATCAAAAAACCTAATTTTATAATCTTATTTAATCAAGTTTTAGGCCAAAATTAATCGGCCTGTTTGCGCAAAAATGCCGGTATATCTAAGTAATCATCTAGCTCTGTCGCGGCAACTTTATGAGTTTTAGCCTGGGTATTTGCATCAGGCATGGTCACGGCACTGGTTGCCACTTCTGGTTGTGCGCTAGCAACATAATCTCCACCAACCACTTGCGGCTCAGCAATAGGCGCTGGATTTACTAAGGTAATATCTGGCTTACGCTCTGCCCCAATACCGGTCGCAACAACAGTAACGCGCAGATCTTCGGTCATTTCTGGGTCAATGACTGCACCGACCACTACCGTGGCATTTTCCGATGAAAAGGCTTTAACGGCATTACCAACAGTTTCAAACTCATCAATGCTAATATCCATACCGGCTGTGATATTCACTAGAATACCACGCGCACCTGCGAGGTCGACATCTTCTAATAATGGGCTGGAAATTGCCGCTTCGGCCGCTTCTTCAGCACGATCTGGCCCTGAGGCGATCCCTGAGCCCATCATGGCAGTCCCCATTTCTGACATAACGGTTCTCACATCAGCAAAATCGACGTTAATTAAACCCGGTCGTGTGATCAGCTCGGCAATACCCTGGACCGCACCTAATAAAACATTATTGGCGGCTTTAAAGGCATCAAGCAAACTTGTCCCTGGACCTAATACTTTCAGCAGTTTTTCATTAGGAATGGTAATTAACGAATCGACGTTTTTCGCCAAAAACTCTATCCCTTGATCGGCATAGTTCATGCGTTTTTTGCCTTCAAACGGAAACGGCTTAGTTACGACCGCAACGGTTAATATGCCCATTTCTTTGGCAATTTCAGCTACCACGGGTGCCGCACCTGTACCTGTACCACCGCCCATACCAGCGGCAATAAAGACCATGTCGGCACCTTGTAGGGTTTCTTTGATGGTTTCTCTGTCTTCTTCAGCACTACGACGCCCAATTTCTGGGTTAGCGCCAGCACCAAGACCTTTAGTGACATCATGACCTAGTTGTAATGTCACATTGGCAGCCGAATTGCGTAGTGCTTGTGAGTCGGTGTTGGCCGTTATAAATTCAACACCTTCTATGGTTTGTAATACCATATGCTCAACAGCGTTACCGCCACCACCACCAACACCTATCACTTTGATAACTGCTTCTGCGTTATGATCTTCCATTAATTCAAACATTTTTTTATCTCCGATTTTAAACGTTTTGTTCCACCAAAACTCTTTACCCTTTTAAATAGTCAACCAACTGACAATCTAAAATTCACCTTTAAACCAAGCGAGTATTCTCGAGCCGATACTAGCGACTGACTCACTTTTCTTTTGCTCATGACTTTGTTGTTGATTTGCTTGCATGCCATAGTGCAATAGACCAACAACGGTCGCATAACTGGGATCGTTAACATACTCTTTCAAGCCACAAACGTCTGCTGGCTGCGCAAGACGCGCTGGCATTTGAAAGACTTCTTCAGCAAATTCCACTACCCCTTCCATTTTTGCCGTGCCACCGGTCAAGACATAACCAGCCGCAATTTGATCTTCTAAACCGCTTTCGCGCAGTTCTTCTTGGATGAGCTCAAATAATTCTTGGTATCTCGGCTCAACCACTTCTGCAAGTGTGTGACGTGACATAGAGCGTGCTGGTCGACCGCCAACACTGGGCACTTCGATGTTTTCTTCCATACTGACCATTTGACGTAACGCACAGGCGTATTGCACTTTAATATCTTCTGCATGACTTAATGGCGTACGGAAAATTTTCGCGATATCACTGGTCACTTGATTACCGGCTACCGGTATCACCGCGGTATGTCGTAACGCGCCACCAGTAAACACGGCGATATCCATAGTGCCTGCGCCCATATCAACCACGCAAATACCTAGCTCTTTTTCATCATCGGTTAATATGGCGTAGCTCGATGCCAAGGCAGAAAAAATTAATTGATCCGCTTTTAAGTCGCAACGCTCTACACATTTAACAATATTTTTTGCCATATCATTAGCACAAGTTACTATGTGCACTTTGGCTTCCATGCGCACCCCTGACATACCAATTGGGCTTTTAATGCCATCTTGGCAATCAATACTGTACTCTTGTGGCAACACATGCAGCATTCTGCGCTCTGCAGAAATCGGCACTGAACGTGCGGTATGGATGACATTATCAACATCATCCTGCATAACTTCTTTGTCATTAATTGGCACCATGCCATTTTCATTTTGACAGCTGATATGCTTACCCGAAATACCAAGATAAACCGAGGTAATATGACAATCTGCCATAAGCTCTGCTTCGTTAATGGCTCGCTGAATGGACTGAATAACTAAATTCAGATCATTAACGCCACCTTTATCCATGCCTCGTGACGGCTGATTGCCAACCCCAACGATACTAAGCTGGTTATCAGGCGTGATCTCGCCAACTGCTACTGAAATTTTTGAAGTTCCAATATCTAAGCCAACAACTAAGTTTCTTTCCGCTAATTTTGACATTCAGGTTAAACTCTTTCTTTATTGTCCGCGGTTTTCCAACCAACGGCTAAACCGGTATCGTATCTCAGATCAACATAATCAACTTGTTGATCCTGTTTTTTATGTAATTTAATTTCTGGATAAACGTCCATAAAGCGTTGTAAGCGCTCTACCCGATTATCCCGCCCTAAATTAAGACTAACGCCGTCGTTTAGTAGCAATTGCCATGCAAATCGCTCGGTTAGTACAAGCTCATGAATAGCAAGGGCACTAAAGCCCAATAGCTTATTGAAATTTATATAATTTTCCAGTGCTATTTGCTCACTACCTTCTGGACCAAAAAATGCTGGCAGCTTTTCCGTTAAACGTTTGCTATCGGCCTGAAACGCTTTGCCATTTTTATTCAGTAAAAAGTCACCATTCCAATGAGCAATCGGTGTTTGGTCCACCACATAAATCTTTAGCTCGTCTGGCCACTTTTTACGCACAGATACTGAATATACCCAAGGTAATTTCGCCACTTTTTGCTGTACGTCGTTAACATCTAAATGGAAAAAATTTCCTAAGTTTACTTTTTCGATTGCCTGCTCAATATCTACACGTGTGGTGTAAGGCATTTCTCCTGCGATGCTAATCGAGGTTACCGGTGCCGACTCTTCTGCACTTAAACGTTTGTTCAAAAATATGCTAAACGATAATATGCCAACAATAACTGCAACAAAAAACGCGACACCTAGCCAAAATGACCAATGTAGTTTTTCACTTTCCTGTGCTAGAGAAAGCTGTTTTGCTGTTGCCGTTGTCATCACTTACTCGCTACCCTCAACACTGATGGCCACTATTTTAGTGACTAACTCGCTAAAGCTTAAGCCATACACTTTAGCCGCTTTAGGCACTAACGAGGTTTCTGTCATGCCGGGAACCGTATTGACCTCTAACAGTTGCCACTGCCCTTGATTATTGCGCATCACATCAACTCGGCCCCAACCTTTTGCGCCGGTGGCATTAAAGGCTTTTAACGCAATATTTTGTAACTCGGCTTCATCAGCGGCCGATAAACCACATGGACAATGATATTGCGTGCTATTTGACTGGTATTTTGCGTCATAGTCATAAAAGTCGTGCGGCGTTTGCATGTGTATCGCGGGCAGTGGTGTTTGCCCTAAGATGGCCACCGTATACTCTGGACCTTGTATCCAGGCTTCAACCAATACTTGTTGATCATAATGAAACGCCGCCATCAAAGCTTGGTGCAATTCTTGCGCATTATTGGCCTTTGACATCCCTATGCTAGAGCCTTCATTGGCGGGCTTTACCATCACCACATTGCCAAGCTTTTCTAAGACCTTAGCAGCATCGGCAATTTGGTATTCTGCCTTGTTAACAATGGCAAACGCTGCGGTAGGCAAACCGAGTGCTTGGAACACTTGCTTACTGCGTATTTTATCCATCGACAAGGCCGAGCCTAAAACATCTGAGCCAGTATAAGGAATATTCATGTATTGCAAGGCGCCTTGCACACAGCCGTCTTCACCGCCACGACCATGCAAGGCTATAAAGACTCGATCGATATCCAACTTAGCTAAATCACTTAAACAATAATCTTTGGTGTCAATAAGTTGTACGTTAAAGCCTGCACTTGCTAAGCCTTTTGCGATCGCTTGACCAGAATTAAGCGATACCGCCCGTTCTGCCGACGTTCCCCCATACAAAACGGCTAATTTTTGCTGCAATAATGGCTTCATGGCTGCACCACCGTTAAGTTTTCATTGTGCATTAATTGCTGGGCAATAGCGCCGATATTGCCAGCACCTTGGGTGATAACCATATCGCCATCACGCAATTGTGCAGCCATCAGCTCCGCTAACTTGTCACTGTCACTGACATAGATTGGCTCTATTTGACCGCGTAAGCGAATACTGCGTGCTAGGCTTTTGCTATCTGCATTGGCAATAGCCGCTTCACCTGCGGCGTAAACATCAAGTAAAAATAAACTATCAACCTCAGAGAGTACTTCGACAAAGTCTTCATAAAGATCTTTAGTACGGGAATAGCGATGAGGCTGAAATACCATGATTAGTCGCTTGTTTGGCCAACCATTGCGCATGGCATCAATAGTGGCTTTAACTTCTGTTGGGTGATGGCCGTAATCATCGACTAACAACATACTGCCTTTATCTGTGCTGAGTGTGGCTAATTTTTCAAAGCGTCGACCAATACCCGCAAAATTTTTCAAGGCATCTTGAATAGCGTTATCAGCCACTCCTTCATCAATCGCAACCGCAACACCGGCTAGCGCATTTAACACGTTATGCTTGCCGGGTAAGTTAACGCTAATGGCCAGCGGCGAGCTGCCTTCGCGTTCAACCACAAATGAACTCATGCCTGCTGCTTGTTGATATTGCGTGGCTCGAATATCCGCATCTTCGGTAAAACCATAGGTGATAACTTGTCGTCCAATACGCGGCAATATTTCTCGCACGATAGGGTTGTCTAGACAAACAACGGCTAACCCATAAAAGGGTAAATTGTGCAAAAACTCAATATAGGTATCTTTGAGCTTTTCAATATCGCCTTGATAAGTATCCATATGATCTTCATCAATATTAGTGATGACAGAAACCATAGGCTGCAAATGCAAAAACGACGCATCACTTTCATCGGCTTCTGCGATTAGGTAACGACTACTACCTAAACGCGCATTAGCACCTGCGCTATTTAATAAGCCACCAATAACAAACGTGGGATCTAAATTTGCTTGGGCAAAGATACTGGCAATTAAGCTAGTGGTGGTGGTTTTGCCATGCGTACCGGCAACGGCAATACCATGACGAAAACGCATTAATTCGGCTAACATTTCGGCGCGGCGCACTACAGGAATTCGCATCTCAGTTGCGGCAATTAGCTCTGGGTTATCGACATTAATCGCAGTTGAAACCACAATAACGCTAGCATTAATAACATTGTCTTTATGGTGACCAAGGGTAATTTTTGCGCCCAGTTTTCTCAGCCTTTTCACCACTTGGTTCTCACCAATGTCGGAGCCAGTAATATGGTAACCTTCATTGAGTAGCACCTCAGCAATACCGCCCATACCCGCGCCACCAATACCAACAAAATGGATAGTCTTAACGCGGCGCATTTCTGGCACGCTATGATTGGCACTTGTTAAGCGCGCTGTGCTATTGCTTGTTTTACTCATATCTTTACTCATACTTGTGCCGCCTCAATACAAACCGCAGCTACACGCTTGGTGGCGTCGGCATGCGCGGCATTATGTGCCGCCTTTGACATCTGTTGCACGACTTTATCTGAAATAAAAAGGCTGTTTAGTGTTTGCCCTAAGGTGGTTCCGTTGAACTCTTGTTGGGCAATCAGTTTTGCTGCACCGCACTCAACAAGGTACATGGCATTACGGGTTTGATGGTCATCTACCGCATGAGGTAGCGGTACAAATATCGCTGGCTTTGCCGCCATGGCTAATTCAGAAACCGTTAACGCGCCGGCGCGGCAAATCACGACATCTGCCCATTGATAAGCAGAGGCCATGTCGTCAATAAACTCTGTCACTTTCACCTTGTCTTCTGGCAAACCATAATCTTGATAGCTTTTCAGCACAGCTTGCTCATTACCCGCACCGGTTTGATGCCATACATCAATACTTTGCACTTTAATTTGCTTCATGGCTTGTGGCACAACATCATTCAATATTTTCGCCCCTAAGCTACCGCCAACAACCAGCACTTTTTTACTAGTAGCCGGTTGTTCTGGAATCACATTTTTGATGGCAATAATATCACTACGCAGCGGGTTACCCACCACTTCGGGCGTTACTCTTTTGCTAAACGCACCAGGAAAGGCACTTAAGGTTTTACTGGCCAAGTGCGACAGAAATCGATTGCTCATACCCGCAACCGCATTTTGCTCATGTAACACTAAAGGAATACTCAATAACCAAGCGGCGACACCGCCTGGCGCACTAGCGTAACCGCCCATGCCTAACACCACATCCGGCTTAACCTCTCGCAGAATACGCACCGACTGCAGAATCGACTGCATGACTTTAAAAGGCGTTTTTAGCCAAGTTTGCCAACCTTTATTACGAATACCACTGATATTGATAAACGAAATTGGGTAGCCACTTTTCGGCACTATTTCGGCTTCCATGCGCTCAGCAGTGCCCAGCCAATGTATGTTCCAGCCTTGCTGGCTTAACGCATCCGCAACCGCAATACCCGGAAAGATATGACCACCTGTGCCACCCGCCATTACTAACAATGTTGGGCGCTTTACGTCATGACTTAGTTCTTCAGTCATTATCACCCTCGTTTAACTTTGTTTTTTTCACTTTACTTTTAGTCTTTTTGTTACTTTTATTCACCGCCGACAGGCGACTGGTCGCTTGCATACTTTGCAAGCGTATTTCGTGATCAATGCGAATTAAAATAACCACGGCTAGGGTCATAATAATCATTGAGCTGCCACCATAACTGATCAAGGGCATGGTTAACCCTTTGGTGGGTACAATACCGGCACTGGCGCCAATATTTACCGCGGCTTGAAAGCAAAACCAAATGCCGATGGCATAAGCAAAAAAACCTTCAAAGTACTTTTCTTGCTTAACCGCTTTTTTGCCGAGTAGTAGCGCTTTAATCACTAAAGTCATGCTGAGTATTAAAATGGCGCTAATACCAATAAAGCCCAACTCTTCAGCCAAAACTGCCATCACAAAGTCAGTATGTGCTTCTGGTAAATACTCTAATTTTTGCACACTATTACCTAGTCCTTGGCCTAAGGTTTCACCACGGCCGTATGCCATCAATGACTGCGTCAGCTGATAACCACTACCAAAGGGGTCTTTCCATGGGTCAAGAAAACTGGTAACTCGCGCCCAACGATAAGGTGATAAATAGGCCAACATCGACAATAAACTGACCCCAACACCAGCAATGGCGATAAATTGCCATAGCTTAGCGCCCGCTAAAAATAATAAGCCAAACGTGGTGACAAACATCACGATGATGGTGCCTAAGTCGGGTTGCAAAAGTAACAAGCCGCCAAGTACCGCAAAAACTACTAATGGTTTGGCAAAGCCTTTAACGTTTTCCATCACTTCGTCGCGACGTCTTACCAAATACGCTGATAAGTAACAGAAGAAAAACAATTTTGCCGGCTCAGCTGCTTGAATGGTAATAGGTCCGAGGGCAATCCAACGTGTCGAGCCATTAACATTACGACCCACAACCAATACCACCATCAGTAAAAATATACCCAACAACAATAAGGTACCGCTCGATTGATGCCATCGACTCATGGGAATATGTAAAGCAACACCAGCCACGGCAATACTCAACACGATATAGATCATATGGCGGATAATAAAATGAAACGGATTATCAAATAACCGCTCCGCTATTGGCATCGACGAACTCGCCACCATTATCAAACCTATGGTATACATACAAAGGGCGAGAATAAGGTAGCTGCGATCAAAAGTAGTGGCAGTTTTGTTTTCTATTGGTAACCAGTTCGGCCACGTCAGTTGCGATAATTGAGCAAAAGATAACGACATTAACTGTGCTCCTTTTGCAACAAGACAGATTTAATAAAGACCACGCCTCGCTCAACATAGTTGGCAAACATATCCAAACTGGCACAAGCGGGCGACAATAACACCATATCACCTGGCTGGGCACGTTTTCTGGCCCAAGTTACTGCCTCTGCCAAAGAACTCACATGGGTAGTGCACTCTACTTGGCTGGCTAAACGCAAGTCAGCTATTGCTTGTCCATCTTTTCCTAGGGTGATTAAGTAATCAACTTGCGTTTGTATCGCTTGGGCTAATGGTTGAAAGTCGGCGCCCTTGCCATCGCCACCAGCAATTAAAAACAGTTGCTTACCTTGCAAACTTGGTGCTAAACCTTGAATTGCCGCTAATGTTGCCCCAACATTTGTCGCTTTAGAGTCATTGATCCAACGAATACCATCATTACTCGCAATTAGCTCACAGCGATGCGCTAAGCCTTTAAAGCTTTTTAAAGCGCTTAACATCGCCGTTATATCCCAGCCCGCACAGTGACCTAAGGCTAAAACGGCTAAATAGTTCAAGGCATTATGAATACCCTGTAGCGGTAAGTCTGCCAACGCACATAGCACACGTTTTCCGTGCATAAGCTGCAAGTCACCATTAATAACAGCTAAACCTAAGTTTTCCGACGTTGGCTGATCAGCACCGAAACTTAACATTTGGCTGGCCTGATAGTTTGCTGTTGGCGTCGTTGCCTGATCTTGGCGGTTATAGACAGCATAGGTTGCATTTTTATAAATACGCTGCTTTATCGCGCTATAATTGGCAAGGCTCTTATGTCGATCTAAGTGATCATCGCTAACGTTCAAGACAGTTGCAGCCAGTGGTTTCATACTGCGAATGGTCTCTAGTTGAAAACTCGACAGTTCTAGTATCATCACATCTACCGCATCTTGAGCGATTTGATCCAATACCGGCAAACCAATATTGCCACCAAGTTGCACCTGATAGTTTAAGGCTTTACCTAAATAATTTAGCATCGAGACCACAGTAGACTTACCATTAGAGCCCGTGACGGCAATAATTGGCGTGTCACTTAAGCGACAAAAGAGTTCAATATCACCGATAACATCACAATCTACTGAAATAGCATCGTTAATTTCTGGTGTCGCCAAATCAATACCGGGGCTGACAATTAACACTTCTGCTTGCGCAATTAGTGCCGAATCCCAATGCCCTAACACTAAGCGATTATCAGCAAACTGTTGCTTAAAATCACCCGGAGAAATTGGCATAGCACGGCTGTCATTAACGGCAAAAGGCAGTTGATGACCATGTAAAAAGCGCGCACACGACAAGCCTGTGATACCTATGCCTAAGATCACAATACGTTTATTGGCTAATTGTGTCGTTACCGACTGTGACAGTAATGTCTTCACGCCGCTCTCTTTACCTTAACTTTAAGGTGGCTAATCCCACCAACACTAATACCAGCGAAATAATCCAAAAGCGCACGATAACCCGCGGCTCTGGCCAACCTTTTAATTCATAATGATGATGGATAGGCGCCATTCTAAAAATACGCTGACCGCGCAGTTTATAAGAGCCCACTTGTAATATTACTGACATGGTTTCCATCACAAAAACACCGCCCATAATAAATAGCACTAATTCTTGGCGCACTAAAACCGCAATCACCCCAAGCGCTGCACCTAAGGCAAGTGATCCCACATCGCCCATAAAAACCTGCGCTGGGTAGGTGTTAAACCAGAGAAAACCCAGCCCTGCGCCCACCATAGCGGTACAAACCACCACTAATTCACTGGCTAGAGCTATGTGCGGAATATGCAAATATTCTGAGAAATTAGCATTACCTGTCATATAGGCAAAAATAGCAAAAGCACCGGCGACCATAATAGTGGGCACAATTGCTAAACCGTCGAGTCCATCGGTTAAATTCACCGCGTTACTGGTACCGACAATGACAAAATAAACTAAGGCAATATAAAGTAAGCCCAACTGAGGTAACACGTTCTTAACAAAAGGAATGAGCAACGAGGTTTCAGCAGGGTTTTGTGCAAAAGCATAGAGAAAAATTGCCGTAGCCAAGCCGATCACGGTTTGCCAAAAATACTTCCAACGGGCAATTAAGCCATTGGAGTCTTTACGAATGACTTTACGATAGTCGTCAACAAATCCGATCAAACCAAAGCTAACCAAAACAAATAACACCACCCAAACATAGCTGTTACTTAAGTTCGCCCATAGCAGAACACTGGCAACAATGGCCGCTAATATCAAGATACCGCCCATGGTTGGCGTTCCTGATTTTGACAGGTGACTTTCTGGACCATCGTCTCTAACCGTCTGACCAATCTGCATTTTTTGTAACGCTCGGATCAGTTTAGGGCCAAAGTATAACGAAATAGCCAAGGCGGTTAGCGTTGAAACAATTGCCCGAAACGTTAAATAGGAAAAAACGTTGAAAAATGAATAAAACTGGGTGAGATACTCACCTAACCAAAGTAACATTATATCTGCTCCTGCAGTGTTAGACTGTTATGCCATTGAATAATATCAGCCACTACGTCTTCCATATGAGCACTGCGTGAACCTTTCACTAAAATGGTTACTTGCTGACCTTCACCCTGAAGTAAGTCTTGTAACTGTGAAACTAATTTTTCTTTACTATTGAAATGATTGCTCTGATCGCTAGTAACGGCATAAAAGCCATTAGCTGTGTGTTGACTTAACACCCCTAAAGTCAGTAAATCATCGATAGCTTTACTTTTAACATATTCGCCCACCTCTTGATGATAGCGGCGCGCTTCACTGCCTAATTCTCCCATATCACCAAGGATCAAAATCCGACGCCCAGGATAGCTTGCCAATAGGTCGGTGGCGGCTTTGATCGACTCCACATTAGCGTTATAGCTATCATCAATCACTTTAATATTGTTGCGTAATTGATGTAAGTTCAACCGCCCTTTCGCGCCGGCCATTGCTGCTAACCCTAAACGAATGTCGGCTAAACTGGCGCCAAACTCTAACGCTATAGTGGCTGCGGCAACCGCATTACAGACGTTATGTTGGCCGGGCACAGTTAATTCAATATAAGTACTGCCTTTCGGTGTTACCAACTTAAAGCTTGCGCAGCCATTATCATCTAATACTTGCTGTTGGCTGTAACAATCGGCACTGTCTTGACAAGAAAAACGGCGAATTTCTTTGTCACTCAAACGCCATTGCCACTTACTCAGCCAACGACTATTTTGCTCAAATATTGCGACACCACCAGCAACCAAGCCGGAAAAAATCTCACCTTTGGCGCGTGCAACACCAGCTAAGTCACCAAAGCCTTCTAAGTGTGCGGCGGCAATGTTGTTAATCAATGCTACATCTGGCTTTACTAGCGCAGAGGTATAGGCAATCTCACCTAAATGATTAGCACCAAGCTCAACCACAGCAAAGTCGTGATCAGCCTCGAGTCGCAATAAGGTTAGCGGTACACCTATGTCGTTGTTAAAGTTACCTTGGGTCGCTAACACCTTGCCTAAGCGCTTTAAAATCGCCGCCACCATTTCTTTTACTGTGGTTTTACCACTGCTGCCGGTGATAGCGACAGTTTTCGGCGCCACTTTTGCTTTTACATAAGCAGCGATAGTGCCTAATGCTTGATGCGTATCTGCCACTACAATTTGTGCAATATCCAGCTCAGCGCTGGCGTGTTGCACTATCACCGCACTGCAGCCTTGCGCACTTGCTTGTTTGACAAACTTATGACCATCAAAATTTGGGCCTTTAAGCGCCAAAAAAACATCGCCAGTGCTGAGTGAGCGACTATCGGTGCTAATGGCTTGAACACTTCTATCTGCACCGATCAACTCTCCGTTGATCGCGCTGGCAAGTTCGGTCAACGATAATGTGATCATAATTGTGCCTCGCCATGAAAAAACTCATTTACCAAGGCACGTTCATCATAATGATGTTTTTCATTGGCAACGATAATGTAGTCTTCGTGACCTTTACCGGCGCATAGCACCACATCATCGACATGCGCATGAGTGAGCGCTGTTAACACTGCGCTACGTCTATCTAATATTGTTTCAACCTGCGCGCTATGGCTAAAGCCTGCCATAATGTCACGGGCTATCGCCTCTGGGCTTTCGCTACGCGGGTTGTCATTGGTAATAATAATTTGATCTGCCTTAGCTTCTGCTACTTGCGCCATTAACGGGCGCTTACCAACATCACGATCACCACCACAACCAAACACCAACCATAATTTGCCCTGACAATGTAGGCGGCAAGCATCTAAAGCGCTGGCAAGTGCCTCTGGGGTATGGGCGTAATCAATTACCGCCGTGGTTTTACTCGGTGCATTAAAGGCTTCCATGCGACCCATTATTGGCTCGAGCTGTTTAATGGCTTGAGCTATGGTTGCTAGGGTAAAGCCTTCAACGATTAGTACCGCAATAGCTGCAAGCAAGTTTTCAACATTAAAATCCCCCAATAGTGCACTGCGAATATGACATTGACCCTGCTCGGTATGCAGTTGGAAACTTACGCCATTAGTATGATGCTGCACTGCTAACGCTTGAGCAAAGCGCGAGTAATGTGCAATGTCTTCGCCACGACCATAAACCACCACAGGTTGAGATTTTGGCCAGCTTTGCAGCCATTTTTGTGCTTGCTGATCATCACCATTAATCACGGCCATTTGCGTTGCTTGCGCGCTGAATATTTGTTTCTTTGCTTGCGCGTAGGCACTCATGGTTTGGTGGTAATCTAAATGGTCACGGGATAAATTGGTAAATACGGCAGTAGAAAATAATGTGCCATGAACGCGCTTTTGCGCTAACGCATGCGAAGATACTTCCATCGCAACATGGCTAATGTTTTGCTTGGCAAAGCCGCAAAACAAGTGCTGTAGCTCTGTAGCACCTGGCGTGGTGTTTTCAATGCTGTGTAAATGGCCAAGCTTGCCGGCGCCATTGGTACCAATAACGGCAGCATTTTGCTGACAATGATCCAACAAACTTGCAATAATTTGACTAGTACTGGTTTTGCCATTAGTGCCGGTAATACCAATAACCTTGATGTGTTGACTTGGCGCACCATAAAATGCGCTTGCCAGTGCGAATAAATTGTCATTCAGTTGCCAGCTCTTTATTAGCGCTATGGATTGCCCCGCGTTATTTTGCTGCCAATTCAATTGTCCATGTAGCTTTTCGTCTTTTGTTTCCTCAAAAATCAGCCCGCAATTGGCCGCTAAAGCTTGCGCAACATAAGCTCGGCCATCGCGTAGACTACCAATAACAGCACAAAAAACATCACCAGCATGAATAGCCCGGGTATCATTGACCAAAGCAACTGTTTTATTTGGCTGTAGACTAAAGTGTCGCTGAATTTTCGCTAAGTCTTCACCAGCAAGCTTAATACCAGCCGAGTGCAATGCCGCCTCAATAGCAGCAAAACTCTCAGGTTGGCTATAAACGTATAAAGCGTGATCAGACATGGTCACGCTCCTTATTGGTTAATTCAGCTGTTGTTGCTTGTACGCTTGATATCTGGGTACTCGCATCGGGTGGAATATTGAGTAGCCGTAGCGTGCCTTTCATAATGCGAGAAAACACGGGTGCTGCTACCTCGCCGCCATGATATAAATCGCCACCTGGGTCATCAATGACGACAACTACGGCAATTTCTGGATCTGAGATTGGCGCTACGCCAGCAAATAACCCGACATAATCACTACCATATCCGCCGGCAAAAGCTTTGATGGCGGTACCACTTTTGCCGCCAATTCGGTAGCCTTCAATTTTTGCAACCGTATGCTGTTTATTGACGACATGCTCAAGCAATTCAACAACATTTTGACTATGCTGCGCTGAAAATATGCGCTCATACGCTTGTTTTTGCTGTGTTTGTGGATCTTGCTTTAAAATCGTTAAGGGGACTTTAACACCGCCATTGCCCAAGATACTGTAAAAACGCGCAAGTTGAATGGGAGTTATGGCAACGCCATGCCCCCAAGATAAAGTTGCCAGTTCAAAATCAGACCAACGCGCCCGATCATGCATCATGCCGGAGCTTTCACCAATTAAGCCTGTCCCTGTCTCTTCGGAAAAGCCAGCATCAAAAAATTTGTCAATTAAATAGCTTTTCGGTACTGACAATGCCAATTTTGTCGTGCCCATATTTGACGAGTGGATCAGCAACTCAGCTAAACTGATTTTGCCTAAATAACGCGGATCAGAAACACGGCTACCTCCTAAACGCATCCAGCCTGGATAGGTGTCGATAATACTGTCTTTTTCGGCACTACCAAACTCTAATGCCGTCAGCACAGTCAGGGGCTTCATGGTTGATGCCGGCTCGTAAATATCTGTGATGGCACGATTACGAAAGCGGTGTACGGCGACACCAGCACGATTATTGGGGTTATATGATGGGCTATTAACTAATGCTAAAACCTCGCCGGTATTAACATTGGTCACCACAGCAGAGCCTGAGGTTGCTTTAAACGCTTTAACTGCCCCTTTTAGCTCTCGATATGCTAAGGCTTGAATGCGTTGATCTATACTCAGCTCAATATTTTTCGGGGGCGTAGAAGCCTTGACTGATAATATTTCAATTTTTCTACCTTTTGCGTCTTTACGGTATTTTTTTTCGCCATTCTCACCGGTAAGCAACTGATCAAAAACCCGCTCTATACCTTCAATACCTTTATCATCAACATTGGTAAAGCCAACCACATGGGCGCTTATTTCACCTGCAGGGTAAAAGCGCTTTGACTCCTTGCGTAAATAAATACCCGGGATTTTTAACTCACGAATATAACTTGCCATGGCGGGTGCAACTTTGCGTTCAATATAGACAAAGCGCTTAGTCGGGTTTTTGGTGATTCTTACCTTTAACTTTTTTACGTCTTGGCCCAGCACATCTGCCAACGCTTGCCAATGCTTTTTCATGGCTAAAGCGTTGCTTTCAAATATAATTTTCGGATCTGCCCAGACAGTTTCTACTGGCACGCTGATCGCAAGCTCATGACCGTTGCGATCCACAATTGAGCCACGTTGCACGGTTTTAGTATTGACGCGCAGCGAGCGATTATCCCCTTGCTTTTTTAGCATATCGGGTTCAAACACTTGAATATAGGCGGTACGCGCCATCAAGCCAGCATAAATGAGCACAACAGTACCTAACACAACGTAAAAACGCCATGTCACTGTGTTTGGTTTATATTGTGCGGTTTTTCTCATGGTCCTACTCGTGCTATTTCGTTATAGCAATTTAATAATAATTTCTGAGTTGGCATCAGGCCGAGTCATATCAAGCTGCTTTTCAGCATTGCTTTCGATACTGCTGTGCTCAGCTAAACTATTTTGTTCTAACAGCAAATTTAACCATTCATTCTCTAAAGCATCTCGCTCGCTCAATAGCACCTCTATGGTGCTAGTGGTTTGGCGATTTAAATGGGTAAAATAAATTACCGAAAACGCTGACACTAACACCAAACACAAAATGGCATACACCAATAAATGGCGTCGGATGTCATGCCAGATATCAAGGGTTAAAACCACTTTCTTGGTTGTCATAATGTTGCGCCAACGTTAGCGCGCTAGCCTTTGTGCCACCCTAAGCACTGAGCTACGCGAACGTACATTTTCCGCCACTTCATCTTTACTGGGTTTGAGCTTACGACCCACCAAACTTAAGCTTTTACCTTTATTCAGCTCCGCTTCACTGATGGGCATGCCGCGCGGCACTTTGACGCCCTGCGAATGCTTTTTCATAAACTGTTTGACCAAGCGATCTTCTAAAGAATGAAAGCTAATCACCACTAAGCGACCGCCAGTAGCTAGTATCTTCAGTGCTGCCGCTAGCGCTTGTTCAATTTGCTCTAACTCACTATTGATATACATGCGAATCGCTTGAAAACTGCGTGTTGCAGGATGCTTTTTTATTTCTCTTTGTGGCGCGGTTTGCTTTATTAATTGTGCTAATTGTCCGGTACGAGTTATCGGTTGTTGCTCTCGCTCCGCCACAATGGCATTTGCAATACGCCAGGCATGCTTTTCTTCGCCAAAGGTACGCAAAACCCAAGTTATATCTTCAACGTCGGCCACGGCTAACCATTCGGCAGCGGTTTGCCCACGTGTGGTATCCATGCGCATATCCAGTGGCCCATCTTTCATAAAGCTAAAGCCGCGTTCAGCTTCATCAAGTTGCGGCGAAGATACCCCTAAGTCCAACAAGATACCGTCAACTTTTTCATTTAGCTGATGTTTATCAGCAATTTTTGCCAACTCGGCAAAGCCATGGTGCTCAATAATAAAGCGCTCATCTTGGGCAAACTTTTCTGCCGCGGCAATTGCACTAGGATCACGATCAATCGCTATCAAGCGCCCCTGAGCTGACAAGTGTTGCAAAATCAACCCCGAATGCCCGCCACGCCCAAAGGTACAGTCGATATAAGTACCGTCTGGTTTTATTGCCAGGCCTGCTATCGACTCTTCCAGCAGAACAGAAATATGTGCATTATCGTGTTGCATTAGTTGTTTATCAACGCCATTTAATTGTCATTATTGTCGGTGGCGATTTATCATAAAGATAAATCGAGTAATCGTTCAGTCAGCTCTATTTCACCTGACTGGATCTGGGCAATTCCTTGTTGCATTTGTGCTTGCCAAGCACTTTCACTCCAGATCTCAAATTTCTTTAATTGCCCAACTAACATCAGGTTTTTCTCTAAACCGGCATGTTGTCGAAGTGGCCCATTAATTAATAAACGACCACTTTTATCTATGTCGCAATCTGAAGCATTCCCTAATAATACCTGCTGTAATATACGCTCTTGTGGGTTCATACTTGATAATCCACACAGCTTTAACTCTATTTCTTCCCATTCAGGGAGTGGGTATAACAATAAACACGGGTGTTGAATATCTAGCGTACACACCATTTTTCCTTGGCAATCAGCAAATAGCTCCTCGCGATACCGAGTTGGTATCGTGATTCTATTTTTACTATCGAGCGTAATTGCGCTAGTGCCTCTAAACATAATCCGTTTTATTATTTTGGGATCTTTGAAGATCCACTAATTCCCACTTTTTCCCACATTGATACAGTTTAGTGAGTAAAGCAAACTTATGTCAAGCAAAGTTTTGCTAATTTGATTGCGCTGAACGCCTATAAAATAAAGGCTTTGCGGGAAGTTAATGATATTGTGGACTTTTGTGGATCTGAGGCCCAATTGCGTGGGAAAATTTATTATTTTCTGGGTATAAAGTGGTTTGGGTGTCATAGATAAGCGACAAAGCCTGCCATGGTTAGCGATTGTCGCCCTTTACTCTGCGTTGCGAGTTTCATTAGCCGCTTGATATAACAGCAAGTGTTCTGCTGTTATCTTGATCGCTAATTCTGTGCCAAGCGCAAACAGCTCTCGACTGTTAAAGCTAAGCTGCCTAAACGCTAAGGGACTGTCTTGGATAATACTGCGCAGTAAATAATGATAACCTTGCTCGGTAACGCTAATATGTTCAACGATAACATTGTTGCTTGTTGTCGGTGACAAGCTCATTGCATTTGCTTGCACAAGTACTTGCAAGTGACGGCTGTCATCAAGCAGCGAAACATTGCCAACATTGATCAGTTGTTGTTCAAGATTGCCAAGCAAACTGGTTATACTCGGTGCTGGCCCATTGCTCAGCAACGCCACCGGCAACCAACTCCCCAATTGCAGAAAATCGGCAACTTGCCAACTATTCGGTTGTTGACAGACTTCAGCCGGCGTGCCGACTTGCAATACTTTACCGCTGTCCATCACCGCGATTTTATCGGCAAAAGTAAACACTTCATCTTTATTGTGAGTAACAAAAATGGCGGTCATGTTTAAACGTTTCAATAACTGCCGTATTTCTAGCATCAGTTCGTGACGTAAACGTGCATCAATGTTGGAAAAAGGCTCGTCGAGTAATAGCAGACTCGGCTGCGGCGCTAATGCGCGAGCAATGGCAACGCGTTGCTGCTGACCACCCGACAACTGGTGCGGGTAACGGTGGGCAAAGTCAGCTAACTCCAGCAAATTAAGCAGCTCTTGGCAGCGTTTTTCTTGCACAGTTTTAGCCAATTTTTTCAAGCCAAAGCGAATGTTGTCACTAACACTTAGATGCGGAAACAAGGCATAATCTTGAAAGATCATACCGATATTGCGTTGCTCAGCGGGCAGCATATTATCAACACTGATATTAATTGCTTTAGCATCAGTATTAATGGTTATCGTTCCTGCGTTTTGGTCAATAAAGCCAGCTAAGGTATTAAGCAGAGTTGTCTTGCCACAACCACTAGGACCAACTAAGCCTAAAATCTCTCCTTTGGCGAGCGATAAGTTCACTTGCGATAAAATCACTTTCTGTTGTAACTCAACCGCTAAATTTTTAATCTTGATCAGTGGCGTCACTGGCTGTCCTTCTGGCGATTCAGCAAAATAATAGGTAACAAACCAAACAAAACAATTAACACAGCACCGAGTGCACCTTGCTCTAATCGTTCGTCAGAAATTAATTGAAACACTTGCGTACTTAAGGTTTCAAAATTAAATGGTCGCAATAAGAGTACTGCCGGTAGCTCTTTCATGGCTTCGACAAACACCAGCAGCCAAGCCACCAAGATGGATGACTTTAGCAGCGGTAAATGCACGCGAAATATTGCTGGCACCATAGCCACACCTAAACTGGCGGGCGCAAAATCAAGCGACTTGGGTATTTGCCCTATACCCGCATTAATAGTGCCATTAGCAATCGCCGAAAAACGTACCACAAACGCAAACACTATGGCAAAGACGGTACCCGATAGCAGTAAGCCTGGAGCTTTAAGGTCTAACGCTTTTGCCAGATCATTGATCAAGTGATCAATGGGCCCAAATGTCGCCAGCATTGCCATCGCCAATACGGTACCTGGCACAGCATAACCAAAACTTGTTATTTGCAGTGGTATTTTGCGACTACGACTTTGGTGTAAGCGCTGAAACAACGCTAAAAACAAGGCAATTATAGTTGCTATCGTCGCGCTATAAAAGGCAATTTCAATACTGTTCTTGCCGGTACTAAGCAAGGCAATAAATTGTGAGTAATCTGCGTAATCTACCACCATAATCAGTAATAATACTAAGGGAAGTAAAAAGCCTGCTAGCACTAAAAACCAACAAAACAGGCTAGCCGTTAGTTGTTGCATGATAGAAAGCTGTTTACGTTGTTGCTGGTTATTGGGCCGACTTGACTGATGCCGTTGCCCGGCACGCGCCCTTTGCTCTGCCACCACCACAAAAAGAATAAACAGTAACAATACGCTGGCTAAAGCATTGGCTGCAGCAAGGTCACTATAACCGAGCCAAGTATCATATACCGCTGTTGTTAACGTATTCACGGCAAAATATTGCACTGTGGCAAAATCTGCTAACGTTTCCATGACCACTAAAGTTAACGACACCGCAATTGCTGGTCGTGCTAATGGTAAGGCTATTTGATAAAAACTTTGTCTTTGATCACACCCCAGTAATCGGCTTGCGCGCAACAAATTACGATCTTGTTGCTCAAAAGCAGTACGCGTTAACATATAAACGTAGGGAAATAAGACTAAGGCGATAACGATCGCGGCGCCGCCAATCGTTCTAATATCGAAAAAGTAATAATCATCAGGTGATTGCCAGCCAAACCATGCACGCAATGAACGTTGCACTGGACCTGCATAATCAAATAAGTCGGTATATAAATAGGCAACTAAATAGGCCGGCATCGCCAAGGGTAGCATTAATAGCCAGCGTAATTGTTTTGCCATGACAAGATTAGTTTGACTGACTAAAGCCGCTGCCGGAACACCAAAACATAAGGTTAATAGCGCAACTAGTAGGGCCAGCAACAAGGTATTAGTGATATATTCGGGCAATACCGTGGCCCACAAATGGCTAAATAGCTCATTGGAGGCATTAAGACTAGCCAATAGCATAACTACTATTGGTGTCAGTAAGACAATAGCACAGCACCAGCTGAATACTTTCCAGCTAGTGCTTTTATTTCCGCTGTTCACAAGTGCAATACTTAACGCCTATATTTAGAGATCAAACTTTGCTTTATCAAGCAGCTTTAATGCCGATTTACGATGGGCAGCTAACGCTTCCAAAGGTAAGTCATCGGCTTTAAACTCGCCCCAAGAGGCAACAAGCTTTGACGGTTGAACACCGGGACGCACAGGGTATTCCATATTGGTTTCTGCATACATATGCTGGGCTGGCTCAGACACTAAAAAGTTCATCAAGGCTAAGGCATTGGCTTTATTGGGGGCGTATTTTGCCATCGCCATGCCTGAAATATTGACATGTGCGCCGCGGTTATTTTGGTTAGGAAAATTGATATAAACCGCATCAGCCCACACTTTTTGCTTGGCATCTTTGAGCATATTACCAAAGTAATAACTATTACCTAAAGAGACATCACATAGTTGCTGATGAATCGCTTGCACTTGCGCGCGATCACTACCTTGGGGCTTACGCGCTAGATTTGCTTTTAATTGCTGTAACCAAGTTAATGTTTTCGCTTCACCATGCTCTGCAATCATAGCGGCAACCAGTGCAACATTATACGGATGCTTACCACTGCGCGTACACACTTTACCGCGCCATTTTTCATCTGCTAAATCTTCATAATTAAAATCAATTTTGCCTAAGCGCTTAGCGGAATAAATATTTCGTACGCGGGTGGTTAAGCCATACCAAGTATTGTCTGAAGCTTTAAATTGTGCAGGAATGGCTTCACTTAATTCAGGTGAACTAGCCGGTTGTAAAAGCCCCATATCGTGTAACTCAATTAATCGACTAATATCTGTGGTTAATAAAATATCAGCAGGGCTATATTCGCCTTCGCGGGCCAAGCGTTCCGCCATGCCTTTTTTAGCAAAGACAACCTGAACTTTAATGCCGGTTTGTTCTGTAAATTTATCAAACAAGGGCTGAACTAAAAACGGTTGACGATAAGAGTAAACATTAACTTCCTCAGTCGCTGCAACATTCATACTGGTGGCAAAAAGAGCCAGTAAAAGTAAGGTATAAAAGCCAATTCTATTAAACATGAAGACCGCCTAAATAATCAGTATTTAGATTAGAGATAGATTAGAAAATTTTCCGCCAGACTAATGAAGATACCGCTGGCTGTCAAGGCTTTTGAGAATTATTCTCATTTAACTTTGATCTAGCTTTAGTTTTTATGCCTGCTTCGCTAAAGCTGCATCATCAGGCACTTAGTGGTATTACAACTGCCGCTCTAGGGTCGTAATGCTAGCAACAGTAGCGGCTATTGCAGAGACATTATAAGGCTCAGAGCTAGCTTGATAAGACAGTTTAGCCATTGGCCTGAGATTGTAAAAATGCTTGCGCTTGTGCTGACAGGCAGCGATTAGCAACATAATGTTTAACGGAATTATGATAAATTAGCCAACCTCGTTTGGTGGCGTCAATTCGCTCAATATCGGCAAAACGCATCTGATGATCATGATAAAATGAGTGAATATGCAACCCGTCTTGATTGATGCTCAGCTTAACTTCTGCTTTCGCAACCTTGCTTAACATTTGCCGTGCAACCCACCATGGCTTTTGATAGTAACTACTCACTAGCTCAAGCACACCCAATGAAAAAATAAACCAAGCAGCATAAGGGTTTAACTCGGTGAATAACACCAATAGTGCACCAAGTAATAGCAAAATTGCGCCTTTAGCATAGCGGCGTTGCCAAGGCAAAACGGGCACCGACTCTTCATAACATTCAATAAAGTGGGATTTATCAAGAATAAAGCTTGTTTGATAGTTAAAAGGCTGATTCATAGCGCATGCAAAGCGGTAAACATAAGCCTAGTTTACCGCCTTCGAATCATAATTGCTATTTATAGCCAGCGTTTTAGCTATCCTTTCGCCAAACAATCCATTAAGAGGCAGTGCTATTTTTTGGCGCGTTTAAGGTCATTAACCATTGATTAAAGTCTGCATCAAATTGCTGCCCCCAAGATTTTACCAGGCGCTGATAACCCAACCAGTCACCACTGCGCGTTCGCTCAAGCATGGCGTCAATTTGTCCGCGATGGTTTTCCATCATATAGCGTACCGCTAAATATCCCCAACGATAGACGCGATCGGCACCCGTATTTTCATTACTGCTGGTATTAAATAA
Source organism: Colwellia chukchiensis (assembly GCF_002104455.1). GTDB lineage: Bacteria > Pseudomonadota > Gammaproteobacteria > Enterobacterales > Alteromonadaceae > Cognaticolwellia > Cognaticolwellia chukchiensis. Next base: position 156,470 of record NZ_NBOC01000005.1, on the reverse strand, counting down.
CTCACTTAAGCTAAAGTTTTGCGTGGCAGCCAATGCCACAGCTTTAGGGTTGCTTTTCCCCCAGGCAAGATACTCGGCTAAACCTTCCGCCCACCAAACAATATGCGGATAAGGTAAGTTGGGGCTAGGGCAAAATTCAGGACCAGCATGATCATCATGTAAGCCATTACAATAGTCGCCATATTTATTAAAACGGCCATCGAGATAATGAATATATTCATGGGCTAAATTCCAAATTTTACCGTCACGCTGATAAGCGACAAACTCCGCTTGGTTGCCTGGACGATCGGGGTAGCCCTCAAGATACATGCCGCCATTATCTGTTGGCATATTAAAATGCGCACCAGCATACTTAACAAAGTCATCGCGACTTGCATAAACATTCGCACGCATTTTTAGGTTATGATCATCTGCAACCGGCTTTGCTCGAGTCGCAAATACCTGATGAAAGTTATCTTCTTGAGCGATTAATGTTTGACAGGCTTTGGCGAGTTGTTGTGCGGTTAAGGCTTGTGAACGAATAACGATTGTGGCATTACAGTCAGTAACTTGCGCTAATACTTTATCAACAGCGGCCAGTTGTGTTTGATGCGCAAATGCACTATGGCTAAATGCAGCTAGCGCAACAAATGCGGTACTTGCTTTAAGTAGTTGTTGCTTTTTATGGCGGTATAATGAAGAAATGGTCACGACAGTTCCTGTTAGTCATTAATAATTTGCATACAATATACTATAGTTTTTATTAACTCATTTAAACATTCTGGAATGCCTTTGCTAGCACGACAATTATCACAAAAAAAACCGCGAATATTTTCATATCGCGGCTTTCATGAAAAAGCAAAGATTAAAAACGACTAGCGACTAACCGTTAATAAAGTCTACACCTTCCTGAATGTCAGCATTTAAAGTGGCTAGCATGTCATTTTTTGCTTTTTCTTCAAAAGCACTTAACTCACCGTAAGGTAATACTTCGGCTATACCGTTCACGCCAAGACGTACCGGATGAGCAAAATATGGCGCATCACCGTTTTCTACATCAACGTAGGCATAGTCAACAACATCTTCACCTTGCAAACCTTTCACTAACGATAAACAAAAACGCGCTGCTGCTGCACCCATTGATAAGGTCGCCGAGCCGCCGCCAGCTTTGGCGTTAACCACTTCTGTACCGGCATTTTGAATACGCGGCGTTAAAGCAGCAACTTCTTCTTCCGAGAAAGTCACGCCTTCAACTTGTGAAAGTAACGGTAAAATTGTCGTACCTGAATGACCACCAATGACTGGCACTTTTACGCTATTAACATCAACGCCTTTTAATTCAGCAATAAAAGCTTCAGAGCGGATCACATCAAGCGTAGTTACACCAAATACACGATTTTTATCATAGGTACCCGCTTTTTTAAACACTTCAGCGACAATAGGTACAGTGCCGTTAACTGGGTTAGTAATAATGCCCACTAACGCTTTAGGGCAATTCGCTACTATGCCTTCGGCTAAGGTTTTAATAATGCCAGCATTAACGGCAAATAAATCTGCACGGTCCATGCCTGGCTTGCGTGGCATACCAGCTGGGATAATAACAATGTCGGCACCCGAAAGTGCTGCGGCTAAGTCGTCGGCACCAAAGCCTTTAACATTAACTGCCGTTGGGATATGAGATAAATCAACCGCAACGCCCGGTACTACAGGGGCAACGTCATATAAAGATAACTCAGAGCCCGCAGGTAATTGAGTTTTTAAGAGTAAAGATAACGCTTGGCCGATACCACCAGCAGCGCCTAGCACAGCAACTTTCATTTCATGTCTCCGAAAATTTGAGTAAATACGTAATTATTTGTTGTTCAAAAGATATAGTATAAGCAGCCAAAAAACAATAAATATAGCGATTCTGACGCTGAATTAATCCACTAAATCAGTGTTCGATATCGCAACTTATGATTAATCACCTGTAATGGCATATAAGGATAACGTATAATGCAATTTATGAAATAATACTTAGGTATGAGATAGTAGTGTATCGATACTAGGTGAGTAATTGCCTTGGCTATTTAACAACCTGCGCACGTGAAATATTAACGAGATAGCGAACCTTTATGAGTGGACAACAAAAACAAGCAGCCTTAGTACAGGCATTTAAAGCGTTATTAAAACAAGAGCAATTTAGCTCGCAAGGCGATATTGCAGACGCATTGAAAGCGCAAGGTTTTGACAATATTAGTCAATCCAAAGTATCACGCATGTTAAGCAAGTTTGGTGCTGTTCGTACCCGAAATGCGCGTCAAGAAATGGTGTATTGTTTGCCCGCAGAATTAGGTGTACCTACGGCGAAAAGCCCACTAAAGCAGCTGGTTTTAGATATCGAACATAACGATGTCATGGTGATCGTGCGAACTAGCCCTGGCGCGGCGCAGTTAATTGCACGCTTACTTGACAGCTTAAGCAAAAGTGATGGCGTTTTAGGGACTATCGCTGGCGACGATACTATTTTTATCGCGCCAACTGACGTACAAAATATCAAGTTTACAATAGCAAAACTTGAAGCGCTGTTTTTGAAAAATTTAAGCTAAAGAGCACAAGCTAACAACATTATTCGCCCATCTGCGCCAACACATTTAAGCTTGGCGCAAAAAATGCCGCGCCAGTTTCTGCTTGTGTGAATTTTAGCAAGTGATCGCTGTGCCCATGGGCATCACCGGCAATCATACTTTCAAGCATAAGCTCGAACGGCTCAGGAGAGTGACAATAGGCAACAAAAAGTAAGCCTTGAACTTTCATATCGCCGTAGGGCATGCTCTGTCTGAGGATCTCAATACTCTTACCTTCACTGTCTTTTAGGTTGACACGCTTAATATGTGCTGTCGCGGCTTTATTTTCTTCAGAATATTCCTCATTATTAACTTTGGTGCGAGCAAAAATATCCTCTTGATCTTTAACTTCCATAGAATTCCACAAGTTAAGGTTGTGGCGATAACGCTGAATATGTAAGTAACTGCCCGCGGAAAATTCAGGATCTTGCTGTTCGTTAACTAGAGCAACACGGCGGCGATTATGCCCTTGTGGGTTTTCTGTACCATCAACAAAACCGGTTAGGTCTCGCCCGTCAAGAAAACGAAATGCTCTTACTTGCTCAACTAACTCCACGCTATCCGCCAAGAGTTGGCAGACTTTAGTGGCCACTATGTGATTAACATCTGCGCGGTCGCTGCGAATTTCAATATAAAGATCATAACTATTGGACGGGGCGATACGGTCTTCTACCGCCATTTCTGGAAACTGTCGTAAATGTTTGGGACGCGCTTGCGGATAAATTTCATCCCAAAAGTTTGCGCCAATTGCTACAACACCGGCTAAGTTTGCCTCAGAAAAACGTTCTGCGTATTTATCAAACAACGCCGGAACTCGAGAAAGGGCTTTGCGTAAAAATAACGTATTATCGTCTAGGGCGTTAAAAAATAAAAAATATCCGTGCAGACTAGGCTCCGCGCATACGCCAAACTGTTCTCTTGCCATGTAACAACCCACTTTAAAGCTATTGACTAATAGCCTAATTTTACACATTTTATCGCGAATATCAGTAAAACTTTGACAAATATTTTTTGCGACTTTCGTGACCGCTCGGCCACGCCATTGCCACGCACTACGCACCTAGCTAATTCTATAAGCGACTAGGTGCGCATCTACGGCAACTGATCAGCCTAAGGTAAATTCAGGGTAGGCTTCCATTCCGCAATCAGATTTATCAACGCCTTCGTACTCTTCTTCGGCGCTCACACGAATCCCCACCAGTTTTTTCAACGCAAACCACACCAAGAAGCTGCTACTAAACACCCAAACAAAAATTGTACCGGCACCAATGAGCTGTCCGATCAATGTTGAACTAGAGTTCGTCAATGGCACTAATAACAAGCCTAATAGCCCAACCACGCCGTGCACAGATATAGCACCAACAGGATCGTCAATACGAAGCTTATCTAAATAGGTAATGGACAACACTACAACAACGCCGGCGAGCGCACCAAACAGAGTCGCTTGCAAGGGGGTTGGTGTTGACGGCTCAGCCGTGATCACCACTAAGCCGGCTAAGGCGCCATTTAATACCATAGTTAAGTCGGCTTTTTTAAAGCGTATTTTTGCAAAAATCAAAGCAGAAAACGCACCCGCTGCAGCCGCGGCATTGGTATTTAAAAATACCATAGCAACTGAATGTGAGCTGCTAATGTCACCTAGCTTTAATACTGAACCACCATTAAAACCAAACCAACCCATCCACAAGATAAAAGTACCTAAAGTGGCTAGCGGTAAGTTGGAACCAGGAATCGCATTAATTCTGCCATCTGCACTATATTTACCCTGCCGTGGCCCTAATAACAGCACACCGGCTAGTGCCGCTGCAGCGCCTGCCATATGCACAATACCTGAGCCAGCAAAATCAGAAAAACCTAACTCTGATAGCGTATAAAGGCCAAATACCGCATCACCACCCCACGTCCAACTGCCTTCCATCGGGTAGATAATGCCGGTTAATAGCACAGCAAAGGTTAAAAACGCCCACAACTTCATACGCTCTGCTACCGCGCCCGAAACGATTGACATAGCTGTTGCAACAAACACCACCTGAAAAAAGAAGTCAGCAGCCGCTGAATATATTGCCGCGCCGTTAAAGCCACCTTCACGCGCAGAAAAATCAGCTAACACTTGTTCGGGTGCCAAGGTTTCAATGCCAGAAAGGAAGACACCACCGTCATACATAATGTCATAACCTATAAATAAATACATCATGCAGGCAATCGCATAAAGTGCGACATTTTTGGTTAATATCTCTGTGGTGTTTTTCGCCCGAACTAAGCCGGCTTCTAACATGGAAAATCCAGCGGCCATCCACATCACTAGGGCGCCACAAATTAAAAAATAGAAAGTATCCATCGCAAACTGTAATTGAAAAATATTCTGTTCCATGCTTTTGCTCCTATATCGCTTCTGCGTCTTGCTCACCGGTTCGTATCCGCACCGCATATTCCAAGTCATATACAAAGATTTTACCGTCACCGATTTTTCCGGTATGCGCGGCTGTGCTGATCGCGTCAATTAAGCGCTGAACTAGCTCATCGTTGGTGGCAATTTCCAACTTAACTTTAGGTAAAAAGTCCACTTGATATTCAGCGCCCCGATATAACTCGGTATGACCTTTTTGACGACCAAAACCTTTGACTTCACTTACCGTCAACCCATCGACACCGACTTCAGAAATTGCCTCTCTTACACTATCGAGCTTGAACGGCTTTATTATGGCTGTGACTAGCTTCATATTGCTCTCCCTTAATTATTGATAACTAATGCAATTCAAAGCCCATGCCAAATAATAAATACATTTAAAACAAAGGGTTACGATATATAGATAACTTTTTATGCACCAAGTTTGTGCGTTAGATAAGCCATTGCGAAATTGTGGTGCAAGACATTGATTGATATCAGCTGCCGCGAGTACTGATACCTTGATGCTTAATCAGTGTCTGACTTAGAGGCTATAAAAGAAAGGCTGAGCTTGCTCTAGGGCAACTGGCACTATCATCTGGTAAGCTATTGGCCAACTCTTCGTCAATCACTAACCCAAAATAATAAGCGCTGTTTGGTTGCAATGAACTGGATTATCAGGGCTACGCTTGACTTATCTTGCATTACGCTCAGCCGATGCGCAAAGCACGGCCGCACAATAATGGCTAACACTAGCAGATGTGACATTTTAAGAAAGTGCTTTAGTGGCGACGACTAAGCAAGGTATTAGCGGCGCTAATATTAACAGCCATTAATGAACAAAAAAGCCGCCAAAGCAAGGCTTGGCGGCTATGTCTAAAACTTAAAAGTATGCAAAAATCGTTTTAATATACCATGGCGGCGCCAGGATTTAAGATAGCTAAAACCGCTAAGCGCTCAAAATCACAAAACTCATTGGCACCTTTGATCATATTATCCGTGATCGGAAACAACTGCATAACTTCAGGGCTTAACATTAATTCATCAGGGTGCGAGTTACATTCATATTGCATAAGCATGATTCGTTTCGCAATATACAACAATTTAGTTTCATCTGTGCTGTAGCTAAAGTCTGTTTCATCTTGCTGGCGAATCGGCTCGATGATATTAAAGGGCAATTGCCACTGTTTTAATAACTCTGCAGAGCACTCTGCATAGCTAAAGCCCAACTGCTGCACCTGCGCTTGCCAAGGGAGTTCTGGTGCGGCATATTTATTGGCAACATTACCTTTTTCAGGCGCAAGCTGCTGGATGACAAGCTCACCTAAATTATGCAACAAGCCAAGAATAAATAAACGTTCAGCATTGGCAACGTCAAGCTGCTCTCCGATATATTTAAGAATTAATGCACAGTCGACACTTTTGCACCAAAAATCATCGAGATAATCTGAGTCGAGTGCTAACGCTTTAAAGGCTTTTTTGGTAAAAAAAGCGATAACTAAATTATACACTTCAGTGATACCTAAAACTAACAATGCCTTAGATACCGTATCTATTTTCCCCGGGTAATTAAAAAAAGAACTATTGGCTAACTTTAAGATACTGCCGGTCAGCGCAGGGTCCAGTAGAATTATTTCGGCGATATCATCTATGGTTGAGCTTTCATCATCAATCAACTCTTTGATACGAACAAATGAGTCCGACAAAATAAATATTTCACTGGCTTGTTGCGCATAATCATTCGCATTCATCATAATGTTCCTAGAAAATTTACTGTCTATTCCCTTACTCACTAAGCGCCACCACAGTTGTGTTACAGATAAAAGCTATAAGTCAAAAGTTGGCGCTATTGGCAACAAGTGCACACCTAAAATAAGCAGTATAACAGAGTTTGCTAATGGCTTATCAGCGGCTTTCCTTTAAATTTTTGCGCTAACTATTTCTTTAGTGTAGCTTAAATTCAACAGAGAAACTTTGATCCACTTAGGCAACGTGCAAACTTACATGATACGAGGTGAATTTTCGTAAATTAATCACACCTGTTTCAAAAATCAAATACTGCCCTTTTATGCCCACTAAGATACCAGAAACTTCTGGTGTTTTATCAAAATTGAAAGATGATATTTTGCTTAAATACTGCGTTACTGGGAAATGTAAATCGATCACCTCCTCATCTAACTCAGTGACAGCATCCGTACCGTACTTTAGCCTAACGCTTGCCAGCTTTTCGGCAATTTTCGGTTTTAACGCTTGTGCCAAGGCTTTTAAATCTAACGGCTCGGCATTGCCTTTTAACATGGTTCGCCAGTTGGTTTTGTCGGCAATAAATTCTGCAAGTGCTACTTCAACCAACCCTGACTGTAAGCGAGTACTTACCTTAAATATTGGCAAGGCTTGGCTAGCGCCTTGATCAATCCAACGGGTGGGTATTTGCGTATGGCGCGTAATACCAACTTTTAAACCTGAGGTATTCGCAAGATAAACATAATGTGGGATCATGCAATGACGCTCTCCCCACTCTGGCTCACGACAAGTGCCTTGCTCAAAATGACATTTTTCAGGCTTCATAATACACATATCGCATTGCGCGAGTTTTTGCATGCAGGGAAAACAAAAGCCTTGAGCGTAGCTTTTCTTGGTTTTTCTACCACAATGCTGACAATCAATATGGCCACTATATTGTAGCGTTATCTGTTTGCCGATAAGTGTATTTAACTCCAATTCTTGCTCGCCGATCACCATGCGATAGTTAACGCTGCCATCAGCGGCTAAATCAGCACGCATTTTACGCAGCGCGCCTGTTTCTATGTCTAGCATATACCCATCCGTTATTCGTTCTTGAGGCCATCATATAAAAATCGCCTACTAGCAGCTAGTAATAATTCATTTTTCCCTCGATAAGCGGCGAGAAAATTGCGATGATAGCCCTAAAGATTCATGTAAATGCGGCTGAAAAAATGTGGTTTGTCTATTTTCTTCGTTGTGCAGATAATAGCTTGTATGCTGGCATCACAACCTCGCTCGAGCGACGTTTAGCAGAGCACAATAATTGTAATAAAAAAGCAGCGAAATACACGCGCGTGCGCCGGCCTGTAGCACTGGCTTATGCTGAGACCTTAAACAATCGTCAACAGGCAAGCCAGCGTGAGTATCAACTCAAGCAATTAAGTAAGCGCCATAAAGAGCAATTAGTGGCTGATTACTTACAACAACAAGCTCGCTAATGATTTGGCTATAGCCCTTATATTTACTGGTCTGCTTTCTAAATTATCCAACAATAAACTTCGATTTTAAGCCATCATACTGATAGAATAGCGCCGATTTTAGTAGCCACAAGTGACGACAACCATTTATGTTTTTAGAAAAATATTGCCATATTTCCAATGATAAGGTGAGTTTCACACGCCAACAGGCCAGTGACTTTGCAAAGCAAATTGCAGATGACTTTAACCCTTTACATAACATAGACGCGAAGCGCTTTTGTGTGCCCGGTGATTTACTCTTTGCGTTACTTTTAGAGCGCGTCGGATTACACCAAGAAATGAGTTTTAAGTTTTCAGGTATGGTTACCGATACCACGACTTTGACACTGCCTCGTGAAGTAAAGCAAAATACGCGTATTGTCGATGATAACCAAAAAGAATACTTATCTATGTCGGCGAGCGGTGATCACACCCAAAGTAGCCAAGCTATTGAGGCGTTAACCCGTGCTTATGTTGAGTTTTCTGGTCACACTTTTCCGCATATTTTAGTGGCGCTTATGCAAGAGCATAAGGTTATGATCAACCCAGCTCGCCCAATGATAATGTACGAAAGCATGGCAATTGAGCTCGACAGACTTGATTTTGAGGATATTTCATTACGACTCTCCTCTACTACCCTAACAATTGAAGGCAAGCGTGGTAATGCCTGTTTATCATTTGATTTAATCGCTCAAGGTGAAGTGATTGGCCATGGCAAAAAGTATATGCTATTGAGCGGTTTACGCGATTATTGCCAAGACACAATCGATAACATTGTCAGTCAATATAACGACAGCAAAGCACAGTACCTAGTTGCGCAAAGTTAAGTAGAAGTAACAGCATAAGCTTAACAAATTTACGTTAGGCTTTTTACTTAACCACACCTTACTTACCCCCTGACTAGCCATTATCATCAGAGTCCCGTTTTATTCTGTCGGTTAACAGTGTCTGTCATTAATTAACGCCACTGACCTTAACGAGTCAGCTTTTTTCTTAACCAGTAAAGGCTTTGATCGGCTTTTACGGCGGCAGCGCGAAAATAGCTTTGGCATTTCCTGAGCCATATTTTCGCCCAGTCATATTCTAAACTTAGCAGAGCTAACCCTAACGGAATAAAAATTACCGCAGGGCCAGGCAATAAAATAAATATCATACCAAGCAGTAACAGTATGCCACCAACAACTGACACTATTAAACGTTTAAACTTTTTACCTGCTAGAAGTTTCATCTCTTGTCCTTTTTCTGGTCGCTATATGAGTTTGTCATGTGCGCACAAAGCCAGCACTTTTTAATGCGCATAAAAATAAACTAACGCCAATAAAGCAAAAGATATTCCAAGTAAACTTTAAGTATACTTATCAACCACTTAGTTTTTTGTGCTTTTACTTTTGCGCCATAATATGCTTAAAAGCACCACCTATTTAGTGGTTTTTTCAAATATTGATTGTTGCCGACGCCTATCTTCAACACAACGACTAAATACGGCTAATGTTTTAGGTTTTGCACAGAATTTTTGCGGCCGATAAAACGCCAACCAAGCCTGCAATTTTTCACCTTGATACGGTGCCCGCACAACCACAGCACCTTGACTAGCAAAGGGCACTAATTTTCGCTGAGTGTTATGGGCAGTATTTGACCGTAACTTCACTGGCGCTGACTTGCGCGCTAATGCATAGGTATGCTTTTGTTTGCCATTTCGCTGCTTTTTTTGCTTGGTTTTCTGCTGAGTTTTTGCCTTCAGTTTTCCGGTTTCACAGCGCCACCAGGTATCACGGGCTTTTGACTCTCGACGCGACAAGCTATTGCTGCGTTTAAGCGAGTTTGCCTGTCGTTGCAAGGCTTGCACATTGTCCAACTTCTTGCGGTATTTTTGGCATTGTTTTTTGCCCGCCAGTGTCGAAAATGCGGTAAATAATAGCAGCATAGTTAACATTAAAAGCAAAATCCGTTTCATCATTATGTTTCCATTCACAGTCCTTTAACTGCCAAGTGTAGTCAATAGTATTGATGTTTCGCCAATAAATTCAGCGCTCGCTTTGACTTAAACTTAAGAGCTTGCACACAAAAAATTGTAAATACCGCTATACTCGAGTCATTGTCGCTTAGCTGTTCTGGCACTTGCTCGATATTTTTGCTAAGCGCGAATAATTGCCTTTTATCAATAAACACCACAAGGATGTGTTAAATGAGTAATAATAAATACGCCATTGTGCGCTACATATTATGCTGCCTTATTAGCTGTATTATCGTTCAACCTGCAAGCTATGCTACTAATGAACAAATAAAGCCCAAATTACAACATGCCAGTTTTTATCAGCAAGACATCGCTATTAACAACTACTGGGTCAGTGAGAAATTAGATGGTGTACGCGGATATTGGGATGGTACACACTTGATGACACGCCGTGGCAACATCTTATCGGCGCCTTCATGGTTTACTGAGCATTGGCCGAATTTTGCTATGGATGGTGAATTGTGGAGCAGTCAAGGTGAGTTTGATAAAATCAGTGGTTGTGTACGGCGTAAAACCGGCTCGGGCAGCTGCTGGAAAAACCTTAAACTGATGATTTTTGACCTACCACAGCATTCTGGTGACTTCACCACTCGCATACATGCTATGCAAAAGTTAGTCAGCAATAACCGCTCAACTTACCTTGAAATGGTTCCGCAACGTCGGCTATCCGATAACCAAGCGTTACAGGCATTATTAAGTGATATTGTTCATAATAACGGCGAAGGGTTAATGCTACACCTTGCCAGCGCAACGCACCAAAGTGGTCGCAGTAAAAACCTGTTAAAATTAAAACAGTATCAAGATGCCGAGGCTAAAGTTATTGCTCATACTCGGGGCAAAGGTAAATATTTAGGTTTGCTTGGCGCAATTAAAGTCGCGACACCAGAGGGCATCATTTTTAAAATAGGCACAGGGTTTTCAAAACAAGATCGCCAGCACCCGCCCGCCATTGGCAGTATAATAACCTATAAATACCTTGGCAAAACCCCACGCGGTGTGCCAAGATTTGTTAGTTTTCTGCGCAGCAAAATTGATCATTAATCAAAACTTTCTAAGGCCGTTTATTTTATGGAATTTCACTTATGGTTATCACTTGTTGTTATATGCATCTTAGGTGCGCTATCGCCTGGACCTAGTTTAGCTTTAGTGATTCAAAACAGCTTAAATGGCGGCGCTTCGCAGGGCTACGCTACTGCCATCAGTCATGGTATCGGCGTTGCTTTGTATGCAGCCATAACTGCGACCGGTATTGGTTTACTCATCATACAGTCACCTGCTTTATTTAGTATCATAAAATATGCCGGCGCAGCTTTTCTTTTGTATTTAGGTATTAAAGCATTACTGAGCAAGCAACAGCATTTACAACTTCAGCCCTCAGCCGAGCACCAAAAGCGCACTATTAATGGTTGGCGCGATGGTTTTCTTATTGCTTTTTTAAATCCTAAGTTAGCGATTTTCTTTTTGGCATTATTTAGCCAGTTTGTCGTTCCAGGTGCCGGTTGGCAACAAAAAATGATCATGACAGTGACAGTCGGCATCATTGATATGTCATGGTATCTGATCATCGCGTTTACTATCTCGCGCGGCCCTATCATAGCTAAGTTAAGACAAAATAGTCATATCGTTGATAAAGTCACCGGCAGCTTTTTAATTGTTTTAGCTGCGCGCGTGGTATTAAATTAATTGCCAACCTGTTCGCCACGCAAGTAATGAAAAGCTGTAATACGCCAATAAAGCACATTTCAATTAAGATGTGGGTTTATAAATAAAATATAAACACTTCAACCCTTTGCCTAAATGTGCCTCTTTAAAAACACTGGGTGTCTCAATTTGGTACTGAAATTCACACGCTGGACACTCTCGGGCAACTTCCGCTAACAAAAACGCGTCACTTAACTCTGGCGAATTTAAACACAGCAATATATCACCCTGATCTGACATTAACTCTGGTAAACGACGAATGATTTTTTTGTAATCCTTAGCAATATCAACACTGCCTTTTTGAAATGATGGAGGATCGGCGATTAACAGCTGATAAGGACCATGTTTTTTTAAGCGTCCATATGACTTAAATATATCTACGCCTTCAAAAGCCACTTTATTGAGATCTTGTTGGTTTAAACGATGATTTTCACGGCCCTTGCTTAGTGAGCTTTTACTCATATCAACATTCACCACTTTACTGGCACCGCCGGCAATAGCGGCAACAGAAAATGCACAGGTATAAGCAAATAAATTTAATACCCGTTTATTGTCACTGTGCGTTTGCACCCACTGGCGACCATTGCGCATATCGAGAAACAAACCAGAGTTTTGCGCCTTACCTAATTGAATATGATATTTTAAACCATGCTCAACGGCGGTTAGGTGAGTAATTTCTTTGCCCCATAACAGCTGACAAGGCGCAAACTTACGACAACGATACTGCACTTGAATGGATTGACATTTATCGGTCAGTTTTTGTAATTGTGCCACTTGCTCTGTAAGCCAGTCAGCAGAAACTTCTTGATAAAGTGTGATTAATATTACAGGCGCAAGCCAGTCAACATTAACATGGGATAACGCGGGATAGGCATGGCCGCGACCATGAAAAAGTCGTTGGCTTTCATTAAAGTCAAGGGTGTTGGTGGCAATATACTCAATCATGGGTTTAACATCGGCAAAAAAATAAGGCGAGATAATAACAAATTATCTCGCCTTAGGTATGAACGCAATCGCAGTTATCCTGCAAAAATATTATAGCCAAAAAACTTTTGCGCTACGGTATTAATGAAGATACTGAAAACAATTAATGGAATAAAGGTACTTAATGAAAAATTAATATATTTTTCCATCCACGAACCTTGATAGCTGTCATTACCTAGGGCGATTTCTTTTGACAACTGCAACCTTTTCCAACGGTAGCTAACAAAAACACAAAGTAAAAAGCCATTCAAAGGTAAAATTGTGTCGTAGAAAATATCGTACACCACATCAAAAAATGAGCGTACTCCCCCCGCGTAACTCGTAAATTCGGTAAAGAATGACACCATGCCAAATGAAAGCGTCGCGAAAACCGTTAAAATACCGGCAGTCATTAAGAGTATCGACAAGGCTTTTTTGCGACTGTGTTTTTTCTCTGTAACCAAATATGACACTGGCACTTCTAAAATAGAAACCAAGGAGGTAATAGCGGCAAAGAACACTAATAAAAAGAAGAACGCCGCCACCGCGCTCGCACCAAAATAGCCAATCGAACTCTGCAGTGCGAGAAATATCTTCGGCAAAAAGGTAAAAATTAACGATACCGAACTATCACTTAACTCAGCAGGGTTGACGTTAGGGTTAAAAGAGAACACGGCGGGTAAAATCATTAAACCGGCGGTGAATGCCACCGCAGTATCGGTTAATGCTACCAATTTGGCTGAGCCAACAATATCGGTTTTACGATTGATGTAAGAGCCATAGGTGATCAAGATACCCATGCCTAACGACAAGGAGAAAAACGCTTGCGATAAGGCGCCATTAATAACGGCTGGCGTTAACTTGGTAAAGTCGGGGATTAAGAAGAATTTCACACCGGCAAAGGCATTATCTAAAGTTAAAACATAAAACACCATGGCCAACAACATAATAAATAGCGTTGGCATCAGTATTTTTGACGCGCGTTCAATACCGTTTTTCACGCCGGCAACCAAAATAAAGTTGACGATGGCTGCAACCACTACCATACCGGCGAAAATATACGGGCTTTCTACAAAGGCGCTAAAGCCATTACTGCTAGCAAGGTAATCTAGGTTACCGGTTAGGGTTAAGGCAATATAACCAAAGATCCACACCGTCAATACCATATAAAAAACCGCAATCATAAACGGGGTCAGCACGCCAAGAAAGCCGGCGGCTCCCCATGCTCGACTGCCGCCACTTAAGGTCTTGTAGGCACCGACAGGCTCTTTAGCGGTTTTTCGTCCGACCGCCATTTCAGCAATCATCACCGGCAAACAAATAAGAAAAACAAATATGGCGTACATTAATAAAAATGCTCCACCACCATTTTTCGCGGCATTAACGGGAAAACCAACTAAATTTCCTATCCCCACTGCAGAGCCGGCAGCCGCTAATATAAACCCTAATCGGGAGCTAAAATTTTCTCTATCTGTACTCATAAACGCCCTTCGTTGTCTTTGTAATGGGACTCTTTTTATCATTGTTGTTACCGAATGAGTTGCCTACTAAGACAGCACAGGTAAACTTGCCCATTTTATTATTATAATCTCTGATAGTTCAGAGCATCGATGCTAGCAGGCTTTAAAGCCAATGTCTTCTATTGGTCGTCGACAGTGGCTAGCAAAGTGTATACTATATTGAACTGATATTAGCCATTAACCATAAAACTTCGCATTCATAATATTGAGAATATTATCACTTTCTTGACTGGCAAACTGTGCTGCGTTTTCTAGCTCAGTACTGGTAATGCCTAATGACTGACATAAGGCGCTATCAATACTGTCATCATAGTGAAATTGCTCTGGATGACATGCGACTAACGCTAATCTTGACGCTAAGTACAATACTTTTACATCTTTATTGATTTGAATATTTTCAGCATTGTTGTAATGTCGGATCGGTAAAATGATTTTCTCTGGGATCTGCCAAATTTTCAGTAACTCAGCACTAACTTCAGTATAAGTCAAACCAAGCACTTGCTGCTGTAATTGCCAAGGCAATAAGTCTTGATGGTAATTTTCGCACTGTTTTGCCAACTCAGGCGTTACTTTAGCGACAATTAGCTCACCAAAGTTTTGTAGCAAGCCGGCAACAAAAAGTCGCTCAATATCCCTAATACCAGCACTAATCGCTAAGTTTTTTGTTGCTAAACCACAAAACACACTCATTTTCCAAAAACGTTTTAAATCAATTGCTTGATTAGAAAAGTGCTTAAAAGCTGTGGCGGCAACATCCACTAACATCATATTATAAATGGCCTGCGTGCCTATGATGGTAATGGCTCGCGAAATGGTGCTTATTTCGCCTGGAAAACTATAAATAGCACTGTTGGCTATTTGCAATAAGCGTGATGTCATTGAGGGATCAACACTGATCACATTGGCAAAGTCTTCTATAGTCGAGTCGTTATCTTCCATCAAGGCTTTTACTTTAAAGCAAGCATCAGGCAGCGCGAAAGAGCCATTCGCTTGCATGGCATAGTCAAGTGCATTCATCGTTTAAACTATCCTTATTTGAAAGCTAGGTTATAGCTAAGTTTAGGTAACAGGCCTATATGATAGCCAATGTTATTGCGCAAAAGTTACACCAAAAAAATCACCTTCATGCCATTGCGGGCGCGTTGACTGATTAGCAATTTCTAAGCCTATCATCATATTCACTAAGGCAAAGCTAGCGGCGGCGTCATAATTAATCGGCAAGGTAATTTCATCGCTGTGCTGGTGATAGTGATTTTTGAGAAAATCTGCAAAGATTGCCGCACCATCTAGGCTATCATCGGTTGATTTAAAACCTGTCATTAAAAATACCGAGGGAATACCCGCTTTCACAAAGCTGTAATGATCACTACGAGTAAACAAAGCTTGCTCTGGCATGGGATCTTCACTCAGTGAAATATCGACCTTGCCAGCAGCATTTGCCACAATTTCACCTAAGGTTGAATGAGTTGAGCCAAAAGCAATGACATCGGCAAAGGGATATAAAATTAATGGCATATCTAAATTAACGTTTGCCACCAACTTTGTTGCAGGAACGGTTGGGTTATTGGCAAAATAGCTCGAACCTAGCAAACCTTTTTCTTCACCCGTTACCACTACAAACAGCACAGAGCGTTTGGGTTTAGTTGGCATCTCAGCTAATAGCCTTGCTGTTTCAAGTAAAATAGCAACACCTGAAGCATTATCGAGTGCGCCGTTATTAATGGTATCTTGTTCATCACCGTGAGCATTAACGCCAATATGGTCTAGGTGCGCACTATAAACGACATATTCATGCTTAAGTTGAGCATCGCTACCCGGTAGCGTTGCGATTATATTAGGGCTGCTAATTTCTTCGAAGCGCGCGCGGTTTTTCAAGGTCACTCGGTGAGGAAGTAAAAAGCCGGCAATAGCCGTATTATTCATGTCACTAGCATAAAGCTCTGCTAACGAGCGTTCAGCACCAGCAAACAATGACTTAGCGGCATCATGGTGCACATAGGCACTGGCAATGATGTCCGTTTGCACGCCAAACGGCAGGTCATCTTTGGTTAACCAATGTAACCGTGGTGTATCTGCATATTTAGCAGACTTAACAAAACTACGTATTTTTTCGCGTTTAGGAGTATGAATGGTGATCAGCCCAACCGCGCCGTGCTCAGCGGCATGACGTCTTTTTTCAGCGCCTGAGCCAATATGAGCGCCCTCTTCTGACGGTAAATCGTCGGGACGTCCGGTTAACACAACAACAATTTTACCCTTTACATCAATATCTTGATAATCATTGTAGCCAAACTCTTCTGATATCACCCCATAGCCAGCAAATACTGTCTCTGCGGTAATAACACTTTCATTACGAACACTGGAGGCCGACGTCAAAAATTCGCTTTTAAAAGCTAAAGCTATGTCGCCTTGGCTGCTGTGGATAATGGCTTGAGCAGAGTCTTCAACGAGGTAGCTTCTGCGAAAACGTACCGGTTGCTCAAAGCCAACCTCTAGGTTGGCAGTTTGCGCGCCTTTAGCTGTTAATCCTATTTGCTTGAAGTAAGATTTTACATAGTTGGCGGCAATTTGATAACCATGACTACCGGTATCTCTTCCTTGCAAGGTGTCATCGGCGAGAAACTCGATATGGGCTCGGATGTTTTCCGCCTTAACTTCATTAGGCATATGCGCACTATTTGCTTGAACTGACGCAGATGATTGTTGATCACAGGCGGATAAAAACAGGCTAGACAAGGCTATAAAGCTGAACGCCTTAATAACCGTAGTTGGATTTAATTTCATAACTTCTCAATAACTTATGGCAAACGCTAACATTAACCGTTAATACTTAACGAATTAAAAAAATAGCCATTAACAATTTTTTAGCTGCAAAATCAAGACACTTCATAAAGTTTCTGCGCTTGTTTTACAAATTTAAGCAACACTATATCGGCTGTCCTCGCAAAAAACTAGCCTACTGAGCCTAGCGATAATCAGCCGATCGTATTGTAAGTGTTGCATAAACTTTGCAAGCAGACTGGCTTATTCGAATATAGGGACACCAGAGTGGCGTTTGACATGCTCGGTGACAATATAAGTATGGGTTTGCGATATGCCCGGCAATTCCACAATTGTGCCTAATAACACCCGGTAAGCGGCCATATCCTTAAAGCGAATTTTTAACAAATAATCAAAGCCACCAGCAACCATATGGCATTCTGCAACTTCTTTTATTTCAATTACTTGAGCTCTAAATTTATTAAAGATATCGGCAGTGGTGCGATCTAAGGTAACTTGAATAAATGCCGTCATACCGTACTTTAATTTACTGGCATTTAAAAATGCACCATATCGCTCAATATAGCCGTCTTGCTCAAGACGTTTTACCCGTTCAAGGCAAGGACTTGCACTTAAATTAACATGTTGTGCTAAGGCATGATTGGAGATGCGACCATTTTTTTGTAATATATCTAAAATGGTTAAGTCTATGCGATCTAATACTCTAGGCTTGCTGGTTGTCATCTTGCTGTCAATTTATCGTTAATGGCTCTTGGCAAGTCTACTAAGTTTTATTACCGGCCGCGAGTATAAAACGCTAGCTATCTTTGAATTAACAGCCAAACTTAACGCAATGGCATCATAAAACAGCCAATAAATTAACGTTTCGTTAGGGCTGTTAAACGTTACTCGCTAAGATTTCGGCAACTTCTTTACTTGGCAGGGGTTTGAAGTAATAAAAGCCTTGCGCATACATACAGCCCATCGCTTCTAGTAATTGCGCATCAGCTAAGTTTTCAATGCCCTCGGCAACAGTTTCCATTTGTAAATTACTAGCTAAATCTATAATGGTTTTGATAATGGCTTGATGATTATCGCGATCGTGCACACTTTCAATAAACGAGCGGTCAATTTTCAATACATCCATTGGAAAACGATGCAAATAGCTTAAGCTTGAGTAACCTGTGCCAAAATCATCTAACAATATTTTTACACCCATTTTTTTCAAGGCATGCATATTTTTCAGCACGACATCACTATTTTCTAATAACGCCCGTTCAGTGATCTCAACCCGCACTTGCTGCGGACTCACACCTGTTTTATCAATAATGGCTTGAATATCTTGCGGTAAGCTTAAGCTAAAAAAATGATTACAATAGAA
The DNA here is from genome assembly GCF_002104455.1 of Colwellia chukchiensis. Classification (GTDB taxonomy): domain Bacteria; phylum Pseudomonadota; class Gammaproteobacteria; order Enterobacterales; family Alteromonadaceae; genus Cognaticolwellia; species Cognaticolwellia chukchiensis. Next base: position 137,918 of record NZ_NBOC01000005.1, on the reverse strand, counting down.
ATTACAACTTACATATAAATGTTGATAACCAAAGCGTTGCTGCCAAGCTTTAAGTTGTTGGCATGATTTTTCTAAGATTTGTAAATCGATAGCCATCACTAGATTGGTTTCTTCAGCTAATGGAATAAATTCACTGGGCAATACAAAACCACGTTGCTCATTATGCCAACGCGCCAAGGCTTCAAAGCCGACCACCTTGCCGCTCGTCATGGATATAATTGGCTGAAAGTAAGGGACAAACTCTTGTTCAGCTATGGCAGTTCGAATATCGGCTTCTAACGACAGCGCGTTTTGTACTTTTTTATGCATACTGGCATCAAATACTTCATAGCAGCCTTTGCCTTTATCTTTAGCGTGGTACATAGCTGTATCAGCGTCTCTAAGCATGTTGTCAGCACTGGTATAGCGGGCATTATTAAATAATACGCCAATACTGGTACCAATAAAGATTGACTGATTATCAATATAAAAAGGTGCTGATAATAACTCAGTTATGCGACTAGCAATTTCATGTGCTACCTCATCACTTTCAAGATCTTCAACCAAGATAACAAACTCATCGCCCCCTAAGCGCGCCACGGTATCGGTATCGCGGATCACCTGCATCAGTGCAATTGCGATTTCTTTTAACAGCATATCGCCCGCATGATGACCTAGGCTGTCGTTAACAACTTTAAAACGATCTAAATCCAGAAATAACACTGCAAACTTAAATGATGGCCGGCGTTTACTGCGTGCAATGGCATGGTTTAATAAGTCAATAAATACCGCACGATTGGGTAAGCCAGTTAAAATATCATGACAGGCGGCATGCTGAAGTTTTTCTTCAGCTATTTTTCTTTGCTTAATTTCATCTTCTAGTGCTGCGGTTCTTAGCTTCACTTGGTGCTCAAGTAATTCATGCGCTTTGCGTTTATAGTCCGCGACTTCTCGGCGCTGCATGGCAGAGGCAACATGACGAGAAACAAAGCGCAATAATTCGGCGTCTTGCTCAGTAAAACGGGTAGCACTATGGTAACTTTGCAACACCATAGCCCCTACGAGCTCACCTGAATCTATCAGTGGCACACCTAACCAAGACTCTACTTCCGGCTCTGGCTTAATGGTTTTGCCTTGCTCGTGTAGCGCTAACATGTCTTGTTGACTCAATAAGACTGTTTCGCCACTGCGGATCACCAGTTCGGTAAAGCGATTTGACAATTTTCTTTTTTTAAAGAATTGATGGCTATTAACACCCTTTTGATCTTGTACATAGGCAAAATCAAGCTCGTCGTTACTGGCGTTGTACTTAGCAATATAAAAATTTTCCGCGTTAATTAATTGGCCAATAATGTTGTGCACTTGCCGATAAAAGGTGTCAATAACGAGGTCAGGATCATTGGTCAGTTCAGAGATGCGATACAAAGACTCTTGTAATAACTCAGACTTTTCACGATCGCGAATTTGCTGCATTAATTCGCGCGTGCGGGCATCTACCGCCGCTTGTAGTCGTTTTCGATCTTGCAAACGCGTGATAGCGGTGACGATATGCTGTGCGGTAAATTCTAATAAATCTCGCTCAGATTCTTGGTAGCGTGTATCAGCAGAATATCTTTGCACCACCATCACGCCAATAACAAAGCCATCATGCATTAACGGCACACCCAACCAATCAATCCCTGACGTGCCAACGGCTGTTATTTTATTAGCTTCCTCTAAAGATTTAATCACTTCAGGTGTCGCCAGTAATGCCTTACCCGTTGCAATAACATAGTTGGTCATTGAACCGGCAAATTTACTTAACGGGTATACGCCAAGTGCCATGTGATCTTTTTCATCAACATGGTAAACCAGATCTAAGGTTGACAGCGTTTGATCATAGAGCACAATATAAAAGTTATCAGCACTCATAACCGCCGCAATGGCGCGATGAACTTGTGTAAACAGTTTACTTAAATCGGCACAATCTGAGGTAAGCTGATTTAGCTTAAGTAAGGCAGTATAGCGATCTTGCAGTTGCTGATATTGATGCAATAAGGCAATGGATTCTTTTGCCAAGTCTGCGTTAGCATCTGATAATGGCTCTAATGAATCAGTCAATTTTCCACCTTACTACACATAAAAAGTTTCAACTTGGAAAGCAACTCTATTGCTCTCTGGTAATTTTGATCCGATAACGTATCAAAAAACAACCACTTTGTCACTTTAAGTTCTCGTTTATTTTTGCACTTGTTGTGCTTCAGCAAGTGCACCTTTATTCCCACAAACGCCAGCCTGCTTGTCATCGCGATAATAGCGGATATCAACACAGTCTTGTTGATACCTGCGCTCAAGTTCAGTGCGGATCAAAGGTTTGTTTTTGGCGTTGCTGATTTGTTTTTGTAGTGCTTGGCATTGCTGTATTTGCTCTGATGCTAGCCGAACGTCTTCACAGCTAACATTGCTACTACAAGCAGAAAACAATACAACACTACCTGCTATGATTAAAAGCTGCCTCATTATTTTGTACCCCATGTTAATTATAAAAATTTATCAACTGCGCCTTAAGCTTAATACTCAGCTATTTTCGGGTGTTTTTTTTTCTCACTAGCTCAATCTTAACGTTAGCACACCTTGCTGGAATAATTAGCTTTATTTCTAATACTGTCACACATTTAGCGGTAATTTTTTACCTGTAATGACCGAGAATAACTTGGCTTGCTCAGCCGATTTTTACGGTCGAAAATAATAACTCTATTGATATTTTTTACCACATCAGCGCGTGTTATCGGTGTGAATTCATCCACATCCCCTGACTTTGCGTATATACTAGCTAAAAATTAAAATGATAGTGCTAGAGGAAGCTATGCAAGTTCAAGTTGTTGACTACCGTGCTGAAGATGCCGCCAAGAAGTTTGTTGAGAGTTTGCGCCACACCGGATTTGGTGTGTTAACAAACCACCCCATTCAACAAGCGTTAGTCGAAAAAATATATCGCGATTGGTATGAATTTTTTTGTCATGGTGACACGCAAGCGTTTGCCTTCGATCCAGAAAAACAAGATGGCTATTTTGCCCCGGAAATCTCCGAAACCGCAAAAGGTCATAGCAAAAAAGACATTAAAGAATACTACCACGTCTACCCGTGGGGGCGCATTCCAGCACAACTAAAAAATGATATTTTACGCTATTATGATATGGCATCTGAATTGGCAAGCGAATTACTTGATTGGGTTGAGCAGTATAGCCCAGCAGAAGTAGCCAAACATTACGCTGAGCCACTTTCTAATATGATTAAGGATACCCCCAATACCTTATTGCGTATTCTCCATTATCCGCCTTTTACTGGCAGTGAAGAGCCCGGCGCTATTCGGGCAGCGGCGCACGAAGACATTAACTTACTCACCATATTACCCGCCGCTAATGAGCCTGGTTTACAAGTGCAAGCAAAAGATGGTGCCTGGCTAGATGTGCCTAGTGATTTTGGTCACTTGATTGTCAACATAGGTGATATGCTGCAAGAGGCTTCCCAAGGCTATTTCCCATCAACCAGTCATAGGGTGATTAACCCTACCGGCGAAAGTAGTAATAAATCACGCATCTCCTTACCGTTATTTTTACACCCGCGTAGTGAGGTGGTGTTGTCAGAAAAACATACCCAAGCCAGCTACTTATTAGAAAGGCTGAAAGAGCTTGGGGTAAAATAGCGTTCAATAACAAAAAGCCACCACAAACAAAAAGCCATCACAGTGTGATGGCTTTTATTTTTGTTATGCGTTTACCTGCACTAAGTAATTATCAGGCTTCACTATTAAGTGCTTCTTGCGGTTGTACTTGAGTCGCTAGTTTTTTTCGTGAAAACAATTGTTTGATATCTTCTATCACTAGGTACAGACAAGGAATAAGTACCAAGGTCACTATAGTAGCAAACAACACCCCAAAGGATAATGATACCGCCATGGGGATCACTATTTTAGCCTGGGCACTCACTTCAAAAAAGATAATAGGCACTAAGCCAATAAAAGTGGTGATTGACGTTAATAAAATAGCCCGAAAACGCTTGGTACCGGCATGCATTACCGCATCTTTTAAGGCTACGCCGCGTCTTCTGGCATTATTAACGTAATCCACCATAACTAATGAGTCGTTAACTACCACCCCAGCTGCCGCGAGAATCCCCATCACAGATAAGGCACTGAGATCCATACCTAGGATAAAGTGCCCAATTACTGCACCTATAATACCAAACGGTATTACTATCATGATCATAGTCGCTTGCGCGTACGACTTTAACGGTATCGCAAGTAACGAGAAGATAATTAACGAAGAAATCACAAAGTCACGTAATTGATTATCCGCATTTTCCATTTCTTCTTGAATACTGCCGGTAACTTCACTTTTGACTTGTGGGTATTTGCGTAATAGTTCAGGAATAAAGTTATCACGAATATCATTAGCGACTTTAAATGGCTCGGCTTGCTCGGCATCAACACTTGCCCAAACATTGATGGTTCGATTACCATTTTCTCGACGTATGCGTGTCACGCCGTCTTGTAGTGATATTTCGGCAAGCTCCGACAAGGGTAGCTCGGCGCCATTAGGGGCTTGGATCATCACATCTTCAACATGCCCCACTGAACTACGCTCCGCAAGCGGATAGCGAACCATCACTTTGATCTCTTCGCTGTCGCGTAAAATTCGCTGTGCCTCTAAGCCATAAAAGCTATAACTAACTTGTGAAGCTATGTCGGCTAAAGTCAGGTTTAAACTGTAAGCTAGCGGCTTTAATTCAAACTGTACTTCTTGGGCGCTGGTTTGACGACTATCATTAACGTCACCTATGCCTTTTAAAGTATTCAGTTTCGCTTTTAGCTCTTTCGCTGCGGCTAATAACTCTTGATCATTTTTACTTTCTAGACGAAAGGCAATATCGCCATCATCACGACCACCGCCAAATAAATTATCACCAATTGTAAATGACTTAACGCCAGGATAGTTAGGAATGGCTTCACGCCATAAGTCAGCTAATTCAAAGGTATTTAGCGGTCGCAACTCAGGTAACACCAACTTCACCATAATTTGACCACTGGTTCTGCTGCGTAAATCTACCTGCATATCTGAAATCATTGAGTTGCCATACTTTTCTTCAATGTCTTTATCAATACCATTAATAACACCTTGAATATTCAGCAAGGTTTCTAACGTCGCTTGTTCCGAAGCGTCAACATGCATTTCAACCACTACCCGTGGAAAATCATGCGGAATTTTCGGTTGACCAACAAAGCGAACCAAGCCACCACTAAACATACCAGCACTGATTAACATCAAACTGATAAAAAACATCAGCACGGCATAGCGATAATGAATAAAGATGGCCAATGCTGGGCGATAAACTTGCTCGATAAAGGTTTTCAGTTTGTTATCAACCCAAGCGCGTAATCTATCTATGGGGTTTTTCGGGTTAAAAGCTTTCATTTTCATTTTAACCAAGTGCGCGGGTAAAATGAGTTTTGATTCAATCAAAGAGAAAATTAAACACAGAATCACCACCGAGCCTATGGCTTTACTAAATGCAGAAGACGGACCTTCACCAAAAAGAAACGGCAAAAATACGGCGATGGTGGTCAGTACCCCAAAGGTTGCCGGCATTGCAACTCGCTTAACGCCACGAATAACATTATCGGTACTGTGTCCGTGTTGCTCGATTTCCTCATGGGCGCTTTCTCCCATAACAATAGCATCATCAACAACAATCCCTAACACCAAAATAAACGCAAATAGGCTAATGACATTGATAGTGACATTAACAAACTCAAGCGGCATGATTAATAAAGTACCTAAAAAACACACCGGCAAGCCCATCATAACCCAGAACGCTAACCGCACCCGTAAAAACAGCGCCAGCATTAAAAATACCAATACAGCACCGCTTTTCATGTTATCTATCATCATGTTTAAGCGGCCTTCAAGGTAGTAGGTCATATCAACCCAAGTTTCTAGCTTCACACCAGCTGGCAGTGCCGCTGATTTTTTCTCAACATAGTCTTTCACCACGCTAGCTATGCTAGTGATGCTTTGGTTATCTGCAGCACCAATAAACAAAGTGACCGAGTTTTTACCATTAAACTTAGAATACTGTAGACCTTCTTCGAAGCCATCAATAATAGTGGCTATTTCGCCAAGCAACACCCGCGTACCATCAGCACGCGTCATGACTGGCAGTTGCTCAAACTCATGGCCACGATAGGCTTGTTTTTCAACGCGCAAATTAATGTAGCCATTTTCCGCACGAATTTGCCCTGCCGACATATTGCGTGAATAGCTGCGCACCGCATTAGCTATGTCATTAAAGCTCAAACCATATTCGCGTAATTTGTCTTTACTGACTTCAATTGAAATTTCATAGTTTAAGCCACTGTATAGCTCAGAAATGTTAATCAGTGGCAATTGTTGAATTTCATTGTGAATCTTGCGACCTAAGTCTTTTAATTCTGCATTGCTTAAATCACCGTATAGACTGATATACATGACTTCTTGACGGAACTTATCTCGCTCAACTTTTATGCGCTCCATGCCATCGGGAAAGCTTGAGATCGAGTCAATAGCAGATTTAACTTCTTCGAGCACGACTTGTGGATCATAATCTAACTCGACTTCAAACCAACCATTAGAATAGTTACGGTTTGAATAGGTGATCACCCGTTTAAGACCTTGAACCGCCTCTAGCGCCTCTTCAATTTTAATGGTTATTCCTTCTTCCACTTCCTGTGGCGCAGCGCCGGGGTAAGGTGCGGCATATTTTATCCAGTTGATTTTAACCTGTGGAAACATTTGCTTGTTGATGGTTTGAATGGTCAAAAAACCACCGACAAGAATGAAAATCATCAACAAATTTGCTGCGACACTGTTGCGAGCAAACCAAGCAATAATGCCACTATGAGTATCAATACTGTGATCTATTTCAGCTTTTTTATCTGTGCTGTTGTGACTCATGACTTGTCCTCGGCGCCACTATCATTGAGTGCCACTTGGCTGTCTGCTTCATCAGCACTGGTATCAATAGCTTCTTCGTCCGCTTGACTATTTAACGCTAACTTCATGCCAGCGATAGGGTAGTCAAGCGCCGAAACAATGATTTGGTCGCCTTCTGCTAAGCCACTTGCAATAATAACATCGCGCCCTTGCTGACGAACAATATCTACTGAGGCATAGCGCAATGTCGAGTCACTGTTTAACAGAGCAACTCGACTATTATCAACTAAGTAGCGAGGCACTTTTGTTGCACTGGCTAACTCTTTACCTAATATTTCAGCTTTAACATATGAGCCAAAGCGAATAGGCTCTTGCTGCTTGTTTGCTAGCAAGGCATAAGGATCTTTTACTTCAGCGACTAAATAACTCATGCGACTGGTGCTATCAATCACCCCTTCACTACGAACAATTTTTGCCGACCAGACAATATCACGGCCAGCAAAATTGCCTGCCAAGTTAACCTCGGCATCTTTACCTTGCGCAATTAGAAACGCTAATTGGTTATCAGCAACCGGTAATCTTACTTCCGCAATGGCAGTACCCAGTACTTTACCCACACTTGTTCCGGTTGTTACAAAGGCGCCTAAGCCAACATTTCGGCTATCAATCATGGCATCATAGGGGGCCCTAATTTCGGTACGCTCTAAATTACGCTTTGCTCGTAAAACCGCAGCTTGCGCCGCCTTGACTCGCGCTAACTCTTGCGCTAATTGGGGTTTACGCAAGCTTAACTCTGTTGGAGAGGTATCGGTAATGCGTTGCCATTCTTGTTCAGCAACCTGTCCTTGTGCGCGCTCAGTTTCTAACGCGGCACGCGCAGAGGCCATGGTAGCTTCCGCTTCGATCAAAGCCGCTTGATAATCATTCGGGTCAACACGGGCTAATAGCTGCCCCTGTTGCACAAAACCACCACGAACAAAGGCTGGTGATAATTCAACAATTTGCCCGCTCACTTGCACAACAAGTTCAGTTTCATATTTGGGTTTCACAACACCGTATGAGTCTACCGTTAATGTTAAGGGAGCAACCGAAATGCGCTCAACCGCCACAATTGGCGTATCATCTATAACTTCTTTTTCTGCGGGTGGTTTTTTCATGCTTGAAAACAAAGCGAAAATTAAAATACCCGCGAGTAAAATGACAATAGGTATTAATATTTGTTTTTTCCGTGTCACGATATGTCCTCGTAATGCCAAAATTTGCGAATTATTAGTTTTGTTGTGTATAGGATACAGAAATCTAGCGCTACAAAAACTAACAAAGTTGTAAATGCTTGTTACAATATTTGCGCCGATTTTTAAATGCTTGCCAATTTAATTTTAACCCTTTGAATAATATTGGTTTAATTTACATTTGACGCTTAGAGCAACAGGTTTGTAACAGATAAATTGATTGACATTAGTCGTTTTCACTAACTTATTAGACGTTTACAATATTTTTTCGTCGATATCACCACCTGAACAACATAAGTTGTTAGCTCGGCTTGTGTTTAGCATGCTTGCCTTTAGCAAAAATGCGTTAAACTCAACCCTTATATGATGGCTCATGTCACTTAATAATGAATAAAGCAATGAGGTTTTTATGTTATCTAAAATAAGTACATTTTTTCAATCGCTAGGCACAGCTGCTGAGCAAAGTGAGAAGGACATCAGTTTAGAGTTAGCTTGTAGCGTATTATTGTGTGAAGTGATGCTTGCTGACGGCAAACAAGGCCCTGATGAGCAACAAAAACTTAGCGAATTACTGCAACAGCAATTTCACCTTTCCAATCAACAAACTCACGAGATCATCAGCTTAGCATTGTCCTTGTGTGAAAATGCCACTGACTTTTATCAATTCACCAAAACAATCAATGAAAACTACAGCCTGCAACAGCGCATAACAATGGTGGATTTATTATGGAAAATGGCTTATGCCGACGGGGAGCTCGCGAGTATAGAGGAGCATATTATTCGCAAAATTGCCGACTTATTACATTTACGGCACAGCGAGTTTATCCAAACAAAATTACATAACCGCGCAAAATAGCCGCCACAAACCTAAAAGTTATAGTTAACTTGCGGGTAAATCGGTTATTATACGCCTAAGTTAACTGACCTAAACGATATACATGGCAAACATCGGAACATATAACACCCTGACGGTAACAGCAGTAACAGATAGTGGCGCTTACCTAGATGCAAACGATTTAGGCGAAATATTATTGCCCAATCGTTTTGTGCCTGAAAACTGTCAGCCAGGTCAGGCTATTAAGGTATTTATCTATGTTGATAGCGCCGAAAGAGTGGTAGCAACCACAGAAAAGCCTTTCGCTGAAGTTGACCAGTTTGCATCGTTAAAAGTGACTCAGGTTAATAAAATGGGGGCATTTCTTGACTGGGGCTTACCCAAAGATCTTTTAGTACCCTACAACCAGCAACATAGCCCAATGGAAGCAGGAAAATATTACCTAGTGCGTATTTTTCTTGACCTAAAAACTAACCGTTTAGTGGCCTCAAGTAAGTTAGATAAATTTATTAATATCTGGCCGGCAGAGTACCAAAAATGGGATAAAGTCAACTTAACCATCGCCAGTAAAACCGATCTTGGCTTTAAAGCCATTATTAATGAACTGCACTGGGGCTTGCTGTACGAAAATGAAATATTTCAACCACTGCGTAGCGGCAAAAAAGTCACCGGTTATATTAAGCAAGTTCGTCAAGATGGCCGCATTGACCTATCACTTACGCGTCCCGGTGAAGGTAAGGTAAAAGATTTTAGTGACACATTGCTAGCACATATTGCTGAGCAAGGCGGCTTTAGTCCATTACATGATAAAAGTGATCCTGAGCTCATCAAGCGTACCTTAGGCGTCAGTAAAAAAACCTTCAAAGCAACGGTGGGCAACCTGCTAAAAAACGGGAAAATCGTCCTTGAAGCGAACGGCATTCGCTTAAAGTAACACTAATAACACTGGTTAGGCTAAATCACTCGTTTGAGCAACTCAATGCCACTACACTAGACATAACCTAGCGCGCAACTCAGGTGTCAATTTAAGTGTAATTAAGATATTTATTAAGAAGTGAGCATGATAATGGCCCGCCAAGCCGGCTTATCATGCTCGTTCCGTTGAACGCTTATTGGGTACCACCGACCGTCATTTCATCAATTTTTAACGTCGGTTGTCCAACACCAACCGGCACACTTTGACCATCTTTACCGCACACGCCAACGCCAGCATCAAGTTTAAGATCATTACCCACCATACTGACTTTTTGCATGGCTTCTGGGCCACTGCCAATTAAGGTTGCCCCTTTAACCGGAGCCGTAATTTCGCCATTTTCAATTAAGTAAGCTTCTGAACTGGTAAAAACAAATTTACCTGACGTAATATCTACTTGCCCACCCGCAAAATTCGGTGCGTAAATCCCTTTTTTAACGGTTTTAATAATATCGTCTGGGTTATGCTCCCCGGCCAACATATAGGTATTTGTCATACGCGGCATAGGTAAATGCGCATAAGACTCGCGGCGACCATTGCCGGTCGGTTTAACCCCCATTAGCTTGGCATTATGCTTATCTTGCATATAACCTTTTAGTACACCGTTTTCGATCAGCACATTATATTGACCGGGTGTGCCTTCGTCATCAATGCTCAGTGAGCCGCGACGATTAGCTAAGGTACCGTCATCCACTATGGTGCAAAACTCTGACGTCACCTGTTGCCCTACTTTACCGGAAAACGCTGATGCGCCTTTACGGTTAAAGTCACCTTCTAAACCATGACCTACCGCTTCGTGCAACAACACGCCAGGCCAACCCGCACCTAGTACTACCGGCAACAGCCCAGCAGGCGAGTCAATCGCCACTAAATTAACCAAGGCTTGTCGTACGGCTTCTTCTGCATAGCTCAAATAACGGGGCTTATTGTCAACAACTTCAAAAAAATAGCTATAATCGGTACGCGCACCACCACCGGCACTTGCCCGCTCGCGCTTACCATTTTCTTCAACGAGCACTGAACAATTAAGTCGCACTAGCGGCCGGATATCCGTTGCATAAGTGCCATCACTTGCCGCCACTAATATTTTTTCATAAACACCCGTCAGGTTTACTATCACTTGTTTGACACGTTTATCAACACTTCTGGCATGGGCTTCTACTTCATGCAAGAGCGTAATTTTTTGCTCTTGCGCCAAACTCATTAACGGGTCTTGCGCTTGATAAAGCGCCGCTGCTTGTTGACTATACTTGCCATCAAATACTTGCACTCGCCCTGAGCGCTCGGCTTGGGCTATGCCTTTTGCAGCATCAGCCGCTTTGCTTAAAGCGGCTGGCGAAATGTCATCAGAATAGGCAAAGCCGGTTTTTTCACCTGAAATGGCGCGTACGCCGACGCCGCGCTCTAGGTTAAAAGAGCCTTCTTTTACAATACCGTCTTCGAGCATCCAAGATTCGTGGCTACTGGCTTGAAAATATAAATCGGCTAAATCTATTTTATGCTGGTAAATACTGTCCAGCGTCGCAATTAGCAGGTCTTTATCTATCTGACTATCTGCTAACAGCACTTGTTCAACTTTATTCATTCGACATCAACTTATTTTTAAAACGATTATGAGTAGCTACCGGCATAGCGTGACGTATTTTGGCTAACACATTGGCTTGGTAATCAGCAGTAATTATGCCTTTTCCGGTATCCTGCTGAGCCAATATTTCTCCCCACGGGTTAATGATCATGCTGTGCCCCCAAGTTTCTCGACCATTGGCATGCACACCTTCTTGTCCAGCGGCAACAATATAAACTTGGTTTTCAATGGCCCGTGCTTGTAATAATGTTTGCCAATGTGCCGCGCCTGTAACTCGAGTAAAGGCACTAGGTACAGTGATAATTTTTGCACCTTGCTGGCATAATTGACGAAATAACTCTGGAAAGCGCAGATCATAACAGATTGACAAACCGACTTCGACGCCAGCAACCGAAATAACGCTAACACGATCGCCCGCTTGGGCATAGCGTGATTCACAATATTGCTTGGCATTATCCGCCACCGCAACATCAAACAAGTGCAATTTATCATAACGGCCTAACGCTTCACCGTCGGGAGAAAAAACAAAACAACTATTAGTAAATTTTTGCTGATTTGGCACCGGCACCGGAATACTGCCGGCAACGAGGAAAACATTATATTCTTGGGCTAACTTGGCTAGTCGGTGTGTTAGTGTTTGTGTGCCCTGACTTGCAAGCGCTAACGAGAGTTGCGCGTTATATTGTCCACCGAAATACAAACAGCACTCGGGTAGCAAAACCATTTGTTGCTGTGCAGGTTCTAAAGTCGCTAGTTGCGCAGCTATATCGGCAATATTCTCATCTAGGTTAATACCCGATGACATTTGAATGGCACAAAGTTGTAGTGGTTTATGACTCATTATCGTTAGCTTTCAAATTCTGCTCTATGCTTGCCGGCGGTTGTTTTGTTATCGGCTTGGCAAGGCTCGCGCCTTCTGGCACGGTTTCAACTATTTTCGGCGGTGAAGAGCGGCCAACACTGATATTTTGGTTTTTCCGACTCACTTGTTTAAATTGCGGGTCGGCTAAATTGCCGGTGACTTCAAAGTTAATTTCGGCGATCACCGTAGATGTGATAACTTCGTCCAGTGCGACCCCTGCTAAAAACGTCACTGGGTTCAAGGTCGCTATCCAAGCTAACACAGGCAAGCTGGAGGTTAAATTGGGTTTATAAGACATGCGATAATCAAGATCACCATTATTTAAGTTGGTGTTACCGACTATGCTTAAATCACCAGCCGTGCCTTTCATAAGCACATTGTCGGTATAAGCAACGCCATCTTTGACGGTAAAACTGCCCGTTAACTCTCGATAAAACATGCCATCACTAAAAATATCTCGAAAGTCAAAGCTGAGTTTGCGCACTAAAGATTGCAGGCTTAACAATGATAAGATTCGTACTCCTTTATCATCAACATCTGCCAGATAACCGTCATCAAAGGCCGCCGCGAGCTCACCGTTAAAAGTAGCGGTGCTGAAGTTGTGTGGGCCACCTTGCCACTGCACGTCGTAACTTAACTTTGCACCACTGTCCTTGATAATTGAAACATAACCTAGATTTTCAACTTCGCGCGCGACGTCGCTCGTAACTAGAGTTCCCGTTAATGTGGTTTTCGAGTCTAACTCATCAAGTTGCCATTGTCCCTGAAATGCCAAGCTATTTTTGCCTCTTTGCGCGACAAAGTCTTGCATGACTAGACGATTGTCATCCTTGCGGGTCAGTGAAAACTCCACCTGTCCAAGATCATAGTGTCCATAGCGACAACTTGCACACTGCACCTGTAAAGGCGGCATAAAAGCAAAAATTTCTGCATTTTGCCGGTGATCAATCTCACTGTTGTTTTCGGTCTCTGGGCTTTGTTGGGCTTCAGCTGTCTGCGGTTCAGCACCACGAATATCTTCGTTTAACGGTGGCGCTAAATGAATAAAGTCAGCATTAATCGCTATGCCTTGTTGATGCCAGTCATGATAAATGTTGGCCGAGCCTCTTAATTCTTTAGCATTAACATTAAGCAGCCAATGATCGGTTTGTGGACTCAGAGAAAAGTCCAGCTGTTGGATATGCTCACCATAAACATTAACCTGACCTAACTTGCCATGTATTTTATTTGGCGCGTTGAGTAAACTCGGGGTTGCTGCTTGCGCATTGTGTTGGCTAGTTTCGGCTTCATCAAGCGCTGTTAGAATATCGGCAATCAATGGCTGCCATTGCTCAAAGTTGGCTTCGGCGACATCTGCAGTTATATGAAAGCCAGTAGTTGGTAACCATAATTGCTGCTGACCTAGCACTAAGTGCGCTAACGAAAACTGCGCTTGTTGGTGATCAAGCGAACCATAAAAGTCAATATTATCGCCAATATCTCCAGTGATGGTACTGCTACTTTGATCACCAAAAGCATGAATATTGAACAATCGCGGCTCACCGGCAAGCTTACTAAAAGGCGATGGTAGCGCTAAGGCAAGCTCATTCAAGGTCGAATTAATTTGATAATCGTAGCTAAAATTTTCCGCGCTAATATTGAGCGCTAAATCTCCTTGCCAAGTCAGTGCTCCCTGACCATATTTACGCAATACTTTGGGTATTTGCGCTTGCCAAAGTTGCGGTTGCCACTGCCCGACAGTATTGATATTAACGCGATATTGCTCGCTATTTTGCTTCGCCTCAACATTAACGGTTATTGGCATGTCTCGCCAGGTTAACTTAAGGTCAGTCGCCGTGATGAGATCGTTCTCATAACTTAACCGCCCTTGAATATTACTAAAATCTAGCCTGGGCGATTGTAGCGCTAGGTTATTATTTTTAAAGTCGACAAAACCTTTGGCTAACACAGCGTCAGGGTTGTTTAAGGGCAGTATCAAGCTAAACTTACCGTCAATAGGCCCACTAACAACTGCTTTCTCGAGTGTAACACCTACCGTGCTTTGCATCGGGCTAGCCGCCATTAATTGACTAACTAATGGTGGTGATAAATGATTAAAATTGGCGTCAACTTTCAGCACTTGTTTATCGGCCAAGTCATCTATTGTTGCAATCACACCGGTGACATCGATACCCGAAAGCAACCCAGCACGACCAGTAATACGCATACTATTGTTAGTGAAATTTAAGTTTGCCGCAAAGTGATCTATCGCTGGCCACTGCGCATCAAACTTAAAGCGACTGTTTGTTAGCTCAGCATCTACAACAAAAACCCCTTCGTCTTGATGAAAGGGAAAAGCATTGAATGGGCCATTAAACAAGACTAATGCTTGTTCAACATCACCTTTAATTATCGCGCCATTTAAATAGTTTACTAAGTCTTCCCCCATTAATAAGTGCGGATAAAAATACTCGGCAAATTGAGCATCGCCTTGCTTAACACTGGCCAGCAAAGCCATGCTAGGCGCTTGAGCTTTGTTACTAGCAACACTTAAATCTGCATTTAGCTGCAGCTGTGGCGATGTTAAGGCTATGTTTTCAGCCGAGAATTGCCAAGCATCTGCAGAAAACCTTGCATTAACCAAAGCACTTAAGTGCGTATACGGGATCGGGAATTTAAAGTGCTTGTCAAAGTTAAGTGCGCCATCATTAGCGGTTAACGCGATTTGTAATTGATTATTTAGGTAGATTAACTCGCCACTGACCTGATCAATACCCGGTATGCCATGGCTAAAGTGACTGTTCACATTATTAAACTTTGCCGTCACTGCCTGTTGATTTGGCTTGACGCGAAAATGTATATCTTCAATGCGCCCAGTTGCGTCTAAGTCCAGTAATAAGTTCTCTAATGCGGTATTATCCAGCAGTAGTGGCGATATGCCCTCAAAACTGGCCAATTCTAGGCCGTCTATATAACCCTCAATGGTGTCTCCAAGGGTATGCATTGCCAACGATAAGCGATTGGTTTCTGCGTTATTTCGCTTAATGGTTAAGGGTGAAGTCGCCAAGGTGTAAGCTAATTGATTTTCAGCTTTAATGACAATATCGCCGCCATTGATCTCAAAACTTTGCGTTTGCCCTAAGTGCTGCCAAGTAATTTCATTATTGCCCAGTGCCAATTGGATATATTCAGCATGGCCTGAGGTAATGGTTAACCAAGCATTAAAATTAATGGCTGAGTGAGTTTTGGCATCTTTAATGGCTAACACACGCCCTAACCAAGGAGTGATATCGATTTCATTGGCTTGCAAATACGCTTGCCCACTGAGATCTTTGAATGACTTGCCTTGAAAATCTAATAATAGCTTTAAATTATTCGAGCTTAAGCCATCAACAATAACGCTACCATTGGCTTGGTGGCGATCGTCTGCATTAAGCCAAAACATTTCACTGATGGTAAAGGCACGCACCCCAGTGGCGGTGTGATACAGTACATGACTATCGCGTATTGAAAAGCGCGAAATTTGCTCTAGCAGTATGGTGGACAAGGTTTGTATCAAATTGCTGCTTTTATCTTCTGGCGCTTTCACTTCATCGGCAGAGTTTGCCAATGTCGCTTGTTCAAACTCTAATTCTGCCCCTGTGATGACAAAATCTTTGGTCACTATTTGTCCGGTTTGTAAGCTACGCCAAAAATCCAACTCGACTTCTAAACGATCAAGATAAATTTTATTGTCGGTGCTTGATAACAGTTTAACCTGCTCTGTGATTAGCGTTGGTCCAGACTTGCTCCAGCCCATACTAAGACTACCAATAGAAATATTGCTATGGTATTGGCCATTGAGGTAGTCTTCGACATCTTGACGATAATTATGGGCATAGGGTAAAAACAGCCGTAACGTACTAATGAGAACAGCAAAAACCACTAGCAGTATTGCTAGTAATTTATACAGACGCTTCAGCCATCTATTTAATACTGTGGAGACACTCATTGCTACTTTACCAAGACTCGCTAGGGTCTGTTATGCTTTCCGTTATTGACGCCGATTGGTTTAGGGTTTTGCTCAGCACTAGGCTAACTCATGCTGTTATTAAACGAGGCAACAGTTTATAACACCGCAAGTTAAGGGCTACTATCAAAGTTTGACCGAGCTTTATTGACAAAGTTCGCGCGACTAGCGCTAACACCTTGTACATGGACATGGCAAAATTTGCCATGAGCCTGCTACATCATCACCACGTCAAACTGCTCTTGATTATACATGATTTCAGTTTGCACTTTAATTTGTTTACCAATGAAAACCTCGAGTTCGGCAAGGTTGTGATACTCATCATTAAGCAAGGACTCACTGACTGACGATGAGGTATAGACAATAAATTTATCGGCATCATAGGCACGGTTGACGCGCACAATCTCGCGTAATATTTCAAAACAAACGGTTTCTACGGTTTTGACATAACCTCGGCCATGACATACGGCGCATTCATCACAGAGGATATGCTCAAGGCTTTCACGGGTGCGTTTACGAGTCATTTCCACTAAACCTAGCGCAGAAAACCCCGATAAACTGTATTTAACATTATCGCGGGCCATTGCAGCATCTAAGCTGTGTAATACACGACGTTGATGGTCTTTATTACTCATATCGATAAAATCGACAATAATAATGCCACCTAGGTTACGCAGCCTGAGTTGTCGGGCAATCGCTTGTGTTGCTTCTATGTTGGTATTAAAAATGGTTTCTTCTAAGTTTCTGTGCCCAACAAAGGCCCCGGTATTGATGTCTATGGTAGTCATCGCCTCAGTTTGATCTATGATCAAGCTGCCGCCAGACTTCAGCTCAATTTTACGATGCAGCGCGCGCTGTATTTCATTTTCCACATCAAATAAATCAAAAATGGGCCGTTCACCAGGATAATACTCCAGCACTGGCGCTAAATTGGGGACAAATTCACTGGTAAATTCCACCAGCTGTTCATAAGTTAATTTTGAGTCAATTCGTATGCGCTCAAGTGAAATTCCGACAAAGTCACGCAGTACCCGAAATGCTAACGATAAATCTTGATAGATAGGATCTTTGGTTTGTCTTCGCGCTTTGCGCTCTAGCACTTTTGCCCAAACGCGGCGTAAAAACTCGGCATCATGTTGCAGCTCTTCAATGCCGGCACCTTCTGCCGCCGTGCGGACAATAAAGCCGTGCTCTTCGCCACAATAGGGCGTAACAATAGATTTTAGCCGATTACGCTCTTGTGGGTCTTCTATGCGTTGTGAAATACCCGCGTGATTGGCATCTGGCATTAACACCAAATAACGTGCTGCTATGGTAATGTCGGTTGTCAGCCTTGCGCCTTTGGTCCCCATTGGGTCTTTGACCACTTGCACAACAATATATTGTCCTTCATGCACTAAATTGCGAATATCCGGTACTTGATCACCGGTATTTTCTTCATTTAAGATCAGTCGCGAGTTGATATCTGATGCGTGTAAAAATGCGGCTTTGCCCAAGTTGATATCAACAAACGCGGCTTGCATCCCCGGTAAAACTCGAATAATTTTACCCAAATAAATATTACCAACTAACCCGCGCCGAGCCTCGCGCTCTACATGCACTTCTTGCAACGAACCATTTTCAATTAAAGCAACCCGAGTTTCACTCGGGGTAACATTGATCAGTAACTCACCGCTCATATCGACTCCTGTTTAATCCATTGTCATTGATGATGTTACACCAAATGCCGTTAATAAGCGGGCGGTTTCATAAAGCGGTAAGCCTACTACCGCTGAGTAACTGCCCTGTATTTGAGTTACAAACTGACCGCCAATGCCTTGAATGCCATAAGCACCTGCTTTATCTTGTGGTTCGCCCGTTTGCCAATAACGCGTTATTTCTTGCTCACTTAGCGGTTTAAAGTCTACTGCTGTTTTCACTAAAACCACTTCACTTTGCTGATCTTTGACCGCAGCAATCGCCGTGATCACCTGATGAGTGTTGCCCGACAGCATAGTTAACATACGCTGACAATCAACAAAAGAGTCGGGTTTACCTAAAATATGTTCGGCAAACACAACACTGGTATCTGAGCCAAGCACAACCGTATTTACAGGGCTTTGTTTGGCAACGGCTTGAGCTTTGGCGAGCGCAAGGCGCGCAACATAAGGCTCAGGGCATTCGCCCGCCAGCACGCTTTCATCTATATCGGCTGGCATGCAAGTAAAGTTATAGCCAAGCTGCTGTAGTAGCGCTTTTCGGCGTGGCGATTGTGACGCCAATATCAAAGTATGAGACATATTAGCTTATGCGAAAATTTCGTCTTATTTTTCGTAACAGTAAGAAAGCCCATGGCCACAAGATAATCGTGGTAAACACTGGGTATAAATAGCTAGGGAGAAAGACCGCATCGGTTAAAAAGCGTTGTAACCAAAATACAATCAAGTGATACAAGGCAGAGAGTACGCCTACAATCAGCGCTTGTTGCCAGACTGAAAAGTTGCGTATTTTCTGGTAATTACCAGCGACAATATACACGGCAACCGCCATCGCACCAGCATGCACCCCTAAGGTTGAGCCAAGCAGCACATCAAGGATAAAACCTAGCACACCGGCTGAAATCACATTCACACGCGCCGGCAAAGCTAAGCACCAGTATAAAAGTACCACTAAAACCCAGTCAGGGCGAAAGGCGTCAACACTCAAAGGCAACGGCATAATGCTGGCCATTAACGCCACTAAAAAGGTTAACAAAATAATTAAACGACTAGTCATTCATTAACCGCCTTGTTATCAAGTTTGGCAGTTGCTGGGGCACGCTCTTGCTCTGGCCATAGCAATAACACATACCGTAAACGGTCAATTTTCGCCACAGGTTGGCTTTGTATTTGTGAAAATGCTCGCGATTCATCTTGGCGCACAACACTGACTTTCGCCACGGGATAGCCTTCGGGAAACTTTCCGCCTAAGCCAGAGCTAACCAGGGTATCACCGACGCGTATATCCGTGCTATGCGGCACATGGTTATGGGTTAAGGTGTCAATCACACCAACCCCACTGGCAATTAGCCTAACGCCATTTCGGCTAATTCGTACCGGTACCGCATGTGTGACATCTGTGATCAATAACACACGACTACTGGTGGTGCCAACATGTAAGATTTGTCCAACAATGCCCTCATCGTCGATCACCGCTTGACCTTCATATACACCGTCATTGGCGCCACGATTGATCACCACTTGATGGGTATAAGGGTCACTGTCTACCGCCAAAATTTCTGCCACCATTTTTTTCGCATCGGCGCGTAACGGTGATGCCAATAAGGCTCTTAACCTGTCATTTTCACGTTTAATGATGGCTAATTGCAGTGCTTGTTCATGAAAAGTAAGTTCATTGATTTTATATTGCTCATTATCGGCGATCAGTTGTCGACGAGTTACCATATTTTCCGCCGCCCAGTTCATTAATTGTTTGGGCGCGGTCGCTAAATATTGTAATGGGCTCACCATAGACTGAAGAAAGCCTCGCGCTGACTCGAAGCTATTCATTTTATGGTCAAAAAATATTAACAATGCAGAACAAAACAGCACCAAAATTAATCGGTGCTGTGGAGAAGGGCCATGCTTAAATATCGGATTCATTGCCTGAGCTAGCCGTTATTCGTATGAAAACAGATCGCCACCGTGCATATCAATCATTTCAATGGCTTTGCCGCCACCGCGCGCTACACAAGTTAGCGGGTCGTCAGCAACTACGACAGGAATACCGGTTTCTTCCATCAGTAAACGGTCTAAGTCTTTGAGTAACGCGCCACCACCCGTTAAGATCATGCCACGCTCAGAAATATCGGCTGCCAACTCCGGCGGTGATTGTTCAAGTGCCACCATAATAGCACTGACAATACCTGTTAACGGCTCTTGTAATGCTTCTAAAATCTCATTGCTGTTTAAGGTAAAGCTTCGTGGGACACCTTCTGCTAAATTACGGCCGCGTACTTCAATTTCAACCAACTCTTCACCAGGGTATGCTGAGCCGATTTCATGCTTAATGCGTTCTGCGGTTGCTTCACCAATTAAACTGCCAAAATTGCGACGAACATAGTTAATAATGGCGTCATCAAATTTATCGCCACCAATACGCACTGAAGACGAGTAAACCACACCATTTAAAGAAATAATGCCAACTTCCGTGGTACCCCCCCCAATATCAACCACCATTGAACCGGTTGCTTCAGATACTGGCATGCCAGCGCCAATCGCCGCAGCCATGGGCTCATCAATTAAATAAACTTCACGCGCACCTGCACCCAATGCCGATTCACGAATGGCACGACGCTCAACTTGTGTTGAACCACAAGGGACACACACCAGTACTCTTGGGCTAGGGCGCAAAAAGTTGTTACTGTGCACTTGCTTAATAAAATACTGCAGCATTTTTTCGGTCACAAAAAAGTTGGCTATAACGCCATCTTTCATGGGTCGGATCGCTTCAATATTACCAGGTGTTCTCCCTAACATTTGTTTCGCTGCAGTACCGACGGCGGCAACACTTTTTGATCCGCCAGATCTGTCTTGTCGAATGGCAACAACTGATGGCTCGTTTAACACTATGCCTTGGTCTTTGACATAAATCAGGGTATTTGCTGTTCCTAAATCAATGGATAAATCATTAGAAAACATGCCGCGTAATTTCTTAAACATAGGGTAGAAATGTCCTTTAAACATCAGCTAGGCAACAAGGTGCCAGAATTTTAGGGTCTAAATTTGCGAGCTTGAACTTAGCTGACAAATGCACTCAGGTTTTATTAACACGCTATCATACCGTAGACTTTGGCAATTGTGTTGCTTCTTTGGTAAAAAAATTAACAAAAATTGCCATTCTTTTTCGTAATTAAGCCAAGCTCAGGTGTACAGCGCGCTATCATTTTATAGCTAACGCTTGCTCAGCAAAAAATCTATTTAATTACTGACTTCGCGCCATGAAATAATACGATCATTTCCACGGTAAACGCCAAAATTTAGCAGGGCACTTGGGTTGTCATCGTAATAGTTGCCATCACTATTGTTATCTATGGTATCCCACTTAAACTTTAACCAACTCGGCACTTCATATTCCCATTCGAGCAGCCCTTGTTTTCCAGGCGCACTAAACAACAAGCGATTTTGAATGCCGGCCTTAAAAGTACCCGCGACGCTTGCTTGTGTATCGCCCACTTGTATAGCGTCACTATTAATATCAATTAACCGATACTCCCAAAGATTCATATTGCCCGAGTATTTTGCCCCTGATTTTTTTGCCCCCATTTGCGGCGTTAAACAGCTTTCTTGGTCATGAACCGTAAAGTTCGTGCCATCAAAAACCTCAATCGCGGCTTGGGCACGTAACTGCGCATTTTCTGAGCCATAAGAGTTCGCTAACACCATACGGCCAAAATGTATTTTAACGCCTTCGGTGACCAACTTTTCAGTGGCCTCTGGCAAGACAAGGCTAGTTACAGCATCGGCTTGTAAACTAATGCCATCTTGGTCAGTAATTTGTTTGGTTAAAAATGGAATATTTGCAGCAAACGGGGCTAATAAAGCCGTGTCATCATGGACATAGCTAAAATGATCGTCGGCGTCAAACGTATATAGCCACTCGCCTGCTAACAAGCTATTATCTGCTGCTCGACTCTCGCTTAAGCTGCCTGTGGACATGGTCGCGGTTAACGCAACAAAGTCACCGGCGACATTACCGACTTGTAATTGCACATCATCATGGCTTGGCAAGGTAATTTCCACACCACTGGCCTGCAACTTCATAAAGCCCTCTGGCTCACCTAAGGTATAATTTTTCGTGATTTGACCTTGTGTGTTATATGAGGTTATGGTGATTTTCGGCTCAAGACTATAGCTAATGGCACCTTTGCCACCGGTTGTAAGCTGTCCACTATAAGCCCAATCAGCTATGGCACAACTGGCCACCGCGCTATGGTATGCATCTAGTCGCCCTTGGTGTTCGGCCTTTACCGTTTGCTTAAAGTACGCAGGGGTAAAGCGGCCTATGGTTAAATCTGCTGCCGACACTAGCCCCTTGTTAGCTCCCAAACCACCATAATTGATATCTTGTACATCAACTTGTATTACCCCGACCTCATTATACTGAGCCTGGCCATAGCTTGACTTGCCTTTTTCAGCAGCACTAAAGCTACTTAAACTGACATCTTGAAAAGCCGCCGCCGTTGACGTGGTTAGCGTTTGACCGCTAGCAAAGTTAAATTGGCCATCAATGGCATTACCTAACGGCGCGACACGCGCAACTTTTAACTGTAATTGACCATCACTTTGACGATAGTTTTGCGTTATGTCGCCATGAGCATTCACAGCGCTGACGCTAAAGTTAAAGTCTGCTCCAGCTTTATGGGTAACCGCACTTAACGCATTACTGCCAGTTAAGTCACCACTCGCATTGCTTGCTTGCATGATAAAACGCTCCGGTTTGACCCAGAAGTCATTCGAGCTACCGACAAGATTAATATTAGCATTGGCATATTTGGCGTGTAAGCGAATTTGCCCCGCATCTAAATAGCTTATATTCGGGATCACTGCCGTGCTGTCTTGGGAAAACGTCAAATTGATATTGTCGGTAAATGCCGGATATTTTGCGATATTAGTACCACTTGCTTGCAGTGCTAAGCCAGCATTATAGGCGAGGTTAGGACTGACATTCTGCTGTGCTAAACTGACCGAAACACTCCCCGCAAATATACCTTCACAAACGCCATTATTATTTTTCACCGCCTGCAATTTAACAACCTCAGCAAATACCTTACCGGCGCTTTGATGATCGATAGTTTCACTGTTGTTATCCCCATAAAGAAACCTAAAACCGGCATCGGTAAATGTCATATCACAGCTTGCACCCGCGCCTGTGCATTTTATTGGATGGGTTGCGGTAATTGTCGCGCCGTTAATGGATAAAGAGACCAGTTCAGCGGTACTATGATTAAAGCTAACATTGGTACTGCCGGTAAATGTTGGCGATGCTTTAATGACATTCCCTGCGGTAGCACTGCTGAGCGTGAAGTCTAAGCTAACAGGTTCCGTGCTTAGGGTGGAGCAGCTACTATTTGTACACGCTTTTATGGTAATAGGCTCAGCCGCACAAGTTAGGCCATTACCATCATGCACTATTTCATAATGATGAATGGCAGGCTCTGCACATGCATGGCGCTTGTTGTAGATGTCGTTTACTTCACTTGCGCTAAGCGCACCATCATAGATATGCACTTCATCTATAAAGCCTGCAAAAAATCGTGATGCTATACCTTGATCTTGTCCTATTTGTAAAGGGTCATCATTTAAGATTAACTCACCGGTAAAATTTCTCGTGCCTTTAGCCACGCCATTAACATAAATAACTTGTCGACCATTTTCATAGGTTATGGCAATGTGATACCAGTTGCCGGCGGTGATATTTGCGCCTGAGGTTGAAAACGAATGTGTTTGCCACCACCAATGTATTTCACCAGACTGCAGTAGGTGAAATTCGTAGTTTTCATCTTTTGAAATGATGGTTTTCAGTCCGGAACTTGGTAAAGCGGTTGGATTTATCCAAACACTGACCGACAGTGCCTTGGGTAAATCTAACAGAAAGTTATTGGCACCGGTATCGGGCACTTCAATATAATCATCAACACCATCAAAGCTACCATAACGGCAAGTCCCAGGATTGCCGGTTAAGGCTGGAGTTGTATTGGCGGTAACAGCACTCAATGCTTGACCGTTAAAGCGACCGGTCTCATCAATAACTTCGCCTTGGCTACCTTGCCATAAAACTGACTCCATGGAGTATTGTGCAACTAAGGCACTGGGACAGGAAATTTGTTCGCCATTGAGCCCTAGCCCATTGTTTTGATAATTATAAATTTGGTTTATTTTATCTTGGTCAATAACCCCGTCAAAAATCACTAATTCATCGAGTAAGCCATTAAATGCTTGCGAGGCATCAAATCGATTGCCGACACTATCTTGCTCTTGCCCAAGTATCAGGCTTTGTATGTCCAATAGGTTTGTTGCTTGATTCAAGCACCCTTGCGCTACGGTATCAATAAACAAGCAGCTTTGATTATTACCCTGAGTCCACACTAAGTGACGCCAAGTGTCTCCGGCAATAGTAGTAATGGGTAGCGTACCATTTTGACTATTTTGTAGAAAAGGCCGGAACTTAGTGTGACTAGTAAACCACATAATAAGCTCGTTATGACTGCCAGCGCTTGCACCAGAGACTATGCTCTGCGCATCCGTTTTAGCGGTTTTTGCCCACAATGAAATACTAAATTCCGATTGATTATCTAACGCCCCTGCATCTAAGATGACATAATCTTTTGTGCCACTTGCAGTTAAGTCTAATGCTCGACACACTTTACCTGGCGCAGTTTGTGCATTTTTGGCCTGACCATGATATGTGCCTATGCTATCAAGCACTTCATTAGCAACATCTGCATAAGATAATTCATCAAACTTAAAATTTGCGATTGCCATGGCGCAAGAGGTTATTGCTCGCGCGCTACCATCATAATTGTTGCCACTATTTTGCTGCGCATAAATCGAAGATATTTCGGCCGCACTGAGCTCACCACTAAACACCATAAACTCATCTAAGGGTGCGCGAAATCCCTGTGGGTTAGCACTGGCTACATCATCAAATGACGTGCCGATAAATTTTAAGGTACCAGATGGCGCTAAATTAATGGTTTCGATAAAACCACCATTTATGTATAAGCTTGTGGTATTGTTGCTGTAAACCAACACCATATGGTGCCAATCGTTATTGAGGTTATTAAAGCTGTAATTACCGTTGCGCACTGTTGACGAGCTACCTTCATAAACGCCCCAACGCCAATCATTATTACGATCTAAGTACAGTAGGTCGCCACCATTTTCCATGGCACCTAAAATAAAATATCGATTACCGTTCGTATCAGTCGGTTTTTTAAACCAAGTCGATACGCTATAACTGGCGGGTAGTGGAATACGCGTTTGCACATGCTGTTGTCCGTTACTGATATTTAACGCTTTAACAATTTTGGCATTGGTTGATGTGTTGACATTATTATGGCTGCTGCCAGAGTAATTACCTGACTGATCAATCACCTCGCTTGCTGCGCCAGTATAGGCACATTCGTCAAACTGAAAATTTGCTAATATGCTTGCCGGATCACTACGGGTATGGGTTATTGTCACCCTAAAATAATCCGTGCCAATTTGGTTAGACTTTTTTCCGCTCGTTTTATCTTCGGACACTAGGTAGACAATAATTTCATTATTATTGCCGACATAATTGGCTAAATTACTGGTTAATGAATGACTTAAACTTACTTCTGCGCTTGAGCTAGCAGATGTTGCTAATTCATAACGATTGCGATCAAAATTCCAAATATACAGGCGCGCGCCATCAGTGCGCCCATTGTTAGCATTTACCGCACGGCCATTCCAAAAAATCTCTATCTCTTGGAGCTTACTGGCATTCTCATCGATGTGTACTTGAAAGCGTAATGCTGGATAGCTGTTATTACGTTTGTTATTTAGCCGATGAAAAGTATTATCGTTTGCTGCAATATCACTATAGTCTGCTGTTGAAAATAGGTTTGATGGCGTGTTATTCGTCGTGGCTAACTGTGTGCCACTAATACCGTAATAGGCAAATATGTCATGGCCTGGCGAGCGATTAGCAAAGTCATAATCTGTGCTACTGGTAGCAGCACTCACCAATAGAGGCATTAACAGAAATATCAGAAAAACGAAACGCATCATAGCTGATTGACCCACCTTGGATAGAAATAGTGCCACGCTAAAGCTTCATACTGAGTTTATTCGAAAACATAAAACACTAATAACAGCAACTAGCAAGCTATAAAGGTAACGTTAAGCAATTAAATAAGCAATAAAAAACCCCGCGTTTAGCGAGGTTTGTTCAGGCACTGGCTGTGGTTATCTATTAGCACGACGCCTAGTTATTTGACGCTGCGCTACCATGGCGAATAAGCCTAACGCTAAGATAAAAACGCTGCTTGGCTCGGGTACCGTTGTGGGTAAGTTGGCAGGGGTTGCACGCACATAAAAGGTTTCATAATAATCAAACGCTAAGGTGTCGGTGCGCTTAATACCAAATTTGAAATCAAAATCACCTTCATCAACATGGGTAAAATGCGAGTTCCAATAGGCTGCCGAGTGAATAATAGAGCCGTCAGCTCGTTTAAATAAATCAATTGTTAGCTGTGCAAATAAGGCTTCTAACTCACTGCCTTGAATAAACATCCAGCCAGCATGGGCTGTTGGATCTTGAAATTCATTTTTAACATATTCATTGTTGCTTGGGTTAACCCCTTCAAAAAAGGTAGAGTTAACAGGCGATGCCCATGTCCAATCATAATTTTGATAAGTGATATAAGTATCTTCACTAAGATCTGTGGTGATGTAACCGGCGACGGTAAACTTAGACACCAACAATAATGTGATAACAACAAATTTAAAAGCAATTCTATTCATTATAATGCCTCAACTAATGAAGAAACAGCAGCAATACAGCTAATACCAAGTTAATGCAACTTTAATGCCGAAACAAAAAAATCATTACTAATCAATAATCTTTAGACTTCAATGTTATTACGTTTTAGCTCAGTGTAAAAATATCTGACACTGAACCGGTTTTCATTGTTAACTGGCCGTAAGTCGCAACTTATCAATGGCGCTATAAACTGCGCGCTTCCACCGCTAAGGTTCTTGCGGTCACTTCACCATCAAGTACACACTCGCCAGTACTCGTAATATTATAATAACGAATATTATCATGTACAAAGTCGCTACAACTGACACTTACTCGACATTGTGCCAAGCCTTGAGTTTGTGAAAAATTCGGCGTGGCAGCGTCAATACTTGCTTGTGCTTTACAAGCTAGTGCGTCACTGCTTAGCGGGAAAACTTCAGAAAGTTGCCATTGCAAGCCGCTTTGCGCCGCAGCATAAGCACGCGTGCCCAATACTTCGTAAGCCAAGCCTTCTTGACTGGAATCGAGCATGTTAACTAAAGCCGCGCCGAGCACAGATAACACCACAATAATAAAAATCGCAATAACTAAGGCACTGCCGGATTGTTTTGATGAAGTATAACTCATCACCTGTGTGTCATTGGATTTACTGACAATTAACGCGCTATTACGGAACATTTTGCACCTGTATTTCATTCGCAAAAACAATTTCTTCTAGATTGCGTGCAAACTTAAGTTGCACCAATGCCAAAGCATTGCGCTGCAAGGTGGCAGGAAACGTTTGAAATGGCGTTAGGTTACCGGCAGCGGAGTAATTATCAAGGTACTCAGCCATCAATACTTTAGTGGCACTAGCACCAGGCACGCCGCTGGCGGCATAATCGCCATCATTATAGTCTTGATAGCGATAAATTGCTTGATTTTCAATACAGTAACTAACAGGCCCTGCAACTAAGTATAAGCGTTGAGTGGGCGACTCGGCGTTAAATAACACTGCACTAGCAAAGTTAATTTGCGACGGTGTTGATTTGCTGCCAGAGTTATTTACGCTCGAAAACGCCTCAACTACCCCAGCCGCTTTATTGTAAATATCAGCACTGTTGAGGGCATAAACCACAGCATATTGGGTGCTCGCCAACAAAGGCGCATCTAACATCACCACCTCAAGGCTATTGCTTGCTGGCTCTGGCGCTACTGGCAGTTCAAGGTAAATAACGCTGCGGTCTATAGGCACAAACTCTAGGCATTGCTCGTTATCACCTATAGTACGAATGCTATTTGGTAACGCTTGACGGACTTCTCTATTTAAACGTTCAATAACAAACCTAGCACTGGCAATTAAGGCTTCTCTATCACTCGCGTCGCTATAGCTTTGGGTGCCAAAACGCAAAAAGGTGGAAATGCTGCCTGATAACACCCCTAAAATAACGATAACTGTGACTAGCTCTACCAGTGTAAAACCTTGCTGACGTTTCGCTAAAAACTGCATTAGAAATTCGCCCGATATACGGAAAAAACAAAATCAAAATCTTGTGGTGTGGTGACAGTCACCGTGATCAATTTAGCGGTATAATTATTATCGCTTCCGTCACTTACGCCATCATAGTTGCTATCGTTAACCACTTGTACGTTAATTTGGTAGCCAAGATAAATATTGGCAAGTCCATCGCCTAACGAGTTTGCAATTACAGTTAAGCCATTGTAATCATCTACATCATCAAATAACGCTCGATCACCGGCTTCTTCATTGCTCAGCACTTGAGAGCATGGTGACTCGCCAGCTGCAGCAGTGATGACACCGTCACGATTCACGTCTTCGCCACAACGCACTAAGCTACCTGACATATCTGAATTTTCATCAAACGCTTTACCCAATATTTCATTTATCATTGACTGGGCTAACTCTGCCGCTTTGATTTGGTGTACCTGCTCAGCACTTTGATTAGCTAACGGGTAGATTAAGCGGGTGAATATTGCAAAGGCGATGGCTAACACCACAATACCGACAATGGTTTCGATTAAGGTAAAGCCTTGCACTTGATGGCGGCTAAATTTCGCTGTTTTTACACTGACAATGAAGTTAGAGCGCATGGATATAGCCCTCTGATTCAATTTTTATCTGCAAAGTTTGTTCGCCATTAACGCTAATAATACAAGTACCACAGGAGGGTCGGCCCATACTATCAAAGGTGAAGCTGTTACCTGCAATGTTGCTGCTTAGGGTGACGTTATCGCTGGCCGTAATAACCAACCCTGTGGCACTTGGTTGCCATGCCAAGCTAAAACTAGGATTATTATCACAATCATCGGGAGCCCCTAGCTGTGAGGCGGTGATCAACACACGGTGACAATAAGCGGTGTTGGTTTGTTGCATAGCTTTAGTTTGAATTAAGCGTAATTTCGCAATAATATCACTTTGATAACCATACTCAGCAAAGCCTTTGGCAGAGAAAAATTTTGGCGCAACTGAAACGGCTAAAATACCTAAAATGATAATAACCACCACAAGTTCAACTAATGTAAAGCCTTGTTGTTTATGCAATGCCTTCATATGATCGCCGCCTACTCAAACTCGCTACTTTACCTTGCTCGCATCAAATGCATTCATTTAAGGTAAAGGTGGGTAATTCACCTGCCGCACTTGGTTTTTCGTAATAAACCAAACATGGATCGGTTATTCTTATTGGTGCGGCTGTATCATTTCGATAGATCGCCACAACCCTGCCCGTCGTGCCACCTAAGGCACGATAACTAAAGGTATTAGCATCCACACTAATTAAGCGTTGCCACTCACTAATATTCGCTAACGGGTAGCCATAGCTAACAAATAACTCACCATTACCGCCAACACCCTGGCCATCACCGATATTAACTGAGCTATTTTGCAACTTGTGGTTGCCTTTAACGATAGATTTACTGTGCACCATAGCCGCCGCACCTTGCATGGTAGCCATCACGCCCTGTAAGGTTGCCGTTTGTGATTCGGCCTTTAAATTAATAAATTTTGGTGCCGCGGTGGCGGCCAAAATCCCCAGAATGACAATAACAACAATCAACTCTATTAAAGTAAATCCCTTTGAATGCATACCTACTACCTTTAATTTACAACCGTACCCGATAAGCTTTATCTAGAAAAACATTGTACATGGCTATTAACCGTTTTGCTAAATGCTTACACTCGACATTCCTATTTGCCGTATATTTAACAACTTACGCTCACGCATGAGTGCTCATCCATGGGCTAAGCTAAGCTAAAAAAGGAGAGCTGAGCTCTCCTTTTTTATACGATAAGATTATTGCTAACTTAACAGCCAGAGACATCTAACGCTACCGCTGCTGGTGTAACGATATTACCCGCTTTAGTGGCATCCGAGAAGGTAGCTTTACAATTATCTGGCGTGCTGCCTTGGCTGTGCTCAAAATCGCCCGTTGCCGAGTCATAAGTGATATCCGAGCCGCTTTCTAGCTCAATTAATTTATCAATACCCCAGCCTTTGCCTGTTGTGCCATCGGGTGTACCCGCACCGGCTCTTGTTGGGTAACCATAAACTACTGCGTAATACTCACCATTAACAAGAACTTCACCTGTGGCACCGGTTTGGTTGCTGACAATTGCTTTAGCGTGCACTAGGTTAATTGCACTATTTACACTGCCTTGAACACCTTGTACCACTGAGGCTTTGGCGTCACCCGTTAAATCAATAAATTTAGGCGCAGCAGTGGCCGCTAAAATACCTAAAATAACAATAACAACCACTAACTCGATGAGAGTGAAACCTTTTTGTGTTTGTAAATTTTTACTCGCTAACTTCTTCATAACGTAACCTTTTATTTAAATATTTAAAATATTAATTATTATTAATGTAAACCACAACCGCACTGTTCGCCGGTTGGTAAGTGAAGCTATTACCGGTAGCCGTTGACACGCCGGGATCGGTAAAGTTGTTGTTGCCATCTTTATTTAGTGTTTCTTTTAAATAGAAGTGACATAAAGTCGTTGCCCCTGTGCCTGACTTAGAAGCAAAGTAATCCATTGAATTATCATTGTTAAGCGTAGCGATAGCATTGGTAACACGCGGCGGCTGCTGAAAAATGTTTTGCCAAATATCAACACAGTTAGCCGAAGTAAAGCCGCCACCTAAAGTAGCACCTGTATTCTGACCTGCAACAGAAGAAACCACATAGCCTGGGCGCACATCAGTTGCTTCTGTGGTAAGTACTAACTCAGTACCATCGTAATTGACTATGTTTCTATTGGTTGTATCTTTTGGCCGGCCTTCAGCTTCCCATTGTGAACGCGCTAATGAAATAGCAGTAGCGAAGCCGCCCGCCATACCTTCGATATTGGCTTGTTTGGCTTGATCAGTTAAATCAAGAAACTTAGGGATTGCCGTTACCGCCAAAAACCCTAAAATTACCACAACAATCACCAACTCTATTAGGGTGAAACCTGACTGTTTTCTCATAACAACCTCTTAACAAAAATTACTAATTTGATTCTAACAACGAATTACTAACAAAGTCACTTACTTAGTTTAAATTTTGTGAAATGATAGCACAACAATAGCTAGCTTAATTGTTTGCAAGCAAAATGCTTTTATTGATAACTGACTTTCACGCTACTCACTTTGCCATTGTATTGTGAGTAGGTAAAATATTCTCCACTTGGCAAACTGTATTGGCAGTATGCGGCACTGTCATTGTTTTGCTCAACCCATACCGCGCCTATAGGTTGCTTCATATATTGCAACGGTGTCGCCATAACATGTTGCCAGATGGCTTGACACGACAATGGGCTGTCTCCAGCATCAACCCAGCCTTTTTTGTTGACCGGTATTTTCACTTTTTCGGCGCCCGATACTTGGTCTTTTGGGCTTAAGGTATAAACAAAGCGTGGTTGATTATCCATAAACCATTGCCCTCGAATGGCGTTAACCCGGGCGGAGAAAACTTGGCTAATTGTCGAAAAACCGGCGCGGGAAAGCTGTTCTTGGTGTTTAAAAAAATAAGAAATAAAACTCGCCATAAGCAAAGCAACCAGCAACACCACAAGTATAATTTCCGCTAACGAACGCTCTTTTTTTTCTGCAGCTTGCAATGAGCTCATGTCTATTCACCGCCACCGATAATTTATTTACCCTGGAATGCTGACATCATATCCCACATCGGGCTAAAAATACCTAAGGCTAATACCAATACCATGGCCGCAACTATTGCGATCATTATAGGCTCAATACGCGCCGTTAAGGTACTTAATTCATAATCAACTTCACGCTCGTAGTAATCACCTACTTCTTCAAGTAGCTCATCAACACGCCCAGTTTCCTCACCAACGGCAATCATTTGCAAAACCAACGGGGTAAATAACGTACTATTCACACCAGCTCGCAGCAAGCTTTCACCACTTTCTATACCACTGCGCATGGCAATTATTTTTTCACGCATATAAGTGTTATCAACCGCATCTGCCACTAAGGTTAAGCCCGTGGTCATAGGCACGCCAGCGCGTAATATAATGGCAAAACTGTGGGCAAAACGTGACAATATTGAACGCTCAATAACCCCACCAACCACAACCAGCTTTAACTTGCGTTTATCCCATAAATACATGCCACTTGGCGTTTTTAAATAATGACGCAGCGACACTATGCTAACGATACTAACGATTAGCATGTAAGGCCAATAATTGAGAAAGAAATTAGAGCTGGCAATTAGCATGGTGGTAGCCCACGGCAAATCTGCGCCTAATTTACTGAACATATTCGCAAAAGTTGGGATGACAAAAATATTTAAAATAATGAGCGCGGCAACTATGGCGATTAAAACAAAACTTGGGTAACGTAAAGCAGTTTTAATGCGCTTACGAGTTTCTTGCTCTCGCTCAAAATAAACCGCTAACTTAGCAAACGCGTCGTCAAGCTTACCGGTATTTTCCCCGACATGAACTAAAGAAACAAACAAAGGTGAAAACAGTTTTGGATGCTGATGCAAGGCGGTAGATAATGGAAAACCGCCCTCGAGCTGGCTGGAAATTTCAGCCAACGCCGATTTAAGTTTCACCGATGTACTCGACTCAGCCATGCCATTAATCGCTCGTAATATAGGTACCCCGGATTTTACTAAAGCGTACATTTGACGACAAAATACAATTAAGTCGTCAAGCGTTACCTGTTCAAGCCCTAATAAATCCTTGATATTAATATCTTGGCTAGTGCTTGCTGTTGCAGCATTGTTGCTGGTTTCTATCGAAATAGGAGTAATGCGTCGTCGAGCTAATTGCTCGGCAACTTGCTCACTATTCGCTGCTTCGATTACGCCCTTTACTTGCGTACCGCTAGCATCACGTCCAATATAATCAAATGCAGGCATAAAGGTACTTCTTATCCAACAACATCAACAGTTTCCACCAAGCGCAGCACTTCTTCTATGCTCGTAATCCCTTGCCGAGCATAGTCATAGGCAGCAAGTGCTAGTGGTCTAAATTCTGGATGTTGCTTCGCGGCTTGGGTAAACCCTTCGGTATCATCGCGCTTTAACGCCGCCATCATGGCCTCATCCATTTCTAATAATTCAAAGACACCAATACGCCCTTTATAGCCTGTATATTGGCATGTTTGGCATCCTCGCCCTTGGCTAAAGGTAAGTTCGCTAACATCTTCTCCAACCAAATTCGTTAGCCACATTAACTCTTGTGCGCTAGGCTGATGATTTTGTCGGCAATTTTCACAGACTTTTCTGACTAATCGTTGGGCTATGATCGCGCGCAGTGAGCTGCCCACTAAAAATCCTGCGGCCCCCATATCAAGGAGTCTTAACGCACTGGTTATCGCGTCATTGGTATGTAAGGTTGATAATACTAAGTGACCGGTTAATGCGCCCCGCAAACCAATTTCAACGGTTTCTTGGTCACGCATCTCACCCACCATGATAATATCAGGATCTTGTCGTAAAGCGGTGCGTAATACGCTAGAAAATGTCAGGTCGATTTTGCTGTTAATTTGCACCTGATTAATGCGTGGTAAACGATACTCTACCGGGTCTTCAACGGTAATGATTTTTTTACTGGCTTGGTTCATTTCGCTTAACGCCGCATATAAGGTAGTGGTTTTACCACTACCCGTTGGTCCAGTAACTAAAACCATGCCATGTGGGCGCGATATTTGATGCCGTATACGTTGCACAAAATGCTCCGGCATACCGGTTTCGTCCAAGGATAATAAGCCTGCTGACTGGTCAAGCAAACGCATTACCACAGACTCCCCATACTGCACTGGCATGGTAGACATACGCACATCAATACTGTGGCCGTTAATTTGTAAATTAAAACGCCCGTCTTGCGGCAAGCGCTTTTCAGAAATATCTAAGCCCGCCATTAGCTTTAACCGCAACACCATCGCCGATGCGATTTTACTTTCTTTTAGTACGTTCTCTTGTAAGACACCGTCGATACGTTGACGAATTCGCAATAAATGCTCGTCCGGTTCGATATGAACATCGGATGCCCGCATTTGTACGGCATCTTCAAATACCGATTGTAATAATTTACCAACGGTGGCATCGCCACCTTCTTCCATAAAGGTACTGGATAAATCAAAATCATTGCCTTGGTGATATTCTTCTTCTAATTGACTCGCGAACGATTCTATATCGGCAGTGCGTCGATATAAGCCATCAAAAGCATCGAATAATTGCGACTCCATCACCACAGCAAGTTTTAATTGCTTTGGCGCTAGCATTTGCTCAAGTTGGTCTAGTCCACTCAAATCTGCAGGGTCGCTCATGCCGATCAAAACGGAATCACCTTGATCCTCGATAATCAGCGCGCGTAAGCGCCTTGCATGCACCTCAGGTAACAACAAAGCAACCTCTGCAGGAATGCGTCGTTGACTAATATCTAAAAAAGGCACACCAAGTTGTTGCGCTAAAAACTCCAGTAATTGCCGCTCACCGATATAGCCCAACTCAATTAAGGCATCACCTAGTTTTCTACCTGTGGATTTTTGGCTACTTAATGCTTGCATCAGTTGCTCATTGCTAATGATGTGTTCATGAACCAATAAATCGCCCAAACGCATTTTTAATTTTGGTGCTGCCATCTTATTCTCCTAACTCAACCAAACGCTGACGCGCAAACTGCGTCGCGCTTGCGGATAAATTTTCCAGCGCAATTGCTTGCTGATAGGCTGTTTTTGCCGAAGCAAACTGACCTAAACTATCCATAGAAACTGCCATACCTAACCACCAACGTCCTTGACTTGGCTGCAAGTTGGTTAACTTACCGTAGGCGGTAATTGCCTGTTGATGCTCATTTAAATCTGCGGCGATATTCGCAAGCAAGGCTTGTAATTCTGCGCGACTACTGCTTTGCACGGCAGTTAATAATGTATAGGCTTGCCTAGGCTGGCCGCGTTCATAATAAATTCGTGCCGCCATAAAGCGCATTTCTTCTGCTGGTGGCGCTAATGCAATGCCTTGTGATAACAGATTAACCGCATCTTGATAGCGTTTTTTACCATACCAAAGTGCCGCGAGTTGCTTGCGTGCACCTTCATGCGCTGGTGTCAGTAATAACACCTCTTCAAACAAGGATTCTGCTCTACTTAACTCGTTACTTTCAATGGCCTGTTCTGCTGCCGTGACTTTACGTTTGGCTAGCGCTTGCGGTGATAATTGTTTGCGCGAAATGGTTAACTTTGCTTCAGGCGCTGGCTTTGCCGTTGCAGGTGCTTGCTCTGGGTCATTAATACGCGGCGTTACGGTCTGGGTCTTTGCCAAACTTTGGCTTGCGGGCTGTGTAGCAATTTTGCGCTCACCTTCTCGCGTAACGGGTGACTCGACATCGTCTGACTCTGTCTCTGTTATTTGCTTATTAGTCCTTGCAGTATTTGCAGTATCGTTTGCAAGTTCTGGTGTTTTAACAGCGACTTGTTTCTCTACAGCGCTAGCTTTGCTGTTTAGTGCTTGCGGACTCAGGCTTGATGTCTCAGTCGGCTGTACTTTGTTTGCTGGCGTTTGCGCTATCTCAGCTGCCACCATAGACGGCGCTAAGGTTTTGGCTTTTAATTGTTGGTTTTCACGATAGAGTTGCCAAGTATAGACTGCCACTAGGCTTAGTAGCACAATAACAATAACGACCATAACCCACCCAGAAGCAGTGCTTCGCTTAACAGGGGCAACCAGGGTGTTTTGCTCGTTCGATTGCTGCTCGTGTTGCCGCTTATCTAAATCTTTCAGCATTTGATTAATGACGCTCATAACATGCCCCTTGTTTCACGCCAAAAAACGTAAGCACCAAGCAGTATGACAACCGTAATAAAGCTAAGTAGGTAATGCCAATGTCTGACGGTTCTTTGCAGGCCTTCGGTATCATCTATAGCGCTGGCTAAATGTTTTTTTGTCAATTGATAACGCCCTTCGCCATAACTCAACATTAACATTTTATGACAAATAATATTCACCAGCCTAGGTATACCTTGACTGACCTTGGCGATTTTTTTAATAACACCAGGATTAAACAAATTGCCACCTTTATAGCCTGCTACACTCAGTCTGTGCTGTATGTAGTGCTCAACTTCAAGCGCATTCATCGCGCGTAGTCGATAAGAAAATGTAATACGCTGTTTTAGTTGACGAAATGCCTGCTCAGCCAACCTTTCGTCGAGTTCAGGTTGTGCAAATAATACCACTTGTAATAACTTGCGCGTTTCTGTTTCTAAATTAGTAAATAGACGTAAAGCTTCTAAACTTTCTGCAGGCAGGGCTTGAGCTTCGTCCAGTATTAACACCACCGAATGGCCTTGATTATGCAGCTCGAGTAAACGCTGCTGAATACGTTGTGTGAGCAGCTGCAACGACATACGTTGTGCCTGTTTTACGCCTAACTCAACTGCCACCGCCCGCCGTAATTCATCTGGTTTTAAATAAGGGTTAGGAATATAAGCCGTAACAAAGTGGTCGGGTATTTCATTCAATAGTTTTCGACACATTAAGGTTTTACCCGTACCAACTTCTCCCACCACCTTGATAAAACCTTCTCCTGTTTTTAGCGCGGTCAGTAGCACTGCTAAAGCCTCATTATGCGGCTCGAGTGCCAAATAAAAGTTAGTATTTGGCGTTAAGGTAAAGGGCAACTCCCGTAAACCAAAATGGTACAAATACATTAGCGGCTCACTTAATTGCCACCGGTACTAGCGCTATCGTCCTCTGGAAACCACTGTTTCAATAACGCGCGTGCATCTTGCAATTGATTTTTCCATGTATCTTGGCCAATCACGATCGGTTTTAATAAAATGACCAGCTCTTTCTTTTGTACCGACTCACTTTTACTTTTAAATAACGCGCCCATCAAAGGTACATCACCTAAAAATGGCGTTTTAGATTCGATGTTAACTTTGCGTGTTTCGATTAAGCCACCTATAACCACTATTTCGCCAGATTTAGCACGAATAATAGTGTCAGACTCTCGAACACTACTTTGTGCCAATGGCAAAACAATATCTTCATTATTTAAGCGGATTGTTTTCGTTTGCTCATCGGTTATCGTCACTGAGGGGTGAATATGTAAAATAACTTCACCATTGACGTCTATTTGTGGTGTGACATCAAGCGCAATACCGGAGAAGAATGGCGTTAAGTCTATCTCTGGCGTGGTCGTGGTTGAGGTACCTGTCGTGGTGGTACTGGAGACATCAGTCACAAAATACTCATCTTCACCCACTTTAATGATGGCTTTTTGATTATTCGTTGCTGTGATCCTTGGGCTTGACAGTACTTGCACATTACCTTGGGTCGATAATAAATCGATAACGCCACTAAAGTCTTTATTCAAGAAACTTAGGCTGGTTGTGCCACCTATCACTGAAGAAATAGCGTTGCCAGCTATATTGCCTGAGGTCGAAAAGCCTATGTCAGTACTTTCAATATGACCCAGCACTTGATCCCATTTCACCCCTTGCTGGTAGTCGTCATTTAGTGTGACTTCCATGATCTTAGCTTCTATGATCACTTGTCGGCGTAAATGCTCTTGTGTATTGGTAATAAAGCGTCGCACCGCAGCGATTTCTGCTGGTAGGGCTTTCACTGTGACTAATCCTGCTTGTGGCGACACTATGACAGAGCGACCAGCTTCATCGCCGACTAATACGGTTAATGTCTCTTTTAACTCTTTCCAAAAATCAGATTCATTTTCGGTATAAATGTTAATACCACTGCTGCCTTGCTGGTTGCTATTATTACCTTGTCGACTACCTTGTTGATTGTTGCCGCTATTGCGATTACCACCTGAATTGCCGTTATTAGGGTCATTTTCTGAGACGCCACCCGAGTTAATACTGGTACTAGAAACACCTTTGCGTTTAACAAATAAGTAATCTAATGGGATTGTTTCAGTACGAATGCCCGCAGGATAAACTTGAATAATGCGGCCTTGGCGTCGAATATCATAGCCATAAAGCGACTCAACGACTTCAAGCGCCTCATCTAATGTCACATCTTTTAAATTTAAACTAATTTCTCCGCTGACGTCTGGGTGAATAGCAATACTATATGCAGAGCCGTCAACAATGGCGGCAAAAAACTGCTCGGCAGCAACACCGCTGGCGGCAATTTCGAGGCGTTTTTCCGCTAGTAAACCTTGACGTGCTTGTTGCACTTTCGCTTTCATTAGCTCTTGACGCACTGAGTTTGGTACCGCAGTTAGTGGTTTAGGTGCCGCAGGCTGACTCGCTTGTGCAATGGCTTGGTCTAATGCTTGGTTAACGTCCGTTGGTGGCTTTGGCGCCGATTGACAGCCGACAAGGGCTAGCATTGCAGAGTAACAAAACCATTGCATGTGCTGCTTATTTTTTTTAAATATTTTTTTCATGGTCAGTTCGCTATAACACCGGAAAATAATGATAATTCCTTTCTACCTTGTGGTGTATCTAACACCACCCCTGTTGAATTTATACTAATTAACTCAAAGTCTCTGTAGCTATCACCTAGCTTAAGTACCTGGCCATTTATAATGGCTTTGCTACTCGCTTCACTTTGAATAATAGATTGTAAAATTAATGTCGGGCTACTTTCCCCGCCTTGAGATTCTGCCACAATACCAAAGGGCCTTGTTGGGTCAAGTTGTTGACCACTGACCGAAAGCGGGAGCAATAGCAGCAATAAAACGCAATTGACTTTATACACCGATAAACTCCTGTGCTGTGCTTAAACTATAAATTTCTACTTCTAATTCACTGATTGGATAATTTTTGAGCTGATAATCAAATTCTTGCCAAAAAAACTTCCACGATAAGTTTTCAAGTTGTGCTAAATAATCGCGTAACTGAAAGTACTGCCCTTGCAATTTAATTTTTATCCCATGACGATACAGGCGCAGCTGCTGCTCTGGTGCTAATGCATTGTCGTCTGGCGCTGTATTTGTCACGACTTCTGTGTCACGGTTACTGACGTTATTTTCAGTGATCGGCCGCGCAGGTAACACTTCAAATGACAATAACTTAACACCCTTTTGTAACTTTAACAGCTTGATCAGGGCATAACGCATTTCTATCGGATCAATTAAATCAGAGGTTAAAGTCAATAATTGCTGATCTATGTCGGCAAGTTTCGCCTGATATTGCGCCAACTCTTGTTGCAGCGCAGTGTTTGGGTCATCAAGCAAGGCTTGTTGTAATAACTCAATAGAACTTTCATTATTAGCATTGCTTTGCTGGGTTTGCGTGACTTGTTGCTGTAATTTGCCGACTTGCTGAAGTTTTGTGTCTAAAAATACACTAAAGCCGATAAATAGGATCGCCACGACGCCTGTTGCAATAATTAAATACTGCTCACGAGCGCTTAGCGCAGAGAATTTTTCACTGTAAGTTTGCCACTGCGACATCAACTACTCTCCCTGTCTTGCGGAACTTACCACAAATTCCGTTAATTTGCGTTCATTTTCAGTTAATGAAAAACTGAGAAAACGCTGGCCAGATAAAAATGTCGATGATTCAAACCCGGACAACCAGTTTGGAACCGCATCAGGAGTACGCGCTATGCCCGAGAAGGTCATGCTACCCGGTCCGATATTGACCTTTTCCAAGCTAATATTTTTATTATGTAATGCCGCCAACTCTGCCATAGCACTGGAAAAACCTGCACTGTATGTTTGTTTAGGGTCAATGCTGCTTATTGGCGATCACGAGCTTAATCACATTTAACTGCGACAATAGTGCTGCATCTGTGCGATTTTCAGCAATCACTGCTTCTAGGTTTTGCAACTGTAACTGCTGACGACTATTGAGTGATTGCGCTACTTGTAACTCAGTGCTGGCGGTAGTTACTTGCCACTGTACCCACAAGATGAGCACTAGCATCAACGCCAACACCGCCCCCCACAAACCCACCACGCGGTTTAGCGTCCATAATGCTTTTGCAGGTAATAAGTCAGGCTGTAATAAGTTGATTGAATATTTAGCCATTATCATCTGGCTCCATAAAGTTTAACTGTGTTGCGCCAATTGCGGCTGCGCTTGCGCGATAGTCTTCTAAGCCATTTGGCATGGCAAATAAGGCAACATCTACATTGGTATTTTCTGCTAACTT
This sequence comes from Colwellia chukchiensis, assembly GCF_002104455.1. Classification (GTDB taxonomy): domain Bacteria; phylum Pseudomonadota; class Gammaproteobacteria; order Enterobacterales; family Alteromonadaceae; genus Cognaticolwellia; species Cognaticolwellia chukchiensis. Next base: position 97,430 of record NZ_NBOC01000005.1, on the reverse strand, counting down.
ACGCGCTAAAAACGCTTCATGCTTTAACGGCACTAAAACTTGAATCGCTTGAATTGGTGCTTGTTTTAACTGTCGCTCAAAGTAATCACTTGAACGTTGAATTTCTAAACTTAGCGCGTCTGTCACACCCATAGCTAGCTCATCTTCGCTTTTATTAGCAATTTGCGCAAAACCCCGTAACCGGCGACTAAAGAATAGTTGACCATTTTTAACGATTAACAAATTGACTTCTTCGTCGGGCTGTTGGCAAACCAATAGCACAGCTTCTGGCTGTACAGGCAGTAAGCTGGCAAACGCAAACTCTTCGGTGGTTATGCTAGCCACCTGCAAACTATCGTCTGTTAATGTGCTCACTAACTCAACCAAATCATTTTTCGCCACACAAACCACATTCACTTTTTCGTGGCCACCCGATAAAATCGGCCCATCAAAATAATCGAGCACCATATTGTCTGGAGCTATAGTCACTAAATCTTTGATTTGCCACTTTAATGCGGCGTTAACTTCTGCCTTTGGTACCTTGGGTTTATCGACTTGTACGATTTGCGAATGGGCATTAGATAGCACTAAATGACACTGTCCCGATAGAGGCGTACTTGCCAGTAGCTGTGTTAATACGCTACTGATAGGTTGTGCGTTAGCGGCAATGGTTTGGCATGAGTTCTGCTCGGAACCTTTGACAAAATAACTCACTGACTGCTGTCGTAACGCAACACCAATTAAATCCGCGGACTTGGCGCGTGAAAAAACATTTTTAATACGTGTAATAATTGACATAAAGTGAGATTATTATTTTTATTTAGCGACCACGGTATAGTCATTATCGCTGATTCAATTTTCGGTGCAAGTGTTTTAATTGCTTCATTTTATTTAGTGCAAACTGAGACGTAAAAATCATGTCAGCTGTATCGACTTTACAAACCATTAACCATTCAGTATTTAGCCAGCATAAGCTATCGGTAGCGGTGAAACGCGACGATCAAATTCATCGTATCATTTCGGGTAACAAGTGGCGAAAGCTGAAATACAACCTACAGCATGCTAAAGCCATCAAGGCCAAAGGCATTATCACTTTTGGTGGCTGCTTTTCCAATCACATTCATGCCTGCGCTTTTGCTTGTCAACAGCAAGGGCTGCCAGCTATCGGCATCATTCGCGGCGAAGCACAAAATCAAAATAACTACACCTTAGCCTGGGCTCAGCACTGGGGCATGCAACTGCATTTTGTTGATCGAAAAACCTACCGACAGCGGAATGATGATGGCTATTTGGCGCAATTACAACAGCAATATCCAGAGCATGTGATTATTCCAGAAGGTGGCAGCAACAGCTTAGCGTTAACTGGCATGGCTGAAGTTATTGACGAGCTTAATCAACAAACCACCTTTGATACACTTTTGACACCGGTTGGCAGCGGTGGCACGCTCGCCGGCTTAATCTTAGGTGATAAGAACCAACACCAACTCATTGGCATAGCGGTATTGAAGCAGCAAGCTTACCTAGCAGCACAAGTTGATGCCTTATTGCCAGCGCACGCGAAGCCGTTTGATAATTGGCAGCTTATGGCGCAGTATCACCGAGGCGGTTACGCTAAATTTAGCCAGCAAGATGCTCAGCGACTACACAACTTTAATGTTGAAACTGGCATAACGTTTGAGCCCATCTATTCAGGAAAAATGGTATTAGCTTTGTTAGATCTTATCGAGCAAGGTTATTTTTCCGCGCATCAGCGCATCGTTTTATTACACACGGGTGGCTTACAAGGCTTGGCTGGGCTGTATGCCCGCGGTTTATTGTCTTCACAGCAGTGGCCATCACTGCCCATTGCCCCTATTAATGAAAAACATCAGTTCTAGACCGGAGTCAGCCATGGGGTTTTATATCTATGCCCTAACACTGACATTAGGGCATAAAAAAACCTGAACTCATTGCTGAACTCAGGTTTTTAAGCGTGTTATCACTGGCAATTAAGCTTGTGCGATAACAACAACTTTAATGGTGGCATCTACGTCGCTGTGTAAGTGAATGACGATATCAAACTCACCAGTTTCACGAATGCTACCTAAAGGTAAACGTACTTCCGCTTTAACCACTTCAACACCCGCTTCAGTGATTGCATCAGCAATATCGCGAGTACCGATTGAACCGAATAATTTACCTTCATCACCCGCTTTAGAGGCGATAGTAACTTCAGCTAACTCAGTTAATTTTGCAGCACGAGCTTGAGCAGCAGCAAGCTGTTCAGCTAGGTTTTTCTCTAAATCAGCACGACGAGCTTCAAAGTGCTCGATGTTTGCTTTAGAGGCAAATACTGCTTTACCTTTTGGTAATAAAAAGTTACGAGCGTAACCAGATTTAACTGTTACCTTGTCACCAAGGCCGCCTAATTTGGCGATTTTATCAAGAAGTATTACTTCCATTTTCAAAACCCCTTATTAGGTTACTTATGTAAATCAGTATATGGTAATAAAGCTAAGTAGCGAGCACGCTTGATCGCACGACCAAGTTGGCGTTGATATTTAGCACTGGTACCAGTAATACGGCTAGGAACAATTTTACCACTTTCAGTGATATAGTTTTTTAGTACGGCTGTATCTTTATAATCGATTGCAGCAGCACCTTCCGCTGAGAAGCGGCAGAACTTACGGCGTCTAAAAAAACGAGACATGGATTTCTCCTAAAATGGCTGTTTTACTTAACGGTTTATCGCCGTTATATAAAATCGCCTATATTAAATCATTTCAATTTCTTGGGCATGTAACACCAAAAGCGGATTTCCGTTTCTGGACTCATGACGGTTAATAAAACCTGTCACTTTCACATTACTGCCGGCAATTAAATCACGAGTTAAGTGTTGTGACACTTTGCCTGTTGCAACAACTTGTATTCGAACAAATGCTTGTCTGTTCATGCCTGCTTCGTTTTGTATCGACTTATGGTCAATCACAAACTGACAGTGCTGAATACCCGCTGGGCTTGTTGACATTTTCGGTAGTTTTACCACTTCGCCCGTCAACATTAAGCAATTCTCTTGGCTATTTAGCATAGGAAAGAGTAGGTCACAGGTTACTTATTCTTCGCTCGCAGCTTCTTCTGCTTTTGGTGCTTCAGTTGCTGGTGCTTGAGTAACCTCTTTCTTCACTTCGCGACGCTCTTCACGACGGTCTTCTTTAGCAACAGCCATAGCTGAGGCTTCAGTTACCGCGCCTTTAGTGCGCATGATCATGTTACGAATAACAACATCGTTATAACGGAAAGAAGTTTCTAGCTCATCAATAGCTGCCTGTGGCGCTTCAATGTTCATTAAAACATAGTGTGCTTTGTGCAATTTATTGATTGGGTAAGCTAATTGGCGACGACCCCAGTCTTCTAGACGGTGGATTTTGCCTTCAACGTTAGTGACAATATCACTGTAACGCTGAATCATAGCTGGTACTTGTTCACTCTGATCAGGGTGAACCATAAATACGATTTCGTAATGACGCATTACGAGCTCCTTACGGTTGTAGCCTCATTATCTGGCTCAGCCAACACCAGTTGAGGCAAGGAACAAAAAAGTTCAGGCTGAATTAAGGACGCGTATTGTAGGGAAAGTAAGCAATAAAGGCAAGCAGATAAGGTGATTATATCGTGTCTTTGCCTAAGCATAGCCGTTATCAGTTGTTTATCGCCTTGCAGCGCGCTGTTGGCAAACAAAAAAATAGCCCGTATCAGGGCTATTATTCAAAAGGTAATTTTTATCTATCGCCGTTAAGGGTTTAACGCTAAGACATCGGTTTTGAGTAAAGATAAGGTTTTTTCTGCGGTATTACCAAACACTTTACCGCTAATACCTGAACGCCCTATCATACCAATAACCACCACGCCCGCTTGGCACTGGGCTGCAACGCTGGTGATAACTTTACCCGGATCGCCGGCTTTAATATGAAAATTGCTTTGCGCTATACCATATTGCTTGGCTAAGGCACTGATTTTATCTTTTAATTGCTGCTGTGCATTACGTTCCATTTCATCTGGGTATTGAATGCCTAAATCTTTCAGCAAGGTTGAGGTTGGTACGGTATAACAAACATGCAATTCGGTGTTAAAGCTATCGGCTAATATTTTTGCCTGCTGAAGAATTTTATCATTTAATGCTTGTTTAACTCGCTTTTTGGTACCTAAATCAATTGCCGCTAACACATTCGAAGATTTGCGCCACTTTTCTGGCGCTGAAATCAGCACAGGCACTTGGCACTCACGCAATAAATATAAATCTGTCGAGGTGTAAAATAATGACTCAGAGCGATTTCCGGTTTTAAACACCAGTGTCGGTTGCTCTTTTTCAACATAACCGATCACCCATTTATGGATGCTGTCAGCCCATACCACCTCATAACTATAATCTTCATTGGCGGTAAATGTATGGGCTAATTGCTCGGCGGCTTTTGCAGACATTTTTGCCAAGACATCTTCTTTGACTTGCATAACGTTTTCAACCGCGCCGATAACATCTTCATTGCAGAAATAGACGATATGTAACCCTGCTCCAGATGCAATTGCCAATTGACTAGCCCGTTTTATCGCTAATGGTTCTTGCGTAAACATATCTGCAATGACAAGTATCTTACTCATAAAAAACTCCTAGTGTGTTGGCAAAACATCCATGAGATTGCTGATCCTCGCGAATGCTCTTTCTATTCAGGTTAAATAATATCAAAAGTGCTGAAGTTAATCTTGATATAGCGCAAAAAATAGTACAGAAGACAGAATGTTAGCTTATGTTGCGTTGTCTGACAATTTCAAACAAACAAACCCCTGTTGCCACCGCTACGTTTAAGCTTGAGACACTTCCAGCCATAGGCAGCTTCACGAGTTGGTCACAATTTTCACGCGTTAAGCGACGCATCCCTTTGCCTTCAGCCCCCATCACCAGTGCCATAGGTCCGGTCAATTGGACATCAAAAAGACTCGTGTCAGTTTCCCCTGCTGTGCCAACAATCCAAATGCCCATTTGTTGCAAGGTTTTCATAGTGCGCGCTAAATTTGTGACCTGCACTAAAGGCACAGACTCCGCTGCACCAACCGCGACTTTGCGCACTGTCGCGGTCAAGCGGGCAGCATTATCTTTTGGCACAATAATCGCCTGTACACCGGCAGCATCAGCATTACGCAAACATGCCCCTAAATTATGCGGGTCCGTCACGCCATCTAAAATCAATAAAAATGGCGCTTGTTCTTTGCGCTCGGCTTGCACAAGTAAGTCGTCAAGATCAGCCTCGGTCAGGACTTTGCTCGGCTTAATACGCGCAACGACGCCTTGATGTTGCTCGCCATGACTTTTTTCATCTAGCACCTTACGATTGGCCATTTGTACTGAGATACCGTACTTTCGGGCCAAATTAATAATCGGCAGTAAACGCTCGTCTGCACGGCCTTTTAAGAGCCATAACTCGATAAACCTTTCTGGTGCTCTTTCGATTAGTGCTTGTATGGCATGAATGCCAAATACTAGTTCTTCTTGCTTAGCCATAAGCTTTTTAATTCTCTATTGATTAATCTGTTAACGCTAGACTTTAAACTCAAGTGCGAAATACGACTTTGCTTAGTAAGACACAACCGACTTAGTAGCCACGTGGATATATTTTTCCTAAGCTAGCTTCTGCCCTTGCGCCTTTATTTAGCCTCGGATCTGTTAAAAGTCTATGCCTTGGCTTTTCGAGCATTTTTACCCGGACGCTTTTTTTTCGCCTTACTTTTATTCGCTTTCGCGTTTGCTTTACTTTTTTTCTTAGTACTGGGCTTTGCGGATGCTTTACTGGCTTTCCCTTTGCTAGGCCGAGGCTTGTACTTTTCGTTACTTTTACTTTTACCTTTAAGCGGCTTAGCCCGCTTCAATACAGCATTGTCGCCAGCCATGGCTAAATCTATTTTTTTCTCATCAAGATTAACCGCCGCCACTTGCACTTCAACGGTATCACCAATGCGATACTTAACGCCGCTGTGCTCACCCGATAAACACATACGAACATCATCAAAATGATAATAATCATGACTAAGCGAGGTAATATGAACAAGTCCCTCAATGTGCAAATCAGCCAAACGAACAAATAAGCCAAAGTTGGTCACCGTTGAAATAACACCGGTAAAGGTGTCACCAATATGATCTTGCATATATTCACATTTTAGCCAATCAGCAACGTCGCGTGTTGCATCATCAGCGCGACGCTCGGTCATTGAACAATGCTCGCCTAGTTCAATCACGGCTTCAGGGATATAACGGTACGCGCCAGCATTCGCTTTGTTTTTCGCCTGTTGTTCTAAAATAGCCTTGATCACGCGATGCACTACCAAGTCAGGGTAGCGACGAATTGGTGAGGTAAAATGACTATAAGACGGTAACGCTAAGCCAAAGTGGCCAATATTATCACTTTGATAAACCGCTTGTCGCATTGAGCGCAGCAGCATGGTTTGGATCAGCTCTTGATCGGGGCGGTCAACAATCTTAGCCAGAATATGGCAATAGTCTTTTGGCTCAGGTTGAGCTTTGCGCTCCCCCATTGCCGACAGGTCAAGCCCCAATTCATTAACATAGCTAAGAAAGTTATTATATTTTTCTTCGCTCGGTTTATCATGGACACGAAACAAACCAGGTTGTTGGTGTTTTTCAATAAACTCAGCGGTAGCGACATTCGCTAAAATCATACATTCTTCTATGATTTTATGGGCGTCATTGCGCACTAAGGCAACAATTGAGTCTATTTTTCGTTCGCTATTAAAAAGAAATAACGACTCTGTGGTTTCAAAAGCAATGGCGCCACGCTGAGTACGCGCTGTCGTTAACACTTGATACATCTGGTTAAGATTTTCTAAATCGGGCACCAAAGCTTGATATTGGCGTCGTAATTCAGTGCGATAATCGGCATCAGTTTGCTCTGGATTCACACCCAGTATGGTGGCAACTTTACTGTAGGTAAAGCGCGCTTTCGAGCGCATAACCGCCGGGTAAAATGTTGAGTCAACTAACTCACCTGCTGCGCTAATGTCCATTTCACACACCATACAAAGGCGGTCGACATCAGGATTAAGAGAGCATAAACCATTTGAGAGCTTTTCCGGTAACATGGGAATAACTTGGCTTGGAAAGTAAACCGAATTACCTCGTGCAATGGCTTCATCATCTAACGCCGTATTGGGGCGCACATAGTAACTGACATCAGCAATCGCAACCCAAAGCGTCCAGCCACCTTGGGGATTTGGCCGGCAATAAACTGCATCGTCAAAGTCACGCGCGTCTTCACCGTCTATGGTTACTAGCGGTAAATCACGCAAGTCAACCCGTGACTCTTTTGCAGACTCTTCCACTTCATCGGCTATATTAGCTACTTCAGCTAAGACCTCTGACGAGAATTGATAAGGTAAGTCATGCTCGCGCAAGGCAATGTCTATTTCCATGCCGGGCGCCAAATGATCACCAAGCACTTCAATCACCTCACCCACGGCATTTGAACGTTTTGTTGGTCGCTGTATGACATTAACCACTACCACTTGGCCATGTCGAGCGCCATGCTTTTTATCTGGCGCTATTAAGATATCTTGTTGAATGCGCGTATCGTCGGGTACTACACAGGCAATATGATGGTCAACATAAAAACGACCAACAACCCCAGCTTTTCGTGGCTCAATCACATCGAGTATTTTAACTTCTTTGCGACCTTTACGATCGGTGCGATCCACCAAGATAGCTTCAACAATATCGCCGTGAATCACTCGCTTCATTTCATAAGAAGAAATATAAAGGTCTTTATCGCCATTATCCGGCGCGAAAAAACCAAAACCATCACGATGGCCGATCACTTTGCCGGTTAACACATCACCACGTATGGCCAGCTGGTACTGTTTAAACTTATTAAAAATAATTTGTCCGCTATTTTCCATAGCTCGTAATCTACGCTTTAGACCAATTAATAGGTCTTCATCGCTATACTGTAACTGCTTAACTAAGGCGTTAAAGGTAGGTGGGATGTTTGATTTTTCTATCAATGACAACAGCAGCTCACGGCTTGCCACAGGTTTGTCGTATTTTTTAGCTTCTCGCTGTTGGTGTGGGTCGTTTTCAGTCACATTAAGTCTGTAGTGGTTTTTTGTTTAGTATATCGTAAATTAGTACGTTACCCAAGCAAGTTAGCATTGGGCAAGACTAACAACATAAAGCCGGTTTTGCCTCGAGTTATCGGTTAATACTTGCCGTTTTTAGCGGCATTAATTACCCGCGTTGGCATCTTTTGGGCCAAGCTACTTAACTTCACGCTAATATCCTGATGGACTTTTTTATCATCAGTAACCGCTTGGTGTAATTGCGCATACAATTGCGGATAGTCTAAAGGGCTGCCGTGTCCGTCGAGATAAAGTGTTGCTAACCTTAGTTGTGCTTTTAAGTTCTTTAACGAAGCTGAGGCTTTGAGAAAGGTGATGGCTTGTTCAATATCACTTTGTACAAACTTGCCAATATGGTAGTAGCGTCCCATTTGCTCTAACGCTTCAGGCAAGCCCTGATCAGCCGCCGCTTGCATGTAATGCAAACCGAGCGGTATATCTTTTTTCACACAAACCCCATAAGCTAGCATATCACCCCATAAAAATTGATAAGAAGGCATTTTAGATTTTATCGCTCTAGCTTCAATGTCTTGCACTAACTGACAATCGTCAATCACCACTTGGCTTAAGTGTTTATTTTCCTTAATTAAACCTAGTAACATATTGTCACTGTATATTTGGACGGCCGTTAATTGCGCGCCCACCGCCTGCTTAAAAACACCTAAGATTAAAATAATCGCGATTAATATTCGTTGCATAATGCCTCTTTAACACTTCATTCGCTTATTTATTTTGCAAGCGACTTAAACTTAATATCGACCAGTTAGCACCATAACTTTAATCAATTTTGCTAGCGGCGATAAACCCTCCAAAAGACAAGTTCTAGCAAGTATAACACCAAGTTTTTTTAGCAAACTGCTTGGCAAAAAATAATGAGCTTATCTTAACTTGCACTCCTGCTCAGAAAACATCACAATGATGAAGATTTGAACAATCTAGGTGTGGTCAATGTCACAACTTCAGCAGATAATCGAAAACTCGAAAATAAATGAGGCTATCGCGCGAAAACTGTTCGAAATAGAAACAGAAATATTAGCTTGCCAATCAAGTGAAGAGTTACTGCAACGCTTATTAGATTTAATTCAAACGAAATTTAATTTGTTTGGTATTTCACTCTTGCTTGCCGATTTAACGCCATTGAGTTACTTGATCAACGGCAATTGGCAGTCGAGTTGGCATAAAAAAAATACTAAGCAAATCGCCCATGAACAATTAGCGCAACTGCATGCTAATCACAAACCGCTACTCAGTAACGATCTTAAGCAATTGGCAAAAATTATACCACCATCGTTACTGGCAGGCGCAAAGTCTGCGGCCTTAACGCCACTCTTTCTTGAAGGTAAACTATTTGCCAGCCTGTTGTTTACCGACCAAAAAGCAACACGCTTTCATCAACAATTAGGGACCTTTCATTTAGAGCAACTGGCGGTGAAGGTCAGCTTATGTTTGTCCAATGTGCTTATTAGAGAGCAATTAGCCTATATGGCACATTATGATCGACTAACCGGTGTCGCCAATCGGCGCTTAATGGAAGTGTGTATCGGTGAAGAACTGATCCGACAGCGTCGTTACGGGGTACCTTTTTCACTACTCTTTATTGATTGTAATAAATTTAAAGCCATTAATGATACATACGGCCATGACTGTGGCGATAAAGTGCTGGCCTATGTGGCGAGCCAATTACAAGAGTTAATTAGAGAAAATGACAAATGTTTTCGTTATGCCGGCGATGAATTTGTGGTCGTGCTCGCCAGTCAAACCTTGCTTGAAGCGGAGCAAGCAAGTGAGCGTTTATGTCAGTTTTTTCAGCAAAACCCTATGCCTTATCAAGGCATGCGCTTAGCGGTAAGCATTAGCTGTGGTGCAGCTGCCAGTGATGGAACACAAACCATGGAGCAATTATTAAAAACGGCTGACAAAAATTTATATGCCAATAAAAAAGCCCGCACCGGCATGGTGTTTAAGCTTTAACCGAGCATATTGTCGACTCAAAATATCGGGAGCCTAAGCCAAGCACATTATGATCATCAAAGTTAGTATCAGTGATTTAGCAAAAGGCCACTTTGTAGTGGATATTGCCGAACAATGCGGCACATATAACTTAACGCGCGCTGGCCATATCAAAAGTCATGAAATGATCAAAGACTTACAAGCAAAAGGCGTTGAGTCGGTTCTCATTGACACTAGTAAAAGCATTCATGATGCGCTAACAGTCGAACTTGCTGAGCAAGATGCTGCCGCTGCGCCTTTGACTCTTGAGGTCAACAAGGCGCAAAAACTGTTTAATCAATCAAAACAATTACAACAACAGCTATTTTTCGATCTTCAACAAGGGCGTACCATGAATATTGGTCCTTTAATAGACGCTACCCAACAAACCATAAATGCCATTTTTAAAAATCCCGACGCACTTATTTGTGTGATTAATATTCGCAATAAAAATCAATATTTACTAGAACACTCTGTTTCTGTGGCGATATTAATGTCTGTGTTTGCTCAGTTTTTAAAGATAGAAAAAAACACCATACAACAACTCGCGATCGGCGCTTTGCTGCACGATGTCGGCAAAATAAAAATCCCGGATGGCATTTTAAATAAAGCAGGAAAACTAACCCGACAAGAGTATTTGCACATTCAAGAGCATGTAAAGTTTACTATTGAAATTATTAAATCAACACCGAACATTTCACCGCTCAGCTTAGAAGTTGCGGCTCTGCATCATGAGCGACTAGACGGCTCCGGCTATCCGTTAAAGTTAAAGCAATCAGAAATTTCCAATTATGGCCTGATGATCGCAATTTGCGATACCTTTGATGCCTTGACTGCAGACCGCTGCTACAAAGATGGTTATACCCATATCAAGGCCTTTAGTATTTTAAGGAAACTCGCTCATGAAGGTAAACTGATGCCAAGAATGGTCGACTTATTTATCAAGTGTTTAGGCGTCTACCCGGTTGGCAGCTTGGTTGAGTTAAACTCGCGACATTTGGCCATCGTTGAAAGTCGCAATCAAGACGATCCCATCAACCCAAAAGTGCGTTGCTTTTATAATTTAGATAGCCGTCGATATATCATGGCAAAAGACATTAACTTAGCCAAAGAGTCTGATTTTATTATTCGTGGAGTCAAAGCCAGTGATCACAATTTAGACATGAACCGTATCATAGAGTTTTTATTATTAGCCGGATAACGAGTATACCTTGATAATAAAAACGCAACTAAAACAACAAGCCGGTATAGTAGCGCACTGAAATTAAAACAATGCGCTACCAGTTATTAAACAACTGGCAATGTTTAGTGGCGAAAGTCAGCTGACGATTGCGCGGCAAAATACGCGAACATAGTATAAATAGCGGTATTGATTTTCAACGCTTCAGGTTGCACTTTATCCAGCGTATCATTTTCAGTGTGATGATAGTCAAAGTAATGCTCACCATCGGGTGAAAAATTAATACTTGGCATACCAGCATCGCTCAATGCTCCCATATCAGACTGGGCTCTGCCATTATTTTCTGCTGATAATGCGACCCCTAATGGTGCTAAATACTGCCCCAACTCTCGAATGGCATTGAGTGACTGAGCACCAACACCAGGGGTCATTTTATATATTCGCCCAATACCAAAATCCCACTCAGCACCTAGTACATGAGTATCGAGCTCCGCCTGATGATCTTTCACATATTGTTTTGCTCCCAATAAGCCAACCTCCTCAGCAGCAAAAAGAATAACTCGAATAGTGCGCTTTGGCCGTTGCGGCAATTGCCCAATATGATGCGCGGCCGCCATCACCATGCCAATGCCTAAGCCATCATCTAATGCACCAGCCCCTACATCCCAACTATCGAGATGCGCGCCTAAAGCAACAATTTCATCGGGTTTTTCACTGCCGGTAAATTCGCCAATCACATTGGCAGATGTGGCTACAACTTCCGCATCAGTGCGAGCTGTAATATTCAAATAGAGACTCACTTCACCACCGCGCTTAAGCTGATTAAGTAATAAATCAGCATCGGGGTTGGATAACGCCGCGGCAGGTATTTTTTTTACCTTATCTTGATAACGCATAATGCCGGTATGGGCGATACGGTTATTATCGGTACCGACTGAGCGCATCACTAACGCTGAAGCACCTTTTTGCGCTGCCACCACAGCGCCATTTACCCGAGTGCCTACCGCTGGCCCATAGCCGTTACCATCAATATGGCGCGTCATTTGATAAGATACAAACGCAATTTTACCCTCTAGGCTGTTATCGGGGATCGCCTGCAAGTCGGCCAAGGTTTCAAAGTGTGCAACATTAGCCGTAATGCCAGACTCTGCCGTGGCAACACTTCCCCCCAACGCTAACACCACCAAATCATGAGGATATGGCGCGACAATGTGCGCTTTGGCTGTGCCACGCAACCAATAACTCCCGGTCACAGGTTCTGTCCACACCTTATCAAAGCCTAAGGCTTTCATCTTATTAACTGCCCAAATAATGGCTTTCTCATCACCTGCTGAGCCCATCAAACGATGACCGACTTCTGTGGTTAAAGACTCGATAAGCTGATAGGATAGCTGTGATTGCAAGGCTGTACTTTGCAGTTGCTTAAGTTGTGTTTTTTGCTCAGAGTTTAATGCTTGTCCAGCAACAAAGCTGCTCGCTATGCTCAGACATATTACTAAACTTAGCTGCATGAGTGTGGTTATTTTTGCAGTCATAATTTTCCTTTTTTACTTACTGTTACTTCGCTTTAAGTGCACTATCGATATTTTTGCTTTTGGCTCATCATAGTCGCATAAGATGCAGCCTCTCTTATTTTCTACAGGTAACTTAATTGACACGCGTTAAGTGAAAATGCCCAGTTTGTAGCGTTTGGCCTCGATGAACAGAATACATATAGCCAGAAAGTTGACGAGCACTGAGTTGATTAATGATAAGCTGGTTGGCAAAGGTTGGGTGCTCGGTGCTGATAAACGTCACATCACGCGCAACCTTGACTTGCTCAGGCAAAAAAGACGTTTCATTACTTAAGCTCTGAGCATTGAAAAACACGGTAAAATACGACTTTTTATTCGGATTAGCTTCAAAACTAACCAGCTCTGCTTTACCATCTTTGTTCAAGGTGCCAAGCCAAAAACCATAAATGCCTTGCTCTGGCACGGTCAACAAAGACGATAGCTTGTCGCGGTATTTAGCCATAAATATTTGCACCGTTGATTTCGATTTGACTGGCTCGAGCAGGTAACTCTGCGAAAAAACAGTGTGCCCTTGCTGATCAATATTAAGCTCTAATAGCTGAAATGCTTGGTCTAGGTATGGCGCTAATATCAGCCTAGTGCTCGCGCCCTGTTGCGCTATGTTAATAATACACTCAGCAACACTACAAGCGATATCTTGCTCAGTGAAATTCAGCACTCTTGCGCGCTTGAAGCCGGTAGCGATATAGCTTTTAATAAACCTGTGTTGCCCGCTTTCATTTAACTCCAGCATATTATACTGCTGCAGCTTTCCATTAATGCCTTGCCATAGCCCTACTTGTAAAGCCGGTGGCGTGAATGTTTGTGCTATTAATTTTGCGCTAATTAGAAGCCCCATAAATATTGAGGAGCTTATCATCGCGCGTACTATACGCTTATCGCTGTGCATTTACTTTATCAGTCCTTTGTTTGGAGTTAATTGTCTTTAGCGACAAAAAAACCGACATAATGTCGGTTTTTATTTATTTTCTATAATGACTAAATTGAGAATGACGAACCACAACCACAGGTTGTAGTTGCATTGGGGTTATTCACCAAAAATCGGCTACCTTCTAGTCCTTCAACGTAGTCAACTTCTCCGTCAACTAAGTATTGTAAGCTCATGGGATCTATCACCATAGTAACGCCCTTTTTGACTATGGTCATATCGCCGTCATTTACCTTCTCATCAAAGGTAAAGCCATACGAAAAACCCGAACAGCCACCACCTGTTACATAAACACGCAATTTCAAGTCTGGGTTTTCTTCTTCCGTGATCAACGACAATACTTTAGTCGCTGCCGCATCGGAAAATTTAATAGGTAATTCAGGATTTGACATAAAACTCAACTTAAAACGAATGAACTAATGCAATTATCTTAAACTTGACTGTTTTAATCAAGTATTATACTGCGCCGATTAACATTTGATGGTTGTAGCGCTTGTTAGCGCCGTTATAACGCTTGCTGCGCCATAGTATTTAAGGTTTGCAGCCAAGGGTAGCTTTGCTCAATACGATTGTATTTTTGCCACTTGCCCTTTGGCAGCGTTGCGGACACGTTAATTGATTCAGGAACAAAATTTTCTGGCAAAGTTAGCTCGCCGCTTATGATCTGAAAATATTTAAAACTAAAAGACAGGTCTTTTTTGCTCAATGTAGATAATTCCGATAAGGCTATTTTACTTGGTTTATTATCTAAACTGCCAGTGATAGATATATCTATGTACCCCTTAGCATAGCGCTTGCGCAACAGTTGCTGTACCAACACCACTTGAAAGCGATAATGATGAGGGCTTTCTGTTTTGCTTAACTCAATATGGTCAATGACCAATCCATTCGCAGCTTTTTCTGGCGCCATAACTTTTTCATAAAATGCTAACGCTTTCTTTACTTGAAAATGCTCTTGCTCTATCGACTTAAGTAACTCTTGTGTGCGCTGATTGGCAATGCGTTCTACCGCAAGCTCTACATCTAAGGTATTAATACGCTGAGTTTTTTCAGCTAACTGCTGATAAACAAAGTCTAATCGTTGTTGTTGCTGTGCTAAGGTTTGGCTTTGATAACTATGGTAGTAATTACCCATGCGGTAACCACAATATAACGCCAAAACAATCATAGTGACGAGTATAATTGCAGAACGAAATGCGCCTAATCGCGTTACCACAGTACTGAGATTTATTTTTGCTAACCAATTCATTTAAAAAGTATTATGATATTCCAAAAGGTTTATAAATCAGCTTATAAGAAAGCTATATGATGCCACTTAACCCGCTAAAAAAACGCCTAGCATTACCGCAAACGTCTTGGCAACTCTGTATACTAGCTGCTATTGGCGGTTTTGCATCTGCAATGTTAGTTGTGCTGTTTGTTTTTACCATTGAAGGTATACAGCTGCTTTTTTTGCACGAAAACGATGACTATAGCAGCTTAAGTGCCTTAAGTCGTTTGCTATTACCAATTATTGCCGCTGTACTGATCATTTTCTTTGCTTGGCTCACCGGTTATCAATATATTCGCAGCGGCATTCCATTTGTGCTGCATCGGCTGAAAATTGCCAATGGCGTATTGCCGCTGCGCAATACCCTTAATCAGTTTATTGGCAGTACCGTCGCATTGGCAGCGGGCTTTTCTGTTGGCAGAGAGGGGCCTGCGGTACACTTAGGCGCGGCCTGCAGCAGCTACTTGGGTAATAAGTTTAAGCTTCCCTATAATGCCATGCGCAGTTTAAGTGCCTGTGGCATAGCAGCGGGTATTGCCGCTTGCTTTAATACTCCAGTGGCCGCCGTACTTTTTGTTATGGAAGTGATATTACGGGAATATAAAGTCCACATTTTTATTCCCGTGATGATCGCTGCTATTGTCGGCTCTATGACCACCAGCAGCTTTTTTGGCTTGAACCATGAATTTGGCTATTTTTCCACTATCAGTTTACGTCACGGTCATTACCCCGCTCTGATTGTCTTGGGTATCACACTAGGGGTTATTGCTTTTGCCTTTAACCGCTACTTAATTTTAGTGATCAAAGCAAGTGCTCGTTTTCATATTGTGCCGCGCATTCTCACGGCCGCCATTATAACAGGTGGCCTTGGCTTTTTGCTGCCTCATGCGATGGGTACGGACATTAGTGCGATTAACTTTTCCCTACAAAGCGATGTTGAACTGCAATTGTTACTTGCTTTATTGCTGGCCAAGGTAATTATGACCGTCATGGCATTAGGTTTAGGTGTACCCGGCGGTATTATTGGTCCTATTCTTGGTATAGGTGCCATTGCCGGTACCTGTGGTTCAATTGTGGCCACGCATTTTATAACTGGTAACATCCCCGCCAGTGACTTTGCCTTAATGGGCATGGCCGGTTTTATGGCCGCCACATTGAATGCTCCACTTGCGGCATTACTCTGTGTTGTTGAATTATCAAATCAAATCGAAATTATCGTACCGGCTATGGTGGTGATCACCAGTGCCTGCATTTGCTCAGGCCAGTTTTTTGGTAATCGCTCTATTTTTATCATGCAATTAGAAGCACAAGGCTTAGCGTATCGCCGACCACCGATTGAAAAATCTTTGCAGCATATTGGCGTACTTGGCGTGATGGCTGAAAATATAACCCTGCTAACACAGCCAGATCAGAAAACGCTTGCATTAGCACTGGCCAATAAAACGCCGGATAATCACCTTATTGTTGTAGATAAACACTCAGGTCAACAAGCGCAATTTATACTTTATCAACCAATAAACACCCCCAATAGCAAGCCATTCGTTGAACAACACACGCTTATTCCGTTATGCAGCCAATCAACGCTTGCTGAAGCATACATGCTGTTGGCACAAGCAAGAGCTGGCGGGGTTTATGTGTACCAAAATAATCCAGATGATATTATAGGTATCATGACATTTGACGCTATTCGCTCATATTTATTAAAGGGGAAAACTTCGACATGACCAGTATTCTGTGGCTAAAAGCCTTTCATGTGATATTCATGGTGGCATGGTTTGCCGGCATTTTTTATTTGCCGCGCATTTTCGTTAATCATGCCGAGTCGTCTGAGCCACTCGTTCATCAGCAACTAAATGGCATGGAACGACGATTGCTATATTTTATTACGCCTTTTGCGGTGTTTACTGTGTTATTAGGTATCGCCATCATTTATCAGTATGGTTATGCTTGGTTCGCCAACGCTAAATGGCTGCACATTAAAATAGCACTGGTGCTGTTGTTAGTGATCTATCATGGTTATTGTTTCAAGCTAGTGCGGGTATTCGCGGCGGATAATAATCGCCGTTCTGGCAAGTTTTACCGCATTTTCAATGAAATTCCGGTCATCATCCTATTTATTGTGGTAATTTTAGCGTACCTAAAGCCTTTTTAAAGGCACACCTCAGTGTTACAAAAGCCAGCTCGCTGGCTTTTGGTTGCGCAGGCAGGCACCGGTTAACAAATCAATGCTGAGCTAAGCTAAATACCGTTACTCGTATGAGAATTAACCGCAGCTTAACTTTATATCTTCGCGCATTTTTCTGGCTAACTTCTCAACGACTTCCTTAATCCAAATCAAGAATACACATTCTCAATATGCAACTTTTATGCTATATTGCGCAGCAAATTTTATTCACTCAATTTAAAGTTGAGTCTATGCAACTAACCAAGCAATGGGCTTAGCCTGGTTTCGCTAATAACGGTACAATCTATGATGAAATTTGAAGGCAGCCATATCTTATCTGTTGCCCAGTTAGACCGGGAAAGTATTGCCCGCATTTTGGAAATATCAACCCGTATGGCCCCTTACGCGATGCGGAAAAAACGCTGCACTGTGCTTGAAGGTGCCATTCTCAGTAACCTATTTTTCGAACCCAGTACCCGTACACGCGTCAGCTTTGGTACCGCGTTTAATTTGCTCGGTGGCTTTGTTAGAGAAACAGTGGGTCAAGAAAACTCTTCGCTGTCTAAAGGGGAGTCGCTATTTGATACGGCCCGAGTGATCAGTGGCTATTCCGACGTGATTGCTATGCGTCATCCCACTATGCATTCAGTGACGGAATTCGCTCAAGGTAGCAGCGTGCCTGTAATTAATGGCGGTGATGGTGCTAATGAACATCCGACTCAAGCTTTACTCGACCTCTTCACAATCCAATCTGAAATGGCACGTTTTGACATGGGGCTTGACGGCTTAAACATTGTTTTAATGGGTGATTTAAAACATGGCAGAACCGTACACTCACTTTCAAAATTACTGAGTCTGTACAATAACATCAAAGTGACCATGATTGCGCCTAAGGCTTTGCAAATGCCTGACAGTGTAGTGGCTTGCTTGAGCGATGCCGGTCACCAAGTGATACAAACTGACAACATTGCCGGTCATTTAGCCTGCGATGTTATTTATCAAACTCGTATTCAGCAAGAACGTTTTGCCAGTAAAGATGAGGCTGATTTATATCGAGGGCACTTTAGTTTAAATCGGCAAGTTTACCAGCAGTATTGTCACAAACATACTGTGATCATGCATCCGTTACCACGCGACTCGCGCGCCGAAGCCAATGAACTAGACATCGATTTAAACGACTTAGATAATTTAGCCATTTTCCGCCAAGCACAAAACGGTGTGTTAGTGCGGATGGCCTTATTTGCCTTAACTTTAGGCGTTGAAAACAGGCTAAGTCACTATGAAAAGCCGGTCACTTGGCATACCAACAAATATTGATAGTAACCACGCAACGGTTCAGGTTGCGATAACTACGAGTAGCAAACTATGACAAATGTTTCACAGCAATTATTTAATCAAGCCCAAGGCGTTATCCCTGGTGGCGTCAATTCACCGGTTAGAGCTTTTAATAGCGTAGGTGGCACACCTTTGTTTATTACCAAAGCCGAAGGGGCTTATATTTATGATGCCGACGGTAAGCGCTACATTGACTATGTTGGTTCATGGGGGCCAATGATTTTAGGCCACAATCACCCAGCGATTTTAAATGCTGTGATTGAAACCGCGCAAAATGGTTTAAGTTTTGGTGCGCCAACAGAGCTAGAAATTACCTTGGCTGAAAAAGTGCGCGAAATTGTGCCATCAATGGAACAATTACGCATGGTTAGCTCAGGAACCGAAGCCACCATGAGCGCAATACGCCTTGCTCGTGGCTATACAGGCCGAGATAAAATTCTCAAGTTTGAAGGTTGCTATCATGGTCATGCCGACTCATTGCTTGTGAAGGCAGGTTCAGGCTTACTGACCATGGGAGTACCTAGCTCACCAGGTATTCCTGACGATGTCGCTAAGCATACGCTAACGGTAAGTTTTAACAACTTAGCTCAAGTTAAAGAGATTTTCAGTGAATTTGGTCATGAAATTGCCTGTATTATTGTTGAGCCTGTTGCCGGCAATATGAACTGTATTCCTCCCGTTGAAGGCTTTTTAGAAGGCCTAAGAGCGGTATGTGATGAATATGGTAGTGTGCTAATTTTTGATGAAGTCATGACTGGCTTTCGCGTCGCCTTAGGTGGCGCTCAAGCCCATTACAACATAGTGCCTGATTTAACGACATTAGGTAAAGTCATTGGCGGTGGCATGCCGGTAGGTGCGTTTGGTGGCAAAAAGGCCATTATGGATTATATCGCCCCAGTTGGCCCAGTATATCAAGCCGGCACCTTATCCGGTAACCCTATTGCCATGGCAGCAGGTTTAGCGGCACTCAATGAGCTTGCTACCGGTGATAAGCATCAACAGCTAAGTGATGCCACAGAGAAGCTTGCCATGGGCTTTAAAGCCGCAGCAGAGCGCAATGGTGTGTCACTCACTATTAACTATGTTGGCGCTATGTTTGGCTTCTTTTTTACTGAAGCAGAGCAAGTAACCAGTTTCGAACAAGCTACTGCCTGTGACGGAGAAAAGTTTAACCGCTTCTTCCATATGATGTTAGAGGAAGGTGTATATCTGGCGCCTTCAGCCTTTGAAGCAAGCTTTTTATCTACCGCACATAGTGATGAAGAAATTGACTTTACTTTAGCCGCAGCAGACCGTTGTTTTGCTAAGCTATAACGTTGACGCGTAACTTATATTTAAGTCATAAAAAAGGTAAGCATAATGCTTACCTTTTTTGTTAATGCTGACCTGCCCTAAAATAAATTGAACTGTTAATTTATTTTTTTACCACGGATAAACTCGGCTTTTTCGCTTTTGATGTTTTGCTATCCGCTTTGATTGTGGTTGGCTTTGCCGTGTCATTGCTATCTACGGCTTGCACGGCTGAGATTTTTACACTAGCGCCAGCAGGCGCTTCAGCACTTGTTGCAGGCTCAGGATGCTCAATCGGTAATGATGTTCCTGCGCCATTCTCTTTGGCATAAATTGCGGCGATGGCACCATAAGGAATGCTAATCATTTCCAGCTTACCGCCAAAGCGGGCACTGAGCTCAATTGTTTCATCACCTAGGGCGATACTGCCAACGGCAGCCGCGGAAACATTAAGCACTATTTGGCCATCACTGACATAAGCCGCAGGTACCATTACGCCATAAACACTGACATCAACCACTATGTATGGCGTTAAGTCATTATCTGAAATCCAATCATAAAAAGCCCTGACAATATATGGCTTATTTGACGTCATTTCATTGCTCATGCACGCTACCTATACGGGTGCGCCAAAGCGTAACTCACGCTCAGCTTCCGTTAACGATGCTTGAAAAGACTCACGCTCAAACACTTTTAGCATGTAAGACTTAAGTTCTTTAGCGCCTTGTCCTTCTAGCTCAATACCCATAACAGGTAGGCGCCATAATAACGGTGCTAAATAACAATCAACCAAGCTAAATTCTTCACTCATAAAGTATGGCGCTTCATTTAGAATAGGAGCTACGCTGAGCAGGCTTTCTTTTAATTCTTGTCGCGCTTTTTCTGCGGCATCAGCAGGGCCATTGTAGATGGTTTTCGCTAAACTATACCAGTCTTGCTCAATTCGATGCATCATCAAACGACTACGACCACGAGACACAGGATAAACCGGCATCAATGGCGGATGCGGAAATCGCTCATCTAAATACTCAATAATAATTGATGCTTCATAAAGTGCTAATTCACGATCAATTAAGGTTGGCACTGTACCGTATGGATTTAAGTCAAGCAGATCCTCAGGTAGATTGGCTAAGTCAACCAAATGGATGTCAACACCGACACCCTTCTCTGCCAGCACAATACGAGTTTGATGACTATACATATCATCTGCGTGCGAATATAACGTCATAACAGAGCGTTTGTTTGCGGCTATGGCCATAATGCCTCCAAAAGTTATTAATAAAAACTAACAAAGGGGGCATAAGCCCCCAGTCATAATTCAAGTTTACACTGTTTTACTAAGCATTAGTAATTAGTGTACATCTCGCCAGTATTCTTTCTTCAGTAAATAGGCAAAGAATAACAAGATAAATAGGAAACCTATCACCCAATAACCTAAGCTTTCACGCTCAAGTTTGTTTGGCTCACCGGTATATTCGAGAAAGTTGGTCAAGTCCCGAGCAAATTCATCATACTCTTCTGCTGTCATAGTACCGCCTGTGGCTTCTGACAAGTTACCGTCTTCATCCATGGTGCGAACACCTTGCAAATTTTGCAGTACATGCGGCATACCAACATCTTTAAAAACTTTATTATTAACACCAAACGGACGGCTCTCATCAACATAGAAAGAGCGTAAGTATGTGTATATCCAATCTGGGCTTCTAAAGCGTGCAGCTAAGGTTAAATCTGGTGGCGCTGTACCAAACCATTTCGCTGCTTCTTTAGCAGGCATGGTATTGGTAATATGATCACCAACTTTTTCACCTGTGTACATATAATTGGCCATGCCATCGGCATCAGAAATACCTAAGTCAGCAAAAGTACGGTTATAACGTTGGTACTTTAACTCATGACAGGCCAAGCAATTGTTGATATAAGCTTCAAATCCTCGCTTTAACGATGCTTTGTCACTTAAGTCATTATTGGCTTTATCTAAAGGCAAGCTTGGCCCTGCGGCTATTGCTAGCATAGGTAACATAGCTAAAACGGCTAATATAAATTTTTTCATTATCCTGTCACCCTCTCTGGAACTGGCTTAGTTTTTTCATTCTTACTGTAAATCCATATCGCAACGAAAAAGCCAAAGTAACCAAAGGTCGCTATAGTGCCTATCATGTTATTTAACGGCGTTGCGGGTAAGGTACCTAAAATACCTAAAATAATAAAACAAATCGCAAACTGGATTAAATTTACCGTATGAGCAGTACAACGGTAGCGTAATGATTTAACCACACCACGGTCACACCAAGGCAACATAAACAAGGCGACAATTGCGCCAAACATGGCAATTGCACCGAGTAACTTATCAGGAACAATCCGCAAAATAGTATAGAAAGGTCCAAAGTACCAAACTGGGGCAATATGCTCTGGAGTTTTCAAACCATTGGCCGGTTCGAAGTTTGGCGCTTCAATAAAGTAACCACCCCCCTCAGGCGCAAAGAACATGACTGCACAAAATAGTATTAAGAAGATCACTACCGCCACTAAATCTTTAACCGTGTAATACGGATGAAATGGAATAGCGTCAACAATATCGTATTTCTTGGTGTACTGTTCATGGAAAGTAAATTTGCTTTGCTCTTCAGGTGCAACACTACCTTTAGGCTTTTTAATGTCCGTGCCATCTGGGTTATTAGAGCCAACTTCATGTAGCGCTAAAATGTGTAAGAACACTAAAACCACTAGCACTAATGGCAATGCAATAACGTGCAAGGCAAAGAAGCGATTTAAGGTTGCGCCTGAGATAACGTAATCACCCCGTATCCATAGCGTTAAGTCATCACCAATAATCGGGATAGCACCAAAAATAGAGATAATAACCTGTGCTCCCCAATATGACATATTCCCCCAAGGTAATAAGTACCCCATAAAGGCTTCAGCCATAAGCACTAAGAAAATCAACATACCAAATAGCCACAGCAATTCACGCGGCTTCTGATAAGAGCCATACATCATGCCACGAAACATGTGTAAATAAACCACTATGAAGAAAGCAGAGGCACCCGTTGAGTGCATGTAACGAAGCAGCCAACCATAGTCAACATCACGCATGATGTACTCAACTGACGCAAAAGCACCTTCGCCTGACGGCTCATAGTTCATGGTTAACCAAATACCGGTTAGCAATTGGTTGACTAAAACCACACTGGCTAAAATGCCAAACACATACCAGAAGTTAAAGTTTTTAGGTGCAGGGTATTGCGCTGCATGTTTGTTCATCGCGTCCATTAAAGGTAAACGCTGTTCGATCCAAGCCATTAAGTTAGAAAACATTATGCTTCTCCTCCGGCCACACCGATTAATAAGGTATCTTCAGTCGGGAATGAGTGCTCAGGGATCATCAAATTCGTTGGCGCTGGAACGCTTTGAAATACGCGCCCTGCCATATCAAACTTAGAACCATGACATGGACAGAAGAAACCATCTTTTACACCATCAACATGTTGATCGAAGTCACCTTTATGGTGAGTTGGCGCACAACCTAAATGAGTACACACACCTAGCGCTACCAAAAACTCAGGTTTGATCGAGCGATATTCGTTTTTCGCGTAATCCGGCTGCTGAGGCACTTCTGACTGGGGATCTTTCAATTGCCCATCATGGGTACTTAAACCGGCAATAATTTCTTCGGTTCTTCGTACTACATATACTGGTTTACCGCGCCATTCTGCACGAATTAATTGACCAGGCTCTATCTTACTTACATTGATTTCAACCGGTGCACCTGCAGCTTTCGCACGCGCACTTGGGTTCCAAGAACCAATGAAAGGCACAGCCACACCGACAACACCAACACCACCTACTACCGAAGTAGCAGCAGTTAAAAAGCGTCGACGGCCGTTGTTAACGGGCGCATTGCTCATTCAAACTCTCCAATTATTATCTAGCTATAACAACAACACAAAACTAAGCTTAGCACCTAGTTCTTGTAAAGATTGCTGATCGACAAAATCAACGAAAAAAAAATTGCTCTGATAATAAAGAAAAGCCTCGTTTTTTACAAGGCAATTACGCGTATCAATAACGGTTTATGTCAATAAAGCTAAACTTTTAGCAACATTTCATTAATTATCAGCTACACCGCCAAATTCGTCGTTATAGAGAACCAGCAAAAGCGAATACAAAAGCGCTAGCCAAGCACCAAACTCGGTAAGGAAAAGCTTTGCATTGCAGCTAGGGAAATACGTTTTTCAGGCATAAAAAAACCGGCAAAAGCCGGCTTTTTAAAAACATAAAGATAAATATTAACGTTTTGAAAATTGTGGCTTTTTACGAGCCTTGTGTAAACCAACTTTCTTACGTTCAACTTTACGCGCATCACGAGTAACGAAACCAGCATTACGTAGCGAGCCACGTAGTGTTTCATCAAACTCCATTAATGCACGAGTAATACCGTGACGGATCGCGCCAGCTTGACCTGAAATACCACCACCAGTTACTGTGATGTTAAAGTCAAATTTTTCTAACATTTCCACTAACTCTAATGGTTGACGAACAACCATACGAGCCGTTTCACGACCAAAGTATACCGAAATGTCACGTTTATTAATTGTGATTGCACCGTTACCAGCTTTCATGAACACACGAGCCGTTGAGCTCTTGCGACGACCAGTACCGTAATATTGATTATCAGCCATTGCTTAAAGCTCCAAAAGTTGTGGTTGTTGTGCAGTATGCTTGTGTTCTGTACCCGCGTAAACTTTAAGTTTACGGAACATTTCACGACCTAAAGGACCTTTAGGTAACATACCCTTAACTGCGAATTCAATAACGCGTTCTGGCGCTTTTTCAATTAGCTGTTCAAAGCTAACTTGCTTAAGGCCACCAACATATTCTGTATGCGAGTAGTAAATTTTACCTTTCGCTTTGTTGCCAGTTACTTTTACTTTCTCAGCATTGATAACAACGATGTAATCGCCAGTATCTACATGAGGAGTATATTCTGCTTTATGCTTACCGCGTAGACGACTTGCAATTTCAGTAGCGATACGACCTAAAGTTTTATCTTCGGCGTCCACTAAGAACCATTCGCGTTGTACGCTCTCTGGTTTAGCTACAAAAGTTTTCATTAAAAAACCCAATTTTATAAATGTTACTTAAATAATAACCTAAGAAAGTCTCAAGTTATCCGTTAAAGACTACGCCATTGCCCCTTCGAGCATCGAGTCCGTTGCCTATTCTCTGGAAAAAAGAATACGCTTTGTAACGTAGGGAGCGCGGATTATACAGAATAATAAAAAAAAGATCACGCCTAATTTTTAATCTTTTTGCTGTCTTTGCAAAAAGTATTCTCCGCATAAATTGTTGCCGGCTCTGTGCCTTTTAAAAAGGCGCTCATCAATGATCTAACAAGCATTTCACATGTTAATTGAGCGACTTAGCTGACATTATGGTAAGTGCTCACTAGCTAAGTATTCATGGGATTGCATTTCTTGCAGCCGACTCAGACAGCGCTTAAACTCGAAACTCAAACGCCCGCCGCTATAGAGTTGTTCTAGCGCAACTTCTGCTGACATAATTAGTTTCACGTTACGCTCGTAGAACTCATCAACTAAAGCAATAAAACGACGAGTGCTGTCGTCATTTTCAGCCCCCATTTGGCTAACATTAGCGAGCAATACCGTATGATATAGCCGGCTCAATTCCATATAGTCACTTTGACTGCGTGCTGACTCACACAATGTAGAAAACTCAAAGTGCACCACCCCTTTTGACTCTTGTACCGTCATCAGTTGCCGGTTATTAATCTCGATCACCTTGCCCGCTTGGCCAGGTTCAATTGACAACTGTCGAAAGTAATGCTGTAAATTTTCGTCAGCTTGTTGGTCTAAAGGGAAATGATAAATCTCTGCTTGTTCGAGCGTTCGCAAGCGATAATCAACACCGCTGTCAACATTAATGACATCACAATAGCTATTGATCAATGAAATAGCAGGTAAAAATCGCTCGCGTTGCAAACCATTGCGATAAAGCTCATCTGGAATAATATTCGACGTGGCCACCAATGTGACATTATGCGCAAATAGCTCTTCAATTAACGTGCCCAAAATCATGGCATCGGTAATATCTGAAACAAAAAACTCATCAAAACAAATAACACAAGTTTCATCAGCAAAGCGTTTTGCAATAATTTTCAAAGGGTCGGCTTGACCATGCAGTGTTTTTAGCTCGGCATGTACTCGATGCATAAAACGATGAAAATGCACACGCATTTTATTATTAAAGGGCAAACAATCATAAAATGTGTCGACTAAATAGGTTTTACCACGGCCAACGCCGCCCCAAAAATAAAGCCCTCGAATAAATTTAACCTTGGGTTTAGCCACAATTCGTTTCCACCGATTGAGCACTCGTTTAAAACCCGTTACCGGCAAAGGCTGAGTCACTAAGTCTTCATAAAGGCGCTGCAAATTCTTTACGGCATTTTCTTGTGCCGCGTCAAAAAGAAAATCTTCGCGAGTTAAATCTTGCCGGTACTTTTCAATAGGGGATAAGTTAATCATTTAACAACCGTTTCAGGCCCGTTGGCTTTATTTAATTTCAACGTTTCGCCGCTCAGCGCTTGAAAAATGCTTTTTAGCAAATATATTCATTAGGCAAGTAGCGTGAAGCACGTTATATTGAATAGGATTGAAGCTTATTTTCGCTAATTTTTTCCATGAATACAATGAAGGTACAGAAATATGAATGTTGTTTTAGGGTTCGGACTATTTATCTTAGGTGCTGTCGTCGGCTATATTGCAAACAAAATGCTGTCTTCTTCAGCGCAAGCCTCGCAAAAGCTTGCTGAAAAAGCCAGCCAAACCGAATCTGAATTAGCACAGTACAAACTCGATGTCGCTGAGCACTTAGAAAGCTCAGCAAAGCTGCTCGAGCAAATGAACAACACCTGTCAAACTGCGATGGCACAAATGGCGGAAAGCACACAACTTTTACAACAAGTAACCCCTGATAATATCGAAAGCATGCCGTTTTTCTCCAAAGAAACCCAAGAGCAGCTGGCCCAAACCGTCAACTTACGACATAACAAAACAGCTCGCGTAAATGATGAAACGGCAACTGAACCGCCATTAGACTACTCTGACGCACCTAGTGGCTTGTTTGATGATAAGAAACAAAGTGTTACAAATGCAGCATCTAATAGTTAGGAACTAATTTTTTTATTCTATGTCTTTAATTGGGTATAAATACTTTAGTTAGGAGTTTTCTAATATATGAAAAAGTTATCTTTTTTTATCAATACGGTATTACTCTCTGGGACGATCGCTATCGCTAGTCTGCCTGCGCAGGCCGCGCTACCAAGAGCAGTGAATGATCAAGCTTTGCCAAGTTTGGCGCCAATGTTGGAGCAGGTAACGCCGAGTGTGGTTTTAATTTCCGTACGCGGCACCCATGAAGTACAGCAACGTGTCCCCGAAGCGTTTCGATTTTTCTTCGGCAATCCCCGCCTAGGTCAACAGCAAGAAAGACAATTTCGTGGTTTAGGGTCTGGGGTTATTATCGATGCCGATAAAGGCTATATCGTTACTAACAGCCATGTCATTAAAGATGCGGAAGAAATACAAATAACGTTAAAAGATGGCCGACAACTAGAAGCAAAGAAAATTGGTGGCGATGAAGCCAGTGATATTGCGTTGTTGCAAATTGACTCTGATGACCTAGTCGAAGTAAAAATCGCCGATTCAGATGACCTGCGCGTTGGCGACTTTGCTGTTGCGATTGGCAGCCCGTTTGGCTTAGGGCAAACCGTCACCTCTGGCATCGTAAGTGCGTTAGGCCGCAGTGGTTTAAATATTGAAAATTATGAAGACTTCATTCAAACCGATGCCGCAATTAATAGTGGTAACTCAGGTGGCGCGTTAATTAACTTGCGTGGTGAGCTGATTGGTATTAATACGGCCATTCTCGGTCCTAATGGCGGTAATGTTGGTATTGGCTTTGCTATTCCAAGTAACATGGTCAAAAACCTCGTTAACCAAATCATTGAGTTTGGTGAAGTACGCCGCGGCGTATTAGGCGTTGCAGGGCGTAGTGTCACCAGTGAAATTGCTAAAGCCATGGAGCTTAATATCAATCAAGGCGCTTTTGTTGAACAAGTTACCCCCGACTCTGCGGCTGATGAAGCTGGTATACGCGCCGGTGACGTGATCACTAAAGTCAATGGCAAAACAGTTAAAACCTTCAATGAGCTTAGAGGAAAAATTGGCTCAATTGGTGCTGGAAAAACCGTAAAAATCACGGTTATTAGAAAAGATGGCAAAGAGAAAGTCTACAAGGTTACCTTGAAGAAATCTGCCGCAGCCAAGATAGAAGCCGCCAGCTTACATCGAATGCTAGATGGCGCGAAACTGGAAAACAACGAACAGGGTAATGGCATTGTCGTCACCGATATCGCAGAAAATAGCCCGGCAGCAGCCATTGGCTTGCGTAAAGGGGATGTTATTAATGGCATCAACCGCCAACGTATTAGCAACTTAGGAGAATTACGCAGCTATTTAAATGACCATAAAGGCGTTTTTGCACTCAATATTCGACGCAACAATAGCTCACTATTCTTAATGATTCGTTAGCACACGTTAACCTAAAGTAGCTAACTATGCTCTAGGCAAAAGCCTGTCTCTTCGACAGGCTTTTTTACAAATATACTGCTGCTTGATTTCAAGCTAACAAAGTAAGCGCTAACTTTAGCCTGCTATACTAAGTAGCAGTGGCTATTTACGTTTACGTTCTTCATCCACAATGACAGAAATAGAAAATAAGGAAGGTGCACCATGGCCAGTGGTTGGGCTCCTGAAGGGGCAGTACAAGATCAAATTGATGCGAGCATTGAAGACGCCGTCTCTCTAGCGCGCAGTCATTTACAATCGGGTACCAGTGCAGAATTTTGCGAAGCCTGCGATGTTGCTATTCCAGAAGCAAGACGCAAAGCCATTGCCGGCGTTAAATTATGTGTTGGCTGCCAATCCGAAAAGGAAACTGAAAATATTCAGACCAGCGCCATCAACCGGCGCGGAAGCAAAGACAGTCAATTAAGATAAAAAGCGACGCCACTAACATTTTAGCCTTGACTAAACTGCGCTTTATCAAGGCACTAACTTAAGTGCGTTTAACGGTTATTTTTGACAAAACTTTATCACGGTGAAGGCTTTATGTTAATCTAACAAAAATCATATTAATAAAAATAACTTTGTTGAAAATTATTCAAGCGCTTAAATTCATTTTCCGTTCTGCTAGCTACGGCGTTATGTTGGCTGTTGTGCTGTTACTGTTGGTGCCTGACTTTCGGGGTAAAAATATAAGCCCTTGGCAAATATTCAACTTAACAGAGCAAAAGCCACAACCGCTGTCATATGCAAAAGCCGTTCGGCTAGCCGGCCCTGCTGTAGTGAATATTTATTCTGAAGATATCCAGGTCGACCCTATATATGGCCGGCAACCCAGAAAGGTCACCCGCTTAGGCAGTGGCGTCATTATGCATAACCAAGGTTATATCTTAACCAATTTCCATGTCGTGCAAAGTGCTGATTTAATTGTGGTTGTGTTACAACGCGGTCAAGAGCTTCATGCTGAGCTAATTGGCTATGATACTTTAACTGATCTCGCAGTGCTAAAAGTCCAGGCAAGTAATCTGCCTGTTATCCCCCAAAGCAGTACCTTAACAGCACAAGTGGGTGATGTGGTTTTAGCGATAGGTAATCCATTAAATTTAGGACAAACTGTTACCCAAGGTATCGTGAGTGCCACAGGTCAAAGTGGCCTAAGTACCAGCTACTTGCAGTTTTTACAAATGGACGCTGCCATTAATGAGGGTAACTCAGGTGGTGCCTTAATTAACTCTAATGGCGAGTTAGTCGGCATTAATTCAAGAAAATTTACTCAAGCCAATTCTAACCTTAATATTCAAGGCATCTTTTTTGCTGTACCTTACCAGCTTGCCCATAAAATTATGTTAAAAATTATAGAACATGGCCGGGTAATTCGTGGTTGGCTTGGTGTTGAAGCTAACGACTCCGTTGCCAGTTTGAAAGGTTTTGTTATTGGCGCCGTAACCCCCAACAGCCCCGCCATGAAAGCCGGTTTAAAATCAGGCGACGTGGTGTATCAAATCGATGACATTCCACTGCAAAACGTCAAACAAGGTTTAGATGTGGTGGCTGAGGCTACACCTGGTAGTGTACTAAATTTTAGGGTATCGCGAGATAATCAACAGCTAGTCATACCCGTCACCATAGCTGAAGTGCCAAACTAGCGCCAATGACAAAAAATAGCGCTAAAAAAATCCAGCGTAATGCTGGATTTTTTAATTTTACGTTAGCTAGCTCACGCTAATACGTTGAATATTGGCACCTAAGGCTTGCAATTTATCTTCAATTTTTTGATAACCGCGGTCAATATGATAAATACGGTCAACTTGCGTCTCAGTCGTTGCCACTAAGCCGGCAATAACGAGGCTAGCCGATGCACGCAAGTCAGTCGCCATCACCTGAGCACCCTTTAATTGCGCAACCCCTGTACTGATTGCGGTATTACCTTCTAAGCTGATATTAGCGCCCATTCGCTGTAACTCAGGCACATGCATAAAGCGGTTTTCAAAAATCGTTTCGGTTACTGTGGCTGTACCTTGGGCGATCACGTTTAAGGCAACAAATTGCGCTTGCATATCCGTTGGAAACGCGGGGTGCGGTGCAGTGCGTATATTCACGGCATTTGGCTTGCTCGGCATTTCAAGTGCAATCCAATCCTCACCTGTGGTAATAATGGCCCCTGCTTCTTGCAGTTTACTAATCACCGCCTCTAAGGCAGTAGGATCCGTATTTAAACACTTTATTTTACCTTGAGTTGCCGCTGCCGCCACTAAAAAGGTACCCGTTTCTATCCGATCTGGCATCACTGAGTAACGCTCACCACAAAGCGTTTCAACGCCAGTAATGGTTAAGGTATCGCTACCCGCCCCCATCACTTTTGCACCCATGCTGTTCAAGCAATTAGCTAAATCAACAATTTCAGGCTCCCGTGCCGCGTTTTCGATCACGGTCGTGCCCTGGGCAAGCGCTGCAGCCATCATTAAGTTTTCTGTGCCGGTCACGCTTACCGTATCCATAAAAATATTTGCGGCCTTTAAGCGCCCGTTATTTTTGGCAATGATATAGCCGTTTTCAACCTCAATATCGGCCCCCATAAGCTTTAAGCCCTGGATATGCAGATTAACTGGTCGTGCGCCAATTGCACAACCGCCGGGTAGCGAAACTTCAGCATGACCGAAGCGCGCTAATAATGGCCCCAAAACTAAGATTGACGCGCGCATAGTTTTTACTAACTCATACGATGCCCGACAATGCTCAATATTACTGGCATCAATTAATAAACTGTCATCACTTAGCCACTGACATTTTGCACCAAATTGCGACAACAATTTAATGCTAGTTTCGATATCATTGAGTTTCGGAACGTTGGCAAAGGTTACGGGCGTTTTAGAAAGTAATGCCGCCATTAAAATAGGCAGTGCAGCATTTTTAGCGCCTGAGATCATGACCTCGCCGTGTAGTGGTTGCCCACCGATAATTTTAAATGCGTCCAATAGTCTATTCTTTTCTGTCAGGATGAATTAAAGGGGTAAGTTAAACATTTTCTCACGTTGCCAGTCAGCGGTTGTGAAAGTTTTTATTGATACCGCATGAATTACGCCATCGTTAATTACTTGTGCTAATGGTGCGTAAATTGTTTGCTGTTTTTTGACACGGCTTAATTCACCTAAAAAGTCTGCTACCGCAATCACTTTACATTGCGAACCATCAAATGCCACATGTATTTCGTCTAATTCAACCGCATCGGTAATTAGCTTTTCTATATCTTTTACTTCCACTTTCTACTCCAAAATAGCGTTTAGGTTAGCTGTGTTCTATCGGCAGTAAGTCCGCTACCGCACTTAACTTCGCCAGCTTTAGTAAATCATCAGGTAAATTAACTAATTTAATATCACAATCTTTGCTGGCTGCCAGCTCAATCAATAATAAAATCCAAGCCAAACCAGCAGTGTCTATTTGACTAACCTTAGCCAAGTCTAAGGTGATCGCTTTTTGATCAACGAGTTTGCGATATTGCTTATCAAAGCTGCGTGTTATTGTAGCACGCGTTAGTGCGCCATTAAAAACCGCGCTCTGCTCTGTTTGTTGAACCTTTATCATCTTTTACTAACAACCTTATAGTGCGTTATGCTTGCTTAATATTGTTGAGCAACTGTCTTGCAATCGTTATTTAAAAACAATATCTCTAGCGCTTTTTTCTTCAAGCATTTTAGTAACATGTGTCAGGCCTTTTTGGCGAATAATACTACTTAACTCAGCTTGCTTGCTGTCAAGTAGACTCACACCTTCTGCCACCATATCGTACGCTTTCCACTCACCAGTTTTCTTGTGTTTGCGTACCCGAAATGAAATATTAATTGGCGGTCGTCCAGGCTCAATGACACTGGTATCTACTGAAACCACACGCTGCTTAGCAAAGTCTCTTGCTGGTGCAAATTCTACTTTTTGTTGATTATATAAGGTAAAGACTTGGGCGTACGAGGTGATCAGATACTCACGAAATGCAGGCACAAATGCGGCCCGTTCTGCTTTGGTGGTGCTTTTAAAGTTACTGCCAATCACTTTATATGCCGCGTACTGGTAATTGATATACGGCATTAATTCTTCGCGGACAATCTCTTTTAATAAATTTGGCTCAGCTCTGATCGCCGTTTGCTCTTTTGCAAAGCGTTTAAAAGTAATATCGGCTACCGTTTGGATCATCAAATAAGGGTTCTTTTTATCAACCTCTGCATTAGCACTGCCGCTTACGGATAAGAGTAAAGCAAACCCCCATAAGTAGACTATGTTAAAAAGTGAGCTTTGCATCATTAATCACCACTACCTTGGCTAAATAAAAACTGTCCGATCAGTTCTTCTAACACCAACGCTGGCTTAGTGTCTTCGATAAAGTCACCAGGCTGTAAAGTATCAACGGACACATCAATAAAGCCCGGTAATAACCCAACATACTGCTCGCCTAAAAGGCCTGCTGTTAGTATAGATACAGAAGTGGCTTCAGAAAAATTGTTATATTGTGCGTAAATATCAAGTGTAACCACCGGCGTATAGTCTTCACTGTCTAGGGCAATTTTGCTAACCCGCCCCACGACAACACCACCGACCTTAATAGGCGATCGCACTTTCAAGCCACCAATATTATCAAACTTGGCATACAGCTGATAAGTCTCTCCATTCCCTGAAATACCGCTATCAGCAACTTTAAGCGCCAACATCAATAAAGCCGCTATACCAATAGCAGCAAATAACCCGACCCATAACTCTATTTTTTTCGACACCATGTCTTCCACCAAATTGAAAAAATATTTATCTTATTAACCGCGCTTACTAATTCGTAAACATTAAAGCGGTTAACACAAAATCTAACCCTAAAACCAACAATGAAGATTGTACAACTGTCGAGGTTGTCGCTCGGCTAATACCTTCCGATGTTGGCTGACAGGCATAGCCTTTGTAAACTGCTATCCAAGTCACCACAAAAGCAAACACAACACTTTTGATAATGCCATTTAAAATGTCTTTTTCAAATGACACCTGCGCCTGCATAACTGACCAAAAAGTACCACTATCAACCCCAAGCCAATCTACGCCTACTAAGTGCGCCCCTAGAATACCAACCGCCGAGAATATTGCCGCTAATAAAGGCAAGCTGATAAAACCGGCCCAAAATCTTGGTGCAACCACACGACGCAAAGGATCAACCGCCATCATTTCCAAACTCGAAAGCTGCTCTGTGGCTTTCATTAAGCCAATTTCTGCAGTCAATGCTGAGCCTGCTCGACCGGCAAATAGTAACGCCGCAACTACCGGCCCTAATTCGCGTAATAACGACAATGCCACCATAGGCCCTAAACTCGCTTCCGCGCCATAGCCGACTAAAATAGTATAGCCTTGCAGCGCCAATACCATACCGATAAACAAGCCAGAGACAACAACAATAATTAAGGATAACACGCCCACCGAATACAATTGATTAATCAATAACGGTGCGCCTTTTCGAAAGTTAGGTACATGTAACAAGGCCGAACTTAACATCATTAAGGCGCGACCTAAGCCGGAAATTAAGGCAATAATACTGGCACCAAATGCTTGCAACTGCTTCACGACTTATTACCTCGTCCTATGAGTTCTTCTTTGTATGATGCGGCAGGATAATGAAATGGCACTGGGCCATCCGCTTCACCTTGCACAAACTGCTGCACTAACGGCGAGGTTTGTGCATGAATTTCTGCGGGTGTGCCTTGGCCAATGATTTTCTTTTCAGCAATAATGTAAATATAATCGGCAATGCTCATTACCTCAGGAACATCGTGGGACACCACGACAGAGGTTAACCCAAGGGCTTGGCCTAATTCTCGAATTAAACGTACTATTACGCCCATTGAGATCGGATCTTGGCCGGCAAATGGCTCATCATAGAGTATAAGCTCAGGATCTAAGGCAATTGCACGAGCTAACGCTGCTCTGCGCGCCATACCACCAGAGAGTTCACTGGGGTGTAAATGTCGCGCGCCACGCAAACCAACCGCCTCTAGTTTCATTAACACCATTTTTTCAATAATATCTTCCGATAGTTCAGTATGCTCGCGAATAGGGAAGGCAATATTGTCGTATACGTTCATATCGGTAAATAAAGCCCCGCTTTGAAACAGCATGCTCATGCGTTTACGCACCTCATACAGCTTATTACGCGATAATTGCTCAATATCATGACCCGCAAAATTTATCCGACCAGCATCTGGTTTTATTTGCCCGCCAATTAAGCGCAACAAGGTGGTTTTTCCGATACCACTTGGCCCCATGATGGCGGTCACTTTACCCTTTGGAATGGACAAACTGATGTCATTGTAAATAACACGCTCTTCACGACGAAAGGTCATGTTTTTAATATCGACTAAAATTTCTGACATATAGCTGGGAAAACATCACGGTTAATTATTGTCTTATAACTAACAATTCTAACGCAGCGCATCAACTCAGTCATTACAAATTAGCAAATAATTATCGCGAAAAGAGTAAGAAAAAGTGTGCAGCTTGTAACTAAGTGTCATTTTTTGTCACTCGTTCAGTAAACTCCATGCTCTTTACTTCATATTGCAGGCTAAGCTATTGTTCCGCATTCTTTGCTGTTTCTTGCCGAGATAAATCAACAACAAAGTCACAGCTAAAGGCTATTTTGTCAGATTTTATTTTGAATCTTCGTGCCAAAAATAGCAGAAAAAGCTTATACTGCCGCCGATAACACGAAAATAAGAATGAATAGGCTGTCATCCATTAACCACCATGGTTTATAATTCCCATTTTATTCAATAACACCGCTTTACCATCGCCTAACAGGAGCATTGCATGCTAATTCAAATTTTAATCTTATTACTTTCACTAGTAGCATTAGTGTGGAGTGCAGATAAATTTGTCTTTGGCGCCTCATCATTAGCGCGAAACCTTGGCGTTTCTCCCATGATCATTGGCTTAACCATAGTGGCTATGGGGTCATCTGCCCCGGAAATGATGATAGCTGCCACCGCGTCATTACAAGGCAACCCTGATACCGCAGTCGGTAATGCCATCGGCTCCAATATCACCAATATTGCCTTAGTGTTAGGATTAACGGCACTTTTTCACCCCTTATCTGTGTCCTCCTCAACTATTAAACGTGAAATTCCGTTAATTTTAATGGTAACTGCTGTCGCTACCTATATGCTTGCTAATAATCATTTTAGCTTTATAGAAGGCTTAATATTATTTGTCGGTTTTGTGCTGTATATCGCTACTCTCTTAATCGTGACCTTAAAGCGAGCCAAGCAAAATCCTATCGACGATAAAATGGTACTTGAAGCCGAGCAAGAAGTGCCGGTAGGTGTCAGCACGCAGCGCGCTGTGCTTTGGCTCGCGGTAGGTATTATCATACTGCCACTGAGTGCGCATTTTTTAGTTGACTCTTCTATCTTTATTGCCAAAGCTTTTGGTATTAGTGACTTGGTTATCGGTTTAACCGTTATTGCCATAGGCACCAGCTTACCTGAGCTAGCGGCCAGTATTATGAGTATTATTAAAAAAGAAGACGATCTCGCGCTTGGTAACATTATCGGCTCTAACATCTTTAATATTCTTGCCGTATTATCACTAGCAGGCTTAATCGCGCCTGGCGATATTGACCAAGCAGCCGCCTCTCGTGATGCTCCTTATATGCTCGCAACTACCTTTTTGCTGTTCATCCTTTGTTTTAGCCGCACAAGAAAGTTTCGCATCACGCGAGCGAAAGGGTTACTATTGCTAGCCGTATTTATTGGCTACCAAGCCTTACTATTTAGTCAAATTAACGCCTAACCATTGGGTTTATAGCAATGAAAAACTTTAAACAATTAGCACTGAACGTCATTGATATTGAGCAACAAGCCATTGCTGAATTAGCAGGCTTTATTGATGATAATTTTGCTCAAGCCTGTGAATTAATGTTTAATTGTTCGGGTCGTGTCATTGTGATTGGTATGGGCAAGTCGGGTCATATTGGTGGTAAAATAGCAGCAACGCTTGCCAGCACAGGCACACCAGCATTTTTTGTACACCCGGGCGAAGCTAGTCATGGCGACCTTGGCATGATCACCGCTAACGATGTCGTGCTCACCATTTCCAATTCAGGTGAAACTGGTGAAGTATTAGCCATTATTCCAGTATTAAAACGTATTGGTGCCAAACTGATTGCCATGACGGGCAATCCCGAATCGACACTAGCCAAACTTGCTGATACCCATATTTGTGTGCAAGTTTCACAAGAAGCGTGCCCGTTAGGGTTAGCACCAACATCCAGTACCACTGCCACGTTAGTTATGGGCGATGCCCTTGCCGTTGCGCTGCTAAATGCCCGCGGCTTTACCGCTAATGACTTCGCACTTTCGCATCCAGGTGGCAGCTTGGGCAGAAAACTTTTATTACGCCTAAACGATATTATGCACCAAGGTGAGCGCTTACCTTGTGTTGGCGAAACGGCAAAAATAAAAGATGCCTTGGTTGAAATGTCATTAAAAGGTTTAGGTATGACGGCCATAGTTGATGATCAGCGGCAGCTACGAGGCTTGTTTACCGATGGTGATTTACGACGCATTCTCGATGCAAAGGTTGATATTCACCAAGACAGTATTACCAGCGTCATGACTGAAAAGCCCTATGTGGCTAAACATGATATGCTAGCCGCAGAAGCATTGAAAATAATGGAAGATAAAAAAATCAATGGCTTAATAATTGTCAACGATAAAAATCAGCCGATTGGTGCTATGAATATGCATGACTTATTGCGCGCTGGAGTACTTTAATGATGAATAGTTTATACGGAACAATTGCTGCTGAAATTTGGCAAAAAGCGCAACAAATAAAACTCTTGGTCTGTGATATCGATGGCGTTTTTTCTGATGGTCGTATCTATTTAGGCAACCAAGGTGAAGAATTAAAAGCGTTTCACACCAAAGATGGCTACGGCATTAAGGCTTTGGTCGCTAGCGGTGTAGAGGTCGCGGTTATCACCGGCAGAAAGTCAAACATTGTCCAAACCCGCATGAATGCCTTAAATGTTAACCACATTATCCAGGGTGAAGAAAACAAGCTACCTGCACTTAAAGCGATGCTCTGCTCACTTCAACTGTCTCCCGCACAGGTGGCGTTTATTGGTGATGATATGCCTGACTTTGCTTGTCTTGAGCATGTCGGTTTCAGTATAGGCGTGCAAGATGCTCACCCTGCGATTTTACAACTTGTTGACTACACCACGCTAACACGCGGCGGTTTTGGCGCCGTGCGCGAGGCATGTGATATTATCATGCAAAGCCAAGGCACATTAGCACAGGCAACAGGCGCCAGTATATGAACCGCATTTATCTGGCGACAGGCTTTTTCTTCTTGTTAGCCATTAGTACTTATGGCTTATTAGAATGGTATAGCGCCAAAGAGCAAAGTAGCAGCATACTTAACCGTACAGATAAACCAGAATTTATTGCCGAAAACCTTAATAGTGCCATTTATCAAGCCTCAGGAGCCTTGTCCTATCACGTTGCAGCACAACGTATGGAACATTATGCACAATTAGAGGTCACACACTTTGAGTACCCTAAATACACACTGTACCCAAAAAACAAAAATGCTACTTGGCAAATTACCGCCAACGAAGGCACTTTATATAATAATAACCGAGTAAAATTGAAGAATCGCGTGCGCTTAATCGCTAATGATGATGACAGCTTAATACGGGAAGTTCACGGAAAAAACCTAGAAATGGACTTAAAAAGCAACATTATTAGCTCAGAGCAAACAATCTTAATACTAGGTAAAGGATTTACTATGTATGGCTCAGGATTAATTGTAGACTTAAACACAACACAGATGACACTGACTGAACATGTACAAACCATTTATAACCAAACGCAAAACTAACGTAACCTTGCTTGCCGCCTTACTGTTAATGGTTGGCAGCAGCAGTGCTGAAAAATTCGATGTACAGCAAGAAATTAAAATTTCTTCTTCACGTCAAGCCGCCGATCTAAAAAATAAAATCTTCAGCTACATCGATAACGTTATTATTTCTCAAGGCACGCTCACCATACATGCTGAATTGGTTCAAGTGATCAGCCAAGCGCCAAACGACGATAAAATTTATATTGCCAAAGGCTCTCCTGCGACCTTTGCACAAACCTTGCAAGATGGTAGCCCCATCAACTTACAAGCCAATGAAATTCGTTATGAGCCGAGCAAAAATATCGTGGTTATTTCAGGTAATGCTTTATTACGTCAAGAAGGCAGCGAAGTAAGCGGTAGTAAAATCACTTATAACTTCGAAACCGAATACGTCAATGCGGAAAGTTTAGATAATGCGAAGGTTGAAACCGTTTTACAACCGAAAAATAATGGCGCAGCAAAACCAAAGGACAAGCAAGAATAAATGTCAATTTCAACATTATCGGCAACTGGCCTGGCCAAAGCTTATAAAGGTAGGAAAGTGGTTAAAAACGTTAGCCTGCAAGTGTGTGCAGGCCAAATTGTTGGCTTGCTAGGGCCCAATGGCGCCGGCAAAACTACCTCCTTTTATATGATCGTCGGTTTAGTACAAAACGACAGCGGTAACATAGTACTAAACGGTGAAGACCTAACCCTATTACCTATGCATGAACGTGCGCGCAAAGGCATTGGCTATTTGCCGCAAGAAGCCTCTATTTTTCGTAAGTTATCGGTTTATGACAACATAATGGCGATATTACAAACACGGAAAAACCTCAGTGAAGTAGAAAGAGAAGAAAAACTCGAGCACTTGTTAGAAGAGTTTAATATTGGTCATATTAAAGATAATTTAGGCATGAGCTTGTCAGGCGGCGAACGTCGTCGGGTTGAAATCGCAAGAGCCTTAGCGGCCGATCCCAAATTTATTCTGCTTGATGAACCGTTTGCCGGTGTTGACCCGATCTCCGTAGGAGATATAAAAAAAATTATCCTACACTTAAAAGAACGGGGTATCGGTATTTTGATCACAGATCATAATGTTCGAGAAACGCTCGACGTCTGTGAGCATGCCTATATTGTCAGCCATGGAGAATTAATTGCCGAAGGTGATTCTAATCAAATATTATCAAATCAACAGGTAAGAGATGTATACCTTGGTGAACAATTCACGCTATAGTGAGTAAGCAACTACAGTAATATAATTATCATGTATTTGAACAGGGAAAAGAAAACGTAAATGCGCCCTACTCTGCAACTCCGTATTGGACAACAGTTAACCATGACCCCGCAATTGCAGCAGGCGATAAAACTGTTGCAATTATCTACACTAGACCTACAGCAGGAGATTCAAGAGGCCCTTGAAAGTAACCCCTTGCTAGAAGTCGACGAAAGCCCCGATACTGCGTCAGAAAATACCCCAGATCATTTAGAAGCAGGATTTTCCGCCAGTGTTGGTGAAAACAGTGAAAAAAATAGCGCTGATGGCAGTGAAGACGCCGCACCAACGATCGATGAAATTAGCTCTTCTGAAGGCTTAGCTAAAACCGAACTACCCGAAGAGTTAAACAACGATACCACGTGGGATGACAACTTCAGTGCTGGTGCCAGTAGCGCGGGTATGGGCCCGGCTTCAGAAGATTACACTTACCAAGGTGAAACCAAAGATTCCTTGCAAGATCACCTTATTTGGCAAGTGGAGCTTAGCCCATTTACCGATACCGACAAAGCGATAGCCATCGCTATCATCGAAGCAATCGACGATGCAGGTTACTTAACCGTATCAGCAGAAGATATATTAGAAAGTGTCGGCATAGACGACCTCGAACTTGACGAAGTTGAAGTGGTGCTAAAACGTATCAACGTTTTTGACCCTATCGGGGTAGCCGCCCGCTCAATTTCTGAGTGCCTACTCATTCAACTCAACCAGTTTGCCGACGATACTCCGTGGCTCGCCGAAAGTAAACTTGCAGTTACTGAGCACATAGACTTGCTTGGCAATCGTGATTATCGCCAACTGATGCGTAAACTGCGGTTAAAAGAAGAGCAATTACGAGAAGTAATTCGCTTGATACAAAGCTTAGATCCGCGCCCTGGCGATAGCGTGGTAAAAAGCGAAGAGCAATACGTGATCCCAGACGTATCAGTAGAAAAGAAAAACGGTCGTTGGACCGTAGAATTAAACCCAGATACTGCGCCAAAATTAACGGTTAACCAACAATATGCCGCCATGTCGCGCACCATGAAATCGCCTGCTGACAGTCAATTTATTCGCTCAAATTTACAAGAAGCAAAATGGTTTATTAAAAGTTTAGAAAGCCGTAATGATACCTTGTTAAAAGTTTCCAATTGTATCGTACAACGTCAACAAGGCTTTTTTGAACATGGCCCTGAAGCCATGCGCCCTATGGTGCTTAACGACATTGCCGAAGCCGTCGATATGCACGAGTCGACAATTTCTCGTGTAACCACACAAAAGTACATGCACACGCCGCGTGGTATTTTCGAGCTAAAATATTTCTTTTCTAGCCATGTCAGCACCGAAAATGGTGGCGAATGCTCATCCACTGCGATTCGAGAATTAATCAAAAAATTAGTCTCAGCCGAGTTACCGGCAAAGCCACTTAGTGATAGCAAAATTGCCGATATTTTAGCAGAGCAAGGCATTAAGGTGGCTAGGCGTACGATAGCTAAATATCGAGAATCGCTATCGATTCCGCCATCAAATCAACGTAAAAGCCTATTATAGGCGTTCTTATTCACCAACAAGAGGATTGACGCATATGCAAATTAATCTTACTGGACACCATGTCGAAGTTACTGACTCACTACGTAATTATGTCAATGGCAAGTTTGAAAAGTTAGAGCGCCATTTTGAGCACATTAATAACGTACATGTAGTTTTAACAGTTGAAAAACTTAATCAAATAGCCGAGTCTACCGTGCACTTAAGTGGTACCGAAGTACACGCCAAGGCTCAGCACAACGATATGTATGCCTCGATAGATGCTTTAATTGATAAGCTCGATCGGCAAATTTTGAAATACAAAGGTAAAATCACCAAACATTAGCGCATAGTCGCTTTTAGGTCATATAAATTTATGAAGTTGCAAGACATTTTAACGCCGGACTGCACAATATGTGCAGTACCGGGTGCCAGTAAAAAACGCATCTTAGAGTATTTAAGTAGTTTGGCCGCCAACAAGTTACAAAATCAAGACACGTATTCATTACTCGAAAGCCTAGTTAAACGCGAAAGAATGGGCTCAACCGGCATTGGCAATGGCATCGCCATTCCACATGGCCGTGTCGCCGGAGCCACTAAGCCGGTCGCCGTAGTGATCACCACAGAGCAAGCCATAAATTTTGATGCTATTGATCATCGACATGTAGATATTTTCATCGCTTTATTCGTGCCAGAAGATGAATGTCAAAACCATTTAGTAACTTTACAAAACATTGCGAAAATATTCCGCGACAAGCAGTTTTGTAAACAAGTACGCAAGTGTCAAAGTGATCAAGCATTGTTTCAATTAATCCAACAAGCGAGTTAACAAATGAAGCTCATTATCGTCAGCGGTCGCTCAGGCTCAGGTAAAAGCGTGGCGCTGCGAGTGTTAGAAGATCTCGGTTATTATTGTGTCGATAATATTCCGGTTAATTTATTGCCGGCCTTAACCCATACCGTGATCAACGATTATGAAAATGTTGCCGTCAGTCTTGACGTGCGCAATTTGCCTAAAGATCCTAACGATGTACCAGAAATCATCGATTACTTGCCCAGCGCAGTGGAATTAAACTTAATTTATTTAGACGCTGATGACAGTGACCTAATTAGGCGCTTTAGCGAAACCCGCCGATTGCACCCTTTGATCAAGCAAAATATAGCGCTTGACCAAGCCATTGCCTTAGAGAAAAAACTACTCGAGCCCATCGCTAGCAGAGCCCACTTGTATATCAACACCAGTCAGCTAACACCACACCAACTGGCCGACCTGATCAGAGAACGAATACTGGGTAAAAAGTCGGGCAACATGATGATAGTGTTTGAGTCATTTGGCTTTAAGCATGGTGTTCCCCAAGACGCCGACTATGTATTTGATGCCCGTTTTTTGCCGAATCCTTTCTGGGACAAAGAGCTAAAAGACTATACCGGCCTAGACAAACCAGTACAAGACTTCTTAGCAAGCCAACCTATTGTCACTAAATTTGTTTGGCAAATTAACAGCTTTTTAATGACTTGGTTGCCACATTTAGAGCGTAATAATCGCAGTTATATTACCATTGCCATCGGCTGTACAGGTGGCAAACATCGTTCGGTTTATATTGCGGAATTATTAGCCAATGCCATGCGCAAAGAGCGCAAAGATGTACAATCTCGGCACCGAGATTTGCCAACGAAAGCCCCCAACGAAAATGACTAACAGCGCTAGCCGGCAAGTCAAAATTATCAATAAGCTAGGCTTGCATGCTCGCGCTGCCTGTAAACTTGCCCAGCTTAGTCAAAAATTTTCTGCTCAAGTGATCATTGAGCTAGATAACAACCAAGCTGATGCCAATAGTGTTATGGCGTTGTTACTGCTTGCCGGTGCACAAGGTAAAACTGTCAATGTCCAGGCTACCGGTACCGATGCCGAATTAGCACTGGCTGAAGTGTGCCAACTTTTTAGTGATAGATTCAACGAAGCAGAATAACGCCAAGGCACGCAACGACAGTTCAACCAGTGTTAAGTCAATAAAAAAGCTGCGAAAACTAGCAATTTACGGTAAACTCAACACGAATAATTATACTTCGTCGTTATATTTTCAATTTCCGTTTTAGCGCGGCACAAGGTAGCAATATGCCGGAAGTTTCTGAACAAGAATACAGTCACCAACGCCTGCAACAGGTTAATGATGCCCTCGATAGCGGCATGTTTGTTTACGTCCGTAAATTATTGCAAGACATGCCCGCTTATGATCTGGCGTTACTATTAGAGTCATCCCCCAGTAAAAGCCGTATTGCGCTTTGGCAATTAATTGATGCCGATCATCATGGTGAGGTACTTGAAGAGCTTAACGAAGAAGTACGCAAAGGCATTTTAAAAAATATTCAGCCTGAAAAGCTAGCTGCCGTTGCCGAAGGCATGGATGATGATGACTTAGCTGAAGTATTTCGAACCCTGCCAGACAGTGTTTACCAAGAAGTATTAAATGCCATGGATTGGCAAGATAGAAGTCGTGTTGAAAAAGCACTCTCATACGAAGAGGACACGGCTGGCGGTATCATGAATACCGACACCATTTCCATTCGCCCTGATGTAACCGTTGATGTGGTATTGCGTTATTTACGATTACGGGGCGAATTACCCGAAGCAACTGACTCATTTTATGTGGTTGATCGCGAAGATCACTTTATTGGCGCTGTGTCGCTATCCGCCATTGTCACCGCTAAAGCTGAAACCATTATCTCTCACTTAATCGACCAAGATATTCAAGCTATTGCCGCCGATATGAAAGATAAAGACGTGGCGCAAATATTCGAGCGTTATGATTGGTTTTCTGCGCCGGTGATTGATGACGAAGGCCGCTTACTCGGTCGTATTACCGTTGATGATGTGGTCGATATTATTCGTGAAGAAGCCGAGCATTCCATGATGAGTATGGCCGGTCTTGATGACGAAGCCGACACCTTTGCCCCCGTATTAAAAAGTACCCAACGCCGCTCAATTTGGTTAGGGGTTAACTTAGTTACCGCGCTCATGGCGGTTGCCGTGTCGAGTATGTTCGAAGGCATTTTAAACCAATTAGCAATATTAGCGGTATTGAACTCGCTCGTGCCCAGTATGGGCGGCGTGGCGGGTAATCAAACCCTCACCCTAGTGATCCGCGGTATTGCCTTAGGTCATGTTGGTGACAGTAACGCTCGCATTCTGCTCTATAAAGAGCTCGCCATAGGTTTTGTTAATGGTCTGATTTGGGCAGTGTTGATTGCCACTGTAGTAGCTCTATGGCAGCAAAACTTAATGCTTGGCGGTATTATTGCCTTTGCGATGTTAATGAACATGACCGCAGCAGGCTTAGCTGGGGTCACCATTCCACTGCTGTTAAAAAAGATGAATATCGACCCTGCTTTAGCTGGTAGTGTCATCTTAACCACAGTGACCGATGTGGTAGGCATCTTCGCGTTTTTAGGTACAGCTACCTTGCTGTTAGGGCAATAAATCCGAGCAATAAACATAGCTATAAGCTGT
The DNA here is from genome assembly GCF_002104455.1 of Colwellia chukchiensis. Classification (GTDB taxonomy): domain Bacteria; phylum Pseudomonadota; class Gammaproteobacteria; order Enterobacterales; family Alteromonadaceae; genus Cognaticolwellia; species Cognaticolwellia chukchiensis. The sequence continues at coordinate 52,726 of NZ_NBOC01000005.1, read as the reverse complement.
AAGTTTAAAGCTGCCAGTAACAACCAAACGCGCTACTATGCCCTTGTTTTTACTGACAGCTGACAGCTTTTAACTTCCAGCGATTTGCATTTCGTTGACGATAATTGAGCCAGTGCGGATACTGCCGCGCATATCAATATCATGACCAATAGCCACAATACCGGCAAACATATCTTGTAATTTACCAGCAATAGTAATTTCATCAACTGGGTAAGCTATCTCGCCATTTTCTACCCAAAAACCCGCCGCACCGCGTGAATAATCACCGGTAACCACATTGACCCCTTGCCCCATTAATTCGGTAACTAACAAGCCGGTGCCTAAGGTTTTTAACATCTGGTCAAAATCGCCACCTTGACCGCTGTCTTTCATCGCCAACTGCCAATTGTGGATACCACCGGCATGACCTGTAGTTTGTAAGCCTAACTTACGGGCAGAGTAACTGGTTAATAAGTACGTTGCTAAACAACCATCAGTTATGATCTCACGATCTTTAGTGGCAACACCTTCAGCGTCAAAGGCACTACTGGCCAAAGCTTTTAATAAGTGTGGCCGTTCGCTAATAGTTAAAAACTCTGGAAACACTTGCTGACCAATGGCGTCCAGTAAAAACGAAGATTTGCGATACAAGTTACCGCCACTGATGGCCGCAATAAAGTGACCAAACAGGGTGTTAGCTATATCGGCACGAAACATTACCGGCACTTTCGTGGTGGCTAGCTTGCGCGCCCCTAAACGCGACAACGCTTCTTTTGACGCGTGCTGACCTATGCTTTGGGCACTGTCCATGGCAGCAAATTCACGGTTGACGGTATACGCATAATCGCGTTGCATATCTTGCCCTTGCTTGGCAATCATTACACAACTTAAACTATGACGAGTACTAGGGTAAGCCACTAACTGGCCATGGCTATTACCATAAACTTTAAAGCCGGCAAAGCTTGCCAAGGTGGCACCGTCTGAATTGTTAATGCGCTCATCATAGCTAAGCGCTGTGTCTTCACAATGCTTGGCAATATCAATCGCCTCGGCTGTGCTTAGCGCTTTCGGGTGATATAAATCTAAATCTGGTGGTGACATCGCCAGCAAGGCTTTATCCGCCATACCTGCGCAGTCATCAACTGAGGTGTATTTGGCAATGTTAACCGCTGCGGTAATCGCTTGTGTTAACGCCTGCTCTGATAAGTCAGCAGTTGATGCGCTACCTTTACGCCCAGCTTTATAAACCGTGATGCCTAAAGCGCCATCATTGGTAAACTCGACATTTTCAACCTCACCTAAGCGGGTACTGACACTCAGGCCTTGTTGACGAGTCATGGCCACTTCTGCGCCATCAGCGCCTAGTGATTTGGCCAAGGTCATGGCGTCACTCACACGTGCTTTCACCTGTGCTATTTGCATTTCAATACTATCAGAATCGCTCATGGGCTAATTATTTCTCACTTTTTAACGATACCGACAACGGGAATGTTTTGGCCGGTAGCGCTTTGTTGTATACTAGAGGTAACTATCACTTTATTACCTAATATTATGCCCCAGTCTGCCAACGATATCGATGGATTAGAAGAAGAATTACCGAGTAAATCGGAAATAAAACGAGAAATGCATCGACTGCAAGATTTTGCCTTAGTCATAGTCAAGATGTCGAAGCATCAGCGCAGTAAGTTACCACTGAGCGATGAGCTCAAAGAAGCTATGGTATTGGCGGATAAAATCACCAATAAACATGAAGCGTTGCGTCGACATGTTCGCCATATTGCGAAAATTCTTGCCGAAACCGATCTTGAGCCAATTAAGCACGCCATGGACGTCATGGCCAATAAGCATCAGCAAGAGTCAGTGAAGTTTGCCAAGCTTGAGCATTTGCGCGATGAGGTCATTGCGCAAGGAAACGAACGCATAGAAGCCCTACTCGCAGAAGTAGACACTTTAGAAAGACAAAAGCTTCGCCAATTAGTGCGTCATGCTAAAAAAGAGCATAGCGCAGAAAAAGTCGGCAAACATTACCGTGATTTATTTAATTACTTAAAAGAGCACGTTATTTTTTAACAATATTACAGATTTTTACAGCAATGAGCACGGCTACTCATTGCTGTAAAGCCTATGAACAAGGCAGCAAACACTTCCTTATAATTTAGTCACTCAAGTTTCCCTCCCCCAACACAATCTCTTAAATACACGAATATCAACGTTTATATTTAACATTATCAAACCTTACTCCTGCTATTAAACCAGCAAGGCGCAAGTGAGCTAGGTTGATGCGCCGATAGATACGATAGCAAACCATAGCCTTGACGCACCTAGTGACCACTGACCTGATATAGCGGTCAAAATTATTGGCGTCAGGTTAAAATTAAACCTCACCCTTGAATCTATGCGCTATAGTTTGTCTGAGCATTGGATTTAAAGGAGTATCGCAATGGCAAGGTTGCCGCAAGTCGAGAACGCTAGCGTACCCCAACATTTCATGCAGCGCGGATACAACCGCTAGCTTTGTTTTGCCAGTGAGCAATACTTCACCGCTTAATTGAATCGACTAAACAGCAATTGCCAAAGTTTAGTGTCCAAGTGCCTGCTTGGTTATTAACCCTACTAAAGAAGGAATTGAGTTATGAGTGGAGCAGTAGCAACGGCGCCAACGCCAGAGCCTAAGGAGAAAACCGAATTCATTGAAATTGGTGAGTTTAGTTTATTGTATGATATAGACGGAGCTTTTGACTATTCAACAGATAGCTTACGTGAAATTCAGCGGCTTTATATTCAGCCACACTTAGTAAGGGTGGCTGAAGTACTACATCAAGAGTTTGGTGATAGGTTTGAGTTTACTGTAGTCAAAATTGAACAAGGCTCTTTATCAATTAAAGGCGTTTTAAAAGTTGCCGCGAAAATATCAGGCAATGCTTTAGCTACAGGTGCCCTTTTATTATTAATGGGGAATGCAATAGATGGTGAAGACGTTGATGCTAGGTATGAAGAGGCCGTTCAAAAAATAGAGCTGATATTAAAATATGAATCACAAGTTATTGCGCTATGCCCTGAACCTTTGCGCGAAAAAGCTTTTGCTATGTGGGAACCCGAAACGGAACAATACAAAATGAGAGAGTTTCGTTATTGTCCAACTGATCGCAGTAATGTCGTTAAAAAAGTAGAAGAAACAATTAAAAAGTACCACGCGATAATAAAAAAATCGTAAAATATCAAACTAATAAACCAAGACATGCAGCCTTGGCTATTTCCATTGCGCACAATTTAACCAACAATTCTTAACCCATTATTGAGGCCTTAACTGCCAAGGAGAGCATAGTGCAAGTAGACGACATCAGAGTATTTATTCCAAGTAAAGATTACGAAACGAGTAAATCGTTTTACCAAGCGCTTGGATTTAAAATGGACTATGTTTCTGAAGAGCTGACATTATTCGAAAATGGCGATTGCTATTTCTTTTTGCAAAGATTTTATAATCACGACTTAGCCAATAACTTGGTGCTGCAATTGTCAGTGTTAGATATTAATGAAGCGTATCAGCGTATAGCAAGCTTAGAAGGCTTTGCCTTTAAATATAAGCCAATTCAGGAAGAGCGCTGGGGAAAGGTTATTTTGCTATGGGGTCCTTCTGGTGAGCTTTGGCAAATAACCGAGTTTATTGCTAGCGAGCAAATTGCGTAAAAAAAGCGCTAACATTGTTAACATAGCAAGTTGCTAAAACGGATGCCAACCATTTGTTTTGATTAGTGTTTTTCTGATTTTAGCGAACGTTTTTAGACTAAGTAACCTGTTAACTGCTTTTAAGTCGCAGGCAAAGGAGAGAGTACAATGACTGAACATTTGGGGTCTTGCTTGTGTGGTGCAGTGAGTTTTACCATTAAAGGTGAATTTGACAGTTTTTATTTGTGCCACTGTCATTACTGCCAAAAGGATACAGGCTCGGCTTATGCGGCAAACCTATTTTCACAAACCGCCAAATTGAGCTGGCAGTCGGGCGCAGATACAGTAACTTGCTTTACGCTGGCAGGAACTCGTCACAGTAAAAGTTTTTGTAAGCTCTGTGGTTCAGCACTGCCAAATACTCAGTTCGCAGGCTTGCTTGTCGTACCCGCAGGGTGTCTAGACACTGAAGTCACTGTATTGCCAACAGCGCAAATCTTTTCATCCAGTAAGGCCTCTTGGGATTTAGCATTAGCGAGCGTGGCACAATTTGAGGGTTTACCAGAGTGATTTACCCTCAAAACAATCGTGTCTGTTAGCGTACGCAGCTAGGCTCCAATTATTTATGCAAATCAACCGCTGAGTGTGTTTTTACCTCAGCAGTTGTTTTGGCAGCTCAAGCTGTGATTAAAAGCACAAAGCTATAATACCTGTTAGGTTAAAATACTGTACTTGCTAAAGACTTTATAAAGCTCAGTGCCCTGATTCACGCTGGCTGAGGCAAAGTGTAAAATGGGAATGACACTATGATCTAAACTAATGGCATGTAGAGGCTCGCCGTCGCCATAGTTATCCATCCGTAAAATACGCGCCAGCGGTTGCCCAGCCGGCAGCGGCTTACCAAACTCAGCTAAATAATCCACCATACCGCCCATTGGCGAATAAAGTGCTTTATAATCTTTTAACATGCAACTGTAACGACGCATGGTTTTCGGCTGAAATTCATCACTGGCCATTACACCTTGGTATTGCAGGTAACTTAAAATGCCGCGGGCGTCTTCAAGTGCTAGCGCAAGATCTATCTGCTCTTGTGACCCTAACTCTACGGTAAAACTTTCTTTTATGATCAGGTCTTTACCTTGACTAGTATCCGCTCGAGTTATAGGAAAATCGCGACCTAAAGCAGCAAAGGCTAACTGTAATTGCCACCAAGGACAAAACGTGGCCTCGTCTAGCGCACCATCAAAGCCATTAGGAATAAATAGCACATGCTCAATATCAAAATAGTGGGCACTTGCGCGAGCGTATTCCGGACAATATAAGTGTTTACTGGAAATAGGCCCAGTATGGAGATCTAACACGATATCGGCTTGGTGTGCCAAGCGTTGCAATTGATAAGCAATGCGCTGGCCTGTGGTTAAGCCATAAATGTTATGGTTTAACTTTTGCTCAATTTGCCCGATCATTTCGCTTTTAAATGCGCGTTCAATATCCGCCACCGACGCCGTTTGATGTGCTTTGGCAAACGCGGCAATATTGGTGTCGTCATAATGATACATACGATTCCAATTAACGCCGGTAATTGGGTCAAAGCGGCCTAAGGTATATTCACCATTTTTATGGTTACAGCCAACCGGATTGGCATAAGGCACTAAGGTAATATCGCCATTTAAACGAATATGCTTTAGCTGCTCAAGCAACTGAAAAATAACGGCATTACCTTGAACTTCTGCGCCATGCATATTGGCTTGAATATAGACACTCGGTCCATGCCCTTGACCTTGAATGCGATACACAGGCACGGTTAATGCCGCACCACTGGCCATTTCTCCTACGTGCATCACATCTTTTTTAATAACATTTATATCATTCATAATAAGCCTTAACGTAAATAAACATTTGCCGGCACTGCGGGGCGCACTTGTGTCATAGTGCCGCGTTCAATAACATATTCAGCGGCAATCTGATGGCAGAGAAAAAACGGCATACTTTCACTAAACCCATAAGCGCCGGCCAAAGCAAACACTAGCTGGTCGCCAACATCAACATCACCCGCGATGGCAAGCTGACCTAAGTTATCTAAGCTGGTACACAGCGGGCCATGAAGATGAAAAGAGACAAGGTTAGCAAGTGACGGGCGCAGTAAGGTTACCGGAAACGGCTGCCCTGTAATGGCGGGGCGCAACAAATGATTAATACCACCGGCAAGCACCAATTGCTGATGATTGAAATTCTGTTTACGATCAACCACTGTGGTCAGGTAATAGCCCATTTCAGCCACCGCATAGCGACCTAGTTCTAACCAAAGTTCACTAACCCCAGCACGGGCTTTTATGATCGCCAAATCGGCGATCACCCTTGACCAACTTAAGCCCTGCCCGGCTTGTTGGTAATCCACACCTAAGCCACCGCCGAGATCTAGCACCTCAAGTGACATTTGCACTTGTGCTGCTAACTCAAGTAGTGGTGAGATCATGGCTGACCAGAGTGTAAACAAGCGCTCATTACTGAGCATATTACCCCACTGAAAAATATGTAAGCCATTGATATTTAGCGCTGGAAAATCACTGACCTTGATGCTTTGCCATGCCTGACAAGATAAACCAAAGGCGGTGATTTCATTGCCTCCTAGCGGATTCTTTTCTGCTGCTGGCCATTGTAACTGAACGCGTAATAGCACTTGTGGCTGACAACCTAGCTCAGTAGCTGCTTGATTGAGCCAAGTTAATTGGTTGATGCTCTCGATCACAAAAGTGCGCACCCCTTGTTGCAAAAAGGCCTGCAACTGTGCTTTTGACTTGGCGGGACCAGTATTAAGTATCCGACTGGCATCAACACCTTGCGCTAGCACTTGCGCTAACTCTCCTTGACTAGCAACGTCAAAGTTCATGCCTTGCTGTGCTAAGGTTTTTATCACCCGAGATAAAGGATTTGCCTTTACAGCAAACCAAAGCTTAACAACGTCTTGTTGCATTAACGCCTTAATGTGCTGCTCAAGGTGATCTAAGTCATACAGAAATAAGCCCTCTTCATTTTGTGGCGGCTGATGATCACGCAGTACTTGCTGCACATGCGGGCTTAGCCAGTGTGCGGTTGTAGGTAAAGTATTTTGGCTCATGTGTTTTCTCCTAACGCAGCACAGATTCAAGCGCTAATGCGGCATCGCTTTGTTGATCACGGTATTTAACAATTAATGCACAGGCCATGTTTAACCCTTGCTGCTGCCCCCACGCCCCTGCAACAGGGCGGGTACCGGGTACTACAATGGCGTTTTCGGGGATTGCTGCGCCCTTAGGCAATTGTCGCTGCTGTACACAGTCATAAACGGGTACAGATGCTGAAAGCACCACACCTGGCGCCAGTACCGCGCCTTTTTTCACCACAATGCCTTCGACAATAATCACACCCGCGCTTAAAAAGGCATTGTCTTCAATGATCACTGGGCTGGCACCAATAGGCTCTAACACACCACCTATTTGCACTGCCGCAGACACATGAACATTTTTGCCAATTTGCGCGCACGAGCCCACTAAGGCATGACTATCTATCATGGTGCCAGTGTCAACATAGGCGCCAACATTAATATATGCCGGCGGCATAATAATCACCCCAGACGCAACATAGGCACCACGACGCACCGATGAACCTCCCGGCACCATTCTCACTTTATCTGCCACGCTAAAGGCTCGAGCCGGTAAATTATGCTTATCAACAAAGCCATGATAAATACCGTCAAACTCAACATTATTGCCGGCTTTAAATGCCGCCAATATCGCTTGTTTTACCTGACTGTTCACTTGCCAATGTCCTTGTTCGTTTTGTGCTGCCGCGCGAATACTGCCGCGCTCAAGTTCGGTTAATGTTTGTTGCCAGGTCATCAGTTGATTGCTCTTAGATTCGGGGTTATTAAATTAGGATTAACGGCGGTCGCATGCTGGCTAGCCGATCGCGCTGTCGCTAGCGGCGCAGATGGTTGCGCTAACCACCACTGCTGAATGTCTTCGTGTATTGTCATTAAGCCATGGTTTGCTGAAATTTCAGACTGGCATAACGGCAAACGTAAGGTGGCCGAGCTAATGCGCTTGAGTTGTGCCAACAGGACTTTCACCGGTATCGGGCTGGTGACTTGAAACAAGGCCGCAATCGCTGGCGACCATAGCTGGAAAAGTCCATCAGTTTGTTGAGCTAAAGCCAGTTCAACATAACGCTTTGTTGCTTGCGGCCAGACATTCGCCGACACCGACACTAAGCCTTTAACATCAGCGGCAGCTAAAAATGGCATCATGGCATCTTCACCACTGTATAGCTCAATGTCAGGACAGTGTTGGCGATAGGCCAATAACTTATTGAGATCGCCACTGGCTTCTTTTAACGCCCAACAGTTTGGGTGACCTTGCACTTGCGCCAGCGCTGACAACGCAATTTCGCCACCGGTGCGCGACGGCACGTTATACAGCATGCAGGGCAAGTCAGCGGCATCGAGTAATTGATTAAACCACTGCGTTTGTCCGATAGGCCCGGGCTTAGCGTAAATTGGGCTAGTCAGTAGATAGGCATCTATGGCTAAGGTATTGCACTTGGCTATCCAAGCCAGTTGTTGGCTAAGATTATAACCAGCAACCGCCACCATTAGCGGTACTTGCACTGTCATGGCGCAAACATATTCAACTATCGCTAATTGTTCTGAGTAAGTTAAGGCTAACCCTTCGCCAGTACTCCCGAGTAATAAAATGCCATTATTGGCGGCGTTTTGCGCTAATACTAAGTTGCCAAGACTCGGGTAATCTATATCGCCATTATCATCTAAAGGCGTGATCAAAGCCGTCCAGAGTATGGGGGGCTCTGCGGTGTCGGTGTTTTCTAATATTGTATTTTGATTCATTGCTCTCGAACTCATGTCGTTCGGAGAACTTTTAGGCGCTTGTAGCAACCAAGTTTCATGGCTGAAGCTTGGCCGACACAAAGGCCAGAAGCTCTCCACCAAATCGGTGACAGTTGCTAGGATTCAACCTAATACCAATACTGTATTGGTATAAAACTTGATTACCATGTATTGATCATCAAGCTTAAACAACCGGACATTGCATCATCAAAAATACCCTGCCCTCGGCGATAAACCCCCTCATTATTGCTCACTAGAGTTTGATCTCTTCACAATAACTACCTGGTTAACGCACCTCTTCTGACCCTTTCGTGACGTTGATCAATCGATTAGATTAATCTCACTGGAATAAGGGACACAAATATTAAAACATTTTAATCTAAGAGTCGTCAATAGACGTCTAAACGTATATTGAGTTTTTTTGCCATTTACTGCTTTATCAACATCGATGAAAAATAAAACACAAAATCTGCGACAAGCGCACTAATGATGGCGTGATAAATTAATTCGCGTAGAATAGCGGCAACTGCTTGGCTGCAATCAGAACTGTGCTGCTTTTGACAGTTAGAATATAGAGTTAAGCTACTGTAAAACATTAACAATAAGTAAATTTTCGAGTATCACCATGGCCATAAGCAATATCAACCAATTATTAATTCGTAATATTGACGCATTAGCTGCCGCACGTCCGTTGTTGGTGAATATTGCCGATGATGGCTTTATTAACGCGTATTTAACGCAATATCCTCAGGCCTGCATGGATAGTTATCATAGCAATTACGCCGAATATCAAACGGTGCAGCGTTTAGGAAATACGCGCCTAGAAAGTCATTTTTCTGCTGAGTACCACGCGAAAAACCAACATGATATGGTGATTATTCACTTTCCAAAAAGTAAAGCAGAATTGGCTTTTACTTTAGCTATGCTGGCAGGTGCTATGCGCGAAGACGCAGTCATTATTATCGTTGGCGAGAATAAAGCTGGTATCAAGTCGGTACAAAAGCTCAGCGCTGACTACTTAGCCTTTTCTCATAAAGTCGACGCCGCACGCCACTGCCTTATGTATATTGGTAGATTCAAAGCCGAGTTACCCACGTTTAACATTCAAGACTTTTATCAATATTATCCAGTACAAGTAGCAGACAAAACCCTAGAAGTAGTGGCATTGCCTGGGGTATTTAGCCAAAAATCTCTCGATGTTGGCACGCAAGTACTCTTAAAACATTTGCCAAATAACATTGCGGGGCAAGTATTGGACTTTGGCTGTGGCGCCGGTGTCATTGCTGCCTATATCGGTATCTTAGCGCCCGAAGCAAAATTAACCTTAGTGGATGTAAGTGCCTTAGCCTTGCATTCAGCACAAGCTACACTCAAGCGTAATCAATTGCATGGTCAATGTATCGCCTCTAACAGCTTGTCTGATGTAACAGGTAAATATGATTTTGTGTTTTCTAATCCGCCATTTCATCAAGGGGTTAACACTCATTATGCGGCCACAGAAAGCTTTTTATCTAACATTAAACCGCATTTAGCCATAAACGCGTGTATCACCATTGTCGCCAATAGCTTTTTAAAATATCCGCCAATTATGGAGCGAATGATAGGGAAAACCGACACTCTCACCATAGAAAAAGGTTTTGCGGTTTATCAATGCCAAATTTAATATCAGACAAGCTGACAATCAATTGAGTTAATTTATTGATCCGTTTAGCAAAAATAATGATTGTTGAAAACGAAAAGGTTTTCTACAATCAATTTAGCAACTATTATTCCTAGGGTTTATTCTGCCATGCTAATGAGCAAACGTATTTGGTCAATTCGTCGTATTCTCCTAACCGCACTTGTGGTTTCAATGACGCTATTATCCAGCATAAGTGTTGCTATTATTAGTCATCAAGCCATCAATAGTTATCAAACCCTAGCCAGCAGCGAGATCAAGTATTGGGCCAATATTGTCAGTAATGAAAGTCAAGACTACATACAAAATGCAGCACGCCAAGCACTCAAAGACAATTTATCGATTTCAGAGCAAATACCTAACCTCAGTTACTTACACCTATATCGCGTCAACCCAGAAACAGAAGCACTAGAGCTTTTTTACAGTTATAAACGCAACGAGAGACGCTCTGCCATTCCTGAAAAGTCTCAAGAGGTCGACAAACTACTTACACCTAAAATTAACGCCAATGATCTTGAGTACATGCAAGCTATTGAAGTTGACGGCAGTACCATTGGCTATGTTTACATCCAAAGCAATACCGAATACCTAAATGCACTGAGTACACAATTAATAATGATCAGTGTTGTGGTGGTGGTGGTTATGATCATTATTGCCATTTTACTAGCGCTTAGGTTAGAGCGTGTTCTTACTGCGCCTTTCCCTACATTAACAAATATTATGCAAGTCACGGCGAGACAAAAGAATTTTCAAGAGCAATGCCCTGATATGCCGTATTTAGAAGCAGACATGTTAGCACGCAATATTAATATATTATTCTCGCGTGTAGAAAAACATATCAGCCAACTTGATGCCGCCGAACAACAAAGCATTGAACACTCTCAAGAATTAGAAGATAAAATTAACCAACGCACAGTGGCTTTAAAAGAGTCTAATCAAGAGTTACTGTCCACCTTAGAAAAGTTACATCAGTTTCAAGGACAATTGGTGGAAAGTGAAAAAATGGCCTCACTTGGCGATATGGTGGCTGGGGTTGCCCATGAGGTCAATACACCCATTGGCCTAGGTGTCACCGCTTCTACTTTATTAGCGGATCGACTCGCAGAGATTAAGCGCGCTTTTGAAGATAAAACCTTAAAATCAAGCCAGTTAAAAAAGTTTTTACATGACGGCAGTGAAAATATTGCCATCATTTACCGCAATTTGAATCGTGCTGCTGATCTGATATCAAGTTTTAAGCAGGTCGCTGTCGACCAATCTAGCGAAGAAGTGCGCAGCTTTGATGTCAAAGAGTTGTTCAATGAAGTTTTTATTACCTTAGGCCCCAAACTCCATAGCCTGCCTTATGTTATTGATATTGATTGCCCAGACAACTTAACCATTGCCAGTAAGCCAGGGCCGATAAATCAAATTGTTATAAACTTAATCATGAACTCTATCATCCATGGTTTTGATGGACGAGACGAGGGGCGAATTTCAATTTCGGTTATGCAGTTAGGCAATCAACTCAATATGCAGTTTTCTGATGATGGCGTTGGGGTCAATGAGTCGATCAAAAATAAAGTATTTGAACCTTTTACCACCACCAAACGCGGTGAAGGGGGGAGTGGTCTTGGCTTGCATTTAGTATATAACTTAGTCACCCAAGCACTGGGGGGCACGATAACGTTAACCAGTGAAGTGGGTCATGGGGTGAATATTGAAATAAACTTTCCTATTGATTAACAAACATGGCTATCGTCATGACTTAATTGGCATTATTGGTTGCTAAATAACTTTTTTCTGACCATAGCACGATAATCTTTTGGTGTTAAATTCAACATTTGCTTAAATAATCGGGTAAAACTGGCTTGATCTTGAAAACCAACTTGATATGCCACCTCTTGAATAGACAGATTGCTCGCCGCTAATAACTCTTTCGCACTCTCTATTTTTAATTGCTGCCAGTACAAGCGCGCATTAATCCCTGTCGCACGCTTGAATCGACGCGTAAATGAACGTTGACTTATACCAAATTGTTGCGCGATTTCGTTTAAATTCATGGCTGAATTAACATTGGTTTTTAGCCAAAATTGAATTTGGCTAATTAACTCATCAGGATGGCGATCAACCGCACCTTCTAAATAACGTTGCTCCTCATAGGGCTTTCTGATCTCATGAGAAAAATTGCGCTCAACTTGTCGCGCCGCATTTTGCCCATACACCTGAAAAATAATGTGCACCACAATATCGGCCAAGGCATTTAAGCTCGCCGCACAATAGCTGCGCTCTGACTGAGTAATAAAAAAGTCTGGTTTTAAATCCACTTGTGGGTAATCACGTTTAAATTGTTCAACATAATGCCAATGGGTAGTGGCAGAATGATGATCTAAAATACCCGCTTCTGCCATTAAACATACACCTGTACCACCGCCTATGAGAGTGGAGCCGCATTGCCACATTGTACTTAACCATTTTAACATTTGTGGCTGCTTGGCAATGATAGGCCGAGGGTTACGCCATAAACTGGGAATAAATATAAAGTCAGGTCGCTGCGCCTTGGCAATATCAGTGTCCGGCATTAAGCGAATTAAAGCGCGGGTAGAAATAGGTCTAATCGTTTCTGCGACCATCTCAATGGATAAACGTGGCGCATCTCGATTTTCTTGCAGGGCAACCGCTTCGCCAGCACGCAGCATTTCCACAGGTAAACTAACACTGGTTGCCAACATGTGATCATATAACAACAGCGCGATATTCACTGTGTTGGCTTTTTTCGCTTTAAGTTTTGCCATATTGCTACTCTCTGTCTGGCTTATTCATCATTTTGGCTATTTTGACATAATTTTTGGCTATAACTGAATATTATTTCCTTTAACTAGCTCTTAAACTTAACGATATAGATAGTTTGTTTGAATTTAAAAGAGATTTTTCATGACTGCGTTACCGATTATAGTTGGCATGGGCGGCGTTAATGCTGCTGGCAGAACATCATTTCACCAAGGCTTTCGCCGTATTGTTATTGATAAATTAAATGCTGAAGCACGGCAAGAAACTTTTGTTGGTTTAGCCACCTTAATGAACCTATTAACTAGTCAAGACGGTAAGTTAGTTGATAGCGAAGGTCAGGAGGTTGCTCAGTCAGAGGTAGAGCAGCGTTTTGGCGAGATCATACTCGCAGGCACCTTGATACGAAAAATTGAGCATGAGCACTTTGATCCTGATGCCACCCCGTGGCAACAAAAAATGACCATAGCAACCGGTGACCAAGGTATCAGCTTTGAAACTCGTGCTCGTGACTTACCTAACCCTTTACCCCGTACTTGGCAAATAACAGAACTTGCCGATAAACGTGTACGAGTGGATATTGCCGGAGAGTTTGACGTCAAGCATGACTCTACCCGCGATAACCCCATTAAAGCTGCGGGACAATTTCCTACCGGCTTTGAGCCGGCAAAACTGTATAACAGCCGCTATCAACCGCGTGGCTTACAAGCAACTGTATTTGGTGCTGCCGACGCCATTCATTCCACAGGTTTTCGCTGGCAAGAGATTGTCGATCATATCAGCCCAGATGAAATTGGCACTTATTCGGCGTCTGTGTTTGGTCAAACGCAAGCCGAAGGGGTTGGTGGCATGATGCAAAATCGCCTTAAAGGTGATCGCGTATCGACAAAAAACTTGGCCTTAGGCCTAAACACCATGTCAACCGACTTTATTAATGCCTATGTTACTGGCAGTGTCGGTACCACATTTACCTCAACGGGTGCCTGTGCAACCTTTTTATACAACTTAAAAGCCGCAGTACAAGACATGCAGGCTGGTCGAATTCGCCTTGCCATCGTTGGCAGTAATGATTGCGCGATCACGCCAGAGGTTGTGGAAGGTTTTGGCAATATGAGCGCACTAGCCAATGAAGAAGGCTTGAAAAAACTTGACGGTTCAGATGTTGCCGATCATCGTCGCACTAGTCGCCCGTTTGGCGATAACTGCGGTTTTACTATCGGCGAAGCGGCGCAGTTTATAGTTTTAATGGATGACGCACTTGCCCTTGAGCTCGGCGCGAATGTGCTTGGCTCAGTAGCAGACGTTTATACTAATGCTGATGGCATTAAAAAGTCGATTACCGCACCAGGTCCTGGTAATTACATTACCATGGCAAAATCTGTGGCCCTAGCACAAGCCATTATTGGCGCAGAAGCGGTTCAACAGCGCAGCTTTATATTAGCTCATGGCTCTAGCACCCCACAAAATCGCGTGACTGAATCATTAATCTATGACCGTGTTGCCAAAAGTTTTGACATCAACAATTGGCCAGTTGCCGCACCTAAAGCCTATGTTGGTCACACCATTGGGCCTGCCAGTGGCGATCAGGTTGCTATGGCATTAGGGGTATTTGCCCATAATATTATGCCGGGTATAACCACTATTGATAAAGTCGCCGATGATGTGCATAGCGAGCGTTTAAATATTGCCACCGACCATTGGCATTGCCAAGATATGGACGTGGCGTTTATTAACTCTAAGGGTTTTGGTGGTAATAACGCCACCGCAACCCTGTTTTCGCCAGCGGTGACATTAAACATGATGGCAAAACGCCATGGCAATGAGGCGATGAGCGACTATCGCGTCAAAGCCGACTTGGTTGACCAAGCAAGAGCTAGCTACCAACAACAAGCCGATCACGGTGAGTTTCAAATTATTTATCGATTTGGCGATGGTACCTTACTCGACGATGATGTCGACTTAAGTGCTCAATCAATCAGCGTGACAGGTTTTAGCAATAAAATCACCTTGCCAAATCAGAATCCATTTGCCGATATGGTATAAATTGTCACCGCCTGCCAAACAAGCCCTGCAATTTCATTGACAGGGCTTTTATCTTTAATGCACTATGTTTTAGTAACCTTGCTAAACTATTAGCAATTCAATACTCCATTGAGCGGTAAATAATAAATGGCTAGTGTGCCACAAAATAGTGCAAACAATCTGAATACAGATATCAAAGTGATTAGTACTGCGAAAAACCGCGCGCTAGTTTTAGCGTTAATGTTGGGGCTATTTGGCGCAATATTAAATACCTTTCCCATTGAGCTTGCTTATAATATTTCTTTACTGATTGGCAACCTTAGCTTTATTATCGCTGCCGCGTATTTGCGCCCTGCCCTAACCCTACTCTGCGCTTTAATTTGTGTTGCACCATTACTGGTAATTTGGGGGCACCCTTTTGGCTTTTTAACCTTCGGCTTAGAGGCTATATTTGTTTCTTATTTACGCGGTCGTGGCTGGTACCTGCCCACCGCTGACTTTTTATATTGGTTAGTTATTGGTATGCCGATCACTGCCTTGTTAATTTGGCTAAACAACCCTGAAACGCAAGGTATTTTTGTTTTTTCTTTATTAAAACAAGCGATTAACGCGATATTTTATACTAGCCTAGCGGTTATCACTTTATTCTTTATCAGCACCAAATTAAACCTGCGCATAAGATCACAACAACCAAGGTTAGTCAAAAACCTCAAGCAATACTTGCATTATATTCTCTGGATCATGTCAGCATTTTTTGTGGTTACGGTCTTTTTATTTTTGAGCCGAAGCTTAAATCAAGTTCAAGAGCAACAGTTTGCTGATAAGCTCGACATTAGTAGTCAATACCTTGCCAGTATCATCGACAACTATGTGGATGAACATAAAAGTGCCATCGCACAGCTTGCCAATCGGTTATCTTACTTAGATGCTGCGCAATATCATGACGCGCTCAGCCAGGTTCACCAGCTTTATCCTGGCTTTTTAACCATGCTAATCGCGAATAAAGAAGCCAATATCGTTAGCGCATCGCCGCGAAGCTTAATTGATCGCCTGCCTCAATCAGCGTTATCGATTGCCGATCGCCCGTATTTTATTCAAGCGTTTTACCATCAGTCTCTATATACCTCTGGGGTGTTTCTGGGCAGAGGATTTGGTGCTGATCCTATTATTGCCATTAGTGCTCCTATTTATGAGTCAATGAATGACAAACCGATTGGCATTGTCGAAGGCTCATTAAATTTAAACTTATTTGAGCAAGTCAATCGCTATGCCGCGCAAGATAGGCAAATTGACGTCGTACTTACCGACGAGAACGACAATGTTATTTATGGCGAGTCGAGCTTAGCGTTAACACCGTTAGCCCAATTTAATTTTTCTTTAGCTACGGGGCAAGACCAAGACGAATTGATGACTATAGGCACGGATGACAGACAAAAACAACGCTATTTATACCGAAAAGTTGTGCTAAGCAATCAATGGAAGCTGTATGTCCTTATTGAGCACGAACAAGTATTGCAATTAATTGAACAACAATATTTAACCATTTTTATGGCACTAACCATTATTTTTATGTTGGTCATTATTCTGGCCAACCAACTGGCTAATACACTCAATAAGCCATTGGCGTTCGCTTTAAAAGAGCTTGCCAGTGGGCGTGAAAACTCTGGTTACCGCGCCA
The DNA here is from genome assembly GCF_002104455.1 of Colwellia chukchiensis. Taxonomy (GTDB): domain Bacteria; phylum Pseudomonadota; class Gammaproteobacteria; order Enterobacterales; family Alteromonadaceae; genus Cognaticolwellia; species Cognaticolwellia chukchiensis. The sequence goes on along the minus strand of NZ_NBOC01000005.1, from coordinate 36,055 downwards.
TACCTTATGACGCACCCAGTGAGTTTTTAAGCTTGTATGATGAATTAAAACAATCAAAACGTAAGCTATTAAAACAGCAAGTTATTCTTGAAAAACAAGTTGAAGAACGCACAAAAGCCCTTAATGATGCCAATAAAACACTACAAGAGCTGGCCAGTAAAGATAGTTTAACCGGCCTGTATAATCGCCGCCATATGACAACTAAATTTAGTGAGTTACAAGCTATTCTGGCGCGCAATAATGCCAATATGCTAGTGGCGATGTTAGATCTTGATCACTTTAAACAGTTAAATGATCAGCATGGACATTTAATTGGCGATCAATGCTTGGTCGCAGTGGGCAAAACCATGCAAGCCATGTTTGATCGTCGCAGTGATATTGTCGCACGCTTTGGTGGTGAAGAGTTCATCATAGTGGCGCAAAATGATGGGCAAGGCCAGCTATTAGATAAACTTGAAGCCTTGCGTGAAGCCATAGCATGCCTAACCATTGAAACGGATAGTCCAAAAGAGATTAATCTAAGCATTTCTATCGGCGCTATTATCACTAAAGCTAGTTATTCCAATAACATTGATGATTGGTTAGTGCTTGCTGATCAACAACTCTATCGTGCGAAAGCTAATGGCCGTAATCAACTGGCCAGCCATCAGCTAACGAACGAAAGCTAAGCAGAGCTCAGCGACAATTAGGCCTGTTTTTGCTGTGCTGTCATCACAAAATCTAATATGCCTAGCGCGGCTTTTCGACCCTGATCTATCGCGGTAACCACTAGATCTGAGCCCAGCACCATATCGCCACCAGCAAAGATATTTTCATTACTGGTTTGTAAGGCAAATTGTGCCTGATCACTGGCAACAACTCGGCCTTTACTGTCAAGCGCTACACCGGCATCTTTTAACCATTGCGGCGGGCTTGGCAAAAAGCCAAAGGCTATTACCACTGCATCTGCTGGCATAATAAATTCAGAGCCTACAATGGCTTCTGGGTTGCGTCTACCCTTGGCATCAGGGGCTCCTAAACGGGTTTTAATAAACTTCACGCCACAAGCTTTACCGTCGGCATCGACGGCAATATCCAGTGGTTGTAGGTTAAATTGAAACTCAACGCCTTCTTCTTTGGCGTTTTGCACTTCCCTTGGCGAACCTGGCATATTAGCTTCATCACGACGATAAGCACAGGTTACTGAGCTAGCGCCTTGGCGAATCGAGCTACGCACACAATCCATAGCGGTATCGCCGCCACCGAGCACAATAACGTTTTTGTCAGCAAAATTGACATAAGGTTTAGCGTTAGCATGACCATCCTCTGCTGACAACTGCAGTAACTTTTGGGTATTGGCAATCAAATAATCAAGGGCGTTATACACCCCAGGTGCCGACTCATGCTCAAAGCCACCTGTCATGTCGGTATAAGTTCCTAACGCCAAAAATACCGCGTCAAATTCATCGCTAATATCATTAAAGCTAATATCAACACCAACATGGGTATTTAAACGAAACTCAATCCCCATGCCTTCGAGAATTTCACGACGGGTTTGAATAACGTCTTTTTCTAACTTAAAAGACGGAATACCAAAGGTCAGCAAGCCACCAATTTGCGCGTGTTTGTCAAACACCACGGCCTGAACGCCATTGCGGGTTAACACATCGGCACAGGCTAGCCCTGCAGGCCCCGCACCAATTACAGCCACGCGCTTGCCAGTGGCAACAACTTGCGATAAATCAGGCTTCCAGCCTTGTGCTATGGCGGTATCGGTAATGTACTTTTCGATATTGCCTATGGTAACGGCACCAAATTCGTCATTAAGCGTACAGGCAGACTCACACAACCTGTCTTGTGGGCAAACACGTCCACACATTTCAGGCAAGCTGTTAGTTTCATGGCACAGGTCGGCTGCCTCCATAATTTTACCGTCGGTTACCAGCTCTAACCATTGTGGTATGTAGTTATGTACCGGACATTTCCACTCACAATAGGGATTACCGCAATCTAAACATCGATCGGCCTGACCTGCACTTTGCTCTTGGCTTAAGGGTTGATAAATTTCTACAAAGTTAATTTTTCGATCATCAATTGGCTTCTTCGGTGGTTCAATACGTTTGACGTCGATAAATTGATAAATATTTTTACTCATGAAATTGCTTCTCCACTCGTGCTCTGATTATTGCGCTTGAACACGTAGTTCTGCGGATGAACGGCTGCGATGGCCCAATAAAGTTTTTACATCGACCGCTTTTGGCTTGATCAACTTAAATAGCGGGGCATAGTGGGCAAAATTAGTTAAAATTTCTTCCGCACGTAAGCTACCCGTGACTTCTAAGTGCTGATTGATAATGCCGCGCAAATGCTCTTGATGAATGGTCAGTTCGTCGATTGCTATCATTTCGATAGACTCACCATTTAGGCGAACCGCCAAATCATCGGCTTCATCTAAAACATAGGCAAAGCCGCCTGTCATACCGGCGCCAAAATTCACCCCGACTTGCCCTAAAATAGTGACAATACCACCAGTCATATATTCACAGGCATGATCGCCTGTGCCTTCAATCACCGCATGACAGCCAGAATTTCGCACCGCAAAACGCTCACCAGCGCGGCCACTGCCATACAGCTTGCCACCGGTGGCACCATACAAACAGGTATTACCCATGATCATAGTTTGATGACTTAAATACTCCACCCCTTTTGGCGGTTTAATGGTAATGATGCCGCCAGCCATACCTTTACCCACATAGTCGTTGGCGTCACCTGTTAGTGTCATCTCAAGACCACCAGCGTTCCAAACGCCAAAACTTTGCCCTGCGGTACCGGTAAAAAATACTTTGATCGGGTGAGCTGCCATGCCTTGATCGCCATGCTGACGGGCAATTTCGCCTGACAAGGCGGCGCCAACAGAACGATCGGTGTTTTGAATACTTAAACGGTATTCACCACCAGTGCTATGCGCTATGGCATCGGTTGCCAAATCCAGTAATTTTTGATTAAGTTGCCCTTGATCAAAAGGCTGATTCGCTTCTGTTTGATGCAAGGCGGTATCACTACCCGCCACCACAGGCGCAATAATTGGCCGTAAATCCAGCTTTTGTTGCTTAGCACTAATACCCGCTAACGGCTCAAGTAAATCCGTGCGCCCAATGATCGCGGTAAGACTTACCACCCCTAAGCTAGCAAGTATTTCCCGCACATCTTGGGCAATAAACTTAAAGTAATTCATTACTTGCTCAGGTAGACCATTAAAGAATTGCTCTCGTAGCACTTCATCTTGTGTTGCGACACCGGTAGCACAGTTATTTAAATGACAAATGCGCAAAAACTTACAACCTAAGGTCACCATAGGTGCGGTACCAAAGCCAAAGCTTTCCGCCCCTAAAATTGCAGCTTTAACTATGTCGACACCGGTTTTTAAGCCTCCATCAACCTGCAAGCGCACTTTATGGCGCAAGCCATTGGCCACTAAAGATTGGTGCGCTTCAGCTAAACCTAGCTCCCAAGGACAACCGGCATATTTCACTGAGGTTAACGGGCTAGCGCCGGTGCCACCGTCATAACCAGAAATAGTGATAAAATCAGCATAGGCTTTCGCCACACCTGAGGCTATAGTGCCCACACCCGGACCAGAGACTAATTTGACGGAGATGATCGCTTTTGGGTTAACTTGCTTTAAGTCAAAAATTAGCTGGGCTAAATCTTCAATCGAATAAATATCGTGATGAGGCGGCGGCGAAATTAAGGTCACGCCTGGCACTGAAAAGCGCAATTTCGCAATTAACGGCGTAACTTTATCGCCAGGTAGTTGCCCACCTTCGCCCGGCTTCGCACCTTGCGCGACTTTAATTTGCAAAACATCCGCATTAACTAAATAGTGCGGTGTAACACCAAAGCGCCCCGAGGCAATTTGTTTGATGCGCGAATTTTTCACGGTACCAAAGCGGCGTTCGTCTTCGCCCCCTTCACCCGAGTTTGAATAACCACCAAGGCGATTCATGGCAATGGCTAATGCTTCATGAGCTTCTGGACTTAATGCTCCAATTGACATGGCGGCACTATCGAAACGTTTAAACAATTCAGCTTCGGGTTCAACCTTGGCTATATCTATCGGCGTTTGCTGATCATTTAAGGCCAATAAATCACGCAGCGCTGCCGCAGGGCGATTATTAACATGATCAGCAAAAATACGATAATCGTGATAATTACCACTCCGCACTGCCGTTTGTAAGCTGCTCACTACGTCAGGATTATAAGCGTGATATTCACCACCGTGCACATATTTTAATAGTCCACCATGGGCCATTTTTTGATGCGCCATAAAGGCTTTTCGCGCTAGGTTAATATTGTCTTGTTCGATGTCGCTAAAGTCCGCTCCTTGAATACGACTCGGTAAATCAGGGAAGCACAATTGCATAATGTTGCTATTTAAACCAATGACTTCAAATAAGCCTGCACAGCGGTAACTGGCAATAGTGGAAATACCCATTTTGGATAATATTTTCAGTAACCCTTTATTAATACCTTCTCGGTAGTTAACTACGGCTTGACGTGTGCTTAAGGCAATTTGTTTTTGCTCAACCAATTGCTCAATGGTTTCATAAGCTAAAAACGGATATACGGCAGTTGCACCTAAGCCAAATAAAACCGCAAACTGGTGTGAGTCGCGTACTGAGGCGGTTTCAACAATAATATTAGAGTTACATCTTAGTTGCTGATCAACTAGGCGTTTTTGCACAGCCCCCACTGCCATAGCCGCTGGAATAGGTAACAAGCCCGGATGTATCTGGCGATCAGATAGTACCAAAATAACAGTATTTTTATCTCGCACTAGGCTTTCGGCTTCGTCACACAAGCGTCGAATGGCGGCCTCTAAGCCTTCTTCTTGATCATAGTTTAAGGTTAAGGTGTCTGAGCGATAATGCTCTGGATCTAATTCGCGTAATTGCTTTAAGCCGGTATACATTAGTACGGGTGTAGCAAATAGGATTCGATCGGCATGGCCTGTGGTTTCATTAAAAACATTATGCTCACGGCCAATGCAGGTGCCTAACGACATCACATAGCGTTCGCGCAATGGGTCAATCGGCGGATTCGTTACTTGCGCAAATTGTTGACGAAAGTAATCATACAGCGAACGCGGTTGGCTCGATAACACCGCCATTGGCGTGTCATCACCCATAGAGCCCGTGGCTTCTTGACCATTTTCCGCTAAGGTTTTAACTACTTGATGAATTTCTTCATAGCTATAGTTAAACATTTTATGGTACTGGGCAATTTCTTGATCGTTAAAGACCCGTTGCCCGATCAAGTTTGCATCTAATTGGTCAAACGGGATCAAGCGGCGAATATTGGTGTTCAGCCATTGTCGATATGGATGTCGCACTTTAAGTTCATTGTCGATGGCGTTTGAGTCAAAAATTTTTCCGGTATAGGTATCAATGGCCAGCATTTCACCTGGGCCTACGCGACCTTTTTCCACCACTTCATCTTCGCCGTACTGCCAAATGCCCACCTCGGAAGCTAAGGTGATAAAACCATCGCGGGTGATCACATACCGTGCGGGGCGTAGGCCATTGCGGTCTAAGTTACAGGCAACATGGCGACCATTGGTGACCACTATGCCTGCCGGCCCGTCCCAAGGTTCCATATGCATGGAGTTAAATTCATAAAACGCTTTTAAGTCGTCGTCCATTAACGGGTTACTTTGCCATGCTGGCGGCATTAGTAAGCGCATGCCTCGGTACAGATCCATGCCCCCCGCTAAAAACAGTTCCAACATATTGTCTAACGATGAAGAGTCTGAACCGCTCTCATTAACAAACGGAGCGGCATCTTGCAGGTCGGGTAATAAGGGTGACTTAAAACCCTGAGTACGAGCACGACTCCATTGTCGATTGCCTTTAATGGTATTGATTTCACCGTTATGGGCTAAATAGCGAAATGGCTGCGCTAAGTGCCACTGTGGCGAGGTATTAGTTGAAAAGCGCTGATGAAAAAGGCAAATCGCGGTTTGCATGCGAATATCGGCTAAATCTAAATAAAAATTGGGTAAGTCCACCGGCATCATCAAGCCTTTATAAATAGTGACTAAGCACGACAAACTCGCGACATAGAACCGCTCATCACTAATGCGCTTTTCCGCGCGTCGTCTGGCCATATATAAGCGGCGTTCGAGATCACGGTTACGCCAACCCGATGGCGCATCAACAAAAATTTGCTCTATGCTGGGTAAATTGCTTTTTGCGATCTCACCTAAGGTACTGATATCGGTGGGCACCACGCGCCAACCCACTATAGTCAGGGTTTCACGGGCGAGCTCTTGTTCGAGAATTTTTTTACTGGCATTTGCCTGGATAGGGTCAGGATTAAGGAATACCATGCCAACGGCGTATTTTCGACCCAGTTGCCAGTTGTTTTCTTCGGCAACCGCTCGAAAAAAGCTGTCAGGTTTTTGCATCAACAAACCACAGCCGTCACCAGTTTTGCCGTCAGCGGCAATACCGCCGCGATGCTGCATTCTATCTAATGCATGAATAGCCGTCTTTACGAGCTTATGACTTTTTTCGCCGTATTGATGGGCAATTAAACCAAAGCCACAATTGTCTTTTTGATAAGTATGATCGTAAAGTTGCATTATTTTCCCCTATAAAAGCCCCGGAAATTATTTGTTAGAATGGAGTGGAATAAAAATATGCATAAGCTGCATAAAAATCCGAAATTCGTACCGGCGAACTGCTTACATTAAACACTTAGCGAACACACGTCAATATTAATAGAGTATTTACTCGTACCTTTTTTACATAAAAATCGTGGAGAAACTGTACACTTTGCCGATTTTTGCTGCTTATTCGGGACAAAGTATCGAAAACTCGCGAAGCAAATAACTTGTTCGACTAACTTATGTAATTTTATTACAATTTCTTATTTGCCGATTAGGATTCGGCTGAAGCTAGTGATATTCAAATTTTATTCATATTTAATGATAAAGCTTGCTGTCATGAATAGACAAAAAAAAGTTTATCGGCTGTTTTATGGCGACAAAATAGTGCGGTAGAAAAGGAAGGGAAAAGTGCGTGCTCAGCGCCTAGCATTTACTCCAGAGGCTGAGCATTGTGAGGTTATTTCAAGGCGTAACCTGATCACTATTTTATTAGTTAGCCTGATAGCCGCCAGCGATGCCTTTAGTGGTGATACTAACCGCATCATGGGCGTGTAAAGATTCTAGGTGATTAACGCGTAGCCAGAAGTCATCAAACTGTGTTGCCGCATTCATGGTGTGTTGTAATCGGCGTGCGGCATCTTCACAAAACATTAAGTTTTGGCCGTTTAACAACGCAAACTCTTGCTCATCTTCACGCTTTACTGCTGCTTGTACCGGTGTTTTTAACGAGTTTTCGATCAAGTCAACTAAATCAGTAATGGGAAATTCTGTGGTTGCGTGATTTAGTTTCACTTTGACTTCAGCAACAGAACGCTGGCTATGTGGCGTGGCAACAATCCCTTCGGTTGTCCCTAACCACTCATGCACTGTCTCAAGATCGATACCGTCTTGCGTTGAAAATTTTTCTTTAAACGCTTTTTGAATAAGTTGTCTCGCCAAGGCCGCTGAGCATGGGCAGGTTGAGGAATAACGCACATCAAGGCACAGCTCGATATCTAACTTACCTTTATTTAAACGACCCGTTATAGTCACAGGATAAGCTTTCCAGCCTTGCTTGCCACTAATTAAAGACTTGCGACGTAGCGGATAGTCAAAACTAAATTTTACTTTAGCATTATCACTCAACTCTTGATGACTACTGATAAAACCGTCAAGTAAGGTCACTAGGCTTTGATGATTCAAAACATCAGCGGTTGATAATTCATCAAGCAATAAATACAAGCGTGACATGTGAATGCCCTTAGCTTTTGGCTCTTTTAGGTTAACAAACGCATCAACATGCGCTGAGACCATACGTTCTGATTCACCTTTTGAGGCAACCATGATGGGCATTTCTATATTGCTCATGCCGACCCAATCCAAAGTCCCCTCAGTTTGTGCTGTGGTGTGATTTGCTATATCAGGCATTAATGTTGGCATTTTGACTCCGCTATTCGCTTGTGCACTAGGTAAAGGGCTATCTTTGGTAACTTCAGTCCCTAGTAAAATTTTAGTTGGCATTACTATCTCGAGATCCAAGATGATTTTCACAAATAGGCATAGATGTGAAAGGTAAATGCAGTGACCTTAAAAAGGGCGGCTATTTTGAACGATATAGCCCGTAAAAGCAATGTTTGTAATAGTACTGGTGATAATGTTAGTGCATAAGATAGTTACAATGGTTTGCTATAATAGCTAACGAATAGTCGATGATAATTGTACACAATTTGTTTACCATATTCGAAACGTTACCATGCTGACTAACAGTAATACGATATTGAGCGCCTTGGGGAAACAATGACCACAACACAGCACCTAAATTTAACATTACTTAACAGTTACTTAGAAACACTGGACGTGAGTGTTTTACAACAAATGTTAAGTCTTTACCAACAACAGTCGTCGATTTATTTAGCGGCTATTAGCACGGCGCAGGAGCAATGTCATCAGCCGGCTTGGCAAGAACAATGTCATAAAATGAAAGGCGCTGCTGCAAGTGCGGGTTTGTCGCAAGTACAACAACAGTTAATATCGATGGAACGCTCAAGTGCTGATTGGCCGACTAAGCTGACACAACTACAACAACTGAAGCAGCTTAATTTAGACGCGATCCAAGCATTTAAGCAATGGTTGGTAACAAATTAGTGTTACTTGCTAACAGGTCAATAACACTCGTACTTAATCGAGCTGACCAATAAAGCGATAGCCCTCGCCATGAATAGTGTCGATTAGTTCGGGTGAGTTTTTGCAAGACTCAAAGTGCTTACGAAGCCGTCTAATTGTTACATCAACCGTTCTGTCGTTTTCGCGTAAGTCTCGACCCGTCATTTCTTTGATCAGTTGTTGACGGGTAACTATTTGTCCGGCATTGGCAATAAGCAGCCGTAAAGCCCGATATTCGCCTCGAGGAATGGCAATTTCACGATTATCTGGTGTGGTCATCTTGCGCGAGTTACCATCTAATTGCCAGTGATTAAAACGAATAATGCTATCGCTTTTCTCTGGAGTGTTAGGTGCAATGCGATTTAATATATTGCGTGCGCGAATGGTCAACTCGCGCGGATTAAACGGTTTTGTCAAATAGTCATCTGCGCCAATTTCTAAACCAAGAATTTTATCAATATCGCTATCACGACCCGTAAGAAAAATTAATGCTAGGTCTTTATGCTTAGTTAATTCTCGTGCTAATAATAAGCCATTTTTGCCAGGCAAATTAATGTCCATAATCACGAGGTTGATGGTATTTTGTGCTAATTCGCGTGCCATGCTTTCACCATCAATTGCTTCAGCTACTTGATAGCCCTCGGCTTCAAATAGGTTTCGTAGATTAAAGCGCGTTACATCTTCGTCTTCTACAATTAATATATGGGGTTTTTGCATGCTGATTGTCCAGTTCTATAAGTTGATGGTAATTTTTTATACCAATCCGCGTAATTTAGCCTGCGCTTGCTTTGTGATGAAGAATTGATATAAATCGCTTAACAGGTTAACGCTTTCATCCTGTAATTGTAGACCATGGCCAAGCTTTAAATAGTAGCTAATGGTATATAAGCAGCTATTAAAATACAATAATTTGCGAGAAATTTAGCATATTTTATACCGTCTCAGTCACAGCGGCATAGCGTGTACAGCGAGAGCTGATATTCAGGTGCAGAATTTTATATTATTGTCATTATCATTACCTGATGCTGCTTATTGCGTATGACAAAATAGCGCTCAGTTTTATTAAAAAATCCAGCGAAATTGAGCTGACACGCGTTATGCAGAAGTTAATAAAATACTGGTTTCACTATTAAGCACGCCAGAAATCATGCGAACTTGTGCTAAGACATGATCAAATTCAATTAAGCTACTAACTTGCAATTCTGCGACCAGATCCCATGCGCCATTAGTGGTGTGTAACTTGGTCAATTGTGGTAAACCTTTTAAGGTTTTGATCACTGCTGACGTTGAGCGCCCCACGACTTCAATCATCATAATGGCTTTGATGGCATCGGTTTCTATTGCCGAATGCGCTCGCACTGTAAAGCCAAGAATTGCACCCGAGGAAATTAAGCGATCTAGGCGATTTTGCACTGTACCTCTTGAGACATTTAATTGCCCAGACAGTGTTGAAATCGAGGCGCGAGCATCTGCCCGCAATAAAGCGATTAATTCTTGATCAAGTCGGTCATGTAAATATGGCCGTGTGCTTACTTTTGTCATTTTGACAATCTCACCCTACAAAGTGATAAAAACTTCTATCAATTACCCATATTATTAGCATTTTAACTAACAAAATAAATATTTACACTATCTCCATTGTTTACTTTTATTCTTGGAAGCTTCTTTTGAACATTATTAACCCACAAGCACCGAGTAGTGTGGTGATGATCAGACCACATCACTTTTTGCCCAACCCGCAAACCTTAGCTGACAATGGCTTTCAATCTCAGCAGCTACCAAGCAGTGCCGCGTCAATTGCCAAGGCGGCATATCACGAGGTAAGCCAAGCTTATGAGGTGTTAACCAGCCATGGCATTAAAGTACATTTATTTGAAGATGACAGCAGCACAACCCCTGACTCTGTGTTTCCCAATAACTGGTTTTCTAGTCATCACGGTGGACAATTGGCGATTTACCCTATGTATGCTAAAAACAGACGTTTAGAAAGGCGTGCTGACATTATCGCCATGCTAAAGCAAAACTATTATGTACAGCATATTATCGATTACTCTGGCTTAGAGCAGGACAATATTTATTTGGAAGGCACTGGCGCTATGGTCTTAGATCATATTGAGCGGGTCGCTTATACCGTTAATTCTAAACGTGCTAATCCGCAAGCACTGGCCAGCTTTTGTAGTCATTTTAACTATCAAGCTATGCTGTTTGATGCCAGTGATAACACAGGCAAAGCCATTTATCACAGCAATGTATTAATGGCGATTGCAAGCCAGTTTGTACTGATCGCGCCAGAAATGATAACGCAAGCGAATAAGCGTGATGAAATATTGCAGCGCTTAAAACGCTCAGGGCGCGAGATAATCACGCTAACAGCACAACAAATTACCCAGTTTTGTGGTAATGGTATTGAATTACAAGGTAAACACGGCGCGCTATTTGTTGTTTCAAGTACGGCGTATAACGCCTTGTCGGCACAACAAATTGCCACCATCAATCAAAGTGCGCAACTAGTGCCTATTAATGTCAGCACAATAGAACTCGCGGGCGGCTCTATTCGTTGCATGCTGGCCGGTATACATTTATCGCCTCGCTAACAGCCTAGTAGCATATCAGCGTGTTACTAGCGGTGATTAGCGCTTAATTAACACTTAATTAAGTAATAGGAAATAGCCCCAACTTGCCACTAACAGCGCCCAAGGTAACGCCCATATTATGTTAGATCTAGCGCTTGGGCTCGTGGCATTATCACTCATTGACGCTGAGGTCTGGGGCTTAGTTTGACCGGCTTGATTTTTTTTGCGCAGTTTATCGCGCTCACGAGCCTTAGCTTTTTGTTGTTTTTTATATTCACTGATGCCTTTTTCAATGCCTTGGGCAATCAATTTCTTATGCTCTTTACTCAGTGCCTGCTTTTGTGTGCCTTTAGCAATCCGCTGCGCTTCATTTTGCACAGCACTGGAAACTTTTTTCTTCAAGGTTAAATCCTCTGCTGATATTTTCAATACTGGTATAATGCCATTAAATCTAAAAAACTATAACCAAAATACTTGTTAGTTTTTTGCCGCTACGGCAAACTAACGAGCAACGATTTATAGCCATTTACCACTAAAAAAATAGAGAAAACCATGAGCGATTTAGTTAGCACCGCCGAAAAGCAAATTAGACAAATGTTATCCATGCAAGACGCCATGAACTCGCGTGTCAGTGAAAGTTGGCGAGATAACAATTATGAATGGTATCGCGCCATTTGGGTTGAATGTGCAGAAATGCTCGACCACCACGGTTGGAAGTGGTGGAAACATCAAGCCATTGACGTAGCGCAAGTACAACTAGAGTTAGTAGATATTTTTCATTTTGGTTTAAGCTTACGATTAATGAGCGGCGACGACATTGCCAATATAAGCCAAACCTTAGCCGCCGAATTACAGCGCAGTAGTGGCGAGCAAGATTTCAAAATTGCTTTAGAAAACCTTGCCTCAAAAGCAGTAACAGATAAAGTATTTGACGCCGAAGCACTGGCTGATTGCATGCGCCTTATGGCAATGGATTTAGATGAGCTGTTCCGTCAATATGTCGGTAAAAATACCTTAAACTTTTTCCGCCAAGATCATGGCTATAAAGAGGGTAGCTATATCAAGGTATGGCAGGGCGAAGAAGATAACGAAGTATTAGCTAAGCTAGTCGCAACACTCGATGCTAGTGCTGATGACTTTCAGCAGCAAGTATACGACGGTTTACTGGCAAAATACCCGAAACAATAACGCTATATAATTCAAAAGGTTAGCAACAAAACAACCCTTAAGTATATCTCCTGCAACACCCTTGGCATCTCTGGCGCAAATTTTGCTTAACTAGCAGTCTAGTATAAACGTCAAAAATTTGAACTGCCGGAGATGTCTATGGAACTCATTTTATTTGCCATGATCAGCTTAATTGTTATTGTTGCTATGCTTGCCAGTCGCTTAAACGACAACAGCTTTCCTTTTCCTTTCGATCGTAAAACAACCTTGTTTACTCCCGCAGAAAAGAACTTTCAATTACTTGTGGAGCAAGCGCTAGGCTCACGATATCGCATCATTAATCGGGTAAAACTTGCTGATATTGTCAATATTCGTAACGGCATTTCTAGTCGTGCTGGTCAAACGGCAACCAATAATGCCAACGGAAAATATTTAGATTTCGCCATTTGTGAGCGCGATAGCATGAAACTGCTAGGCGTTATTGACTTAGTTGATACCCAAGGCAAAGGCTATAAAGTAAAAAAAGATTGGTTTGTGAGTGGTGCATTAGAAGCTGCGGCAATACCGCATATTCGCATTAAAGTAAAAGCCAATTACACGCTTGATGAAATTCGCGCCTGCATTAACAGCCGGATACTCGGCAACCAAGCCCCATCACCGCAAATGAAAGGTCGCGTCATCCCAGCACCATTAGTTAAAGCGCGACCGAGAAGCAGTGGCGTTTTATCACCCACCGCCGCACAAGCCATGCTAGCCACTGAGTCAAAAAAACTTGCTGGCAAGCTTCCGTCGGCTCAGACAACCGCACTACCTCATTAGCGCTTTTGCCAGCTAGAGTCTGTTGGCATCATATTAAAAAGCAGAGTTTAACATCTGCTTTTTTTGTACTAGATAAAAGCTTTTAGCTCGCAGTCGAGTCGCGCTATAATCCCTGCAGAATTTACAGACCCATGCGAGCGCAAGCTATTCGCAACAAATTTAATAGGAACATATGTCATGAAAGCAGGTATTATCGGCGCTATGGAGCCAGAAGTGGCTATTTTAAAAGCAAAGTTAGTTAATTGCCAAACTAGCACTCACGCGGGTTTTACCTTTTACCAAGGGCTGCTCAACGACACTGAGGTAGTAATTGTTCAATCAGGCATAGGTAAGGTAGCCGCCGCATTAGCTACCGCCTTGTTAATAGACAAATTTCAGCCTGACTATGTTGTAAATACGGGCTCTGCAGGCGGCTTTGAGCAAACTTTAAAAGTAGGCGATATTGTCATTAGTTCGGAAGTGCGTTATCACGATGTTGACGTCACAGCTTTTGGTTATGAAATTGGCCAGCTGCCTGCCAACCCGCCTGCCTATATACCGCATCCAGAGTTAGTCGCGGCGGCCAAAGTGGGTATCAGCGCATTAGATAATATTCAAACCTTAGTCGGCTTAATCACCACAGGTGATACCTTTATGACCAAAGATGATGATATTACAAAAGCCAGAGCTAACTTTCCTGCCATGGCAGCAGTAGAAATGGAAGGCGCTGCAATTGCACAAACTTGCCACCAGTTTCAAGTGCCTTTTGTAGTGATTCGTTCTATGTCTGACATTGCTGGTAAAGAGTCTCCAACATCATTTGAGGCCTACTTAGAAACTGCATCCGTTAACTCATCGCAATTAGTTGTCAGCATGTTAACGGCGCTAAAAGGAAAAACCTTAAACTAATGAACAGTTTGAGTGACATACTGACCAGTCCACATTTATATTCTGCTGCTGTCACTTTGCTGTTGCTGATAGCATTAAAAGCCGTTTTGGCGCAGTTTGTTACTCAACAACCACTCGCTTATTTTAGCTTTTACTGCCAGCGCTTGGCAGAAAAAGTTAATAAAGCCAGCAATAGCCCACGTCAACAGCATATTTCGGGCTTCATCGCTATCGTTGTCACTTTAATCCCCTTGCTGCTTATTTTAGGCTTGTTTGAAGCCTTTATAGCCATACCTTGGCTTTGGCATTGCGTATTGCTTTATCTTGCGTTGGGCAGTTTTGGTTTAAGTAAAAGCTGCCAAGCTATAGCCCGCGATTTAGTTGCTAACCAAACTTACCTTGCAAAATCAAAGCTCGCCCCTTTAGTATTGCGCGATACCGAGCAACTGTCAGTGCTCGGCATCAGTAAAGCCTGTATCGAAATGCAACTGCTGCGCAGTACACAATTACTGGTTGGCGTTGGTTTTTATTATCTGCTTTTGGGACCATTAGCGGCGCTTGCCTTTCGATTATTAGTCGAAATGCATTACGCTTGGAACATTAAGCTGCCACGCTTTGCCTACTTTGGTGTCTGTGTGAATCAAACCGTTAAGTTATTACAATGGATACCCGCACGTTTATTTGCCTTAGTATTGTGGTTAGGCACAATTAGCCAAAATCCAATCTTGTATTGGCGTTTAGTACGCAGCAAATTTTTTAGTAATAACAACGATCTATTACTACACATATTGGCGTTAGGCTTGTCAATACGCCTCAGTGGCGTTGCCAGTTATCATGGCCAAAAAGTACGCAAACCTAGCTTTAATGATCAAGCTCGTCAACCACAAAGTACCGATATTATTCACGCCAGTAAACGTATTAATTACGCGCTTTACTTATTGCTATTAGGGCTTATGTTACTCGCGATAATCTCTTACAGTATTTCTGGGATCAGCCCCTAATACTGACATGAAAACACTAGGCTAATAGCAAAATTCAAGTACACTAACAGGTATCCCCTTTTTACCCGTATAGGACGCAAAATCATGAAACTGATAAAGTCACACTTAATTATTTTATTGAGCCTATTTTCCTTGCTTGCTTTTGCCGAGCAAACGGCGACCATTTCACAACAACAACTTTTGGCATTAATGGCACAAGCAGAGAATAAAACTCTGGTGCTCGATGTGCGCACGCCAGCCGAATTTGCTGAAGGCCATATTGCCGGCGCCATTAATATCAGCCATGACACCATCAAAGAAAATCTAGCTAAAATTATCCAATTTAAAGATCAAACTGTGGTGGTGCATTGTCGCTCTGGCCGTCGGGCCATTAGCGCCGAAAACGACTTAAGAGCGGCGGGTTTTAGTGATCTGCGCCATCTCGAAGGCGATATGAATGCATGGCAAGCCGCCGACTTGCCTTTAGTGAAGTAACGTCTTTAGCCGATGTCAGAGTTACTATACTGGCTTGATATGTTTGGCATTATTGTCTTTGCCTTATCAGGCGCATTAATGGCAGGTCGCTATCAGCTAGACCCTTTTGGCGTGGTGGTGCTTTCCGCCGTGACAGCTATCGGTGGCGGCACTATGCGTGATGTTATTTTACAAACGCCGGTATTTTGGCTAGCTAACCCGGTTTATCTTTATTTAATTTTAGCCACCGCGGCATTAACCATTATTTTTATTCGCTCTCCTAGGCGTATACCAAAGCGTTTTCTGTTAGTCTCAGACGCTTTCGGTTTAGCATTATTTGCGGTAATCGGCACTGAAAAAGCGCTGAGTTTAGGAGCGGCGGTGCCGGTTGCCGTGGTGATGGGCATGATGACGGGTGTTGCCGGTGGTATGCTGCGCGATGTGCTATGTAATGTTATTCCGATGATATTACGGCAAGAAATTTATGCTACGGCAGCCATTCTAGGTGGCGCTTTATATGCCTTGTTAAACTACCTTGAAGTGCCGCAGCATATTGCCATCATCCTCGCTATACTGAGCGCTTTAGTGTTACGCTTGGCAGCGATTTATTGGCGGGTTAGCTTGCCAGCATTTGCCATCATTGACGTCGAAAGCAAGGAAAAAGATTTAAAATAAACCAGTATATTTAATATGGCTTTTGCTTTGTTCAGCAATTCAACAGACCCTAATTAAGCGCAGCTTTTTCCTTAACTCGACAACAAACTTTAATAGGGGCTAGCTTAAGCCTCAATTCCCCAACCATCGTTATAGCCTTTAAACTTGGCCGCTAGTTGCTCAAACTCTGCTTCTTGGGCCACTATAGCATCATAACTTGGTTGCATAACTAGAGTGCAATTAACATCCCAAACATTGGGTAACTCGTCCGGCACTAATGCAACTTGCATGTTTGGTGCATGCTCAGCTAAATGGTTAACCATAGCTTGTGCTTGGCTTTTCTCTTCAAATAATTGAAAAAAAACTACTGAGTGTGGTTTATCTAAATCAATACCTGCCGCCTGCATTTCTGCTAGTACTTGGCCTGTTTCATCATCGGGGTAGGTCATATCGCTTACAAATTAATAAAAACAATGCCTTATTATATACTCAAACGAAGACAAGATGCTCGTTTCTCAGCTAATTAACGCTGAGCTTACCACGCGTTAAATGCAAAACGTGTGATCAACACCGCTAGCTAGTGGCTATTAGGTACTAACTGACAAAGATTTTGCTGACAAACCAATTGACTGCTGCTTTGCATGGTACAGTTGGCCATCTCTATAGTATCAGTAGCAAGCTTTTTCAGTTTTGCCGCGCCTATGCTATTGCTAGCAAACTGACACGTTGTATTTTTGAATGCTACGCGCAGTAGCTGACATTGCTCGACACTGACACAGGTTAAATTACTGACCAGCGTTTCATTAAAGGTTTGTAATAATGTATCTGTACTTTGCGCTAGTACAACACTTACCTTGCCGTTATCTGTGGTGATTTGCGTTTGCCCCTTGAGCGCTTTGCTTTGCTGAGGTTGCGCTTGCTGCATAAGTTGTTGTTGCAATAAACGGGTCGCTTGCTCATTTTCTTTCAGCAAATACCCTAGGCTTAACAATATGATCATAAAGCCGACTAAAGTCACTACGGTTATCACTAGCCACTTGATCATGACAGAACATCGCTCGCAAAATAACTAACCCTGGCGCTTTTTTTCGAGGCATTTAGCGGAAAATCTTTCAACATAGTATCCACAGCGTGGCGTATTTTGCTTTGTCTTTCGCGACTATTGTCTTTATCACTTGGTTTGAGCGGATAAACACTGCGCCAAATACTGCGCTGACTACGCACGTCAACAATATCGATTAGCAAACTGCCGGCACGTAAGTTTTTCTGCAACTGCGTATAGGCGCTAGTACCAGCATTTAAACAAAAACCGCAGTACTTAACTTGTTGATTATATCTCGCTAATTCACCCGAGTTGGGGTTCAGTATAAGGTAGGCAATGACCACATCGGCCTTGTCTGCGCTTTGATAGGTTAAGCCGATACTGGCAAAGTTCTGCTCGATAGCGAGCTCAATATGGTTACGCGTACTATCTGCGATACTTTGCATTTCACCAAACGCCGAATGGCGACTATAAATGCTATAGCTGTGCAATGCGGTGAAATCATAGCCGCCACGAAACACTGTGTTGGTACTGTTACTAACCGCACACGAAGCGAGTGCGAAAATGCATACAAAACAGCTAAGTAAGCGCATGGTTATTGGCTTGCCATCAAAGAAACTATGCCTTTAGGTTACCTAGCTGAATTTAAATTACAACATTAGTGGCCTAACTTTGCCGTTAGCGCTAAACAAGGCACTATTGTAGCGCCTGATAATCAACACCATCAAAGTCGATAACATGGCCACCAAACTCGCTGGCAAAAGCTTCTGCATCAGCCTTGGTTGAAAAACTGGCTAAGGTTTTGCCCATCGCACCGGTTTTTTCTGAGCCAACCACATACCAGGCTTGACGGGCATCGATAAAGTAGCCGTCGTTAGGCGCATCCCAAGGTGCTTTGCTCATATCATGCACTAATATTGTGCTGACATTGCGTTTATTTTCCGGATCTAAATAAAAGCTGAACATATCGCGTGTCGAGCAGAATTTTTTCACTTGCTCACCGTCAGCTTCAGTGATCCCCCGACGAAATAACTGCCCTTTGGGCCCCGAAAAGTTACTAATCAACATGCCGCATAAATGGCATTCATCGCGGCTTTCAATGGCAACGGCTTGATGCAGCATCTGTTGTTGCTTGCTTTGCTCAATGCAGCCGGCCAACAAAAGAAAGAGTGAAGAAAACAAAAGAGCACGAAACATGGCTATTACCTTTAAAGTTTTTTACGTTTGAAAATGATTGATGCGATCACTAGCGGTGCAAGCACCCAACTGAGCAAAATAGCAATTAATTGTGCTTGTGATAATTTAGCATTAATGGCCACTGCAAGCGCACCATTAACATCTGAGCTATCTAAGCCAGCCAAGTTAACCAAACGAAAAATATCGGCTGGATTTAGCATCATCAGTTGCGTCAATGTATTTTGATTTAAGCTAGACTCTGTTCCTACCAATAGCGCGAGTAAGGCTAAATCAAAAACTAAAGCAAAGAAAAACCAAGTGATTAATGCCGCGCCGGCAGCTTTTGACTTTTCATTGGCGGATAAACTAATAATATAAGCTATGGCGGTAAAGCTAAGCCCAAGCAGGGTAGCGCTCACAATAAAGTAAGCAAAAGTTTGTAATATGCTAATTTGATAATGCTGCACAAATAACAACAAAGCTGAAGCGCCAAAGCCTAAAAAGGTCGCTAAGGCAATAATGCCTCCTTGCCCAAAAAACTTCCCTAGTAAAAGTTGGTTTTTACTTAGCGGGTAAGTTAATAACAACAATAAGGTTCCCCCTTCTTGCTCGCCAACAAAACTATCATAACTTAGCAATAGTGCGATTAACGGGATCAAAAAAACCGCTAAACTCGCTAAGCTTGCAATGGTGGTGGAAAGCGAAGTAATTCCTACTGAGCCTGACGCGGCAGCACCGAAATAGGTCAACCCCACTGACAATACCGCAAATATTAGCGTAATAGAAAGCAACCAACGATTACGCAAACCATCATGAAACTCTTTGTTTGCCACGGTTAAAATTTCCCGCATTATACACCTGCCTTATGATTGTTATCTTGCACCGCGGCTTGGCTCAAGTAATATTGATAAACTTGTTCTAAATTTGCTGATTCTAGATGAATATCACTTAAACTTTGTGCAGCAAGTAAATGGCGTAACACACTAAGCTTTTCTTGGGCTGGTACGTGCAACGCGCCATGCTCATCTAAGTAATTTTTTAGCGCTAGGTCATTAACAACTGCGCCATTTAACCCTTGCGGCCTGATTTTTATCGGCAAATTAGCTTGTGCCCTAAGCTCAGCAATGGTGCCCAAAGCCAAGGTTTTACCACCCGATATGATCATAGCGCGGTCTATGTGTTGCTCAACACCGGGCAAGACATGTGAGCATAACACCACACTTGTACCTTGGGTTTTCAATTGGTCAACCGTTTGATAAAACTCAGCTGTTGCGCTGGGATCAAGCCCAACCGTGGGTTCATCAAGTAGTAAAAGCTTAGGCTGACCAATAAAAGCTTGCGCTAAGCCCAAGCGTTGGCGCATGCCTTTGGAGTAGGTCTTTACAGGCCGCGCCATTGCATGCGCAATACCGACTTGCTCTAATAGTGCTTGTGCATGCTTTTTACTTTGGCCTTTGAGGCGCGCAAAATAAGTCAGCACTTCCAAGCCACTCAGTTGCTCATAAAACATGACGTTTTCTGGCAAGTAGCCCATTTTGGCGCGCATATGCCACGCCGACTTGTCTTTAGGCTTAACCCCCATCACGGTTACATCGCCTACATTGGGGGCAATTACCCCTAAAATAAGCTTCATCATGGTGGTTTTACCGGCACCATTGTGACCAAACAAGCCAAGCACTTCACCTTGCGCTAGTGTTAGATTAATAGCCGATAAGGCATTCAGTTCGTTATAATGCTTACTGACATTTTCAAGGACAACTACAGGTTCATTCATTAGAGTTCATTTGCCTTATTCATGCTCGAGGTTAATTTTTCTGTGGCAAGCTCGATATCGTCATGCATCGCTTGCACAATTGGCCGCATCAGAGGAAAGCTGTCTTTTACACCAGGCGGTTTTAATACTGGAAATTCTTTTTGTATCCAGCGCAAAATTAAAATCACAGGGCTATCCATGATCATTTTCATTTCTGGGTATTGCCAAATCAATTGATCAATACCGTCGTTAGGCTCAAAAATAACGTCGCCAATATCGTCGCCATCCATATCCCAACCTAAATAATTACTCCAGTAATTGCCTTGCCCTTGAAAGCTCCACTCTTGCTTTTTATTCGAGACATATTTCACTTGCACTGGGTTATTAATAAAATTATTGCCGTATACCTTAGTATTTTCTGAGCCTGCGGTTAAGTGAATACCAATTTCCGCAGTGTCTATACGGTTGTTTTTAATAGTGTTATAGGCTGAGTTATAAACGAATAGCCCCTTACCATCACGACCTAACACCTTGTTCTCTACTTTGGTCCACACATCTTTAATGTAATTATTGCTGATGGTTGATGAGGTTATAAAATTCATCAAAAAACCATAATCTTCACTGTCTAGGCTACGGTTTCCGTCGACGATTAAATCACGCGAGCTCATTAAGGCATAACCGGCGCGAGTTTTAAAAGCCGTGTTATTGAGCACTTTATTGCTATGCGAATACATATAGTGCACGCCATAGCGTAAATGATGAACGGTATTATTGGCGATCACATTATGTTGGCTTGAAATAATATAAATGCCATCACGGGTATGAAATACTTCGTTATTTTTAACCACAACATCTTGTACAATCGACAATTGAATGCCATTACCTCGATCGGCAGAGCGCAACGCGGTATTGCCGACAACTTGGTTTCCTAGCACCTTAATATTTTTGCCTTTTTGCAACCAAATACCAAAGCCGTCGCCCTGCAATTTATTATTTTTAATGGTGATATTACTGGCGTTCTCGGTTGCATAAATTCCGGAGTCTTGTGCCGTTAAATCATCACCCCAGTTAACTATTTGTAAATTTTCTAACACAATGTCACTGGCCAGCAACTCTAAGGCATGACCTTGCCCTTGGGCGTCAATAATGGCGAATGAATCTTGGCTTGCACTGGTTAAGGTGACCTTGCGCTTAATAACAAAATTACCTAGGTATCGCCCTGCAGCAAGCACAATAACATCCCCATCAGCACTAAGGTCGAGCTGTTGTTGTAAGTTATCGTTTGGTGTCACGGCAATTGTTGCCGCAAACGCGTTGCTGTTGTGCGTACTCATGCATAACAATACAACCGAAACTATCTGTAAGAAAAAGTATCGCAAAAACTTAACCTTTTAAAATTAAAATGCGGCAATAACTTAAGTCGCTATTGCCGCTATTTATTACCCTTTAGTTTTTAACTAACGGCAACGCTAAATTTCACTTCAATGTTTATGCAACTACATACACTGCAGTTGCCATAATTTAAGTAGAATATGGCGTTAAAATGCCGCCGTCAATGTGCCAGCGGCTGAGCGCATAACCTAAGCTTCTACCAGCATACGACCACGCATTTCCATGTGTAGCGCATGGCAGAACCAGTTACAGTAGTACCACTGCACGCCTGGTTTATCGGCAGTAAAGGTAATTGATGCCGTCGCTTGTGGTGCCACTTCCATTTGTACACCGTGGTTGGTCATACAGAAACCGTGCGTAACATCTTCCACTTGGTCTAAGTTAGTGACAATCACAGTGACTTCATCACCTAATTTAACTTTGAACTCGCTCATGCCAAAGTTAGGGGCGATCGATGTCATGTAAACTCGTACTTTCTTACCATCGCGGATCACTTTGTTGTCCATGTAGACATCAACCCCATCACGTTTTGCCTGTGCTTTGGTTTCAGCAAAGAATGGGTCGTCTCGTGGCCATAATTTTAACGGCTTCACTTTACTGCGGTGCACTATCATACAATCATGCGGTTCAGCAAAGGTTGGGCCATCATGCACAAGCTTCATTTCATCACCCGAAATATCAATCAATTGGTCATTTTCAGGGCGTAATGGACCCACAGGTAAGAAACGGTCTTTTGAAAACTTACATAGCGATATTAACCACTTACCATCGGTGTCACGCGTTTCACCTTGTGATGTATGGTTGTGACCAGGTTGGTAATGCACATCAAGTTTTTGGCGAATATAGTTCACTTTTTTACCATTGTGGGCATCAATGGCATCTTGAATGTTCCACTTAGCAATTTGACTATCTAAGAATAACGTCGTAAAGGCGTTACCGCGATTATCAAAAGCTGTATGTAGAGGCCCTAAGCCTAACTCTGGCTCAGCAACAATAGCTTCACGAGGCTTAATTTTATTGGCAAATAAGGCATCAAGCTTGTCGATAGCAATAACTGATACCGTGGGCGATAGCTTACCGTTAGCAACAAAGTATTTACCATCAGGTGAGGTATTTAAACCATGTGGCGACTTAGGAACAGGAATATAACGCGTTAAGTCAGAGCCTTTGCGACCATCTAAGACTGGCACATTATTGCCGTTGTAGGTTTTAAACTTACCCGCTTTTAATGCAGCTTCACACGCGGCTAAGCTGAAAATAACTACATGGTCACGCTCTGCCGTGATCATTTCACCTAAATTCATACCCATTTCAGAGTTGTAACAAGTTGAGGCAAAATATTTACCGTCGTAGTCAGCATCTGTGTTATCTAAGTTACCATCCACCATAACTTGAAAAGCTACTTCCATGGTTTCGGCATTAATCACGTTGTACAAAGAGCGGTAGCTACTTACATCTTCCATACCGGCTTTACCGTCGTTATTCATCGGTATTTCAAATTCACCATTACACACCACATACTTAGTGTAAGGTACTTTTTGTACGCGTAAACCATGAATAGCTTGCACGTTAGGTACGGTCAACATTTTATCGGTTTTCATGATGTCACAACGAATACGAGCAACGCGTGAGTTAGCTTTATCGTTGATAAAAACATATTTACCGTCATAACGGCCGTCATCCATACTCATGTGTGGATGATGCGAGTCACCTGCTAAAACATGAGCACTTTCGCCTTTTATGCGCTTACTTTCGTTGGTTAAGCCCCAGCCTGTGGCCGAACAAACATTAAATACCGGAATACGCATTAACTCACGCATTGACGGAATACCGAGAATACGCACTTCGCCTGAATGCCCACCACTCCAAAAGCCGTAGTATTCATCTAAGTCACCCGGGTGAATAAAAGGGCTATTCGCCGCTTCTGCTGCATTGGCTTTCGCCATTGATGCAAACATAGCCGCAGACATAGGAGCAGCAACTGCGCCAGCGCCTAATAACGCGGTTTTACCAAAAAACTTACGTCTACCTTCGTTCTCTAACTCTACGTTATTAGAGCTTTTTTCGTCGTTACTCATCACTCTTCTCCATAATGGTTCATTATTTTCATTGTTATCGTTGAGCTTGCGAGCTGCTTGTTAACAGTCGTTAAGCCACATTTACTGCTGCAATTTCGGTTTCTTTATATTTTGCTTTTTTACGCGCTAGTTTTTTTAATGGTGGACATTTTTCTTCATTGAAATATGTCACTTGGCAATCTAAACAATAATGACATTCACGCATGTTGATTTCGCCATCGGGGTTAATCGCTTGAATTTCGCATTCTTTGGCACAGGTTTTACATGGCTGACCACACTCAGGACGACGTCTTAACCAACTGAATAAGCGCACACTATTGCTAGTCGACAAGGCAGCACCTAGTGGACATAAATAGCGACAGAAGAATTTACGATTAAAGATATTAATTGTTAGTAACGCTAAGGCATAAATGATAAATGGCCACTCACGATCAAACTTTAATAAAAACGTAGTTTTAAATGGTTCAACTTCGGCAAACTGCTCTGCCAAGGCTAGCGAGTCCAGCGACAAGGCAAACAGCCCCAATAAAATTAAATATTTAATCGCCCATAAACGCTCATGTACTGCCCAAGGCAATTCAAATTGTGGAATTTTGATGTAGCGCGCAAACACATTGATCAACTCTTGTAAGGCGCCAAACGGGCATAACCAACCGCAATACACGGCGCGACCCCAAAGCAACATAGTGACCGCAGCGGCGCCCCATAACATGAAGATCACAGGGTCAAGTAGGAATAAGTCCCAAGAAAAGTCTGACATAAAGGCCTGTAAGAACGTAAATACGTTAACCACAGACAGTTGTCCGCCCCACATCCAGCCTATAACCACCACAGTGACCACTAAAAAGCCATGGCGAAAGTTGTGCATAAAGGTCGGGTGTCTAACTAAAATATCTTGGAAAAACAAAGTTGCCAGTAACAATGCCATCAATACCGACAACACAATTACTTCAACTTTTTTATCTTGCCATACTTGCTCAGTTAGCGTTAATTCAGGCTCAGGCAACACTATAGGTGGGCGATGCAAGTATTGCTCTAAACCGTGGTAGCTACCTTTAAAACTGGTAAAAACACTATCGACCGCGCCAGTTTGACGACGTACTAACAATTCAAACTGCCAATCAACACCAGGGTTAAATTCATGGTGCTCTCGAATGATAAACAATGACATTTCTTTGAAGCGCGGGGCGCCTTCAATATATAAATCCGTAACTCGGTTATGGTCTAAGTCACGAAAAGCAAATGCACTTTCATTTTGTAATATTTGAATACGGTCAAAAATACCGCCACGCACATAACCAGAGCCTTTAAATGAATAACCATTGCCCAGCACAATAATGGCGTGTTCATTAGGTTTGAGTGTCTTCATTAACCATTGGTACTCACTATCACCCAGTAAGTTTCGACCTATGGTTGGAATATCAACTTGCGCATAATAAATTTCTGCAAACATATCAGACTTTTGCTCTGCTGTTGCTTGCTCTATGGTTTCAGCTTCAGTACCAACAAAGGCGTCGTCTACGGTGCTACGATCTAGGTATAATTTGCGTATGGAGCCATCCCCTAGCAAGGTTTGCCAATCTGATTTTTGATAGACATCTGGCAATACGCTTGCCATCGGCTGCTTTATTTCTTCAGTGGCTTCAATAATGCCTAGCGCGCGTGCCACTTTAGTGGCTGCTTTAGTGATGGCAACATTCATCACCATCACAGTAACGGTTGCCCCAGATAAGCCATCTAAATGAATGACATTACCCTGAGCATTTCCGCCTACTTTTAAGCGGTCGCTAACCTTCAAACCATCATATTGTTCGGTAAAGGTCCAAAGTTTACTTTCCGGAATACCCGCTAAAATGATAGGTTCGTGATGCTCTAAAACCTTAGCGCCCAAATATACCCCTTGTGGGTCTATCGCCACCAACATATTAACGGGCTCGCCTGAGTAGGCGGGAATTTTAGCGATATCATTGGTTTCAAAAGCATAGCCAATCACCTTATCTTGCTGATATATGGTCCATACTAATGGCTCGCCTGCTTTTTCAGATATTTGACTGGCTTGCGGAAAAATTTCTTTGATCAGCGGTAGTGGCGCTCTTGGCTCACTGACGAATAAGGCATGCGCGGAAAACTGTCCCAGCAGAAGTAAGAGAACAAAAAACATCCTGAACTGTTTTTTAAAGTTCGATATAAAAGAAAGCATCGGCCGTTATACCTGCACCTTGTTGATGAGTCACCGGTAAAGGCCATTTACGAACTTTTACGGGGACAACTGCGACAATATGTCGCATATTACGCGCCTTGAAATTAACGGTACTGACATAGATCAATAAAGCGTTTTTCTTCCCTCCTTAAACAGAAAATTTGTGATCTTTATAACAAGCATTAAAAGTGCAATGTTAAAAATTTGCCGCAAAAAAAAGCCAGCATAGCAAGCTGGCTTTTTAAATACCTATATTTAACAGTTAATTAGCTAACATCAACTTTGGCAAACTTACGCTTACCCACTTGATAAATGGCAGACGAGCCGGCTTTTATTACCAACTTATTATCGGTAATTTTTTCGCCATCAATTTTAGCCGCGCCTTGCTTTATCATACGCAAAGCATCCGAAGTACTGGCCACTAAGCCGGCGGATTTTAATAAGTTAGCAATCGCTATTTCACCGTTTTCAGCTACCAAAGTCACTTCTGGTATTTCATCTGGCAATGCGCCTTTTTGAAAGCGATTAATAAATTCTTGATGTGCTGCTTCAGCCGCTGCTTGATCATGAAAACGTGCGATCAGCTCTTTCGCTAACTCAATTTTAATATCGCGTGGGTTTGCCCCTTGCGCAATCTTGTCTTTATAATCGTTAATCACAGCAATTGACTTAAAGCTTAGCAACTCGTAGTAACGCCACATTAGGTCATCAGAAATTGACATAACCTTACCGAACATCTCGTTTGGCGCATCCGTAATGCCAATATAGTTATTCAATGATTTCGACATTTTTTGAACACCATCGAGGCCTTCAAGCAATGGTGTCATGATCACGGTTTGCGGGCGCATGCCTTCTGACTTTTGTAATTCGCGGCCCATCAATAAGTTAAACTTTTGATCTGTGCCGCCTAATTCCACATCAGCCTCTAAGGCAACTGAATCCCAACCTTGCACTAACGGGTACATAAATTCATGAATTGCTATCGCTTGACCGTTCGCATAACGTTTTTTAAAGTCATCACGCTCCATCATGCGTGCCACGGTTTGACGAGACGCTAGCTTTAACATGCCAGCTGCACCTAATTCGTCCATCCAGGTCGAGTTAAACGCGACCCGCGTTTTGTTCGGATCTAATATTTTAAATACTTGCTCTTTATAAGTTTCGGCATTCGCTAACACTTCAGCTTTACTGAGCGGCTTACGCGTGACATTTTTGCCACTGGGATCGCCAATCATGCCAGTAAAATCGCCAATTAGAAAAATAACTTCATGACCTAATTGCTGAAACTGGCGCAGTTTATTGATCAATACCGTATGACCAAAGTGCAAGTCTGGCGCAGTGGGATCAAAACCTGCCTTAATTTTTAGCGTTTTTCCTTGCTTTAATTTCTCTAGCAATTCATCTTCAAGCAGAATTTCTTCTACCCCACGTTTTAACTCTGCAAACGCTTGGTTTACATCTGACATTTACTCGACTCCAATAAAGGTGCATAGCAGGCGAACCTTAGTATTGTGCGCCTGTAAAAGATAACTCATGGACGAATTCTACTGCAATTTTCACTACGGTGAAAACCCTATCATTGTTTAGCAAGAGATTAATTTGCTATAGTAAGCGACAATTGTTGTATTTAATATTCCCTTATGAACACTAGCCTTCTGAAAAACATACAAAATATATATTTTAACTTGCCCAAACAGCACCAAATAATTATCGCATTATGTGCAATAAGTGCGGTGGTTTTACTGTTATTACCGGCATCGCAACCCGACCAAGATGCGTTAGCGACAAACGGTTCACTACAAGTAGGACATAGATATCAAGTTGCCTTACCTGAACAAGCGGATAACACTGCGCAATCAAACCCTATTCAATTGCCAGCGCAAACTGTTGACAATTTGAGACTAAATCAAGAACCCTCAATAACACCAAGCCCAACACAGGAAGATAAAGCCGACAAATTAGCTTGGGTAACAGTGACGGTAAAACGTGGTGACTCACTAGCAAAAATATTTCAACGCCATGGTCTCAACGCCACCACCACCCATAAAGTGATCACAGCACAAGGTGACGACAGCGGCTTACTGAAAAAATTAAACGTTGGCGACATGATGCGCTTAGGTAAAAATGACGCTGGTCAACTGGTGTCACTTGAATACCCACTGTCAAAAAACGAAACTTTATTCGTTAACTTGCAAAAGCAGCAATACATAGCCCACAAAGAAAGTAAAGCTGTTGAGGTGCGTGAAGCCTTCGCCCAAGGAGAAATTCGCTCTAACTTCTGGCAGGCGGCCAGCGCAGCCGGCTTAAATGACGGTCAAATTATTAACCTTGCCAATGTCTTTGGCTGGGATATTGACTTTGCCATGGATATTCGCGCCGGTGACAGTTTTAATGTTATTTACGAAAATCAATATGTCGATGGTGAGTTTATTGGCACAGGCAAAATACTTGCCGCGGAATTTATTAACCAAGGCGAGTCTTTTCAAGCCATTCGCTTTACCGACGGTGAATATTACTCGGCCGATGGTCGAAGTATGCGCAAAGCGTTTTTGCGTGCGCCGGTAAGTTTTCGTTATATCAGCTCCGACTTTAAGCCTAAGCGTTTTCATCCAATTCAAAAGCGTTGGAAAGCACACAATGGCACTGACTATAGCGCCAAAAAAGGCACGCCAGTTGTAGCCGCGGGTAATGGTAGAGTCACCCACTCTACCTATAATAAATACAATGGCAACTATGTTTTTATTCAACATGGCAATGGCATTGTGACTAAGTATCTACATTTTTCTAAACGGGCAGTAAAAAAAGGCCAACGGGTTAAGCAAGGTCAAGTTATTGGTTATGTCGGCTCAACTGGCATGTCACAAGCGCCACACCTGCATTATGAGTTTTTGCTTAATGGTGTACACCGCAACCCAAGAACGGTAAAGCTGCCTGATGCTAAGCCGATCAGCAGCAAGTATCGAGCTGAGTTTGATGCCATCGCCAAGCAACGTCTAGCTGAGCTTTCCGGTTCTCGCCGCGCTATGCTTGCGATGCAAGACACTGAAAAAAATGAATAAGATGGTCGATAAAGTACGCTACATAGGTCTGATGTCAGGCACCAGTGCCGATGGCATAGATCTAGCGTTAGTTGAGTTTGACCCAACTGAGCAACAACACGCCAATGCTGCCAATCTCAAAGCAAGTTACTATCAAGCTTACGACGATGACACACAAGCGCAAATTATGAGCTTATATGATGCTAGTCCGCATGAACTTGACCGCGCCAATAGCCTGCATATTGAATTGGCCGAGCAATTTGCTCAAGCCATTACTGCGTTTTTACAACAAGAAAATTTAACAGCGGCAGACATTACCGCCATTGGTTGTCACGGCCAAACCATCAGACACCGGCCAGCCAGCGGCCAATACAATCGCCGCCCTTTTACCTTACAAATTGGTTGTTTACAAACTTTGGCGCTATTAACGGGTGTGCGTGTTGTCGGCGACTTTAGAGCCAAAGATATCGCCTTGGGTGGCCAAGGTGCTCCCTTAGTACCTGCATTTCACCAAGCCATTTTTGGCTGTGCTGAAAAAGATGTTTTTGTTGTCAATATTGGCGGCATTGCCAATATTAGCTTTTTACCTCACAAAGCAGACGCCAGCACCCTAGGTTTTGATACTGGTCCTGGTAACGCATTGCTGGATTATTGGTACAGCCAACACCAAACTGGCCGCTTTGATCCGCAAGGTCAATGGGCTAGTACCGGCACTGTTTGCCCAGCTTTACTCAAGCAAATGCTCAGCGACGATTACTTTCTACAAGCTGCCCCTAAAAGCACAGGGCGTGAATATTTTAATAGCCAATGGTTAGCCAAATATTGCGCAAACTCGTCACTGCCTGCTGCTGATATTCAAGCAACACTAACCACATTAACAGCCGACACTATAGCACAGGCGATTAAGCAGCTCAGCCGCCAAGCTAAAGTGTATATTTGTGGTGGTGGCATGAACAACAATCACCTAATTTCATTATTAAATCAAAAACTTGAAAACCATCAACTGATAAAAACAGAACAAAAAAACATTAGTAGTGATGCGTTAGAGGCGATGGCATTTGCATGGCTCGCTTTTGCCTTTGATGAAAATATTTTTGGTAACATCCCCGCCGTAACAGGGGCTAGCAGGCCTGCTGTCTTGGGTGTCAGTGTCAATCCTTAAAAAGCACTAGCTTTAAAAACCTTTCCCTATATAATGATCCTTTCCTGTTGAAAAAAAGCACAATGTTTGCAGTATATTTGAACTATTAGCAACCAATAGTTTCTAAGTAAAGAACAGCGTTTGCTTGATCGAATACAGTTTCGATGTTTGACATTAAACGAGGAGGAAACGATGGAATTTAACGACATTCATATTGGTATGAAATGCGGTAGTAAAAAAGGTAGCGGCACAGTGACATGGATCGATGGCTCTACCCGTACAATTTACCTAGCAAATTCAGATAACAACAATAGCTTTGAGGTAAATTTTGAAGACATTATAGAAGACCCTCAAGCGCATAATATAGAAGATACCTACTACTAAGTTGGCACCGTGCCTTAGCTAGTGATAAACAAGCTCCTTCGGGAGCTTTTTTATTGGCTAGCACAATATTGACCTTAAACTCGCAACCTATACTGGCGCTGACTATGATATAACAAAGCGGTAATTAACCTCGCTTGGTTATACGATAAGTTATGCGATTGATACACAGCTAAGGAGTCAAAATGAATATTTTAATCACCGGCGGTAGCGGCTTGCTCGGACAAGCGCTAGTGCAACAACTCAATGTTGATCGCATTATAATATTAACCCGCGACCGTCAAAAAGCAGCTCGTCGTTTACCAAGCCAATGCGAGTTAGTTGACACGCTTGATCACATTGACTTTAACGACATTGATGTGGTGATTAACTTAGCCGGCGAAGCCATTGTTGATAAACGCTGGACCAGCAAACAAAAACAAATTATTTGTCAAAGCCGGTGGCAAATAACTCAAGCGTTAGTTGATAAGATACAAGCAGCCGACACACCACCAAAGTGCTTAATTTCAGGCAGTGCGATTGGTTATTATGGGCGTCAAGATGCGAGCGCAATTGATGAAGAGCATCAAGCTGTTTTTGATGAGTTTTCTCATCAGCTTTGTCAAATTTGGGAGTCAATTGCACTACAAGCCGCATCGCCACGCACCCGTGTTTGCTTATTAAGAACGGGGATTGTTTTAGCTCAACATGGCGGTGCGCTAGCGAAAATGCTACCCGCTTTCAAACTGGGTTTAGGTGGTCCTATAAGCACAGGTGAACAGTTTATGTCGTGGATTCATATTGACGATATGGTGGCGGTTATTTTGGCCGCCATTTATCAAGACTCACTCTCTGGTGCCATTAACGCCACCGCACCTATGCCAGTCACTAACCAAGTGTTTTCTCAAACTTTAAGTCGAGTACTTGCTCGGCCATGTTGGTTTAGAGTGCCTCGCCTAGTATTGCGGCTATTAATGGGCGAATCTGCCGACTTGGTAATTTATGGCCAGCAGGTGATACCAAATAAGTTACTTAACAATGGTTTTACTTTTCAATATCCCGAACTAGAGGGCGCTTTAAAACAATTACTAAGCCAGTAAGTTTGTTACGGCAGCGGCTTTATTACGCAGGCACTTTTATCGCCCTATGCTGAACCATTAGCGCAATAATAAGTGGTAATGATAGGTGTTTATAGCGTTAACTTATTTACTTAAAACCGTGTTACCAGCCCACGCACGGATCAATGCCCACACCGCGATAACAATAAAAACGGTATGCACTAACACGAAGTACGTTATTACAAATACCCAAGTCCAGCCGGAGTTAAAGCCGCCCAGCATTATCATCAAAATACTGACAAAAATTAAGGCCGCCGCCGCTGCCAAATTTAACTTGATAGCAAAACCCAGGTGGCGCGCGGATAAGCTTTCCGGCTGCACTTTACTTCGCTGTAATAGCAACATAATAAAAGACAAGCCAGGTAAAAAGGTTAAATTTAAAATTGACCATAAAGCAATGCCAGAGGCTTTTTTGACCTGCTCCTTACTTTGTATTCTTGCCTGCATATTCATAACTCACTCCTTTTTTACTTACCAACTATTTGTTGAGCGTTTGCTGCACTTGAAGCTGTTCAATATCTAAAAGAAAATTGTCGCAATCACCAAGGATGGAAAAATAATAAAATACCAGCGCATTAACCATCGCAAATGTTTATTGGCATATTTTAATTCCATAAAGTGATCAATTACGATAATACCTTTATACATGACGCTGATAGCCACCAAAACACTGACTAATGCAGTCGATGAGAACTGCTCGCCTAAAAAGGTATTAAATAGAGTAATGGCAATTAATAGTACCCATAACCACTCTAATTGAAATCGTTTTTTCATCATTACCTCTAGCGCAACACATACAGCAATGGAAAAATTAATATCCACATTAAATCTATCATATGCCAATACACGGCCAATGCTTCAAGACCGCTGTGCTCTTGTGCGCTATAACGCCCAGCTCGTAGTCGAAAAATCACCCATAACACCGCACATGACGCCCAACCAACATGCAAAAAATGGTTAAAGGTCATATAGTAATAAACAGTATAAAACTCATTTGTTACCGTGCTTAGCCCTTGTTGGTGATTCCAATAAAACTCCCAGGTTTTAATGGCTAAATAACCAAGCCCACAGCTAAACACTAACCATAAGTAGCCTTGACACCTGCCATAGTTATCTAAACGAATATACATCATCGCTTTGGCCATAAAATAACTGCTGGTCAGTAAAATTATGGTATTGGCCACCCCTAAACTTGTCTTAAGCCCTTGTGGGCCTTGCGCAAAAATTTCTGGGTAATGGTATTTGGCGACAAAGTAGGCAATGAAAAAAAGGCTGAACTCGGTTAACTCAGACAAAATTCCCACCCAAATAGGAATGTGCCCAGGGATCCTACCGGCACGCGCTTCGCTCCACGAAGATGGAAAAATTCCTAAAACTTGGCTTGGTTGCTGCTCACTCATTGCATACTTGCAGTAAATTACAATTGTAGTATTAAGCACAGCATAACGAGTTGAGAAAAAAAATTGCCTGACATGAATCAAGTTAACCGCTGATACCGCAATTAACCGGCGACATCAATACGTTTGTCATTGAGCTTGACGAGTGTGCCATTATTTAATAAATAAACTTGCTCAGCCATGCTAATGGTTTCCTGTCGATGAGCGATCATAATACGCGTCATAGGTAGGTGCTGAATTTGTTCACTAATTTTAGCTTCATTGTCTTTATCTAAATGGCTAGTTGCTTCATCCATAAAGAGCACACAGGGTGATTGGTAAAGCGCACGGGCAAGCAATAATCGCTGCATTTGACCACCAGATAGATTTGACCCCATATCACCCACTAACGAGTTATAGCCCATGATCATGTTGTTAATATCATCATGCATTGCTGCTAGGTGAGCACATTGCTCTACCTTTAAATAATTAGGCTGAGGATCAAAGAAACTAATATTGTCAGCAATAGAGCCTGCAAGTAAGGTATCATCTTGCATGACTGCGGCAATATGTTTGCGATAATTTTTAAGACCTATTTGGGTAATATCCTTACCGTCAAGTAATATTTTCCCTGAGCTGGGCTGTAATAACCCCAACATAATTTTCATTAAAGTGGTTTTACCTGCCCCAGATGGGCCAGTAATCGCAATAGACTCTCCCGCTTCAAGTGTTAAATTAACATTATGTAAAATTGGCGCTTGCTCATCGCTGTAACTAAAGCAGATATTTTCTAGCGTTAATTGACCTTTTGGCTGCTGACCTTCATTATTTGAAAAAGAGGCTTCACCTTCTCTATTCGCCTCTTGCTCAGTTAAAGCAATATCAGCAATACGATCAAGATGTAAACGCATCATTTTAAATTGAATAATTTGCTCGATAAGGTTAGCAAACCTCTCGGTTAATTGCCCTTTATAAGCAATAAATGCTAGTACCATACCTACAGATAAAGTGTTTGCCATTACCATTATCGCAGCAAAATAAATAACCAAGACATTTTCCAAACCAAATAACAGTTTATTAAACGAGTCAAAACTGATATTTAAACGCCCTAAACGGATTTCACTATTAATGACTTCTGCATAACGATTTTGCCAGATGCCTTGACGTTGTGACTCATTACCAAACAGCTTAATGGTTTGCATACCGCGTATATTTTCTAAAAAGTTAGATTGCTCTTTCGCTGAGTTTTGAATCATTTCCTCAGTCGCTTGATGCAATGGTCGATATAACGCTAAACGCACTAGGGTATATAAGGTTATTGCACCAAGTACCACAGCGGTAAGTTTGACAGAATAGATCAACATCATAATGAGCACAGTAATCGCCATCAAACCATCAACCAGGGTTTCAACAAAACCTGTGGTAATACGCTCACGTATTTGGGCTAACGAGCCAAAACGAGACACTATGTCGCCAATATGACGTGACTCAAAGTAGTTCATGGGTAATCGTAGCAAATGTCTGAGAAGATTGACGCCCATTTGCATATTAAGCAGACTAGAAAGCCTTAATATTAACCAACTTCGTACCGCATTAGTCACCACAGAAATTATTGCAATTAAAGCAAAACCAATCGCTAAAACCATGAGTAATGGTTTATCAAAGCTAATTAACACCTCATCAACTACCCACTGCATATAATAAGGAGTCATTAAAGCAAATAGCTGCAAGACAAGAGACAAAGCAATTAATTTGAAAAGCCCTGCTTTTAAACCTGACATTGAACTCCACAATTGGGTGAACTTCATTTGAGCCCTTTCTTCTTTTACTTCGAATTTACTGGTGGGGGTGAGTTCTAAGCAAATACCGGTAAAGTGTTGGCTAAATTCTTCCAGACTTAACGTGCGCTTGCCTATTGCAGGATCGTTTATTGAATACTTCGATGCTTTTCCTTTTCCTGAGACTTTAGTGAGCACGACAAAGTGATTTAAGTCCCAGTGCAAAATACACGGCGTTGCCAGTTTATGTACTTCATCTATCGGGCATTGTAAGGCACGACTAGCCAAGCCTAAGTTATCACCTAACTCGATAAGCTGTTGAAGATTCATGCCCTTTAAGTTAGCAGAAAAACGCTTTCGCATAGCTGGCATATCAAGTTGATGTCCATGAAAACTCGCAACCATAGCCATAGACGCAAGGCCACATTCTGCGATTTCGGACTGTAAAACTAAAGGGATAGATTTAGTAGGTTTGTAACTCAATAGTTTTTGAGATGAAGACTTTGTGTTAGTTTGCACACTTATCCTTACCTTTAAACTTTAATACAAATATGGGCATAAAAATCATAGCTAAAAGGAGTAAAGAAAATTCGATTTTCCACGTATTGAAAATGTGCAATTTAAGCGAATCCTTATTAGCAAAGAAAAGTAATCCGTTATGACCTTCCAATAACCACATTAATAGGTTATATGTTGCATGAACCACATAGGAATAAAAAACCGTCCCTGTTTGCAATACTATCCAACTTAACAAAATGCTCAAAATAAAATTATCTAAATAAAAACGGGTTGAGTGCAATAATGTGAACAATAGTGACGTTAAAAGAATAGCTTTTAAATACCCATATTTATCACTCCATAATTTAAGTAAGACTCCTCTAAACATTAATTCTTCTACAAATGGAGCGATAAACGTATGTACGACAAGGAAAGTAACAAAGGTATAAGCACTTAAACCTAACTTTGAATTACGTGAAAATTCAATTTCCCTCAATTCAAACGTCCATAAGGAATTGGCCATTTCTTCAGAGAAGGTAGTGTTTAGAAATCTGTGTCATTTCAGTATTATTAATAAAATAGGAGTGACACATGACTCAATCTTTCGACTTCAACAAGGCATTAGCTGAACTTCAATCTGGTAAAGGTTTAATAGGTGAAGATGGTGTTTTAACACCGCTTATCAAGCAATTAACCGAAGCCGCTTTAAAAGCGGAGCTAGAACAACACTTAGGAGCAGATCCCGAGCCTAATCGTAAGAACGGTACAAGTAAGAAAACC
>NZ_NBOC01000044.1 GCF_002104455.1 Colwellia chukchiensis | reverse complement strand
TTAATAGAAGCCTAGCGATGACGTGCATGGATGCGCTAATGCCGAGGGCACATGGATGTGCAGGAACGGCGCCGCTCTCACATAAAGAGAAGAACACCCACACGCTTTTTACCACCGGCGCTACTGCGTTGCACTGCTGCATCTCTTGGTATAGCGAATGGGATCAGGTGGGGCCACAGTGCTATTGTCACTATTATTTGTGATTTTAAACGCAAAAAACCCGCAGCGTCAGCTACGGGTTTCTTTAATGAGAAGCCTAGCAATGTCCTACTCTCACATAAAGAGAAGAACACCCACACACTTTTTACCACCGGCGCTACTGCGTTGCACTGCTGCTTCTCTTGGTATGGCGAATGGGTTCAGGTGGTTCCAAAGTGCTACTTTTTTGATTTTAAACGCAAAAAACCCGCAGCGTCAGCTGCGGGTTTCTTTAATGATAAGCCTAGCGATGTCCTACTCTCACATGGGAACTCCCACACTACCATCGGCGCTACTGCGTTTCACTGCTGAGTTCGGAATGGGATCAGGTGGTTCCACAGTGCTATTGTCGCTAGACAAAATTTTCTTGTTAAATATCACACTGACGTCATTGCTACAATCGCTTCGATACTCATTGACGAACGTCAACTCCGTTTCTCGCTCATTTGCGGCTTTGTCACTGTTCATTTACTTTCGTAAATACACTTAACAAGTTACAATCTTGAAAGCTTTTATAAATACATTTTAATTTCTTATTCACACGATATGTACGTGATAGTTCTTTTCAGAATCTTGTCAAACCTTGACTGAGGTAAATCGCTTAGTAACGACGTAATTCAAACTGACGTGTAGGGTTTCTACACGAGGTTTTCATTACTCAGTTAGTAAGTGATGTTAACCAGTCAATACAAAACCACTTGGGTGTTGTATGGTTAAGCCTCACGGGTAATTAGTATTGGTTAGCTCAATGCCTCGCAGCACTTCCACACCCAACCTATCAACGTTGTAGTCTCCAACGACCCTTTAGGGAGCTTAA
>NZ_NBOC01000043.1 GCF_002104455.1 Colwellia chukchiensis | reverse complement strand
CTTGGTCTTTCGGCGGGGGAGTTTTTCACTCCCCTTATCGTTACTCATGTCAGCATTCGCACTTCTGATACCTCCAGCATGCTTTACAACACACCTTCAACGGCTTACAGAACGCTCCCCTACCACTTGAACCTAAGTTCAAATCCGCAGCTTCGGTGACTAGTTTAGCCCCGTTACATCTTCCGCGCAGACCGACTCGACTAGTGAGCTATTACGCTTTCTTTAAAGGATGGCTGCTTCTAAGCCAACCTCCTAGCTGTCTATGCCTNAATCCGCAGCTTCGGTGACTAGTTTAGCCCCGTTACATCTTCCGCGCAGACCGACTCGACTAGTGAGCTATTACGCTTTCTTTAAAGGATGGCTGCTTCTAAGCCAACCTCCTAGCTGTCTATGCCTTTCCACATCGTTTCCCACTTAACTAGTACTTTGGGACCTTAGCTGGCGGTCTGGGTTGTTTCCCTCTTCACTACGGACGTTAGCACCCGTAGTGTGTCTCCCGCATATCACTCATTGGTATTCGGAGTTTGCAAAGGGTTGGTAAGTCGGGATGACCCCCTAGCCTTAACAGTGCTCTACCCCCAATGGTGTTCGTGCGAGGCTCTACCTAAATAGATTTCGGGGAGAACCAGCTATCTCCCGGCTTGATTAGCCTTTCACTCCGACCCACAAGTCATCACCGCATTTTTCAACATACGTGTGTTCGGTCCTCCAGTTGATGTTACTCAACCTTCAACCTGCCCATGGGTAGATCGCCGGGTTTCGGGTCTATACCCTGCAACTAAACGCGCAGTTAACACTCGCTTTCGCTACGGCTCCCCTAGTCGGTTAACCTTGCTACAGAATATAAGTCGCTGACCCATTATACAAAAGGTACGCAATCACCGGACTAAATCCGGCTTTCACTGCTTGTACGTATGCGGTTTCAGGTTCTATTTCACTCCCCTCACAGGGGTTCTTTTCGCCTTTCCCTCACGGTACTGGTTCACTATCGGTCAGTTAGGAGTATTTAGCCTTGGAGGATGGTCCCCCCATGTTCAGACAACGTTTCACGTGTGCCGTCCTACTCGATTTCATGATAAGTTCGTTTTCGTGTACGGGACTATCACCCTGTATCGTGCTACTTTCCAGTAGCTTCCACTAACTTACAAACCACTTAAGGGCTAATTCCCGTTCGCTCGCCGCTACTAAGGAAATCTCGGTTGATTTCTTTTCCTCGGGGTACTTAGATGTTTCAGTTCTCCCGGTTCGCCTCGCTACCCTATGTATTCAGGTAACGATACCCGCCTGATGACGGGTGGGTTTCCCCATTCGGACATCGNAATCTCGGTTGATTTCTTTTCCTCGGGGTACTTAGATGTTTCAGTTCTCCCGGTTCGCCTCGCTACCCTATGTATTCAGGTAACGATACCCGCCTGATGACGGGTGGGTTTCCCCATTCGGACATCGTAGCCTATAACGGTTTTTATCACCTTAGCTACGCTTTTCGCAGATTAACACGTCCTTCATCGCCTCTAACTGCCAAGGCATCCACCACATACGCTTAGTCACTTAACCATACAACCCCAAGTAGTTTC
>NZ_NBOC01000042.1 GCF_002104455.1 Colwellia chukchiensis | reverse complement strand
AGGTGAAGATGGTGTTTTAACACCGCTTATCAAGCAATTAACCGAAGCCGCTTTAAAAGCGGAGCTAGAACAACACTTAGGAGCAGATCCCGAGCCTAATCGTAAGAACGGTACAAGTAAGAAAACCGTTAAATCATCCGTAGGTCAGTTTGAGCTTGAAACGCCAAGAGACCGAACAGGCTCATTTGAGCCTCAGCTTGTTAAAAAGAATCAAACCAAGCTCACTCCTGAAATTGACCAGAAAATCCTATCCATGTTTGCGTTAGGCATGAGCTATCGTGATATTCGCAGCCACGTTCAGGAAATGTATGGCATTGAAGTCTCAGAAGCCATCATCACTGGTATAACTGACCAGTTAATCCCAGAGCTTAAAGCATGGCAATCACGTAGCCTTGATACGCTATATCCGTTTATTTGGCTCGATGCTATCCACTATAAAATCAAAGAAAGTGGCCGTTACGTTAGTAAGGCGGTTTACACTGTGCTCGGTATTAATATTGAAGGCCGTAAAGAGTTACTCGGCCTATACGTATCAGAAAGTGAAGGCGCTAATTACTGGCTCTCAGTGCTTACCGATTTACACAATCGTGGCGTATCCGATATTTTAATTGCGTGCGTTGATGGGCTAAAAGGCTTCCCAGAAGCCATTGGCACTATCTACCCTGAAACAGAGGTTCAGCAGTGTGTTATTCATCAAATTCGAAACTCGATGAAGTACGTAGCATCTAAGCACCAAAAAGCGTTTATGGCAGATTTAAAGCCTGTTTACCGTGCAGCGACTAAAGATGCCGCTGAAGCAGCATTAGACGAGCTAGAGGATAAATGGGGCAAGCTATATCCCATTGTTATTGATTCTTGGCGTCGCAAATGGGCTAATCTATCGGTTTACTTCAAATACCCAGATTACGTGCGCAAAGCTATTTACACCACCAACGCCATTGAAGCCGTGCATCGTCAGTTTAGGAAATTAACCAAAACTAAAGGCGCATTCCCTAACGAAAATAGCTTGATGAAATTATTGTATGCGGGCATATTAAACGCCTCAAAGAAATGGACAATGCCAATCCATAATTGGAACCTGACACTGTCACAATTAGCCATCCACTTCGAAGGTAGGTTAGATGGCGTATTAGATATTTAGCAATTTAGGCTGACACAGAATTCTGAACGCCCTC
>NZ_NBOC01000041.1 GCF_002104455.1 Colwellia chukchiensis | reverse complement strand
AATCTCGGTTGATTTCTTTTCCTCGGGGTACTTAGATGTTTCAGTTCTCCCGGTTCGCCTCGCTACCCTATGTATTCAGGTAACGATACCCGCCTGATGACGGGTGGGTTTCCCCATTCGGACATCGCAGCCTATAACGGTTTTTATCACCTTAGCTACGCTTTTCGCAGATTAACACGTCCTTCATCGCCTCTAACTGCCAAGGCATCCACCACATACGCTTAGTCACTTAACCATACAACCCTAAGTGGTCTCAGCTGTCAGCTATAAGCTTTCAGTTTAAAACATTTAGTACACCGTGGTGACTAAACCACAGTAATTGTAAAGTCTGACATTTTCACGCACACAAAGTGTGTCTTGAATAAGAGTTGATAGTAGTAAACTACTATCGGGTTGATTAAACACTCGAGGAGAATGCTTAATCACCATAAACCTTCCCGATAAAGAAGATTTACAGCTTGGCATTTATAATCTTACAAACAACAGCGCGACACCGTGTTTGCTTTATAAATACCGGTATTTATATCAGCTTTCCAGATTGTTAAAGAACTCAATTTATACACGCATTCGGTATAAATCTTGGTTTAAAAAACCAAACCTAAAACATCTTAATAAGATAATTTAAATTTGGTCTCTCATTCTTTTGAAGAAGCAATGTATTCTTTGTTAATCAAGGCAGTTGGTAGCGACGTGTAGACCTCTACACGAGCTGCGAACTAACGCAGAGTAACAAAGAATTGGTAGGTCTGGGCAGACTTGAACTGCCGACCTCACCCTTATCAGGGGTGCGCTCTAACCAGCTGAGCTACAGACCTATTATACTTGCTAGCCTTTACTTGATGACTGCCTTAGCCTCAAAAAATATAGCATAGTACATGGTTGCACATCTGCCGACATACGCTGTACTTACTGACTTCATCCATAAATAAGTGGTGGAGCTAAGCAGGATCGAACTGCTGACCTCCTGCGTGCAAGGCAGGCGCTCTCCCAGCTGAGCTATAGCCCCTCATTTACTTATCGTAAAGGGTTACTTCTTCGTATTCGTTATCATGTAATTTGTGTAGACACTCTTGTACAAGGATGTACTTGTGTCGCGATGGCATGGATGCCATGGAGCGACCTAACTACGGCCTAATACCATCAAGTTGTTTTACTTCAAGATAAGGAGGTGATCCAACCCCAGGTTCCCCTAGGGTTACCTTGTTACGACTTCACCCCAGTCATGAAACACAAAGTGGTGATCGCCCTCCCGAAGGTTAGACT
This sequence comes from Colwellia chukchiensis, assembly GCF_002104455.1. Taxonomy (GTDB): domain Bacteria; phylum Pseudomonadota; class Gammaproteobacteria; order Enterobacterales; family Alteromonadaceae; genus Cognaticolwellia; species Cognaticolwellia chukchiensis. The sequence goes on along the minus strand of NZ_NBOC01000041.1, from coordinate 9 downwards.
AACCACTTC
>NZ_NBOC01000040.1 GCF_002104455.1 Colwellia chukchiensis | reverse complement strand
TATAAGATAATCCCCTCTGATATTTTCAGAGGGGATTTTTTTGTGCTTAATAATGAACTAGAGCTTGTTTATGAATCAGTTGAAGAAAGTAGAGATTATGAATCAGTAGTTCAAGCGATAGAACCCGAGTGGATAGAAAAGTCTTTGCTAGCCACAGGAAAAGCCAGTATTCGAAATCGAAGATTACCAGCCCAACAAGCTATTTGGCTTGTTATCTGGATGGGGCTTATACGAAATAAGTCGATAAAAGAGGTTTGTAGCTCTATGGATATTGCGCTACAACCTAGTACCAATAATGAATGGTCTAGAGTGGCTCCAAGTGTGCTCACCGATTGCCGCCGTCGTTTATCTGATTCACCTATGTCATACCTTTTTAAGACAACATTAGAAGCTTGGAAGAGTAAAGCGCTCGGTACTCAAAGCGATATTGGTCTTCATGTATTAGCCGTCGATGGCACAACATTTCGTTGCCAAGATTCTCAAGAAAATGCTGATGAGTTTGGTTTTATATCTAAGACTCATAAACCATATCCACAGTTACGCTTAGTTGGTTTAATGTCGGTTGAAACCCGCTTAATGCTAAGCGCAGCATTTGATGCCTGCAATATTGGCGAAATAAGCTTGGCTCATCGGTTAATGGTTGATACGCCTGATAATTCATTAACACTTTTTGATCGTTGTTATTTTTCTGCGGATTTATTTACTCAATGGCAAAGCGCAGGCAATGAACGTCACTGGTTAACACCAATAAAGAATAAAATGCGTTATGAAATTATAGAGGAGTTTGCAGCAAATGATCTTCTTATTGATATGCCTGTATCTCCACAAGCAAGAAAACAAAATCCTAGCCTACCTGAAAAGTGGCGAGCTAGGTTTATTGCTTACCAAGAGCCTAAAGGAGAGATAAAAGGGTTTATCACTTCCCTCATTGATCCTGATAAATATCCGTTAGAATCAATATTAAATATTTATTGGCAACGCTGGGAGATTGAAGAAGGTTACGGAGAGTTAAAGCAAACACAACTTCAAAATAAAATCACACTACGAAGTCGATTTGTTGATGGTGTAAAGCAAGAGCTGTGGGGCGTGTTAATTGCGTATAACCTGATACGACTAGAAATGGCCGCCATTGCAGAAGAGGCAAAAGTTGAACCGACGAGAATTAGTTTCACCGCAGCGATTAGCTTAATTGATACGCAACTTCGGTGGCTTGCTTTATCGCCTGACGGAAAACTCCCAATAAAGTTGAAGCAAATGAGAGCAGATATAAAACACTTCATACTTCCAGATAAAAGAAAGCACCGAACGTTTCCACGTTCGGTGCTTTATATTCCGAGCCGATATCCGTTGCGATATAAGGAATGATCCTTATCCGAACGGCATTA
>NZ_NBOC01000004.1 GCF_002104455.1 Colwellia chukchiensis | reverse complement strand
AAATGGACAATGCCAATCCATAATTGGAACCTGACACTGTCACAATTAGCCATCCACTTCGAAGGTAGGTTAGATGGCGTATTAGATATTTAGCAATTTAGGCTGACACAGAATTCTGAACGCCCTCCGCCCCTTATCGGGCGTTTAGCTATACAAGGAAGTTTATGAGTAGTTGCCCTAATTGTAGTCAAACTATAGACTCTTTCAGTTTATCTCTGTCTGCATTTCCTTTGTACTTTAAGTGTCCTTGCTGCAAGGTAAGATTAAAGTTACTAAATTCAAAACCATTTTGGGCTGCCTATTGCCTTTATATAGCGGTAATGATTTCAGTAATAACTTATATCCCTATCATTCGTGAGTTTAATTTGAGTGTTATTTTTGCGGTATCAGGAGGGCTAATTGTCTATTACAAAATATTGCCTTATATGCTCCGTAAGGACAATCTGGCTATAGCTATATATGAGTAGTGAAAAGCGAACACATATGAACCTTCTCTCTGTCAACAGGGCCCTGTAGCATGTTTTGTGTAACTGCCTGGGTTAAATAACATTTGTTACAGGATCTTTTAGTCGGTTTTCTCGACAGTCCTACTTGATAAAACCCTACTTACCCTCTGTTTGGGTTATTTAGCGAAAGTGCCAACTCAGATTTGAGTTAAGAGCAATTAACCCTGTTAAATATCAACCATATCTGCTAAAAAGGCTCAGGCAACCACTCTTTCTTACCTGCTAATAGCATATTATCAGGTAACACGGGTGCGTACTTTGCATCGAAAATAAACGGATAATTTTCATCAGACCAATGGTTTATATGCTCGCCCCCAACAAATCGAATCAGTAAAACACAACCTGTTCTTGAGCCATATGGTCCATGTGGTATACCGGGTGGCCGCCAAAAATAAGCCCCTGTTCTCATTACACCATGATTGCCCGCAAGGGTTCCCGTAACACAAAAAGATTCTTCAACGGTAGGATGATGTTCTCTTGGCCCACACCAATTAGGTGGATACGTTTGAGGCGACACCATATATAAAAATGTTTTTGCTTTAGTCGTATCATCTATACGCAAAATTTTTCGACCAAAATCTAAATGTGCTAATTTTTTATCAAGTTCGCCTTTATCCCAATGCATATCAAAAGTGTTTATCCCCTCAATCGCTGCTTTTGTCACCTCAGGAACTAGGTCGCCACATTGATATTTGATTGCTTTAGGTGATTGGTCAATAAAACGAATAATAACTGTGTCTTTATTGGCTTTCAGCGTCTTTCGTAAGTAATTTGCAGGAAAGTAGCCATAGTAACCTTCACCATAACGCACACCATTAATTGTGATTTCACCTTTGAGTACAAAAAATTCTTCTTCGGAATCTAGCCAGTAAGCCTCTTGCTCAAGCCAGCCTGCGCTATATTTAAAAATCCCTGTCGTCGCTTGAGTTTCTGCATCAACACTTAATTGCTTATAAACTACGCCTTGTTGATAAGGCCATGGCTGCCAATCTAATACTTGCGATTGAATAAACTCGACATGTGCTCTTGCCACTTGAACCCCTACTCGTCACTGTTAACTTAATGAACTACTTACTTTATAGGTTTTGCTTAGCTGCTCTTTGATCAACATCAACTGTTTTTAAGTTTATTTTTTTAATTTTTTAAATAAAAAAAAGAGGCTCAAATGAGCCTCTAAAAGCGCTAGGAAGCAGCTATTATCTACATCGGTTTAACGGCGCCCAAAAAAGCCACTGTTAAAATTCCAATCCAATACACATAAGCGATTCTTCGGCCAAATCTTATAGATTTCTCTAGCTGCTCTTCAACCTCTGGGCTGTCTCCTTCCGCATCTAAACGACGGAACAATACCGTCCACTCTCGCATGATAAAGCGTAGCAGCAGCCCTAATACTAATAAGAATGAAAATATCAGCAGCTTAATTGAGAACCATTTTTGCCCTTCAGCGGCGTTAAACGGACCATAGCCAAGTAACGATGCAATGGCAGAAATTGCAATTGCAGGAATGATAAGGTAACGGATTGCTTCATCAAGTTTCGTTAGCTTAATACCAGTATCAGTTTCACGGTGAAAAAATGCAGCCCAACATAACGCTAGCCAACCTAAATAAAAGACCCACATGCTACTTAGAAATACACCGCCGTATGGCTGTACGCCCCACAGATATCCCATATGCATTCCCAATGGTAACAAAATGATAATCCCAGTTCTTGCTAAAATATCAATTCGATACGCCGTTTCCATGTGACGCCTGCGCTCTGCCATTGCTAATTTTCGGTTAACAACATGAAATGAGGTTTGAAAAACGCCCCATTCCCCACCTAACCAATAGACCATAGCAACGATATGTATCCAACGGATTATCGGAAGTTCGTACATTTCAAAAAAAGACATAGTTAAACCTTTATTTCTCGTTTTTATTTATCATACGGTCAAGATTAAAAGAGCTAAATCCATTAAACATTGTTAAATGTCAAATGCTCAAACAACCTTGAATTAATGATAAAATTCCATCTAAATGAAGTTTTATCGGGTAAGTTAATCGTAGAGAAATTAAAGGCTGTTCAGAATGACTAATATCAAATTAGCCGATGGAAACGCAGCTACTTCTTAATTATTTAGTGCTCGTCATTACAAAAATACGCGAATATTCCAGCCTTTATAGTGGGCATATCTAACAGATAAAATTACCGCTACTTTGCCCAATGCCGATCAGTTAAGAAATTTTTAATGATCCATTACCAATGGTCTATCATCACCGAGCTCAGGCCGTTTTATTGTTCAAAGCGCCACACCATAATCGGCAAGCGGCTGCGTTGACACGGGCCCAGTTAAAATACGCTTCAAGCTCAAATGTTCAAGCCATGCATAGCGCCAGACATTAACCTAGCTCTGCTCAACTAAGTTAACGATCGCCTGGGGCATTTTATATTTAAATTCGGTCATGTGTTGCCACTTTTCAGCTAATGCTAGCAACTGAAGGTCACTACCATGAGCGCCAATCAGCTGTAGACCTATGGGTAAGGCATTATCGGTTAACATCGGCATAGAAACTGCCGCTGCTCCCGCTTGATTTACCAAGCTAGTCAAGTCGGCTTGGTTAGCCGGTGCACTGTCGGTAAAAGAGAAGGCGCGTTGCGGGGTGGTTGGCATTAACATAAAGTCACCTTGCGCCAGCAATTGTCTTAATTTAACAACAGCTTGATCTAATACTCGCTCTGATTTAATCACATCCATTGGTGATTTTTTATCTATATATGACAACAATTGTTGAAGGTAGGGCGAAAACTGATTTAAATGCGTTTGCCAGTCTTGCTCATGTTCAACGCGCATCTCGGCTTCGCAAATAATTAATCCAGCACGGCGCGCTTCACCAAAATCGTACTTACCAAAACCGCTATCATTAAAGCTAAAGGGTTTTAATTGGCACCCTAAGGATGTAAATATGGCAATGTTTTTATTAAAATCTTCAATAACATCCGCTTCCACTCCAAGTGACTCAAGGTTTTCGGGCACTAAAATCACCGGTTTATTAGGCAGCGTTTTGATAAAGTTTATTGACTGAGATTGCGCATCTTCCATATGGTAGCCAGCCATAATATTAAACGCCTTCGTTAGGTCGCGCGCTGATCGGGCTAGTGGCCCAATCGTATCCATGACACGACTACAAATAACCGTGCCATGATTACTTAACGCTCCTCGGCTGGGTTTAAAGCCAAAAACCCCACAATATGATGCTGGAATACGAACCGACCCCATGGTGTCGGTTCCCAGGGCTAAAGCCGTCATACACGAAGCGACTGCAGCGCCTGAACCACCTGAAGAGCCGCCAGGACTTAATGATAATTGATGAGGGTTATAGCAATTGCCATAATGCAGGTTTTGATTACTTGCACCTAAAGCGCCCTCATGCATATTCAATTTTCCTGAAAATGTTGCTCCTGCTTGCCTTAATCTATCAACCACAAAAGCATCACTTTTTGCCGTAACATTTCGCCGAGTTTCTAAACCTGCGGTTGAGTTAAACCCTAAGACATCAATGTTATCTTTTATTGCTATCGAGACACCCGCAAAAATATTTTCGCTAGGGGAAGCACTATTTAATGTCTTGTTACTTAAAGAGTGCATGTTCAAAGCGTGCGTATTTTGCTCATTCACCGAAATAAATGCGTTAACTTTCGGGTTAACGACGTCAATTAGTGCTTGTTGCTGAAGCATCAATTCTTCTGCGGACAATTGCTTTGATTTAACAAGTGATATTTGCTCATGTAAATCAAGCTGTAAAACATCGATATCTATCATCTAAACTCCAATATTTTAGGTTTTACCAGTAGTTAATTTACTGACTATTCACTGAAGCGATTATCAATTAATCTGATCGGCTTTTGTCTAACGTCAACTTGTGTCAGGGGTGTTAGCTCGCCTTCTGAGACAAGTTCAACTTGCACGGCTATGCCTATTTTTCTTTTTAGCAAACGCTCATACTCTGCTTGTAATTGAGGACGTTGACTGGCATCGATATTAACTTCGACCATAATGATCATTTCATCTCTACCATTCTCATCGCGAACAGCTTTACAGATAAACTCACCTAAAAATGCGGCATCTTCATCGAGCATAGGACCCACGCCTTGCGGGTAGATGTTAATGCCACGTAATTTAACCATATTGTCTGAACGCCCCATAAAGCCTTTTATGCGTTTAAAAGGTAAAGACATTTTGTTCTCAGTTGGAATAACTTCGGTTAAGTCACAGGTATTAAAACGAATAATTGGGTACACGTCATCTTTGTATAAACACGTGACAACCATATTACCTATTTCGCCATCTGGCACGGGAGTATTGGTATCTGCGTCTAGTACTTCTAAATAATGTGCATCTTCCCAAACATGCATACCTTCATGGTCTGGACCTTCAGCAGCTATCGTGCCGGTATCACCAACGCCATACCAATCAAATAACTCAGGCCCGCCCCATGCTTTCGCTATGTTTTCACGGCTTTCCATGCCTAAGTGCCCAATGATCATATCAATTTTAATATCTTCCCCTGGAGTGAGCCCTTCTTCTCGTGCGACATCGGATAAACGTTTAATGTAATCAACAAATCCTACTAATACGTTAGTGCCAAAGGTTTTCATTAGATTAACTTGTTGCACAGAACGTGTTTCAAGGCCTGTGCCTGCGGATAAAAATAGCGCATTGGTGTAATGAGTTACCGCTTCACGAATATAATGACCGCCATTGATCATGCCATGGCCATAGCAAGACTGCACTGTAGTAGCGGGTTTTAACCCCATAAAACGATAGCTACGCGCCACTAATAATGACTGAATTTCACGACTTTTAGGGCCGAATATTAACGGCTGAGGCGTCCCTGTGGTACCACTAGTGGTATGGAAAACAATCGGCGGTCGATTTTCAGCTGGAATATCATCTAAACCATGAAAGTCACCAATTGGCGGGAATTTTTCAACACTATCCATAATGTCGGTTTTAGAGATCAGTGGTAGTTTAGTAATGTCATCAAGGCTTTTTATATCTTCAGGTTTAACACCCGCATTGCGCCAAATACGCTGATAAAAAGGAATTTCCCACGCTCGCTTGACCACATTTAAAAATCGTTCATTTTGTAATGCTTTTAATTCTGTTCGATTCATGCTGCTAAAGCGTGAGGTAAACTCATCACCTAGTGGATAATCTTGTAACATTTGCTTGTAGTCAAACGATTCATAGTATGTTGGATAACCTGTCATAACTTCTACCTAATGATTATTTATAGTTAATGAAATAAGTTGGTTAATATTTTGCATTTGCTCTAATTCGTCTATGCTAAATATCAATTTATTGATTTGTTGGGTCGTTAATGCTTTTTTTGCACTCATACAAGCGACATTAAACTTCTCTATTTGCGCAGTTCTCGACAGTGGACGCGCAGGGTTTCCTAAAATAGCATTGAGGGCTATTTTATAATGCTCACCGGAATATAACTGAACTTCTACACAAACTGGGGCTAAGGCATTAACGTCTTGACAGTCGTTTAGTTGGGTAATTATTTTTTTACCTAAGTCGAGCCTCGTTTTGCAATTAAGCACTGCAGGCTCGAAGTCTTGCACTGTTACATTACCGGTAATAAGTGCTGTTGCGGCAATATAACCATTGCAAAGCTTAGCGTAACTCACGTCCATGTTTTCTTTGATCGGACGGCCAACTAAGCGATTAATTAATGGTGTGGCGCTGATAGTGACCTTTTCAATATCCTCTATCGCAAAGTGATGCTTATTTTTAAGTGTCAGTAGTCCGTCAATTGCACCATGCCCTGCTCTACCCGTTGGAAATGGCTTGTGACTTACTTTTTCAATTTGAAAATGTTGCCCGATGTTTTCGTTAAAGTAGCCTAAGTCATAGCTATCTTCGAATAAGTTAAAATAACCAAACGGGCCCTCTAAAATGTCTTTTGGCCCTGAAAACCCTGCCTGAGCCATGTCCACGGCATTAATTGCATTTGAGGCATTCAAGCCTATTTGTATCGGTAACATGGGTGAGCCTTCAACATGGGCTTGCATGGTGCCACTAAGCTGACTATAAGCGATCCCCAACGCATTTTTTAAGGTATCGCCACGTATCGACATCATGGCTGCAATACCTGCTGTTGCGCCTAAACAACCACAAACAGAGGGCCGGAAAAATTTTAAGCCACTAGTGGCTGACGCGCCAATCAGTGTTGCCACGTCTACCGCAATGGTGACCCCCAATATTAGTTGCTTACCTGAAATATTTTCCCGTTGTCCGTAGGCCATTAGTGCCGATAAAATAACTGCCATAGGGTGAACAACCGCCGGCTCATGGACACAATCCCACTCTTGATTATGAATTTGATAGCCATTCATAACCGCTGCGGCATTGGCTGGTAGCCACTCCCCTGTATTCCATACTTGAGCATGCTTAGCCGTTCCCCAAGTAGCTAAACCTGCCTTCACTTGCTGTACACTTGGCACTCTACTACCGCTGATACCGACACCCATCGAGTCTAAAACAAAGGTTTTGACTGCATCGGTTGTCGTTTGCGGTAATTGCTCATAGGTTGTATTTTCAATATGCTTTATTAATTTATTGATTGCGTTCACGTTATTCTCTAGTTTTATTTTTTTCATTATGGCCATGTGTTTTTTCAGCACTAATTAAAGTATTCAGCAAAGATAATGAAGTGTCGTTAGCCCACGTCATATTTATTAACTCATCAATTCGATTAGGCGAGAGCCCCGCCGCAGTCATCAACATACTCGCCTTAGCTTTAATTTGTTCAAGTGATAATGGTCGCTCTGGGTCGCCTAAGGTATCGATAATTTCTTCCGTAATAACCTCGCCAGAATGTAACGTTATCTCACACCTTGCGCCGTAATGAGCTGGGTAGTTACCCTCAAGCTCGGGCGACTCAAACACTTTTATGATTGAGCGCGTATGTGCTAACTCATGCAGTTGTTCTAAATAGTAATGTGTAAGCTGAGGCTGCCCCCACGTTAAAACGGCAGCTACGGCATGTTGAATGCTAAACTTTGCTTGTAACTCTGTTTCAGGTGTCGGCTTATCACAAAAAACGAGTGCGTCTTGATAGGTAAAAATAGCGACTGACTGAACATCGTTAACCGTGATCGCCCGCGGGATATTATTTAAAGCCGTTAACACCACATCGATAGCACTATGTGCATGGCGGCAAGCAGGCCAAGGCTTAAAACTGCAGTCAAAAATACGCCAAGTATCATACGCTTTAATGAATTTTTCCGGCATGGCATCATCCGATAGTGCCTTGAAAATACCTTGAGGTCCTTCAAGAATATATTCAGGCCCAGTTAAGCCCTTACTGGCTAATATCGCTGCCATAGTTCCTGTTTTTGCCGCATCCGAATTGTGCCACTGCTTCGTTAAAACCTGCTCATTTCGCATTTGCCATAAGCCACTCGTGCGACTGCCCACGTTGCCTAATGCCGCTAATGTTTGCTCAATGGTTAATGATAATAAGTGCGAAACGGCTAGCGATGCCCCCATGGCTGCGCAAGTGGCGGTATTATGAAAGTATTGATAATGGCTTCGACCAATGGCCTTACCTAATCGAATCGTTATTTCATAACCTAAAACAATGGCATTTAATAAATTACGCATAGGCAAACCATGCTTTTGCGCTATGGCGAGCGCTGCTGGGATAACCACAGGACCTGGATGTAGGATAGAACTGCGATGAATGTCGTCCATTTCAAGGACATTGCCCAATGCACTATTCATTAGCAAGGCATCTTGCCAATAACATTTATCGCCAAACACGACATTACATGGCTGTTCGCTTTGATCAGCTTCATCATCAATGTACGCCTGATAAACATCACCAGCCGCTGATAATCGCCCAAGACTACAACAAGCTAACCAATCAAGTAAATGCACCGATGCTCGCTTGCGGTCTTGGTCGGTGATCGCTTTATTTTTAAGATTAGTTAACAATACTTTTGTTAAAGAAGGTTCCATAACTATGCACATATATTGATTAATTTTTGTCTACACCGTATGTAGGCGCGCAACAAAACCGATACGGCACTATGGCAAGAAGACAAGAAACATAATATGACGAATATCAAAATGAAGGTATCAAAGTGGAATAAGCACGCAGCTAATTTAATCTCCCCCTCCAACAGGGCTCAGCAACGTTACTTATTGTCATAAAGCAATTTTTTGTATAATTGCTTTATTTAATCGATATTGCAGCAACAAAGTGAGTATTTATGCTCTTTCAATCACTTTACTTGCCGCATTGAGGCCCGAAACTAAGGCTGACTCCATACCGCTATAGTTATGGTTAGTATGCTCTCCAGCAAAGTGTAAGTTGCCTGCTGTTTCTGCCATTTTCCCGGCAAACTGTTGTACTTGTCCCGGTGAAAAGCTTGAATAAGCGCCTTTGGAAAAAGGGTTATTGCCCCATGAATTGACGTAAACAGGTTTTATTTTACCTCGTAAGGAAGGTCTATGCGTGGTTAAGTAGGTAGTAATATGTTTCATTGCCACTTTTTCCGGCAACTTATCTAATGCTTTGGCGGCATCACCGTTTACCCAACTCAACAAGTGCCGTACTTTGCCACTAGTATCTGTTGAAGAAAATACGCGCCCAATATCACCATTTGACCATATATTAGCCGGCAAGCCATCATCAAGCCAACAATCATCGGTTACTTCAAAATGTACATGGGTAATGGCCGTATAATTTAATTGCGCTATGGCGGCCTGTTGCGTTTTAGAAATCGAGGCCTGTAAATCGATATCACGCAAAACACTAAACGGGATAGTACAAATACAGTGCATAGCCGTGTATTGGCTACCATCGTTACAGCTTACTGTTACTGAGTTATTCTTAGCAACTATTTTGTTGATACTTTTACCCATTTGAATTTGATTGGGTAACTGATTAGCTAGCGCCTCTACAAAGCGGCTATTGCCGCCAACAACCTTATCTGTTCCTCTACCGCCTGCCATCCTTTGTGCTAAAACGTGAATAGCGTCAGCCCCTGACAATTCCGCCAGACTATTCGCATTAACATTAGCATTTATCAGTGCAATGGCTTGCTCTGAAGCTCCTGCCTTTTTTAACAGGCTAAGCATTGAGACATCTAAATACGCACAGTTAGGCTTATTCCAATCAGAAGCCGCATCTAGCTTTGGCAGTTTTTTAAGGTAATAAAAATATAATTGTGCCGGCGTTAATTTTTTTTCTACTAAGTTTAATCGATTGGCAATATGTGTAGGCCATTCTTTAGCGGAAATTAAGTGTTCGTCAATCAGAAAAGCGCTACCACGTGGAACCCCTGAAAGAGGCGCTAAGGGGACATTTAATTGTGCGGCTAACGTACGCATATAGCCATAACCCTTACCAATTTGCAAGCCACCGGTTTCCGGTTTAGTAACAATATGGTCTAAGGTTTTAACTCGTCCTCCTACTCGGTGATCTGCCTCTAAAACAAGGACATTAAAACCTGCATTCTTTAAATTATGAGCAGCGGACAACCCAGAAAGCCCCGCTCCTATAATGATAACATCGGCATTTTGCTTTGCATAAACGCGAGGCAACATTATGCCTGTTGAGGCGACAACTAAGCCTTTAATAAAATTTCTACGTATCATTGCTACCCCTCAGTTTATTAGTTTCTCTTAAAATGACAGTTTGATTTATTTGCGCTAACTAGGGTTAACACTAAATAGCTCTATGGCACGTTTGGTTTATGAAACTCTTATTCACTATGGCTAAAATTGTGACTAAAAGTAACTTTTATAGTTCCGCCATAGGGCTTGCAATCACAAAGGATAATGACCTGAACTTTGGCGACTAAGCGACTATTTTCAACGCTCGATTAAAGCCGTTTAAGGCTAATAATCATCCACCTAATCTAGGTGTTAGCTTTAGCGTAACGCCGTTGCCAATTGCAACATTGCTTTTAGTCGTCTTTAGCTTATTGAAGACAAGCATAGCAAGCCAATGGCTCGCTATGCTTGTCACTAAACACTACTCATCAAAGTTAAAAGCGATAAGATGCTGTTATACCCACTTCTCGACCTCTGCTTGGTGCAATTGGGAATGCACGGCTGGCATAAGCAAAACTTTGGGCATCTATATATCTAAAAATATAGGTTGGTGTATCATCATCAGTCGCATTTTTAACCCATGCAGATAAACTCCAGTTGTCATTTTCAATACCCATATTCACATTAACTAACGTACGAGCACCTGTTTCAATCAAGTTATGGATATGGCCATAACGTGTCGAGTCATAGTTAACATCTAAACGGCCAAATAAATCGAAGTTAGCAGTTAATGGCGCACTATAATTTAACGCCATAGTAACTTCATTTTTCGGTACTTGTGGTGGAGTGTTACCTGATAAATCACCAAAATTTCTTAAATTGTCAGGTTGATTACATTCGGTCGAACTTAAACCAGAAATAATCCTACAGTGATTACTATCAAATAGCGTTTTAAACTCAGCATCGGTGTGAGACATACCTAAGTTCATATTTAAGGAGTCACTAATAATATAAGTTACTTGTAGTTCGATACCGGTTATATTAGTTTTACCTGCATTAGAGGTATAAGAGACAGGAACAGCGCCTGTGTCAGGCATAAAGCTATCTGTTAACTGCTGTTTTTTCCAATCCATATTGTAAATAGCAGCCGACAGGTATAAGTCTCCATCTAATAAGGTCGTTTTAATCCCCCCCTCATACATCAACATTTCTTCTTCTTGAATGACCACTAAATCGCTTGGTAACTCTTCATGGGTATTAAAGCCACCGGGACTATTACCTTCTGAGCGAGTGAAATAAACTAGGGTATCTTCATTGACATCATACTCAGCTATGAAGCGAGTAGTCGTGCTGCTAAATTCATTACTGGTGTCCTCAAATCCAGGCATATTAATTAAATTATCATAAGCCAATGAGTTAATTTCATCGGTAGAGCGACGTGCTTCAAAAGATACGTTTAAGTCCTCTGTAATGTCATATGACACCATGGCCATAAAAGCTTTGTTATCATCTTCTTGAACAAATTCGTTAACATTTTCCGGCTCATCTTCCTTATGCCAAAGGTAAGCACCTACCGACCATAGCAGTCTATCGTCTAATGCCGATGAGGAAAAACGAACTTCATGACTATATTCACTGTCTTTAGCGCTTTCTGGTATATGCCATGCTGCCCCATCTTCAAAGTAAGGACCGCCAAAGAAAAAACCAAAGCTAAATACTTGATCATATCCTGTATACGTTTGATCAATAGCCCGCTCTAAATCAAAGGTATTTTTACCACTTATCCAAGTAAACTGACCAAAGTCAAAAGTATGCTTTAATTGGAAACTCATATGAGTGCGGGTAGCACGTAAACCATAGGCGTCATTATCAAGCACGCCGCCAATTTTTATTGAATTATCAATATTAGCCACGCCACAATAATAAGGACGAGTATCTAAGTAACAGTTATTTTCATCCGGGCCTTGATAGTGAAATACGCTATGATCATCATCATTTTCATTACGAACATAATTAATATCAATACTGGTGTTATTTGATGGCGTAAAATATAAACCAATCATTTGTGAGTTGGTTTTTTCACCGCCAACACTAGGCCCGCCTGCTATTTCATTATCCCAGTCACCATCATAGGTGTCGAATGAAAGACCCGCACGAATGGCGACCATATCATTTAACTTTGTTGACAACCCTGTGCCAATGGAGCGGTTACCGTTTTGACCAATAGTGGTATTAACATAGCCCGACAATTCATCTGTTGGCTTACGAGTCACTAAGTTAATTGCCCCTGAAAATGTACGTCTACCATATAAGGCACTTTGTGGTCCTTTTACTATTTCGACACGTTCAATTAGATCAAGTGGTAAGCTTTGAATTGAACCATCAAAATAGACACCATCAATAAAGTAAGATGCTTTTTGTGTTCCATAACCTGGGATCCAAGAGACACCGCGAATAACAGGGATATCAGATTGACGCCCATAGCCTTTTTCCATCGAAAAGCCCACAGACGCTGAGGCAATATCTCCGACACTGCGCATGCCCGCTTTTTCCATTTCTTCCAAGCCAAAAGAAACAACCGAAATAGGGATTTTATTCAGTGACTCACCGCGATGACGTGAGGTTACTTCAATATATTCAATATTATTATCTCTAGTCTCTTTTTTAGCATCTATATTTTCTTCATCTGCATAAGCTTGCTGCATCATAGTAACTGAAGTAAATAACGCCATCTTGATTGCGAAACTAACTATTTTCGGTGCAAATTTTTTATTCATGAGTCGGACCCTTTTATAATATAATTGTAACGAGCATTTTTAATTATTGTTTGAGTCTACATTACACAAAACTTGTCCGGACAAAATCTAATCAATCATTAAGTTTTGACTTTTATCAATTAACACTGATTGTGTTTTTTCCAATAAATACCGCGACAACGAACGAGCACACCAGAAAACCCTTTATTTTCAACCTGTTAACAGCAGCCGCATTAACATCATCAATGGTTAATGGGCTAGAGTCACTCATCTTAGCTAAGGTAATACTATTTATATTATTTGTATTATTTATATTCAAAGGCACTAGGTTATTAATATGACAATTATCACTTAAGTGAAAAGTTATCTAACCTAGCACAAGCTCATTTTTAGGTTTTACAATACTAAATTTTTAAGACAAAAAGTTAGATAAAATTTTCACTCAAAATAAAATGCATTTGCGTCCTCAAGATTTAGTCGATACTCTTGTGCTCAAAATTACTGAAAATACTTGCTTTGCATGGCATGATTTCAAGTGACATTTCTCAGAAGATAATCGTGGAAAATTAATAAATGGCGTTAGATATCAATAAAGTTTCAATAAAAACTTCATTAAGTTCGTGTTTTGGCAGTAATATAAATGAGATAGAATCTTCGACTGACTTTTTTAATGAGTTAGCAGAGAAAGCAGAAGAAAATACCGTAGGAGCAAACGAATACTTATTTCGAGAAAGCGATAAAAGTGATTATGTATACGTACCGGTATCCGGTGCTATCATGCTTGAACGCTCAACTTCAACCGGCTCAAGACAGGTATTTTCATTCTTATTTACCGGTAATATCCTAGGCATATCTGAGCATGCTTTTTATAGTTTTAGTGCAAAAACCTTGACTGAATCAACAGTGGTGAAAATTAATAAAAAAATAATTATCAGTATTTTTGATAAATACCCTGTCATTGCCCAGCGTTATCAAGAAATGACCCACCACATTCTGTCATTAATTTTAGATCAGCTCTTCATTATGGGGCAAAAAACAGCGCATCAACGTATCGCTCACTTTTTGCTGGATATGGAATACCGTATCGGCCATGGCTCGAATCGTTTTCATTTACCAATGAGCCGCCAAGATATTGCTGATTATTTAGGTATGTCGCTTGAAACGGGCAGTCGAGGATTTAGCAAATTAAAAAATGAAGGCTTAATCCAAATCGACAGTAATTACCAAATTACTATTTTAGAAAGAGACAAGCTTAAAACTTATGCAGAAGGTTAAGCGCGTGATAAACACCTTATAACGGTTAAATTTGCTTGTTAAAGTTAAAGTTAAAGTTAAAGTTAAAACAAGGATAAGCACGCTTGAAAAAGTGATGATGCTGATCGCTTTTATATGTTGGCTTATTCTTGTTATTACGTTGACACCTTAACCAAGGTTTTACCAAAATTGTCTCCGCGCATTAATTTACAAAAAGCGTCAGGGGCATGCTCAATGCCAATACTAATATCTTCTTGCATTTTAAGCTTTTTTTGTGCAAATAAAGGTAAGCATTCGGCGATAAATTCACTACGTCTTGCTTCAAAGTCATACACAACCAATCCAGACACTGTTGCACGAGATTTTATCCACAATGCCGGTGCCGGTCCTGCCATGCGGTCTTTATTATTATATTCAGCCACTAAACCGCACAGTATCACTCTCGCACCTATAGCTAGCCGCTCTGAAGCGATATGTAGTAATTTACCACCGACTAAATCAAAGTACACGTCTATGCCATTAGGGCAGTATTGCTCAAGTTTTTCTGCAATATGATCGGTTTTTCTGTTTATACAAAAATCATAACCAAGCTCATTTACAGCATAACGACATTTTTCATTACTACCGGCAATACCAATAACGATACAACCCGCCGCTTTAGCTAATTGCCCGGCAGTAGCGCCTACGGCCCCTACTGCTGCGGGTATCACGACAACATTACCTTTTTGTAGCTTGGCTAGCCACATTAACCCCGCATAAGCGGTTAAACCTGGCATACCAAGTATCGATAAAGCATAGGATGGATAAGCATGGGTTATTGGCGCCGAAAGCGCTTCTGGTTCGTGTATCGAATATTCTTGCCAACCGCCCATACACCGAACTAATTGACCTACTTTAAATTTCTCGCTATTACTTTGTATAACTTCACTGACTGTTTCCCCCATCATCATATCTCCTGGAGATAAACTAGCAGTTATATGGCGCCCTGAAATTTGACTGCGCATATAGGGGTCAATCGACAAATAACGTGTCTTACATAATACTTGCCCTGCCCCTGGCGGTGTCACTGCCACTTCTTGACAGCTAAAATTATCAACCGTGGGAATATTGTCAGGATAACTATGTAAGCATATTTTCTTATTTTTCATTTAATCAACCTTCACTGATACTAAGTAATAGCCTTGCGCTGCTAATTTTCAGGCCCGAAATCACAAAGTGTTTTTTAATATGCCCAAATAATTTAAGTTGCTCTAGCCTCAATGACGCTATAACTGATGCTAAGCAAGTAACATAAGCATTAGCGAGCCATTAACTTAATGGTAATTTATGTTCATGGCTATCACGCGAGTCTTCATCATTCGATACCTGCAACGCTATGGTAAAATGAGGCTGTCGAAAGGATTCAACTAATGACAACATAAACGCAGATGATAGCGGCAAAGGTGCCGTTAGGTAATTGCTTGTTCACGGTTGTTAGCACAAGCGCGACATTGAAACATCAAGACGTAGCTTTTGATTTTCAATGTCGATTATTATCCGAGTGCAATAATTAGCCAATTAACACCGGTTTTTGGCACCTGTAGCGCTATCGTTATGCTGCGTATAATTTTTATGAACAAAGAACATTAAAAAATTGTTTATTTTTTTGCTCTATTTATCAGTTAATTCAAAAAACTCAAAACGATTACCGCTTGGCGAATTTATCGCAATAAGAGTTACAACGCCGTAAGGTTTTAATTCGACCTCCCCCCCCGCTATATAATCAATATCATGAGCGTTAAGGTGCTGTAAAAATGCCGTCATACCTTTTATTGGAAAGCGTAGGCTAGTAATACCTAAGTTATAAGGGGCAGCATTAGCTGAAAAATCGTTACCCGTAAGTTCTGGAAATGAAGCCAATTCAATAGTGCCATCTCGTGTGCCGTCGGCACTAAGCAGCGTTAATACATGGGGAGTACTCGCAACTAGCTCAAATGGCATTCCAAAGACATTACTCTTGGCGCTATCAAAGGTGTCCTCTTGATGTATTAACGCTTCAAAACCTAAAATTTTAGTGAAAAAGTCTAGTTCACTTTGGTGATCTTTAATAATCATAGAGGCATTGATTAATGCACTAAACAATGCCGTTTGTTGATCATTATCTAAGGCTGGCTCAAGGCGCTCAATAAGTGCATGAGTGATCCCGTCATGACTTTTCGCTAACCATTCATATACTTTAAATGGCCCAAACTGCATTTCCACCGGTTCATTAACGCCAAACCAATGATGTTCATGTAGTTTGCGTGCAAGTTTATGGACATTTTTAACACGTGTATTGACGTCATAAATGCCGCCAACATCCCATATTTGGCTATTAGCGCGAATATAGCTATGCTCGATACCAGAAATTTCAACTAAGCGGATCGCCCCTGTCGTCGATGCTGGTGCCTGAAGCAAACAAGTGGTAACCGTTGCGTTATTTTCTATTTGCCAAAACGCATTAAAAGCCGATGTATTACTTTCTTCAACTACTTCTTCCCAGCCAATAACTTCACAATAGAATGCTTTAGACTTTTGCAGGTCATTAACAACGAATACGGCTTCTGAAAAACCTTTAATAGAAAAGTCTTTTTGTTCTTTCATAATAGTTACCTTAGATATTCTGTCTAGATTAGTTGTGTATCGATATTTTCAATTATTATAAAAACCCTATAAGTCCTAAAAAGTAACAGGGAATATAAGCGTGGTTAGCGAAAAAATAACGCCAACTTTCAATTGCTATATGTCATTGTTAACACCCCAATGAGTAAACAACATGATCAATGTCAAAATTAAGTCTTAAATAGATTTTAATAAAATGATCAGGGAAGATTTATCAGGCTAAGTTAACTGTCTAGTGGCTCAGCTAATAATCTCCCCTTATACACAGGAAAGCTAAAAGTGATAAGTAAAATCAACACCATAACTTTTCGGCAAATTGGTATAAATCGCCCCAACTCCTAGACCTTCAACAACTAAGCTACCTGTGGTAAATTGTTGGTCAAATAAGTTTTTTCCCCATAGGCTGATGCTGAACTCGCCATCATTATCCGTGTATGACACGCGAGAGTTGATTAACGTATGCGCTTCGGTAGCGCCTATAATCGAGTTACTAACATCTTGAAAATATTCACTGGTATGGTTTGCATTAATTGTCCAAGCAATTTCGCCACTTGCCAATTCAAAGTAAAATTGACTACCAATAGACCAACGAAGATCCGGGGCTTGCTTCAAGCTCAAGTCAGTCGTAATAGGAGATCTGGTTTCTTTATATGCCGAATCTAATGTGCCTAATGTCGCATTAAGTTGCCAATTACTGGTTATTGCGGCTTTAACTTCAATCTCTAGCCCTGATATTTCAGTATCGGCTGCATTTATCCGCACGATATTACCTTCGTCATCCCATGCTGATAGCTGTAAATCATCGTACTGACTAAAAAAGTATGTACTGTTTAAATTAATTTTATTATTGAGCCATGAGCTTTTAAAACCTATTTCATAGGTTATGTTATTTTCTTGATTGAATGTGCGTAATTCGCCACTATTTAACAAGGCATAACCACCGGCTTTATAGCCTGATGCGCTGTTTAAAAACACCATAAAGCTTTCATTTAATTGATAGTCTACGCCAAGTTTAAAATTAACATTTGACCATGAATGATCATCAGCGGACTGAAATCCTGCCGAATTATCCGGCTTAATTTGATTAACCGATATATCTTTTTTATCGGCAGTGTATCTTAGACCGCCAGTAATATTAACCTTATCGAACAACGCATATGTAGCATGCGTAAATACGGCATAACTTTCCGTATCTTGTTTGAAATAATTTGTCGATGACGGTCCTAACACCATAGGCAATACATCAAAGTTTTCTCTCAATTCATTTCTTTCACGGAAAATAAACAAACCCGCCAACCAGTCAAGCTTGTGCTCATGACCTGAAAGTTGAACTTCGACACTATCTTGCGCTTGTTCTAAAAACCATCGGTTTTCTAATACAACGTCTGCTTTGCCGTCAAAATCACCGTGCCAAGGATTTTCCAAGGTACGGTGAGCAGCAATAACCTCTAGGTTCATGCGCTCATTTATTGTTCGTTGATAAGTAAAATTGACGCCTTTTTGATTAACTTTGTTGGGGCCAGTAACACTACTTTCTAGCGTGTAAACATTATCATCAGTATCGTTGAGTATATTACTGGCATAACCTGCCGTTGAATTATCTTTGACTATGTCGAAATTCAAATATAACGAACTCATTTGATCAATATCCCACAGGGCACCTAAGCGCGCCGAAAATACGTCTTGATCATTTACCTTTTGGTCCGTGGTAGTATTATATGAGTAGCCATCTCTTTTACGCTTTATCGTTGCAATTTGTACGGCTAAGTCTTCATTAACGGCATAATCGCCAGCAAACTTAATATCAAGCTTCCCCATATTACCTAAAATAGTTTGCAGGTAACTTTCGTTATTTCCACGCGGTTTTTTTGAGATATATTTTATTGCGCCCCCCGAAGTATTTCGCCCATACAAAGTACCTTGTGGGCCGCGTAGCACCTCAATTCTTTCTAAATCGTAAATATCAATTAATGCGCCAGTTTGTCGAGCAAAAAACACACCATCAACATAAATCCCTATCGCTGGATCATTGGTAAATGTTGAGTTATCTTCGCCAACACCTCGCATGAAAATTTTAGCGCCTGATGAGGTACCGGTATTAGGTGCAATTATTAAGTTAGGTACTTCAAATGAAAGGTCATCTAATCGACCTATTTGTTTTGCGGCCAGTTCATCTTCTCCTATGGCCGTTATTGAGACTGGTGTTTTTTGTAAGTTTTGCACTCGACGCTGAGCGGTTACTTCGATGCGCTCGAGCGCTGCCTGTTGTTCAACCGCGAAGGCGTGAGTAAAAGTCGTGGTTAATGGCCATATTGCCAGCAAAGTTAAAGACGCTATTTTGTTTTTTTTGAATCTGATCATGAAACGCTCCTATTGTTATTATTAGGTCATAAAACCATAAAAATAGGAGCAACGGATTGATATTTGTCAGTTACTAACTATGTTCATTATACAATCAAAAAGTGAGCAGATAATCTTCATCACTCCGTTAGAAATGCTTTTTTAATTAGCATTTCTTCAATTTCATTTTCTGAATAACCAATTGATAGCAATGTGCTTTTTGTATGCTCACTGAATTTAGGTAAAGTGAAGGTAGGCGCTGCAGGTTCATTTTTATATTTTATTGGAACACCTAAGTGGCTATTGCCTTTTTCATCGGTTAACAGCATTTCTCGCTGTTGTAAATGTGCTTCCTGCATGGCGGCATGTAAGTCGCGAACAGGTGCCCAACAAACATCGACATTGGCTAAGATTTCAGTCCACTGGGCTAAGCTTTTGCTGATGAATTTCTCTCTAAAAAAATCCTTCACCTTACTTTGCTTTGCACCTGGCGGCAATTTACAGCATTCATACAATTCATTCCTTTGTGCATCGTCGTCACAAAGCGCTGTTAATAAATTATAAGCAAACTTAAGCTCTGAGCCGCCAAGTGTTAGGTATTGGCTATCTGCCGTTTTATAGATATTGTACATAGCTGCGCCGCCCCAGCTACGCTCTTCTTTAGGTACTGGCGAACGTTGTTCAGCAAACGAAGGCCCCATAACATTGGCATACCAAGCAACTAACGAGTCTTGCATAGAAATGTCAATATAGTCGCCTAATCCGGTTTGTTGTTTACGAATAATGGCCATTAAAACACCCGAAAAAGCCATCAAACTTCCTGCCATATCAGCTACTGGCATGGCCGGTTGTGCTGGTTGGCCATCAGGCCCCTCATTAATAGATACCGCGCCCGAGTCTGCTTGAATACTTAGATCATGGGCTGGAGATAAACGTTTTGGTCCAGTTTGGCCGTAAGCAGAAATAGCGCAATAAATAATACCTGGGTTTACCGCTTTAACGTCTTCATAACCTATGCCTAAACGGTCAACGACGCCGGGCCTAAACGCTTCCACCATGACATCGACCGATTGACATAACTTAAAAAATGCTGCTTTACCTTCTGCTGATTTTAAATTGAGATTAATACTTTTTTTGCCGCGAAAAACATTACGAAACCAAACTGACTCACCTTGTTGCTTTAAACCAACATGGCGCACTGGCTCTCCTCCTGGGGGCTCCAAACTTATCACTTCTGCGCCGTGATCCGCCATCATCATAGTAAAATGAGGTCCTGGTAGAAATAAAGATAAATCCAACACCTTAATACCTTCGAGTTTCATAACATACTCTTTAAATACTGTTCGAAAAATTGACGTAAAAAAGCCTAAAAATTCGGCTAGTTTACAGTAAGTGTTAAATAGCGCCTTGCGCTTTTAACTCGGCAATTTGGTCTTCACTGTAGCCTAATTCAGCCAACAACTCATGGGTGCTGTTACCCATTTTGCCACAAGCTTTCCCGTCAAGACGTTTGCCATCTACTTTAATTGGGTTGCCTAATACTTCCATACCGGGATTAGATGGGTGCGGCACTTTACGCACCATACCAATATCTCGAATGTAAGGGCTTTCGATCGCTTGAGGTAAGTCATATACCGGCGCACAAGGTATTTTTCCTTGCAAAATTTCTAACCATTTAGCCGTAGTGTTAGCCGCCATGACGCGGTCAATTTCTTGGGTTAACAGATCGCGGTTTTCACGACGCTGGGCAACCGTTTTAAAACGCTCTTCTTTAAGCACATCATCATTTAACAGCAGCATTAAAATTTCCCAAAACTTATCGGTCATGGCCATTAAAAAGATATAGCTGTCTTTCGTTTTATATAACTGACAAGGCACAGTGGCGGGGTGTGCTGAACGTGCAACACGTTTGGTTACGTGGTTTTCATTTAAGTACCAGGTTGCCGGGTAGGAGAGCTGGTGCAAGGCAACGTCAAATAGCGATACATCAATGTCACGTCCTTGCCCCGTACGATAAGCCCCTAATAAGCCAGCCGTGAGTCCTAATGATGCAACAGCTCCTGTCATAAAATCGACCATTGACACACCAAAACGAGCTGGGGCTTGATCCGGCTCACCGGTTAATGACATTAAGCCTGCCTCGGCCTGCATTAAATAGTCATAACCTGGCCAGTTAGCTCTGTCGTTGTCGCGACCATAAGCCGATAAATGTCCACAGACTATTTTCGGATTAATATGTTTTAACGCCTCGTAGGTAATACCTAATTTTTCCGGCTGATCACCGCGTAAATTATTAGTGACCGCGTCGGCAGTTTTAACTAAAGCTTCAAAAGCCTTACGTCCTGCTTCTGACTTTAAATTTAACGTAATGCTTTTTTTATTTAAGTTAAATGTTTGGAAAAAATAACTGTCATTTTCATCTAAAAAAAAGGGGCCAGTTTGACGAGATACATCGCCGCCTATTTTGGGGTTTTCAACTTTGATCACTTCTGCCCCCATGTCGGATAAAAACATAGAACCGTATGGGCCGGCACCATATTGCTCAACAGCAATAATACGAATGCCTGCTAATGGTAGTTGTGTATTCATATTTTATACTTTTCCACTAGTTGCTTTGAAATAATAATGCGCTGCATTTCATTGGTACCTTCACCAATACACATCAACATTGCATCACGATAATAGCGTTCAATATCGTACTCTACTGAGTAACTGTAACCACCGAAGATACGCATAGCTTCATTAGCACAATAAACGCCTGCTTCAGAGGCAAAGTATTTAGCCATGCCTGCTTCCATATCACAGCGCTCGCCAGCATCGTATTTTTCCGCTGCTTGCTCAATTAATAATCGCGCAGCTTCAACTTTCGTGGCCATTTCTCCTAGTTTCAGTTGAATCGCTTGGTGGTTACAAATGGCTTTCCCGAAGGTTTCTCGCTCTTGTGCATATTTTACTGCCAGCTCTGTTGCGCCTAATGCAATACCAGCACCTCTGGCCGCCACATTAATGCGACCTAGCTCTAAACCGCCAACGGCTTGAATAAAGCCCTTACCTTCAATACCACCAATTAAGTTATTCGCTGATACGCGAAAGTTGGTAAACACCACCTCACAGGTATCAATTGCGCGATACCCCAGTTTTTTCATTTTGATCACTTCGATACCGGGGAGAAAATTACCCGCGGAATCTTTTGTCTCAACAAAAAACATACTCGTGCCTTTATGGCGTGGTTGTATCTCAGTATCGGTTTTTACTAATACCGCTAAGGAGTTACCATTAAGTGAATTAGTTATCCATGTTTTAGCGCCATTAATAATGTAATCGTCACCATCTTTAACAGCGACGGTATTAATCGCTTGTAAATCGCTACCTGCATTAGGCTCTGTTAAGGCAATGCCGCCACGTAACTCACCGGTTACCATACGTGGTAAAATACGTGCTTTTTGTTCTGCGGTACCACAGCGTTCAACCGCTGATGCTTGAATTAAATGAGAATTAAAAACACCGCCCGGCGCCATCCACGCAGAAGCAACTTTAATCACTATTTTTGCGTAAATGGAAGCAGGTAACCCCATGCCGCCATATTCTTGTGATATGGTGGCACCGAAAAGGCCGAGCTCTTTCATTTGTTCAACGAGCTCATGCGGATATTCATCAGCGTGATCGTATTTTTGGGCGATCGGACGTACGTCATTATCAACCCATTTATTGATCATATCTAATATAGCAAGTTCATCTTCTTTGGAATAAGCTTCAGACATTGTTAGTCCTCCAAATCTTCAACCGCATAACCAGTTTTTGCGATTAACATTTTGCGCACAAATTGACAAACCTGAACACCATCTTGATTGATGCCACGCGTTTTTATGGTGACGATACCTTGAGTGGGGCGTGACTTAGATTCTCGTTTTTCTAAGACTTCTGACTCAGCGTATAACGTATCACCAACAAACATAGGACGCGTCATACGAATATCATCCCAACCTAAGTTCGCAATCGCTTTTTGACTGCAATCAGAGACACTCATACCCACCATTAAAGCGACAGTTAATGGTGAACAGACAATACATTTGCCAAATTCACTTTTCTTAGCAAATTCCTCATCAAAATGCATGGGGTGGGTATTCATTGTCATTAATGTAAATAGATGATTGTCGTATTCCGTAATTGTTTTACCTGGGCGGTGTTCATAAATATCACCAACGTTAAACTCTTCGAAATAACGGCCAAAAGTTTCGCGATAACGGTTTTCACCTACTTTCTTTGCTTTTTGAACCATAATAATTGCCTCTTTATCTTAAATATTTAATGAATGTGTTGTACAACGCACTAAATTCGCACTTAATGTGTTTTTTTAGCTGCATCTGCTAATTGTAAAATTCGTTTTGATGCCAAAATGATTGGCCTATCGACCATACGACCATTGATCACCACCACGCCGGCATCGTCTTTACCATCGACGGCAACCATAACGGCATTGGCATAGTCTATTTGCGCTTTTGTTGGGGCAAATGCTTGATGGATTAGATCAATTTGATTAGGGTGAATGGCAGCTTTTGCAGTGTATCCTAGTGCTTTTACTTTTTTCGTTTCGCTAATTAAACCCGCTTCGTCTTTAATATTGATGTAAGGCACATCGATAAGATCAACCTTAGCGTTTGCCGCGGCCAACACCAATTGACTGCGCACAAATAACAGCGCTTCATAATCAAAGTCACAACGTAATTCAGCCGACATATCTGCGCCACCAAACATTAAAGCTTTGACCTTATTTGACGCTAAGGCTATGTCATTAGCATTGGCTAAGCCACGAGGCGTTTCTATCAAAGCAATAAGCTGAGTATTACAAAGCGCTAATACCTCACTGGCTATTTTTATATCATCGACACTGTCGCACTTAGCTAACATGATGTATGCAGGATTAACTGCCGCTAGTGCTTTTAAGTCAGCTAAGCCTAACGCTGTCCCTATAGGGTTAATGCGAACACAAATATCACTATGTTCAACATTGAGGTAGTCAATAGCCGCTTGGCGCGCCGCGTCTTTATCGGTAGGTAATACGGCATCCTCTAAATCAATACAGGTTATATCAACCCCAGAGTTTTGTGCCTTAACAAAGCGCTCTGGTTTTGAGCCAGGTACAAAGAGCAGTGAACGTATTACATCAGGCATTATTTTATCTCCTGAGGCTTAGCAATATGCTTTTGGAAATGCTCAGCAATGTCTTGGCGTGTCGCGAACCAAACATCAGGCTTACGCTTAACGTATTCAAAAAACTCTTTCAGAGCCCAGATACGCCCAGGTCTGCCAATAATCCTTAAATGCAGACCAATGCTCATCATGCGCGGTTGTTCTGCACCTTCTTCGTATAAAACATCAAACGTATCTTTAGCATATTTCAACCAAGCTTCTGGCGTATATGAAGGCGAAACCCACATTTTCATATCATTAGAGTCAAGTGCGTAAGGTACGATCACCATAGGTTCATCAGAGCCACTAACCGTATCCCAAAATGGCGCGTCAGCACTATAGTCGTCCATGTGATAAAGAAAGCCTTCCTCTTGCAATAGACGCCGCGTATTTTCAGTTAATAAATAACGCGATAACCAACCTAATGGCCGATTACCGGTTGTTTTTTCAATACTAGTGACGGCATCACGAATAAATTGACGTTCTTCGTCTTCACTCATGCGAAACTGATGTATCCATCGGTAGCCATGTGAGCAGGTTTCATCGCCGCGACGGGCAATGGCTTCAGCTAAATAAGGCGCGCGCTCTAAACTCACTGCCGCGGCGGCCCAGGTTGCGCGAATATTACTGTCGTCTAACAATTTAATAATGCGAGCCCCACCCTCCTTAATACCATATTGATAGTTAGATTCATTGCCGTAATTTCGCATTGGCTTTTTCAAATGAACCATGAGTTCATCTACTGGCTCCATCCCTTTATCGCCATCTTTTACTGTGTATTCAGAGCCTTCTTCAACATTGACAACAACTGACATTGCCAACCTTGCCTTGTTTGGCCATTGGTAGTTTTTTGACATTTCATCTCTCACTTATTGATGTTTTTATAAACACGGCATTCGCATGCTGCACAAGGTTAATATCTTTAATGATATTCTTCACCACCACTAACATTCATACACTCGCCGGTAATGTATGACGCTTGATCTGAGCATAAAAAAGCGCAGGCGTTGGCCGTGTCTTCTTGTGAGCCTGGACGACCTAAAGGGATACGCTCGCGCATCTCTTGCATGTATTTTTCTTTGCCTTTACCTGTGACTTCTGAGAAATGTGAGTTTTGCCATGCACCTAACCCTGTGGTGACGTGATTGGGACAGATTTGGTTAACATTAATGTTATGCTGACCTAATTCTTGTGCTGCAACCCGGGTTAAACCGTTCATACCATGTTTTGAGGTGGTGTAAGCTGACGCATGAGAAAATGCTGATTTAGAGGCTTGCGAACCAATATTGATTATTTTTCCCGCTACACCTAATTCGACCATTTTTTCTGCAGCAAATTTAATACCTAAGAAAGTGCCTCTTAAATTCACATTCAAAACGGAATCCCACTCGTCTACAGCCATCTCAAGAATTGGCTTCATTAAGTAGCCAATACCGGCATTATTTACCCAAATATCCAAACGGCCATAGGTATCTACAGCAAACTGAGCGGCAGCTTTAACGTCATCTGCACTTAACACGTTACAAACAAAAGATGTCGCTTCACCGCCCAGCGCTTTAATTTCATCAACAATGGTTTGCATTTCATTAGTAGAGCCAATGGCTGATTCCGGTAAATGGTCACCTTGTGCGCTACCAATGTCGGTAATAATCACTTTGCAACCTTCTGCAGCTAAACGTTTTGCCATCGCCTCGCCTAACCCCGCTTGACGCCCAGCCCCCGTGATCACAGCGACTCTATTCTTTAATTCTGGATACTGTGACATTGCATTACACCTCTACGTTCGATGTCATAATAAATAACGGATTTTCAGCAAATGACTGAAATTCACCCGCGATTTTTTGCATAGCATCACTTGCTACATCTTGAGCAAATTGTTCCATATCACTAATAGTTAACACTTCAATGTATTGGTATGGCGGCTTGTCTTCTGACATTAACAGCCCCTGCGCTTTTAATAACTTAAACTGCTCTACAGAAGGTAATTTACCGGCGGTAGGTAAATCAGTTGTTACCGCCCAGCGTTCATATTCTGCAATTGCAACATCAGCTTTTAAGTTAAATAAAACAATAATAGTAGTCATAGGTATTCCTAGCTTAACGAATAATTTGTACGGACAAATTCAATAAAATAATTATTAACAACACTAGGTTGAATTACTAGTCCTGCGCTTTGACAAAAAGCAAATGGCGGGGATTTACGGCGAAACTAAGCATTAATTCACGCCAACAAGGTGACGGATAACAATATTACAAACAAAGCCTGCAGATCGTTATTGCATTAGATGCCTAACTTAAAGTCGTGTATGTTTGATAGGATTTTTGCTCAGCCTGTTATTTTAAGATTGTTTATTACAAAGCACACTTGCCGTGTCATGAATTGTTTAGTTTTTAGCTGTCAAAAGTCGATGGGAGTAATGCTGATGCCTTAAGCTTTAACATCGATAGCTCTGCGCTGATTAGGGCAATTAGGCAACCTAAGGTGACCTAATCGATGTGCTAGGTATTAACACTTGCGGTCGAAAATGAGCGATATATAGCGTTCATCTGCGCGACTTCGACGTGCGATAGCGTTTTTATATTTACTGATTTAGTTAACGTTTTTAACGGCTTCTTGGCAAGGAGATATAGCTACGACTAGGTTGCCGCTCTCCGGCTCAACATGACAGCGTCACTATTGATAGCAAGAACTTCTTTAATAACAGCGAGAAAGCGGGAGCACATCCGTATGCTTTTTAAACTTACGAGTATCGTTAGGTAAATGATTCGATGCGAATATTTATGATAACGACTCGATCAATATTTGGTTAGTTCTCGCTGTGCCTCTTCAACGCTTAACTCATCTTCTGCGGCTTGTTCTTCGCTATCTTGTTGTATTATTCGCAGAATTCGAGCGAGGTACTCTTGTGTGGCGACACTACGACGCTTAACTTCTTTTGCACATGGTTGAAAGTCATCAATCTCACTGCGTTGCAAAATACCTTTATTTTCTAATAAACATTCGATCGATGCCATGCGTTCACGCGCAACCGAGAGCTCCATAGCAAGTGCCATTGTTACCGACATCACTTGTTCTGTTTGTTTATCTGCTAAAAAATAGGGGCGTTTTCCCTTTGCTTTCGTTCCTGCTAAGTTTAATTTATTAATATCTGTCATCGTTATTCCTAATCGGCAATCTACTTAATCAGCGTAAGGTTTATTTATTTTCTTTCCACAAACCAAAGGCATTCCACACGGGAGCTCTACCATAGTCCTCACCAGGCTCGTCCGTTTCGCGTTTACCAAATATTTTTTCATCAACTGATGACACCACGCCAACTTCGAACATATCGTTACTGTTAAAACCACATTCATCAAATAGTGCTTTGAGGTCTTTATCATGCATAGGTCCCCAAAAAGGTTCATTATTAAAGTAGGTGTCCCAGTCTCGAATGAACTGTTCGTACACCCCCATGCCATCATATTGGGGCTGCTCAAGGTGTAATGTTAAGCCCCCTTTTTTTAGTAATCGGTTAATGTTTTTTAGGATATTTGGCATAGAGATATTCGATGATTCATGCCAAAACATAGCGGTGGTGATTAAGTCAAATGATTCATTCTCGAAATGACTTAAGTTTTCAGCATCTGCCTGCATGAAAGTAATATTGTCGACACCTAACGATTTCGCTCTAGCATGTGCATAGCGAAGGCTAGGTCTAGCCACATCAATAGCAATAACTTCTGCATCAGGAAACGCTTGAGCAAGCGGTACCGCATTGTGACCAATAGTGCACCCTATATCTAAAATGCGTTTAGGTGTATAATGGGGCTTATTTGCTTTTAACCATTGCCCAACGGCTTGCCCGCCACCATCACTTAATGTGCCAAGTAAACCCGCTGTTGTTACAAATAAACCGAGATCATAGCTTGCCGCCACTGTCACATCATTTTCAAAGTATTCAGTGTAATAGCAACCTGGTTGACAATGAATATCAACGATTCCAACATTGGTTGGTATCTTAACCGAATCATCAAGGACCAGTGTTTTAGCGCCTTTATTTAAAGCTTCTACTTTTTCAACTAAATCTTCGATTTGTCTTAATACTTGCGCGCGACCAACCTGTTGGCGCATTTCCATCGTATTGCGGCGTAAAGCACTCCACATTTGGAAATACGAATTTTCTAACATCGCTTCTCTTACTTCATGCCTAGTATTAGGTTTACGACCTAATTTATTAACGAGAGTAGGCTCTACTTTTTTCTCATAAGCCGTTTTTACCCCAGGTAAAATTGATGAGCTTAAGTGCACATTAAGATGCGTTAAAAAATTTAGCCGTGCTACTTCGTCATGGTTTGCTTCAGGAAATACGTCATGTTTAGTGAGCACATCCCATGACGGTAAAGGTTTGATTTTGCTCATGAGAGGCCTCCTTCTATAATTTGATATTCCACTAATTCATAGTGAGTTTGCATATAACCTTCTGCGCCAGCTTTTAATAACAAATAGTCTTCATCCGCTGTACACCACAAATTATATGGTGGGTGCTCTTCTGGCAAATTCCCAGCTGTATCGACCACTTGAAAGTGACGAGCTAAAAACTCACCGGCTTTAATCGTCACTTTTTCTTCGCCTAAATATTTGATACCAAAACCCATTTTAAATAATAGCGGTCCTGTAGCACCACGATGATCTGGAGACGTTAAAAACAGCTCAGGGAAAAACGTTTTACCTGGACCTTTTGATAAGTCATAAAGCTTCATCAATAACGCATCACCCACGATAGGGTGGGCTTGTAACCACTTTACCGGAGATTGAATATCTACTTTTTGAGTAATACGACCGTCTCGTTGATTATGTGACTCACACTCAACATAACCATCGGAAAATCGCATCCAACCAGAGCCTTCGTATTTGTCACCAACAGTTAACCGTACACTGCAATCAATCGGGCTTGCATCTGGATTAATAGCCAACACAACATCTCTTATGACATTAGGTTCGTCATCAATTTCGCAATGTGCATTTAAGACTCTGACGCCATCGGCTTGCTTAGTGATTGAAAAATACTCTCGGCCACGCTCTTGATCAAAGCGTTCTGGTTTTTTGCTGGTATATTGAATAGTGCCTCGAATCGTTCTGTGTTTCATAAATTACCTATCATCATTGCTCAAATGCGAGTGACTTAAATACTCGTTTAATAATAAGCATATATTGACCTTATAAATTCTAATGTCGTTGACCTTTGTCAATTCTAACGATAGAAAACACACCATCCTGTTTTTACAGCATATATTTGTATGATTCGACGGGCGCTTGGATTAAATGACGCTTGTTAAAGTGTTAAAAAATACGCAAAGCTTAAGCTGACGGTATGCGCTAGTAATGTTTGCCTTGACGGTATTTAAAAAAATTGTTTTTTACTTTCAGGTAGTCGGTTTAAGGTCGTTATAAATATAGCGTAGGAGGGAGCATGCACGTAATGCTTGCTTAAGCAGAAAAATAAAGCTGGTTAAAATATTGAACCGCGTGAAAAGAGCAAACTGTTCTTTTTTTGCAATTCTTACTTGGATAATACACCTAAATTTCAGGTATCATTTTTAAAGCTGACTTAATTTCATTTTGAATAGCATTCCCAAATAAACATGTGTTATTAATCGGGTATTTACAGCCGTACCATTAGGTTTTGTTTTTTTACGAATACGCTCTTTAGCTGTCCATGCATTGTTTTTTCTTTTAAATACACCTTCCCATCAAACCTTACTAACAATATATGGCGAGCCCGCTAACCGCATATTAACTCGCCAATACCACCATAATACTGTTTAATACTTAACACTTAACCAAACTCAATTTATGCTTGCTAAGCTTAGCGGTGTTTTTTCAACGCCTCGGCCATGGCGGTTAGGCATAATGCAACATTTTCACGTCGAGCGGTAAAGCCCATTAAGCCAATTCGCCATGCTTTGCCGGCAAACTCACCTAGCCCAGCACCAATTTCTAAGTTGTATTCTTGCAACAGCATTTGTCTGACGCTTGCATCATCAATGCCTTGTGGAATATACACAGCGTTAAGCTGAGGTAAGCGCTCTGCCTCTGGTACAATAAAGTTTAAACCAAGCTCAGTTAAACCTTGCGCTAACACTTGATGTTGGCTTTGGTGGCGATGCCAAGCGTTTTCTATGCCCTCTTGTTGCAGCATTAACAACGATTCATGTAATGCGTATAACGAATTTACCGGCGCGGTATGATGATACGCGCGCTTGCCTTTGCCTGACCAATAGCCCATGACTAAGGATTGATCTAAAAACCAACTTTGCACTGGTGTGCTTCTGCGCTGGATCACTTCACTGGCTTGTTCACTAAAGCTAACCGGCGAAATACCCGGCACACAAGACAAACATTTTTGGCTGCCCGAATAAATTGCATCAATCCCCCAATCATCAACCCGCAATTCAATCCCTCCTAATGAGGTTACAGCGTCAACTATTGTTAAACATTGATAACGTTTAGCAATTTCACATAAGCTTTTGGCATCAGAGCATGCACCAGTCGAGGTTTCTGCATGAACAAACGCAACAAAATTAGCTTGCGGGTGCGCTTTCAAGGTATCTTCTAGTCGCTGTGGCTCAACCGCGCGCCCCCACGGCGAGTCAACAATCACTAATTTGGCGCCAATTCGCTGCACATTTTCAATCATGCGCGCGCCAAAAACACCATTACGACATACCACTACCGTATCGTCTGGGGTTATTAAATTAACAAAACACGCTTCCATGCCCGCAGAGCCCGGCGCTGAGATTGCCATGGTGTTTTCGTTTTTAGTTTTAAAGGCATATTGTAATAACTGCTTCACTTCATCCATCATGGTAATAAATTCAGGATCTAAATGCCCTATGGTTGGTCGAGCTAAAGCAGACAATACCCGTTGACTTACATCAGACGGTCCAGGTCCCATCAGGGTGCGTTGCGGTGGAATAAAAGATTGAATTGCCATAATAAAACTACCCAATTAATGAAAATAATAACCACAGCTTATCATCATTCAACAAATGCGCTCAATTGTTGGCAATTATGTTAACTATTTCTCAACACCATAATGACGCAAGTCGGCTGTGCAAGCATGTAATCCTAGTTGCCAGTTCCTCAGCCTTGTTGGCTACAATTCAGTGCGTGAACGATATGCCCCAAAACAATCAACTACGCTATCGTAGCAATTGTGTGATAAGGCTTGAAATAAAAAATATTAACGCCGCAACATAAGTTGCTACCACAGCGTGACAATTAAAGTTAAGATATTGAATTCATTACTCAACACAGTCTCTACATTCACATGGCGTTAAAATCAACTATCAATAAAGCCACTATTCATCTTGCCGATATGGATCGTAACTATTATGACACTTTGCAATTAACCATAGCGCAACACCCGTCGGAAAACGATCGCCGCATGATGATCAGGCTAATGGCTTATATCCTTAATGCCAGCGAAAACTTGCAATTTGGCAAAGGGGTCAGTGATGAAGATGAAGCCGCCATTTGGCGCATTAATTACAGTGAAGAAATTGAGCTGTGGATTGAGCTGGGCCAGCTCGACGAAAAACGTCTGAAAAAAGCTTGTAATCGTGCGCAACTCGTTAAGTTGTATTGCTATGGCAGCAATGTTGATACTTGGTGGGCACAATCACAAAGTAAGCTGAAACAATTTAGCAAACTGTCCATTGCCCGCTTTAGTGAAGCCACAGCGCTGGCTTTAGAACAGCTCGCCGATCGCTCAATGGAGTTTCAAGTCAGCATTCAAGACGGCCAGTGTTGGCTTACCTGCGCCGAGCAAACCTTATTGATTGAATTAACTGATCTTCAACACGCCAAGCCTTGAGTTACCTGAAGCAACGCCAATGACCTAACGTATCAAGTTAAAAAATAATAATAACCCTATCCACTCTTTAATTAGGACGCGCGCCAGTATGCTAAAACAAATCGTAAATCAAGCCAAAAATAAAAAATTCACCCAGCTAAAATATATACTCGCCGCTATAGCGCTAACAACGCCACTTTATGGTGCCTGTGAAAATAGTATCAGTGACATTATTCCCATCGAGCAAGTTGTTAAAGACATTAGCTACTTAGCCAGCGATGAGTTAAAAGGCCGCGCCAATTTTAGCCCAGAGCGAGCACAAGCGGCAGCCTATATTGCAGAGCGTTTTGCTGAAATCGGCTTAGCGCCTATGCAAACT
Source organism: Colwellia chukchiensis (assembly GCF_002104455.1). GTDB lineage: Bacteria > Pseudomonadota > Gammaproteobacteria > Enterobacterales > Alteromonadaceae > Cognaticolwellia > Cognaticolwellia chukchiensis. Next base: position 230,925 of record NZ_NBOC01000004.1, on the reverse strand, counting down.
AAACAAAAACAGCTGACACAAAAACCACATATCGCGCTATTTTTACAGCATTTTAACGTCCACAAAATACAACCTCAACATATTAGCGTTAGCCTGAATCATAGTGCAATTGGCCATGAAAACATAACCATGGCAACTACCCTAGCTGAGCTAAGCTGGCAAACTGAACAGGCTCAAAGTCATGTTATTGGCAAAGATGATGATATGCGCAAGGTGTTGCAACAGCTCAATCAACAAGGTGGTCAACATGTAGTGCTTGTTAATTCTGCTCATCGCAAAACCTTTCAGCTATATAAAAACTATTTTGACGCCGGTTTAACCAAGCTGGCTATAACACAGCCTGGCGCCATAGTTCTGGTGTTAAGTGATGAAAGCCAACTCTCGCATTATCAGGTCAAGGCACAGGCAAAAATTAGTCAGCAAAGCTTAAGTAATGTTGTTGGTATATTGCCAGGACATGATGCACAGCTTGCCAATGAGGTGGTTTTATATAGTGCACATTATGATCATTTAGGCACCACAGCAGATGGTAGAAAAATTTATAACGGCGCTGACGATAATGCCTCAGGCACTACGGCGATATTAAATTTAGCGCAATACTTTGCTCAACAAGGTAATAACCAACGCACTTTAATGTTTAGTGCCTTTAGCGCAGAAGAAATTGGCGGCTTTGGCTCTCGTTACTTTTCACAACAACTTAACCCCGATAACGTCGTTGCCATGATCAATATTGAAATGATAGGTAAAGTGTCTAAATTTGGCCCAGGTACGGTTTGGATGACAGGGATTGAACGCTCTAACTTAGCACAGTTATTGAACGATGCGCTGCCAGAAAATCTGGCCAATAACGGGCTAGCAATACAAGCCGATCCCTACCCAGAGCAAAAGCTATTTTATCGCTCAGATAACGCAACCTTAGCGCGACTTGGTGTACCAGCACACAGTTTTAGTAGTACTCAGCTCGATAAGGACCCACACTACCATCAAGTAAGCGATGACTTAAGCAGTATTAATATGAGCTCTATGCATCAGGTTATTGAATTACTGGCGATTGCCACACAGCCACTGGTTGATGGTAGCCTAACACCGAGTCGTATTGACAAGTCAAAAGTGCGCTTGCAGGGAAAAATTTATTAATAGCACAGTGGCAAGGCCAAGCAGATGTTAGCCTTGCCAGCGCATTTGATGCTCTAAGGCGTTACTGCTGATAATGACAAAACCATGACGTAAATATAAGTGTTTAGCAGGGTTATTTAACAACACATTTAAAGTAATGGCGATTCGTTTGGTCTGTGCTTTGCGCTTAAGTAATGTTAGCACCTGACTACCAATACCTAGCCCCTGAAAACGCGGCAAAATCTGTAACTGTCGAATATGAAAGCTTTCCGCAAACTGCCCGAGCTTTATTAGCCCTATCGTACGCTGCTGATAGCTTATGATAAATGCGTCAGTAAAATATGTTTCAACACGTTGCAGGTGCGCCGCATCATCATACTCAAGGCCGGCATTTTTTAAATGCTTAGCCATGGACGCTTTTCTTAGCATTAATAAAAAAGACTTATCCTGCGGGGTTGCCCGTCTAAAGGCGATCATTGCCGCTGAGTTATCCCTTGGCGTTGTTTTAGGGTATTTACCTGACATTAACGAAACCATTTCGCGCTAGCTTGTGGTTACTATAGCAAGTTGGCAAAGGCAAAGACCATAGGCTAGCGCAATTATGCTTTGCGGCGTTTGGGTGTTTGATAGTCATCGCATAAATTGTACCACTGAGCGCGCATAACTTGCTTAGCAACATTCGAACGCGGCACACTAGTCGCCTAACATGAATAGGACCCCCTTATGACGTTCAATAAAACCTTGCTTGTTTTATCTATTACCGCAGCACTTTCAATTGCTTGTAGTAATGAAACAGGCTCAGTCGCTCAGCAAAACAGCGCAGTAACCACACAACAAACAACAACATCAGCGCAAAGCGAGCTTAGCGCCTCACAAGCTGCTAATGCGCTTTTTGATGCTATTTTTATGGAAGCGGTTAATCGTAACCCCGTTAGGCAAACCTACCTTGGTATTAAAACCGATTATGATAAGTGGCAAGATTTATCCGAACAGCATAGCGCCAAAGAGCTAGCTTTTGCCAAAGCGGCATTAAAGCGTATCCAAGTGATTGATGTTAATAGCTTAGATAAACAAACGCGTTTAAGCTACCAATTACTGGAGCAAAAGCTAGAGCAGCAAATCGACGATTATCAGTGGCGCCATCATAACTACCCTGTTAATCAAATGTTTGGTGTACACTCACAAGTACCTGCTTTGTTGATCAACCAACATAGCATCAGCAACAGTAAAGAAGCCCGCGACTATATTGCTCGGGTCAAAAATGCTAAATTGCTGTTAACACAATTAGTTGAACAACTGCGCATTCGTGCCGACAAAGGCATTATTGCCCCAAAATATGTCTTTGAGCATGTTATTCGCGACTCAAAAAACTTATTGGTTGGCGCGCCGTTTGATAGCCAAGGCGATAGTACCTTATACGCGGACTTTAACAAAAAAATTGCCAAACTTGCGCTAACAACAGCAGAGCAACAGGCATTAACAGCAGAGTTATCCGCGGCATTAACCACAGAGTTTAAAGCCGGCTACCAGCACCTGTTCAACTACTTAACTGAGCTTGAACAAAAAGCTGACAACCGCGATGGTGCATGGAAGTTTCCACAAGGAGAAGCATTTTATAATAACGCATTAAAGCGCACCACAACCACAGACCTCACCGCAGATGAGATTCATCAAATTGGTTTAGATGAAGTGGCCCGCATTCACCAAGAAATGCGCGCGATCATGGCAAAAGTTAATTTTGACGGCTCGTTACAAGAGTTCTTTGAGTTTATGCGCCATGATAAACAGTTTTACTATGCTGGTGATGAAGCTGGCCGTCAGCGTTACCTAACTGAAGCGATTGCTTATATCGACACCATGAAGGGTGAGCTAGATAAACTGTTTATCACCAAACCTAAGGCTGATCTAAACGTTAAAGCCGTCGAAGCATTTAGAGAAAAATCTGCTGGCAAAGCCTTTTATCAACAACCGGCACCTGATGGCTCTCGCCCGGGTATTTACTATGCCAACCTTTACGACATGGCGGCAATGCCAAGCTATCAAATGGAAGCCTTAGCCTACCATGAAGGTATTCCGGGGCATCACATGCAAATCGCCTTAAAACAAGAGCTAGAAGGCATTCCAAAGTTTCGTAAATTTGGTCGCTATACCGCCTATAGTGAAGGCTGGGGTTTATACTCAGAATTGATCCCAAAAGAAATTGGCTTTTATAAAGACCCATATTCTGATTTTGGTCGCTTAGCAATGGAGCTATGGCGTGCTTGTCGCTTAGTGGTTGATACAGGTATTCACGATAAAAAGTGGACCCGAGCACAAGGTATTGCTTATTACATGCAAAACACCCCGAATGCTGAGTCTGATGCGATAAAAATGGTTGAACGCCATGTCGTTATGCCGTCACAAGCCACTGCCTACAAAATTGGTATGTTAAAAATCGTGCAATTGCGTGAGCATGCTAAAGCCCAGTTGGGGGATAAGTTTGATATTCGCCAATTCCATGATGTGGTCTTAACCAATGGCGCAGTCCCCTTAAATGTACTTGAAGCTATGGTTAACGACTATATTAGCAAAAATCGCTAATGCATTAGCACAGCGCTAAATAAAGGCACAACATGATAGCCAACGGTTTATACCGTTGGCTTTTTTGGGTTTTTAATATCACGTTGTTAACCGCTAGCGCTTAGCGCTATTTAAAACTCACCATCTCGGCAAGATAATGCCTTTATCACCAGTAATATAAAACCGCACTAAAACAACACTTGCTAAACCGCATTAAAGCACACAAACTAAGCAAACAACTTATTTAACGATAACTCATCAAGGAGATGGCGTTGACATGGCGCTTAAAATTCCGCCGCTGTTGCAAGTACTCATTGCTCTGCTATTAATGACCTTAGTACATCACTTAGTACCAACCTTTACCTTAAGCTTTGCCTTGAGTGCGTATTTAGCCAGTTTACTACTCGTTATTGCCGTAAGTATTGGCGTGCTAGCTATTTATAACTTTCGACAACATAACACTACAGTCAACCCGATAAAACCTGAGTTGTCGTCACAGGTGGTTGATAGCGGTATTTATCAGTATTCGCGCAACCCTATGTATTTAGCTATGTGTATCGCCTTAGTGGCCTATGCTATTTATCTTGAGAATCCACTCACTCTGTTCGTTTGTTGGTTATTTGTCCGCTACATTTCAAGCTATCAAATTCAGCCAGAAGAGCGAATATTAACTCAGCTGTTTGGCTCAGCGTACCGCGACTATCAAGCGCGAGTTCGTCGTTGGTTATAAACAAAAAAGCACTTAAAGCTTATTGCTAAAAGTGCTTTTTTTCGTCAACTTTTTCGTCAACGTAGTACTTGAAATTCCGCCTGTAGTTCAACAAATAGTCGATTAAGCTTTCTTTAAATACGCCGCCACAAGTACAATACGCGTACCATTAACCTTACCTTCAATATGCTCTGGGTTATCAGTTAAGCTAATGCCGCGCACCATAGTGCCTTGCTTGGCGGTAAAGTTTGCGCCTTTAACTTTCAAATCTTTTATTAAGGTTACGTTATCACCATCTTGTAGCTCAGCACCATTACTATCACGGGTTGGCCCTGCGCGCTCTGCTGCCGCTATACCTTGCTCGGCCCAGGTTTTCACCTCATCTTCAAGGTAGAGCATATCAAGCGCATCTTGTGCCCAGCTTTCTGTCGATAGCTGATGCAACATACGATACGCCATCACTTGCACAGCCGGCTCTTGATTCCACATAGCATCGGTTAAACAACGTAAGTGGTTTATATCAAGCGCTTGTTCGCCATTCACTTGCGCTAAACACTGGCCACATAAGTAAATGCTTTGTTGGGCACTTAAGTCACTATTGGGGGGGACTGGGTGTACGGTTAAATTTTCAGTTGAGGTACAAAATTCACAACTTGAATTACTGCGCTGCTTTAAAGCTTGCTCTGTTGCCATAATACTAACTCCGCAAAAATTTTGCCGCTATTATGCGCTTAATTTACCGATTTAAAAAGCGCAGATTGCCACTCAGTAACAAATAGTCACATCCGCGGCAATACCGCATTGAAGCATGCAAAGTTAAAGCAAAAGCTTATTAGTAATGGCTAACTATGTAAGTCCGCAAGTCATTACTATGCTTGCGGACATTGACAGCTTAATAACAGCTGTAAGTGTTATGGGTTGATGTTTTTTGTCGCATGATGCGAAGCAGCGGCGGTAAAAACCACATCGGTAGAGCTATTTAATGCGGTTTCTGCGGAGTCTTGAATCACACCAATAATAAAGCCAATCGCCACAACTTGCATGGCAATGTCAGTATTGATACCAAATAAACCGCAAGCCAATGGAATAAGCAACAAGGAGCCCCCTGCAACGCCAGAAGCTCCACAAGCAGAGACTGCCGCAATGATACTAAGCAGTATTGCCGTGGCAAAATCTACCTGAATATTTAGCGTATGCGCGGCCGCAAGCGTAAGCACGGTAATGGTGATGGCTGCGCCTGCCATATTAATGGTGGCACCTAAGGGAATAGAAACTGAATAAGTATCTTCATGCAACTTAAGCTTTTCACATAGCGTCATGTTAACGGGTATATTGGCCGCAGAGCTACGCGTAAAAAAAGCGGTAATTCCCGAGTCTTTAATACAGGTTAGTACTAAAGGGTATGGATTTTTTCGAGTAACAAAATAAACAATTAGCGGATTGACTATCAAGGCAATCACCAACATAGCCCCCAATAACAGTAAGACTAAGTGGCTAAACTCGCCTAAAGTATCAAAACCGGTTGTTGCCACAGTATTAGCCACTAAGCCCATAATACCTAATGGTGCAAAGCGAATAACCAACTTGACAATACTGGAAATGGCTTCGGCAACATCATGCACCATCACTTTAGTTGAGTCGCTGGCTTTTTTCAGCGCAAAACCTAAGCCTAACCCCCAGGCTAAAATACCAATAAAGTTGCCGGTAACCACAGCATTAAAGGGGTTATCAACAATTTTAAACGCTAAAGTGGTTAGTACTTCTTTTAAGCCTTGTGGCGGATTGGCACTGGCGCTGGCAATGTCTAAGGTTAATTGCACAGGAAATGCGAAACTTAAGCCAACCGCAACCAGCGCAGCGCTGATAGTACCCAGTAAATAAAGGCCAATAATCGGCTTTAACTTGGCATCACTATTCGCTTTTTGATTAGCAATAGCTGAAGCCACCAATACCAGCACTAAAATCGGTGCAACAGCTTTTAAGGCATTGACGAATAAACTGCCTAAAATCGCTATGGACTGAGCAGCAGTTGGCGCAATAGTGGCAATCACAATGCCAATGACAATCGCGATAATGATTTGGTTGACAATATTTATCGATGCCAGTTTGTTAAAAATTACATTGTTCGCTAAAGAAGTCGGTTCTGTATTCATAGTTTTTCTTATGTCAGTTAATTTTTATGCTGATAATAAAATTTCAGGGTAATTATTTACCACTTATTTACCAGCACTGTCTAATTTAATCGTTACCCTGTTACTTTAAACCGATGGTTTACTTTGCCAGTGAATAAAGTAGCTATTAGTCGCCTCTGTTGGTACATAACCTTTGCAGACAAAGTGACCAATAACCGCTACCAGTTGATTATCATAAAACAACAAAGGCAAACGTTTTCGTTGCCATGGTGGTATAGCAAGCTCTTGCAACACTTTTTTTAACGAGCGAGAATGCTGCCGATAGGCTGGTAAGCATGTAGGATTGTCATGAGCAAAGCAAATTTTTACCGTTTGCTCAACCTTGGGCGCTTTTACCTGCTCTTGCCAACTGTGACTTGTCTGAGTTTTCATCGCCGTTGAGGTAAAATATAACTCGCCTAGTTGATCGGGCAGCAACACTTCTACTACAGCTTTAGCACTGAGGCGCTGCAAATTGATATTTTGTTGCCAACGGGCAACATCATGATAGATATCGGTTAAATATAATGTTTGCTTAAAGCGCCGAATACAGGCGTTCGCCAGTTGCACCACAGGTGACTTATCCGGTGCGGCATGCAACTGCAGACAAATTTGGGCTAATTGCTGCTCTGATGGCATCAGGTGTTTATGCTGAGCTAAAAAATAGCGTATCAGGTTTTTTAATCGTCGCTCACTAAGCTGCACTAATTTCTCGATTGATAATTGCTCATGAGAGCGTTGGCATAGCTGCAAGTCTTGCTCTGCCAACTCATCAAGCAATTGCTGTGCTTCATAACAATGCTGAGCACTGCGGGCCATAGTTTTATTAATGCTAGGCCATCGTTGCGCTAATATAGGTAAAACTTGCTGTCGTAGAAAATTACGATCATAGTGCTCATCAGTGTTCGATTCATCTTCAACCCAGTCAAGCTGATGTTGCTGAGCATAAGCGACTATTTCTGCCCGCGAAATGGTTAACAGTGGCCGTGCCAACACATGTTGCGCCAACGGTAAATCCGCTGGCATCGCCGACAAACCTTTTAAGCCAGCACCGCGTTTTAATGACAATAAAAAAGTTTCCGCTTGATCATTTAAATGGTGCCCCGTCACTATAATTGCCGGCTCAGCACTGGCTTGTATCAACAATTGGTAGCGGCCATCGCGTGCTATAGCTTCTAAACTTTGTTGCGGTTGTTTGTGTAAGCTTAAATTAGCCGTAGCAAAGGGAATACCATAGTGCTGGCTCTGTTGTTTGGCAAAACGCTGCCAAGCATCCGCATGCGGGCTTAAACCATGGTGAACATGATAAACAAGTAAGGCATTGGTTAGGTGGCCCTGAGCCTTAAGCTTGGCCAGTGCGGCTAGCAATACCTGTGAGTCAACACCACCGCTATAGGCAATAATTAATCTCTGATCGGGACAAGTTTTAAAGCGCTGTAATAGCGCCGATTCAATGATATTCACAAAGTTAATACACGCTTTGATAGGTTATATTTAACACCAGATAGCAAAAAAGCGACCTTGCTAGGTCGCTTTTATCACTTAACAATAACCAAACGACATTAGCTTATCGTATCGTCCATCAATTAATTCATCGTGCGATAGCTTATCAAGCTCCGCTAGGTCAGTTTTTAATGCTTGCTTAAGTAAAGCAGACATTTGGTCCATATCGCGATGGGCTCCACCTAAAGGCTCTTCCACGACATTATCAATGAGTTCTAACTCTTTAATACGCTTGGCAGTTATGCCCATGGCTTCTGCTGCTGTCGAGGCTTTCTCGGCCGTTTTCCACAAAATAGACGCACAGCCTTCTGGCGAAATCACTGAGTAGGTTGAATACTCAAGCATATTCACTTTATCACCAACACCAATAGCTAACGCGCCACCTGAGCCGCCCTCACCGATAACGGTACAAATAATTGGCACCTTTAAGCGCGACATCACTTTTAAGTTAGTGGCAATGGCTTCACTTTGACCACGCTCTTCTGCGCCTATACCTGGGTAGGCACCGGGTGTGTCAATAAAGGTGATAATTGGCATGTTAAAGCGCTCTGCCATTTTCATTAAACGCAACGCTTTACGATAACCTTCTGGGCGCGGCATACCAAAGTTACGTTTGACTTTTTCACTGGTCGAGCGACCTTTTTGGTGACCAATAACCATTACCGGCCGACCATCTAAACGTGCAGTACCACCGACAATGGCTTTATCATCGGCATACGCTCTATCACCGGCTAACTCATCAAACTCGGTAAATATACGAGGTAAATAATCTAAGGTGTATGGACGTTGCGGATGACGTGCCACGCGCGCCGTTTGCCAAGGATCTAAGTCTGAGAAAATCTTTTTAGTTAATTCATTGTTTTTCTCTCGTAACTGAGAAATTTGATCTTCTAAGTCCAGATCTAATTCTTGGCCACTGTTAACGGATTGTAGTTCTTCAATTTTCGCTTCGAGTTCCGCAATGGGTAGCTCAAAATCTAAAAAATTTAATGACATATGATTACTCTTATCTATGTTGTCTATCAGCACCGTTATAAAAACGTTACCTATTTAAATTTTAATTCAACTTGCTTTTCACCTAACAAGTTTTGCAAGTTGTGTAATAGCATGTCGCTTGGCGATACGCGCCACTGTACCCCTAACTCTAACATACCTTGCGCTTCATCTCGTTGATAAAAAACGCGAATAGGGCAAATACCTTCCTTAAAAGGTGTTAGCACCTGGGTAAATTGTGCAATAAAATCTTGTGCCAGATGATTTTTATCTATATGGATATCTAACGATGCGACATAATTTTCACGCGCTTCAGCTATGGTCATAATATCTCGCGCGGTCATTGTAATACCACCGGAGTAATCATCAAAGCTGACCTGTCCGCGACACACTAAAATAGCATCGGCAACCAGCAAATCTGCATACTTATCATAGTCATCTGGAAATAAGCGGATATCCATTCTAGCGCTTTTATCATCAAGGGTCACTAATGCCCAACGACGACCACGCTTATTAACCAATACCCGCACCGATAAAACTAAACCGACTGCGACACTGGTTTTATCTTTGTTAGTCGGCTGTAAGCTAACTAAACGCCCTGTCGCGTAACGTTTTATTTCTTTTAAATAGCGATTAATGGGGTGGCCAGTTAAATATAAGCCTAATGTCTCTTTTTCGCCATCTAACCACTGTTGCTCTGGCCACTTTGCCACATCTTTATAGGCTTGGCGGTTATCTTCTGGTTCTTCGTTAATTAAACCAAACAAATCATTTTGACCAATCGCTTGTGCTTTAGCGTGTTGTTCTGCCGCCTTTATGGCTTCGGGTAGCGACTCAAATAGCGCTGCACGATGAGGCCCATCTTGATCTTTAGGGCCAAGTGCGTCCATGGCGCCGGCTTTAATTAACTTTTCTAAAACCCGCTTATTGATTTTTTTTAAATCAACACGGGCACAAAAGTCAAATAAATCAATAAATGGCCCACCTTGCTCACGCGCGGCAATAATTGCTGCTATCGGGCCTTCACCAACACCTTTTACTGCACCAATGCCATAAATGATTTGATCTTGGTCGTTGACGGTAAACTTATATAAACCACTATTTACATCGGGGGGCAATAAATCTAGCCCCATATTTTCACACTCATCCACTAAGGTGACGATTTTATCTGTGTTGTCCATATCCGCCGACATTACTGCCGCCATAAAGGGCGCAGGAAAATGCGTCTTCATCCACAAAGTTTGATAAGACACTAAGGCATAAGCAGCTGAATGCGACTTGTTAAAGCCATAGCCGGCAAACTTTTCAACTAAATCAAATATTTTGATGGCCAACTCACCATCAACACCACGCGCCACAGCGCCAGCTTCAAATCCAGCTCGTTGTTTGGCCATTTCTTCAGGCTTTTTCTTACCCATGGCGCGGCGCAACATATCCGCACCACCGAGCGAATAACCCGCAAGCACTTGTGCAATTTGCATCACTTGCTCTTGATACAAGATAATACCGTAAGTAGGCTCTAGAATTGGCTTTAAATCTATATGCTGCCAAGTGGCATCGGGATAACTAATGGCTTCTCGACCATGCTTACGCTCGATAAAGTTATCCACCATGCCTGATTGTAATGGCCCTGGTCTAAACAAGGCCACCAAGGCAATAATATCTTCAAAGCAGTCTGGCTTTAACTTAGCTATCAATGACTTCATGCCGCTTGATTCTAGTTGAAAAACCGCCGTGGTTTCGGCTTTTAACAACACTTTATAGCTAGCTTTATCTTCAAGATCGATTGCGGCGATGTTGATTGGCTCTTTGCCTTCTTTAAGCAGTTTTGCATCCGCCATCTCTATGGCCCATTGCAAAATGGTTAAGGTACGCAAACCTAAAAAGTCAAACTTGACTAAGCCAGCATCTTCAACGTCATTTTTATCAAATTGGGTTACCGGGTTTTTGCCTTCTTCATCACAATAAAGTGGTGCAAAATCTGTAATGGTCGTTGGCGATATCACCACGCCGCCGGCATGCTTACCAGCGTTGCGCGTTGTGCCCTCTAAGATGCGGCACATATCAATTAGATCTTTGACATCACTGTCTTGAGCGTAAAGTTCAGGAAGTTTTGGCTCTTCTTCAAAAGCTTTTGCTAAAGTCATGCCGGGCGTTGGTGGGATCAACTTGGAAATACGATCAACAAACCCGTATGGGTGCCCAAGCACACGACCAACATCGCGCACCACAGCTTTTGCCGCCATGGTACCAAAGGTAATAATTTGCGATACGGCGTCTCGGCCATACAACTCGGCGACATGATCAATGACTTCATCACGACGGTCCATACAAAAGTCGATATCAAAATCCGGCATGGAAACACGTTCAGGGTTTAAAAAGCGCTCGAATAGTAGGTCATATTCTAGTGGATCTAAATCCGTAATTTTTTGCGCATAAGCCACTAAAGACCCTGCTCCTGAACCACGACCCGGCCCTACAGGAATATTGTTATCTTTACTCCACTGTATAAACTCCATTACGATCAGGAAGTAACCGGGAAAGCCCATTTTATTAACAACGTCTAATTCAACCGCTAAACGCTCATCATAGGGCTTACGTTTTTCCGCAAAATCGGGGGCGTCTTTATCAAACAAAAATTCAAGTCTTTCCTCCAAGCCTTCTTTGGAGACTTTCACTAAATAGTCTTCAATCGATAAACCTTCGGTTGGAAAGTCAGGCAGTACATATTCGCCTAACCGCACGGTAACATTACAACGCTTGGCAATTTCTACTGAGTTTGCTAAAGCTTCGGGGATATCAGCAAACAGCGCTAGCATTTCTTCTTCACTGCGCAGATATTGCTCTTTGGCGTATCTTTTCGGCCGACGTTTGTCGTCTAAGGTATAGCCATCATGGATGGCAACACGAATTTCATGAGCGTCGAAGTCATCAGGACTTAAAAACATCACCTCATTGGTGGCAACAACCGGTAGGTCATGGTGCGTCGCAAACGCGACTGCTAAGTGCAAATAGGTTTCTTCATCGTCCCGACCGGTGCGTATTAGCTCAAGATAATAGCAATCAGGAAAATGCGTTTGATAAAAGCTCAGCATATCTTCAGCTAAGCGTGTGTTACCTTTTAATAATGCCTTACCTATATCGCCTTCGCGTGCACCAGATATTAAAATCAGGCCTTGAGCATGCTCTATCAACCAATCACGATCGAGTACCGCTCGCCCCTGAATATGGCCGCGTAAATACGCTTTAGAAATTAACTCGGTTAGGTTTTTATAGCCAATATTATTGCTGGCTAATATCACCAAGCGTGATAACTCATCAGCTAAGGCGTCACTTTTCACCCAAAAATCACAGCCGATTATCGGCTTTATGCCTGCACCATGCGTGGCATGGTAAAACTTTACTAAACCGCATAGGTTAGTTTGATCGGTTAAGGCAATGGCGGGCATCTGCAGTTCAGCCGCGCGCGCCACTATAGGTTTAACCTTTTTTAAACCGTCACACATTGAAAAGTCGCTGTGTATGCGCAGGTGAACAAACTTAGGCGTGGATGACGTTGTTGTTGGTGCAGCGTCGTTTACGGGAACAGGGAACTCAGATTCAGACATCGCTTGCTCTATTTGGTTTGTGGTTGGCTTGTGGCATTAGCTAACACTTTCGCCACTGGCTTGAAGCTTTTACGATAACAATCTAGCACCCCATATTCGACAATTTTCGCTAAGTGTGCAGCCGTTGGATAACCTTTATGTTGCGCAAAACCATAATACGGGTAGCGTTTGTCTAGCGCAATCATTTCATCATCACGACAAACTTTCGCCAAAATTGAAGCTGCGCTGATTTCTGCTACCCTAGCGTCACCTTTCACCACGCTTTGACTGCTGATCTCACCATCATGGCTAAAAAATTTCGGACAACGATTACCATCAACTAAAACGTAATCAGGCGATACTGTTAAGCCCTGTACCGCCCTTTGCATGGCTAACATAGTGGCATGCAGAATATTTAATGTGTCAATTTCTTCCGGCGAGGCGCGCCCAATGGACCAAGCGATGGCTTGCTGTTTAATGGTATCGGATAATTGTTGGCGCTTTTTCTCAGATAACTTTTTAGAGTCCATTAGCCCGTCAATCGGCTGTTCTGGATCTAAAATAACCGCGGCGGTAACTACATCGCCAACTAAAGGACCACGCCCGACTTCATCAACTCCTGCGATACAGTAGGCAATAGGATATTCAAATGGCTCTATATTAGCTTTTACTGACGACATAAGTGCGCTGTTTATTCCTATAATAAATCACTAACCGCTTTAGCCGCTTGACGGCTTGCATTTTTCTTCAGTGCCAAGTGAATATCGGTAAAGGCTTGATCTAACGCAGTCTGATCTTCAAATAAGCGTTCTTTGAGTAACGGCAAAATATTTTCCACCGTGACAGCACTTTGTAAAAGCTCAGGTACTAAGCTTTTATTTGCCAGCAAATTCGGCAACGAAAACCACTTAAGTTTGACAAAGCCTTTGAACATGTGATAAGTCATGGGATTAAACTTATAACAAATCACCATAGGTCGCTTAACCAAAGCTGCTTCTAGGGTCACTGTGCCCGATGCCGTTAATAAACAATCACTGGCCGCCATGACTTGCTGAGTTTTACCGACAATAATAGTAACCGGCAATTGCGGGGCCATTTTATTGTGCAATTGTCGAAATTGTTCAGCTCTTTTTTCACTGATCATCGGCGCAACAAAATGCATGTTAGCGGCTTGACCTTGTGCGCTGGCTAATAGCTGCTGTGCACTTTGTAAAAATGGCGCTACTAAGCGTGACAGTTCACCACTGCGACTGCCCGGCATCAGTGCCAGTATTTTAGCGGTTGCTGGCAAGGCTAAAGCTTGACGGGCGCTCGTTTTATCTGACACTAGCGGAATATCGTCAGCCAACGGATGACCAACAAAGGTACAGGGAATTTGATGTTTATCGTAAAAAGATTTTTCAAACGGTAATAACGACAACACCATATGCGTTGCTTTTGCTATTTTAAATACACGATTTTCTCGCCATGCCCACACCGATGGGCTGACATAGTGCACGGTTTTTATCCCTTGTATTTTTAATTTTTCTTCCAAGGTAATGGTAAAGTCAGGCGCGTCGATACCAATAAAAACATCCGGTTTATGGGTGGTAAAGTACTCAGTTAACGACTTGCGAATAAAAAGTAAGCGTCGTAAGCGCCCAAGTACTTCAAACACGCCCATTACTGACAACTCTTCCATGTCGTAAAGGCTTTCAAAACCAAGGGCTTGCATTTTCGGACCGCCAATGCCGATAAACTTGGCGCTTGGGTATTTGCTTTTTAGTTCTTGCATTAAGCCAGCACCTAAGGTGTCGCCTGAATGCTCGCCAACAACAATGGCAAATGTAAGTTCAGCGTTGCTCATAGAATGATGTGTCGTCAGTAATGTTATTGGACTATATGGGTTTCATTTAATTTGCCAGTGTAACCGCTGAATTAGCGAATAATGCCACGGCTAGAGTGCTTGATGAAGTCAGTAAATAAAGTTAACTCTGCTAAAGACTCGTCACCCTGGTTAATTTCCGCTATCGCTTGCTCTATGGTTAAGCCTTGACGATAAACGGCTTTATACGCGCGCTTGATTTTAACAATCAGCTCTTTATCAAAACCGCGACGTTTTAAACCTTCGCTATTCAAACCAAAGGGTTTTGCTGGTTGCCCAGACACCATAACATAAGGCGGTATATCTTTAACGATCAAAGAGCTAGCGCCAATAAAGCTATGAGCGCCGATATGACAAAATTGGTGCACGCCAGACATACCACCTATGATGGCATAGTCACCTACATGCACATGACCGGCAATAGAGGCACCATTTGCTAAGATACAATGACTACCGACCATGCAATCATGGGCAACGTGGGTATAAGCCATAAACAAGTTATTACTGCCAATTTTAGTGAGGCTATTATCTTGAATCGTACCGCGGTGAACCGTGCAGTTTTCACGAAAGGTATTATTATCACCGATCACCAATTCTGTTAACTCACCGTTATATTTTAAGTCTTGGCAATCTTCACCGATTGAAGCAAATTGAAAAATACGGTTGCCTTTACCAATAGTGGTTGGTCCATTAATAACGACATGAGCACTTATTTCGCAATCGTCACCAATAACAACATTAGCGGCGATATAGCTCCATGGGCCTATTTTGACATTGTTGCCAATAACCGCGCCCTCTTCAACAATAGCTTGCGGGTGAATTAATGACGTTGAACTTACCATATTAAAGTGCCCTTCTTGCGCACATTAAATCAGCAGAGCAAACCACTTTACCGCCTACTTTCGCTTCACCATAAAACTTCCACATGCCGCGGCGTTCTTTAACAAACTCCAAATGCAAATGCATAGTATCGCCTGGATGCACCGGCTTTTTGAATTTAGCGTTATCTATAGAAGCAAATAAAAACAATTCTCCGTCGCTTTTATCAGCAACAGACTTAAAGCCAAGAATACCACTGGCTTGTGCCAAAGCTTCTAATATAAGTACCCCAGGAAAAATAGAGTAGCTGGGAAAGTGCCCCATGAATGCCGGTTCATTGACAGTAACATTTTTAATGGCATGAATTGATTTACCAGGCGTATAGTCAAGCACACGGTCAACCAACAAAAATGGGTAGCGGTGTGGAATAAGCGTTTTTATCTCTTCAACATCAATGATATTATTTTGCGTTTGCAAATTTAAGTCCTCTTTTACTTAGCTTGGCGATCTTTGTCTTAGCGCTTTAAGGCGCTTAAGTCTTGCTCAACGGCTTTTAACCGTTTCGTTATCGAATCAAGTTTTCGTATTCTCGCATTAGTTTTATGCCATTCTTTATTCGGTAAACAAGGCATGCCTGAAGAATAGACCCCAGGCTCAGTAATGGCTTTGGTTACCATACTCATGCCGGTAAACACACTACCATCCGCAATATTAATGTGACCATTTATACCAACAAGACCGGCTATAACACAGTTTTTACCGATTTCCGTACTACCAGCAATGACGGTGCAGCCTGCAATCGCTGTATTCTCACCGATAACGACATTATGAGCAATCTGAATTTGATTATCTAAAATCACGCCGTTATGAATTTCGGTATTGCCTAACGCACCACGATCTATCGTAGTACTGGCACCTATCTCTACGTTATCACCAATGATAACTGTGCCTAATTGCGGTATTTTAATCCACTTACCTTTATCATTTGCATAACCAAAACCGTCAGCACCAATGACAGTATTTGCTTGTACCAAACAGTTTTCACCTATTTCAACGCCGTGATAAATACTAACATTCGACCAAAGGGTGCTATTTGCACCAAGTTGGGCGCCAATACCAACAAAGCACCCTGCGCCAATAGTCACACCATCTGCCAAGCTAACCCCTGCTTCAATAACGGTATTGGCACCGACACTGACCTTGTCACCAATCGTAACACTATCATCAATAATAGCACTTGGATGAATATTTATGGCAGGCTTAGGTGTGGTATCTAATAATTGTGCCACTAAAGCATAGCCCAGATAGGGATTACCCATGACTAAGGCATTGGTGTGACATTTTGCTGCGTCTGTCGCGCTAACAATTACCGCGCTGGCCTTGGTGGTTGCTAATTGGGCGCTATATTTACTATTGGCTAGAAATGCAATATCACCATTTTTGGCGTCAGTTAAGGTAGCAATTGCTGTTATTTCACAATTGGCATCACCTTGCACCTGGGCACCTATCTTTTTTGCAATATCGGCAAGCGTGTAACTCATATATTTAACTTCTTGTTAGCTAGAATCTACAGTATAGATTGAATGGAAAGCAATAACCCGTGGGCTAAACGCAATATTCCGAATCAATTGGATTCGGAATATTACCATAACGCTATAAGCAAGCACTGCTGTTTAAGCACTCTTGCCTAACACCACTAGTGGTGGTTATTTTAATTTACTTACTTGTGCAACAACTTCTGAGGTAATGCTGCTATCAGGTTTTGAATATACGACTGCGCTTTGCTCTAGCACTAGGTCATACTTACCTTTGGCGGCAATGTTATCAATAGCTTGTCTAACCAAAGCGACAATCTTATTGGTTTCTTCGTTTTTGCGCATGCCAGTTTCTTGTTGGAACGCTTTACCTTTAGTTTGATACTCTTGGAAAAGCGAGGCAATTTTACCGTCAAGTTCTTCAATTTCTTTCGCACTCATTAATGAGCCATCGCGTTTTTTCTTTTCTTGATGGTACTTAATATCTTGTTCAAGTTGTGCCAAGACAGCTTTTTCGTCTTTAAATTCTTCTTCAAGGCTTTTCATTACCGCAGCAGTTTGAGGAATTTTACCCATCACTTCTTGGAAATTTATCACGGCAATTTTTTGCTCAGCGGCCATAACAGAACTTGCTAACAATAAGCTCGATGCTGTGCTAACAGCTAACATTGATTTCATCAGTTTATTCAATTTTTACTCCTAAAATATTTTCTAATATTTTTTATCTTTTTTGGTTATGCGGTAGTTATACCGCCTCAAGTAATTTGGTTCAAGCCTATTTATTTAATCGACTAACAAATTGCGTCAAAGCTAAATTCAGCTAAATTAAAATGTTTGACCAATATTAAAGCTAAAGAATTCGGTATCATCACCCTCTTCTTCTTTTATTGTTCTGGCAAAACTAAAGATCATTGGCCCCATAGGTGATAACCACTGCACGGAAATACCTGCCGAGGCACGGTAACGCCCTGGGTCAGAATAATCAGCGATCTTCGCTGACTCTACCTCCGCCAAATCTTTAAAGTCGTCGATATTAAATTCAGTATCCCAAACATTACCCGCATCGATAAAAAAGCTGCTACGCACACTGTTGCTAAAACCTTCGTCTAAAAACGGTGTCGGTACAATCAACTCAAGACCTGCAATAGCGATGGCATTACCACCTACAGAGCGCCGAGAGGTCTGAATAAAGTCATGATCTGGCCCTAAACAACAGCCGCCTGAAGAAACAAGATCTAAGCCCACTGAGTCTGGCGTGCCAGGAATAGCCGTTGGTCGACGATAAATGGCTCGTGGCCCGACGATATTTGACTCAAAACCGCGCAAGGTACCTGAACCACCGGCTCTAAAGTTTTCCCAAAACGGTAATACCTGATCATTACCTTCAACCGTGCCATAGCCATTACCATAACCTAGCTGAAATTTAGCCAACACTGTCCATCGTTGATCGCGCGTCAAAGGGAAATACCATTTAGTGTCTAGGTTTACTTTAAAGTAATTAACGTCTGAGTTCGGCGTCGTCATTTTATAAGATAAACTTTGCTGTGAACCATCCGTTGGGAACGTACCGCGGTTGAGGGTTGAACGTGAAATAGCGGCATTAAGGTCAAAGCTCTCAAAGCTCAAACCGCCATCTGGGTCGTTTGGTTCAGAGTAAAGCTCATAAAACTTTTGAATTTGCTCATAAGTTTCAAGACGCGTAATACCGTTATTTTTATACCCTACGCCAAAACTTAAACGCACATACTCATTAATAGGAAAACCTAACGTCATACCTAGACCGTAAGTTTTATTATTATATTCAACTAGGTTGGCATTACCTGCGTTAAACTCTTGATAAAAAACATTACCACCCAGTGATACGCCATCAACCGTAAAGTATGGGTCTGTATAAGAAACGTTAGCACTTTTTGAGTAATATGAGGTGTTAATGCTAAAGCCTAAGCGATTACCTGTACCTAAAAAGTTATTTTGTTGAATACCCGCGTTCAAACTTAAGCGCGTTTGTGAGCCATAACCAATACCAGCAGTAAAAGAGCCTGAAGGTTGTTCTTTTACCGTGAAGTCAATATCCACTAAATCATCTTCACCTGGCAGTTGGTTGGTTTCAAACTCAACCGTTTCCATATAAGGTAAGCGTTGTAGCCAAGCTTTTGAGCCTTCAACTAAGTTATTGGATAACCAAGCACCTTCCATTTGACGCATTTCTCTGCGCAAGACATGCTCTGCGGTAACATGATTACCTTTAAAGTTGATGCGATTGACGTAAATTCGTTTGCCTGGGTCGACCGATAGCACAAGCTTTACCGTTTTTGATTCTTCATCAATCTCTGGAATAGTAACCACTTTCGGGTATGCATAACCATAGCGCCCCAAAAACTTGCTGATCATCTCTTCTGTATATGTGACTAAAGCACCATTATATAACTCATCAGTTTTTATCGGCGTTATTGCTCGAATAGTTTTATTAAAGCCGGCCATATCACCAATAAAGTCAACCTCATTCACTGTGTATTGCTCACCTTCAGTGACATTGAGGGTAATATATACGCTCTCTTTATCTGGCGTCATTGACACCTGCGTTGAGTCAACTTTGTATTGCAAATAACCGCGATCTAAGTAGTAACTTTTAATCGTTTCCATGTCCCCTTGTAGGGTCTGCTTTTGGTAACGATCTTGCGCCATAAAATCCCACCATGGTGAGTCATAGGTCAATTCAATACGCTTTAGTAACTCTGCATCTGAAAACTTTTCATTCCCGACGACATTAATTTGCTTAATGGCTGCGGCATCGCCTTCGTTAAAAACAAAATCAATATTGACGCGATTACGAGGTAAATGTGTCACTTTTGCTTTTACATTGGCATTATACTTACCCACACTATGATAGAAATCTTCTAAGCCGGTTTCTATGCCGGAAATAACCGTCATATCAAGTGTTTCACCAACCCGAATGTTACTACCGTCGAGGCTTTCGGTTAATTGTTCATCTTTAAGGTCTTTATTGCCTTCAAAGGTAATGGCACTAATGGTGGCTCGTTCGCGCACCCGATAAATAATAGTGTTTTCATCTCTTGATACCACAATGTCGCTAAAATGGCCGGATTTATACAAGGCTTTGATCGATTGCGAAACCCGAAATTCATTTAAATTATCACCGACATTAAATGGTATATGCGTTAGTGCAGCGCCTAGTGCTACACGCTGCAATCCTTTAACTTGGATATCTTCTACTTGAAAATTATCAGCGGCTTGCACTGCTGTTCCCAAACTACCTAATAATACCGCCAGGGCAAGTTTTTTAATAATCATAAAATATTAACTTTATATACTTCTTCTAGTTATAATCGCGACAAGTCGTTAAATATGGCGATAGTCATTAAGCTTAATAGCGCTATAGTACCAAATTTAAAACCTATTTCTTGTATTTTTTCTGGCACAGGCTTGCCTGTGATTAGCTCGATGAAATAGTAAAACAAGTGACCACCATCGAGTACGGGTAAAGGTAAAAGGTTTATTATGCCAAGGTTTATACTAATCAGGGCTAAAAAGCCTAAAAAGTATACTAAACCATAGTCAGCACTACTGCCTGCACCTTGGGCTATCGATATTGGTCCACTTAAGTTTTTCACCGATACATCGCCGGTAATAAGTTTGGCGATCATCTGAAAACTCAGCTCAATTAATTGCCAGGTTTTTTTAGCACTTTGCGTTAACGCAGCAATAGGGCCATAGGCTTGTTCAAATTGATATTCACTGGGGTAAGGATCAGATACCGGCTGAACCCCCAAATAACCAATTACTTTGTTTTGCCAAGTTCTTGACTCTGGCCTAACCTCTAATTGCAAAATTTTGCCTTCGCGTAAGATCTCAATAGCAACATTTTGTTCAGGATACGTTTTAATGTTATCTGCAAAAACTTGCCATTGGTTATCAACACGTTGACCGGCAATACTGATCAGTTTATCGCCCACTTGTAATCCTGCCTTTGCTGCTGGACTACCTGCCGCGACGACAGCCAATTCAGTGTGAACTTTAGCGCGAAACGGTTGTATTCCTAGGCTAGCAATCGATGATTCATTTTCCGGTGAAAACTGCCAATTTTGGGTATTTAATTGATAGCTTTTATTGCCGATGCGATCTGGCGTTTTGACCGTCAGTGTTAGTTCACTTTCACCTATGGCACTGATAAGTGCGAGATTAACATCCTGCCAGTCTTGTGTTCTTTGCCCAGAAATAGCAATAATTTCACCATTTCGGGGTAAGTTAGCTTGCGCTGCAATGGACTCTGGCGTGATCTCACCAATAATGGGCTTAACACTCGGTACGCCAATTAAAAACATGACATAAAAGGCAAATAGAGCAAAAATAAAGTTCGCTAACGGGCCAGCAGCAATAATGGCAATACGTTGATAGACTGATTTGCCGTCAAATGTGCGATGCTTAGTCGCTTCATCGACCTCATCAACTCGGCTGTCGAGCATTTTCACATAACCGCCAAGCGGGATCATGGCGATGACAAACTCAGTACCGTATTGATCATACTTACGCCAAATCGCTTTACCAAACCCAATCGAGAAGCGCTGTACTTGTACACCATTTTTTCGTGCGACCCAAAAATGGCCATATTCATGAACGGTAATCAATATGCCTAATGCCACAACAAAAGACCCAAGATTCCAAATAAACTCTATCATTTTACTACTCTTTCAGTGCGCTAGTGCTTGGCGTTCAAAATTAAGGATTGTGCAAATACTCTTACACGCCTATCTAGCGCAATTACGTCTTCTATTGAGCTAACCTTTTCTGAGACAAATTTATTGACAGAAGTTTCATTTATTTTTGCAATATCGGTAAACTTTATCGTTTCGCTTAAAAAAGCATCAACGGCAATTTCATTCGCGGCATTTAGTGCTGTACATGCGCCTTGACCACTTTTACAGGCATCAATGGCCAACTTTAAGTTAGGGTATTTAACAAAATCAACCGCTTCAAATTCAAAGGCTTTAGCGGTAAAAAAGTCCAGTGGTGCAACGCCTGAGTCTATCCGTTGTGGAAAGCTCAGCGCATGAGCTATTGGCGTGCGCATATCTGGGTTGCCCATTTGCGCAAGCACAGAGCCATCCTTATACTGCACCATAGAATGAATGGTACTTTGCGGATGTAAGACAACTTGAATGTCGTCAGGTTCAAGGTTAAATAACCACTTTGCCTCAATGAACTCTAAACCTTTATTCATCATGGTGGCAGAGTCTACCGATATTTTGCGGCCCATATCCCAATTAGGATGCGCGCAAGCTTGCGCTGGAGTCACTTGGTTAAGGCTTGCTATCGGCCATGTTCTAAAAGGCCCGCCTGAGCCCGTCAATAGTATTTTACTCACGCCAGCAGCAGCTAAGTCGCAAGTACCCGGTTGCTGCTGCTCACCTAAAGGTAAACATTGAAATATAGCATTATGCTCACTGTCAATTGGCAATAATTGTGCACCCGACGCCTTAACCGCATCTATAAAAATTGCCCCTGAGGTTACTAATGCCTCTTTATTTGCAAGTAATACTTTTTTTCCTGCTTTCACCGCAGCTAATGTTGCAAGCAAGCCCGACGCGCCAACGATGGCGGCCATAACCGTATCTGTGGTGTCTTGCTCAGCAAGGGTTTCTAGTGCTTTTGCCCCTGCCAACACTTGAATATTAACGAGGTTTTTCTCCCGCAGTTGCTTTTTCAGTGCCTCAGCATGAGCGGTAGATACCATAACAACGGTGTTGGGATGAAATTCAAGACATTGCTCAAGCATAAGCTCAACGCTAGAGTGCGCAGCTAAGCTCACCACATTAAATTTTTCAGGATGCAGACGTACAACATCTAATGTGCTTTTACCTATCGAACCAGTAGAGCCCAGAATACATAATTTTTGCATCTAATTTACCAACCTAAGTATGAATAACATAAGGCATAAATTGGTGCAGTTGCGGTTAAACTATCAATGCGATCAAGCACACCGCCATGACCCGGTAAAATAGAACCACTATCTTTAACTCCTGCTTGGCGTTTAAACATACTTTCATTTAAATCGCCTAATACTGAGATGGTGGTGATTAAAATGGTCACTGGAATGACAATTTTATATTGCTCAAAAGTCCAATCGATAAAATAACCTGCAATCAAAACAGTTATACAGGCGCATAATACACCACCGATAAAGCCCTCTAAGGTTTTTCCTGGGCTAACATTAGGCAGCAACTTATGTTTACCAATTGATTTTCCAACAAAATATGCACCTACATCGGCGCTCCAAACCATTAAAAACAAAAACATCAATAATTGCGCGCCATGGTAGGTATCGGTTCCATATTCGCTACTTCTTAACACCATAAACGCGAGCCAAGTCGGAACTAAAGTCAACCAACCAAACACGCCACGCACTGAGCGATGGCGGGACCAAAAAGCACTAAATCTGGGGTATAACAGTGTCAACCCTGCTGACAATAGCCACCAAACCACAGCTAGCCAAAGTAAAACGTTTACTTGCGTCAATAAAACTTTCGGGGCAAGCCACAGTTGATCTATGGTGAGTAAATGCCAAAGCGCCATTATTAAAATCAATGTTCCGCTGACAAAAGCGACACGATAGCGCTTACTCGCACAACCCATTAGGGGTCCCCACTCCCAAGCGCCAATCGCCATAACGGCAAGCATAATGGCAGCAAAGCTCGAAAGTGATAAGTAAAAAATCGCCAAAATTGTAGCGGGTGCAAGTATTAATGCCGTGATAATGCGTTGTTTTAACAAACGATGTTCCTTAATTTGTGCGCGGGTTGGTAGATCATTGCTTTTATTTTTTGTTTTAATTGAAAAACAACCCTTAAGTTTTTTTTAGTTTTTATCGGTCACTTGTTCACTGGTTTTACCAAAACGGCGCTCACGTTGCTTAAATTGCGTGATTGCTTTGGTAAATTCAGTTTCATTAAAGTCTGGCCATAACACCTCGGTAAAATATAACTCGGCATACGCTGCTTGCCAAAGTAAAAAGTTACTTATGCGGTAATCACCGCCGGTTCTAATTAATAAATCGAGTTCGGGTAAACTTGCTAAACTTGTTTGCTCATGAAACATAGTTTCAGTTATTTCATCAGCGCTAATGGCTTGCGTCTCAACCTTGCTGGCTAATTGTTTAGCTGCTTGCGTAATATCCCAACGACCACCATAGTTGGCAGCAATAGATAACACCATTCCAGAATTTTCCGCGGTTAACGCTTCTGATTCTTGGATCATCTTTTGTAATTTATTGGAAAACTTACTAACGTCACCTATGACCTTAAATTTAATACCATTTTTATGTAAGCGTTTAACTTCGCGGGTTAAGACATACATAAAAAGATCCATCAAGACACTGACTTCGCTTGCCGGCCTCTGCCAATTTTCACTACTAAAGGCAAATAAAGTTAAGGCTTTAACACCACACTTTGCCGCTGTTGTTACGGTTGCTCTGACCGACTCAACACCAGACTTGTGTCCAACAACACGTTTTTTCCCACGTTGCTTTGCCCAACGGCCATTACCATCCATGATTATAGCAATGTGCTGAGGCACAGTTGCTGACTCTGGTAATAAAGGATTGGTTTGTTGTTCTAATCTACTCACTCATTCTCCATTGCAAGTTTAACGCTGAGTATTGTTATTTTTTTATTGGCATATGCAAAAACGCCGTAGTCATTATCTACGGCGTCATGGATTAAGCAATGAAAACTTTATATTTCCATCAATTCCTTTTCTTTAACGGCTAAAGTTTCGTCAACTTGCTTAATAAATATATCAGTGATCTTTTGCACTTCGTCTTCTGCGCGGTGCATTTCATCATCACTTATTTCTTTTTCTTTGTTTAACGCTTTCACATCCGAGTTAGCATCACGACGAATATTACGAATTGCCACTTTAGAAACTTCCGCTTCACCGCGAACAACTTTTACTAATTCTTTACGACGCTCTTCCGTTAACGCTGGCAGAGGGATTCGGATCAAGGTACCTTGCGAAGAAGGGTTTAAGCCCAAATCTGATTTTAAAATGGCTTTCTCAACCGCGCCTATCATGCCTTTGTCAAATACGGTGATCGCTAGCGTTCGCGCATCGGGTACGGTAATGTTACCTACTTGATTCAGCGGGGTGTCCATACCGTAATATTCGACGACGATATTGTCTAATAATGAGCGGTGCGCTCGACCCGTGCGAATTTTATTTAAGCTAATTTTTAATGACTCAATACTTTTCGCCATACGCTCTTGCGCATCTTGTTTTATTTCATTTATCACTATGTTATTCCTGCACTTATTAAGTTAAATTTTCTGCATGATCGATTGTAGTACCTTCTTCGCCGCCCATCACAACCGACTTTAACGCACCAGGCTTATTCATGTTAAATACCTTTAACGTCATGCTATGATCGCGTGCCAATGTAAAGGCTGCTAAATCCATCACTTTCAATTCTTTTTCTAAAACTTCTTGATAACTCAAATGGTTATAAAGAGTTGCATCAGGATTGGCAACCGGATCTTCTGAATAGATGCCATCAACTTTTGTCGCTTTTAATACCACATCGGCTTCAATTTCGATGCCACGCAAACAGGCTGCTGAGTCTGTGGTAAAAAACGGATTACCTGTGCCGGCACTAAAGATTACCACGCGACCTGATTTCAGTAAGCTAATGGCTTCTGCCCAGTTGTATCGATCGCAGACACCTGCTAAGTCTATCGCAGACATTAAGCGCGTATTCACAAATGCACGGTGTAAGGCATCGCGCATCGCTAAGCCATTCATGACCGTAGCTAACATCCCCATTTGGTCACCAACAACCCGATTCATGCCCGCTTCTGCTAAACCTTTACCACGAAACAGATTCCCCCCGCCAATAACCAAGCCGACTTGAATGCCCATTTCGATTAATTCTTTAATTTCTTGTGCCATTCGATCCAATACTTTTGGATCTATGCCAAAACCTTCTTCACCCATAAGGGCTTCACCACTAAGTTTTAAAAGGATTCGACGATACCTTGGTTTGGGGTTGATGCTCATGTAATAAACATTCCTTAAGAATTTTTAAATTTAAATAAAATCACCTAGGTCTGAATGACCTTGGTTATTTTAATACGTTTAACAAAGGTTCGAAAGCCTAATATGAAAAAAGTCTGCTGTTGTCGCTACTTTGCGCTTTTTCTTAAGTGTTTCTAGCCATGTTAGCACATTATTATTCTAGTGCTTGGCCACTAAGCAAAGCTTGTGTAGACAGTTGCGGCGTAAATATTTGACAATAAAAAAGCGCCGTTAAGCGCTTTTTTAATTATGTTTGCTAGTGCTTTATCAATTCAGCAATAAATTAAGATTTAGCAGCCGCAATTTGTGCTTCAACTTCAGCAGCAAAATCTTCTTCTTTCTTCTCGATACCTTCGCCTACTTCAAGACGAATAAAGTTAGACACTGAAATGCCTTTCTCTTTTAAGATAACACCAACGGTTTTCTTAGGTTCCATAATGAATGCTTGACCTGTTAAAGAAACTTCACCGGTAAATTTCTTCATACGACCCGAAACCATTTTTTCTGCGATTTCTTGTGGCTTGCCTTCATTCATGGCGATATCGATTTGAATCGCTTTCTCTTTTTCAACAACGTCAGCAGGTACATCTTCAGGGTTGATGTACTCTGGCTTACTTGCAGCAACGTGCATTGCAATATGCTTAAGTGCTTCAGCGTCACCTTCACCAGCAACTACAACACCAATGGTAGCGCCGTGGCGGTATGAAGCTAATGCTGCGCCTTCAATGTATTCAACACGACGTACATTAATGTTTTCACCGATTTTGGTTACTAACGCAATACGCTTTTCTTCGAATTGAGCTTGTAACTCTTCGATAATTACTTTAGACGCTAAAGCAGCATCGGCTACTTCATTAGCAAATGCTAAGAAGTTGTCGTCTTTAGCAACGAAATCTGTTTGACAGTTAACTTCAACTAAAGCAGCAACACCTGCGCCTGTTTTAATTAAAATAGTACCTTCAGCCGCAATATTACCCGCTTTTTTAGCAGCTTTTGCTTGGCCAGACTTACGCATATTTTCAATCGCAAGTTCCATATCGCCATTGGCTTCTTGTAAAGCTTTTTTACAATCCATCATGCCCGCAGCTGTGCGTTCACGTAATTCTTTAACTTGTGCAGCAGTAATTGCCATGAATTTTTCCTCGATATAAATAGGGTTCAGTAATTACCACAACGCCTTAACATTGTGGTAATTGCAACATAAAACGTTCGTTAAACTGAATTATTCAGTTTCAACAAAACCGTCTTTTTCAGCTTGTACAGCAATGTTTTGCTCACGGCCTGAAATAACAGCATTAGCCGCTGAATCTAAGTATAAAGTCACAGCACGAATCGCATCATCGTTACCTGGAACGATGTAGTCAACGCCATCTGGATTTGAGTTAGTATCAACAACAGAAATTACTGGAATGCCTAAGTTGTTAGCTTCTTTAATAGAGATGTGCTCGTGATCAGCATCAATGATAAATAAAACGTCAGGTAAACCACCCATGTTTTTAATACCACCAAGGCTTTTTTCAAGCTTTTCCATTTCGCGAGTACGCATTAACGCTTCTTTTTTAGTAAGCGCTTCAAACGTACCGTCTGAGCTTTGTACTTCAAGATCTTTTAAACGTTTGATTGATTGACGAACGGTTTTCCAGTTTGTCAACATACCACCTAACCAACGGTGGTTAACGTAGAATTGATCACATTTTATTGCTGCTTCTTTAACAGCATCGCTTGCGGCGCGTTTAGTACCAACAAATAAAACCTTACCTTTTTTCGAAGATACATTGCTTAATACTGCAAGTGCTTCGTTAAACATAGGAACAGTTTGTTCAAGGTTAATGATATGCACTTTGTCACGAGCACCAAAAATGTATGATTTCATTTTTGGGTTCCAGTAACGGGTTTTGTGACCGAAGTGAACACCGGCTTTAAGCATATCGCGCATAGAAACGTTTGGCATGTTTTTTCCTTTATTATGGGGTTAAGCGTTCATACACCCAATATACACGACCCTTATTGCGACTTAAGTTGTGCTAAAATCGCTGAGCACCCCGGTATATCTTTGTTAGATGTATGTGAGTTTAGTTTGAATGTATTGAATTATTTCAATACCCTGGGTGTTAAATAAACCCGAAAAATCACACAAATGATTTGAGCGAACAATTTAACGGCGCACTTTATACCACAATTAGCGGTAATTAGCTAGTTTTTTGCACCAGGAGCCAAGTAATAATAATTTATTTTGTTTAAGGCTAGGAAGTTTATTTTCAGCGCGTTAAAATTGCCGCACACTTTTTTCATTATGTTAGAAATATCATGTCCTTTAATACAGCCAATGCAGAACTCTTTTATATTTATGACAGTCATTGCCCTTGGAGCTATGCTGCTACAACATTAGTTGAAAAAGTATTAACTGCTTTTCCTTCAATAACATTCAGAGGCATGCACCTAGCTTATTATGACGGTGATAATAATGTATCACCCACCACGATTACCGCGGTCAAAGAGTTAAGCCAAGTGCCGTTTGGTGCTAACTATATGGCAACGCTAAACGAGAATAAAGACTCTACTTTAGTCGCTAATTTGATGTCTTGGGTTCAAAATAAGTCGGCCAAGTCGAGCCTGTCGTTATTGCAAAAACTACAACATGCACATTTCGTATCAGGCAACCCACTGACGAGCAAAGAAGATATCGACAATATTATTAACGAGTTAAAGCTGTCACCGCCAGCAAAATGCCTGCGCGCAGAAAAACTCACCAAAGACGCTGAGTTTGCCATTCATGATACCTATGCACTGCAAGAGTTAATCGGTACACAAGCGATTCCCGCATTACTTTTGGCTTATAACGACAATTTAGTGTTATTAAATCATAACCTGTATATTAGTAACCCTAACGCCATCGTCGATGCCGTCAAGTTAGAGTTAGAAAAGCTCAGTGCAACATCTTGAGCACCCATTGGCGCTATCACATGGTTAAGCATGCTAGATAAGCCAGATTAACATGGTCTATGTTGTTCTTTGGTTAATATCAGCGACACTGCAATAAAACCTGTTGATTTTTAGCATTAGGCAACAGCTTGAAAAGCAGGTAAAATCAGCGGCAATAAAGAGTTATGTCAGTTAACACTGTGATGACGTTATCATGACAGGTATCAAGTGCTGACAAAGCTTTGCTTTTGAAAAAATAGTCACAGCTACATTTGAGGTTTTATGACAATTACGATTAAAAATCAGCAAGAAATAGAAAAAATGCGAGTGGCAGGTAAACTTGCTGCCGAGGTATTGGAAATGATAGCACCTTATGTCAAAGCAGGTGTGACAACAAATGAGCTTAATGATATTTGCGCTAAGTACACAGAGCAAGTACAAGAGGCGATCTCGGCACCATTAAATTACCACGGATTTCCAAAGTCTATTTGTACCTCAGTCAACCATGTTGTTTGTCACGGAATTCCTAACGATGAACCATTAGTTGACGGCGATATCATCAATATTGACATTACCGTGATCAAAGATGGTTTTCATGGCGATACCAGTAAAATGTTTTTAATTGGTGAAACGTCACCCGAAGATAATCGCTTATGCCGGATTACCCAAGAGGCGCTTTATGTCGGTTTGAAAAAGGTAAAACCGGGTAATAGCTTTGGAGAAATAGGCACGGCAATTCAAAAGTTTATTAAAAAATCAGGTCGTTACTCTATTGTCAAAGAATACTGTGGTCATGGCATAGGTAAAGAATTCCATGAAGAGCCGCAAATTGTTCATTATAAAAATAATGACAAAGAAAAGATGCTCGAAGGAATGTGTTTTACTGTTGAACCTATGATTAACTTAGGTCGAGCCAATACTGTACTTGATAAAGAAGATAATTGGACGGTTTATACTATAGATGGTAAAAAGTCAGCGCAATGGGAACACACTGTGGTGGTCACAAAAACCGGTTGTGAAGTATTAACATTACGAAAAGATGATACTATCCCACGCATGCTTCATAACTAAATATAACTAGATTATTGTTGATGTCAATAAGAGTGAAATAGCCACAAATGAGAGCCAATCGTTGAATATATTATCGTTAATTCCACAGCGGTACAGCGACGCTCTCGCTGTTAGTGCGCCGCCATTAAGCAGTGCGCAAATATGCGTCCTTAATCAAGAGTTTTTACAATGGCAACAAGCGCAGTTCCCGGTCAGTGAAGTGACTTCGCTGGTCGCAGCAAGGGCTCATTATGTCGACCTGACATTAACAAAACTTTGGTGTCAACATCACTTAGATGAATATCAAATTAGCTTAGTGGCGGTTGGTGGCTATGGCCGACGTGAGTTACATCCCTACTCTGATGTTGATATTTTATTACTCACCCAAGATGAAATTGCCGACGAATTAGCAGAAAAAATATCCGCCTTTATTACCCAGCTCTGGGATGTCAAGCTTGATATAGGCCACAGCGTGCGCAGTATCAAAGAGTGTCTGAATCAAGCCATTGACGATGTCACCATCGCCACTAACTTACTAGAAATGCGGCAAATTTGTGGAAATCAAGCCTTAGTAGCGCAATTGCAGCCACTGTTAATTGAAGATATTTTTTGGACCTCTGAGAAATTTTTTATCGCCAAGCGCGATGAACAATATCAACGACACCAGCAATATCATGGTGCGTCTTATACGCTAGAGCCAAACCTTAAATCCAATCCAGGCGGGCTGCGTGATATCCAAACCATTGCCTGGGTCGCCAAACGTCACTTCATGGCGGATACCCTAGAGCAACTTATTGACCATCACTACTTAACCAGTAATGAGTTTTTTGAGCTGCTAGAGTGTCAAGATTATCTCTGGCGTATGCGCTGTGCTTTGCACTTTATTGCCGGGCGAAATGAAAACCGCCTATTGTTCGACTATCAAGCCGATGTTGCTGAAATCATGGGCTTTGGTGACGGTGGCAAGCTAGCGATTGAACGCATGATGAAGCGTTTTTTCCGGATTATTTCCCGCGTTTCAGAGCTTAATCGTATGCTATTACAGCACTTTGAATATGCCATCTTAAATGAAAAGAAGCACAGTAAAGAAATTGTGCTCAATGACGACTTTGTCATTATTGATGGCCAAATAAAGGTTTGTAATAAGCGTGTCTTCACGCGCTCGACCATGATCATGGAAATGTTTTTACTGATCGCCCAGCACAAAGAAATTACCGACTTACACCCTGAAACCTTGCGCTTAATGCGTAACGCTCGCCGCCGCTTAGTATCAGGTATGGTCGACTATGAGCGCTGCCGTGAAATATTTATTGCTTTAATTAAGCACCCACGAGGCTTAGGCCTGCCATTTACCTTAATGCATCGCCACTCCATTATTGGCGCATACTTACCCCTTTGGCGCAATATTGTCGGACAAATGCAATTTGACTTATTTCACGCTTACTCTGTTGATGAGCACAGCTACCGACTATTGAAAAATTTATATCGCTTTAGTCAGCCACGTTACAATCATGAATACCCTTTGTGTAGCAAGATTGTCCAGCGAATTCGCAAACCTGAGTTATTATATTTTGCGGGTATTTTTCACGATATCGCCAAAGGCCGTGGCGGCGATCATGCCAAGCTTGGTGCCATCGATGCTTTAGACTTTGCCAAGGTACATAAACTAAGCGATCATGATGGTCGCATGATTGCTTGGTTAGTAAAAAAACATTTATTAATGTCGGTGACGGCACAGCGACGCGATATCTCAGATCCAGAAGTGATTAAAGCGTTCGCAGAGGTTGTTCGTGACGAAGCTCACCTTGATTATTTATATTGTCTCACTGTTGCCGATATGCGCGCAACCAATGAAAGCTTATGGAACAGTTGGAAAGCCAATTTATTAGAAGACTTATACTACAGCACTAAACGAGCATTTAGGCGCGGTTTAGAAAAGCCCGTAGATTTAAGAGCAAAAATTAGAGAAAACCAACAACAAGCGCGTGAAATTCTCCAACAAGAGCATGTTGATCAAGCGCATTTAACGCAGTTATGGAAAGAGTTTAAAGCCGATTATTTTTTACGTTATGCGCCTGAGCAAATTGCCTGGCACTTTCGACATATATTAGCGCATGATAAAACAAAACCTTTGGTGATTATTAGCCCTAAGCCATATCGTGGCGGTACCGAAGTGTTTGTTTATACCAAAGATAAACCTAACATTTTTTTCAATATTGTTTCTTTGTTGGGGGCAAAAAAACTGTCAATACATGACGCGAAAATAACCACCAACAAATCAGGTTATACTGCCAATACCTTTGTTGTGCTCGACAATCGCAATAAAGCCATTAACGACAGTGCCAGAGCATTAAGTATTGCTCGCTCTTTAGCAAGCCGGCTTGCCGCTAAACAAATTCGTATTAAAGCAAAGCCTATTGCTAAACGTTTTCGCCAATTTAAAGTACCAACTCACGTCAGCTTTATCGAAAGCACTACAAAGAACAGTACTATGTTAGAGATTGTCGCTTTAGATCATCCTGGCCTTTTAGCCAATATTGCTGCCATATTTCAAAAATGTAAAATTCAAATACACTCAGCTAAAATCACCACCTTTGGCGAAAAAGCAGAAGATGTATTTACCATTTCAAACAGTGACAACCAAGCGCTAACAAAAGAGCAAGAGCAGGCACTAGCTGCTATGCTATGCGCTGACAGTCACAGATAAATATTAGCCTTAATTTTAGGAAGCTCCCGATGTCAGATTTACAACGTATTATTGAACAAGCATTCGAAGATCGAATGAACATTAGCCCAGCCAGCGTGTCTACTGAAGTCAAGCAAGCGGTGTTAGACGCGCTAGCAGCACTTAATAACGGCACTGCGCGGGTTGCAGAAAAAGTTGCCGGTGAATGGGTGGTGCATCAATGGCTAAAAAAGGCCGTTTTATTATCATTTCGCATCTGGGACAACGAGGTTATTGATGGTGCTGAAAGCAAGTTTTTCGACAAAGTGCCGATGAAATATAGCAATTATAGCCAAGCAGATTTCATTGCCGATGGCGTTAGAGTGGTACCAGGTGCATCAGTGCGCACAGGCAGCTTTATTGGTAAAGACGTGGTGGTTATGCCTAGCTTTGTCAATATTGGCGCTTATGTTGACCAAGGTTGTATGGTTGATGGTTGGGCGACAGTGGGCTCTTGTGCGCAAATCGGCAAAAATGTACATTTATCAGGCGGTGTCGGTATTGGTGGTGTGTTAGAGCCATTACAAGCGAACCCAACCATTATTGAAGATAATTGTTTTATCGGTGCCCGCTCTGAGATCGTCGAAGGGGTTATTGTTGAAGAAGGCGCTGTCATTTCAATGGGCGTTTATATCGGTCAAAGTACCCGCATATTTGACCGTGAAACTGGCGAAACACATTATGGCAGAGTACCAGCAGGCTCAGTGGTTGTGCCGGGTAACTTACCATCAAAGTGTGGCACCTACAGCCTATATGCCGCGATAATTGTTAAAAAGGTCGATGCTAAAACTCGCGCTAAAGTTGGCATTAATGCCCTGTTGCGTTCTGTATCTGAAGAATAGTATTAATCATTAACCTGATAAAGCTATAGCCGCTATCGCCTTATGTCCGCTGATATTAGGCGATGCTTTTTCTGCGCTAATATCAAGCACCTTAACGTAGTGTTAGTTTTTTGACACTTAGCACGATAGAGAACTCTCCCCTTTGCTTTCAACCATTTAATCACGGTTTAACGTTCTTTTCTTAAGGCTTACAAGGTCCGAAATCATTCTTTATATCATTTTAAAATCAGACGCTTAGCGTGATAATTTAGCTCAAATACCACTCAGTTAACTTAGCCAAAATAATACTTGGCATAGCCTTTGCGATAGAAGTAACAAGACTCGTTAATTGTTAGCCGTATTATGAAAACTTTACCTCTTTTGCTTACTCTTATTTTAATGACTGTACTCTGCGCCTGTAGCACAAGCCCACAGGGTATGGTGAAAAAGAAAGCACTAATTTCTGATCATCATTTAATGTTAAGTTTATTAAACCGCCCCATTAGCCAAGACCAACAAATGATGCTGGCATTTGCACGCCAGCGCGCGCAGTTGCAATCACCTTATTTTGTGCATGCGATCAGTATCAAGGGCCCGAAACAGCAAGCAACCGCAACTAAGTCTGTAGCGCACCATTACAGCGCGTTAATTGCACAAGACTTCAACTCCGTACAAATCAGCGGCCCTAAATAACCACAGTAAAAATAAAAGCTCAACCGTTTTGCCAAAGGCTATGGCGAGCTAAACACATCGTTCGACCAAGAAAATTCAGTAAACACTTGTTGCCATTGCTGATCAAAGTCAGCGTGAATAGTGACCGCTTTTTTGGTGATAGGATGAATAAAGTCAACTTGCTTTGCCATTAACATTAAACGTTTAAAAGCAAAGTGTTGGGCAAAAAATGGGTTTTGTTTATTGTCACCATAGTTAATATCTCCGATGATTGGGTGACGTAAATGCGCTAAATGGCGGCGAATTTGGTGTCTACGCCCAGTTTTAGGCTGACACTTAATTAACGAGTAGCGCACGCTAGGATATCTACCTAAAGGCTGAGGTATAGTGGCACTTGCCATTGAGTGATATACAGTTTGCGCACTTTGCGGTGCTTTATCAGGGTTAACATTTTTATCCCCTAACTCATCAAGCTTTTCTTTTAGCGGGTGGTCAATAATGCCGTCAGTGAGCAAATGGCCACGAGTTAACGCATAGTAGGTTTTAACAATCTCTTGTTCAGTAAATTTTTGCCCCATTAAACGCGCGCACTCTTGCGTTAAGGCAAACAGTAAAACGCCAGAAGTTGGTCTGTCTAAACGGTGTAAAGGGTAAACATATTGCCCTATTTGATCACGCACCAATTGCAGGGCAAAATAAATCTCGTCTTTATCCATAAAGCTACGATGCACAAAGAGCCCTGCCGGCTTATCAACGGCTACAAGGTACTCATCTTGGTATAAAATATTTAAATATGGCTTGTCGGTAATTACCGCACCGGCATTATTCATGGTCATATCTGTGATTACGTCTTAGTGTGTTAACAATTGCCTCGATTAAGCAGAAAACCATAGCTAAATAAAAACAAACTTACAGCGGGCACTGTGTACTGGCTACTTAATGCGATAAAGAATGGAGTTCACCCGTCATTGACCCTATAATAACGCGCCATATGCACTTATCACAACAACTGAGTATTAGCGGTAGAATTATTATATGAGCACAGCGCCTACAAACACCATTGATTCAATTTCAGCATTACTTAATTTGTCTGGTTCACAATATCGCATCTACGATATTGGACGTCGAGTCGATCACATCAGTAATGAACAATTTGCCGAAATTGAAGCGGCTCAGCTCCCCTACCCATACCCGATTCAAGGGCATGCTATGTTTGCGGTGGTGTTTTGGCAAAACGTTGTAGCTGCGCCTTTTTTATGGTTTGTAAAACTACCGCTCGATGAACAAGGCTTACTGAACCAAGGAGCAAGAAACCATTTTATTGCGATTATTATAGAAGCCCTTGGTGAAGATCTTTCAGTAGACCCAAGTGAACAGCAAGATGCGCTGCTGAAAAAAAATCCTTATCACTTTACGCCCGCACAATACAAACTCGCCGCCATCAACAGCGCTGTTGCCCAGAGTTTAGCGCGCCCTGCAAGTAAATATTACCAACCCGTGAAAGAATACCTAACAGGTGCCAATGGCTGGCATGCATGGCAAAATATTGGCGTGCAAGGTTTAACCGATTTTGCCTATCGTTTAAATGACGATAACCAGAGCGACATACTAGTCTCGGCGCTAGAGTCACTACCAGAGCAGGTTTTGGTGCCTTTGTGCACAGCGTTAGAAAATATCGCATTGCCAGATGCGCTTGCTCAGCAATTGGCTACTTGCTTTACAACCGCATATCAAGCTAAGCAAAGCGTTAAAGCGACCGCACTATTACGCGCACTAGCATCAAGCACGCAACTTACAACCACTCAAACCTTACTTGATGATTTACTCGACAAAACCACACTATCTGCGGATATCCTGATCATTATTGCAGGGCGATTATGGCCCATATTAACAAACCCGCCAAGGTTATTGCGCTATATAGAGTTATTAGCCGTGACGTCAGATAAAGCGTTATTTCCTGCTGTGTTTAAAGACTTGGTCGCCATACCTACAATCCGCCCTTTACTCTTACAAGCAATTCGCTCTCCAAAACGCAGCTCTGACTTAAGTCAGGCCATTGGCACACTGTTTCAACCATAGGCAAAGACATGGAAAACATCTATTATTTACTCATTATTGGCTTAGTGTTTTGGTATTTTGTTTATCTGCGCAAGGTGGCAGAATATGCAAGATCTCACGCCGATAAATACTGCCAGCAAGAAAATCTACAGTTTTTAGCAATAGCACGTCGCTCGAGTCGCTTACGTTTTTCTAAGCGCTTTGGTCCACATTGGTTGAGCCAATTTGATATTGAATTTAGTGGTGACGGTGAATCAAGCTACCATGGCATCATGACATTACGTGGCTATAAGCTCGATAACATTGAAATGCCGCCTTACCGAGTAAGTTAGTGTGTTATTTGTCTATTTAAAGCCGGCTAATACGCCGTCATACTTATAGCAACTTTCATCACTATCGGGATATACCCCCCGTTACTTTGCTTAGGGCGTGTCGATCTTTGAGGACGATTTTTACCGGCTATTTACCTGCCCACTGTGCCGGTAAAATATTTACAGCTATTCACTGACTTTAGCGGTGAAATTAGTTACTCTTTGCGCGCTCTAAGCAAATTTACCCATAAATTTCGAGTTTGTTTTTACACCGGAAAAACTTATTTCCAGGAGGTTTTGTGCAATTTATTAAGTCACTTTTTTGTTGGCAAGGTTTAGATAATCGCCGACGATTTGTCTTGATTACCCTTAGCTGTTTTTTAGCGTTTATTATTTTTAATGAAAGCTTAAAAAGCTTTACTAGCAGCGCCATTATTTTTCTGTTGTTCTTGTCAGTTATCACCTTAGCATCGACTCGACGCCGGCTTAATGATGCCAAACTTGAGAAAAAGTGGACCTTAGTGCCAACGGCTGGCTTTGTTTTGGTCGCAATAATAGCGATTTTTCTCAAACATGCCATTAGTTATGGTTTGTTCATTCTGCCATTGCTTATGGTGATGCTACTTATGACTTACCCAAGTCGCAGTAAAAGCCACTTTATACTTGGTTACGCCGGCCCCGTTGATTTAAGCGAGTTTCAAGTAGCAAAAAAAGACAAGGTTCGAAGCCGCCAACGTATTGAGCCAACGTTACATGGCGCAACTTCGCAGCAAGCAGCGCAAGTTATTACGGAACAAGCACAAACGACAGTTCAGCCTGAGCGCCAAGCCAATCAAGCAAGGCAAAAAGATATAGCAGAGACCATAAGGTTGACGCTATTAACCCCCAAGAATTTCCGTATATTGCTAGTCAGCTTTAGCCTAGTATTTATCACAATACTAGCACTGGCTTTATATTTTAAGCCCACCACTGACGCCAATGAACTACCCAATGCGCTAGCAACAGAAGACATTGCGCCTCAACCTGACATTACCCCGTATCAACATCGTTTAACATTGCCCGATAACTTTACTTTAATGTTTGATGGCAATAACGCACTCGTGATCCACTGGCAAGCCAATGTAACTGATAAGCCAGAACTCTGGTCGCTGGCAAGTGCTCAAGGTGATAGAAGTTGTGAGCACATCGCCTTTAATAATGCGAAGAAAATTAGAAGCATGCGTGTATCCGTGAAAGAAAGCGGCTATTACGCTTATTTTTCGCCCTTAGATACTAAAGCATTAGTTAAAAATATTGCCTTTAAAAATAAATTTTCATTATGTGGCTTTGACTTTTCATTAAAAGGCAGCCAAGCAACGCTGGGCAAATCAAATTTTTATGCCAACTTAATCGACTATTAATAAACAGCCATGAAAGCAAATAAAATTGTGCTAAGCAGAGCTTGACGACTCTGTGTTAAACGCTGACCTTTAATGGCACTGACTTAAGCGATTTGCCTTCAAAGCTTGCTTGTTCGGCTGCTAAGAGATTGAAAAGTTTTGGATTTGCCTAGCTTGAGTAACACTGATTTAAGGTGAAGTAGACTGTTGCCGCTAGTTATAACGCAGCGTATTTCAATGGTATGCTTGGCTAGCTA
This sequence comes from Colwellia chukchiensis, assembly GCF_002104455.1. GTDB lineage: Bacteria > Pseudomonadota > Gammaproteobacteria > Enterobacterales > Alteromonadaceae > Cognaticolwellia > Cognaticolwellia chukchiensis. The sequence continues at coordinate 192,790 of NZ_NBOC01000004.1, read as the reverse complement.
GTCGATTAGCATTTTGCTTTATTGAGATAAAAAAAATGCGATTCAGTTGAATCGCATTTCTCTAACTAGCTTATATGCATCCTGCATAACAAAATAATGATCCCGCTTCATCCATAAAGAGCTGTCCTTAGCCTTTCCTAGCAAATCATTTGCTGTCCTCGTTATCCTTCACAATAGCCACGCCGGCTACATCAATTGTCTGTCCTCATCTTCCTGACTAGCGTTCCTTGACAATGCTTCCTTGCTATCCTTATAAGATATCCTATCTCTTTGCTAAACTAAGCGTCCTTTAGCATCCTTGCCGGTAATTCCTTACCGCTATAATGAATAATCCCTATTCGCAATCCCTTTGTCTTCCTGACAGTTGTAATCATAGCTCAACAGGAACATTTTCAAAGCAGTGACTAAAGACTTTATTATTCCTCAAAAGTGAACTAAACCTACCAAAAACAAAATTACCAATAAAAATCAACAAGTTAAACATTAAGTACTGGCTATCTTCAGTAATCACTTGCTTCTTATCTTACAGCACTGTGAGACATGTCTTACAGTGACTTGGCTTATTCGGTCACTTGGGAATATGGGTTGTGTGTAGATACTGATAAATATTGAGAAACACGTCACCTGCTGATAAAGTAAAACTTAGTATTTAACTGTGCTTAATGCGTAATTATAAACGCTATGCCAAGTGAGTGAGTGGGGTTTGTACCAGCACTTTGTTGAAAATAGTAAACCAACCATTACAACGGAAATATTCAAATGGGTATACGTTTAAAGCTATTATTGTTGATTTCTTTTTTGTTTATAACTGCCATTGGCAACTCACTGTTTACTTTTCAGTTGAAAGTTTATGAAAAAAACAAACTGGACTGGGTTAGTCACACTCATGAGGTTATTTATCATAGCGAGCGTTTATTAAATAGCCTCAAAGATACAGAAACAGGCCAGAGAGGTTTTTTATTGACCAGTGATGCTTCTTATTTACAACCTTACTATGCTGGGCTCACTGACACTGAAACGCATATTCAAAAGTTAAAACAGCTCACCATAGACAATCCGGAGCAGCAAAAACGATTAACGTCAATCAGTGAAATGATAGACGTAAAGTTTGCTGAATTAAACCAAACAATTGAACTGCTGCAATATAAAGGAGACAACAATGCTGCTATCGCTATCGTAAAAGAAAACAAAGGTAAGCAGTATATGGACAAACTTAGAAACCTCCTGACTAAGTTCAACAATCATGAAATGCTTTTGTTAGAAAAAAGAAATGGAGACTTCAAAGCGAGTCGAGCAAAGATCGATACTTTGATAATAGTTCAGGTGATTGTGTTTACATTCTTGGCTATTTTAACTTTCCTATTTTTAAGTAAAAATTTGTTTACCCCATTAAAATTACTGTTAGACAGCACTCACAAAACTGAAGCCGGAGAACGCTTAGATATTTCAGACCTTATAGCAAATGATGAAATGGGCTATTTGATGTCTAGATTTTTTAACATGAGTGAACAAATACATAAAAGAACCCAAATATTAGACTTTAAGGCCCATCACGACCAGTTAACTGGCTTGAAAAATCGAACAAAAATGAGTAATGAAATTGAAATTGCCATCCAAGACTCCTTAGTAACTAATAATAAATTAGCTGTTTTATTTATAGACTTGAATGACTTTAAAATTCTAAATGACACTTTAGGACATGATGTAGTGGATACAATATTAAGAGAAGTGGCCACTCGTCTTAAAGGCGCTGTACGCTCCGATGATAGCATATTTCGTGTCGGAGGAGATGAATTTGTTGTGCTGATAAAAAACAGTAAAACAGTGGCAGAAGTAGAAAAAATAGTCGCCAATATATTAAAGATGACAAAACTACCTGTTAGGATCCAGGGACAAGAAATAAAAATTGCCCTGAGCATAGGAGTGGCTATTTCCCCTGACGACTCAGAAAGTAGTCATGAAATTATAAAATTTGCAGACATTGCAATGTATGCGGCTAAAAAAGATAAAGACACCTATTTTAAGTTCTTTGATAAAACTATGGCGAAACGTTCTAGCGATAGAAAATAAGTGAATTATGCCAATCCTAGGTTACTTGCATTGTGCCAGTTATCAAGCTCCAATTTAGCTGTTGCTCTAGACATTAATTTGTCTCACTGACATTTAACGTTAAATTTTAAACACTGAAAAGTCATTGCTTTTAAAACATTTAAAATATCACTAAGCCTCTTAAAACTAAAACTTTATCAACATGTTAACGCAATATTGGGGCTGCTTGCCAAAATGTACCTTAATGTCACTCAAGTATTTAAGCTTGAAATCCATGACAAAACCACCGGTAAGTACTTAATTTACTGGTGAGTCGCGGTAATAAACCATTAACGAGCCAGAAACATTGCCTACTTCAACCTCTCGAATGAACTGGTAGTTTACGTCTTTAAAAAACGCTTTATACTTTTTGCTGGTTGCGTAAACAGCCACGCCTTCACTATCCTTATGCTCGGTTAATATTGTATTAACCGCAGCCATCAAATAATGCCCAAAGCCATGGTGTTGGTGCAGTGGATGTATGGCAATAAACGATAACATGTGGAATTTTTGTAACGGCACAGCCCCTAGCACCACTTTTTCTTTTTCTATCATTTGCTTGGTACTAAAATAACCTGCCCCCAATAACATTTTTAAACGCCAATGCCAAAAGCGCTCTGATGAAACGCCCTCTTCAGGGTTATTTAAACAGGCAACACCAACCATAGTTTCGCCAAGGTAGAGCCCTATCATGGGTTGTTTTGCCTGCCAAAATACATTTAACTCTTCACGTATTGACGCGCGCAAGCGTTGTTCATAATCAACTTTCTCAGCAGCGAATATCTCCAAGAAAACGGGGTCATCATGATAAGCTTGATATAATAACGAGGCCGCTAACTTTAGATCTTCCGCCGTTAGGTAGGCGGCTTTAATATCGGCTTTGGTTTTGTCAATGACAGCTGGTGACATTTAGAAATCCTCATGAATAAATCAATTTTTTATTATTTTTATTCATTCACCATATCAGGATACTTGAAATCAGGTCAAATTTTATTCATTTATTGCAAGCGTTGCTGCTATTTCTCATTGTCACCAGCGACAACATAAAACATTGATTATAAATAAAAATTAATTAACTACTGTTAGTGACACAATGGCGCGGCGCAACGCTAGTAGTACCAAGGCGGCCAGCATGAGCAAACCAATACCACCGCTGTGCGTTTGATAATGCTCAACATATTCAATAACCACATACTCTGGATCATAATCTCGGCTTTCCAATGGCAAAGCGTAAAGCGCATTAGTATCATTTGCACTGTAAGTTGCTACTGGCTCACTAACACCGACCTGATACAAGTCGATTAAAACGTCATAATGGTCGGTGTTATAGCCTGTATCAAGCTGAGTGACCACTTCAAATGCATCAGTGCTGTCTTGCCCTGTGATAGCAAAGCTGTCGGTGGTGAAATACAACAACCAAGGGCCACCATTTTGACTTAAATATAAATCGGCAAAGACCAAGGCTTGTTGGTTTGGGTAGGCCGATAATATATCGGCATCAAAAGTCACACTAAAACGTTGATAAAAACCATCGTCGTCCTGATCAAAAAGCAACTCACTAAAGGCTGAGTAGATTGCAAAGTCAGAATAATAATTTAAGCTTGCGGCGCTAGGCTGTGATGACTTGGTTACAAGTTCAGGTTGCAATAGGCGTGCATCAATAACCTGTTGGCGTTTCATGCCCTTAAAAGCCAGTGCACGCGTCTTCGATGACGGCGTCTGCAATAACAGCTGTTCGACGCCTTGCTTCGGTGATTGACTTTTTATCATCGCAATTGAGCGGCTGTGTTGTGTTGTCGCATTTGCATAACTAGCCGAGCTCAATAAGCAAAATGCAGCGCTCAAATTAACGATAACCGTTTTCATTTTTTTATATTTAAACATATCAATAGCCTCGTAATCCTCTATGGCTATTATTTAACGATCGAGATACTGAACCGAAACTGAACATCGCAATGATAATTTTTTCTGCCGAATAAAGGTAGGATAGTAGCAATAGCAGCATCGCCAATAACCTTGCACCACGTTGTTCAGATTAGATTCAGTTTAGGCAGCGTAAGCTATAAAGCATTACCCGTGATGGCTGTTAACGAGCTCATTAACGTTAAAAACAACATCAGTGCCATGGTTAACGCACTACGGGTTATTAAATTGCAAAAGCATTGATAAAAATATCAAAATTAAACTTAATAGCAGACAAAGCTTACTTGGCTTACATTCGCCATTCTTTTACACTGTTTGCCATTGCTGGTTTGACTAGGTGCCATATATGAAGAAACAATTATTTTTTTTAAGCGTGCTCGTGACATTAATAGCAACTCCTGCGGTTGCCGCACTCAAGGTTACGCCTAATCAGCAAATAATTGTCGAGGTTGCCAACCGCCAAGCAAGTAACAGCCAAACATTAAATGCCCAACAAGCCGCGCGCCTTGTCAAGCGTAAATTTGGCGGTAAAATTTTAAAAGTTAATCACAGCGGCAGTAAGCAAAACCCAAGTTATCGAGTCAAACTACTGAAGAAAAATGGTCATGTTATTTCCGTCATCGTTGACGCGAAGTCTGGCCGCGTATCAGGATACTAACCCATGCGCATATTACTGATTGAAGATGATGAAAACTTACAACAGCAAGTAAAAGCACACTTAATGACAGCAAACTACAGCGTTGATGTTGCAAGCGATGGTGAAGTGGGCTTATTTCAAGGACAAGAATTTCCATACGATGCCGCCATTATTGATTTAGGCCTGCCTAAAATCGATGGAGTACAGGTGGTAAAAACCTTAAGAGAGCAAGGTTTCAGCTACCCTATTTTAATACTTACTGCTAGAGGAAGTTGGCAAGACAAGGTGTCTGGACTCGATGCTGGTGCCGATGACTACCTGACTAAGCCTTTTCATATTGAAGAGTTAATTGCGCGCCTTAATGCCCTAATTCGCCGTAGTGTCGGTCAAGCTAGCCCACTAATAGAAAATGGCCCATTTGCCATCAATACCGCGAGCATGCAGGTTACTGTGGCACAACAAGTTGTTTCCTTAAGTAGCTATGAATACAAATTATTTGAGTACTTAATGCACCATGTGGGGAAAGTAAAGTCGAAGTCAGAGTTAACCGAGCATATTTATGATCAAGACTTTGATTTAGACTCCAATGTGATTGAAGTATTCATTCGACGTTTAAGAAAAAAGCTCGATCCCGATAACCAATACCAATTTATCGAAACTTTGCGCGGTCAGGGCTACTTGTTAAAAGACTTCACCAAGCAACAGCTCTAACACAAGGTCATTACCATTGCTCCACTCGCTGAAAAACTCGCTAAATTCATTAAAAAATAGAGTCCTATTTAGTGCTTTATTGATGATTTTTATTCTGCTACCTATTGTGGGGATTATTATTTCTAATGCCTTTGAAAAACATATGATAGCAAGTATTAAAAATGAGTTATCGGCTTATTCGTACGCTATTTTAGCTATTATTGAAGTTGAAGATGATTCGCTAATAATGCCTGAGCAATTATTAGAAACCCAGTTTAATGTCAGTCAATCTGGTTTATATGCGTTGCTAACTAGCCATCATGACAGTAACAGCCAAGCCAATTTGAATAATAGCTTAAAAAACATTAACACCTTATGGCGCTCTCAATCGGTATTAACACCCTGGTCTGAGCAAGCTTTGCAATATCCTAAGTTAGGAAGAAGTGCATTTTATCAAGCAGAGCAAGACGCTCAATTACATTTCATTTACAGCTTAAGCGTCAGCTATGGTAGTGAAAGCCAACCTTTTACCATGACCTTGCATATTATCAAGCAGCAAGATGATTTAACCGAGGTAATGCGCGCCTTTCATCAGCAGCTGATACTCGGCTTAGCAAGCTTAATGCTGGTATTATTGTTTATCCAATACCTTTGGTCACTCTGGACACTTAAACCCTTAAAAACGCTAGGTGACGAACTTAGCAACGTGGAGCAAGGCAAGGCTGACCGTTTAAAACAGAGCTACCCCTTAGAACTAAACCAGCTGACAGAGCAGCTTAACCTTCTGTTAAGTGCTGAGCAAAAACAACGACAACGTTATCGTAATGCCTTATCTGATCTTGCCCACAGTTTAAAAACACCATTAGCCGTATTACAAACTCAAGCTAACTTATCGCCCTTAACCCAGCAACAACTCTCCACCATTAATGCCATCATTGAGCATCAATTGCGTAAAGCACAAAGTGCCGGACAATCGTCTTGGTATCTGGGCGTGGCGATCGCTCCACTTGTCAGTAAACTCCTCAATAGCTTAGAAAAAATATATCAAGATAAAGCGTTAAATTTTAAGGTTAACATAGCAGCAAATTTGAACTTTAAAGGTGACGAGGCCGACTTTTTAGAAATATTGGGCAATATTTTAGATAACGCCTGCAAAGCTGCCAAAAAACAGCTGCAATTAGATATTTATCAACAAGACAAACAGCTGCTGATTACTGTACAAGACGATGGTATTGGTATTGACCCAGCCAAAAGCGCAGCGATTATGCAACGCGGTACGCGAGCAGATACCTATCAACAAGGTCATGGCATTGGCTTAGCCATTGTGAGAGATTTAGTTGAAAGCTACCAAGGCAGCATTGCAATCTCCAGCGCCAAACAACTTAACGGCGCACAATTTACCATTACACTTCCACAGTAAAAATTTCTTAACATTTGTTCAGCTAAGATTCAGTTTACTTATTCTAATATGAGCAACATACTTAAAAAGTCACCTAGCGGCCAGTTATAGCAGCAAGTCAAATGGCGACCTTTTATTACCTTGGATTTAAGGAGTACAAGATGCTGAATGTTACACCTATTAGGTCACTAAACTATGTGATGTTATCAAGTTTTTTGCTTGTTGCGTCAACAAGTCTTGCTAATGACACTAGCGCAAATCAGAAAGTAAATTTATTAACACAGACCGCTGAGCCGGTCGAAGCCAGTATTTACAGCGCGGCAGAGCTTGAGCAGATGTTAGCGCCCATTGCCTTGTATCCCGATGTGTTATTAAGTCATATTTTGATTGCCGCCACCTATCCACTTGAAATTATTGAAGCGCAGCGATGGTTAGACACTCAACAGCATTTAAATAGTGAACAGCTAGCAATTGCAGCAGAAGATAGAGATTGGGATCCTAGTGTTAAAGCACTATTACCGTTTGCTGACATTGTTAACAAGCTCAGTAACAACCTACCATGGATGCGAAATTTAGGTGATGCATTTTTACAAAATGAATCACAAGTGCTGGCCCATGTACAGATTTTACGCCAACAGGCAGCGCGGGCAGGCAACTTAGATAAAATGGACAATGTTAACGTGGTTCGTGAGGCGCAAACCATTATTATTGAGCCAAGACAAAGCCATATTATTTATGTGCCTTACTATGATACGCGACTTGTCTATGGGCCTTGGCGCTGGGCTCACTATCCACCGGTTTATTGGCAACAACCGATACACTACAGAACCCATTATGGTCCTTACTATTGGCACAACCCAGTACAATTAAGTGTCGGGATATTTTTTGGTGCTATGCATTGGAGTAACCGCCATGTAGTTGTTTACCATCATAAATCTCGTTACTACAAGCATCACAGCAAGAAAAAACGTGCGACAAGCTATCAAGCTAAACGCTGGCAACATAACCCACGCCATAGAAAAGGCGTAGCCTATAGAAACGCGCATATACAAAAAAAATATGCTGCTCACGGTGCTAAAGTACAACAACACCGTGCATTGCGTGCAAAACAAAAGCACATTAAAAAAGCACACTTAACGCACCATCAAAACGTAAGGACGGATAAAGTGCAACATAGCGTAGCGCACTTAAAAACGAGCCAAGCGCTAAAAGCCAAACCTCATCAGGTGCGCAAACATCAGCAGCACAAGCAGCGCCCTATTTCAAATCGCGTAGCTGTTGAAAAACATAAACAAGCAGCACATGTTAAAAACAATCGCCCGGTTAACGTACAAGCGAGCAAAACGCAGTCAACTGTTCAGCAACAAGCGATAAAGTATCGTACTAAACCACAAGCGCATTATCGCAAATCACCGCAAGCTCACGGTACGCAAAATATGTCAAAACCAAGACAGCTGAGCCAACAAAAAGCTCATAAAGCGCCGTATATTACCCGCAATAAAGTGGATAATAAAAGTGCTAGCGTCAAGCATACACAGCGACATAAGCCAAGTCACGCCAGATCAAAAGCACATGGCGTCAGACAGCATAACTAAGGTTATGGGTGGCAAAATTTATGGTGATACTCCCCTGCAACTATTCAACTTAGTTTCAGCGCGAGCTTATTACAGGTTTGATTTTACAGGCTTTTAATTATCATTCATTTATCGGCTGCAATTAACAAAGCCTGTGTCTGCGAGTTTGCCGACACAGGCTTTTTTTGTCAACAGCACTACCTGTCAGGCTTTAATGTTTTCAACTTTTTCAACGCTAAGCTCAATTTAATACTCAGTTGACCCAGGTTAACAATGCAAGGTTTGCTGCAAGCGTTATGATACTGGACAATTGAATAAGCAATCCTTAACCTAAAGCATTGCTTTAATTACGTTTTAATAAATCACTACCAATAACAGCCAGTGTCAATCTACCTACTCTATCGCCGTTAATGCGTTATTGACAAAAACTAACTTAGTGCATTCATCTTTTGTGGTGATGCCATCTTTATGCAAGCGGTGAGTGCGATAATAAATTATATTAACTTGCTTACCCGCTTCCATATAGGATTCATTAAAATCAGCAACTCCCATTTCACCACGAACGTCAGCAAAGCTAGAGTTTAATTGTAAGCGAGCGATCTTTTTTCTATTTTCAAATTCTCTATCTTCATAATGGCTAGAGCTTAAACGCCCGTCTTTATCACCAACCGCTATAACACACCCTGTTAAGCTAAATGCTAATGGTGCGATGACCAGACAAGCTAAAATCGATTTTTTCATTTTTATATCTCTCAATTAAAAAGTTGTAAGTTTGCTAAACATCATGCTTACAGCAAAAGCCAAACCAATTTTATAACCAACTGATTAATAAAGAAATTAAAATAAAAATTCAATTATCCACAAGACAAAGTTAGTGTTTTTAGCTAAAATATTGCAACTTTTACATTTGAGTTATGCATTATGACTATATCTGCTGAAATTACCGTCATTGCCAATCGAATCGCCAATACAGGCAAAACCCCCAGCGTGGCACTGATTAAAAGCCAACTGAGTAAACCTGTACCTTTACCAACAATAATCGCTGTTTTAAAAACTTGGCAACATGATGCAGCCCATACCCAGCTGCACCACCCCATCAAAAGCGCCGTTGAGGAAGAGCACAAAGATAATGCCCAACTACAGCAACTTATTGCACAGGCCATTGCGCCACTGCAACAAGAAGTCGCTGAGTTAAAGAAATTAGTACAGCAATTAAGCAAGCAATAGCGTTTAAAGCGTTACGCTTTTGGCGGTATCCGTGGCGTTATCTGCTGTAAAAATTCAGCTAACGACTGCGCCAATTTTTTATGTGGCTCGCAACCCACTTTCTCAACCCATACCGCGCCATCATCGTTGGCGATTGAAAGAATATGGTCATCATCATCTGTGGTGGCAAAAAAAACCGTTAGCTTTTGCTTTAATTTGGTTTTCATTAAAATATGACCAATAATATTCTCTTGTAAACGGGCAAAGTCTTTTGAATTCCAAGCAAAAAGTAGCGATAAATCTCCGTGCTCACAGCTGGCATCTAAGCTATCGCAGTAAAGCGTGGTGAAATAAGTTTTAATATCATCATGAAGTGTCAACTCCAGTGCAGTTTCTACATTCGTAAAAGTTAACGGCTCGGTTACTTTAATGGGTTGCCATAAAGAATAAATTTCTTGATGTATACCCTGCTCACAAGGTGAAGGCCAGTCGGCTATTTTTTCTGTGATCGGTAAATGTTGAAACCTTAGCTGATATGCTTGCAGGTAATCTTGTGCAAAATGCCAGACCCGATCACTCAGGAAATTTTTTGATATTTTCATCTCACTTGAAAATCCTATAAAATAACGCCAACACCAAACAGTATTGATAAAACTAAAGAAGAAGCGACTCAACAATGAGCAGTTATTTAAATGCAAAAGCGTTAGCAAACTTAACGCTTGGCAAAGCCACCAGTTATTGCAGCCAATATAACCCAGAACTACTGCAAGCGGTACCTAGAAGTTTAAATAGAGACAGTTTAGGCCTAAGCGCAAATACTTTGCCCTTTATTGGCGAAGATGTTTGGTATGGCTATGAATTATCTTGGCTTAATAGCAAGGGGAAACCCGTTGTCGCAGTAGCGGAGTTTCGCTTCCCTTGTACTAGCCCAAATATCGTTGAGTCCAAATCATTTAAGCTATATTTAAATAGCTTTAACCAAACCCAATTTGCCTCGTGGCAACAGGTTGAAGAGGCCTTAACAACTGACTTATCAGCGACAGCAGGTGCTGCCGCAATCGTTAGCTTGTTTCCTGTCAACCAATGTCCGGCACTTGAGATTAGCGACGATCAGGCAGTCTGTATTGACGAGTTAGACATCGAAATTGATTGTTATCAGCTCAATCCAGCGCTTTTGGCCAACGCCAGCCACACACCAATAAAACAAGTACAAGAAAGCCTAGTTTGTCATCTGTTAAAATCAAACTGTTTAATTACCAATCAACCAGACTGGGCAAGCATTTACATCACCTATAGTGGCAATAAAATTTGTCATCACGCGTTATTAAAATACCTGATCTCATTTCGCCAACACAATGAATTTCATGAACAATGTGTAGAACGCATTTTTTGTGATCTACTGCGTTATTGCGAAATCGAACAACTCAGCGTGTTAGCGCGTTACACACGACGAGGAGGTTTAGATATCAACCCGTTTCGCAGCACTGAGACTGCACAAGCACCGAGCAAGCGCACATTAAGGCAATAACGCAAGTTATTGCTCACTTTCTAGGCGAATAAGTGATTGATGAGCGCTTATGCTAGCTTTTTACCGGCACCTCGTTATTATTAACGTATAGTTAAAGTAATGTATTGCCTTTGATTTTCTATCAAAAATTTCTGTTGTTGCTCGCAATTCGTTGATAACTGTTAGCATGTATTTAGGAACAATATTTAATGACCGATAAAGCTGTTTCGGATAAAGCCATTAGTCGTTTAAAAGCGCGCCTTGACCGTGCGGTCAGTGCTCGCGGCGAATTAGAGCAAGCGCTAAGCGCACAATCAGCCCTGTTAATCGGATTTATCACAAAATTATCACTCGCCTGCAGAGGCAAAGATCTATCATTAGATAACAAATTAGCAAAGCTTCGAGCAACATTAAAAAAATCTACGAATTTTTCTGATCTCGAACGCGAAATTGCAAGCATATCACCATTGTTACACCAACATATAGCGCAACAAGAGGTCGACTTAAAAGCCCTACAAGAAAACTTACTGTTGTCAGCACTTAGCGTGCAAAAGTCTCAAACCACAAATGCAGGCAGTCAGCGACAATTAAAACAGCTCATCGACAAAACCAAGCGAGGCGCTAGCTCATTAAATCAATACCTGCCTTTAATCAATGAGTTTATTTTATTTTTTCAAAATGCACTTTTGTCACTTCAAGCAGCATCAACATCGGCGTCTAGTGACAATGACAATAAAGTCACACCGGAAAATAATAATGCTGACGTAGCTGATAATTTAGGCAAAGCCTCAGGGAATAACCTTGATGTTATCACCAAAGAAACGCAGGAACGCTTTAACAGCATTCTCAATACCTTAGTTAACACCAGCAAACATAAAGCCGACATCAGCAAAGTAAAATCATCATTAACTGAGCAATTACCCACCCATAAATTGCTGACTAAATGTTTACACGTTTTTGACCTAGTACTTGACGAATTACAACAAGAGCGAGCGAGCGCAAAAGCATTTTTATCAACATTAAGCGAAGCCTTACACTCAGTTAATAGTTCGGTAACGTCTACCATCACCAGTATCAATGCCTCGAATACCGAACATGACGCGCTAAATCTTGAGTTAAAAACACACATTAAAACCATCAGTGATGACATTAATGGCACCAACTCACTGCTTGATATGAAAACCGGCGTTAATAACCATTTGCAAAGTATTGTTAAAACGCTAGCAAAAAAGAATCAACTAGAAGCCGAGCAGCGCCTCGCCTTAAACGACAAATTAAATAAAATGTCGGCACAAATAAGCCGGTTAGAGTCAGAAAGTGAAAGTTTTGAAAAACGTATTAAAGAGCAGCAAATTAAAAGCATGCAAGATGGCTTAACTAAATTAGCAAATCGTGCCGCTTTTGATGAGTTTTTTGCCATGCAAATGGTACATTATCATCACCAAAGTTTTGATTTGGCCATAACCGTAATAGATTTAGACGACTTTAAGCGCATAAATGACACCTACGGTCACAGTGCCGGTGATAAAACATTAAAAGCGATTGCTAAAACCCTGATGGATGTTATTGCTGAAGATGCCTTTATTTGTCGTTATGGCGGTGAAGAGTTTGTCTTGATATTTCAAGGTTTTGATAAAGTTACCGTCATTAATAAACTCAACATTTTGCGTAAAAAAGTAGCAAGTCTTCCTTTTACATTTAAAGGCAACCGAGTCAGCATTAGCCTTTCTTTAGGTGTCACCTTTGTGCAAGCAGGAGACAATATTCATTCTGCTTTTGAACGAGCAGACGCTGCACTTTACCGTGCAAAACACGATGGCAAAAATAGAGTCATTTACGGATAAAAATAACAATGAGGTAAATTAGCTATGCATACCCAAATTAATCCTGTAGGCAAAATGAATTTACTGTCACAGGCAGAGGTTGACCATCTGCAACAATCAGCAACCAGTGAGCTTTATAATCTTTATCGAAATTGCTCATTAGCGGTATTAAACGCTGGTAGCCACACGGATAATGCCGAAGATATTTACCAACAATTTCAACAATTTCAAATTCAAGTATTACGTCGCGAGCGAGGAGTCAAACTTGCCTTAGACAACCCACCTGAGCACGCTTTTGTCGATGGTGTCATCATTAAAGGTATTCAAGAGCACCTTTCCGCGGTTTTACGCGATATTCTCTTTATTGCTGATCGTTATCACCTGAATGACAAAGTGCCTGACAGTGCAACAAATATTACCTTTGATATTTTACGCAATGCCAATGCCATTATCCCCGACAGTTCTCCAAATTTAATTACCTGCTGGGGTGGGCACTCTATCAATTCTATTGAGTATCAATACACCAAAGAAGTGGGTTATCATTTGGGGTTAAGAGGCTTCAACATTTGTACAGGCTGCGGCCCTGGAGCCATGAAAGGCCCTATGAAAGGTGCAACATTTGGTCATGCCAAACAACGTATTGCTAATGGTCGTTATATCGGCTTAACTGAGCCTAGTATTATCGCCTCTGAGCCGCCCAACCCGATAGTCAATGAGCTGGTAATTATGCCAGATATAGAAAAGCGACTAGAAGCTTTTGTGCGTATGTCACACGGCATTATTATCTTTCCTGGTGGTGCTGGCACTGCAGAAGAGCTGCTGTATATTTTAGGTATTATGCTACATCCGAAAAACCAAGCGCAAAAACTACCGATATTTTTAACGGGACCAACAGAAAGTGCCGAATACTTTCAACAAATTGACAACTTTATCGGCGCAACACTCGGCGAGGAAGCACAGCAACTTTATACCATAATTATTGATGATGCCGAGCAAGTAGCAAAAGCAATTAAAGCCTCCACTGAAGAAGTTGTTAGACATCGTAAGTTTACCGGAGACTCCTATCACTTTAATTGGTCATTGGTTATTGAACCTGAGTTTCAGCAACCATTTGAACCTGATCACCATAATATGGCATCATTAAATTTACATTATAATCAAACAATTGCCTCATTAGCGGCTAACTTACGACGTGCATTCTCAGGTATAGTTGCAGGTAATGTTAAAGCAAGCGGCATTAAGGCAATTCGCGAACACGGCCCGTTCGTCATTAGTGGTGATGGTAAAATGATGGCATTAATGGATACGCTACTAGAATCGTTTGTCAAGCAACAGCGCATGAAATTGCCTGGCAGCGAGTATGTGCCTTGCTATCGTGTAATAGAAGGTTAATACGATGACACTACACGTGGTTCTAATTGACGCATTAAATTTGATCAGAAGAATTTATGCGGTACAAGAGCGACCGTTTTTACGCAATAACAGCTTGGCAGAAAACACCAAACAACAAGTGTTATTTAATACCGCTAACGCCTGTGAGCAAGCCTTAACAAAAATTTTAACAAAATTGCAGCCTAGTCATGCCTTGGCGGTATTTGACGCTCAAGCCCCATGTTGGCGTTACGAGGTTTATCCCGATTATAAAAAAGGCCGCAAAAAAATGCCTGAGCATTTGGCGGACAAACTGGTTGATATTCAAGATCGCTTTATGGCACATCACGTTGACTCTTTAGTTTCTGAAGCCGATGAAGCGGATGACTTGATCGCCACCTTGGCGGTTAAAGTAGCCTTGCGCAACCAAAATGTCACTATAGTGTCGACAGATAAATGCTTTTTATCTTTACTAAACCCGCATATTCAGGTCTATGACTATTTTAATCGGCGCTTTTTAGATCAAGATTACGTTATCAATAAGTTTAACGTCAAACCAGATAAGTTACTGGAACTGTGGACATTAACCGGTGATAACACCAATAAAATTCCTGGCGTTGCCGGCATTGGTCAAGTAACCGCAGCACAATTATTAAACCAATATGGCTCGATTAAAAGTATCTTGGCGGCTAGCGACTTAAAACAAAGTGTCCGTGACAAGTTAGCAGATCACGACGAGCAAATTACTTTAAGTCGAAAGTTACTGACCTTAAAGAACGATATTCCATTAGGTTTTAATTTAAAAGACATCAGATTACCTAGTGAAAATGCGCTTGCCAGCAGTTAACAATCTGGTAACATCAAGTCATTATGTCAGTCATGAATATGACCGAGCAAAAACCAAAACACCTAAGGTAAAACTTCCCTATGCAAGGCAGTGACAGTGTTTGTAACGTGCATTTCACTGCACCCGTACCTATAACAGGTGCTATCACCTTAGTAACACCAACCCACCACTAACAGTGACCCGAGATTTATTAAGAAAGAGCCAAGGATTAAAAGTGAATAAAAAAGTTATTGCTAGAATATTACTCGCGTTAGCAGCTTACGGTATCTTCGTCGCCTTAGTCGTTAACTTTTACGACGATAGCCCGGCTAAAATGCGCTGGGAAGATCGTGAAGCTTATAACCGACAGTTTATTGCTAAGCTAGAATTAAAAAAATTTAATTTTGATACTGCCATTAAAGAATTGGGCAGCCCCGATATTACCGAAGCAAAAATCGTTGACGATAATCGATACCAAGTCAGCTTTTATCGTACCCAGCATGTTAAATCTGATGGCATTACCACCCAAGATGAATGCACTGCCTTGTTATTTACCAATGGCGTGTTAACTGCGATAGGTAATACCGCTTATCAACAGTTCTTGTCATTATAAAATACCAATAAATTAGCACCATACACCAACATACGGCTGTTCAGTAATGCCAATGTATTTCAGGGGCTGTTAACTTATCGATACTTTACGACTAAAGTTTATCGCTAATTCATACTAACTGCTCCGATTAGTTGCTATAATTGCCGACATTAAATTAATCAATTGATAAATAGCAGTCTCAGATCAAACATATTGTTGGGCGATTGATATATAGTCCAGCAACAATGTCACATTGTGCTATTTAAACAAGTAATACTGAAAAGGTAAGAGAATAATGGCTAAACAAACAATCACAGTGATCCCAGGCGACGGCATAGGCCCAGATATCATAGACGCAACCATTAAAGTATTAGACAAAGCCGGTTGTGATTTTGACTATGAATATGCAGATGCGGGGCTAACCGCGTTAGAGAATCATGGCGATCTTGTGCCTGAATCAACTTTAGCCTTGATAAAGAAAAATAAAATCACCCTTAAAGGACCATTAACCACACCAGTCGGTGAAGGCTTTACCTCAATCAATGTCACGCTACGTAAACAATTTCAGCTTTATGCTAATGTGCGCCCTGTTTTATCTTTTAAAGGTACTAAAGCGCGCTATGACAACATTGATATCATTACCATCAGAGAAAACACTGAAGGCATGTACTCTGGCTTAGGACAAGTTGTCTCAGAAGATGGTCAACAAGCTGAGGCGATGAGCTTAATTACCCGAGAAGGTGCTGAGCGTATTGTAACTTTTGCGTATGAAACGGCCATTAAAGAAGGTCGAAAAAAAGTCACCGCGGTTCATAAAGCCAACATTCTTAAATCAACCTCAGGGTTGTTTTTAAATGTCGCTCGTGAAGTAGCTAAGCGTTACCCTCAAATTGAATCAACAGAGATGATAGTCGACAACTGTTGTATGCAGTTAGTCATGAACCCTGAGCAATTTGACGTCATAGTCACCACCAACTTATTTGGTGATATATTATCTGACCTATGTGCCGGTTTAGTGGGCGGTTTAGGTATGGCACCAGGCGCTAATATTGGTAAAGATTGTGCCATCTTTGAAGCCGTTCATGGCAGTGCTCCCGATATTGCTGGTAAAAATTTGGCCAACCCCACTTCGGTAATTTTAGCAGCAATTCAAATGCTTGAATATTTAGGTATGGCTGACAAAGCCGATAACATTCGTCGCGCTATTACTGAAGTGATTGAATCAGGCGATAGAACCACGCGTGATCTCGGCGGTAGCCATGGCACCACAGACTTTACTCAAGCGGTGTTAGAACGCTTATAACCATATCCGCCTGTCCACAACAACCAAGTCACTCGGCTTGGTTGTTGTCGTTTATTAGCAGCAACTTTTCTCTATTCGCCTTTTTGTAAAGCCACGCTATACTCATTAATGATTTTTGCTAGCTAAGCTTTACACCTTTTCATTGTGCTAAAGTGCAGTAGCAGCCGACTACCTCAAGGACGAAAGTAGTTGTCATGCTGATGTAACACTAAGCTGACTCTACTTATTAAATAATGAATAAAAGGACTTATTATGAACTGCAGCTACCCCAAATTTGCTTGCGCTTTACTATGCTCAATTTTTACTACCTGTAGCCAAGCGGCACTGATCAGTTATCAATTACTGACGCCAGACAACTATACTCAAGTGAATTATACCAATCCCTTTAAGCAGGCTTTTTCAAGTGCTGAAGATGGCTTTCAAATATATCAACGACAACGGACAAGCACAATTCCGCAAGCATTAATAGATGACACCATGACTAAGAGCGCTGATCGCCTAGGCGTGATCAAAAGTACCAATAATCACGATTTCTTCGGTATTGTCGATACCATTAACCAAGACAACCCTAGCGGCGCTGTTAACGCATACTGGCAGCTCGATATTTCGACGCTTTCCTCACTCGCCCTTGTCATGGATATAGCCGCCATGGGCGACTTTGAAAGCAGTGACTATTTTTTGTGGCGCTATCGCATTGATAATGGTGGCTATACCGTTTTATTTCAGGGGCAAAGTGATGAAGATGGTGTGGCGCAATACCAATTAGAGGATAACAGTTGGCAGATACTAAATGACCCTATGACAGTAAACTCAAAAGCACTTAATAATGTATTTCAAACATTCAGTACTGACATTCTAGCGACCGGCAATCAAATGACGCTTGAGTTAATTGCTAGCAGCAATGGTGGCAGTGAAGCTGTTGCTTTTCAAAAAATCGCCATTCAAGGTCAAGCTAAAAGCGTTGCGGTCAATGAGCCCAAAACCTATTTTTTATTGCTACTTGCCGTGATTTGGCTCTGTGTCATGCGCTCAAAAAATATCGCCTTAAAATAGGCACAGTGGAGAATATAGTTAAGCTAATATTTATTAGTTATTAAGAGTGCAGATATTACGCTTCTAATCTGCACTCTTTGCTACTAATCAGGCGCTTATGATTTGCGTTCGTCAAGGGTTACAGGTGGCGGCGAAAGTAACCTTGCATGTACCGTCACTTCTTCACGATCATAATATAAATGTTTAGCATACAGCTCATATTTTACTTTGTGCGCTGAAAAGGCATCTTTGATGGTTTGTAAGTCGTCAACAACTTGCTGGTAACGCCCTTTCATCGGTAATTTCAAGTTAAAAATAGCTTCTTGGCATTGCCCTTTTAGCAGCCACTCGCTCATAAGTTTGGCGACACGCTGAGGTTTTTCAATCATGTCGCAAACAAGCCAGTATACGTTTTGCTTTTGTGGTACATATTTAAAGCCATCCATAGTACGGTGCTTTACTTGCCCTGTCGCCATTAAAGACTCTGCCATAGGCCCATTATCAACAGAAGTAACCATCATGCCACGACGCACCAACTGATAGGTCCAGCCGCCAGGTGCGGCACCTAAATCAACAGCATTCATGCCTGAGGTTAAGCGTGTTTCCCATTCATTTCGTGGAATAAAGTGTAAAAAAGCTTCATCAAGTTTCAAAGTAGAGCGACTTGGTGCTGCACTTGGGAATTTTAAACGGGGAATCCCCATGACATGTGGCGAGGTGTTACGCGCAAGTGAGTAGCCCATAATCACTTCCTTGCCAGATAAAAACAGTGCATGCAAAACAGCGCCGTCTTTATCACCTTTTTCAGTTAATATTTTCTCTTTTCTTAACCCTTGTCGCAGCGGTACGGCCAGTTTACGGCAAAACTTAGACAACTCTTTGCCATCGTTTGTGTCTGGCGTTTCCATACGCAAATCAGCATACTGCCACTCATTGCCTAAGGCCTGACAAATAGTTTCAACACGGTTGTAGTCTGGTAAGTCAATTTTTTCGGTGACGGTGACAAACCATTGACGAGCGAAAATCAGCCGACGTAATGGAATTTTTTCCATTAGCACTTCACCTTCCTCGGCATTGTTAAGATGAAAGTACACCACGCCTTGATTTTTTGTTAATTGCAAATAGCCATAAACTTCATTCCATGAAGCTTTTTCTTGAATTTCTGCACCGCATTCTTTTTCAAAACCGGGGCGACAATATAATACTATGCTAGTCATTTTGATTAATTACCTAACTTATGATCAAACATTTTAGTACCTGCAAATCCAAGCAAAAGCCATGCAAGTGCAAATGACAGGCCGCCAAACGGCGCCAACTTTCCAACACTCAAAACATCAAATAATGTTTTGATATACAAGCTACCACTAAAAGCGACAATGCCAACCGCAAATAACATACCTGCCGCTATAATTAACATCTGCTTGCGCAGCGTAAATAATGTAATGCATAGTAACAAAGCCAAGGTATGAAAAAATTGATACGTTAAGGCGCTCATGAGACGTTCTTGTGACGCCAAAGGTAGTGATTGCCCACCATGGGCTAACCAAGCGCCGAATAATACCGAAAAACAGCCACTGATACCAACAAATATCATCAGTAATTTAGCAAGGTAAATTGATTTCATCGATAAAGCTCCTCATTGTCGCAACAGCCGCCGCTTGATGCTGTGCTAAGGTAAAGCCAGACTTAACTCTTGGCTTTAAGTCATGATCGCCATCGGCAAAATAATGCAAACGACACAGTTGGTTTAATTGATATTGGCTAATTTCATTTTCACACCCTAACGCGTCGCGTTGTCCTTGTAATATCAACACGGGTAGCTGTGTGTCTTGCAAAGGCGCTAAACGTAAATTTTCAGGCTTTTTGATCGGGTGAAACGGGTAACCTAAACAGATAACACCGCGCAGCTGTTTAGCATCAATTAGGTTTTTATCACTCGCCAGCGTTGCGGCAACACGTCCTCCCATCGATTTGCCAGCGATATAAAGCGGTAACTGTGTATCTATGCCCTCTAAAACTGTTTGATAACAATCAATAAGCGCCGGCATTCGGTCAGGCGGACGTCGCTTGCCGTCAAGCCGGCGTTTATCCATATACGGAAAATTAAAACGCAATACCGCAAGCTGCTGTGCATTCATCAAGCTAACCAGTGCATCTAAATAGCCGTGGTGCATATCAGCACCTGCGCCATGCGCAAATACCACCATAGCTTTGGCATTTTCAACATTATCTAGTTGGCTAGTTATGGTGCTGGCTCTTTCTTTCATATGATGTTCTCTTCATCAATTAGCGACTGCTCATCTGCGACGGTTTGCAATACCCACTCCCTAAAGGCAGCGATTTTACCGATTTCTAACTGCTGCTCTCTACAAACAATATAGTAAGAGTTTTTACTCACTAACACCTCTTTAAACGGGCAAACTAATCGGCCAGCATCAATATCAGGCTTAGCTAAAACACTGTGTGCTAAGGCTACACCTTGGCCATGTATTGCCGCTTGCAACACCATCGCCGAATGGCTAAAAATAGGCCCATGATTTACATTGCTGGCTTTTGCATCTACAAATTTAAACCAACGTTTCCAGTCACGTCTTGAAGTATCATGCAATAGTGTGTGCCCAGCTAAGTCACTTATCTTAGCTAAAGGTTTTTTACCGGTTAATAACAACGGTGAGCAGACAGGAATTAAATATTCGGTATGCAATTGCTCAGCGTGAATGCCACTCCAACGCCCGCGACCATAATATATTGCCAAGTCAACATCTTCAGTTAGTGAGTTTTCTGGTTGGTCAACGGCTTTAATCCGAACATCAATATCAGGATGAACTAAATTAAAGCTATTTAACCTTGGCACTAACCATTGAATGGCAAAGCTTGGTTGCATACTCACTGTTATTGCGCCTTTTTCACCCCGCGCTAATAGTTTTTCAGTTGCTTCATGTAAGTTATTAAAAATATCTTTAATATCGAGATAATAGGATTGGCCATCTTCTGTTAGCAACAAGGCGCGATTTTTACGCATAAATAACTTTATGCCTAAATGATCTTCCAACGCTTTTATTTGGTGACTAATTGCCGCTTGAGTGACGAATAATTCTTCAGCTGCCCGGGTAAAGCTCAATTGCCTCGCTGAAGCTTCAAAAGCCCTAATAGCGTTTAATGGCGGGAGTCTCTTAGCCATTAGCCACCTGTAAAACCAAGAAATTAAAAAGATAAAGTTGCATAATTCACCATATTATTCACATAATCATGTCGGATTAGTTTTTCTAATGAATGACATTATAATTTGTCATTTTAAAAGTTGCCAGCATTAACGTAATATACTCGACATAGATGAAGGACTTCATCTTTATCCCGAATTGATTGGGCAAAATCAAACAAGCCCCCAACCCTTGTTTGTAAGCAGAAAGAAAGAGTCCCAAAACATCTATACGGACTATTGACGTTTTATTACAGGTGACTTATGAACAACATTTTAAAATTAACAGTGGCAGCGATGTTCGCTCTCATTGCTGGTAACAGCCAAGCAACTCAACTCGTTAAAGTACAAGCCATTGACGCGGTTGAATTAGTAGAAATAACCAAGCAACATTTAGCACAATCAATCAAATTAAATACCGTAGCGCTCAACCCTATCGAAAAAACGGCGCGTGCTCAAGTCGCCATGAATCGCGGCCAGTTTGAGAAGACACCGAATCGTGTTGAAAAAATGACAAGATTAGCGGAATAACAGCGCTATAGCGGTAAAAATAATTAATTTCTCTAGAATTAATGACAAAAAAGGTGCCAAGAGCACCTTTTTTGTTATCTTAAAAATGTGACGTGATTTTGCTTTTTATTGAAGCTTGAACGCCAAGTAATTAGTTTTTCCAACTTATTATGTAAAGTTTTTCAATCAAGTAATCAACATCAAAGCGACGTTGTGCAAATTGCTTGTTTTCTAGCTCCCGCTCTGCAATACAGGCAACGTTAAAGCCAGTAAACAAATGCGCTACATCGGCGTTATTAACGGCAAACGGGGGGCCGGTTAACTGTTCAGTCGGAAACTCTAGCGTTAGTAAAAACAAGCGCGTACTTGGCTTAAAAAATTGTTTCAAATGTTCAACATAGCTTTGCTGCATGGCTAAGGGGAGTGCAATTAATGCTGCCCGATCATAAATCCAATCAACCGGCGCAACGTGCTCGCTGGTCAATTGGAAAAAGTCCCCTTGCCACAAGGTTAGCTTATCCGCATCAAAGCGCTTAAATGGCGCGACTTTGGCTTGCTGATAGGCTACCTGGTGCTCGCTAAAAAAATCACGACAGGCTATTTCACTTAGTTCACTGCCTGTTACTTGAAAAAACTGCGCTAAATAAGCCATATCGCTGCTTTTACCACATAAAGGTACAAAAACATGTTGGTCGGTTGCTAGACGCAGCTTCTCAAAATATTGCGGTAAAAATGGGTGTACGCTTGCTTGGTGAAATCCCAAGCTATTGCGCTCCCAACAACTATGCCAAAAACTATTTTCCATAATCTTAACTTAATGCCTGGTTATGCATCGATTTCATTAGCTTGGAAAAATTCGATTATTTTGCCAAACTTTACTGAGTAAAGTTTCAAATGACAGCGAAGCAGCTTTTGACAGTTTTTCCGCAAGCCCCTTTTTTGTCGCATATTTAATTTGTATTATTTTGTGTGACTTAGCGCGAGTTTGCAGGTAATCATCACTGGTTTGCAGCTCATCAACTAAACCTAAGTCTTTTGCTTGCGTGCCAAACCAATGCTCCCCCGTTGCAACACTGCTAATATCGAGGCTAGGACGATGTGCTGTAACAAAATTTTTAAATAATGTGTGGGTGGTTTCTAGCTCTTCAGTAAACTTTTCTCGCCCTTTATCAGTATTTTCACCAAACATAGTGACCGTACGTTTAAATTCACCAGCAGTAAATTGTTCAAAGTCTACGTTATTTTTCTTTAACAGTTTATTGAAGTTAGGTACTTGAGCAATAACGCCAATTGAGCCAATAATAGCAAAAGGTGCCGACACTATTTTATTGGCAACACAGGCCATCATATACCCACCACTGGCGGCAACCTTATCTACTGATGCCGTTAGTGGAATATTATGCTGGCGCACGCGATCCAGTTGCGATGAAGCCAACCCATAACCATGTACCATACCGCCGCCACTTTCTAGGCGCACCAAGACTTCATCACTTGGCGTGGCCACGGTTAAAATGGCGCTGATCTCTTCACGCAACGAGCTGACTTCTTTTGCATCGATACTGCCATTAAAGTCGACCACAAATAAACGTGGCAATTCGGTGCTGTCTTTACTGTCGGTTTTGCCCGCTTTCTTTGCGGCTTTTGCTTCTTCTTTGGCCGTTTTTTTATCTTGCTTTTCTTTTTCTTTTAATGCTTCTTTACTCAGTAGATGTTGACTGATCTCTTCTTCAACATCTTTAAATTGCTCTGACAAGTCAGTGATCTCTAATTCGCCTTTTTTACTGCCCTGTTTGATCGCCGATGACGCTATGGCAATAATAATTGCAATAACGGCGACGACAAAGGTAATAGTTTTCGCTAAAAATAGTCCGTACTCGTACAAAAATTCCAATGTTTTCTCCTAATCGATATTTCCTCGCGCTGAATTTGCCACATTGGCACGCGATTCACTATCATAATGTTCAATAATTTTATTTAAAGTTAGTTTTGATATGGGGTAAGTTACTGCATTATAAAACCTTATCGTTAAAGATAAACCTCTTATAGTCAATACCAGGTAAACTCCCCATTCCTAGCACAGATATTTGGTAAGATTAATGTTTTATATTATGTCAGGCAACGCTTTACCTTTAGGGTCTATTGATCATTCAGGGTTAACGTTTATTCCATTTACAACAGATTTAATCACGGCGCAAGCTTTAAAATATAGTTAAGCTATTAAAAAAACGAGCAATAAAAAAAAAGCCCTCAAATTGAGGGCTTAGTTAATAACTCGCGTGCTGGTTTTACTTTACTACAGCACTATCTGTTACTTTGATCAATTGTCCCATGCTGGCAAAGAAAGTAGCGACTTGCGTTTGCATTTCTTGCGTTGCACGTGCACTTAGCGCAGCGTCAGGTGACGTTGCATTTGGACGTGGATCTAAGATTGAGCTGTGATGGCCGTTAATAAAACGAACAATACCTGAGCCTTGAGTGGTTTCACTTACGCCGGCTAAACCCAGTAAACGGGCAATGGGCTCTGTGCCACCCATAGGAGTAAATGGCGCAGTATTAGTAACGACTTGGTCAGCAAGGTTTTCCGCACCATCGCCAACCACTTCAATTAAATGTGTTGGTGTTTGAGTTGCGGCTAATGTTTGCACATAAGCGATAGGGTCACCTGAATCAGTTACCGTTTGAGCAGCAAAAGTAAATTGAGCAAAGCCGGCATCTAAAGTAGCTTTTTGTTCTGCAGTTAAGCTGTCGTAAAACGCAAAGTAGAAAGCACTTAATTGCTCTTGGCTATAATCTGTCGGTAGATTTTGCGCCACGGCTGCAGCAAATTCTGGCGATAACTCTAACGTTAAGTTTGATTTTGCTAGTCCTTCAAATGCTGGTGAACTCATACCAAAGTTAGCTAACATTAATCCTGGCATCGCTAATGACGTGCTGGCGATGTTAAATAAACCATCAACCTGTTCGTTTAGTGGCGTATTCGCTAAGCCAACCGCATTAATACCATAGATACCACCTAAAGAGTGACCTAAAAGGTGCACTTGGCTGGGGTCAATTTTTATCGAGTTACCGTCGCTGTCCACACCCGCTAAAAAGTTCATGCCTAAACGCAAGCCTAGTAAATCAGCGGTACTCTGGCGCGTATTATCGCGCATGGTTAACATGCTTTTTAAATTAACATAATGTAGTGTCGATATTTCGCTAGTATTAATCTCGTCAGTACCATCACCGTTTAGGTCAAAACCACGGCTGCCATGTAGTGGTTGGTCAATGGCGATTGTGGCGATACCATATAACGACAATAAGCCGGTAATTGGCAACATTTGCTCTTTAGTTGAGGTAACGCCATGCACTAACATTGCAACCGGCCAACCGTTTTCAGGCTCTGCTAATGCGGGTAAGTTCATGCTAGCACGCACCGCATTGGCCACCGCAATATCAGGCGTGGTCATTTGCACATCAATTGGCATCATGGCGCTAGTTGCGGGAATGGGGTTGAACTTGGTTAAGTTGCGCTCGGTATCAATGGCTGCAACTGAGCTTAAATCGCGTAAACCAAAGTTCATACAAAAACCATCATTTTCATCTAATGGTCCTGGCGGTATCGCCGCTGGGTTTGCCGCCGCTAAGCCGGCCAAAGTAGCGCCAGAATCACAACGGGCACGCCACCAGTCGTTAACCGGTGCTAACGGATTTTCAGCGGATGGCACAGCGGAATAATAAGGTAATGTAATTGAGCCGCGCAGGTAATTGGCGGCAGAATATAAAGGTATTAACTCGGCAGGAATTCGATCGCCTAAAACATTGGCCACTGACATGCCGGTATCGGCAATACCAATCGCAGGAATACCTTGCTGCGCATTTGCCAGCATTTGTGGCACACCTGCCGCCATAAGCGACTTAACAGTAGATAAAACTCGACTTGTTGATTGTGTCGTCATTGCAGCACTATATATAATGCTATCTTTATCAACACCCGCGCCAACAACAGCGGCTTCATAACTATTAATCACCCCTTGCAATTGCAGCTGTGATTCATTACCTAAGGGTAAAGTGTTGATATCTTGGCGTACTAATTCATAAGTTGATGAGGCAGCAACAGCTTTACCGTTACTATCACGAAGGTTGTTTGTCATTACCACAAGGTAGCTAGTTTCGGGTTTTAATGGTTGAGTCGGCACTACCACAACATTATCACCTGACTTTTGCGTGACAAAGTGTTGACCAAAAACAAGTTCACCAACAATTTTACAGGCTAAGCCGCGCGTAACGCTTGCACATTCCTCATCATTTAGGTCTCCGCCCATAACGGTTTCGAAAATGCGGACCGATGCTGGTTCAGAGGCAGTGTCGGCATTTAAAGAGCTACCGGCGGGAAATTCAATTGCTAGCGTAAACGGTTGTGAAATAGACCAGCCATCAAGCGCACTGATAGCTACAAAGGGATCAGAGCCATCCGTAGGGTCAGCCACTGGTATTTCTAAGGTGCCATCTTGGGTGCCAGAGAAAATTAGATCATTCGGAATAGAAAGTCCCGCAGCACCAGCACTAGGGTCAAACTTAACACGCGCACTTGCGGTAACTGCAGAATCATTTTCAATAACATTGTTTTCAACATCTTTTATGGTTTCGTCATCACAAGCACTTAAACCTAATGTGCTGGCAATGGCGAGACTCAGTACTAGCTTCTTCATTTTATCTCCCCACAGGCTAATCTTTATTTATATACTCAATAATTTTCAAAAGCATATATTTATTATCTTTTTACTTTTAGCGTTGATTTTTATACTTATCCTAGCATGAATTTCAACTTGTTCGACCAGTCAAACTTAACTCAAGAATACAACAAGTGCTAGTGATATTTTGATTTATTGTCTGTTTTTATTATTCAAGGTCAGTTTCCTGCCAAAAACACTCGTCAGCCAAGTGGCAAAAGTAGTAGAATTACTCACAAACTTTTTCAATGAATATTCCTATGTTTGACTACACAATAAAGCCACAAATTTTATCGAAGAAAGTGATCTTAGTGACAGGCGCTGGTGCGGGTATCGGCCGCCAAGCAGCCCTAACCTACGCGGAATTAGGTGCCACGGTTATTTTATTGGGCAAAACAGTTGCAAAACTAGAAAGTGTTTATGATGAGATAGTCGCTAAAGGCTACGCTGAGCCAGCCATAGTGCCGTTAGACTTAAAAGGCGCAACTAAGCAAAATTATACGGACATGGCGTCTACTATCGCCAGCCAGTTTGGCAAATTAGATGGTGCCTTGCTTAATGCATCGATGTTGGGCGAGTTAACGCCTTTTCATCAAATTCACCAACAAATATGGCAAGATGTCATGCAAGTTAACGTCAACGCACAATTTTTGCTTGCTCAAGCACTATTGCCCGTGATGTTAAAAGCAGACAATGCTTCACTGGTATTCACGTCTTCTGGTGTCGGTAACAAAGGAAAAGCCTACTGGGGGCCTTATAGTGTTTCAAAATTTGCCACCGAAGGTATGATGCAAGTTATCGCAGATGAGTATGACAATAGCCCACTTAGAGCCAATGCCATTAATCCTGGTGCTACCAATACTACGATGCGTGCTAGTGCCTACCCAGCGGAAGATAAAACAACACTTGCCACGCCAGAAGAGATAATGCCACTCTATGTTTATTTAATGTCTGATGACAGTAAAGAAGTAAATGGCCAAAGAATAAACGCGCAGTAGCGCTTTTAAAAACCGCAAACAAAAAGACCAACAAGAGTTGGTCTTTTGGTTTTACTAACTAACGTAGCTCTCGCCGTAATATTTTACCAACATTGGTTTTCGGCAGCTCGTCGCGAAACTCAACTAATTTAGGTACTTTATAGTTAGTTAAATTAGCACGACAATGTTTGATCAAGGCTTGGTCGGTTAAATTCGGGTCTTTGCGAACAACGAATATTTTTACTGCCTCACCACAAACATCATGTGGAATACCAATTGCCGCAGCTTCTAGTACACCTTCATGACTCATGACCACTTCTTCAATTTCATTAGGGAAGACATTAAAGCCGGAAACAATGATCATATCTTTTTTACGATCGACAATTCTAAAAAAGCCATTTTCGTCCATTTCAGCAACATCACCCGTTGCTAGCCAGCCATCTTTTAATACCTCATCGGTCGCTTCTTGGCGGTTGTAATAGCCTTTCATCACTTGCGGCCCTTTCACCCACATTTCGCCCGCTTCGCCTATCGCCGCATCACTGCCATCTTCTAGCACAATACGAATATCCGTAGAAGATGCTGGTAAACCAATACTGCCGTTATACTTCTCTTGATTATAAGGACACAAGGTAACTAAGGGCGCGCACTCGGTTAAACCATAACCTTCCAGTAAACGAGTTTTTGTGACGTTTTCCCATTTTTCAGCGACTGGGCGTTGCACTGCCATACCACCGCCTAACGATAATTTTAAGCTACTAAAATTAAGCTCACTAAAGCCTGGAGTGTTGAGTAACCCATTAAACAAGGTATTAACCCCGGTAATGGCGGTAAATGGGTATTTTGCCAACTCTTTAACAAAGCCTGGCATATCACGCGGATTACTGATCAGTAAGTTGGTTCCACCTAAGGTAATAAAGGTTAGACAATTCGCGGTTAACGCAAAAATATGATACAACGGCAGCGCTGTAACCACTAATTCTTTGCCCTCATCAAGTTGCGGTTTAATAGCCGCTTTGGCTTGCTCTAAGTTTGCCACCATATTGCGATGGGTTAGCATTGCCCCTTTTGAAACCCCTGTAGTACCGCCAGTGTATTGCAAAAATGCTAAGTCATCACCAGATAGCGTTACTGGGGTAAATTTTTGCTTACTGCCTTTTGCTAGCGCTTTATTAAAGTGTACGGCATGAGTTAACTGAAAGTCTGGCACCATTTTCTTAACATACTTAATGACACCATTGACAATCGCACCTTTGATGGTACCTAGTCTATCACCGAGTGATGTCAATATGACATGCTCAACCGGAGTCTTATCGATAACTTTCTCTAAAATACTGGCAAAGTTCTGAATGATTAAAATTGCCTTAGTATTAGAGTCTTTCAATTGATGCTCTAATTCTCTAGCCGTGTATAGCGGATTAACATTGACCACGGTTAACCCTGCCAATAAGGCACCAAAAAGTGCCACCGGATACTGCAAACAATTAGGCACCATAATGGCAAATTTGTCACCCTTAACCAGCCCTAAATCTTGCTGTAGATAGGCGGCGAAGGCGGTTGCTTGCTGCTTAAGTTCTGCATAGTTTATCTCCGCGCCCATATTAATAAACGCCGCTCGCTGAGCATACATTTGCGTATATTTATGAAACATATCCACAAGTGAAGCATACTTATCTGGGTCAATTTCAAATGGAACGCCGGGAGGATAACTCTTCTCAAGCCAGATTTTTTCCACAGTGCCTTTCCTCTTTTTTAATTCTTATAGATCATATCAATGACCCGTTTTACCAAATTTTCACTGGTCGATCCAGTAAATTTAAACACATGTTTAAATTTACAGATACGGCAGTTGCCTAATTACCTTTAAATGATGAAAGTTTAGCCTAAAATCCTTGCATAATATTATTGCACAAAGTTTTTTATTAGCTTAGCAGTCTGCTCAGCTTGTTCCATATGAACATGATGACCACCTTCAAGTTTGTGTAGTGTCAAGTCGTTTAGCTGCGGAGCAAAAATAGCGATCCCCTGCTCTAACGTTGCCATACCTTGGCTACCATAAAGTAATTGCACCGGCATAGTTATCGATGCTAGTAATTGCTTTGCTTGTGCCATAGTTAATCGATACGCTGATGTCATACGCAAGCGTTTATCAGAGCGCCAGCTAAAACCGTTTTCATTTTGTTCGATACCACGCTGTACAATCAGGCGAGCATTATCATAATCTAAATCAGATACTGATACACGGGCCTTGATTGCGCTGTCTAAGCTCGCGTGATACTTCAATACTTTATTAGCGCGCGGCAACCGACTCAGTAAGCCTTTTCGTAACTGCTTGGTTGTTGCCTCGGGTTTGGTGGTTATAAAGCCGATAGCGTCAATTAAGGTTAACGACTTAACATATTCAGGAAATGCCGCAGCGAAAGCTGAAGCGACCATAGCCCCCATTGAATGACCGACAATATCAATAGCTTGCCAACCTTGCGCTTGAAACAAGCTCACTAAATCATAAACCCAATCAACAAAGTGATAATGGGCATCAGCACTGCGATGACTTGACAAACCATGACCAGGCCAATCAATTGCAATGACATAATAGTCATCCAAGTAAGGCATTAACGGCAAGAAGCTTGCCGCATTATCGAGCCAGCCATGTAAACATAACAGTAGTGGTTGCTGCGCATTACCATAACTAATGCCCGATATTTTTCGGCCATTTACCGTAAATTCAACGGCGTTATTCGAAGCGGTTAATAACATAAAAGTCCTTTCTGACACTGACTGAAAATTAACGGAATTGTCGACACTAGCAGACAAAAGCTAACCTGGTTGTGAAGTAACTTTACTCAGTCGATAGGTGGCAAATAACGCCAAAGCAAACCACATTGCAACCCAAACAAACTCTGGAATAAAAGTGATACTTGCTAACGCAGCACCATCACCTTTTGCTTGACCATCGAGCAAATACAGCGGGCTCATTAAACTATTTAGTAACACCAACAACCCTGTCATTTGCAGTAATTTTTGTAGGTATTTTGTTGATGAATATTTTAATTTTGCTAGCACTAAAAGCAGCAACACAGCAACAATAAATAACGTTAATAAATCACGCACCCATAACAGCATGCTGGCAACAAAGAGGCAGACTAATAACAAGGCAAAGCCTTGGGCAAGTCGGCGGTGTCGATTAGCCATGATAAACAACAAGCAACCCCATAATATAGCGCCGCCGTAGCCCATTAAGCTGATAAAAAATACCGAACCACCGCGGGTGGTACATAAACCAGCACCGTTAGGGAAAAGTTGAATTCTGACGATTTCCCCCCCCGTTAATAGTGCGGCTAAGCCATGGCTGATCTCATGAAAATAGCTTTCAAGCCATTTAAACGGAATAGCAAGCAAAGGCAACTGCACAATAATGATGGCGGCTAATAGCATCAGCCAAAATTGATATTTTTTACTAAGGCTCATAGGGAATTTTTCAGTGCTAACAGCGGCATTTTACCAACATTTTTAGGCAAATAGGTCAACACCAAAGATCTGCTCAATATTATCGCGTTGGGCAATAGTATCAACAGATTGGTAGGCTGCAACGGCTGACTGATTTTGCGTTGACGGGCTATCGTAACTGTTTTGATTTTTATTTTGTTGCTGCGCGTTGGTAGTCGTAAAGGTACCTTGCTCTTGCCGGGTAATGGCGTTAATCGCCTGTTCATCAATATCTAGACGTTGTCGATTATCGCTAGCTGCTTGTGCTTTTTTATCTTGATTTTGCTCAGCAGCCAATGCTTCACGCGCGCTATTTTGCAACCGCTGCTCTTGTGCGGGTATCGAAATCTTGTTGCCTTGGGTATTCACCCTTGAGGCTATATTGCTCGCGTTATTAATTTGCATAACTTCTAATCTACCAAATTTCACCGCTAGTCGCTAGCGGATATCATTTTTTAATCGTTAAGCTCAAGCTTGGTATTTAACTACTTACAACTTTAATT
Source organism: Colwellia chukchiensis (assembly GCF_002104455.1). Taxonomy (GTDB): domain Bacteria; phylum Pseudomonadota; class Gammaproteobacteria; order Enterobacterales; family Alteromonadaceae; genus Cognaticolwellia; species Cognaticolwellia chukchiensis. The sequence goes on along the minus strand of NZ_NBOC01000004.1, from coordinate 161,432 downwards.
TACGGCTTTACTATGCTCGCCCAGGTAATTTTTTCCACGACACGGTATCACGCACATATTTAGGTTGTGCGTTTTCTGCATCAACACTGTGCTGTTGAAAGTCTACTTGGCCAATGGTTAACATAGCGTTAGCATTAGGGAATAAAATATCTGGAGTGCCGACATTGGTTTTTAATGTCGCTAGTTCTGGGTAGGCATCCCAGCCAGTGCCAACACCATAAACGGGTAGTGCTAAGTCTTGATAATATTGAGCGACTAATTCAGGCTTTAATACGGCCTCTGCCGTTTTGGCTTGCATAATGCCAGAGGCATCCACCGCAAAATAACAGGTATAGACTTCGCCCATACGGGCGTCAATTGCGGCAATGACTTTATCTTGGCCGTATTGCTGGTAAGCTTGTTGCGCCATCGCTTGCAAAGTGGAAACCCCACGCGCGCGTAACTGCGCTGAAAACGCTAATCCTTGCGTGACACCAATACCAATGCGTACCCCGGTAAAACTGCCTGGACCGCGCCCAAATATAATACCATCAAGTTCAGCTAAGGTAAGATTAGCTTGCTGTAAAACACTGTCAATCATCGGCAATAAACGCAAACTATGAGATTGTGGACATAACTCATATTCACTAAATTGTTTATCATTAACATTTACCGCGACTGAACACGCTTCAGTTGAGGCATCAAGGGCCAAGAAATTCACGTCAAACACCTTATAAAATTACTGTTATTGTTAAGTGAGCGAGTTTATCACTATTTAAACCTTGCATCTGCCCTCTTTGCCGTAAAGACGCTTTTTTCTTAATTTAAATTGCGCCCTACGACAGCTTAGGCTTGCTCAACTAATGATGCGAGAAACTTTGCCGCTTGCTCAATATCGCGACTGCGTTTCATCTCTGGTAAGCTTTTCAAAAACACTTGACCATAAGGTCGATTCACTAGCCTGTCGTCACAAATAACCAACACGCCATTATCACTGACATCACGAATTAACCGGCCAACGCCCTGCTTTAATGCAATCACCGCTTGCGGCAACTGAATTTGCGCAAAAGGGTCTTTGCCTTGACGCTTAACATCTTCACTACGCGCTTGTAGTAGCGGATCATCCGGTGAAGCAAACGGCAGTTTATCTATGATCACACACGTCAGCTTATCACCTCGTACATCAACCCCTTCCCAAAAACTTGCGGTGGCCAGTAAGATTGCACTTTCGTGCTCGATAAATTCAGCTAGCAGTTTGCGTTTACCCATTTGTCCTTGCACTAACAATGGATTATCAATACGCTCAGCTAACAACTCAGCGACTTGATGCATCACTCGGTAACTAGTAAAAAGCATAAAACAAGCACCAGCACTGGCGGTAATTAAAGGTATTGCTAACTCAGTAAGGGCTTGCGCGCGATTTCTATCATTGGCGGCGGGCAAATAGCGTGGGATCACTAACTGCGATTGCTTGGCATAGTCAAAGGGACTATCTAGTAATAAGCTTGCCGAATGCTCTATGCCCAAATGGCTTGCAAAGTGTTTAAAAGCACCATCAACCGCCAAAGTTGCTGAGGTAAATACCCAGCCCGCGCCTGAGTCTTTGACGTAATCGCCAAATTTATCTGCTACCGATAGCGGCGTTTTATGCAGCACCACATGACGTGGTGTGGTTTCATACCAAAAACTCATGCCCATAGCATTAACATCGGCCATCACTTGATATTGGCTTAATAAGTTCACCGCACGATCAAAACAATTGTCTATGGCTTCATTGCGTGACACACACAATTTGATCACTTGATAGAGAAAGTCTAAATCGGTTTTTAATAGCGCAAAAGCATGAGCGAAGCGCTGTTGTTGATGCTTCTCGCGCCAATTACCACGCTCGGGGTCATAATTAAATAGCAGGCGAAACTCTTGACTGGCTTTTAACAGTTTTTCCGCCGCCTTAGCCAATTGTTTTACGTCGGTTAACTCGGTTCGATAAACCTGTAGCACATCGTGGCAAAGTTCGAGTAACTGTCGAGTTGAAAACGCCTCGCCAAAATACTCACTGGCAATATCAGCAATTTGATGCGCTTCATCAAAGATCATAACACCCGCTTTTGGGATTAACTCACCAAAGCCGGTGTCTTTTAACGCCATGTCAGCAAAAAACAAATGATGGTTTACCACCACCAAGTCGGCAGCAATAGCTTTTTCTCGTGCTTTGATCAAATAACAATCATCAATATTGGGACAATCTTTATTTAAACAGTTATCCACCGTACTGGTAACAAACGGAAAAACCGCCGAGCCTTCACTGACATTCACCAGCTCACCGATATCACCGCTATGGGTGCCATTGGCCCAAGAACGCACTTTAACAAAGTCTGCTAAGGCTTGCGCATCAAGCTGACCGCGCGATTGCTGATATTGCGCTAAGCGATATAAACATAGATAGTTGGCACGCCCTTTTAGCAATGCAATTTGGGCATTGCTGGCCAGCGCTTTGCGAATTAATGGCAGATCTTTATGAAAGAGTTGTTCTTGTAAGTTTTTTGTGCCGGTCGAGACAATGATTTTCTTTTGTCCGTGCTGGTTTTCTGCATCCGCTTTATTGGCAAGCAAAGCCGGAATGAGATAAGCAAAGGTTTTGCCTGTACCTGTGCCGGCTTCCACCACTAATGAGCTTTTCTGCTCAATCGCTTTGGCCACTTCCAACGCCATATCAAGTTGAGCTTGACGCGGAGAAAAGCCCTGGATAGCTTTAGCTAAGGCCCCTTGATGTGAAAACGCGTGTTCGACAGCACTCATGGCGATAAGACATTAATAAATTTGCGCTCATTATAATCATCATCAGAAAAATTAACAGAACAAATCCCCAGACGATACGCGTTACTTAAGATAGTACCTTTACGCAATATGCTGCGGTAAAGCGCCGTTAACAATGGCCAAGATCACGTCAAACATAAATATCCAAGTGCGGTTTTCCATCCTTGTCTTTACTGATGACGTCGGCGCTGGGGTCAGTATCTTGCTTATTTTGTTGATTTATCTTGGCATTGGCGTCAAGGTCGCTATTGTCTGACTGTTGTTTTTCTGCTTGCTGCTTTGATTGACGGCTTGAGTCTTGATCGGACGATTTTTGATAATAGTATTCGTGATCTTCTAACCCTTGTACATCATCAGAAACTCCTTGTTCTGCCGCCGACTTGGCCAACGCTTTTACCTTCAACTCTGCCGGCTTAATTGGCACAGGCACAACACGCGTTAATGCGGTAGTAAAAATATCCATGACTGCCCCCTATTAAAATCACTGCCGTATTCTCTGTTATCGGCCAATATAGCCGCAGCTTTAGTTATAACGAGTTAGCTTTAAATTTGTTAGATCGGAAAAACACTAGCTTAGTTCAAAAAATCATAGCTAATTTTCATTAAGCGCTTGCTCTGCGTGAAAAATAATCGTAATGTAAAAACCTAAATTAAAGTAATCACTTTAATTTAGGTTTTCGTTGTTAAAAATAGCGATAACAAAAAGCTTAAAACTTACACCTATTTAAACAAGATAATAGAGAATTTAAACTATGATATTGAACTTGATCGCCATCCATCATCATCACCATCACACGGATTAGCTGCTCAAGTTTATTCGCTGAGGGGCTATGAACCTTTCAGCGGTGTAAGATAAATAAAAAACTAATTTATAAACCCCCGAAAGAGTTCATCTCTCTCGGGGGTTTTCGCATTTTTAGGGCCTTGAAATTGTATATACAGGATATTTTTTCAGCAATTTAAGATCTGAGCACTGCAGCTTTTATTAAGCCTTTAACAAGGTAGTAATTAACATAATTGACGAATTAAAAGGATAACATGATGACACCAGAGCCCCGCTTACGCATTGCTATGCAAAAATCAGGTCGCTTAAGCGACGACACCCAAGCGCTATTAAAGCGCTGTGGTCTTAAACTCAATGTTTCGGATCGCCGCTTACTGGCTCACGTTGCCAATATGCCGATTGACATTATGCGCGTACGCAGTAGCGATATTCCAGGTTTGGTCATGGACGGGGTTTGTGACTTAGGCATCGTTGGCGACAATACTTTAGAAGAAGCCGCGTTAGAGCGCGCCTTAATGGCACAAAAATCACAATACATTCGCACCACGGGCTTAAACTTTGGCGGCTGTCGATTATCGATTGCTATGCCAGAAGGCTTTGATTATCAAGGTATTGATAGTCTTAATGGTCTGCGTTTCGCCACCACTTACCCACAACTGCTGAATCGTTTTGCCAAAGCCAATGGGATTAATATTGAGTTTTGTTTGCTAAAAGGCTCGGTCGAAGTCGCACCACGGGTTGGCTTAGCTGATGGTATTTGTGACTTAGTGTCAACCGGTGCCACGCTGGAAGCGAACGGCTTAGTAGAAGTGGAAGAGATTTTTCGCTCAAAAGCGTCATTAATTCAAACCGTCACTGCTTTACCCGCTGAAAAACAAGCGATCTTAGACACCTTATTGCCGCGCATACAAGGGGTGATGAAAGCCAAAGAAAGCAAATACATTATGCTACATGCCCCCAAAGATAAAATCGCGCAAGTTAGTGCGCTGATGCCGGGTAAAGAAACGCCAACCATACTGCCATTAGCGGGCCGTGACGACCTAGTTGCAGTGCATGTGGTTGCCACAGAAACTTTTTTTTGGGAAACCATGGAGCAACTTAATGCTTTAGGGTGTAACTCTATTTTAGTGATGCCAATTGAGAAGATGATGGGTTAATACCGCAAGTTAACCGCGTTGAGCTCAGTCGCTTAGAACTTAAAACACGTTTTTCGAGATGAAATTATTAAAAGTAGCCAAACTATGAACAACGAAATATACCAGTGGTCAAGGTTATCACACACAGAGCGTCAAGCCGTGCTTGCGCGCCCCGCCATCAGCGAAAGTGCCTTGTTGTCGCAACAAGTCAGTCATATTATTAAACAAGTCAAAGCAAATGGCGATGACGCCTTATACGACTTTACTGAAAAGTTTGATGGCGTAAAACTCAACACTTTAACAGTCGACGCAGCACAAGTTGAGGCGGCAAAAAAACGACTCACCACTACGCGTTTCAACGCCATCGCCAGCGCGTATGCCAATATTAAACGTTTTCATCAAGCACAAGTTAGCGCCGATATTCGCGTTGAAACCACACCAGGTGTGGTTTGTACCTTAAAAACTGAGGCGATTGAAAGTGTTGGGCTATATATTCCTGCCGGTAGCGCCTCCCTGCCTTCTACCGTGTTGATGTTAGGGGTACCGGCACAATTGGCAAACTGCCCGCGCCGAGTATTGGTGTGTCCGCCCAATAAAAATGGTCAATTGGCCGATGAAATACTGGTGGCTGCTGCGCTTTGTGAGATAGATGAAATATACCGTGTTGGTGGCGCACAAGCCTGTGCGGCCTTAGCATTTGGCACTGAAACTATAGCGCCGGTCAATAAAATTTTTGGCCCAGGCAATAAATATGTCACGGAAGCGAAAAAACAGCTGTCACAACAAGTCAATGGCTTTGCCATTGATATGCCGGCCGGCCCTTCAGAAGTACTGGTGATCGCCGATGCCAATGCTAATGCCAGTTTTGTCGCCGCCGATTTGTTATCGCAAGCCGAGCATGGTGTCGATAGCCAAGTGATATTACTCTCGGATAACCAAGTACTTATCGAAGCCGTGCAAGTGGCATTAGCTGAGCAACTGAAAACCTTATCAAGAGCAGACATTGCCCGCCAAGCGCTAAAGCAAAGCCGGTTAATATTAACGAAAGATTTAGCTCAAGCCGTGACAGTATCCAATAGTTATGGCCCTGAGCACTTGATTGTACAAACCGATAATGCCCCACAGTTATTAACTGAGCTGCGCAATGCCGGCTCAATTTTTGTTGGCGCTTATAGCCCAGAGTCGGCCGGTGATTATGCCAGTGGTACCAATCATGTGTTGCCAACGTACGGATATTCAAAAGTGATCAGCAGTTTATCGTTAGCTGACTTTTCAAGACGTTACACAGTACAAGAAATTAGCCGTCAAGGCTTAAGTAATTTGGCCCAGTGTATCTGTGAGCTTACCGATGCTGAAGGCTTAGATGCGCACCAACGCGCGGTCACTATTCGCTTAGAGACACCTTTAGCCCAAGTGCTTAACAACAAGGCGGAGTCATAATGAGTATTAGTAACAAACTGGCTCGAAAAGAGCTGCTTGCGATGGTGCCTTATCAATCAGCCCGTCGTCTATTTGCCAGCGGTGCTGCAAGCCAAGGCCAAGTCTGGCTTAATGCCAATGAAGCCGCAGGAGCAGGCCGCTATCAAGTTAACGGCGATAACATTAATCGTTACCCTGATTTTCAACCAGAAAATTTGCTCAACGCCTATAGCGACTATTGCGGCTTAACCAAAGCGCATATCTTAGCAACTCGTGGTGCCGATGAAGGCATTGAGTTGATCATTCGCGCTTTTTGCCAAGCCTATCAAGACAATATCATTATTTGTCCGCCAACCTATGGCATGTATGCCATCAGCGCAGAAAATCACGGCGCTGGTATTATTAGCGTGCCGTTAACAAGCGAGTTAGGTTTAGATATAGCTAAGCTACGCACCCAAGTTGGCCGTGCGAAAGTGGTGTTTTTATGCTCGCCAGGTAACCCAACGGGTAATCTGCTGTCAAAGCAAGACATAGCAAGCGCACTTGAACTATTTAGCGAATCTGCCATTGTCGTGGTGGATGAAGCTTATATTGAGTTTTGCCCTGAGCAAACCGTGTTGAGCTGGCTGGCTAAATATCCGCAGTTAGTTATTTTAAGAACGCTATCAAAAGCCTTTGCTTTAGCGGGTTTGCGCTGCGGTTTTACCCTGGCAAGCCCCGCTATTATCACCCTGCTCAGTAAAGTGATCGCGCCTTACCCTATCGCCGCGCCGGTGGCTGATATCGCCAGTACGGCCTTAGCCCCCTCGGGCCTTAAAGAAATGAGCTCCCGCGTGCAAGAAACCAATAATTTACGAGCACAGTTAAGCGCGTGGTTAAGCGAGCAGCCTTGGTGCAAGCAAGTGTTTAACGCTGATGCCAACTTCCTGCTATTTCGTTGTCAAAACCAAGCACTAAAAGACTATATTTTTCAGTGTTTAGTGGCGCAAGGCATTTTAATACGCGATCAATCCAAACAACCAAGCCTTGCCCATTGTTTACGCATTAGTATTGGCAGCGCAGAAGAATTGACCTTATTACAGCAAACCCTGAGCGATAGTTTTGCCGACAAAACTGCGCCCAAAGCAATAAAAGAGAACTAAGATGAATCAAGAAAATATTTTATTTATTGACCGCGACGGTACCTTAATTGAAGAGCCGATAAGCGATAAACAAGTCGATAGTTTAGAAAAGTTAGTGTTTGAGCCTAACGTTATTCCTGCTTTAATTGCCTTGCAAAAAAAAGGCTTTCGTTTAGTCATGGTGTCTAACCAAGATGGATTAGGCACCCCAAGTTACCCACAAAGCGACTTTGATTTGCCTCATCAGAAAATGATGGACTTATTTTCTTCTCAGGGTATCAATTTTGACCAGGTGCTGCTTTGCCCGCACTTCGACGCTGATAATTGTAATTGTCGTAAACCTAAATTAGGCCTTGTCAGTGATTACCTGCAACAAGGTAAAGTCAATTTTGCTCACTCTTATGTCATTGGCGATCGTGATACCGACATACAGCTTGCGGCCAACATGGGGATAAAAGGTTTAAAATACGACAGAATATCGCTTAACTGGAACGATATCACCGATCAGCTATTGACACAGTCACGCACCGCACAAGTCACCCGCACCACCAAAGAAACTGATATTAATGTCGCCATTAACCTAGATAAAGTTGGTGATATCAAGATTAACACCGGCTTAGGCTTTTTCGACCATATGTTAGAGCAAATTGCTGCACACGGCGGTTTTAGCATGGATGTTAATGTGGATGGCGACTATCACATTGATGAACACCACAGCGTGGAAGATACTGCTTTAGCCTTAGGACAAGCCCTGAAACAAGCCTTAGGGGATAAACGTGGTATTGGCCGTTTTGGTTTTGTACTGCCGATGGATGAATGTCGCGCAGAATGTGCTATCGACCTTTCAGGTCGTCCGTGGTTAGCCTTTGACGCACAATTTACTGATAACCGTGTTGGGCAAATGTCAACACAAATGGTTTCGCATTTTTTCCGCTCACTCGCGGATTCAATGGCGGTAACCTTGCACCTGTCAACCACAGAGGGTAATTGCCATCACCAAGTGGAGAGTTTATTTAAAGTCTTTGGTCGTGCCTTTCGTCAAGCCATCGCGATAAAAGGTGAAGATTTACCCAGCACCAAAGGATGTTTGTAGTATGCAGCTAAATCAGTCAACTAACTTTGTCATTGTTGATACTGGCTGTGCCAACTTAGCCTCGGTAAAGTTTGCCGTAGCACGTTTAGGTTTTGCCATTACTATTTCTGATGATATTAATATCATTAACAATGCCGATAAAGTGATTTTACCCGGCGTAGGTAGTGCTCGTCATGCCATGGCAAACATAACCGCTAAAGGTTTAGTAAGCACACTGCAACAACTGACCCAACCGGTTTTAGGCTTTTGCTTAGGTATGCAGCTTATGGCACGCACCTCAGTTGAAGGCGCCGATGAAAATGACCTAGTGCCATGTTTAGGGGTAATTGCGACCGATATTATGCCTTTGCAAGCAAGCGGTTTACGTCTGCCCCATATGGGTTGGAACACCTTAACTCAGGTTGACGACCACCCTGTTTTTGCCGGTATTAACGCGCAAGATTATTTCTACTTCGTGCATAGTTTTGCCGCGCCAGTATCACAATACACCATCGCGCGTTGTCACTATGGCAGCGAGTTCTCTGCCGCCATTGCCAAAGACAACTTTATTGGTTGTCAATTTCACCCAGAACGCTCGAGCGTGCTGGGCAGCAAAATAATCAAAAACTTCTTGGAGATGTAAGTGATGATGATCCCAGCAATCGATTTAATCAACGGCGAAGTGGTGCGCTTATATCAAGGCGATTACCAACAAAAAACTCAGTATCAATTTAGTGCCAAAGAGCGACAACAAGCCTATGCCAAAGCCGGGGCAAAGGTTATGCACTTTGTTGACTTAGATGGCGCAAAAGATAGCAGCAAACGTCAGCTAGCGTTGCTTGCAACCTTAGTCAAAGATGACAGCATGATCATTCAAGTCGGTGGCGGCGTGCGTTGTAAAGCCGATGTTGAACAATTACTTGAGTTAGGCGCAGATCGCGTGGTTATCGGCTCGCTTGCCATTAAAGAGCCAGCATTAGTGCGCAACTGGCTTGAGGAGTTCGGCGGTGAAAAAATCGTGCTCGCCTTGGATGTTAAAATTGACGCACAAGGCAATAAAACCCTGCCGACCCATGGTTGGATAAAAGACAGTGGCGTAAATCTAGAAAGCTTATTAGACGATTACATCGCTGCAGGCTTACGCCATGTGTTATGTACTGACATCAGTAAAGACGGCACCTTAGCCGGCAGCAATGTCGCATTATATCAAGAATTATGTCAGCAATATCCCAGCATAAAATGGCAAGCATCGGGCGGCATTGGCTCATTAGCGGATATTAAAGCGCTGATCCCAACTGGCGTCGATGGCGTTATTCTTGGCCGTTCATTATTAGAAGGTAAATTTACTTTAGAGGAGGCAATCGCATGTTGGTCAAACGCATAATTGAAGCTATAGCCTCTTGTCTTGATGTTAGCGAGAGCAAAGTGCTCGATTTAGCTATGGCGACTCAAAAGCGCAGCGGCAAAACTCAGGAGTTATTACTATGTTAGCTAAACGTATTATCCCTTGTCCAAATGATATCAAATATTTATAAGAAATAATAAAACCTAACAAAAGCATCAAAAACCCAATAATTTAAAGAGCTTACAGCTATAACCAAGTAGTAAGCTCTATCCTTTCTATTAGATTAATAATATAAAAAATGTAGCCTATACGTCTCCAATTCACTATTATAAATACCAAGTGTCTCCTATATGTATCCTATGACACTCTGCAAAAAGGCTACTTTATGCAGGTTCTATTCACTATTTATTCACTCATAAGGAGCTAAGGTGGCTAATAAAGAAAGTAACCTCAAACCGTATTTTCCAAGAAATCAACTAGAGGATTTTTCCTTTTCTCATACCAACATAAAAAAACTTTTGACCTCGAAATACCCAGTAGAGGAAGAGCGTGTTTATAAGGACACGAGTCAATCAGCCAGCGGTTTGCGAATTAGAGTTTACCCTTCTGGTAATGCTACCTATTTCGTCGAAAAAAGAATAAGGGGAGCCTCAGGCGGTGCAAAAAAAAGAGTTATTGGCAAAGCAAATGAAATAGACCTATTTGAAGCAAGAAAAACTGCCTACAAGTTTATTTCTTGGATGGCAGGAGGAAAAGATCCGTATGAAGAGCTTGAAAAAGAAAAACGTGAAAACAGAGTTTACACAATTCGAGATGCGTACGATTTATACATGGACAACAGAACAATTCAAAAAGAAACGCGAGATAGATATGAGCGTCAAAAGGATGTTCTGAGCTACATCCACATAAAAAGAAAACAAAAATGGCAGGATGTAGAAGCTGAGTCGCAATTGGTCAATACAAATACTTTCAAAGGTAAAACCGATAATTTAAAAAGCCTTTTAGATGCTGACTTAAACGACATTACCTCCCAAGCAGTTCTATGCTTCCATAAAAGTATTACTAACAATCACGGCCACGGTAATAACAAGGCATTTACAGAAGGCGATAGAGTTATTCAGTTTTTAGGCTCACTATATGATACGGCCATTGATATAGTAAATGAAAAACAGGATGACGAGCATTATATTAAGCGTAACCCTATAAAAATCATGAACCGTGCTCGAGGGCGGTGGAACAATCCACGCGGTAAAGCTAAAAGACGTCACGAAAGTCTAGATACAGAACATATTGCAGCCCATTACCAAGCCATTATGCAACTAAAGACTCTTAAAAATGAGACTAGAGACGACTACCCTAAAATGAAGTATACCAATATACCTATTCCCGGAGCAGTCAGAGCACATTACTTTTTACGTTTCATGTTTTGGACTGGCTGGAGACCGGGGGATGTTGCAAGAATTCAATGGGATCAAATTGAAACTATTTCAGAAAACGATAAAACCTATACAGTTGTGTCATGGGATGACAAAGAGGCCGCTGAGCGTCTTAAAAATGGAGAACCAATTTATCGTGTTCCATTAAATCAACAAGCTGAGTTGGTTATCAAAGAGCTGAGAAAAATTAAATCCAATAAAATAAATAAAGCGAAACAAGGAGAAATTAAAATCAGACATGACTATGATCACAATCATGTATTCCTTAATGTACTTGAAAATGATCACATTAAACCTAATCAGCATCACTATGAGAAAAAAATTCAAGAGCTAGCCAATATTAGGTTCTATCCGACTGGAATATACAGAAAAACCTTTCTTACATACGGCAATGAAGTCAAAATCAATATCTATACATTAAAACGATTAGTGTTCCATACACAAAACTATTTCGACGTTACAAGCGGCTATATTAAAACACATAGGCAAGTATTATTAGATGCTAGTGAGAAAATTGCTAACTATTTAAACAGCTATATATCTCCAGACTCGATCCAACCAAAATCATCAAAGCAAACAATTGAGAGTTCAAATGTAAATATTGATAAAGATATAGTAAACGAATTAACCGCGCAATATGGCCAAGACGCGAGTAAAAAAACTAATGATCTAATAAGAATTGCTTTAGCATTAAAAAGCCTTAACCCTAACATATACAAAAAACTTGAACTGACGACTAATGAGTTTGCGGAGTTTGAGGATTCCGATTTTTCTGGAGATTAGTATTTTGTCATTCTCCGCAATCTTGTTGCGATAAAATAATACGCCAGTTAGAGTTGGTTACGTCTTATTTTGTCGTTGCAAAAATTTAAAGAGAGTGAACAGTATTAAAGGAATTGGTTTATTTCACAAATCAAACAATGAAATTGTAATGTTTATAAATCTGTGTCACTTCAGTTTAACTGACATGTAACATATGGCTTTATATGAAAAAGCTTTATATGAAAAAGCTTTATATGAAAAAGTCTTAACTCGATCTGTCAGACTCGAATAATAGAACTCAATCAAATCTGACTGTCGCATATGTGCCATGAACAGTCATTCATGATCAACTCGTTTCAGCCCTAAAAGGAGTTAACGTAAATGCTCTAAAGGTCTGCTTTGAGTTAAAAGCGGGCATAAAATCTAACTTATTTCTTGTGCCCGTCTAGTAATCGTTGTGAGACAAAATACACATTACCTTTAGCTCTTGTACAAGCTACATATAGCTTGTTCAACGTCGATGGTGCCAAAGTAGCCAATTGTCCTTTTGTATAGGCTGTGAATGTGGTCGGATTTAGAACTATGCAGATGTCAGAGAAATCATCCAAGCCTTTTGTATTTCCCCAATTGTCAGTCCTTCCAACGTACTTGTAACTTTCTTTAAAAAACAATTTAACGATGGAATCGTCAGAGAATAATCTTTTAATTTGTTCAGTATCGTCAATTAGGGCAATATTGACTTCATCTTGTCGATGGGAGTTTATTGTGATGCCAATTTGCTCGGTAACAAACCTGCAAACTGTAGGGCTACATCTATAGCTGTGAGCGAGTGTATCTAAGTCGATTATGTATCCTGAATCTTTGAGCTTGGTAAGATATGCTTCATAGTTGTTATGTAGTTTTTTTTGAATATTACCATCTCGGCTAGTATCAAAAGTATGTTGGAAAAAGTCACCAACGAATAATACCTCCACATCCATTTTCGACAACTGACAAAGCAAATTGAAATCATTAGCTGCGAAATCTTGAACTTCATCTACGCAAAAGAAATCAAAATACTTTTCTATACGCTCAGAGATATCAGACACACCATCACAATCCATCATCATCTTCGCAATACGGCTATGGTAAAGTCGGTATCCTTGGCTGAAGTAATGTCTGTGAGTGTTGCGTTTCGCAAATTTAGGCGGTTCACTATAGCTAATCCCCTTTATCTTAACGTCGTTACCAACGATTGGTCGCACGCAGAACGACATTAGGAATGAAAAATAGGTGTAAACACGCACACCTTTAGGCATTACTCCAAATTTTTTTAAAATACGCTTTTTTAGATTAGTAGTATTATTTACAGTGTAAGTAACAATCAGCGCACGACTATTTATACCTAATTTATCAATTATATGTTGTGTTTTCCCCGATCCTGCAACTGCTAGTACTACTCGCTTATCCATTCAATGGCCTCTCTAATGTATGGAGGTACAGTGATTTCATTCGCCTTCTCGTCAAGTAACCTAAATGCTGCGGTAGTTTTGTTATTCAACATATACTGTTGAGGTGTTAATTGGATTCTTCCGCCTGAAAATAAGCCGTCGCATATATCTTTATTATCCTGATACATGCATATTTCAAAAGTTGTTCTTGTGTTATCTGGGTCAGCGCATACTGTTATACAATCTGCTTGATAATCATGATAATTATCTATACAGTTTTTTTGATAGTCACTGTCATTATCACGGATCACCGCCGTCCTAATATTCAACAACTTAGAAACTTCCATATATCGTTTAAAGCTAGTACCACCAACGGAGATTATATGAACACCATCCTCGCTTGGTGCATGACCTTTCATTCGCTCGTATAAGCACTCCATCAGAATATATTCCGCATCACCCTCAACAAGAATTACTTTTTCAGAAAGGACATGCTCTAAGATGTTATGGTTAGGGGCTTTCGCAAAAAACTTAGCGGTATCCCTCGTGAGGTCTGTCAAGGAAGCAGGTCTGATTGCTGCACTATTCAGTAAGATCGACTTTCTTAAATCTAATCTAGAGCTAATTAAGCTACTATGGGTTGCAATTATCACCTGATTATCATGAGCCTTCTCTACCTGACTAATTAGCTTATACATGCTGGTGTGGCTAAGGTGGTTCTCAGGCTCTTCTAGTAACAAGACATCGATTCTCTTGCCTTCATCACGCTCTCTCAATGCAAACGCTGTTTTTATAAAGCACTGCTTTCCTTTACCACGATTTTCAATAGGAATGCCTTCCTCTGTTAGTGTTAGATCAGTTTCCAAATTGAACTTTGAGCCAGAGCGGATAGCAAAATCGTAGCCTTCTAAGTCATCATTAATCACATTTAGCTGGGTATCCCTGAAGGCACTTTTTTGCTGTCTATATTCATTCATTAGACTATAACGGACAGGTTGCTCTACGGTCGCTTCATACATGGCTTTTACATACTGACTGTTTGCGTACTCGTTGTTAATTTGAGTGCTATCAATAGACAAAAAGCGCAAAAACTTCCGATAACTGGAGTATGCATCCCCATTGAACGTAATAAACTTGGCAACGTAAAATTCGAAAGGAAAGTTATCACCTTCAGTATCCAAAACTTGCCGTATCTCCGCGCTTAACTCTTCGTTCGGTTCACAGATCAATTGAAGCCCGTCAGCATAAATTCCATCACTGTTGTTTCTACCGTTGAGATCTGGGTTATCTGTTTCATTTAGAAATAATTCAATATGAAGACTCGGAAGGCGGTCTATACTCTTCTCACCCGCTAGAAATTCAGAAACAACACTAACATTAAGCAAAGCTTCGATACCCAAGCTATCTACCTTACTTCTGCTGCCACTCAATACAAGTTCAATAGCCGTCAATATAGTGCTCTTTCCTGCTTCATTATCCCCAATTAGAATATTTCTTTTGGGGTCAAATTGAACCTCATACTCCCTGAATTTTTTAAAGTTTTTTATTTTTGTTTTCAAAATATACGTCATTGTAATAATCACCTGCCATGAATATTTTTTAACCAGAATACTATACATTACTCAAAGTTATAAGTGATCTTCCGCTGAATTACCTATTGCACGAAGAGCTAAAAACGAATTACATCATAATGTTTATTTTTTAGCACGGAGCTACTTGTCGGCTCTGAAACGTTTTTGTCCTTCGACGGGTTATGAACATAACTCGCCTTTGTCGGATAGACGACACCTGTTACCAAGTGTCGCCCTCCTAAGAACCGTACGTGCAACTTTCACTGCATACGGCTCAAGCCTTCACGAAGGCACCTAATTGGTACCCAGCAACTTATAAAGCAGAGAGATTAGGTTCATTCCAAGAGTTGCGGCATTGCCTCTTTGCTTTTCTCTTTGCCAAGTATTCTTGGTATAAAGGATCAAAAGGCGTAGCTTCACTCCTGATTTTCACATGTCTCTCTATTGGCACCTTAGCTATTTGAAATAGATTAAACTGACAATCCATGTTCATGCTCTTCTGCCAACCGTGAAATTGCCATTGGCCTCGACGGTTGATAAAGTACTTCATGGCGATCCAAGTTTTTGATTTTGTTGGATGACGCCTTTTAGCCCAATGCCATAACGCTAGAAATAGTTTGTGACTCACATATCCGAATACTTGTTTGGCAACGCAATGTCGATAGTAATTCGACCAGCCCCTGAGTTTCGGATTTATCAACTTGATTAGATCGTTAACGGGGGTGGTTGCGTGCTTTTTAGTGAGTTCGCGCAAGTTACTCAGAAATATTAACGTGTTAGATTTACTCGGTTTAATGAGCAGCTTTCCTTTGTACTTCCTATGGTTAAAGCCTAGGAAGTCAAAACCACGGCTAATGTGAGTAATGTGCGTTTTCTCTTCGGAGAGCGTTAAGCCTCTGTGTGCTAAGAAGTCAGCAATCAACGGTTTGATATCGTTCTCCAGCACGTCCTTTGAAGTGCAAGTGACGACGAAATCATCGGCGTATCCTATAAAGTTGGCTCTCGCCCCATTTTTAAGTGCGGTGGACTTTATGCGTTGCTCAAGACCTACAAGAGTCATCAGCATCAAGGTTGGAGATATGATCCCGCCTTGTGGTGTTCCCTCGTCAGTGCGATAGAACAGCCCTTTGTCCATAAAACCAGACTTTAACCATTGTTCCAACATTCGTTTATCTACAGCTATATTATTCATAAGCCATTGATGCCCAATCTTGTCGAAACAGGCTTTGATATCTCCCTCAAGAACCCATTGCGCGGATTGCTTTTTACTCAAACAGAGAAAACACTGAGCAATAGCATCAGCAGTGCTTCTATTGCGCCGAAAGCCGTAGCTATTTGGGTCAGCAAGTGTTTCTGACACAGGCTCTAGTGCAAGAAGATGAAGCGCTTGTAGCGCTCTATCGACCATGCACGGGATACCCAAAGGTCTGAGCTTGCCGTTTTTCTTAGGGATGTAGATACGCTTGAGCGGTTTGGCTTGATAAGCCTTTCTGCTCAATTGATTGACTGCTTTCATGCGGCGCGTATCCGTATTCCAGATGACGCCGTCTATTCCGGGCGTTTTACTGCCTTTGTTTTGTGATACTCGCTTAACAGCAAGAAGTTTTGCCGAATGCGAGTGAGTCAGTATCCACTGCAACGCTTTCGCTTTGCCGTGTTTACTTTCTCTTGTTGCTTTTGCAATACGCATCTGAAGCTTTAAAACGTGTGACTCAACAGTTTTCCAATTTATGGATTGCCATTGAGCACTGTCAGGAGAGGCACTAATCTCTTTTGAAATCATCATTTGCGTTTCTCCTTGAATAAAGTTCTTCAAATTCTCTTGCAAAGGAAGACCAGTCGGAAGTCAGCTCACTTTCGTGCCAGACAGACGTCTGTATCTGCATCATTACAATCCAGCCTTTGCTTTCTCCAACATCCTCTACCTGCATCACTATCGGCTATATAAGCTTTCCCAAAGGGAGTGATACAGGCTTACCGTGTTCCGTATGTTGCGCAATGTCAGGTTAGATGCCCGCTATAGTGCGGAGAGTTCAGTGATCACGAAAGAGCATGGGGCAATCTCTTTCCGACTCTCGCGCCTTTTGGCTACAGCGTATTAACCACTTCCGCTGTTTCATCGTATAACGCACCTTACGCGGATTCACTTATGTTCATCATACTGACTGCCTAGCACTCACCCGATTTGTGGTTATCAGGAGGATCGTCCTCTCACGATTAAGATCCCGATTGGCGCATACCAACCTTCGTTACATTGTCAGAGCCGCTACTTTATTCAGGCTCCTAGGATCATCTGGTGATACAGATGGTTCACTCATTAAGCGGTGAACAGCGCTTCATACGACTTCACGTCGCACGCCCCAAAACGAGTTTAGTCGAGCGTCGCAAATGAGCGAATTTGAGACACTGATTTTATGTTTGAGTTGTATCAATATATCTACAAAACGGACATTAAGCCTCTTATTTCCCCATGTTCAGTTAACTTAAATACTCTAATTTGTGATTTAAAATTGATTTTTCACAAAAAGAATCTGAAAACTTAGAGGGAAAGCTAGAGCTTTAACGAAATAGCTTTTAAATAAATTAAGTGTAAATTCAGCTAAACTTAAGTTTAAGGCGATATTCTGAATAATATTTACTCAAAGGCATGCATCATTGAAAGTTTTAATTATCGAAGATTCAGTTTCACTTAGGCGTAGTTTAAGAGTTGGACTATCCAATCTTGGTTTCACTGTTGATGACACTGGCGATGGCTCTGAAGGCTTAAGCATGGCTTTGTCTGGTGATTATTCTTTATTAATTCTTGATTTAATGTTGCCCTCTGTCGATGGTACTTCAATATTAAAGGCAATTCGTCAGGCAGGAAAAGATATCCGTGTATTAATTTTGTCTGCGAAAGACCTTACTGAAGATAAAGTTGACGGTTTGCTCAACGGTGCTGATGACTACCTTACTAAACCTTTTTCGTTTGACGAGCTACATGTTCGATTACTTTGTCTTATGCGCAGGGGAACATTGAATGTAAATGACAGCAGTGTCAACATTGGCTCAATATCATTAGATTTGCATTTAAAACAATTAAAATGTGGTGGTACGGATGCTCAACTTACACCCAATGAATACAAAGTGGTTGAATGTTTGTTTACCAATCAAGGAAAAGTAATTTCTCCTGAAAAGCTTAGCGAATATCTTGCCGGGCAGTATGATGCGATTGCAAAAAATTCTATAGAGGCTCACCTTTCTTCTGCTCGGAAAAAAGTAAGAGCTATTGGTTACGAGCTTCCAATTAAAACCAAGCGTGGCTTTGGCTACTTCGTTGAGAGTCATTAATGAATTCAATTCATAAAAAGCTAAGTCGCTATCTATCAATTTCAATCTCATTACTCTTATTTTGTATCTTATTAGCAACTGATATCAGTGTTGATACATGGATTAGTGATGAGTTTGACCGAGCCATGATCAACAAAGTTGGACTACTTGAAACATTAGTTGAAGAAGATGAAAACGGAATAGAATTTGATTTTGCTGGGGAGTTTATGCCGGAATTTGAAGGCAAAGAAAACCCTGAATATTACCAACTTTGGTACAAAAGCGAAGTATTTGAGAGATCTGACACTCTAGAGCTTTTTGAAATAAAAGCTCTCTCTAGATTAGATGTAAAACTACATGAATTTATTATTCAAGATACCGTATTACCAGACGGTAGAAATGGCAGGATGCTGTATACAAAGTTTTTTCCTCAGGTTGACTCTGACATTCGTGAAATACTCGGTATAAGCAGAGAAGAATTTGCAAAGAATCAACAACCAATGGAACTTGCCTATGCGCTAAGTAGAGAAGAGTTAGACTATATCCACTGGTTTGTTGATATTATTTTTATTTTCACATCTATATTTTCCGTATTTATTATAAGAATAATTGTCAAACTTGTTGTTTCTAGGAGTTTAAAACCAATTAGTGAACTCAGTCAGCAGCTAAGAAAAATAAGTTTAAACTCTAAAAACCCGGAAGTTTCAGTAGAATTTTTACCGCAAGAACTCGTTCCGATAGCTGAAGGCGTTAATCAGTTTATTAAAGAAAATCATATTCTGTACATTCGAGAGCAGAGAATGGCTTCTGACATTGCTCACGAATTAAAAACACCAATTGCAGAGCTTATAAGTTTGAGCGAAGTTGCCTTAAAGTTTCCTCATGAAAAGGAAATATCAGATAACCTTGCAAGCGATGTCCATGGAATATCCTATCGCTTAAAAAATATCGTTAGTAGCATCATGCTATTACAAAAAAGTAGTAGTAGCCATGAGTTAGAAACTAGCAAAATTAACTTAACCGAACTAATTGGAAATATTCTCGCTAGAGAAAATTCAGAAGACAGAGAGATTAAATTTCATCTCGATGTCCCTTTATTGATAGTTGAGACCAACAAATTTGCATTAGAAACTGTGTTATCAAATTTGATTAATAACGCAATTTTTTACAGTCCAACTAATACAGCAATAGAGATAACAACATCAAAAATTGATAATAGAAATGCTTTAATCAAAATTTCAAATATCTGCTACGAAAATTATCAAGAAAATGAGCTTAAATTGTTTTTTGATCCTTTATGGCAAAAAGACGAATCAAGAACATCAACAGAACGATTTGGATTAGGTTTAGCAATAGTAAAATCCTACTGTGAAAAAATTGGAGCAACTGTTTCAATATCGCTAGTTGAGAAGAAAATAACATTTACTGTATCGCTGTAATGAACAAGTCTTTTAACGCTTCTTTACAACTTCTTTATCTGTTTGCTTCAAGTATTGCCTTTGCAACTGAAGTTGTCGTTGATGGCTCTCTGAATGATTCAGGTTGGCAAAGCGCGAAGAGAAACACAGTTAATTACCAAGTTGTTCCACAAACGCTAACAAAGGTAGAGAGCAACTTTTCTTATCAAATAATAACAACTGACCACGGCATATACATAGCTGTTGTGGCAACAACTAAGCAACCATTAAGAGTAAGGACACAAGAAAACGACTCGCTTTTTACCAATGATCATATTCAACTAATGATAGATATGAATAATACCGAGCAAACGAGTTATGTATTTTCAGTCAATCATCAAGGATATTATTATGATGGTATCTATAAGCAAAATAAAGAGTTAGATTTAGATTGGGGCAATCAATGGAACTTCAAAACTAAAGTATTTACCGATTCGTGGAGCACTGAAATTTATATCCCTTGGACTGCTATGTCTTTTGCCATTCAAGAGCAGAATGAATTCGGCCTTTCTATTACGCGTTATGATGAATCCACTAATGCTACATATTCATCAATTCCGGCAAACGCTTCAATGAATAGCTTTTTGACAAACTTCAACAAACAAAAAGTTGAAATCAACAATCAGTCGAGCCTAGATGTTTTTCCATACATTTCGGCCAATCGAGACATTGCAAACAACAAAAACTCTACTGATATAGGGGCGGAGCTTTTTTGGAAACCTACTAAAAGCCAACAATTAAGTGCCACAATAAACCCGGACTTTGGTCAGGTCGAATCAGATGAGTTAGTCGTTAATTTTTCAGCCATAGAAAGCTTTTTCTCGGAAAAACGACCTTTTTTCAATGATAATCAAAGTTTATTTGAAGTTTCCGGGCCAGAGTCTCTAAGAGTAGTACATACGCCAAGAATTGGCGGGGAGTCATATTATGATGAAGACTATTCAGGTGAGTTGGATTCTGCAATTAAATACACAATAAGTAGTGAACAATTAGATTTTGGGCTTTTATCTGCATTTGAAAGTGCCGATAGCGGGAAATCTGGTAGAGATTTTTGGTTGTTAAGAGGCCAGTACCGTTTAGGAGCTAACAAATTTGGCGCTTCACTTAATAGGGTTAATACGCCCAGCATTGAGCGAAATGCAATTATTATTGAGTCTGATTTCAATTATGCATACTCAGATAGTGCTGAGCTAAATTTCGGTATAATCAGATCTGATATAGAACAAGGACCTGAAACAACGAGCGATTTCGGTTGGTGGCTAACAGGAAGTACAGAGCCATCCGAGCAGCATAACCATGAGTTTAGTCTTTTTTACTATGGATGCCATTTATCAGTTTGAACTAAGCAAATCTTAAGTTAACAAAATTACCATAAAGCCATACTCATAAGAGGTGTCTTTATGAAAAAGCATTACATTCTTTCTAAGGTAAGTTAAGTGTACAAAATTATCAATTTTTTAAACCAAATTAAGCTCACAACTAATCAATTAGTGATTTATACCTGCGTATACATCACTTTAGTTTTGAATTTCCCATTTTTAAGTAAAATAACGACAGTGGTTACAGCCCTTGAATCTTACAATCTTTTTTTCTTACTGTCTGTCCCTGTTTTTTTATTGGCATTGTCTATTTTCGTTCAATGCTTTTTATCCTTTCGATGGATAACAAAACCACTACTCATCTTATTGGTTTTATTGTCGTCTGTTCTTTTTTATAGCACTGTGACATACGGTATAGTTTTTGATTATGGCATGATCCAAAATACAGTTGAAACGGATACGGCTGAAGCATTTTCTTATTTTAACTTCTCCGCAATATTGTTCTTTCTATTTTTTGGAGTAATACCTTCACTTCTTATTGCCAACGTTCAATTGACCTATAGTTCTTTTGTCGGGGAATTGCTCGCACGGATAAAATTACTTAGCGGCAGTGTCGGTGTAATATTTCTAATTGCAATAGTATTTTATTCAAACTATGCATCTGTTGGCCGAAATAATCGCGATTTAGTGGGCTATCTAACGCCATATGCCTTGATTGATTCAACAGTAAAATATGTTCGAAAAAACTATTTGTATCCTCCGTTAAAATTCAGCCTGTTAGACACGTCTCCAACCATTAAAAATGATGATAGTAACAAAAGTATTACTGTTTTAGTGCTAGGTGAAACAGCAAGATCCCAAAATTTTTCTTTAAATGGTTATGAAAAGCAGACCAATAGCCTAACTAAAGACTTAGGCGTTGTTTCATTTAAAGATGTTACCTCCTGTGGAACAGCAACCGCGGTATCTGTACCTTGTATGTTTTCAAGGTTAAACAAAAACAACTACGAGAAAAGAGTGGCGGTAGCACAACAAAATGCCGTTGATTTAATTCACTTGGCAGGAGCTGAAGTGTATTGGATCAGCAATAATAATGGTAGCTGCAAAGGCGTTTGCTCAAGGGTAAAAACGGAGCAGATTTCTACTAATAGTAAAAATCCATTATGTGATGATGAGTACTGTTTCGATGAAGTTCTGGTTGACGAATTAAGAAAGAAACTTCATTCATTGAAAAGCGACAATACACTAATAGTACTTCATATGATCGGCTCTCATGGACCAACTTACTACCGACGCTACCCCAAAGATAAACGAGTATTTTCTCCTGACTGTCAACGTAGTGATATCCAAAATTGTAGTCAAGAGGAACTGGTTAATACCTACAACAACACTATTGCTTATACTGATTTAGTCTTGTCAGAAATCATCACAGAACTTGCAGCATTGAGCAATGAGAACAATATCAAAACATCAATGATTTATGTTTCTGATCACGGTGAATCTTTGGGCGAAAGTGGCGTGTATTTACATGGTTTACCTTACGCATTTGCACCAGAAGAACAAACAAAAGTGCCATTGATTTATTGGGGGGATAAATTACATCACAAAGCCAAGTTAGATTGTTTAAATAAAATTAGTGAACAGCCTATATCTCATGACAACGTATTCGATATTTTACTTGCTGAAATGCAAGTAAAGTCAAAAGTTTATCAACCTAAAAACAACCCTTTTAATCATTGTACTAATGGTGTTTCCGTAGCAAATGCAAAGTCACCAACAATTTCTCAAGGAGTAAACTAATCCGTGTTTGATAGTGAAAACAAGCCTAAAGGTTTTAATCGAGTTTATCTCGCAACATTAAATTCAACTAGAGCGTTCAAATGGCTCCTAAGGAATGAAGCCGCATTCAGACAAGAGTTACTGTTGCTCATATTGTCGATCCCCGTAACTTTCTTGTTCAATATTACACTGAAAGAGCAACTCATACTTATCATTGCGGTACTGTTCATTATGTTTACCGAGATAGTAAATACTGCAATAGAGGCAGTCGTTGACCGTATTGGTTTCGAAATACACCCACTGTCAGGTTTAGCGAAAGATTTAGGGTCTGCCGCAGTATTAGTGAGTATAGTGATTGCTATATGTATTTGGTTGGTAGTTCTTTTTTAATGACATACTCACATAGAGGAATTTTATATGAATAAACAATTTAACGATGCTCTGATAAAAGTACCTCAATTAACAATAGGGTTTTGGATAATAAAAATACTCGCGACTACGTTAGGTGAAACAGGTGGTGATGCTGTTTCAATGTCAATGAATTTGGGCTATTTAGTTGGAACTGTAATCTTTATGTCCTTTTTTATTGCTGCTGTTATTATGCAAGTAAAATCTACAAAATTTAGCCCGTTTATTTATTGGATCACTATTATTGCATCAACGACAGTGGGGACAACACTTGCTGATTTTGCCGATAGATCGTTGGGAATTGGGTATTTAGGAGGTTCAACTCTATTAGCTACTCTCTTAATTATTACATTAGCTATTTGGTATAGAACAATTGGAAGTATCAGTGTTTCTTCTATTGACAACCCTAAAGCTGAATCGTTTTACTGGTTAACCATTATGTTTTCTCAAACACTTGGGACTGCACTGGGAGACTGGACTGCTGATACTGCTGGATTGGGTTATATTGGAGCTGCATATATTTTCAGTACAGGCTTAGGAATTGTATTAACCCTATATATGTTCACTAAAGTATCTAGAACAATGTTATTTTGGCTTGCATTTGTTTTGACTCGTCCCTTAGGCGCGGTTGTTGGTGACTTTTTAGACAAGCCTGTTGCGCACGGTGGTTTGGAATTGAGTAGATATTCAGCTACCGCGACACTACTGTTTGTAATAGTAGTTTTGATCATACTTCTACCTCAACGACCTGCTTTAAAACAACATTAATGTCTAATTATCAGTTTTAATTAAGCAATTCTTAAGTTTAACCTAATACAGTAAACATCGTGTTATTCACTAAAAAGAATTGCGATGTTTACTTCTATCTACAGCTTTATCAGACCATTCCTACTATTCTCTGTTTCTGTCATGCTATTCCTAACCTTAGTACGAACAGGGTTGGCTATCTGGCAATTAGATAGATTTAATGACTTAAATAGTATATGGAGCCTAATCACAAATGGCTTTCGTATAGACTTAAGTAGCGTAGGTTACTTATGCGCCAT
This sequence comes from Colwellia chukchiensis, assembly GCF_002104455.1. Classification (GTDB taxonomy): domain Bacteria; phylum Pseudomonadota; class Gammaproteobacteria; order Enterobacterales; family Alteromonadaceae; genus Cognaticolwellia; species Cognaticolwellia chukchiensis. The sequence goes on along the minus strand of NZ_NBOC01000004.1, from coordinate 137,242 downwards.
CCCGGCGTTATTGCACCCTTGGGTGTCAAAAACTAGATTTCAAGAATATTGGTCATTGGTTTTGCGAATTTGGTTTTTGATCTGCTTTATGGGCATATTGTTTTTTGAATTAGCAACGCCCGCATTTATCAATGAATACGGCTTTAGACCAAACAGGCTATTTATTGAATATCTAGCTTATCCTGATGAAGTGTCTAAAATGCTGGTGAATGGTCATTTGATAACAATATTGATAGTGTTTGCTCTATTGCTATTTCCTGTTAAAAAAATATGGCAGTTTACTGATCACGTAGTCTCTAACAAAGTAAAAGAAGATAACGCAGCAATCGGAAGTAGGCTGGTTTCTTGTTTGATGCTTTTTGTAATAATTGCTTTATCTGCACGAGGGACATTAGGCCACAGACCAATCAATCCTGCCTTAGTGTACTTTTCCACTGACCCACTAGTTAATTCACTTACATTAAATTCGACCTACAGTGTTGCTTATGCGCTTAATCAATTCGGTGATGAAAAAAATGCAGCTAAGTTGTATGGCAAGATGGAAGATGATCGAGTTATTGAGCTAGTTCGTCAGGAGTCAAAACAACCTTTAGACAGCTTCAAAAACGATAACTTACCCACTTTAAGTAAGCGCTCTCCGAGCTTTAAGGGGCAACCAAAAAACTTGGTAATTATCCTTGAAGAAAGCTTAGGTGCCCAATATGTATCATCTCTTGGTGGAATCCCGCTGACACCTGAAATTGATAAATTAAATCAAGAAGGTTGGGCATTTAAACGATTATACGCAACAGGCACTCGCTCCGTTAGAGGTATTGAAGCGGTTATAACTGGCTTTACTCCAACTCCCTCTAGGGCAGTAGTTAAGTTAGACAAATCGCAAAAGGACTTCTTTACTATTGCATCTCTGCTAAAAGAAAATGGTTATGAGACTCAATTTATTTATGGTGGAGAAAGTCATTTCGACAACATGAAAAGCTTCTTTCTAGGAAACGGTTTTACAGACATTGTTGACTTTAATGATATTGAAAACCCACAATTTGTAGCGTCTTGGGGGGCAAGCGATGGTGATTTGTTTAATCAAGCTGATATTGAGTTAACTAAGCTTCATAACGAAGGAAAACCATTTTTTAGCTTCATATTTACGTCAAGTAACCATGATCCATTTGAAATTCCTGACGGTATTGTTACCTCTATCCAGTATAGCGATAAACAATTGACGAAGTATGATGACAAAGAATTACTGCGCCATAAAGCCATACAATATGCAGATTATGCCTTAGGACAATTTATTGCAAAAGCAAAGATGCAAGCCTATTGGGAAAACACAATATTCCTCGTTGTTGCCGACCATGATGCAAGAGCAATGGGTAAAGATCTTGTTCCTATTAACAATTTCCATATTCCGGGTGTGATCCTAAACTCAGGTAAAGAACCCACTTTAGATCAACGAATAGTCAGTCAAATCGATTTAGCACCAACTCTTTTGTCATTAATGGGTATAGAGAATATTTCACCAATGTTAGGTCAAGACCTAACAGTTCCAACGGCTTCTAATAGAGCTATGATGCAGTATGCAGAGAATTTTGCTTATATGGTTAATGATGAAGTAACCATCCTTCAGCCAAGTAAAGCACCTTTGAACTTTCAATATAATTATGAACTCAACACACTATCACCAATAGATGTTAATCATGATACTTCAGAAATTGCATTGGCCCATGTATTGTGGGGAAGTTTGGCGTATAAAAACTATTGGTATTCTCAGCAGGGAAAATAATACTCAACGATAAGTTTAATCAAAAATGAGATGGTGAACATCTGTAGTCGCAATTAGTTTTAAGATGTAATATTGCAGTCGAAAGACCGAAAATGGCACAGAGCCGTCCGTTGGCTCTAACTCATTTCTGTCCAAAAACGAGTTGACCCGACCGTCTCTTTATCGCTCTTAGCTGCCTGTCAGGTGAAGTCTAAACCTAATCAACAAAACTGTAAGATGAGATATGAGCTACTACACTTTATATTACTACACTTTATATGTTCCCTGTTTTATTTTTTGACCTTAGCCTTAACAATAAACTCTATATTTACCAAAAGATAGTATCAACAATTTACACAGTAAATTCGGAAAAAATAATTTTTTAGTAAGTTCGTTCATATCTAACTAATAAACTTAGAATAAATACTTGATGAAATTTTATTTTCTATTTAAAACAAAAAGTTACTATTTTTAACCTTGTGAATTAGTTATAATTATAGGTATAGGCCGTCATGGCAGGGTATGTTAAATAGTAACTATTTTTACTGTCGTAAAAGTTACTCAATTTAACCCCTGTTGTCGCTCACGCGACAAATCTAAAAAACAGTTGCTCATGCAACCAAAAGTAAATAATAAAATAAGACGAAGTCTTATGGAGATACAATAAGTTTAATTTAAACGAGGATTGATTTCGTCATAACTAATAAAGGTAAAGTTATGACCAAAAGAAATAAACATACTAGAAAAAGTTCACTTGGCACAAAAATGAATCAGCAAGAGATTGCACTTGTAAATGATGCCTTTTATAAATCAGACTATCACACCATCGGCCACTTTGTCCGAGACGTGATTCTGGACAGAGTTAAAAATAACCAATTTGTCCCCCCTCCTCTTCCTGTTATGAATAAAGAAGTTGCGACCCAATTAAGGTCATTACACAACTCATTCTCAAAGCTAATAAATCACTTAGATCAAGCACTATTAGATCAAAATGTATTCTTATCTAATAGAGATAAAGAAAAATATCTTGTTGAGTCAATGCAGCTAGTTCATAACACATCTCAAAAAATTAATGTTTGGCAATACTTCTTAACAAATAATTTTAGCTCTTCAATTCAGCAAATTGCTTTTGAAACTTTGACAATTCAGCAACTACAAAACTTAGTAAACGAAAAAGAGAAGTTACGTTAAAGGCGAGAACGGCAATGATCATCGAATATTTAAAGTCAAAAAAAAGCAATAATCAAGGAAGAGTTGGTAGGTTGATTAATTATATTTTCGGGAAAACTAAACACACTCGAAGTAGCAATCAATTCGATTTAACAAACGAAACCATAGAGTTCATAGGATACAGCTCAAGTATATTATTGCAAAATCCACTTATCAGTTTTAATGATGGAAGACTTATCAAACTGAGTGGTAAGGAAGCAGATTTAGCCCCAACCATCCACATGTTTCTCAATGCTGAAAATCAAAACAAGCGTGTAAAACACCCAATTGAGCATATAGTGGTGTCCCTTCCTGAAGGAGAGTCACTAAATTCTGTTCAATGGAAATCTTTAGCAGATGAACTAACTAAAAAGTTGGGTTTTACTGATCATCACTGGGTCGCCGTATTACACAAAGACACTAAAAACCAGCATCTTCATCTAGCATGTTGTGCTATTTCCAATTCGGCACCTCATAGACGATTAGTTCTTAGTAACAGCTACAAAAAGACCGCAATGATCCGCAATGAATTAGAAAAAATGTTTGGCTTAAAACACGACCACAACCCCTATACTGACGGCCCCGGTAAAAAAGTTAATAACGCTAAATACAAAACTAAGGTTCAAACTATTCGCAGCGAAATTGATACCATATTGAGAGAAAACCCTCAAATTTCACTACTCGATTTTATAACGAGATTAGGTGACGTCGGTATTGGCTGTTTCATACAAACAAGACGGGATGAGGTGCGAGGTGTCTCGTTTTCAATTGAAAATTATAAAATATCTGGTTCAAAACTTGGAATAGGATATAGCTGGCGTGAGCTTTCGAAACGAGGTGTTTCATATAACATAAGCCGCGACCTCAATCTTATTATCGAATTTAACAATGTTGAAAAGAGAGTAACCAGTGCAATTGAAAACTTTGAATTACCACAGCAACCATCATATGCCCCCAATTTGATATTACTCAAAACATTTAAGATAAAACTAACTGATAGAAAGAGACGTTCAAAATACAAAAGAGCAGCACTGGGCGGAATATGGATACGCAACTCATTCAAAGGCATGAAAAAACATGAAATTGAGCAATTAATTTCAATTTCTAGAATTTTACGAAAATTATTGACATTGTATTTTTTGTGGCTAGCAAAAAAAGATAGAGAAAAACAAATTGCATTCGAAAAGCTAAAACCATACTTAAAAAGATTAAGAGAGCCAACAGATGGAGATGTCGAAAATTCGTTTTCATTTTAGTTAAGTTTACGCCTTTGACTAAATCGATATTTCTAAATTATTTGTTAAAGGCTATAATTGCGCCACACAACATTAAGGGAAATGATGGATTTAGATAAATTTAAATACTTTTTAATTATTGATGTTGAAGCAACTTGTTGTAAAGATAACTCTTTTCCAGTAAACGAAATGGAAATGATCGAAATTGGTGCTGTTTTAATTTGTGCCGACTCACTTACCAAGCTAGATGAGTTCAGCACGTTTATTCAACCCCAACGACACCCAAAACTAACCGACTTTTGTACGAACTTAACAACCATCACTCAACACGATGTTGATCATGCACCATATTACCCAGAAGCAATTAACACTTTCCAAAAGTGGCTAGGCAATTACGATAACTACCTGTTTTGCAGCTGGGGAGAGTATGACAAACAGCAATTTGAACAAGACTGTGCTTTTCATAGTCTGCCATACCCTATTACATCACCACACCTGAATATTAAAAAGCAATTTTCAAAAGCTCAGAAAGTGCGTAAAAGACAAGGTATGGCCGGTGCCTTAAAACTTGCGAAAATTCCGTTCTCTGGCTCACATCACCGTGGAATTGATGATGCGAATAATATGATCAAGTTAATGCCGTATGTGATGGGAAGAGTATTTATTGATAGTCAAAAGAAATTCTCAAAATAGAAAGTAATATTACCATGCGCCCCATTCACCACAGCTAGGACACTTCATATTAAATGGCTCGAGCGCTCTTGCTGAATGATAGCTCCAATAAAGGCCATTCTTTGTAGTACATTCTTTGTAGTAGCTCATATCTGATCTTACAGTTTCTATGAATAGGTTGGGACTTAATCTGACAGGCAGCTATGAGCGATCTACGGACAGCCAACTCACACCACACCTAGGTCAGTTAATCGGCCAATAGCGGTCATTGAATTGTTATAGTAGTAATTCCATATCAACCCTGTGCATGTCTAGGCCCCAACCATCAGTGATTTCTTTAATTGTCTTTTCCCCAAATTTTTCGAAGAAAGGAGCTGAAAGATGACTGGCGGCGATATCTATAACTTTCATGTTACTGTCCTTTGCCATTTTATTAGCGTAAGACATCATTGCCGTTCCGATGCCATTAGCCTGCACCCGTGGAGAAGTCATAATCCAAGTGATACTAGCACGGTTTATTTTAGGATCGATATCCAGCCCAAAGACAGCCACGGCCTATCCGTGAATAAGTCCAATTTTGTATTGTTTGGGCTGTTTTTGCAAAAACGCAATATAATCCTGACGTTCGTTTGTAGCGAAGTATTTCGGACAGTTTTGATCGAACAGCTTAAGACAGTCTTCTAAATAAGGGTTACTATAGTTACAAAATATCAAATTATTTTCAGTCATAATATTCCAAAAATTAACTAGTTATTATTTATCCCACTTGGGAGTGCTGTTAAACGCTCGTTCCCAAACGCGGTCACGTTGGAAAGTTAGATTAACTTTATCATTTATATTATTTTACTTGTTTGCTTTATCTTTGCTTCTACCTTGGCTAACCAAATCAGCGGAATAATAATTAAAGAAGATCCTATAGCCAAGCTCAGGTCCGGTATTTCATCGAACCACAGCACCCCTACAACTACAGCACCTAATAAGCCAGTGTATTCGGCACTGGAAATTTTACTGGCTTCGATTGCTCTATATACCATTACACATATACCAGCATAAATTAGGATAAAAGTGTTTGAGCCTGTTGCCGTTAACATTGGAGTCCAGTTCCAAGGTTTGCCTTCCCATAACGCCAACCCAAGTGCGGCTGGGATACCTACTAGGTTGGTGAGCATTAAAGTTTGGAACACATTATGATGCTGAGGTAATTTACGAACCAATAAATTATTTACAGCCATAGTCAATGCGACGACAAGGGCGGCAATCGCTGCCCAATTAATTTGTGTTGGTTTAACCACGATAAGTACGCCGATAAAGCCCAAAACAGCAGCAGCAATTGAGTGGCTAGTCAGCTTTTCCTGAAACAATATCATGGCTAACGGCAGCATAAGCAAAGGCGCTGTATAGAAAATAGCATTTACGGTAGCTAACGGCAGAGCGCCCAGAGCGAATACCATAAATATTGCCCCTAATAACCAAATGTGGCCACGTATAAAGTGCCATTTGAGGCCAGCTAAGAGGCTTTGTTTATTACTGAATAGACAAAATGGAAGTAAAATCAGCACTGCGGTCAATTGACGAAATAATACAAATTGGTATATGGCAGTATCTGCTGGCAGAGTTTTTATCAAAGCATCAGAAAAAACACCAATTATATTTCCGATGATAAGTAATGTCATCGCGAGTCCGACAGTTATTTTGGGCATTTCATTACTCCTGCTACATTCTAGAAAATGTCAATGGAACTGAATTAATAGAGTTACGTTTGTAAAACGGTTATATGATTAGCGTATTCCATACCTTATATGATGTATAATGTTTAAAATTTTTTTAGTATGAGCTAAATTTATAATGAAGTTGCCTCCTTTACGTGCCCTGCAATGCTTTGAAGCTGTTGCGCGACTTAATAGCTTTTCCAAAGCTGCTGAGCACCTCAATGTGACTCAAAGTGCGGTTAGTCACCAAGTTCGATTACTCGAAGACTATTTGGGTGAAACTCTGTTTAACCGACAGGGGCGTTCTTTTTCCTTGACTAAGGTCGGGGAACGTTACTTTGAAGAAGTGACTAACTCATTAGGAAATCTATCAAATGCCAGTCAAATGATACGTCACGGGGAATCAGGCAATCTTCGTTTGGCTTTATATAGCTCTGTGGCGGTGAACTGGTTGATACCGAAGTTAGAAGATTTTAGAAATCAGCACCCAGAAATAGAAATAACTTTAAATATGGTCGGGGATCAACCGGATTATAATGACCAATTTACGGATTGTTTTATTACAATGAATCCACCGGAACGTAACTTTGTCAATCAATTCATGTTTACTGAAAAACTTTATCCAGTGTGTGGAAAAAAGCTTTGGCAGCAGTTAAGAAATAAGCCTCTACCTGATTCATTATGGCAACACCCGTTATTATCAGTACAATACTCAGATACAAATGAAAGTCTTGGTGACGACTGGTTACGTTGGTGTATGAGTGGTAAATTTGAATTACCTAAAGACGTCAAAATTAATCAATTTAGTCATGTCTTACTTGCCGCTGAAGCGGCTCGATATAATTTAGGAATTACCCTCATTAGTAATTACATGATGGATGATCAGGATCGCCAGCAAAGTCTTGTGCGCATACCTATGCACGAACTTATTACCGGAGATAAATTCTATTTTGTCTATAAGGAAACACGAGCTAGGCAACCTGATATTATGAAATTAGGTCGTTGGCTTAAACAGCAGTGTTATGAACTGGAATCAGCTTAGCTATTTAAATCAGAGTTGAAGCTAGATGAGTTCAACACGTTTATTCAACCGCAACGACACCCTAAACTAACCGACTTTTGTACGAACTTAACAACCATCACTCAACACGATGTTGATCATGCACCATATTACCCAGAAGCAATTAACACTTTCCAAAAGTGGCTAGGCAATTACGATAACTACCTGTTTTGCAGCTGGGGAGAGTATGACAAACAGCAATTTGAACAAGACTGTGCTTTTCATAGTCTGCCATACCCTATTACATCACCACACCTGAATATTAAAAAGCAATTTTCAAAGACTCAAAAAGTACGCAAAAGACAAGGAATGGCCGGAGCGTTAAAACTTGCGAAAATCCCTCACACCGGCTCGCATCACCGTGGAATTGATGATGCGAATAATATGATCAAGTTAATGCCGTATGTGATGGGAAGAGTATTTATTGATAGTCAAAAGAAATTCTCAAAATAGAAAGTAATATTACCATGCGCCCCATTCACCACAGCTAGGACACTTCATATTAAATGGCTCGAGCGCTCTTGCTGAATGATAGCTCCAATAAAGGCCATTCTTTATCAAACGAGTACTGCTTTTATCGCTAGCGCAGTGATTATATATTTGAAGTTGTTCACATTCACAACACTGCATCCATACCGACTTAGGTGTACGCTCAACCCAATCACCATGCCTATTTCGATAGCGAGTAGTCTTTTTTAAGTTTTTGATGTCACTAGAGCCACACCTGATACAAATGGGGACTGCTTGACTGCTGTCATTATCCAAATCGCTAGTTTTAGCATCCTCTAACTTATACTGAAGAAACATACCCAATAAGCGTTGTAATTCGTCTGAGTAAAGCGAGCGATCTATAGGATTTAAAAAAACAGCACCCCGATCATGAGAAAAAAGATTAACATCGTCGTTATTGTTTAGCTCTCCAAGGAAACTGTGTTTCCCCCATGATTGTGCAGTAATGGGATGTTCAATTAGGTTATTACAGGGGTGAATAAGAAATACAGGATTTGAATTATTTTCACTATAATTTTTACCGTCGAATAACTCATTAATTTTTGAAAGCATTCCTCCCGCTCTATCAAATGTTAGTTTATCGTAAAATTTCGCGTCTAATACAAAGCGTTTAAAATGGCGCTCGTTAGAACCGTCGATATTATGGGAAAACCACGTCAGATCCAAAATAAAATCAGGTCGCTTATTATTTGATAAAGATTTTTCATACCAAAGCGAAATGTACCTTTTTGCCTCATCATTAATTAAATTTATGTTAATATCTGTTTTGTTAGACTTTACTGCTTCAATAAGTTTATATTTCCAATCCTTCTGTGGAACAAACCTAAACGAGTTTTTTAGAACAAGTATAAGTTGTATAAAGGTCCAGCGTTCGTATAACAGCGGCATATTAACTAGCCCCATATTATCTATCAGTTCAAGGTTTAATAAAAGCTCATCATCTGTAAGTTTAGTGATACCTCTTAGTACTTTATAGCCATTATGTACGGCTTGATAATTAATATTTTGAACGAATGTCATTGAGTTCGGGAAATTAGACGAAGGCATGATTCCAAGCCTTTTCATATGTTGAATAAATTTTCTTAGTTCTCGATACTTAGGTTCTATTCGTTTGTATATATAATCTGATAATTCTTGATTTTGTGAGTAGTAATTAATTCGATTGAGTAATGAGGCTTTTTCCCTATTTTGCTCCTCAATTTCTTGATGAGATAAGGGTTTTACCCAACCATTTTTCGCCAAACTTTTACCTATAAGCTTCTCTTTTTCAAAAGCTTCTTTTGCTTTTTGAATCGATTGACAGTCTATCAATTCAATCGAGTGAACGTTATCCAAATTAAATAAAACGGCACGTTCACTAGTGCGATAATTGTAATCACAATTAAATTTCAGAGTATCTCCCGGTTCTAATACTTCTAATAGTACCTGATAACGATTCCTTAAACTTAAAATACCACTTTTATTATCTGGCTTTACCCAGCTCTCACCATTCCATATGAGAACAAAAAAACCATCCTTTTGTTGTGTTTTATTCTCTAAATGCAAATATAAATCGAGTGAACACCTTGTTGTCGTTAGCTGAATGTCATTGTCTTGTATCTTGAGATTTAACTTCTTTTGCCAGTATTCTAGCTTTGTTCTTTCCCTAACCCTTTCTAAATCTTTTACCACTAAATCGCGATTGACTTTCACGCTAGTGTCAAAAGAATCAAGTTGCCCTTTTAGTTTATTAGCTGTATCCAAGAATCGTTGTGATTTATTCTGGGCAAGAATAACAATTTGTTTAAGAACGCGGCCGCATCGTTCCAAAGCGAAAAGAATATACCTATTTTCTGGCACATTATATGAGGGTTGGGTCGCTCTACTGGTTAGAAAACGTTGATTAGATTTCGAAACCATCTCCATAAAAGTACGATTAACTGGTTTCACCAATTTTCTTGGCTTTATGGCCTGAATTTCTCGAAGCTCAACTTTTGGTGTTTCCAATATTTTTTGAGCTGCATTAACTATTTTATTGATACACTCAATTACTTCTTCACTAACACCTATACCATTTGTTTGCTTTGCATTTGCCTGTACGGCACTACTGTCATCAAGAATAAGTTCCCATAAATCATTTTTGAAAACCCTTAGATATTGTTCTAATTGTTCAACACTAAAATCAGAGCCATTGATTTCGACCTCACAAAGTTGGCTAGTTATATAAAACTTTAAAGTTCCAACAATATTCGGCGCAATTCCAAACCATTGTTTTTGCTCGCTTACCCACTTTTCTTTAAGTATCCACCAATAAATGCCAGTGTCTGGATCTTTAATCTGAGTTAAAAGCTTCTTATCATTGTTTGGCAAATTAATGTATGGTTGTCTAGCTTCGACATTTAAAACACGAATAGCGAGTTGGCCTCGCTTAATTTCATCAAGTTTTGGATAAATTGTGGTTTCTGTCGTGAAGCATTGATTTACAGAATCATACTCCACACTAAGGGCATTTAAAGACTCAGTTACTTTAACTAAAGTATTTTTGTCATACCACTTAAGCTCTATGTATTTTATTTCAAATTGAGGCTTCACGTTCAAGACCAGAAATTAACAACGCCATCATTTGCCTTGGCATTCTTTACAACGGTTTCAATGGCGTGAACTGCTGAAAATACTTCACTATACTCTTCAAAATTAGGTAATAACGATTTAACCCTTTCAACAAACACTCTATCAACTAATTCTAATTTGGTTTGCTCTCCAACATACTTGTTTCCATCAAACGTAAATTTTGGCAACACTTTATGAAGCATAAAGTTATTGATCGCCATACTTGAGTCGTCGTTTACTTCTTGGAAAAGCTCCAGATAATTTAAGCCTTGGCGAATGGTCCTCATACCAAATTCGACACCAAGCTTGTGAAAGTAATCTTTATTTAACTCTACAAAGAGTTTACAAAACGCGTTATCTCTATCGAATCTAGGATAATTATTTCGATAACCAAGCTGGTCTATATTAAAAAGCAATGGCTTTGAGGTATCCTCGAATTCGTATGATTCGACTTGAGTTAATATTTCATCCCAATTTGATAGGAGTGGAGACTCAAACCGCATTATATGTGCACGGTCTAGAATTTTAGGTGATAAATAATGTGTCGTTTCATCTATATTAATAGCCCCTATGATATGCAGATTGGCAGGCATTTTAATACAGGAAGGCATACTCATAACTCCCGAAAGCATGCGTCTTATCTCACTATGATATTTAATAAGCGAATCCTTATCACTAAAGCCAAACGCTAATCTAAGCTGATTATTTAATGTTTCATCTTTGAGTAATTCAATAAAGCTAATTACACCTTCTTTGCTATATTTCTCCTTTGTAGACTGAATAATATCTACAACGGCTTTTAGCTCAGAAAGAACATGAGAAGATTCGTCTTCAGAGTAAAGTGTAATTTCAGGCGACTCATCTCTTGTTTCAAGGAGCGATAAAAAGTCAGCAAAATAATACTCTACTCTCGCAAGATTCATTTCATCTAAGCATATAAAATAAGGTATTGTTGGATTTTGCTCTGCTTCAATCATTGCCTCTAAAAATGGTGTGGCTAAATATTTTTTTTCAAGTGGATTGTAATAACCTAATAAATCTTCAGAGCTTGTCCAATTAGGCTTTACAGGAACAATAATTGATTTTCCACCAACAGCCTTAGCAAAAGATTTAACTAAGTTAGTTTTTCCAGAGCCGGAATCTCCCGCAAGGATGACAAGATCTTTAGTTCTTAACAAAGTCATATAATTTTCAATTATATGACGAGGATATAGAATATCTTGGCTGACTAAATATGATTGGATATATGATACAGCTTGTTGGTAGTCACCATTTAAAATATCATTAAACGAAATCCCTTCGACTTGAACACTTGAAGGTTGGCTTTCCTGTATAAAAAGCTCCAACACTTCTTCATCGATAAATTCAAACGTTTTTAAAAATAATGCTTTATCAGCTACATACTCTTTTAATCGCTTAATTTTATTATTCATTTCTGCTTCTATCCTTGTATAGCTGGCGACCAGTGTTTGAATTTCAGTTTGTTTAGTTGCTTTATCTTGAGCTAATTTACTAATAGTTTTATCAAGCTCAATTTGCTTGCTATTTAATTTTTCGACTAGCTTTATAGCAGTATCACGCTTTTCTTCATTTTCTTGTATTTTATCTTTAATAATTTCAAGAGATTGGGTAGCGTCTCTTTCTTTTTGAGCCATTTTTAGCTCAAATTCACTTTGTTCTTTCTTTACAAGTTCATCTAGATCTCCCATCGCTTTTTCATGATAAAAGTCATATATAGATTTTGAGATAAGCTGAGAAATTTCCTCTTCTGAATTGGGGTTTGTTAAAATTTCTAACGGTATTTCTTTAGGCAAATAACGAAGATTTTCTCCAGTACCACTTTTCACGCATAAACTTAATGGATTTCTATGTTTTCGGCGCTCTGATTCAGGAGATAGTTCCAATTCGCAACGGACGAAACGCTTGTGCTTTTTTGAACCACAGCTTGATGCATCTTGGGGTGCCATAAAAAAACTACAAGGCTCTATTTCTACACCTTGTACTGGGTAATACAACCTATCTCCCGTTGAAACTAAATGAGGATTTCTTAGGAAACCAAAAGTAGTGTCTCCAAGAGCTGGTAACTCTCCCCAAACTTCAATTTTGTTGTCATTCACACCCCAAGACTGCTTTAAAATATCCAACAACTCGGCTTCAGAAAGGTCTTCTAGTTCTTCCTTAGAATATATTACTTCATTCATAGAGCACTAATCCTTGTATCTAGCTTAGTTTTTTTTATTATTACTGCACCCCAAGAGCCTTATAAACAGCATCCACTGGATCACTGTAAAAGCTTACTTGGAACTTGGTGAATGTTTCAGCAGGTACAGAAGGTATATCACTAGCTGATGCCATAGGCAGTAACACTTTAGTTGCACCTGCCTCCAGCGCTATCTGCATACTTGATGCTAAATCTTGAACTGGGTTTACTACGCCACCAAGTGTGATGCTGCCTAATACCACCATTTGCTCTTGCACAGGCTTATTAAGTAATACTGAACAACATGCTACTAATGCACCTAAACTCGCTTGGTGACTATTTCCTGATGTTTGTAAATCTACAAAATGTATGTGAAATTCATGCTCAGAGAAACGAGAATTAGCGGCTATTCTGTTTAAGTTACCTTTAAAGTATTCAAATCCAACGCGTACTTGTTCTTTAGCACTCGTATCTGAACCAAATCCCGATGTTGAATGTTTACCTGTGCCCGGTGTCATTTGTGTTTCAATACGATAAACACCTAATTTTCCAGAAGCGCCATGATCAACAAAGTGCACTACTCCGGGCTTTGTGACCCCTGCTGGGATTAGATTTGAGCCACCTTGCTCTGGCACATTGACAAAAAACTCTTCAAGCGTTTCGTTATCGATATAACTAAAATTAACGTCAAAGAATTCCATACCGCCAATTTTCTTAAGTTGCTCTTTTACCCGACGACGCACTTCAAGAGCATAAGTTAAACATGTGCGTACATCTTCTTTTGTATATTCACCATTTGGATATAGAAGCTTAAGCAAACCTGATGTTGTTCTTCTTACACCAATAACGTCACGTTGATTAAGGTTGTTACCTAACTTAAAGAACTTATCGATTGCATCTGAAAACGTGGTTTTACGCATTTCACGCATATATTCTGCTAAGTAGTCTGTTATCAGTCCAAATCGGTCTGTAAAGAACTCTGGGCGCATTTTAGGAATTTCCCAGCCCGGAATATAAGCATGGAAGCGATCAAAATAAGCTGAGTCGATCATTTCATCTGGAAATGGCGCTAATAAGTGACTAGTTTTTACCAATGTCTCAACGCTGTGATCGATATTCCCAACAAACACCATAGAGGCTTTTGCTTCAATAGAATCACGGCCACGAGAAAAAGAACCAGACGCCATGTAATCTTTCATGATCTGAATGCCGTCTTTATCTTTAAAACGAATACCTGCGACTTCATCAAAGGCAACAACATCCCACATACCAACTAAACCAATTTGGCGTGAAGACATGTTATAAAACAGGTTAGCTACCGTAGTTTGACCGCCTGAAACTAACAATGAATTCGGAGAACATTCTTTATAAACATGAGACTTACCCGTGCCACGAGGACCGAGTTCACATACGTTATAGTTATTCTCAACAAATGGGATCATGCGAGCTATTAAGTGCCACTTGCATCTATGTTCAAGGTTAGCTGGCTCCATACCTATTGAACGAAGTAACAAATCTATCCATTGATCAACTGAGAACTTACGACGAGCTTGATACACCTCATCCATATTCATTGAAGGCATTTGGATTGGTTTTAAACTAAATACAGAGAACGGCGATGTTTTCTGACCTTCTTCATAGAAATAACTCACCGTAATAATGCACCAGATACCACCGGTTAATAACTTTTCGTTTTCTTTAACAATTTTATTAGGAACAACGGCATCTTTAATTCCAATATTTGATAAACTCGCTTCATAGATATCTTTTTTCTGATTGAGTTTTACCGTTACTTTATCAATGACTTTATGAGTGCCCTTTTCACGGATCAACGACTTGGCTTTTTCAGCTTCATCTGGACGCACATAGTTTTCCGTCAAGATCTTCTTAACGTTCTTCAACCCTTCTTGGATTAACTCATCCTCTGCTGAAGAGCAGTACATGCCCAATAAATATTCAAGTACATAAACCGGAACGTTCGCACCTTCTTTTAACTGTTTTGTTAAATCTTTACGAACAACACGACCTTTAAATTCAGTCGTCATTAAATCGTCAAGGTCAGCGCTTCGAATTTGAGAGGATTCATTACTTGTGATGTTACTATTATCTAAATGTTCATTTTCCATTTGCGCTATCCCCTAAAAAAAATCATCTTCGAAGGCTAAATCAATAATAACGGAGTGTGTTGTTTTGGTTTTACTCTCAGTATCTTCCATTATCAATTTATAACTTACCGTGCGTTCAAAGCCGCTGCCCTCTAATTTAATTTGAATGTTACGTTTACGTTCATCGAGCTTTTCTGAAACTGAGTCAAATATATGCTCTTCTTTAGAACTCACCTGTTTACCAAAAGGGTCTTCAATCCAAAGTTCCAACTTACGAGCTTTAAACTTATCGCCGACAGGGTCTGTTTGTAAAAATGAGATCCTATCGATATTTGAAACGATTTTAATTGGGTTCTGTAAAGGAACAGCACCAACTTTTTGTTTAGCTAATTTTGTCTGTGCTTTAATATCAAGCTCACGAACTTGAAGCACAGGAACACAAATTTCCTGCGGCATAATGCCACCATGGATAAACTTAGCACCGCCTACAAAATTGAATCGATTACTACCTCTAGGCACAATAAATTCTGCATCATCGCCTAAAGTAGGGTCAATTCCAGCTGTATTGGCTATTTTCCCAGTCCAATAAAAATCATCTGAAGGCAAATTTGAACCAATCACATAACGTTTTTTATCTTCAATTGCGCCTTTAGGTTTTGACTTATGAGCGGTTTTATCTGAATCCGTTAAATCGGTCATTTTAAATAAGAAGCCATGATCAGCTGTTAAGAGCACTCGACTACCATTTAAACGGTTAAAGATTCGCTTTATCAACTCGATTAATTCAACAACCGTATCTTGTGCAGCTTCAAAAGTCTGATTTTCAGTACTTTGCTTATCGCCTATGGCATCAATCATATCGTGATAAATATAGACAACTTCAGATTCACCAATTTGCTCTTTGGCTACTTGTCTTGTCCACTTGAAAACCTCATCGGCTTTAAAAGCAACGCCGTTATGCTTTGCCAACACCTTTTGACGGTTGTCATGACCATGTACAGAAATACCGTCAGCTTTGTATTCTACTTTTGAACCTAAATGCGCAGTTAACTTTTGGTGTGGAAGTAGGCTTCCCATTCCTAGTTGGGTATAAGATGGAACAACACCTAGCTGAGATTTTAATTCAGGCTTTAAACGCCCTTCATCACTGATACGCTGATAAATATCGTGAGCAACCTCATAGCGTAAAGCGTCTGAAATAATCACAAAAATACGTTTGGCTTGAGTATTTCTTAATAGGCCACGCACTTCTTGTTGATAAAAGTGTTGTTGATTATGAACGCCTACAATCTTCCAATTATCAAGAAGACTCTCGCTATCAACCAATTTACCCCATGCTATGGCTAAGTCATTCAAGTACCAATTCACATAAAGATTTTCAATATCATCAACTAAACCTAAACTTTGTAATAAGTCACCGCCATTGTTCTTACGTAAATTGATAAAGTTCTCAAAGAAAATCCGATAGGCATGATCAAACTTATAAAGCTCTGATTCGTAGGCTTTATAGAGAGCCTTCGCACTGTCGAAATAAAAACCATCAAAGTACTTATCTCTTAAGTCGTAGAACTCTTTTGCAGCGCGAAGAGAAGCGAACAGGTATTGATAATTTTTATCGACACTGCACCAATGGCCGTATAATTTAGTCGACACCCAATCACTGATTTCATTAGCAGAATAAGCCTGTAAGTCTGTCGCAATTAATTTGATCAACTGCTGTTCAACTTCAATGAAGGTCTCAACATTTATGAAGTTACTCGGATTTTTAAACTCAGCTAACTTGTGTTTTATTTCTAATTCATCAGCAACTTCTTGAGCTATGTCGTTGTACGATGCAGACAAAGTACGGCTTTCGCGCCAAGAAGAAACAAAACTAACCACAGCTGCTCGCTTCGCAGCTGCATTGCCTATTAGTTCTCTAATAGACTTAGGAAGCTTGTCAAAGCTTTCGGAATCAATAGAAAGTGGTAATACATGTGCAGATAAACTTGTAGCAAAATCTGTTTTACTAGTTGAAACACCAGACGCCTGTAGACCATGGTAACAATCGGTTACTAGTAGTTTAGTTATAAGGTCTTTAACATTGGCAACTGGCTGTTCAGTATCTTCATCGCTAACCCAATTACCTAAAGCAATATAACCAAATTCTTCAACCGCGTGACGCCAAAATATATTGGTTAATTCAAATTTCTCTAATTCAGTAATGGCTTCATCGCACTTATTTGGAGACTCAACAAATAGTGAAATTAATTGATGTAGTATGGTTGTAAAACTAACGGATTCTACCTTAGCAACTACCGCAACCATTGCTAATTCTAGTGCTTGCTTATCTGCGCCTTCAGGTAATAACTTCTTAAGTTTGCTGTAACGTTGCTGATTACCAAAAAACTTTTTATAGCGGCTAATGTCTTGGCGAAACTCCATACGCATACCAAGTTCATTTAATATCATTGAGCTTGAATCAGCATAAAAATGCTCAGCATAAAGGCGAATATCGTAAAGCCAATCACGCGTTGGTTCGTTTAGAGATTTATTACTATACAGTAAGAATTGAGTGTTAGGCTCTTTTAGCTCAACACGTTGCTTGACTTCAAAGTGCGAATATTCATCCAACTTGATAAGCTCGACACCTGATGATTCAAATTCAGTTTCAATTACCGGTAATTGCTCTTGAAACTCAATCTCTTCATCTTGCCAGAATACTAATCGGCATCTATCAAATTTTGCTAAGATGCCTTGTTTTATTTGTTCTAAATTCATTTCTTATGCCTTTAAACATTTCGGCTTTACTTTTGGTTTGAGGAATAACATAGAACACAGCAAGAAAGTATGGGTGAAGTGTAGCGAATAGAGCAAGCGTGTGTTGAAAATGTTAAATCAGACTCCTCATAATGACGAGAAGCCTTTAAGCAAAAAATAAAAGAAAATTTTAAGCTTTTAGCAAATGGAAATGTCTCAATTAATTTAATTAAATTATTCTGTATTACCATTTTGAGGCTTCACTTGCATTGTCGGTAATGCAACTTTTGGAAGATTTAAACGGTTACACATATTCATTAAGTGTTCCCTCCAGAAAGGCCAAACATGGTAGCTAACATTTTGAAGCGCAAAAACTTTTAATGAATCTTCATCTATTTCTTTGTCAAGCATCTGGTATTCTGCACAAAAGCTCGCTTCAATTTGAGCTACAGGTTCTGAGTCCTTATTCTCTTTATCTTCTTCTTTTATAAAGCGACAACCCACATCCACAAAAACTTTAAAAAAATGTTCTTCACTTCCGTCTTCATCTTGGACACCAAAAACTTCAGAACCTCTAACTACATGCATGAATTGATATACTAAATTATCAAAATCAGTTCTTTTTGGATCAAAATCATTATGCGTGAAACAATGAGTATTTTTTATATAAATATCATGAGATTGAAGTGAGTCTTTTGCTTTTTGAAAATTACTACTAACTCCCATAGTACCGATTCTCCATAACATTCTCATTTAATACAATGGGCTTAATTGGAACAACTTTATTGGTTCTTCTTGGTTGCGACTCCAAGTGCATATAATCAGTTTGATTCAAGGAACCAATAGACGACTTGATACTGTGAATCGTTCGAGATACACCAAATTGCTCACCCAAGTTAAAAGCTAAACAATTAACAAGTAGTTGGTTTAAGCTAATATCTTCACTTTCCGACCATGATGATAACGCAGCGTGCATACTTTTAGGCATTCTCAAGGTAACTCGCCCACTAAAGTCGTCATTTTCTAAAATAGGAGCTGGCATGACTTTACCTTGTTCAGCTAAAGCCTCAGCAGTTGTTTCAATCGTATCAATCGCAAGTAAATATGCTTCTTCGTAAGTTTCTGCGTATTCGGCTACATCGGGTAATTCTTTTACTTTAGCTTCAAAGAACACTTCGCCGTCAAAATTTCCTTTTCGTACAGTGATATTGTATAGACTTGCATCAAACATTTTTTCACTATCCATCTCGTTTCTCCAAGTATTTTACGAGTTCGTTCTCGTACTTCTCTAATACCTTTATTATTTTTTTTATGTAAGGCTTTTTAATTTCTGGATTTCTACCGTGATCACAATTAAGTGAACCTGAGGTAAAACCTTCTAAATGAGGATGAGTAAAAACCTTATGCCCCCCTTTGCGGCCATCTTTGACATTAAAGCCTAACTCTCCCAACAAGGATTTCGCTTGTTGGCACCTCATACTTGCACCAGCATTCTGAAATGTGGTTATTACTTCATCATATAATTCTTTAGGCATCTGACACCATATATAGTGTCACTATTTAGAGTTTGCAAATTTTTGCATTAAAAAACACAATATGCAACAACTAAATCGTGACCTCCTCCTTGTCATTCAAAAAGGCTAGATGTAACAAATTGGTTTTAAAATCATTATCTCCAACTACAATATCCCACCTTTCTTCCATAAATTTTAGTAACTCTAATCCGCGTTCTAAAATTGATTCGGGCAACCACTCTTCTTTTTGAGCTAGTTCATTTTCTGAAGCAGACCCGTTGTAGAACCCTACACCATTACCGTTATTTTTCTTTAAATCGAAACTATCGTTTTGCAAACTAGAGTTTTTAGCTCTACTCAGTGGAACTAAGTTACCTAAAGAGTGTGCAACAAATTGTGTTTCTTCTTTACTAAAAGTGCCAAAGCGCGAGAGCCAATAAGGATCTTTTGGAGTTTGAGGAAAAATATGTTCTATCGTTACGCTATCCTTTTTAGTAGCAGAGAGTTTTTCCCACGACAACTTATTTGACGATTGCTTCCCTCGTGAACGTAACCATTGTTCATGCTCATAAAGAAAATATCTAATTCCATCCCACTTAAAAAATCCATGATTACCTAATTCATATTTTTCCGAGATATATGCAAGAAAACGATTGGGGTCATAATATTTATCGACCCACTCTGTAATGGAGGCAACAATTGATTCAATGGTTATTTTTTTGGTCATTAAATCACGAGACATTGAGAAAAACTCAGTATCACCAGTATTGGAACGTCTTTGGCTCAAAGTGAATAAAGTGAAGTTATATCTTTCAGCCGCTGATAGTAATAAATTAACCTTCTCTACGCTCTGTTGGGAAACATATGCAGCCAACAACAATGGTTTAAATGCCCTGAAACTCAAACGGTGAAGTCTATCAAGCAGCAGCTTATTTTGCTCATCAGTATACTCTGGCAGAGGAAAATAAGGGTTATGCATATAGAACCAAGGCCTAATAGATTGCTGAAGGCTCGTTACATACTTGTCGATTTCCTCAACAGAGATCCTGTCTTCCTCTTTCTTAGGATGGGTAACATTTCTTGCTGTAAATTTTTCATCCAACAAAAATTTAATATAGTCATCACCCTTACGTCGAGTATATTTAAAATACATCGTCCAATGGTTACGTAAGAATAAATGTTCACTCAGAGGTGCTTCTGGGTTTTTCCCTAAATACTCATAGATAGTCTTCCAAGCATTATTTATTTTTGCTCTAAGCACCGCATGACCTTCGTGCTCTTTAAATAGTGTCGAAAGGTAAATAAGACGATTTTTTAATAATTCTAAACTTGTTAATGGTTTTCCTCGGTTATTCATTGTTTCAAAAGTCACATACACATCGATTTCATCGTCAATTTCATACAAGTTGAATTTAAACTTCTGTGTCAGCTTTTTATAAATAACCGCTATTTCATCTGTAGTTAATTCACTCAGCTTTTCCTTAAAAAACGCTTTAGCTTTAGATAGGTTTTGCGTGTATAGCGTTTCTTGATATTGGTTGCTGTGTGAATGGACTCCAAAAACTTTTGTTTTTAAATACTCGTCGCTTGGATTATCTTTCTCATATCCAAAAATAAAGCTTTCTCTCAGGCCATCTTCAGCCCTATTAATAATGTACTGCTTTCTAATAGTTTCTAGAGATTGATAATTTAAAAGCGTGTCGGTATCAACAGATTCAAGGATTGCCTGCATAAGCAACATTGAGGTTGTTAACCTTTGTTGCCCATCGACCACATAAAAAGGTTTAAAGCCGACTCCCTCAATGATCCATTCATCATTTTCCCATTTACGCCATATATCCCTCGGCACAGGTTCTAACGTAATAACCCCAGTATAATGAACTCTATCAATATTTAGATGTAGGATATCTTCCCAGAAATCATTGTACTGATGTTCTAACCATGCGTAACCACGTTGATAATCAGGTATGCGCAACAGTCGCTTTTCAAAGATATCGCTTAAACTTTGTAACTTCATGCTACTTCACCGCCTTTCCGTGGATGGCTTTGACGTCTGCTAGTAGGTTGCCGAATTTGCCGTAGTTTTCTTTTACGCCGTCGTCTAGGTCGAGAGTGATGCGTTTTTCGGCGTAGTGTTTTAGCTGCTCGTCGAAGGTGCGGAGTTCGGCTTGTTTTTTCTCTAACGCTTTGATCTCCTTTTCAATACGGCGAGCTTCTGAGCCGGTTGCGTTAACCATGTCGTCTGAGAGTCTTGCTAGTTGCGCATCGTATTTACCCATGAGAGGTGTAACATACTCGGTGCGCATACGAGATAACGTACCTTCGTTATATCGGTGAAGATAGACTAAACACTCAAAAGCTTTTTCTTTACCTGAGCTAAATAGCCAGTAAATAGGTCGTTTTTTGTAGGTCTTGCAATGATCTTTAAAGAATTGCGTTGAGAAATAACGGCGGATTGTATCCATAGCAACTTCACCTTTTTTAGGTTTAAGCGCATGTAAACATAAGCTTTCGGCTACGAATTCTAGGTTGTCAGATAAGTGCTCGTCGCCCCACACGGTTTTAACAAATTCTTTAAAACGAGTAGTTGCATCATCATCAAATAACCACTCTTCTGATGCCAATGGAATAATACCGTCATCATCGGCAGGGAATGTTTTATATGCGCCTTGGGCTTCTAACTCTTTGAAGCCTTCGTTGCCAGAATGAGCGTAAACTAGTCCTTCTCGATCTATCGAGTAACGTCCCATAATACAACCCAAGATATAGCTAAT
This sequence comes from Colwellia chukchiensis, assembly GCF_002104455.1. GTDB lineage: Bacteria > Pseudomonadota > Gammaproteobacteria > Enterobacterales > Alteromonadaceae > Cognaticolwellia > Cognaticolwellia chukchiensis. Next base: position 115,170 of record NZ_NBOC01000004.1, on the reverse strand, counting down.
TAGTTCAGGTGCAAGCATTGCTCTTCGAGAATCAAATTCATTCTCAAATTGAACATTATTAAAACTAGGGTTTGCAAAGAGGCTAACTTCCTCAACTGGTACTGAGGTTTCGATGTCATCACTTAAATCAAATTCACAGACGAATAATTCATTTATCTTTTCTTCAATATTTTTAAGATCAGAAGTCTGCTTTTTTTGAACACTTGCAATAACAGCAAAACTCTCAGCCAATTTGACATTAGGATTTTCGCTGACAAGAGGAAAAAACTTAAATTCAAAAGATGTTTCCTTACTATCCCAATCTTGTTTTGATATTTCCTGAGCTTGCTCAGACAAATCAGACAACAAAAGTTTATTTGTTAATTCTAGATAGGGGAGATCTCTTATATTCTTTACTTGAAAGTTTAAAGTTGGATTACTTACTCTTAAAGCTTGCAGAGCTACAGACGAATTGCAAAGACCAAGTACATAATTTATGTCGCTTGGATCTTTGAAAAATACTGACGAACCACCTACATCAAAAGTTGCGTAGTCAGGTAAATACCTAAAAGTAGGCTTCGATGACGTAATCAAGCCCCAAGTTATACCAGTCTCATACCACAAGTATTCCGGAATAATTCTACAAATTTTATCCTTTTTATAGTGCTCTCTTGCTTTTGAAGACCAATTCACAACTTCTAAAAGATTACCATACCACCTCCGAAATCCACCTCCTTTTGCGTAAAATAACCACTTATGACCGATCCCTATATCATTTCTGTCTAATTCCCAATGAAATCTCAAAAATTTGTCATTATTTCCTGTTTTGTTTTGACCATCCGAAATAGTAACGTCTTGTACAAATTTGTTTTTGTAAATATTCTTAAAATCATTACTAACCCAATAAGCTATAGGGCTTCCGGGGATTTTTTTAAAGTCGCTTTGCTTTGTTTCGTTGTAGCTGCATTCTTTATTTGCCAATGCTGTGCGCTTTTCAGTTTCATTTCCGTCAATCAACCTGAAAAATACAGGCTGGTATGATTCAACGTAAATATTATTTAAAATCCAAGCAGTGGTTTGAACGACTTCGCCTGAAATTTGCCCAAATGCTCTTGCACCAAGATGAGCCATAGTTACAAAGGTTTTAGTATCCAATAACCAATCTCGTAGCGCTTCGTAACTTGATAAAAACATCCAAGATTGCATGTTAACTTGTGCGTTATAACCATTTCTAGTTAATAAACCAAAGGCTCTCTCCATAAATACAGCGAACAAATCCGATTTAGAATTAGGAAATTCCTTTTTGGCGTACTCTTTAAGATCCGCATTCATCCCCTTTGAGCCAAGATATGGCGGATTTGCACATACCGCATCATACTTTTGAGCAAGCACAATGGCTTGGTTAACAATAGGCAGTATTTTTTCTACTTCAGGTTTTGATTGGGTATCAGAGTTCGCTAATTTTTTTAATAAAAGCTGTTTAAGTGAAAGAAGGTTATCTAAATGCTTAGAATCAATCTGTATCAACGAGCCAAGAGTTTTGGCTTGTAGAAATGCTGTTTTAAGTGTTTGCAGTAATCCAAAGTATTCTTTGTAGATTCCCGCATTCGCTGGAATGACGTCGGTGGATTCGTCAAAAAGCCCACCTGTTGAGCCAATTTGTTGATTGCCTTCTAAATCTAATCCTTTCCATATCGTCGTGATGTCCAGCCCTTCGGTTGATTGTAATGAAAGCACATTAAGCGATACTTCACCGTCTTCAACCCGTTGGAAAATGCGTCTGTCGTCTTCACGGGCTTTCATCATTAAGGCAAAGCCAGCAAGTTGCGCCGCACGATCATCTATGTCTAAACCGTAGATGTTTTTGGTAAGGATTAACTCTGGAATTTCACGAAGCCTGTAACCTCGCTCAAGATAGATCTCACGTAATACCTCATAGACTTCAACCAAGATATGACCTGAACCAGCAGCGGGATCGAGTACTTTAATTTCTTCGGGGTCAATACTTGTTGGCGTAATGGCTTTTAGCTGTTCAATCACTTCGTCAGATTGTTCGGCTGGCTCAATGTAATATTCCATTTTGCCTTTTAGTTCTGAATCAGGATATGTAGCCAACCACTGCCTACCAACTGAGTTTTGAACTAGATATTTAACGATCCAGTTAGGGGTGAATAACTGGGTAGCCGCTGGAATATCCTCTGATTTAACCACTTTACCAATAACAGTATCTTTGTGTTCTGAAATATAGAACTGATAAAGCCAACCGATGACTTCTATCTCTTGCCAATCTTCTTCTGGAATGTCGTTGATTAGACCTTTTAGAATAGAGTCTGTTTTAGTTAAATTATTTGGTAGTAGCAGCTCGGTAGCGTCATCCAATGCCTCAAACCCTAAGCCTTTAAAGATCTGGGGCATTATTTTAGCTAGTTGATGACATTGACCCAGCAGTAACTCCCGGTATAGCGCTTCTTCTTTATCACCGGCTAACTGTAGCTCTATGATATGGCTTTTATCTAACGCTAAACTGTCAGCTACATCTGACGCATGACTTAGAATTTCAGGTAATCCGTCAGGGTTACTCGTATTGCTCTTTGCAGGGGAAAGCACTCGAAAACCATGGTCAAAATAATCATGCAGTTCCATATAACGAATAGCTGCAAGTCGGTTAAACCATGTGTAAGCCATTTCACGGATGAACATGTCGTACTTTTCTTGATAAGTCGCAGATTTTCGTTCAGCTATTTTGCTTTCTAATCTCTTGCGCTGCTCACCTTCTTTACGAGTAAATGCACGACCTTCAATAATGGAAGCGCCACCTTCTATGCGTACTTCTTCGATGCGATCTTCATAAATGCCAAATTGGGCAGCACGCTTTTTAACTGCTGCGATAAACTCTCTACGTGCTTTAGGTGCGTATGCTTTTAAATTTTTCGTGTTCATGTAATTTGCCTCTAACTCTTCCTTGATTAACGAATGCGCACTTTGTTATTGCTGTTAACTAACTCAGTGAGTTTTTCTTTTAATGCAGCAAGGTAAGCGTCTATGTCTTGCTCGGTTTCAATGACGCCAGTGGCATTAACATCGCGAATAATGCTCGCGGTGTCGATAGACACGATTTTTTTCGGAATTGGCGTGTTTACCGCTGGCTCTGCTACTTGTTGAGGCTCAGTCGTTGACGGTTCGTAGCCGCCACTTCCTGTGTTAGAAGTAGACACAGAGCTTGGGTTAGCGCTTGAATCCGAAGTTGAATTAGATGCAGCTGCTGCTGCTTCTTCTTTAGCTTGTTTTGCTGCTAACGCTTGCTGATCTTCTATGTGCTTATTGATCAAATCATAAGCGTCTTCTTCTAAATTAATCGAATCTGCTTGTTCTTGTAAGATCTCAGCAATTCCACTTAAGCCATCGAGCCTTTGTAAAGCCAATTGCAGTGGTCGTAATGCTCTATTGCTTAACTCGCTTGGTACGTGTGCCGCTGTAATTTGCTTTTGCACTTGCTCAATACGGTGCTCAATGCGTGATTTTGCATGCGCTCGTTTTTCTTGTAGCAGTTGATCATTAACTTTGCTTACTGACTCGATTAACGGCTCTATATCTTTAATTTCTCGATATGGGCGAGGTTTGTTGTAGATATTTTCGAGCTTTTGCAATGCAGCTAAAGCATCGTTGTCTTTTTCTAGTGCAGTACGGTTTCTATCAAAATCAATAGTTAGCGCTCTTTGAAGCTTTTGCCAAGTTGCAAATTGGGTTTCATAAAAGTCTTCTATATCTTGATAGTCTTCTTCAAAATCGAGCAAGTCATTTTCGCATGCAAGAAATTGCTCAATAAATTGGAAGCTGGATTGTGTTTCAATTAACCCGGCCAATAACACTCGGCCACTTTCAATTTCACTCACTCCCGGATAATGACCAGTAGAGGCTTTGTTGGCGAACGCATCTAGCTTGCCTTTTATAGTCGCAAAGTTAGATTTCGCATCGTTAAACAACTCTTTTTCACTATCAGCCGCATTCTTTTGGAATACGTCTTTAAACAATTTCGCGGCACGCTTTAGGTTTGCTTCTGACTGCTGCTTTATATGACGAACTCGAAGCTCTGCACGTTTACGCACTTGCATTAAGTTATCGTAAGCGTTCTTTAACGAGACGTCTTGCTGACGGCTTTGGAAGCAGATTTTGTTTGCTAATGCTAGACGAGAAATGATCAGTACAATTTCTTCATCGTTCCAGCCAAAAGGTCGTTTTGAGAAACGTTTTACAATGTCTTCCGCTGTGATTGGCCTTCCTGCATCATCACCAAGCGAAATAAATTTTTCGACTTCGAGAACGGCAAGTGGATTGGCTTCTTGGCCTTGCAGATCTAGACCAATTTGACCGATATCATCAGCCACTAAGGTGTTTTGAATTTCTCTGCGAATATCGCCCGGAAACGGTTTAACCAGTTTTAATTTACTGAAGGTGTTTTCGATAACATACTTGTATAGCTCTTGTAGGATGGTGCTGATTGCTCCACCTTTTGGATTTTGTTGTGAACCTAAAGCATAGAATTCCGCATCTTTTAACAGATCTTCAATGGCTAATTTAACCCGGCGATTACGATCTTGGTTTTCAGAACCTTTTTGATGCAACAACTGCTGTTGCTCTGGCCTATTACCTGTGTTTCTGCGTAAAAATTTATCGGTTTTTATAAATGTACGAATTTCATCGAAAACTTTGTTGTTATCAGCAAGCTTAATGATAATGGCGCCTGCTCCACCTGAAGAAAGGCCGTCCTGCGATTGATTGGCACAAACCGTAGAATCATATTCGCTGTAATTCGGATCGATAGGTGAAATGATTTTAACTACTAAGTCATTTTCCTGTGAGCCATCACGCGGCATGCCATTACAGAATCGACTAATCGGAAAATCTTGTTTGTTTTCAGGATAACGATAGATATTATCTCTGCGCAGTACATCATCAAAAATTAAATCGCTGAGTTTTTTAGTTTCATCCGATAATTCAATTTCGGTTTCGCGGATCTCGTTCTCAATTTCTTTTTCTTCGTTAGTTAAGAAAATGTATTCATCACCTTGACGTGCAATAAGCAAGTTCGCTTCAAGTGCATTGAGTGCTTGCTCGATATCACGTCTTAACGTTAAACGGTCTTCGTCTACCTTGCTAACACACAAGGTTACTAAGTTATCCATAGTCGATTTGATTACGTCAACGTAACGGATCAAGAATAGTGTTTTGAGAATATTTAGCGCAAAGTCTGAAATTGACTCTTTTTCTGCTGCTTGATCGATGTCTTTTTTAACGGACGTATCTAAGAAGCTTTCAATTGCTGGATAAAAGTAATACAAAGGGATTAAGACGCCCACTTCTTCGTAACGAACTTGTTTAGCCGCACTTTGGAAGGCATCTAACAATGACCGTTCACCACGACTCAGGTGAAGACCAGTTGCCCCCGCCTTACGAATTGCTTCAAATATCTTTTGCACTAGATTGTAGTGGTACGGCACAAATGGGTAGCTATGAATAAAACTGGTGGCGTCTTTGTAATTGGCTAGCTCTGCGGTAGTTGTGCTATCAAATGCTAGTTGATTACGAAGAATATCGCCTTTTTGGTCATACAAGGTTTGTAAAATCGGACGAGCCTGCTCTAGTTTAGATAACAGACGCTTTTCGATAACTTCGCTGGTATTTGAACTTGATAACGATAGACGTTCAAAACGACCTTGGATCTTTGAAAAGTCATGGCCTTTGGAGCCTGCCATGTGGCCAATAACAGAGTCGATGTCTTCTTGCGAGGTAACGACCACCCACGCTCGGCCTTCACAAATAGTGCCGAGGTTTTCTGTAATGGTTTGCAGCTTCAACATCATTTGTGTGTTGTTACCGATAAACTGACCTACTTCATCAACAAAAAATAAAACACGACGATTTAAGTCAGCGTCTAAATACTCTTTAACCCATTTACAGAAATTGGCGATATCGAGCGTAAAGTTATTTTCTAACTGTTCTACCCATTGACGAGCCGATTCAGTTGATTGGTTAGTCACTTTACCTAACGCTTCTGCCATGTCGTCACGATAAAAGTCATAGGCATCGCGTTCTTCAAGCCAATTGGATGAAGTTAAGGTATTAAATTCTTCTTTAAACTGCTGGAATACGCCGCGTTGATCTAATTCTCGCTCTAAATGTGCGATGTGCGGGTGATCACCACTAAAGCCCATTTGCTCATTAAAGACCTTAAGGAAAACTTTTAGTATGGCATCAACACCTTCATCGGTGTTCGCTCGGCTGTCAATGTTAAATAAGATCACCGTATTTTCTTTGGTTACGGCTGTGTCAATTTCACCAAGTAAAAAACCATCAAGGTTTTTGTCTTTAAAGAACTCAATGGCTGATCTGTCAATCTCGCCATTCGTTGCTTTGATGTTTTGCAATAAGTAAGAAAGAATTTTAATAAAATGCGATTTACCTGAGCCAAAGAAACCACTTACCCAAACGCCGATTTTACCCGATTCGGCTTTTTTCTTAGGGTCGCGTACGGATGGCATATAAGCATCAAAAAACTCTTCAAAATGAGTCGCGAGTTCTTTGGTGATGACGTACTCATCTAGTTCGGTAAAGACAGTGTTACTTTCTAATTGATCTGCTTTAACTACGCCATTGATTGGGCGGTTTATGTCTTTTATAAATAAATCTTTAATTTGCATTTTCTTTTTATCCTTCTTAACTCAAACGTCCATTTATGGAACGAGTTTAAATGCTCGGTAATAGTTATTTGATTCGATACGGCCAAAGGGTTTTAGTGCAGTTCCGTCGTATTCGCCGGGGTAAAACAATACAGTTGGTACATTGCCTACTTTTGCATGTAAGGCATTTAACAGACCGTGGCCTCTTATAATTGGCCATGCACTGCCTAAACCGTGTAATAATATAAATTCTGTTTGAGCTTGATTATCTGCACTAAGATCGATTTTAGAGGCAATGAATTTGGCAACACGATTTTGTTCAAGTGGGCCTTTTAGTGCATTAAACAGTGCATCGTCACCGCGCTCTTTTTGTACTTTGAATGCCCGCTCGGTAAGATTCCGCGAGTCCAATAATTCCAGAATCGCTTCAAATAAATTGATACTGGCGAAATTGCGTCCGCGCTTTGTTAACTTGTCTGTGATAAACGCCAAGTGCTCTCTTACCGTTAACTCAGACTCAGCTGGATAATCAAAAACATAAAAACCAATTTCATTTCCTAAACCTTGGTTCTTAAGGAAATCTTGACTCTCGATCTTAGGTAGAATTTGATCGAGTCTATCGTTCAAGTTCTTATGTTGTTTCGTTGTACTAAAGGTCGTCATAGTTACGTATCCTTCCTTAGATTAATTCCATAGCTGCAATAATATCCTCTCTGTCTATCGACAGAAGCAATTGCCTAACTTCAGGCAGCAGATAAACATTTTGTAACTTCTTATTACGAGTTGTTTCTATGTATCCACCATCAGCAATGGCCTTAAAGGCAACTTGCGATATTTTATAAGTGGACGCGTCAGACATATTAGCTAGATCAGGAAACAGACGGCAACGGTCTTCCCAATACGATTCCCAGTCACCAACGTCTAGGCTTTCTCTAAACATACGTTTTGCGTCGAGCACGACATTTCGCATAAAGTCAGCTAACAAAGTGCTATTTATTAACGTTGCTGCGAACATCAGCTGAGTCGAAAGCTCCGTGCTACCAAATGCTACCTGCTCAAGATATTCATCTGGCAAGTCTTCGATACGTTTTTTTATAGTCGCAGCGTTACGTTTAGCTGACGCATCGGAACGTTTTTGTAATATATTTCGGTTAACGATTGCATCTAACCATTCTTCTTGAGATGGTTTTTTAAGTAATAATTCAGCAACGATTTGGCTTTCTTTGATCATTAAACTGCCACCAATTAAATCACCAAGGTAGTCCTTGTGTGTTTTGATGGCGTGTTTGTTTAACGGGTTATTAGTTGAAGTCATTTATAATTCTTCCAATTCTGGTACGTAGCCGGGGGCAATTGTAAGATTTTCTGCACCAAACAAGGCTTTTCGATTCTTTAACCATAATTGATACTCTGCACCTACCAACTCAGCGTCAGCTGTACAATCGACGTTCCAACGCCTTAATAAATATCCTGCCATAGCCGCTCGAATAGTTATGTCTAATTGTCCTTCGGTCATACCATAATCAAGTGCTATGGCAGTTGGGTGCTTCACATTATTTGGATGAGGCACTAATTGTAGTGGCATCATGCGCATCCACTGGTGATCTTCGAGTTTGTTTTCTTCTGCGCTTGGCGTATCTGCTTTAATAGTTACTTTAGTTACACGAGTCAGAACAAAATCACGAAATGACTTTGAATTTCTGTCAAACCCTCGAACATGCCAACGAAGGCCATTATCAACTATGGTATGAGGTACTATTTCCCTTGCCTTGGAGCCTGAACTTAATGATGTATAAATGATCGAGATCGGCTTTTGCTTTAAAGTGGCTTGTACGATTTTCGCGACAATAAAGATATCTGGGACATTGAGCTGATACGGTGCATCAACAGGAAATGGTATTTCTAACACACCGTCGAAACCATCGCTGATTTTGTTAGACAGCTTCGCCATGGTTTGACGAGCATCATAACTAAAAAGTGGTTTAAAGGTTTTCGCTTGAAAATATGTGCGCTCTTTTTGATCAAAATCGATGTTATTTGGTGCTAGCTCTTTATAAACCGCAAGATCGCGAGTCGCATTGGCCATCCCCATTTCGAACTTGGCGGTCAATTCTTTACGATTCACGCTTCCTTTGAACATAAGTGAGAAGTCTATAAAAGACAGCCTTTGCTTTTGAGCAAAGCTCAGGTTGTCTATGTTTTCGGTCTCTTTGGTTTCTCTTATGAAGCTCATATACGCACTTTTATTTGTATGACACTGGTATAATCAATTTGATTACCACAATGTACTACAAATTAAGAATGCGTCAACTTTTAAGTTTGATCTAGATAGACTTTTTAAGCAATTCGCTAATTGCTTGAATGTAATGCTTTTGAATAATATTTTTGCTCAAAATACTTTTTGGTTAATTCACTCTTATTAGGAAGCAAGAAATAAAAGTCGACAGGTCTATGGCCTAACTTGTCTTTTGAACCTACCCTTATGTAGTCCTGTACCTGACCAAATAAAACATTTAGGATACCCCGAGTTAAATATCCTCTATCTTTATACTCCCCTGCGATATCTGTTGAGCAACCAAGCGCTATAAGTTCATTTCTGACTTTGTAGCCCTCTATTTTTGCTGTTTTTATGTACTGTGCCAGTTTATCGATATCATCAATTTTATAGTTTGCTGTTAGGTTGACTTCATCAACATTGAGAATACTAAAAATGTGTTTAAATATTTTCTGAATAACAACCAATTTAGGATTTTCTATTGGACAAAATCCACCTTGTAATACTCGAATATGCTCAAGATGCCTGCGGCTTTTCCCGCCTTTATCAAATTCTATTAATCGTCTAGCTGAGTCAACGCAATCAAATGTTTTAAGGTTGTAAAATCTCTGCAATTCATAAACTTGAAGTTTAAATTTTTCTTCATTAGTTAGTATTTCAAATGAATTTTTTAAGAAGTCATGCTCCGTCTTGTCGTAGACAGTATTAGCGGCAACATCAATAAACTTGCTTTTGTTTTGATTGAATAATCTTTTAATGAGTTTGCTAATAGCTTCACTATCATCCTTTATGTCTTCTAGGGTGATTTCGTAACCCATTTCTTCAAACAACTGTAATGTTGTAAAAACATAATTTAGTTTCATTCGGCGATTATGGGCGATACGGTCTAGCACCAACTGACAATGTTTATCCTTAAATAAAGCTGAAAGATCGCTTGAACATTGTTCTTCATAGGCTTTATAGGCCAATTCATTGAAAATCAGTTTCTTGTCTGTAGTCGTGAATCGCGACCGTTTATCAAAAGAAATAATTATTTCCTGCGACTTTCTGAAACGCCCAGAACTTTGAACAAGCTGTGTAGGTAGTAAAGTGTGACAAGCAAAGATATTAACGGAATTCACTTTGTTAGTAACAACGCTAATGCCACTCGTAACTACCGGAGAAAATATATGACAAGGCTGCTCTTCTATACGAGTTGTCAAATCATAAAAATAATCCGGTTGGTCTTTTTTTATGAAAACGCTATCCACGACTATAGGTTTAACATTTGTTTGTTCTTTTATGACATTGGCTATAGTATTAAATTTACCGTTATAACTATGTTTTCCGTCACAGAAAGCAATAGCTCTTTCACCAGAATTTAAGCAGTCCACCAATTTACTTAACTGTTTCTGATAAGGGAAAACCGTTAATTTCTTGTTTTGCGTATTAGCTTGATCTGTGTTTTTTACAATAGTAATTGAACGCCCTGATTTTACGATTTGCTGTGCACTAAAATTTGAAAACATGGCATCGGCTATAACCACAGTCTCCGTTTGTAATATCCTCTGCCATTGTTCCATAGCTTCAGAGCAACGATGTAAAGTTTTCGGGTACATTAACTCTGTAGAACAAATAGCCGATTCACACTCCTCAAATTCTTCAATTAAGCACACTTTTGAGTCTTTGCCGTATTTCTGATATTTCCAGTTGGCAGTCGCTGAAATTACGCAAGCGGCTACAGCCTTTAGATCTGAAACGTCTAATTCTTTTTGATGCTGATAATTTCGTTTGTCATTGATGAGTTGGGTGCTTAACGCAATAGTCGGAGTAATGACAATAGGTTTTAGATCAGTTGAAGAAAACTCATTAAAGAGTGGAATGATCACATCTTGACTTTTACCTGCTCCCATATGCTCGTTAAGAACATAAAATCCGGGATTTTTTTTGATATATTCGACTAGCTCATTTTTGTAGCTAAGACATATTTCTTTTACTTGATCTGACAAACGCGGTGAAACTAAGTCTTTGACTTCTCGTTTCTTCTGTTCGAAGAAATCCATAACCATTCTTTTTGCTACATCAGTCGCCTTCTCACCACCTATGTTTAGTGCCTGCGGGGTAGCAGCTAAAATAAGTTTTTCGACTTGTACTTCAGACAGCTGTAATGGAACTTTTTTAATTAATTTATTAAGCAGTTCGTTTAATGATTGAGTAAATAACTTGGGTTCTTTAGATACGGACAGCAATTCTCTTAATACTTGCTCTTTATTCGTATCAACAATCTTATGATCGCGAAAATCATATTCATACCCGTAAACTGAAAGTGTTAAACCATATTGAATTGCTAACTCAGCGCCAAATACGACATCACTTTCACCTACAACCAATACATAATCTATCTCACTTAACGTTTGGCGCTTTAATTGCTCGGCCAAAAACATCGATAAATCTTCACGATAAAAATGTTCTGCTTCGACACTATTTGGTAATACAACACCTGACCTTGCTATACATAAATATTTAACTTGCTTCAAAACACATCTCCAATAATTTGTTATTAATGAAGCTGAAAGTAACTCGTCCCGCGTCAGAGTTTTTTTTCTGTATAAATAACTAAATTAAAACTCTGACGTGATTTAAATGAATTATCCAACTTCAAGTTGCTGTATTTTGAACTGTCGCGACAGGGCACCCATCGTTGGAAAATAATATCAGTTTTAGAATTAGGATTTATCTAAGCAAGATAGGACTATAAAGTGCGTTAGCACTAGGATTCCATAAAATAAATTAATCCCCGCACGGTGTGCGCAATTGCTACTGTTTTTGTGCGTTGTGTTGCCTTATTGCTGGTTTTGGGTTCTTGGTGAGCTTAGTATTAAAAGGTTATAGAAGCGTCGGAGTTTTAATTAGTATATTAATAAACACTTTATAACTCCGACGTGAATGAATTGAACTATTTAGGCAATATGTTCCGTGACTTTGAGCATGTTTTCATGTAATTGCTTAGCGTCATCTTGTGCTCTGTGCGTCTTATTAACTGTATTCTGTAGTTCCGAAAATGATTTTATTAAATGGCATCCGGTACGCTTTTTAAAATCGATTAATTCAATATGACCTATCAGTTTAAAGCTAGGGTTAACATTCGCCTTAGCAAACAGCTGTGTTAACCATGTTCCATCGAATTCAACGACATCACATACGACGACACTATCCCCTAAAACTTCATTTAACATATTAGCCGCAGAGACGACATCAATCCCCTTTCGCAACAACATTTTTTTTGTAATACCGTGCACATGACTTTCTGCGTATTTACACCAAAATCCATTCTCTAACCAATCTGGCTCGGGCTTAATGAGAAATGAGCCTGTGGAATCCTTACTGTACCAACCAACTTCAATTGGGTATCCGTTTTTACTAATGCCAGATGATTCAATATCAATAGTGATCAGTTTTCCAGTCACATCAAAATTTGACGAGTTTAAGTTGCCATAAAATCTAGGATCAAAAATTTTCATAACAGCCACCTTTAATGAATAAAGCCAATAGGATTTGACTGGTTATTCATAATTGATACAAAGTCATGAATGCTCAAGCAAATAGTTCTAGGATTGTTTACATCATAGCGCTGAATGGCTTTTCTAATCGCAGATTCAATAATTTGCTTCGCTTGCCTTGGTACAACGCCTAGATAATGGTGCTGGCATTTTTCAGGAATTTCACTGGATAGAATATCTTGAAGACCACGTTCTTGAATATGTTTTTGGTATATATTCTGGCCAATGATTTTCATTTGCTCTGGCGAAGGTTTCTCTACTGTAAAAGAAACGATTCTGGATTTTAAAGCAGGTGTTAAGTTCTCGATATTGTTTGTTGTTGTAAAAATAATAAAGCCTGAAAAATCAACTTCCACATCTAAATAATTCTCCAATAAGCTCTTTCGTTGTTCTGATTCAAAAAAGCCAAGCAACGTTGGCACTAAATTACGCTCGCCGGAATTTTTAACTTGGCAGAGTTCATCAATCAAAAAACATTGATTATAAGTTTCACCGTCAAGCAACATTGCCTTAGCGAAAGCTCCAATAGAAGCGTTATTCCAAGTACGATGCGCACCAATTAACTCAAATTTATCCCCCATTGATGTGACCGGCAGAGAGGTAGATTCAAGTTCAAATAATTTAGCAAACTCCAAGACAAATTGTGATTTTCCACACCCCGGCTCGCCATCAAGATTGATTACGGGCAAATTGATCGGTTTTGATGTTAGAAACGCTTCTGTCATGACCCCTCTTAAATATTCAACAATATGAGCGCAATTTGGAAAACTAGTCGCTAGGTCGTTTAATCGAACTATAAAGTCAGACGGAACTTTAACTATGCGTTTTTTATTGCCTTTAGCTTGGATCTGATTAAAAATTTTTTCGTCATGCTCTTTTAATCCCAACATAATATTTGTCATTAGATCATCGTGATTATAGACTTCGATTGTCTCTGGCTCAGAGCATTCTTCATCGGGGTATAGTACTGGTTCTTGTGTTACGGGAACTCGCTCCAAAGATTCATCTGAAATGCCATGAAATTTCATGATTTCATTTTCTAATGCCGAAAAGTTTACGTCATCAATAAACGCTTTTATACGCTCACACTCACCAATAATCTTATCTTGGAAATCCAGTGCTTCAATCTCAGTGACTTCAATCGTGTTATCGAATTTCTGGTAATTTATCTGACGATCTTTTGCTTTTAAGAAGTCGTTAAAATTGTTCATCGATACATCATTGCGACAAAAACAAGTCGCACAATAAATTAGTTTCTCGGTTACGTCGTCAATTAATTCTTCCCAAACTTGCCAGCTATAGTCATTCAACCTATGGAAGTTAAATGGTATTTTGGATTCCTCTAAGTCTATCGGTACCGATTCTTGTTTAAGCTTGTATGCTTTAGCACCGACACAAATCGCCTTAACTATTTTATTTAAATACTTGAAACCCACTTCATGAAAACTTGGCTTAGTTTTATATAAATCAAAGACTCGATTGGCGGTTTCGTTTTCAAAAATGGACAAAAACCTAAATTGCTCGAATGGCTCTAACACCTTTAATGCAGCAACAACCCATTCATCCCTTACTGATGAAATTCCAAGTCTCCTAACTTCTTCAGGCATCATGTATAAAAATTCAAGGACTTTTTCTTGGTAGGTTTTCAAAGTAAAAGTGTAAGGATCTGAACCATATAAATCTGGCTTTAACAAATATTGTTTCAACTCAAATGCTATCAATGTTAAGGTTGAATGCGTGTCTTTATTTATCCCCATTTGCTTTTGCGATAACTGCTTAATCGTCTTAATTCGGCTAGCTGGTAAACATTCTAACAACAAATCAGTGTTGTCTTGAAAGCCGATAAGGTCTGCTAATGCCGAATCAGGAATTGAGGGTAAGACATTTTTTAAATTTTCGTACCCATATTCCGCTAGATCTCGTATGTCAGAGAATGATCTACAATTTAAACCTACCGCTAGCTTTTGTCCTCGCGATAATAAAATGTTTTTGGACTTTCGAAGTGCTTTCTTTAATTTACTGACTTCTAACTTACAACTTGAAGGTGTCGCAGTTGTTAAATTTCGTTTGTATTTATCTTTTAACGAATAGACATCGTTAACATCGCATAACAGTAGATATCGGATAACAGTCTTATTGCTAACGTAAGCCAGACAGGTGTCGAGATCTAAATTTGGGAAATTTGAGAGTGCATGCCTAATTACAACAGGGTGATAGTTTCTAATAAAGTCTAATGACGTTATTTCTTTATCTAATTTAATCGTGATCTTGTTTGATGAAGTATTTTGCATAAATAATCCTCTGTATTAATAGGATTATTTAACCACTTCACCATTACGCACCCACCGTTGGAAACTGTATAATACATCCGATTATCATATTTTGACACTAAGCAACTAGATCGATAGTTTTGGCATGCTCAATAGCATCTAACAATCGATGGAACTGCTTATCAATATATACGCCGTCATTATAGATACATAATCTGGCGGGTGAACCATCATGCAACTGAACAATAACATCAGTAAAAAGGTAATCCATTCCAACAGAATTGAATTTGCAAATTACTTTTTGAATTCGCGGATCATCAACAGAGTAAACTTCTGGTATGCTTTGTAAATAAGGTTTAGTTAACAGGCGGCCATTGATAAAAAGCTGTGGTTTTAACACAACTTCATTATTAACATGACTTGCCGAGGCGTCTAGTAAGACGTAACTAGCTACACTTAATTGTTCAACCGTTTCGATGGTTTCAAGTGGTTTATTATTACTTTGCTCTGCTAATTTTATTAAAGCATGATCTAAATAGTTACTGTTAAACTTTACACCTTTGCTCTTTTTACAACTTTGTTGTTGAACTTGATAACTAAGCTCTTGGTTTAAAGCTGAAGTCAGCAGCCCTTTGAGCAGAGTTTCTATCAAACTTTTAACTCTTTGTTCCGAAGCAAATCCTTTGTAAACATTTGCGTGAAGCGCATTTAGGAATTGATTTGCCTTACTACCAATTCCATTAATCATAAAGTATTCTTTTTCAGCTTCTTCAGGCTTACCGTTATCTAAGTTGTACTTTTGCCACTCAGCATCAGAAAAGTGCCAGCCTTGTTCAAGTAAATAATGGCTAGCTAGTATCAATTTAAACAAAGTACCGTGGTTAGCGTTATGCTTCTCAGCTTTCTGAGTAACAATGCTTTCTATTTCATCTGCTGTGCTTTCGTTTTGCTGCTGTTCATTACTCCCAAATAGAAATGGGTCTTTGATTTCATCAGCCTCCGCAACTCCCGTAAAATCAATCTCTAAGATAAATAATAACAGTAAAGTTAAAGCATATATATCAGAGGACTTTTGGAGCGGTTTTCCAATCAATACATCCGGGTTTAACCATTCCAGTGAGCCTGAGCTTGCTTTAGACAAATGTTCATAACTCGCTGAACCAAAATCGATCAACTTAGCGACGCCTTCATTGGTGACGATAATGTTTTCTGGCTTTAAATCCCCGTGGATAAGATTGTTTGCATGAGCCGCTGCTACACCATTACAAATTTGTTGAAATAACGTAATTTTTTGATCATTGCTCAGAGTGTTGTTGGCCAAATACTTGTCCAGAGTCATTGCACCAAAATGGTATTCAGTGACTAAACCATAAACATCAGCATTTATATGCCTTGAAAAAATGGACTTTTCAACACTAATAAAATCATAGACCTGAATAATATTTTCATGTTTAAGAGTAGCAAGTATTCTGGCTTCTCGTTTAAACACTTCTGGGTGAGTGAACTCTGAAGTGGCATTGAGCTTAATAGCAACCTCACGGTATAGATTATTATCCGCGGCTTTAACTACATAACCATTACCACCTGAGCCGAGTTTATTAATAACTTTGTAACGGCCATTTAAACGTTTATCCATATTAATTAACGCAAGTGAATTATTTCGACTGGTCACGACTTTATGCTTTTCTAAAGGGTCAATGCTATTGCAAAAAACAGTATTAAATCGTTTATACACTTTGGGACTAGCGCCACCAACTTGTGACACTATTCGATTCCAGCGAGTGCGTTGCATTTTAAAGCCGTCCTCACTTTTATCCGTTTTAGGAAAAGTTTGAAATGCATCAATAATTGTCTCTGTCACAAAGATATTTTTATCTTGTCCTTGAAAAACTGAATTCCACCAATATTCGAAATAACTATCATCATGCGTAACGGCTTGTTCTAAAGATAATTTGTCAACGTTACTTAAATTTAACTGGCTAGCTAGTTGCTGAGTAATAGCCTCTATGTTTCGATTGTCGAAAATATCATCACCACCATGGCTCTCAACCCAATTAACAAAATCTTCATTTATTTTGCCAGACAAGCTGTCTTGAATTCTTTTCGAGCGAATATTGTCTTCTGATAAGTTCTTGAATTGCGCCTTATTACTTTTTAGTTCACTGAGCTTAAATATGAGCTGGTTCTTTTGCACAAAATATCTAAACCGAGCTTCTAACCAATCCTCTAGTGCAAAGCCATTGCAAGTATATTCATTACGCTCCAACAAATATAAAATCCAGACTTTAGCCACTTTAAATGTTCCCGCTTTAAATGAGTTAAAGTTATGCTCAATTTTGTTAAAAATGTAGTCAAAACCGGATTTTACTTGAGTATATTCCAATAGATTTATCAGTGATGATAAATACAATGCACGACGTGCAATCAGATCAACATTTACAATAGTATTTGGGTTGAGTGTGAGTACACTGTATAGCTGAACGTTGATTAGCTGAGTAAACTCAGCTTCGAATTGTGTTTTATTAGCAGTGAAGCTCTGGCTATTCACTATTTGAGCTGGCAAACAAGTGAGGCACGCATTAAGGATTTCAGTATATGGCTTATTTTGAGAATTGCCATCGTTAAGTAATTGGTTAATTTTATCTTTTAGGTTAATAACGCTAGTTAAATTCAGTAAGTCTGCGTAAGACACCTGTTTCAAAATTTGGCACTCGCTACTACTTAGCCAACCTTCAATTTTATTTCTTTGCTGTGACGTTAAATCTCTGTGATGATAAAACAATAGTGCTTTAGGTAATAATACTACTTTGGAAAAGTTTAAAGTATCAAGAAAGCTAAATATTAACTGCCGTATTTGAGTCTCAAATACCAGTTCATCTGTTGTTAAGTCTCGTACTTTGTTACTGGTTTTAGCACTTGAGTAAGATGCAATACTTGATAGCTTCATACACTCATGAACAAAGGTTAAATCTATTGTGTTGGTTACATTGACAGCCGTAAGTTTATGATCTCCTTTGGCATTATTAACAATGATAGAAATAATTAGCTCAGCAGTGGTTTTGTCTTGCTTTAGGTTTTTATTAAGTTCGTTGATAAATTTATTGAATTGAAATCGCTTATCAAGCTTTTCACGCATAAGGTGATCGATAAACTTAATAACCTGCTCAGCTAACTCTTTTGAATATGATGTTTGATTTGCTTCAAGAGATTGAAGTAACAGCGCAGTAAATAACTCAACACCTTTTGATCGATCCCTTTTGTAGTCTCTGCTATCTGTTTTGTGACTTAATTCAGCCTGAGTAATGGATATCCAAACGTCTTTTAAAATTTGCGCTTGAACAATGGAAATTGATTCGCCGCTTTCATGTAAATACCCCTTCTGCCAGTTCTCATATTCATACGCGATTCTAGCTAATTCATTCATAAAAGCGACTCCATAATTTAAGTTATCAACTTATCATATTTTTACGTTTTTGTCTTTATAAACAATGAGTAAATATAAATTTAATTTTCCAACGACGGGTGTATCAGCTACCAAAGGTAAGCTACTAATTAGAAACTTAAAGAGGAAATTTATAAATGACTAAACAACAAGTAACAGTTCTAATTGGGCCGGCATGCACAGGTAAATCTACCTTTGTTCAACGGAGTAAGTTTGATTATGTCGTATCTTCGGATGACATCGTAGAAAAAATAATTAACGACCATAATTTAACTTACAGAGAGTTCTTTGAACTCGAATTCAACCACCCTATCCGCCGCGAGCAAAGATCATTGTTTTTTAAGTCGGTTCAAGAGTCAAAAAAATATAAAAACATTGTTTGGGATCTTACCAACCTTACTAAAGCAAATCGGCAAAAGATTTTTAAACATTACCCTAACGCTGAATTTCATGCGATTGAGTTTGTATTTAAAAACAAGGAATACTTCATTTTAAAAACGTGTCGCGAGCGTTATCAAGAAACAGGTAAATTTATTCCTGAAGATACTCTTAAAGCCATGTTTGATAAATATGAACCAGTATCAAGACTTGAAGGTTTTGACACAATTTCACGAGAAGAAGCGTTACCTGCTTCCGTTTTGATTTTAGACGATGAAGATTTTGATATTCATGCCCCACACCTCAATGCAGCAGAACATGTGAAGTCGTTAAAGGAATTTCTTGATTCTTATTTTCCCTACATCAGTGACTTGGATGGTTATGACGACGTGTTTAAAGAAAATGAGTATTCAATTCTTTGTGCCGTTCACGATTTGTCCGCATTAACTATGAAACACCACAACCTCTATGTTGTATTGATGTAATAAGGTTTGACTAGGAGTCAGGATGAAATACAACAGAGAAATTAATCAGCTAGAAAACGCAGGGGCTGCCGCTGGAAACATAATCGGTGCAGTGGCAATTAATGGCTTCATGGGTCTATCAATCGCTGGAAAGTTATTTGTTGCTGCTGTCATGCTATTAACAGGTTTAGGTGCTGATCCAGTTCTTTTAGTTGGATCAGGCCTTACACTTTTCTTTGCTCTAGCCCTAGTACCTAATTTATTAGGTTTAGCGATTATTATCTCTGGTGTTTATTGGGCTGCTTCGCACTGGGATTGGCCAAGCTGGTTGGCACTTGCGCTATACTTTTTACTTATATTGACTGCCTCATCTATGCATTTGTTGGGAGAAATAGACGACAATGGTGATTTGCAAAAATCACCGGATATTATAGCCACTACTCAATTCTTGAGTAGCATTTCTCTATTGGCCTTGGGAACGGCATATTATTGGGAGTTTAATGTCTTCAACCTTGAGGTGCATGGCTACCATTTTGCTCTTTGGTTTGTGACAGCTGTGTTTGCCCAAATAACCTCTGAGGCAACATTATCTGATAGAAAGCTTGCAAATGTATTTAATTACCTATTTTCATTACTTGCAACCTATTGGTTTACAGCAATATTTACACTAGATCCTCTTCTTATTAATAGCACAGCAGAACTAATTAAAGGAATTATACTATGAAGTTGTCATTATTTTCAGACATTCATAATGAATTTGAGGTTTGGACCCCACCTAAAATTGACGCAGACGTGGTCATTTTAGCGGGTGATATACACTCAAAACACCATGGCATACAGTGGGCTAAAGATTTCTTTGAGTTGCCGGTAGTCTACATTCCGGGGAATCATGAATATTATGGTTCAAATATCCAATCGATTAATAGAAAACTAAAAGAACAATCTAAAAACTCAAATGTTCATGTATTAATCAACGATAGTGTCGAAATAGATGGCGTTACATTTATTGGCTCTACCTTATGGACCGATTTCAAACTCTTTGGTGAGTCGAAGAAACAAGAATGCATATTTGATGCGGGTGCTAAAATGAATGACTTTCAGCACATTACAATAAATGATAACGGTAAATACAAAAAACTTAAGGTATCTGATACCATCGCATTTTTTAATAATTCAATAAATTACATAGAAAACGAATTAAAAAATAGCAATACAGGTAGAAATATCGTGATTACGCATCACGCTCCTTCTCCTCAATCAACGCCAACACAATACCAAAGCGACCTACTTTCGGCCGCATTCTCTTCTAATTTAGAAGAGTTTATTAAAAAATATACAGATAGAATTGATATATGGGCACATGGTCACACTCATCACAATGTAAACTATCAAATTGCTGATACGAGAATAATTTCAAATCAACGCGGTTACTCCAGTCTAGAAAACTATAATTTCGATTGTGGTTACGTTGTTGAGATTTGATTTAGTAACTGCTAATTGAATAAAAATTAGATAGATTGTGAATACAGAAATCCAGTACGTATCTTCTTCATCAAATAACCTGCTAAAAGTGCAATAAAAGTATTAATTTTTTTAGACATGTCGTTAACCTCGATTTGTAAAACCAATACAGAACAATAAAAAAAATGGGACAAACATTGTCCCAACTTGAATTTACTCATTTTATAAATTGCGTTATTGCATGGGGGAATCCTAATATTTAAGCTGCCTTTTTGGCCCTATAGGTTACTTTTCCTAAGCCGGAAGGGGGAGTGTCAATTATTTCAAGAGTAACTCCAGATTGGTAGAAGAACGTTGGCTTTTTTAGAGCGCTACATATTGCAGTTAAGTCGCCACCTAGCTCCTTTTTAATGTCACTGGAAGTAAACTCAATAGATGCTCGTGTTTTTAATCCTTCCTTAATGAGTTGTAACGCAAATGTTCTAACTAAATCTGCTGTTACTTTTGAATCTTTAGAGCTTGAGCGAGTACTATAGTTCTCTACCTTGTCTTTACTTTCATCTTTGGGTTTTAATTCAGGAAAATCATATCCGATCATAAATAGTGCACACTCAATATCTCGTATTAACGTAGCCTTATCACCTTTCAAGCTAGTTTGATTTTCAAGTGCCTCAGCCAAAAGCCAGTTGGCCTTTAAGTTATCTCTAGTATGAACATTGCCAGCTGAAAGAATTGAGAATTTAAAATTATTTACTGACGGGTTACGAATTTGTTTGCCTCTCGCAGAGCCATAATGAAAGCTTAATAATTTACTTTGTGCATTACCTGTTTTTTTATAAAAATTCGTTTCTAGGTATCCCAGCGCCCCGCCTACTCGACCATCATAAATAATAAAACTCGAACAGATTAGCGAATATATTTTTGTAAACCCTGCATTCATGATTACATCAATGGATTCACCATTAACAGATACTTTATATTTATCATTACAAGTAGTATCTGGACCATTAAACAGTCTTATGCAACATGCTAGATACTCTGGAAGTATAGAGCCTAAAGATAATATTTTATCTTCATTCTGATAGAGGACGCCTCCCCAATCTAAAATCATTAAACAATAATTTTGGCATGCTTTAAGATCTCCATTGCCTATAGCTGAAACCAAACCTTTGCTAAAGCTTTCTAAGCAAGTTTTATTATCATGTAACGATTTGCCAGTTTTAACTTCGTTAATAAATCGATCTGTATACCTAAATGGCCATTCATATTTATATAATGCATCTAGAAAAGAATCGAAATATATGTCTTTTTTTTCATCATACCAATAATACTCATGCTTAAAATACTCGTTCCCATCAATTAAATTAGACAGGTAAGATGTAAACTCTTTTACCACAGGTTGATTTAAGTACTCTTTTTTATTCATTATTACTTCCTGCCAACTTGTGTTGGCTAACTAATCTATTTGTCTGCATAGTACAAAGCTAATAGGACATACAATGTCCCATACTATACACATCTAACTAGTTGGTAAACGTTACTGTAGTGGTCAACTAATATTGGCCACGGTTTTATAGTTAAGCCAGTATCTTCTTTCTGACTCTATTTGTTTTCATTAATCATCTCCCTCCAAGCCTCTTGGATCATCACCATAGCCAAAGTATCTAGCTCACAGTACATCAATAGTCCGCGTTCAAGTTCCTTTCTTTCATAATCAGACATTTCAGTGAACTGGAGCCTTGCATATGCAGTTAAAGCCAAACCGCCATTATTCAGTTCATCAGATTCTGATAGTAGCTCTATGTCATGCTCAGACGCTTCTGCAAACATTTTTGGCAGTGATTTGTATGGGTCTTTCACTTTTCCGTTGTCATCAAGTTCAATCCAAGCTTTATTTTTAAAGTTTAAGCTAGGCAACTCATGAGTCCCATAAATAGGTTGTTCGTATTTTTCTTGTAAAAATTTAGAACTATTTAAAATCGCAGGTAGTACTGCCTTAATAGAGTTTGAGCCACCTGTGGCAGGGTCATAATAATATTTCTTTACCAGCTCCCATTGATCGACCATGTTTCTGTCACCCAACCAATTGTCTTTGCTATTGTTGGAAGACTTAGTGATTGACTTAATAAAGTCACAAAGCTTGTCCTTATCTAATTCAGCAGACAACTTTAATTGCTGATAAACCATATTAAGATAAGCATTCTCGTGGTTTGAGTACCTAAAGATGGTGCCGTTGTCTTTTTCTAATTGAGCTTTTAGCTCTCTTACAAAATTAAAGTTTGGGAACTCACCAACCTGAGAACTAAGAAATTCACCTGCATGCTCCACACGACCGTCTTCATGTAATATGTGGTGGGAAAACTGGAACGCTATGCCTTCGTATGGCGACATTCCTTTATAAAAAGGAATGGCAACGGCACAAGTTTCAAAGTCAATAAAGTGAAGAGGGTAAGTCCAAGAGGCCATTTCATTTCGCATGCTATCGACATCAACATACACACTTGAATCATTTTCTTGTACTTTCTCTATTTGAAGCCACTGCCTTTCTTTTAATGTAAGTGCAGGTGTTGATGACTCTTCGTAGTTGATGTCTTCTGGAGAAAGGTCTTTTAGCTTTACTTTGCCATTTTCGATACAGCGGTTTGAACTTCTAAAGTTTGAGATACTTAATACCGTAGGCTCATTAAAGTCTTCATCACTCCAATGAAGTTGCTCTTTCCAGCATTCCTTAAAGCCACTTTTAAAGCCATTCGCTTCATCTTCTTCCGAGCATTTGAACTCACAACTTTTGCACTTTGAGCCGATGACTGGCATCACCTTTTCATCGTTAGAATACTGCTCTGCTAGTACTTCGATATTAGGGATGAAGCCTTCTACTGGCATACCAGTTTGCAATTCGGTTTCATAAGCAATTTGAACTGCTTTGTCGGTATTGACCTTTTTGAGAATTTTTACTGATAAATCCGAGGCAGATAACGAATGAGAAACAGACACACCGCGTCTGTTTCTGTCATCACGAGTTAATTTAAACTTCTGATTTAAACCATCAACTGGACAAGGCATGTCTTTATCCACAACCATTAAATAGCTGCTAACTAGCGCACCGGGTATGGCCTGTTTTAAAACGTATTTTTGAAACGCCACATCAAAAATGTATGGTTTCCACTTTGAGTCTAACTTTCCAGACTTATTCAGAAAGTCTTTATCTTTTTTAGCAGAGTATGACTTGGCTTTAACTTCAATAAGCTGATACTCATTGCCTTGCTTAACTAAAATATCGACACGAACAAATAAGTTGCCAAAGCGAATGGCTGGCTCAAAAATGACGACGTTTTCTTGCTTTAATAGCTCATTAGTTTGCTGAATCGACTCTTCATAATCTAAAGAAGTTATGTCATGACCGTCTGGGTAATAGCACTTAGCTAATTCACCCACCTGAAAACCGCCATCAGCTAATGAGGCAAGAAAAGGGTCATCAAGCTTGTTATCCAAGTATTCTTTTTTGCCCGTATAAAACAGTTTAGTTGGACACTCAGTAGCTAACTTAAATCGTGATTTGGTCAAATACCTTGGTTGGCTCATTTTTATACTTCCTTAAATCAAGTCTTTCCATAAGTGTACTTTTAGCTTAGGACACGCAACGTCCCAATTAACCATAAAAATTTGAATATTTACAGTGAAACTACAACTTCTTCATAAAGTTATATGTGACATTCAGCACCATGCATTTGAATACACTTCATGAATCCGTCGTGGTAAGTCATTTTTGATCTCGAATGCTTCACAGGCAGAAGTCCAAAAGAGAAAACTGTATTCGTTATCTTTTTGTTTATCTAATAGTGAAAGTTTGATTTGTTCTATATGAAAATCGTATTCAACTTTACTGTGAATTACGTGATCTCCAGCCCAAATTAAACATAACTCTAAATTAGTCATAGCGACCTCCCAAAACAAAAGATTAGCTGGCTATTGGGACAAAAAGCGTCCTAACTTTTCCGTAGGCTTATTTAAACAGTTAAATTATAAATGAGTGAATCAATGAATCGCGAAACAGTTAATGAAGAACACTTTTTAATTAGCATTGAGCCAAGCACGGTTGCTTCAGCTTATCTGTTAATAGCCCAAACAGGAGTCTTATTCTCTGAAGATTTAAGTTACAGGTTAGCTATTTCAGATATTCAAATTGATAAGGCTAAAAGTCAAAAATCTTATCTATTCTTTAGAGCACAAGCAGAAATACATGACATTTCAGGAAACGACTCAAACTTCGTTGAATCAATAGCCGCTGTTGGTAGCTTGTCTCAAATTTATCACTATTTAGTTACTCAGTTTGAACTGTTTTTGATTCAGAAAGGGTTAAACATAGTAGTATTTCAGGAGGAAAAGGATGCATAAATGCCTCTATATAATACTTGCTCTAAACATTTCTGGCTGTGCAATTACCAACTCTAACTGTGGCTTACCTGCCGATGTATATAGCAAGGTTAAACAATACAACAGAGGCCCAATAAATGGCGCCATTGATGACAATCTCGACGGCAAAATAGACCAATATGAAGCTTTTGGGCATTAGGATTTCGAACAGCTCTCAAGAGTTTTCCAATCAGGCGAACCAGATCAAGAATATATTTGGACGAACATAGATACATGCTACGTATTTAACGTGAATGTAGAAGATTACTTTGAAGATTCTAAACGAGGTATTTTATACCAAACATGCAGAAAATTTACTTATTCAGTGACTAACCCAACAGGCCAAAAACTAGGTTCGGGAGCAGGCCAAGCCTGCCGGAATTTTGCTACCCAAAAGTGGGAAATCTTATGATTTTAATTTAGGTGAACCTGTATGTTCAAGCTTCACAAAGACTTCACCTATAGACTTACCTGCAACTTCAGCCTCATAACCGTAATGTGCAGGTCCAATATCAATTTCTAGCTTAACACCAGATGGCTCCATATCCATTTCAACTTCGGCTTCAGATTTTCGACTTACTAGTCTTAAGTAATTTTCAGTCGCCTCTTCACTAAACTCTATAATTAATAGATTCGCCATAATTCACCCTATCGTTATTTGAGTATTTTCTCAGCAAAAGAGAAAATGCTACTACCCTTAAGCTCCCCAAGCATCAAGCAGCCACCAACAAAAGCCTAATAAAGCAATGTGAGGAGTAAAGAAAAGCAAATAACTCCACCATACTTTCGAAGCTCTATTCGTTATAGCTGTGATGGCTTGTTGTTTTTTGTATTTAGGCGCAGTTTCGTCACTTAATCTTTCGATATAGTTAATATCGATACACTTGATTCGAAGCTCTCGATCCTGCCATTTATCATACCAGCGCTTTGCTCTCAGCAGTGTAATGGTTCCGATAAAAGCACTAACCCAAAATAGAGTATCTCCTCTCATCACTACAATAGAAAACATAACGCCAAGTTTACCCGCACCAATTAGGAAAAAGCCGTTTTGAACACACTCATAAACAGGGTTAAAGCCCCCAATATAGACTTCTTTTGGTTGATACTGCATAAAAGCACTCCTAAATATTTAAATGTTGATCATTGTCAATCTGGGTGTGTCCACATCGTTTAATGTGAAATAATCTAATAAGGTCTTGATTGGAAGTTTTCATTAGTGCATCACCCTTTCTTCAGAAAGTAATGTTGATTGAAATTGCTTGAGTTCATCGACCAGTTTCGTCAGGTCAGACATGACTGCTGAGTCAGCTGCTTTTTGTATACTTGATTCTAAAGCTTCTTGAACTGAGAGGATCAGGCATGAAATAACGTACTTTTCTCTATTAGTATTTAGTTGCCCTAATGAAAGTTGATTAATCACATTTGTAATTTCTGTACTCGTTGAAAAGTCTTGATAAAGCGAGAGTTCACAAAACATTTTCATGACATTTAATAGTTGTTCAGACAGCATAAAAGTTACTCCTCGATTGACATTAGTGGCATTTTAAAAGAATATCGAGACAACACTTGTCCTATAGGGTTTACTCACTTGTATGAAGTCATCGAATTCAGAATTTAGAAACGCGATCGTGCGAAGCATTGGTGTCGGTGAAGATAAGGCAATTAAAATAAAAGATTTAATTGAAAACCGACTGTCTAGCTTTAGAAAAGAAAGCCAAGACTCTTTTGATTCTTTCAAGAAAAACGCATCTCGAATTATCACTTCTATACTAGATGATGAAGGAGAAGGACTCTGTAGAGTAAAAAAGGGAAATGCTTATTTATATTACTGGACCTCACAAAAAGACAAAGATGATGCTGTTGAACAGTTTGAAATGTCAGAAGAAAGAGCGTTTGCATTTGCGTTTATTAAAGAATATCTGCCGGAGCTAATTCCTCCTCATATTTTTTCAGCGTTACAAACTGAATTCAAAAGAGCTGAAGAAGTATTAGACCATTCAGAGCTTACAAAATATTTGTCTAAAATAGATTTCAATCCGATGGGTTATGACATGCATAGCGTATTAGATCACGAGTCAGCCACAATTGAAGAAAGAAAATCTTGGCAGTTTGTATTTGATTGTACATTTGAAGAACAGTGCTTTTCTGCTAATTACCAATCAATTCACAAGAGTTTTGATGCAAAAGAATTAATCTTATCGCCTCAAAGAATTGTACTGTTAAACCAACACTTAAAAGTACTGGCTCATGAGCATAATACTAATACGACGAGATATTTTGAAATAGGCAAATTGCATGATTTAACTGCGTCAAAAGAGCAGTTTATTGAAGTCAAAAAAACAGAATATGAAACAAGAGAAAAGATCTCAGCTATTTGCCATACATGGGTTAAAAGTAATTTTGAAGCCACCTCTATAGCTGATAAAGCGACTTTTACTAAATTAAAGACTGATGACTGTTGGCTAATTGAAATGGAGTTAAGTTTTCCAATTCACTTCAATAGAAAAGAGCCAGATCCTTTCTTTATTGCAAATTATTTAAGTGGATTTTCAGATTCCATCGTTGTTTTGGAGCCTGAATTCTTGCGACGAGAAATGCTGCGAAGAGCCGCTAGCTTAGTGCAAGCCTACACTGTCCAAACCAACTCTGAATTAATAGTATCTGCTAGCCCGAAAGCCATGACTAGAAATTAGTCTTAACTTGAATTTTTTGAACAATTATTACTTGATTCGAATCTACACTTTCGTGAATTTAAGAACTATCAACTTTTAATTGCGAAGGTACATCTGTCAGCCAGAAATAACTAGCCTAAAGATTTACTGACTTAAGGATTCAAACCGTCGAGAAAACATAAGCCCACTCCCCTTATAATTAGCTGAGTTTTGTTATTAAGAATAATGATAACAGTTATTACACTTATGTATTAACTAACTGCTTCTTATGCGTTATATTCCTAGTCAAACTCAATAAATGTGACGATTTCAGCAATGCGACGTTGAATTGTTATTCAAACATTATTAGATAAATAATATATTAAGTGTAGCCTATGTGTATCCATTTTAAATCAAAATCAAAAACCGAAAAAGAAATACCCCTTAAATATCAAAAGATTAAACTAATGGTGACACTATGTTAGCTAAACGTATTATTCCTTGTTTAGATGTTCGCGACGGTAAAGTGGTCAAAGGCGTGCAATTTCGCAATCACGAAATTATCGGCGATATAGTACCGCTTGCACAGCAGTACGCACAAGCGGGTGCTGATGAATTGGTTTTTTATGATATTACTGCTAGCTCAGATGATCGCGTGGTGGATAAAAGCTGGGTTAGTCGTATCGCCCAAGTGATCGATATCCCATTTTGTGTCGCCGGCGGCATAAAAACTGAAGCCGATGCTAAGCAAATATTGATGATGGGGGCGGATAAAATTTCCATTAATTCGCCTGCGTTACGAGATCCGAGTTTAATATCACGTTTAGCTGATGTTTTCGGCCAGCAATGTATTGTGGTCGGCATTGATAGCTTTTTTAATCAAGACGCCAATAACGGCGTTGGTGAATACCAAGTTTATCAATTTACCGGCGATGAAGCGCGCACGCAAAAAACAAAGTGGCGCACGCTTGATTGGCTACAAGAAGTACAAAAACTCGGCGCCGGTGAAATAGTGCTTAATTGCATGAACCAAGACGGTGTTCGCCAAGGCTATGATCTTCCCCAACTAAGCCAAGTCAGAGCGCTATGTCATGTGCCATTAATTGCTTCAGGTGGCGCCGGTGAAATATCACACTTTGTTGATGTTTTTCAACAAACTGACGTTGATGGCGCGTTAGCCGCTAGTGTTTTTCATAAAGGCATCATCGCCATTAATGAATTAAAGCAAACCCTTAAAAATGAAAAAGTTGAGATCAGATTATGCTAATTACACCCGACAATATCGCGCAACTGGCTTGGGATAAAATGGCCGGCATGATCCCCGCCATTATTCAACATCAAGATACTGGCGCCGTGTTAATGCAAGGCTATATGAATATTGACGCCTTAACGCAAACCTTAGCTACTGGCCGCGCCACTTTTTATAGTCGCGCTAAACAAGCACTATGGTGTAAAGGGGAAACCAGCGGCAATTACTTGCTGGTTAGCCAAGTGCTTACTGATTGCGATCAAGACAGCTTACTGATTGCCTGCAGGCCGCAAGGCCCTACATGTCATTTAGGCACTGAGTCTTGTTTTGCTGAGCAAACTATCAGCCAACAAAACTTTCTTAGTCAACTTGAGCAAGTGATTGCCAGTCGCAAAAATGACGCGCCAGCAGAGAGTTACACTGCGCAGTTATTTTCTCGTGGCACCACTAAAATAGCCCAAAAAGTCGGCGAAGAAGGCGTTGAGGTGGCATTAGCGGCGGTTGCTGAAACTAAAGAAGACTTACTCGGTGAATGTGCGGACTTGTTTTACCACACCTTAGTGTTACTGCAAGATCAAAACATTAATTTAAGTGAAGTCATGGCGGTGCTACAAACTCGGCACCAAAAATAACAGCTAACCCTAGCCAGTTCTAGCTGAGTGTTGACACAAAACGCACATCATTAAAACTAAATAACGATGTGCGTTTCTCACCTAACATAACTCGACACCGTTAGCTTGCAAAACTAACGTCTATCGGTTCTAGCATGTAAAATGATGCAATAGAACGGATAAAGGCCAACTTGGGTTGTAGCAATGACCCGCTAATATCGTGCAATTACATCAATATTATGACTCTGTTTTTTGTCTCGCTTGCTATTATTACTACATGAAAGGTAAATTTTCTTATGTTAGCCTAGTAACTTATAATTATGTCTTATGTGCCGAGTAACTTCCCCTATGAATAAGAAGTTAAGCTGATATGAAAGCTAAGTTGAAAGCTAAATTCATCAATCGTTCTCTTGAAGATAAAATTCTCCTGACTTTGACCGCAACGGCAACGTTAGGGCTACTACCGTTTTTAATTTTCGGTTTTCAATTACAAGATCAACTCGCTAAACTCATAGCCGCGACCGCCATATTCGGCCTATCATGTATTTTTATTGGTTTGTTGTTTAGCCGCAAAACCACCATTTTTAGTGCCTTGTTAGCCATATTTACTCAAATCATTATTTTGGCAGCGATATATTTAAAAGGCGCGAACCTCATCTACTGGGCTTTTCCCGCCGTTGTGGCAAGCTTTTATCTGCTACCCGCATTGCTTGGTGGTGCTTTTAACAGCATCATGATCGTCAATGTTTTTTTTATCGCAAATCAACAGCTTGATACCGTCAACCTCTATCGCATACTGATCACCTTAGTACTGACAAACTTATTTGCCTTGGCATTTTCAATGTTTATGCAGAAAAAAAACCGCCTGCTTAGTGATAATGTCACCTTAAGCCAAAGCCGCAATAAACTGCTAGAGTTAATTGCCAGTTCCAATAAGCTAACAACAATATTATCCGCTATTGTCAAAGAAATTGAGTATGAATTTCCCAATGTAAGAGGCAGTATTTTATTACTTGATGGCTCAGGTAAACACTTAACACTTGGCGCAGCGCCAAGTTTGCCGGACTTTTTTAACCAGGCAGTAGATGGCATGACTATCGGTCATGGTGCCGGCTCTTGTGGCACTGCGGCCTTCACCAAAAAACGCGTTATAGTTAGCGACATCGCCAACCATCCATACTGGAGCGCTTGGAAAGATCTCGCTAAAAAAGCCAATATCGCAGCGTGTTGGTCTGAACCCATTATTGACAGCAATGGCACATTGCTCGGCACTTTTGCCTTATATCATGAGAAAGTGGCCACCCCCACTAAGCGTGACTTTATTGCTATAGAGCAAATTACCAATATTGCCCGCATAGCGATTGAACGCGAACGCGCAGATAACATCATATGGCAACAAGCCAATTATGATAATTTAACCTTGCTACCAAATCGCAACTTAATGCACGAACATTTAATGACGGCTATCGCCAATGCACAACGCGACAAAAGTCAGCTCGCCGTTGTCATGCTAGACCTTGATAATTTTAAAGATGTTAATGACTCGTTAGGCCATAGCACCGGCGATAAATTATTAATTCAAACCTCAAGACGCATTAAAAGCTGTTTGAGAAAAAATGACATCGTTGCGCGTTTAGGTGGCGATGAGTTTGTCATCATTCTAGTGGGCACTAATAGCACTGCCGATATTGATAACATAGGGCAAAAACTGCTAAGTAGCTTGTCGCAACCATATCAAATAGAGCAAAAAAGTGTTTACTGCGCGGCGAGTTTAGGCATTGCACTTTACCCTAACGATGCCGACAATATTGACGCCTTGTTGCGAAATGCCGACCAAGCTATGTATGGAGCAAAAGCACGAGGACGCAATAGTATTCATTACTTTACCGAGCAAATGCGCACAGACTTTTTAAAGCGTATGGAAATCATACAAAATTTACGCTCGGCCCTGAACAAACAACAATTCCATATGGTTTATCAGCCCATCGTGGACTTAACCAACAATAAAATTATTAAAGCGGAAGCGTTAATTCGTTGGCAGCACCCTGAAATTGGTGCTATTTCACCACTAGACTTCATACCATTAGCTGAAGAAACCGGTCTAATATGTGACATTAGCGACTGGATATTTAACCAAGTTTCACAACAAGTAAAACACTGGCGCGAGCATTATTGTCCCGAGTTAATGATCAGTATCAATACCTCGCCGGTACAATATCGCAACCAAGGCCGACAAATAACCAACTGGGCCGAGTTATTGAAAAAACAGGGCCTTGAGCAGCAAGCAATCGCCATAGAAATCACTGAAAATTTGTTAATGGAAAATCAAAGTCAAGTGATCTCAGTACTAGATCAAGTGCGTCAACAGGGCGTTGCCATAGCCATTGATGATTTTGGCACTGGCTATTGCTCTTTCTCTTACCTTAAAAATTACACTATTGATTATTTAAAAATTGACAAAAGCTTCGTACAAAACATGGCTACTGACAATAAAGATGCCGCACTCTGTCAGGCGATCATTGTAATGGCCAATAAACTTGGCATTGATGTGATCGCAGAAGGCATAGAAACCGAGCAACAAAAGCAATTACTTATGCAGGCGGGCTGCCATTTAGGACAAGGATATTTATTAGCTAAGCCGATGAAGCAACAAGAGTTTGAGCAACTATTAATTCAAGAGCAGAGCAAAACTTAAATGATGAGAGACACCAGCAAGCCCACAATACATTGGCAAAACAAAACATTCTCCGAGCTTAACACCAATGAGTTATACGACTTGCTAAAATTGCGTATTGACGTTTTTGTTGTTGAACAGTGCTGTTTTTACGCCGACATCGACGAGTACGACCGCCATCCACAAACCCGTCATGTATTTTGCTATCAAAATGGTGTTATGGTGGCGTATTTGCGTATCTTACCTAAAGGCGTAACCTATGAGCATTATGTCAGTATCGGCCGTGTTGTTACTGCTCAAAGCGCACGAGGCACAGGACTTGGCCATGCACTAATCAGCGCCGGTTTAAGCATTTGCGCGCAAAATTTTCCGCAAGAACAGTTAAAAATATCAGCGCAAGAGCACTTAGAAACGTTTTATAATCAACATGGTTTTACCCGCGTTAGTGAGATGTATTTAGAAGATGATATTCCGCACATTGCAATGCTGAAAAATTAACAAGCCGACCATGCCAACATTAAAATATCAGCATGGCGGTGACACTAAAGTGGCTGCGTCTTTAGGCAACAATAAATAAGCGAATATTAACTACCGCCAAGACAATCAGCACTACAAACGTAGACAACATGGCGATTTGGCGTTGTAATGATGCTCCGATTGATTTACTCAATCCTATCGCGTGAAAAACGCGCGAAATGATCAACAATGCGCCAATAGCATGCAAGATAGTAGCGTCACCATTATTGAGCTCATAACAAGCTAATAAAATGAGTGCTAATGGCACATATTCGGCAAAATTGCCGTGGATACGAATGGCTGCTGCCAGTACTTTGTTGCCACCCGAGCCAATTCCTATTTGTAAACTCAAGCGTAAACGAATGATATTAATGGTTAAACCTAAATATAATAGTGCTAATAAGCTTGCGTAAAAGCCGGTAATTGAAAGTTGTAG
This sequence comes from Colwellia chukchiensis, assembly GCF_002104455.1. Classification (GTDB taxonomy): domain Bacteria; phylum Pseudomonadota; class Gammaproteobacteria; order Enterobacterales; family Alteromonadaceae; genus Cognaticolwellia; species Cognaticolwellia chukchiensis. The sequence continues at coordinate 82,135 of NZ_NBOC01000004.1, read as the reverse complement.
CATAGTTGTCCCTCATGTTTTTATGGCGTGTAAGCGCTTTGCAAGCATTCAACTGAATGCAAAACAATGACAATGTTGTATTGGTTATACTTTTAATAATTAGAGATTTTAGTTTCGATATCAATATTATAGAAATAAATCATACCCACAATGACAAGCTATTGATAGCAGCAATTCAAGAAAACACTTGCCATTATGAGTGGATAACGACTTAGAAAATTAGCAAGGTTGCTATTGCAACATAACACTTGCAGACGATAACAAGTTTTACCAGCTTAGAAACACAAAAAGGGATCTCAGCGATCCCTTTTTATTGTTAAGCACTAAACGCTTGCTAGTATGAAATATGCGCGTTGGCGGTTAGCGTTAAGTTAACTTAGCTTTTCATCAAGTAAGGCGTTAACTTTTTCTACCGCTTGTGTACCATCAATAGTGATATAAGCACATGCGCCGGCTTTAGCTTCAGCTTGGTAGTAGTTAACTAGCGGCTTAGTTTGTTCGTGGTAAATGCTTAAACGCTTACGCACTGTCGCTTCTTCATCATCAGGGCGTACTAGCAGCTCATCGCCAGTTTCATCATCTTTACCTTGTTCTTTAGGTGGGTTGTAAACAATGTGGTAAACACGACCTGAGCCTGCATGTACACGGCGACCTGACATGCGTTCAACAATAACTTCATCAGGCACATCAAATTCAATCACATAATCGACATCAATGCCATTTTCTTTCATGGCATCCGCTTGCGGAATTGTACGAGGAAAACCGTCTAATAAGAAACCCGCTTTACAATCATCTTGTGTGACGCGCTCTTTGACCAAGCCAATAATTAATTCATCAGAAACGAGTTGCCCTGCGTCCATTACGGCTTTGGCTTGCTTACCGAGCTCAGTGCCAGCCTTAATTGCCGCGCGCAGCATATCACCGGTTGAGATTTGCGGAATGCCAAATTTAGCCATTAAGAATTGTGCTTGAGTACCTTTACCAGCGCCAGGTGCACCTAATAAAATAATGCGCATTGAGTATAACCCTATTTAATTAATGAATTGGTTTTGCGAAGAGCAAACACTATACATATTCAAAGGGTTGCAAACAAGTAGCAAGCGAAGTAAAAAGACAAAAAAGGAGCTAAAAAGCTCCTTTTTTTGACTAAAGTCTAACGACCCTAGCGATTTTCTATATTGCAGCCAATAGCCCAGCTCTTGCCTAGAGATTGACTGCTTTTTTACGCACTAATTACTGAGTCAAACTTAGCATCAGTTTGTTTAATCGCGCCACAAAGCTTGCTGGATCTTTTAAACTACCGCGCTCTGCTAACATGGCTTGTTCAAATAACACTTCAACCCACTGATTAAACTGCGTATCGTCTTGCTGATCTGCAACATGCTTGATCAATTCGTGCTCAGCGTTAATCTCAAAAATCGGTAAGGCGTCAGGTACTTCTTGACCTACCGACTGCATTAACTTCATCATTTGGCTGCTCATGTCATGCTCGTCTGCAACAATACAGGCAGGAGAATCCGTTAAGCGTTGTGAAATTTTAACGTCTTTGGCTTTACCTTCGAGTGCGGTTTTGATGCGCGTGATCACAGAGTCAAACTCTTGTGCAAGTTTTTCTTGTGCTTCCTTCGTCTCTGCATCATCCATATCGCCTAGGTCTAAACCACCACGGGTCACAGATTGCAGTTGCTTACCATCAAACTCAGTTAGGTGGCTCACTAACCACTCGTCAATGCGATCTGACATTAACAAGACTTCAATGCCTTTCTTGCGGAACACTTCTAAATGTGGGCTGTTTTTTGCCGCTTCAAAGCTATCTGCAACCACATAGTAAATCTTATCCTGACCTTCTTTCATGCGCTCAACATACTGCGCTAATGATGCACTTTGGACACTGGTATCAGCATGTGTTGAGGCAAAACGTAATAACCCTGCGATGGCATCTTTGTTAGCCATATCTTCTGCTGGGCCTTCTTTTAGTACTTGACCAAACTCATTCCAAAACAGTTGGTATTGCTCAGCGTCTTTTTTGCCGAGTTTTTCTAACATTTTTAATACGCGTTTAGTACAGCCTTTACGGATCGCTTGGGTGATTTTACTGTCTTGTAAAATTTCACGCGAAACGTTTAACGGCAAGTCATTTGAGTCTAATAAACCTTTAACAAAACGCAGGTAAGTTGGCATAAACTGCTCAGCATCGTCCATAATAAATACGCGCTGTACATAAAGCTTTAAGCCATGTTGCTTTTCACGGTTGTACATATCAAACGGTGCTTTTGATGGAATATAAAGCAACGAAGTATATTCAGTTTTACCTTCTACTTTGTTGTGCTCCCACAACATAGGATCAGCAAAATCATGTGAAACATGTTTGTAGAACTCTTTATATTCGTCATCACTTACGTCTGCTTTTTCACGCGTCCACAGTGCTGTTGCTTTGTTAACCGCTTCCCATTTCGCAGGAATCGCATCACGCGCTTCAACCGCAGGTGTAGTTACATTGCCGTCTTCATCTTTAACTTCAGCAACTGCTTCAACCGCAGGCACTTCTGGCGTTAACATTTCAACCGATACTGAAATATGATCAGAATATTTAGTAACAATCGACTTTAAGCGCCATTCATCAGCAAACTCTTTTTCATCTTCTTTTAGGTGTAAAATAATGTCGGTACCGCGATTGGCTTTTTCAATTTTGGCGGTAGTAAACTCCCCTTCACCTTCAGATGTCCATTCAACACCTTCAGAGGCATCAACACCAGCAGCGCGTGAACGTACAGTAACTTTATCTGCAACGATAAATGCTGAGTAAAAACCGACACCAAATTGACCGATTAATTGAGAATCAGCCGCTTGGTCGCCAGACAGTTGAGAGAAAAACTCTGCTGTACCGGATTTAGCAATCGTGCCTAAGTGCTCAATAATTTGATCATGCGTCATACCAATACCATTATCAGAAATGGTCACAGTATTCGCTTCTTTGTCGGCACTAACACGCACGCGCAGTTCACCGTCACCTTCATAAAGGTCTGCATTGGACAAGGCTTTAAAACGTAACTTGTCTGATGCATCAGCAGCATTAGATACTAACTCACGCAAAAATATTTCTTTATTAGAATAAAGTGAATGGATCATAAGCTGAAGCAACTGCTTCACCTCTGTTTGAAAACCATGAACTTCTTTTTGACCTGTCTCAGACATCTGAATATTTCCTACTCTAACGAACATAAAAATGATGGTTTATTGTCAGTATTAAATATCATTCAATACTCACTCGATAGTAAACATGTGGGGGTAGGGAAAATAATTTCAAGCAAAAAATTAAAAAAAATCTGGCTTAATAGCCAAGCTTACCTCTGCTGACTAAAAATTCTGTGCTTAGGCTAGGTACACTTTTTAAACTTGGCTCAGCTGGTGTGCTGTGCTAGCTATTGAGCATTAACGCTTAGTATTACTGAAAGCGCTAAGGTAGGATTTATAACGCTATTGGGTGGCGACTTTGGTGAGGATAAAAGACAAAAAAACAAAAGGCCTGACCGCAAATTGGAACAGCGCGATCAGGCCAATGACTATTAAATGTACTTAATCAGTACTTATGCTAAATGAAATCGACGACGCAACGCCACTAGTACCAACAAAAACAAGCTGCTTAAGCCTAAACCTGCGCCCTTTCTTTCTGTTTTTTCTTCAACTTCACTGCAGTTTTCAATCTCACCTGCAATGGGTTTAAGGCTAACAGCGCGAACCACATCTTCAAATAGTTGCTCACCTTGTTCATCAAACATTAATTCACCTTTGGCATCATGACGTGGTACCCGTACCAAGGCAGTCGCTGAAATCTCGTCGGCATCATTAATATCGCGAGCTTCTATAATGGTATAGGGGCTATCACAGCTCAAAAAGTTATTTAAATCTGTAAAGGTTTCAGTGCTGATATCATACAAGAAGCCGTGGGTTCTTCGCGGTGTACTGGCATTGTCGTTATGCGTTTCTACTTCGCCCTCGCCAACAATTTTCCCTGCCTCATTAATAGCACGAGCCGTACTGGAGCTGCCTGTGAAAAAGTCGGTCGGTAACACCATAGCCATGGTGTCAGCATTGGTGTCAACATGGTAAAACTTAGTGCGTAAATTACCATTAATATAAGTGGTTACATGCCCTACCGCGATACCGCCGTCATTAATATCATAGGCTTTTGAGCGAAAATACTCGCTGTGATCATCAGTAAAGTCTTTAACCTCACCATCTTTATAAACCACAGCGTAGAGTTCACGACGTTCGTTAACACTTGGCTCTGTTTCGTTTTCATCCCACCAACCATAAGCAAAACCAACAGCCACGCCATGATTATTTACCGCTTGCGCATAGTTGATATATTCACGTTCATCATCAGGGTGTGGAGTTACTAATTGCCCTAGTGCTTCCGAGGTCACAACGCCTTGCTCATCAATGGTCCATTTAAAGGCCTCAGTGTTGTAAATATTTTCCACCACACCTTGCACACAAACCTCAAACGGAACATCTTTCAATCGCTCTGGATCAGCACAACCACCGCTTTCATCGGTAATAAAGTCAATGCCATTTTTATCAATACTGGTACTGGCATAGCCAACCGCATAATGTGAATCACTAATATCTAAAATAGCCGACTCGCCACCAAAACGTTGATCTTCTGGCAACTCAGTTTCACTCGGTGGTACAATTTCGATAATGGTATTACCACCATCGGGCGAGAAAAAACCTCGGGTGGTAAAACTGCGTACCCAATGCGTCACTTGCTCTCCATCGCTTTCGGTAAAGTCGAGCGGTAAATATGGCGCAGATGCACTACCATACACCCAACCTTCATTGGTAATACCTTCAATATATTCTTTGGTTGAGCGAGTAAACAGCTCTGTGCCCGGCAGGTTTGTATCAAAAACATTAAATAATTCAGTTTGACCATTAAAATTAGTCATGGCAAAAATATCACCAAACTGCTGATACAACGAATTACCTGCTCGCGCTTGCAAAAATCGTAATACCCAAGATAAGTCGTTAGCCGTTGGCGTACCCGCTCGCAGTGCGGCTTCGTCTTCAATATCATTTAAGTCATGTACTGCTTCATGATCTCGATTTGCTAAGGCGACAATCGTGTCATAGTCGTCTTCATCAAAATACTGAAACTGCACGGGAAAATTATATATGCCAGTGCCTGAAATAGCAGCTTCACCATTGTTATTTTCTTGTTGGGAGTAGGTATATTTTAATGAGGAGACATTACCTTTATCAATCACTTGGTATGTCGCAGCATTAGCGGCGGGCAATCCTAATGCACTAGTCATACCTAATGCTAATATTGTTTTTACAAATTTTCTCATCTAACTACTAAACTCACTTTCGTTATTAATCATCTAATTCTTGCCATCTAGCGTATGCAAGCTCGAGTTTCGACTCGCTTTCGGCTAGCTGGTTCAATATGGTGCTGGTGTGCTCTGTGCTTTGACTAAAAAAGTCAGCACTATTTACTTGTTGTTGATAATCAGCGATCAGGCTTTCAAGCTCGTCAATTACTTGCGGTAGTGATGCTAACTCTCGCTGCTCTTTATAAGAGAGCTTTTTCTTGCTGGTTAGTTCAACTTTTTCGCTAACAAGCGGTTTTTTTTCTACTGGTTTGCTTTTTTCCGTTTCCGGTTTCATGGCTTGACGTTGTTTATCTTTAAGTTCGAGATAACTATCAACATCATCATAACCACCCACTATTTGGCTGATATGCCCTGTACCATCAAAATATAAACAACTGCTCACACAATTGTTAACAAAATCACGATCATGGCTGACTAAAATAACGGTTCCAGCGTAATTTGCAACGACTTCTTCCAATAACTCTAAAGTTTCAATGTCGAGATCGTTAGTAGGCTCATCTAAAATCAGTAAATTACTGGGGCGTAAAAATAGCCTTGCGAGCAACAAACGGTTTTTTTCACCGCCAGACAAGGCGCGTACAGGGGTACGAGCACGTTTTGGACTAAACAAAAAGTCTTGTAAATAGCCTAGTACATGGCGAGGCTTGCCATTAACCACAACTTCTTGTTTACCTTCACCAACGATTTCTTGTACGGTTTTATTTAAGTCTAAAGCGTCACGATGTTGATCAAAGTAGGCAATATCTAAATTAACCCCTGAGCGCATTTTCCCACTGCTTGGCACTAAATTGCCCATGATCAGCTTGATTAAGGTTGATTTACCCGTGCCATTGGCACCTATAAAAGCGATGCGATCATTACGAGTGATCAATAAGTCTAAGTTTTTTATTATCGCTTTATCATCAAAAGCCATTGTGAGGTTTTCCGCCTCAAATACTAACTTACCTGAGCGCTCACCTTGGCTGATTTTCATGCTGCTTTGATTACGCACTTCGCGGCGAGCTTGTCGCTCTTTTCGCAGTTTTTCTAATGCCCTAACACGACCTTCATTACGGGTACGACGGGCTTTTATACCTTGTCTGATCCACACTTCTTCTTCAGCTAAGCGTTTATCAAACAATGCATTTTGTTGGGTTTCTACTTGTAAGTCATGAGCTTTTTGCTCAATGTAGCGATCATAGTCGCCGGGGTAGCTTTTTAATATCCCGCGATCAAGGTCAATAATGCGTGTTGAAACACCACGAATAAATGCTCGGTCGTGACTAATAAACAAGATAGTACCGGCAAAGTCTTTTAAAAAGTTCTCCAACCACAAAACACTTTTTATATCCAAGTGGTTAGTTGGCTCATCAAGCAATAAAATGTCTGGCGCGGTAACTAAGGCTTTAGCCAAGGCAAGTTTACGCAGCCAACCACCTGATAAATCACAAATTTTATCATCAGCATTTAGCGCCAAGGTGGTCATTACTTGTTCAATCAACTGTTCGTCTTGCCAGGCATTCGCCACTTCAAGCTGCTCTTGAATATTGGCTAATTTCATTAAGTTTTGTTCAGAGGGGTCTTCGGTTACTGCATGGGCAATAGCGTGATAACGTTTAATTAAATCCGCATTCTCTTTTACCCCTTGGGCAATATAGTCAAAAACACTGATATCAGACGACTCAGGGGGATCTTGCTCTAACATCGCCACTTGCATAGTACTCGACTTGAGCACTTGACCATCATCTAACGTTTGCAGCCCCATTAATACTTTCATTAATGTAGACTTACCAGCGCCGTTTCGGCCCACCAAACAAATGCGCTCGCCGGTTTGTATACTAAGATCCGCCTTATCTAGAATCTTGTCTTCACCAAAGGCTAATTCGCCTTGAGAAATACGAACTAATTCCATAAATTACAACAACTCCAAAATTTGTGCTTGCTCAAATGGCCAAAACAGTTTCTTGCCGTCTGACAAACGTTCCAGTACAGGAATACTAATACGATAGAGTTCAAGTAACTGCTCATCATCTAAGATATCAACTTCTGCTAGTGCAGTTGCCGGCATTACCGCCAAACACAGCGCCAACGCCTGCTCGCATAAGTGACAACCTTCACTACCATAAAGATTAAATTTAACTGACATAATGCTAACCCTTAACTGTGATTAACCAACTGTTATGTATGTGTTTATTACGCTGAAAGTCTTTATCTAGCGTTTGCTCGCTCAGCGCTTTTACCTCTAGCCCTAGCGCGGCTACACCGGCAAAATCCATTTTAAAATTGCGCTTGTTATTGGTAAAAATGAGCTCTCCGCCCGTGGCTAGTGCTTTGATTCCGTCGCTAATTAAGCTGACATGATCACGCTGCACATCGAAACTTTCTCCCATACGCTTTGAGTTGGAAAATGTCGGTGGGTCGATAAACACTAAATCAAACTTTTGTTCATTCTTCTTCAACCACTGTAAACAGTCGGCCTGAATAAATTGATATTTATGACCGCTTAAGTTATTCAATTGAAAATTATCTTGCGCCCAATTTAAATAGGTATTTGACATATCAACTGTGGTCACTGCGCTTGCGCCATGCAACGCTGCCTGTACCGACACTGAGCCAGTATAAGCAAACAGATTTAATAGTGACTTTCCTTGCGCTTTTTTGGCAACAATTTGTCGCGTTTTGCGATGATCAAGAAATAAGCCCGTATCTAAATAGTCCCACAGGTTCACTTTTAACTTGGCACCATATTCATCAACAATCAGTGATTTCTTGGTTTGTTCAACCCGCTGATATTGCTCTTTGCCTTTTTGCTTGGCTCGGGTTTTAATGATCGCTTTATCAGTGGCTACGCCAAGCACTTTCGGCGCAAAATACACCACCTCTTGTAATCGTTTCGCTACTTTATCAGCATCGATATTTTTTGGCGCTGCATATTCATGAATTACAAGGTGGTCATCATAAACATCCACTGCAACATTGTACTCAGGAATATCGGCATCATATAAGCGATAACAGCTGATTTGTTCGCGCTTTAGCCAAGTTTTTAAGTTTTTCTTGTTTTTTAATAATCGATTAGCAAAGGCAGAATCTTTTTCTTCAAACTCTGCATTAACCTTACTACTCGCTACTTGTTTATCGTCTAGGTTGTACAGCGCAAATTGGCAGTCTAAAGGGCCGTTTTTAAACTTGTAACGTTTAAAGCTCGCCATTTTCATCATGCCCAATAGCTCGACATTGGCGGTTAAAACTGCCACCCGCCAATTAACAAAGTGTGACTTAAATTTTTGCCCTAATAAGGCAAAAGTTTCAACGAGTTCAGGTAATTCACCGATACGTTCACCGTACGGCGGATTAAATAAGATAGTCCCCGACGAGCCAAAGGCATTTTTTATCTCATTGGCACTTTTACAAGAGAACTCGATAAATTTTTGTATGCCCGCATTTTTCGCATTTTGTTGTGCGGTTCTTAGCACTCGGCTATCAAGGTCAATACCAAACACTTTGGTTTTTAATTGTGTTAAGCCGATATGCGAGTGTTCAATAGCAGCTGACTTGGCCGTCTGCCAAGCATCACCTTGATGCCCAAGCCAATGTTCAAAGCCCCACGAAGCTCTGTCGATACCTGGCGCATACCCTGCAGCCATAAGCACAGCTTCAATCACGATAGTGCCCGAGCCACACATAGGGTCAACCAATGGTTTTGAAGTGTCGGCTAACCAACCTGAACGGGTAATAATGGCAGCAGCTAAATGCTCTTTTAAAGGTGCAGCGCCGGTATTTTCACGATAACCACGCTTAAACAAGCTCCGACCTGAAAAATCAAGGTACAAAGATACTTGATCGCGTAAAAGCCGCGCTTGAAAGCTAATGTGTGGGTTAGCTTTATCTACCGTCGGACGTTGTTGGTTTAAGTCACGAAAATGATCTACAACGGCATCTTTAACCGTTAACGCGCCAAATTGGCTATTTCTGATCTCATCGCTGGTACCGACAAAATCAATGGCAAAGGTACTTTCCACCGAAAATAATGTTGACCAATCTACCGCCTTGGCACTCGCATATAGCTGCTCTTTGTTACTCGCAGCACCTTCTGCTATTTTTAACAACACTCGCGTTGCTAACCGTAAATGCAAACAAATATGGTAGCTATGTTCAATTGAGGCACTAAAATAAACACCTTCAGGCTTTTGAACCACTTGTTCAGCGTTCAAGTCTTTAAGTTCTTGTGCTAGTAATATTTCTATACCTGGCGAGGTTAATGCTAAAAATTGCTGCATAAAGGTTTTCCAATCTAATTTATGCCGGCGATTATAAACAAAGACAGGTCTTACTTATAGCCATTTTACAAATTAGCACCACTATCTGGTCATTATTTTCTCTCCGTTATTTTCCCGCTAACGCCAAAGCAACGACGAATCGTTTAAAATTCCCACCAAAGCAGAGCAAAAATACAACAAAGTAAAAATAGTTAAAAAAAATGCTAAAATTAATCTTAAAACGGGTTGCAAATAGGCAAAGGTATCCTTATCATACGCCTCGCTTTCAAGGAAGCTCGCTTAGCGGGTAACCATGCAAAGCTAAATATTCTTAAGTTGGAATTAAAACAACTTGGCTTACCTAATTAATTAGGTCATTCGGACGCGGGATGGAGCAGCCTGGTAGCTCGTCGGGCTCATAACCCGAAGGTCGTAGGTTCAAATCCTGCTCCCGCAACCAATTCTTAAGTTGGAATTAAAATAACTTGGCTTACCTAATTTATTAGGTCATTCGGACGCGGGATGGAGCAGCCTGGTAGCTCGTCGGGCTCATAACCCGAAGGTCGTAGGTTCAAATCCTGCTCCCGCAACCAATTCTTAAGTTGGAATTAAAATAACTTGGCTTTCCTAATTTATTAGGTCATTCGGACGCGGGATGGAGCAGCCTGGTAGCTCGTCGGGCTCATAACCCGAAGGTCGTAGGTTCAAATCCTGCTCCCGCAACCAATTTCCCCTTGCAATGCTCACGCTTTTAAATAAAACCCTAGCTAAAGTTATTTCTGTATGCGTTATTAATCATACTTTGACTTAAAACTTCAATACCTAAATTCGGCTGTTTTTACCGCATTAAAATTGTCCCCTCTTGCACTATTAATAAAAATTCATTAACTCAAAAGTACAACAGTTCAAAGTTCACATCTCGCCCCTGTTTAGAGTTCGGATTTTACCAAAAGCTAGTGGCACTTTACATTTCCTCAAGCAAATTAGCCGCTAACCTTGTCAGTGCTATTCTTGCTATTTTGTTAACGTTCGCTTTGCCAAAAAGGCAATAACCAGAGCGGGTAGGAAACAAATAATGGATAGGTAACCAATACCAAGCACTCCTATATGAGGCAGGTGAACTAAAATTAAACCGCCAAGCCATGTTGCCACCATTATAGACAGGTTAAATACACTCGATTGCACTGAGGTTGCCACCGCTTTAGCATCAGTCACTTGTTTGCTAACGGCCGTTTGATACATAGTCACAAGCGGGCCAAACGCCAAGCCCCAGAGAAAAAACGCCAAATGTGACAGGCCATTAATTCCGCCAAGAAACACTAATAAGCTCATTGCCAGTACACCACAGGCCAACATACTGACAATTAAGCCACGCAAGTGTGTGTCGATAACTTTTGCCGATAACAACACAGACACCACTGAGCCAATACCAAAAATTAATAGCGCTAGGCTAATACCACCGTGAAAATCAATAGTTTCAACTAATAATGTGATGTGGTATAGCTGCCGTAATGAGCCAAAACAGATAAAAAGGTTAGCACCAGCACTAGCAAAACTGAGGGTGTTTTTAACACCACCCATGGTGAGTTGCTTTTAGTAAGTTTTTCGCCCTTGATGGAGGGCAAATATTTTGCTGATAACAGCGCTATGGTTGCCCCCAGCGCACCTAACACGATAAAGGTGGTACGCCAACCTAGCTCAGTGCCTATCAAGGTCATCAAGGGCAAACCTAGGCTGACACCAAAGGTATTACCCGACATTATGATGGTGATGGCCTTGCCCTGTTGCTCTTTAGGCACTAGCGCTGCGCCATACGCAGCAATCATTGGCCACATAATGCCAGCGCAAATACCACCAACAATACGCATAACTACAATGAGTTGATACCAAGAGCTAAGCCCAACCACAATGTTTGAAACTGTAAAGCCCACTAACAAAAACAATAATAAGGTTTTTCGATTCACCGCCAAGGTCATACTGATAAGCGGAATCGCAAAAATGGCCGAGGCCAGCGCATACACCCCCACTAAAAAACCAACTTGCGCTTCTGCTATCGCTAAACCCTCGGTCATTTGCGGGAGAATACCCGAAGGTACAAGTTCAGATAAAATTCCGATAAAGGTAACACTGGCCATAAGAGAAAACAAAAACCAGGTGGCATAATTTGTACCGTTAACTACAGGCTTGGATACGCTCAAGACTCACTCCTGTTATATAAAATTTTGATATAAAGGCTTACAAATACTAGCGTTTTAAGCAACTAATCACTAACGGTTGTGGTTTTATGATAGTAAACTTCAATGGATTTAACATATTGGGCTGACGGCTCCCCTCTATTGGCTATGAATGAAAACTCATATTATCTAGCCAACTGCGACAAATAACCGCTGCTTGTAAAGCCCCTCAACGCCGATTTGCTATCTATGCGCTATAACCGCATACGTTAGGTTTTTAATTGATGATTGCTAAAATTTAGCTCATAAAGCAAGTCAATCTCTTCCCCGTTGCAACTTAAGCATAAGGTTAAAAATGCCCCGCTGAATTACTTAACGGTATATTGTTGCAAACTTAGCGCCGTTATTCGGTAAATAATTGTACCTTTGCCAAAGTCAGCACCTTGGCGCGCTACTTGTGCTACCAATGGCTGCAACAAGAAAGTACTACAACATGAGTGATAACGAGGTTGAATATATGGTGTGCCTGTAAATAGTTAGCCCGCAAAATTTTGCCAAACCAGTACTAATATTACTCATTATGAACATCGCCAATACCAGCATTGCTAGTGATGCAGCCGCAGTGAAATTTAAGTGCTTTAATTTATAGTTGCCCGTATTTATTCACAGTATGCTATCAAGCGTTTAAACACTTAATGCTCTAGCTTTGTATGCCTGTTAGTACTTATTCTCGCTCGCTAGTAATTAAGTTGATAAAATGTCTGCTGATAAAGGCTAAACATAGCAATAATAGCGAGAAAATATGAGCAACCGTCAAACACTCACACGCGTATTCTTAACCTGTGCAACACTGACTTTACTCGGCTGTAGTGGCACGATTACAGAGCGCAACAACACAAACAACCATAATACAGCAAGCACAGCAGCCGCTAATGCCACGCTCACAGAAACTTATTGGCGATTAGTCGAGCTCGACGGTATTAAAATCAAGATGGCTGATAACCAAGCGCGGGAAAGCCATTTAATTTTTCATCAAAAAGATCAACGCATCACCGGCTTTAGCGGTTGTAATCATTTTTTTGGCCATTATTCCAGCGTTGAGCAAAGCCGTAATACCGGCAGTTTAGTATTTAACGCTGTGGCAACAACGCAAATGGCATGCCCAGACCTTCACCAAAATGAGCAACAGTTTTTATCACTTTTTCAAGGCAAACTGCATTTTGATATTTCAGCGCAGGGTTTAACATTACACGATAAAAACCATAAACGCTTAGCGCAGTTTCATGCGGTATATTTTTAATTGTTAGCAAGGTAACCAATAGTGCCTGCACTTTAGCTGGTGATTAACATCACTGCCATCAAATTATAACTGAGTTGGTTTTTTAGTTTAACGTCAGCAAAACAACAAACAAAACATAGCGAAAAAGTAAAATAATGACTTATCTTAATACTCTCCCCCTAAGATAAGGTAAGATAGGCGGCAAATGAAAAACACGCAAAATAGCGAACAGTTTAGAGATAATTAAATGAGCGAGAAATTTACCCATATCAATGCCGACGGTAATGCGCATATGGTTGACGTTACAGAAAAAAACACCACAGAGCGTACCGCCATCGCCCAAGCCTACATTGAAATGTCAGCGCAAACTTTAACTATGATTGTCGAGGGCAAGCACCACAAGGGTGATGTGTTTGCTACCGCCAGAATTGCCGGCATTATGGCCGCAAAAAAAACCAGTGAACTTATTCCGCTATGTCATCCCTTGATGTTGACTAAAATAGAAGTCGACATAGTTGCACAACCACAGCACAATCGCGTGCAAATCACCGCGCTTTGTAAACTTGCCGGTAAAACGGGGGTAGAAATGGAAGCCTTAACCGCTGCCTCTACTGCAGCATTAACCATATATGACATGTGTAAAGCTGTACAAAAGGATATGATCATTAGCAATATTCACTTAGTAGAAAAGCAAGGCGGCAAATCAGGTAACTACTTGCATAACCAAGCCAATTGATAGAGGTTTAACTCATGATAAAGGTATTATTTTTTGCGCGTTTACGCGAGCAACTTGCAACCGATAGCTTACAATTAGCTGTAACGGAAAATATGACCACTGAGCATATTCGCCAACAATTAGCACAAAAGGGGGCAACATGGGCGCAAGTGATGAGCGCTGATACCCTATTAGTGGCGGTAAATCAAGAAATTACCGATTGGTCACACAGCGTAAACAGCGGTGATGAAGTAGCATTTTTTCCGCCTGTCACTGGAGGTTAAATGATTTTCGTACAATCTGAAGATTTTGTCGTGGCTGATGAATATCAACGGCTTGCCAGTGACAACCAAGATGGCGCTATCGTCACTTTTGTTGGTAAGGTTAGAGACTTTAACGAAGGGCTTGGCATACAAGGCTTATCGTTAGAGCACTACCCTGGCATGACAGAAAAGGTATTAAACGATATTGAAGCTCAAGCGCGACAGCACTGGCCGCTTAATAAAGTGACCATTATTCATCGCTTTGGCGACTTAAGCTTAGGCGAGCAAATTGTTTTTATCGGCGTCACTAGCCCGCACCGTAAAGCCGCTTTTGCCGCCTGTGAGTTTTTGATCGACTTTTTAAAAACCCGAGCACCATTTTGGAAAAAAGAGCGCACCAATGCAGGCAGTAAATGGTTAGATGCCAAAGCCAGCGATGACGATCATGCTCAGCAGTGGTCAGAAAAACTGCCCAAATAAATAACCAAACGAGAGCTGCAATGTTAAAAACCGGACGTTACCAACACTTTAAAGGCAACTATTACCAAGTGCTCCATATTGCCAAACACAGTGAAACCGAAGAGCTAATGGTGGTTTACCAACCCGAATACGGCGATCGAGCCATTTGGGTTAGACCACTGGCCATGTTTGACGAAACCATTGAGCGTGATGGCAAGGTTATTAAGCGTTTTAAGTATGTCTGTGATAACAACTCGCCTCACAAACAGCTGATTTGATGCTTAAATTAATTGGCAAGGCAGTTATCACTGCATGGTTGCTCACTAGTGCCAATGTTTATGCGGCCAGTTGCGCGAGTTTAGCTGATCTAGACTGGCTACTGGGTCACTGGCAAACGCACAATCAACAGCCGGCCACTAAGGAGCATTGGACAAAATTAAGTGAAGATACTTTTGCAGGCACTGGCGTCACCAGCAATAAACACGAGTCGCTGCGCTTACTGGCCATGTCTGGTGAGCTATTTTACTTAGCAAAAGTTGCCCATAACCCTATGCCTATTGCCTTTAAACTCAACCAATGTCAGCAAACAAGCCAAGGCCAAAGTTTCAGTTTTGAAAACCCAGCGCATGACTTTCCTCATACCATTAAATACCAGTTGCACAACGATAATAGCGTAACCATCACCGTCAGCGGAAAATCAGAAAAAGCCTTTACAATTCAATTATATCGTGTCAAAAATAGTGCTATTAATAATTAAAAAGTCTTATACATAGCGCGATGACGATGAAAGTAAACTTAGACGCTCAACAATTAGCACCCACGCTCAAAGCTGACAATATTTACCTTAGGCCAGCAACTATGGCTGACTACAGTGCTATTAAAGCTTTTCGGCAAAACCCAGAAAACTGTCGTTACATACGCCCACCGGAAAGTGATAGCGATGTATTAAAGGTGGTGCAGCAATTATCTGCACCTTGGCAATTTACGCTCGGTCACTGGAATGGCTTAGTCATTTGCTTACAAGCAGATGACAGCGTGGTGGGTGAAATAGTGTTTCGCATTGAAGATTGGCAAAATCAACGTGCTGAATTAGGTTATCGGTTAAGTGAAACCGTCACAGGCCAAGGGATATGCACTAAAGCGGCACATCTGTTAATTCATTATTTATTCAACGAGTTAGGCTTTTTTAAAATCGTCGCAAAGTGTGATCCTAGAAATATTGCGTCTTATCGGGTGATGGAAAAACTAGGTTTTGTCCGCGAAGCATTTTTTAAGCAGCATTATTTAAACGGTACGCAATGGACAGATCAGGTTGATTACGGTTTACTGCGTGCTAATTGGCAAAACAAGCAAACGTTACTGTCATAACATATAGTAAGCGCAGCGCTTGTTTTTGCTGCGATAAAGCGCTGTTTCTAACCATAACTTAGGCAAGATACCCTGCGCTAGGCCAACTGCGATGCCAAGCGCCGCTCAATCAGTTTCGCAGGGTTGTTTTATTAACAATCATTACGACTTAAGCCAGTCATCAAGTACTTGCTTAGCTTTGGCCTTGTCAGTAAATTCAAACTGGCTATTGACCACTTCACGCAATAAATTAAATGCTTCTCGCTCTTGTCCTAGTGCTTTTAATGTCATCGCCAGATGGTATTTTATTTCAACATTTGAATAATCAATGGCTAACGCTTTGCGCAGTATAGGCAACGCTTTTGCGTAATCTTGGGTTAAATAATATATCCAACCTAAGGTATCGAGCGAGTCTGGCACATTGTCTAGAATCTCAACCGAGCGAGTAGCATATGCTTTAGCAAGCTCATACTTAGCTTGCACCATAGCCACATAGGCTGCGTTATTCAATAACATAGGTTGGTTATCGTTTAAACTAATTAATTGGCTATAAATATTCTCTGCCTGCGCCCATTGTTGATTTTTAATATGAATTTCAGCTTGCGTACTTAGCAAGACTAAATTATTCGGGTGACTTTTTAAGCCAGCGTTAATTAAAGCTAGCGCCTTTTCAGTTTGTTGCTGGGCATGATAAACCATAGCCAAACCAGATATGGTGCTGATTGCTCCAGATTGAATAATTTTTAAATAATGTTGCTCTGCTTGTTGATACTGCTTATTAAGATAATAAGCGTGGGCTAGGGTTGCTATATAGTTATGCGAAGTTTTCGCGGCACCTTCAAAGGCGAGCAAGGCAGTTATGGCGTCGTTATAACGAGATTGCTGATTTAAATAATTAGCGAAAGCCAGCACCGGCTCTAATGCGGTTGGCGCCCAAGCAATGGATTTTTGATAGGCCGCTACGGCCTCGGAAAATTTTCTATCGCTTTGAAAAGCTTTCGCGATATAGAAGTAAACCCGAGATTTCGTTGCCCCAAACTTCAGAGCGTCACGATAGCTATCAATCGCTAAGGCAACTTGTTTATTCTTCAGATATAAGTGCCCTAATAACACATAAATTTTGCCGGTTTTTTGCTGAGACAATAAAAAGCTATTAATCGTTTCAATGGCTTCCTTAAATTTATCTTGTCGCCCTAGACTCGCAGCATAACTTAACAACAAAGCTTCACTATTCGGCTGTTGTAGTAACGCTTTTTGGTAAATGTTAGCGGCATCTAAATCTTGCCCCATACGTTCATAGTGATTGGCAATTGCCTTTAGTAGTTCAACTTCGTTCGGCTGTTTACTTAACGCCTTTTGCAGTTGACTAAAGCCCTGCTCTGGCGCGCCCATTGCGCTGGTAACTTGCGCGAGACTAATGATGGATTTGACATGTAAATCATTTAACTCCAATGCTTTTTGGAAGTGTAACTTTGCGTTTGTAAAATCTCCAACACGCTGATAAACAAAGCCTAAATGATGTTGATACTCTGGATTTTTCGGCTCTAGTTGTGTGAGTTTTTTGGCTATTTTTATTGCCGAATCAGCGTTCTGTTCTTTTAAATAAGCCTCAACTAACAAAAAGCTCGCAATCACTTGTTGTGAGTTAGTAAAGTCACCTGCATTTAACAGCTTAATTGCTTTACGGTTTTCATTAAGCGATAAGTAACTTTTCGCTAATTGTAAATCTACACTGCCCGATGGATTTAGCCTTTTAACTTGTTGAAAGTAAACAATTGCTGATTCAAATTGCTGCAACTCAAGGTAACAAACTCCTAGTAGCGTCAGTATGTTACTATTATCACCATGTTGTACCGCCGCTTTAACCAGCAGACTTTTAGCGCTCTCAAAGTCTCCTTGTTCCATTAATATTCGTGCCAACAAAAGTTTGGCATTAACATTAAAGTTATCAATTGCTAAGTATTGATTAAAATAGTCTTGCGCGACTGTGTATTGACCTTGCTGATAAAAAATAACACCGGCTAAATACAAATACGACGGGTTAGCCTGTAAATCGGACGGAGATATTTTAGCTAAGGTTTGCGCTATTTCTTCAACAAGGGCATTACTACTGGCAATATCATCATTTTGCACCGCAATAGCCGCTTGGATAAATTTCGCTCTTGGTTCATTAGCAACATTAGCTAGCACCAATTCTGCATCTTTTAATGCCGCAGGATAATCTTTCAACTCGTATAATAACGTTGCCCTAAGGATCAATGCTTCAACATTTTCCGGATTATTGATCAAAATACTATTGATGCTTGTTAACGCTTTATCTACATTACCTAAATGCTGATCTATGGTGGCTTTTAAAAACCATGCTTTTTCCGGAGGAAAAGGCGTTGCTAACACTTGTTCGACAATAGCTTTCGCTTCATCATATTGAAAACGATTAACTTTTATTTGCGCCAAACCTAATTGAGCATCAAAGTTACTGGCATTAATGCGCAGGGCTTGATTAAAGGCTTCTTCGGCTAGAATAAGTTGCCTTAAACCTATGTGGGCTAAACCTTTAAGTACATACATTTTTGCAGCAAAGATTTGATCAATATAATTATCGTCAAATAAGCTGAGCACTTCATTGTACTTATTTTGCATGAGCAGAGTTTTGCTGCGGTGCAACGTGATTTGTTTGTGATCTCCCCCTAAGCCTGCAATGATGTTTAATTCTGTTTCCGCTAACGCGGCTTGCTCATCAGCAAGTAATAACTCAACTAACAAAAAGCGTGCGGCAATATTGCTCGGGTCTTGTTTTAATAAATTTTTTATATGTATTTTAGCTTCAGCGTATTGGTGTTCATTAAACTTTTTGTTTGCTAATTCATAAAGTTCAGCGGCATTACTGCCAATAGCTAAGCAAATAGAGACTAAAAAAATAAAACGTCTAGTTAGTTTTGTCATATCACAATCATGTTCGCTAATGTATCATGACATTATCCGCATTAATGACCATAAAATGCAATTTAAAAACGCTGATAAGTTAACAATTGCCTTGTGTGGTAAAAAAGTGTCAGTTTATTTTACAATAATGAATTGCTCTGCTTGCTATGAATTTATAAGCTATTGCTTTAAAATAAAAAAATTATTTGGGTACAATTATTGCAATCTGTTAACATCAACTAACAAAGCATTATTAAAACAGTTTAAATAAAAGGACAGCCAGTGAACATTAATAAGCGAATTAAAACATGGTCTAAGGCTCTGCTTGCCTGCGTTTGCGTATTAATAGCAATGCCAAGTATGGCTACCTTTACCTCGTTACAAAGTGCGAGTTTCAGCGGAAACGATTGTAGTAGTAAAAAAAATGCCGTATTTCACGAAGCTGGATACAATGGTTACAATGGTTTTAATGCATGTAGAATAGCGATCGATGATAATTTAGGAAATACGGTATATTTAGCCGATGTTATCGCTAAATTTGATACGAATGGAAGCTCTCCTAGCTATACAGAAAGTGGCCAGTTTGCAGCTGATATCCAACAAAGCGATTGGAGTTTTGGTAACGTCGGGAAAAACTACAAAACCGGTACATGGACTTATACTGGTGGCTCTCCAGGGATTAAATTTTGGACGGCAAAAGCGGGCAATGGTTTCAACCTTTTTTGGCTAGTCGATAACACACCAGAGGCAAGTAATGCATGTCAACCCTCTACTTTCACACTGGCGTGCTTAAATTTAGCTAAAACAGTGACTAGTGGCAGCTGGACAACACCACTCAATAAAAAAGGTAATCCGAGAGGTCTATCACATATAACATTTTTTGGTGGAACAACTCAGCCTTGTACATCTAACTGTGGATCAACAACGGTACCAGAGCCACAAACTATGGTGCTATTGGCTTTAGCTTTGTTAGGACTCGTTGCTCGTCAAAAGCGCTCAACAACCAAAGTAAAAAAGTCTTAATTTAACTTTTCCGATTTTCAAAAAATAGCCCTAGCTTTTATACAAATGCTAGGGCTTTTTTATTACCACTTAACTAGTAAACTTTAGTCAACGATAAGAATTAACTTGCCCGTATTAGCATTGTTTTCCATAACTTGGTGCGCCTGTTCAACATCTTGCCATGGAAACTGCTGATAAATCACTGGCTTTATATGCCCTTGTTCAAGCGCTGCTTTAAAGTCTCGATTAAAAGCCTTGATTAACTTTGCTTTATAGTCATCACTGCGACTGCGCAAAGTGGTGGCATGGATATTTATGCGCTTAGCGAGCATTCGCGCAACGTCAATGTTGTCAGCGAATCGCCCGGCTAACATAGACAAAATAACTATATGGCCATCTAGCGCACAGACACTGATATTTTTATTTACATAATCACCAGCCACTACATCTAGAATGACGTCATAATGATACTTATGCTGCTTTGCCCATAGTGCAAAATCAGTATCTTGGTAGTTTATCGCCTCATCAGCGCCTAAGGCTTTGCAGGCGGCTACTTTTTCGTCACTACCTACCGTCACACTAACATGACAACCACGCTGTTTTGCCAATTGAATTGCTGCAGTACCAACGCCACTGGCACCCGCATGGATCAGCACTTTACTGTTTGCTTGTAGATCAGCTATGGTAAATAAACATTGATAAGCCGTTAAAAACGCTTCTGCAATCGCCGCACCTTCAGCATAACTAAAGTGATCGGGCTTTTTTATCACATGGGCAATTTTTACTTTCACAAACTCGGCATAAGCACCGCCGGGTACAATCGCCATTACGCTATCACCAAGGGTCAGGCCATTGTGACTTGTACTCTCACCTTGGCCTATTGCCACTATGTCGCCACAAACTTCAATCCCCAGAATAGTTGACTCACCAGGCGGCGGTGGATATTTCCCTTGCTTTTGCAAAATATCAGCGCGATTAACACCAATTGCCTTCACTTGAATTAAACATTCGTCATTGGCAATTTCTGGCGTACTGGTTTCAACAAGCTGTAATTGCTGTTGGTCATTAATAGCAAAATAACGCAAGTTAGCTCCTGTTTTTTAAGGTTAAAGGTTTCGACTTTATTTTGCCTGAACCTGCCCTTAAACCCAATGCTTTAAATCAGTTGATGGCAAAAAAGTGATGCTCTTGCCATGGCACTTGCTCCACGTCAACTTGGCTAACTTCGGCTTGCGGTGGTCCGTGTTGAAGCCAGTTAAGCATTTTGTCGATATTTTCTTGTGTACCGCACATCAGGACTTCAACATCACCATTGGGTAAATTACGCGCATAACCGCTAAGTCCGTATTCTATTGCCATTTGTTGGCTAGAGGCGCGAAAATAAACGCCCTGCACTTTACCTTGCACCTGTGCTATGTAGCTAACATTCATCTCATTCACCTTAGCAAAAGCCGTTTACTTTTATTATTTGGCATTCTCATTGGCAAGCTGCGCCTAAAATGAAAAATAGTTAAAATTGAACATTGCACCTCAGCCAAGCTTTGACTAAACTCGCGCAATTCTTATTGTTAAATACAAGTATAGCCATATGTCAGCAAGAATTTATTTAAAAGTTGCTCGTGAGAAATCATTACGTAGAAAACACCCTTGGATTTTTTCTCAAGCTATCAATAAAATTAAAGGAAAGCCCTTATTGGGTGAAACGGTCGATATCTTTGATAGTAAAGGCAATTGGCTCGCTAAGGGCGCATACTCACCTGAATCACAAATTAGTATTCGCGTTTGGAGTTATGATGTTGATGAAAATATTGATCATGACTTTTTTCGCAAAAAACTGCTCAGCGCCCAGCAAAGACGCGATTGGTTTATTGCGCAAGGTAAATTAACCGGCTATCGTCTAATCGCTGGTGAATCAGATGGCTTACCCGGTATTACCATAGATAAATATGACAATTTTATTGTCTGTCAGTTACTCAGTGCTGGTGCTGATTTTCACCGTTACACCTTAGTTAATTGCCTTAAAGAGCTCTATCCTAATTGTCATATTTATGAACGTTCTGACGTTGATGTGCGTAAAAAAGAAGGCTTAACACCCGTAACAGGTTGGTTAACCGAGCCACAAGCGTCGACCGAGTGCATTATTGAAGAGCATGGCATTAAAATTCATGTTGATGTGGCTCAAGGTCATAAAACCGGCTTTTATTTAGATCAGCGAGACTCGCGCCTTGCCGCAGGCAAATATGCCAACAATAAAAGCGTACTAAATTGTTTTTCGTATACCGGCACCTTTGCCTTACATTGTGCGGCAAATGGCGCAAAAGAAGTGATAAATGTTGATGTATCTGACACGGCTTTAGCACTAGCTAAGCAAAACGTTGAACTAAACCAGTTAACAGATAAAAATATCGAGTTTATTAAAGCAGACGTATTCAAACTGTTACGCCAATACCGTGATGAAAAGCGCACGTTTGATATGATCATTCTCGACCCGCCAAAATTTGTCGAGTCAAAGGCGCAGTTAACCGGTGCTTGTCGTGGCTATAAAGATATTAATATGCTCGCTATGCAACTACTTAAACCCAATGGCACCTTGTTGACCTTTTCTTGTTCTGGCTTAATGGAGAGTAACTTATTCCAAAAAGTGGTGGCAGATGCGGCACTAGACGCGCAAAGAAATGTCTACTTCGTTGATCGCTTACATCAAGCTGCCGATCACCCAGTGGCGTCTTATTATCCTGAAGGTTACTACCTCAAAGGATTAGTTTGCCAAGTAGAATAACACTATCTAGTCGTAGCGAATGCCATGGTTCGCTACGACTATCGCTTTTAATCTATCTCTGAAATGTTAATACCAATCAGATAGCAGTTACTACTCTCTTCTTTAACACGAACCACTTTACCTTTTACGTCCAGCGGCTGAACGGCGCTATTAGCCGACTGAACACTAATGTGCACCGCAGTGTTCATCTCTAACGGATGCTCCATCTCAATTGCAATTCCAGTAGCACTTAAATCTCGACAGGTGGCTGTAATTTTACTATTAGCTTCGTCGTCAATAATGGTCACAGTAACTTCACTGTTTAACATCATGCGATAAAAGTTGCGTTTATCATCGTAATTAACCATTGCTACTCCAGAGTGTTTTTATAATTATCCTCTTTTACTTATACTCACCGTAACCCATGCTGTCAAATCATTGTCTGTGTTCAACTGTTTTCTTTTAAATAATTCAGTATGCGCTTGGCTGAAATTGGATACGGTGTTTTTAAGTTTTGGGCAAAAAGTGATACCCGTAGCTCTTCTATCATCCAGTAACCTTGTGCCAAAGCATCAGCAAGCGGTTGCCCTTTTGGCTGTTGCGAAACCGCCTTATCTAATGCTGTTTGTACTTTTTCTAGCTCTAACATTTTCAGGCGATCTTGGTTTGGATCAATATTGAGTTTTTCTAAACGTCGTTGTATCGCTGTTAAATAACGCGCTATATCATCTAGGCGTTGATAACCTGCCTTGGTAATAAAGCCTTTAAAAACTAACGCCTCTAATTGGCTTTTTATATCACCATAAGATTGCACAACTTGAAGCGACATTTTACCTTTCATTTTTTTCTGAATCTGGTGTGTTAAACTCAACACCCGTTCAACTTTTATCGCCGCATTCAACACACAATCGGCAATTTCTGCTCGCACGTGTTCTTTACAAGCATTAAACTCTGCTTCAGTGCGTGGCAATTCGCCATAGTCCTTAACTAAAAACTGACATCCAGCCACAATACAATCTGCTAATAAATCACTAATTGAACCAAAGGGATTAAAATATAAACCTAACTTTGCTTTATTGGGCAGCTTTTCTTGCAAGTATTTTAGCGGCGACGGAATATTCAATAATATTAAGCGACTGACGCCATCTAACATGGCTTGCTGCGCTAAACTTTCATGTTCGAAAAGCTCAATTGCCACCGATTTATTTTTATCCACTAGTGCAGGGAATGCTTTTATGGTGATATTCGCGACTTTTTTCTCATAACTTTTTGGTAAATGCGCAAAGTCCCACTGAGCAATATTGCTGCGCTCAATGCCTTTATCGGCAACCTTTTTAATTGATGCTTGTACTTTGCCTTGTAAACTGTCTTTTAAAGCATCAAGATCACGACCATGCTTGAGTAATTTGCCTTGCTCGTTAACAACTTTAAAATTCATTCTAAGATGCGGTACTAACTCAACCCCTTGCCAAACATCATCAGGCAAGCGTACGCCAGTCATGCGCAATAATTGCTTGGCCAGTGCTAAGGTAAGAGGCTCCTCAGTGTTTGGCAAGGCCGCTAAACAGGCTTGGGCATAGTTAGGTGCGGGGACAAAATTGCGCCGTAACGACTTAGGTAAACCGCGAATTAAAGCGGTGATCAGCTCCAATCTTAATGCCGGAATCAACCAATCAAAGCCAAGATTGTCGATTTGATTTAAAATGCCAACGGGGATCATAACACTGATACCATCATCGACATCACCGGGGCTAAAATGATAACTCAGTGGCAAGGTTAAACTGCCCTGCTGCCAAGTTTCAGGGTATTCATTAGCCGATAACATCACCGCGCTTTCTTTTAATAAAAACGCTTTGCTAAAGTTTAAGTACTTGCCGTTGCTTTGTTTTTGCTTTTTCCACCATGCCAAAAAGCTGCGCTGACATATGACATTTGAGGGAAGTTTTTCACTATAGAAATCAACCAGCTGCTGCTCTTCAATCAAAAAATCTTTACGGCGCGCTTTTTGCTCTAGCGCTTCAATTTCGTCCACTAGTTGGCGATTAGTATTTAAGAAAGCTTCTTTTATGGTGCTGTCGCCATTAACCAGTGCTTCACGAATAAAAATATCGCGGCATGTCTCGGGCTCAATTTTATTAAAGTTAACCTTACGCTTACTGACAATGACTAACCCATAAAGTGAGACTTGCTCAAAGGCCATAACCGCCCCTTGCTTTTTCTCCCAATGTGGCTCGCTGTAAGTGTGTTTAAGCAGGTGTGGCGCAAGTTGCTCTAGCCAATGGGGCTCAATTTTTGCGGCCATACGGGCAAATAAGCGACTGGTTTCTACAAGCTCGGCTGCCATTAGCCATTTGGGTGATTTTTTGGCTAACGCGGAGCCTGGAAAAACAAAAAACTTACTGCCGCGCGCACCTTTATATTCGCGGTTTTCTTCAAGCTGACCAATATGACTTAACAAGCCCGACAATATCGCTTGATGCACAATATCTAGCTTGGGGTTTGCTTGCTTAGGGTCTTTATCTTCAGTGAAGTCTAGTTCAACTCGGCTCATGGGAATTTTCAATTCTCGTAGTGCATGCGTTAGTTGGCTATATATATCTTGCCACTCACGAATACGCACATAAGACAAAAACTCTTTCTGACATAACCGGCGAAACTGATTATTGCTAAGCTGCTTTTGCTGCTGTTCAATATAAGCCCATAGTGACAATAAACTTATAAAATCGGACTGCTTGTTTTTAAAGCGACTGTGTTTTTCATCTGCTGCTTGCTGTTTTTCGTGTGGCCGCTCACGCGGATCTTGAATACTTAACGCGCTAACGATTATCATTACCTGCTCTATACAGCCTAAATCCACGGCGGTTAAGATCATTTTTGCCAAGCGTGGGTCTACCGGAAACTTTGCCAACGACCGACCAATAGCCGTTAACCTAACACCTTTGCTACTGGCATCTATAGCCGCTAACTCTTCTAATAGCCGCACTCCGTCATTGATATTGCGATTATCTGGGGCTTGTACAAAAGGAAAATTGGCAATCTCACCTAAATCTAACGCCAGCATTTGCAATATAACGGTGGCTAAATTGGTGCGCAATATTTCCGGATCGGTAAACTCTGGACGATTTAAAAAGTCTTCTTCTGAATACAGGCGAATACAAACCCCCGATGATACCCGGCCACATCGTCCAGCACGCTGATTAGCACTGGCTTGTGAAATTGGCTCAATTGGCAGCCGTTGTACTTTTGTGCGGTAGCTATAGCGGGAGATCCTTGCCGTACCTGGGTCAATGACATATTTAATGCCAGGCACAGTTAAACTCGTTTCGGCGACGTTTGTTGCTAAAACGATATTACGACCACTGTGAGGCTTAAAAATTAAGTTTTGCTCTGCTATGGTTAAGCGTGAATATAAGGGCAAAATATTGCTATGGCGCAAATTGGCTTTTTCTAGTGCTCGTGCGGTATCTCGAATTTCTCGCTCACCATTGAGGAATACCAAAATATCTCCCTGACTGTCAGCACTTAACTCATCTACCGCATTAAGAATACCCGTAATAACATCGTTTTCGTTGTCATTGCTATCACTTGACTCATGCAGCGGTCGATAGCGCATCTCAACCGGATAAGTGCGCCCTGACACGCTTATCATAGGTGCTAGCTCACCACGCTCATTGGCAAAGTGTTTGGCAAATTTTTCTGGGTCTATGGTCGCAGAGGTAATAATGACTTTTAAATCTGGCCGTCTTGGCAATATTTGCCGTAAATAGCCGAGAATAAAGTCAATATTCAAACTACGCTCATGGGCTTCATCAATAATTAGGGTATCGTATTGGCGCAATAAGCGATCTTTTTGCATTTCAGCCAATAAAATTCCGTCCGTCATTAGCTTAATATAGCTTTGCTCACTGACGTGGTCATTAAATCGCACTTTATAGCCCACGGTCGCGCCTAACTTAGTTCCTAACTCATCAGCGATACGATTGGCAACGGTTCTTGCAGCAATGCGGCGCGGTTGTGTATGACCTATCAAGCCATCTACACCGCGACCAAGCTGTAAGCAAATTTTGGGAATTTGTGTGGTTTTTCCCGAGCCAGTTTCACCGGCAATAATCACCACCTGGTTTTCACTTATCGCCTTAGCAATTACCTCAACATTGTCTGAAACAGGCAGACCTTCTGGAAAGTTTATGCTTGGGATATTGGCTAAGCGCCATTGTTTATTGGCGATTGATTGTTCAATGGCATGAGCAATTTGTTGCAACGCTTTTGCCTGTTTTGTGGCATTCGCTATCTTTTTCACGCCTAATAAGCGTTTTCTCAAGCGCGCTTTATCTGATTGCTTAACCTGTGTTAACAGCGAAAATAACGCATTAATGTTTAAGCTTTCTTGATCAGACTGAGGTTGTTGTTTAGGCGTAACAGGATTTTCAGGAGAGATTTTAGACAAAACGAACTCAAAGCAATAGTAACAAAAGCCTAAGTTTAGCAGTTATATGACGGCAAATGAATATATAAGCAGGAATGCGTTAAGCTCAATTAACACTTTAACTTGAGCTTTAGGCTAGGGTCTGTTGATCTTTTAAGATGACTTTTACAGCGACTTGGTTGGGATTTAGACAAGACAGAAGCTGTGACGTGTAGCTAGCTACACGAACAGCTGATAACGTGGTATAAATTTCAAACAAGTGCTGCCTTTAGGTGCATTTAAAACAAATTTACGCTTTGTTGCTCGCTTTTTAAATAACGTAACTATTATGCAAAGCTCGCGTTGCCATTAAATCCGTTTTAAATTGCATAAATTTTAACTCTGAAAATTCAACAGAGCCAAGGGTCTGTTGATCTTTTAAGATGACTTTTACAGCGACTTGGTTGGCATTTAGACAAGGCAGAAGCTGTGACGTGTAGCTAGCTACACAAACAGCTGATAACGTGGTATAAATTTCAAACAAGTGCTGCCTTTAGGTGCATTTAAAACAAATTTACGCTTTGTTGCTCGCTTTTTAAATAACGTAACTATTATGCAAAGCTCGCGTTGCCATTAAACCCGTTTTAAATTGCATAAATTTTAACTCTGAAAGTTCAACAGACCCTTATTTTATTTCCCTTTAAAGCCTGAGCGCAAATGCAAGTCGATGGCGCGCAAGACATCATTACGACAGATTGTTCCCACCAGATTACCGCCGTCATCAACAACTGGGTAAACTTTCGGCTTGTTTTTCAGCATTTGTTGGCCAAGTTCGATAATACTGTCGTAGGGCTTTACGGTTAAAACCTCTTTGCGCATTAAGTCGTTAACATCAGCAATGTGCTCATTATAATAAATGGTCTCAATCATTTTTGCTAACACATCACTTTCTGATAAAAAGCCAATCAAACGGTTACTTTGGTCGATAACAGGGCCACCTATTTGTTTGGTTTTTAAAAACCGTAACGCCGCTTCTTCTACGACCATTTCTGGCGTAAAGGTCACGGGGTAGTGGTCCATATAATCTTGTACTTGCAATGATTCCATAGTGGCTCCTTAAAAAAGTATCGTGTTTTTTACTTTGCTCAGCGTCGAATTATTTTTCTATCTATCATTAACTGTAGACTCTTTTGCAAATAAATCATCTATTTATAAAAATATTATTGATTTATTCTACTGGCTAATTTTATCCCCTAAACAGGCTAATAATGCCGGTTGCGCACTCGATACTAGCGCTTGTTCAATACTTTTATAAGCGCGAGTAAAGTCTTTTTGCAAATGCTTTTTTAAATGCCCTTTAACCGCTGATATTGGCTGCTGTTTTAAGACACAAAATAACGCTAAACAATAGAGTGTTTCTGGCTCAGTTAAGGCACTTTGGCGATTTAAGTTGGCGTTATTACAGCCACCGCATCCACCACGAAACTGATAAGCCGTATTAGCAAATATCACCCCAAACCCCATAAAACATGCCACCAGATCTATGGTTTGTGGTAAATAGTCTTTGCCACCAGGGGGCAGCGCTTGGTTAGCTAGCACTAAAATGCGTGCCAGTGCTTGGCTAATGGCGGCAATTAAGTCTTGCGGTTGGTTTACTTGCAGCGGCGAATAGCCCAGCATGATGGCAGCTTTATCTTCTGCTAGACCAATGTCGGCTCGCTCACCACGAAGCACCTGACCTAGCTTTAAATCACTAATACGGGTACTCGAAGTCGGTTGTGTTGATGACAATGCTATCGGCCAGTGTTGCATGCCGGCATATTGCTTGGTATTAACAAACATAGCTTGCGCCATTTCATCAACACTACTTACCTTGCCAGGATAAAATTCGTTGCTGGGTAAAATCAAACGGGTTTCGGTTTGAAACACGGCTATATCAAAGTGCTCTATTGCCCAAGCAAAGGTATCGAAAATCCAATTTTGGGTGTTGGGGTCAATAATCGCTTTGCTGCTAAATAATCTTGCTAACATAATTTTTTACATAGTTTCTTACATAGATTTTTATCATTACTTTCTCATCTTTCCTTTATCATTCTGAGCCTACTTATTTAGTCGCTTGGTTGTTGCGCCAACGCCCATTGCCAAGCATGGGTGTTGTAAAGCGGCACAGTTGATAAAGCGTGATGATGGCTACCCGATGACTCTTTGGTTGAATAGGACAAATAGATCAAGGTTTTATTTTCTGCATCATAAATACGCCTGACTTTTAAGTTTTTCAATAAAATACTTTTCGACTCTTTAAAGATCACTTCGCCATTTTTAGAGCGATCAATTTGCGCTAACGCCTGGGCGGTAATTTCGCCGGTTTGGCGACAGGCAATACTCATATCAGAGGGATCAGAAAAGTCTAAGTCGGCCTCTACATGACTTATATGGCATGTGACACCACTAATGATCGGATCTTGCTGTGCTTTGATCACCACATCTTTGGTGGTAAATAAACCCAAGCTCACTTTGCCAACATCATCCGAGCAAGCGCTAAGCGCCAATAATAGCGCCACGCCTACGCCGCTTGTTAGCCACTTTGTTGCTGCCTTTTTATCGCAAATACCGTGCTTAATCATCATTAAATATCCCGACAAATTCCTCACCGTTTGACGATTTACTGGCCCGGTACATGCCCGTACTGTTAAATGGCATACTAATGTTACCCAAAGGGTCGATAGCGATTACACCACCCGAGCCACCAGCAGCGACTAAAACATCATTAACTACTATATCTGCTGCCTTGGCAAGACTAATACCTTGATATTGCACCCGTGCACAAATATCGGCGGCAACATGATAACGAATAAAGTACTCGCCGTGCCCAGTTGCTGACACCGCACAGCTGGCATTGTTAGCATAGGTGCCTGCTCCAATAATAGGCGCATCACCAATGCGACCATAACGCTTTGCTGTCATGCCACCCGTACTCGTACCAGCGCTAAGGTTACCTGATTTATCTAGCGCGACAGCGCCAACCGTACCATATTTGTATTGCTTGCCAAGGGTTTGATGGGCCGCTTGAAAGTCTTTCAACTCGCGCTCTTTATCGGCTAGCTGTTTCTTAGCTTTTAATAAGGATTGATACCTAGCATCGGTATTAAAGTAGCTATTGCTCACCATGGGTAAGCCTTGTTGTCGCGCAAACGTTTCTGCGCCCGCGCCACTTAGCATCACATGCACAGAGTTTTCCATTACCGCTTGGGCGAGTGCAATGGGGCTTTTTACTGTTTTCACGCCCGATACTGCGCCAGCATTTAAGGTTTTACCATTCATTATAGAGGCATCAAGCTCATGCTCACCCTCAAAGGTGTACACCGCGCCTTTACCGGCATTAAACAAGGGGGATTCTTCTAATATTTGAATTGCGGCAATGACAGCACTTTGACTAGACTTTCCTGAAGCCAACATAGCATATCCGGTATCGCGGGCTTGTTTCAGCTTAGCTTCGTACGCCTCGCGTTTGGCTGGGCTCATTTTACTGCGGTTAATGGTGCCAGCGCCACCGTGAATGGCAATAGCAAACGCCTTTTCAGGCTCAGCTTGTGCGCTATTAATGCTCATTAACTCGACACTTGCTAAGGTAAGTAAGGTCGAAATAAGTAATTTATTTTTCATCTGCGATCGCTTTAAATTATTGCTTTGTAAAAAGTATACTGACAATGCGCCATTAATTCTCGGTAATTATGACAATTCGCTAAAATTTATTCTCACGTCTAGCCGTGCACCGTTTTCAGTTAGCATTTGACCTTGCTATGGACATCAATATCGACTTTCGCTATGGTACTGGTCATACCATTAAACAATATAATATTACCGCGATCGTAAGATCACTGATAATCCGAGAAGCCCATGACAGCGCCACGAGTTACTGTAGAGATCATCAACCAAATCGCCCATGTAAAACTTAATCGGGCAGATAAACTAAACGCGTTAGACATGGCCATGTTTTTAGCGATTTCACGCACCATTAAGAAGTTAAGAAAAAACCGAAAAATTCGCGCTGTTATCGTGTCTGGCAATGGTAGCGACTTTTGCTCAGGGTTAGACGTTAACGCCATAATGAAATCGCCCATGAGCATGTTACGGCTGTTATTTAAAGCATTACCTTGGCGCGCAAATTTAGCGCAAATAGTTTCAACGGGTTGGCAAAGCATTCCTGTGCCAGTAATTTGTGCAATTCAAGGACGTTGTTGGGGTGGTGGCTTACAAATTGCGTTAGGGGCTGACTTTAGGTTTGCCACCCCTGATAGCTCATTGTCAATTATGGAAGGAAAGTGGGGCTTGATCCCAGATATGGGCGGCACCATTGCTCTGCGAGAATTAATGGCTATTGATCAAGCAAAAAAACTTGCCATGAGCGCTGAAACCTTTAACGGTGAACAAGCGTTAGCATTAAATGTTGTGACACACGTCACACCAAGCCCACTTGCAGAGGCGCAAGCATGGGCAGAGGCGTTATTAAAACAATCGCCAGACGCACTTGCCGCCAATAAAAAGCTTTATAACAAAAGCTGGCATGGTAGCCAAGGTTGGGCGCTTTTTCGTGAGTCGTATTATCAAATCAGAATTTTAATGGGTAAAAACCTACGACGTAAAATTTATAACCAAAGCCATGATGCAGCGCAACACAAAGCCTTTGTGCCACGCAAAAAGTGGTGAGCATAGTGGTTTATAGTCAGCGCACGAAATTCATGCTTGCTTGATTATCCGTTAGCTGATGCTTGTGACCGCTAAACTGCGCATAAAGTTGTTGATGGGCGGCTTTTGAAAAACTATCGCTTCGGGTGTCATATTGTGCGATCCAGTCAATTAACATCGCTAAATTTGCATCTTGCGCAGCTTTGCTTTTATATTTATGCGGCTCCCACGGCCGCTTTTTCGCGTTGGCAATGCAAAGCTCAAGAGGTATGTTTAAAAATAACACTTCATTGGCAAAAGCAAGGGTGTGGCTAAGTAAATCACTGTAACAACCTTCGATTACCCAGACTGTGTGCTGGTCAATAAAATCATTGATTTGTGCCACACTTATCTCAATAGCTTGGCGCTGTGGTGCTGTAGATGCCCCGCTAGCGGCTAACCAAGCCAAGGTGTCTAAATCTAAATGCGCAAGTTGATACCGAGTTGCTAGCTGCTGGGCCAAGGTGGATTTACCTGCCGCCGAGTTACCAAAAATTACTAGCCTTTTTTCTGTTCTTGCTTGCATGGTATTTCACCTTTAACTAGAGCCTGAGTTAAGCGCTAACTTTGGCTTAGTCTTTAACGAGGTCCGTTTGCGCTGCTTGGTTTGCTAAATCAGCTTTGGCTGTCGCAAGGTTGTCAGCATTGTCTTGCGCTTGTTGCACAGCCATAGCGGCACGCTCTGCCTTGGAAATATATTTAGGTTTATTGGACTTTTGCCGTTTGGCATTCATTTTTTTAGCCTTAGCTTTTAAGGTTTGGTTAATTTTCTTTTTTCGATTCATAACTTGCTGTTATTACTCTTGCTAGGTTTATATTTTGCCAACGTTAAGGGCATTTATGCTAGGTGTTGCGTTTTACAATCACCGCCTGTTAAGCCGCGTTACTGCGCCGATAATGTAATAACAGGCCCTAGCTGACCGCTAATAAGACTTAAGGTAACTTCACCCTACTTTAACAATGGGTGATCGGCAGGTAACTGCTTAGCAATCCACAATGCTAATTTATGTTTCATACTGGCTAAGTCTTCATTGTCTTTAGCTAATGGCTGGATCAACTTATCGTTAACCAATAAGCGATATAAGCTTTCAATTTTTTGCTTAGCTGCCGCGGTTGCTGAAAAGCCGGTATAGCCGCGGTTCTTTGCATAACCTTCACCTATCGCGATGGCTTTTTTCAATAGTTCAGCTTCATTTTTTAGCTTCTTCATCGGTAATATTTTATCCTTTAATTAATCATAAGCGCACATCACTGCGCGCTTAGTACTGCAATGATATTTAGTCAGCTGGCGTCATATTCAGGTAAAAACCATTGAGTTTATTACCGTCTAAGTCTCTAAAGTAGCCAGCATAAAAACCGTCCATGTCACCACGCGGACCTGCCGGCCCCTCGCAGCTTGCGCCTAGCTCTAGGGCTTTTTGATAAAACGCATCCACCTCATCAGTTGACGCCAGTTGAATTGCCACCATCACGCCATTGCCAACGCTAGCTGGCTGACCATCAAACGGCTTAGTGATCGCCATGCCCGGTTGTTCGGGTGATTTCGCCCAAGCGACAAATTGTTCTGTTTCTAAAAAGCGCCCTGCGCCAATGCTGGCAAATAATTCATCGTAAAAGGCGACTGCCCGCTCTAAATTATTAGTACCTAAAGTTACATAACCTAACATGAGCTTATCCTCACAAGTTAATTGTCTGTTAGTAATTAGCCAGCAGTGATTTGTCGAACTGGTCTAGGGTTACCGTTACGTTTTTATCTGCTATCTGGCTTGCTAATTCACTGGTATCCTTATTGAGTTTAGACATAGTTAAGGTATTGTCATCTAATAAATAAATTTGTTTTAAGCTGGCATAATAAAAACTTAAAATGATCAAGGCATTGACATCATCATTGCTCGCCGCGGCCTTAATTTTTTTTAGCTTACGATAAATTAAGTTTTGCAGCTGCTTAACTTGCCAAACATAGTAAACCTCGGCAAAAAAATCACTGCTACGCAGCTTATGGAGTGCAAACATACAAGTAAGTAGCGCTAAAATCACCCCTAGCAGATTAAACTTAAAATTACTGCTAGGCGTAGCGGGTTCACCACTGCCGCTGGTTAAGGTCGCATCGCTTACTATGGCATTGTTATCGGCAAACAGCATGATCAAACCTTGACCATAGGCCAAGGCCAACACCAATAAACTGGCAATAAACCCGGCAATGATAATATTGAGATGTTTACGATAGGTAGTTTTATCTATTTCTTTTAACTTCATGTTTCAACTTACTTTTAAAATTTAACGTAAAAACTATCTGGATAAAACGCCCTAATTGACGGTTAAACCCGAATAACGCTTAACTTGCTGGCTAACTCCGCTTTGCCACACCTGCTGGCTACAGGCAATACTTAACTGCTGCTTGGCGCGGGTAATGCCAGTATATAATAATTCTCGTGACAATAAGCTATTGTCTTTTTGCTCGGGTAGCACCATAGCAACATGCTGAAATTCACTACCTTGAGTTTTATGGATGGTCATGGCGTAAACTGTGTCAAATGTCGGTAAACGTGAAGGTAAAATCCATTGTAAACCGCCTTGTGCATTTTCAAACACCGCCATTAAGTGACCTGAGGCGTTACGCCAAAGCAAGCCAATATCACCATTATAAACGCCTAAGCGATAATCATTTTCAGTGATCATAATAGGCTGGCTTGCATACAAACGGCTACTCGCGTTCTGGCCAAAGCGGTTATCCGCAATTACCCCTTGTTCACGCAATAACTCCATCACCATGGCATTGAGACTATCGACTCCTTGCGGACCTTTTCGGGTCGACGATAAAATTCGAAACTTGGCCAATAAGGCAAAGGCATCTTCAACCTGCGCACACTGGCTTAAGTCGTGATAGTACTGAGCAACCAGTGGTGCAAGCCAGTTTTTAATATCACCTGACAGTAAGCTTAATTGCCCGCTTGCCGGTTGAGCATCTTTTGCTAGGCTGCTTTGCTGCAACAATTGCCAGCTCTCGTGGTAGTGTCCGTTGATAACATGTTTTGCTAATTTTCCAATACCACCTTCACCATCAAAGCGGCGACTTTTCTGCAAAAAGGTCACACAATCAGCAGCGCTGTAGTGCTCTTGATGGCTTACACTGTGATCAATAGTTAATTGATGATAACCGGTTACTTGCGCTAAATAATGCTGATTCAACGGGCTATAACCTGGGTGCGGACGTGGCGCTAAATCAGCTAACACACTGCCAACGGCAACCGACGGTAATTGATCGGCATCACCGAGTAAAATGACTTTGCAACTGGCAGGTAAGGCGCGAAAAACGCGGGTCATCATCGGCAAATCAACCATAGAGACTTCATCTATCAAAAGGATATCTACGGCCAATAGATTATCTTGATGGTGACGAAAATTCACTTGCCCTGGAATAACTCCGAGCAAGCGATGTAGGGTTTGCGCTTGTTCTGGAATTAAGTCCAACACCTGATCCGCTATACTGCCACGAAAGCCTTGTACCGCATTACTGATAGATTCAGATAAACGCTGAGCTGCTTTGCCGGTTGGCGCCACTAAGGCGATACGCGGTGCAACCTGCTCAGCAACGCTATGATTATCTAAGCACTTTTGCAGCTGGTTCAGCATAATAAGTGCGGCCAGTAATTTGGTAACAGTATAAGTTTTGCCTGTCCCTGGCCCGCCAGCAATAATGGCAAAGTCTTTATTCAAAGCATTGGCAACCGCAACGGCTTGCCAGTCTATATCGCACTCGCGTGAATCACTTTCACTGGCTAACGTTGGAAATAGTGTCGCTATAATAGCGCTAATTTCTGTTAAACCAACGGTACTGGCTTGTTCACTATTGCGTTGCGGCGCTGAGGTCAAGGTTCGCGCCTGTAGCACCTGCTTTAGCTCTTGTTCAAATTGGTAATAGCGACGTAAATAGAGTCGCCCGTGACTCAATACTATGGGTTGTTGCTGCCTGGCCTCGAGCGGCAACTGTGCCAATAAGTTCGTTAAGCGCTTAACATCGGCAAACTCAAAACCATTCGCCGCTAACGGCGCGGTAGCGTCTGTTGTACTATCGACAAAATAGCGTTTACCTGCTACCGCAGTAATGGGTAAACAGCTATGACCATCGCGTAAGCTAACACTTAAGGCGATTAACAAATGCAGCCATTGATGCGCGGCGCTGCTATCATACTCAGCGCTAGCTTTGCATTTTGCAAAACTTAAGCACTGGCTAAGCTCTTTGGCGAAAAAATAATCAACCGCCTGTAAACCTGCTAAATGCTGAGCGGCGTGCGCAAATGAGCGATAGCACTCAGCGCCTTGATCTAACTTGGTATTTTTTACTTTTGCGTTATTGACGGTAACTTCAGCCATCGACGGTTTCTCCTGCAAAAATAGCATCAAGCTTAGCTAACTCTGCCAAGGTTATTGCGCGCGCATAAACGCCGCAGCCGCTATGTTGTGGTTGTGCGCTCATGCCGCGTAAATACAAATAATAAATCCCGCCAAAATGCTTTTCGGGGCAATAATCCGTTAAGGCATATTGTAAATGTCGATGCAGTGCCAAGGCATAAATCAGGTACTGTAAATCGTAATGGTTTTTCTCAATATTTAACCGCATTGCCGCCTTATTGTAGTCTTGATAATCATCACCTAAATGACTGGATTTATAATCACAAACGTAATATTTACCATCTGCTTGAAATATCAGATCAATAAAGCCATGCATCATACCCTTAAGTTGTTGATAAGAAGGTAAGTGTACGCGATGACCTTGGTTACCCCCTTGCCTGGCACTATTACGATGTGCACTCAACAACTGACTTAATTGCCCGCTGCTGGCAGCATTCATAGGATAATAGAACTCTGTTTCGCGCAAGGTATCAGACAACTTAAGTTGCGCTAATGTCAAAGATTTTGTATTGGGAGCGTTAAGTGGCGTTTGTAAAACTTCGGTTAACCATTGCTGTAACTGCGGTTGGCCATTTTCATGGCTCGATAAATTTTCAACACCGTATTTTAGTAAGGGCCAGTGACAGCTTTTTTCCCAGTCGGGAGCCGAAAAATCGGTTTGTTCTAAAATGTCATGTAATAAGTTACCGGTATGGGCGCCTTTGCTTAAAGTAAAGCGAAGTTCACTGCTCGTAGGCATTAAGCCACTCGGCTCAGCGTCATTTTTGCTTAACAGTTCTTGGTTATCACGATCCGGCGCCGAGACACCATTATGACGTAAGTTTTTACTCAAGGCAGAAAATGAGCTTAGCCACCAATCACGCTCTATTTTGCCACTAAAGCGAGCAACTTTTGGCTGCGCAGCTAATCTTGCCGTTTCATTCTTTAACGGCTGCACCTGACATGGTGTTGGCGGCGCATAATCGGTTAACACCGCTAAGCCAATTTCAGTGCTATTATCTTGCGTTAATTGTTGCAGGTTGGTGGCAATATCGGTATCCGCCGTCCATTTTAAGGTTTTACCTAATGGCGACTTGTCAAAGTGATCAAATGCACTAGTGAGTATATAACAGCGTTTTTCTGCGCGCGTTACCGCGACATACAATAAGCGGATAGTTTCCGCATACGCTTCAGCTGCCATACTGGCTTTGGCTTGCTCACTGCCGTCGAGGCTATGCTGCATTACGCCTTGCTGATCATGGTATTCAATGACACTTACTTTTCGTTTGCCAAAGGTTAACGGGTCTTTGTGACGGGTGGCAAAGGGAATAAAGACCACTGGGTACTCCATGCCTTTGGAGCCATGCTGAGTAATAATGCGAATTAAGTTTTCGTCACTTTCTAAACGCAGCTCGGCTTCCACTTCTGGGTTATCTATTTGACTTTGTTGCTCAAACCAAAATAGTAACTCTTGTGGTTGCCGGTGGCGTTGGCTCGCCCCTTGTAGTAATTCAAATAAATGCAATAAGTTGGTTAAAATGCGATCTGTGCTATTTTCACTTGTTTGCTCCTGAGCAACATCAATATGAAAATGTTGATGCATTAACTGCAACGCCATACTAATAAAGCCTTTAAATTGCCATTCATTGCGTAGCTTTTCAAAACTAAACTTTAGCTGCTGCCATTGCTGCTCATCCTGTTGCAATTGCAATAGCTTTTTTGCATCAAAGGCCATTAACGGGCTCGCTAACGCCGCGGTAAATAAGCGCTCATTTTCGAGAAATAAAATACCCTGTAACACTTGTAATAGATGTTTGGTTTCACGGCTTTGCAATAAATTAGCACGATTACTCATAAACACGCTGGCTAAGCCGTATTGATCGAGTGCCTGTTTAATATCTGCAGCTTCAGTACCATCGCGCACCAATAAGGCAATATCGCCACTGCTGATCTTTAGTTCAGGGCTGGTTAATAAGCGCACTATTTCATTAGCACACCAACAGGCCATAGTGCTGCGGTAACTTTGCTTGACACGGCTATCCATAGCCTCAGCATTAAAATGTATAAATTGCAAGGCATGGTATTGACCATCGCTAAAAGCTTTCTGCTCTGCTTTCGGCGACGCTTTAACCGGCAAGTAGGGTATTTGATAACCAAAAACCTCAGTACCCTCTTGGTTTAAGTGGTTGCCGTAAAATAAACGATTATAGCCGGTGATCATGTCAGCACTTGAGCGCCAATTGGTGTCCATCAACCATTGATAATCACAATCATGACGCGCGGCAAGGTATGCAAAGATATCGCCACCACGAAAACCATAAATGGCTTGCTTAGGGTCGCCAATCATATACAGCGCCGCATTTTGCTGGTGATAATAAATCGCTTTTAATATTGAAAACTGTTGCGGGTCGGTATCTTGAAATTCATCAATTAACGCTACTGGAAATTGTGCGTATAGGCTATTGGCTAACGCCTGCTCAGGCTCATGACTTAAGCAATGATTTAAAGTGCTGATCAAATCATCAAAGCCCATGACATTGGCTTGTAACTTTTTGCGCGTGACCTCAGCGCGAATATGATACACACCGTCTCTCACCACCAACAAGGCTTTTGCGCGGTTGAGTTGCTTGTGTAAATTGGCGTGGTGTTTTTTTACCTGATTAACAGCGGTAAAAATCTCGACTAATTCAGCTTTATATTTCGAGCGGCTATAACGCCTGCCATCAATAAACGCTGCCGGCATAGTACCCAACTCGCCTTCAATATCGTTAGCGAGCGCCGTTAGCCAAGTCAACAGTTGCGCTAATTCTTGTTGACGCAAGGCGCGATCTGCAGCTTTTTTAACATCAATTAATGCCGTGGTTAAGAAAGCGTGATTATCTTGTAAACTGGCAATAGCTTGTTGCACTAGGCCTTTAAATTCAATGGTAATATTTTCTGGGTTTGCAACGTGTAGCTGATTATCCGTATTGAGAGCTTTAGAAAATTGACTGATAAAGCTACTTGGCTCAGGCCAAAATTCAGTCACTAAGTTAAAGGCTGAGTTATCATGTTTGCTTTCCAATGCTAAAAGTCGATACCAATCTTGGCACGCTTCTAGGGTAATATCTTGGCTGTCGGTTTCCATTATGGCATTAAAACTAATACCACTGGCAAAGGCATATTGATTTAACACTCGCTTGCAAAAGCCATGGATGGTAAAAATAGCGGCTTCGTCAATATAAAGTAGCGCTTGTCTTAAACGCGCTTTGACTTCGCGCACGCCGATATTTTTAGCACTAAGGTTAGCATTTAAGGTTTTAAAATAATCATCGCTGACAATGAGTTCATCCCAGTGGTGTAAGCTTTCGCGTATAAAGTCATCAATGCGGCCGCGAATTTCTTCGGTGGCGTCTTTGGTGAAGGTCATCACCAGAATTTGTTCTATTGGCAGCTCGCGCTCTAATAAAACCCGTAAGAAAATGCGAGTAATATTATGAGTTTTGCCGGTACCCGCGCTGGCTTCAATCAGGTGTCGACCCTGTAGCGCTATGGTGTTGGCATTTAAGTTATTCATGCTTTAGCTCCCGAGTTAGCGCTTGTTTTAGCCGCTGCTTTGACAGTTTTCAGCGCGGCAAACATAGGTTGATAAATACTGAAAAGCTTAGGTGTTATATCCTGATAATCAGGGCATTGCGGCCAAAAATAGTTGATGTATGGCTCAGCGCCAAACGTTTGAAAACTATTGCTGTCGGTCCAAAATTGTTGCAACTGTGCTTGTTCAAATACTTTGCTTTTTTGTACTTTTTCGGCCAACTCAGCGTTTAGTAATAATGGCTGACCTTGTCCCAAATAAAACATGGCGACAAGGCGCAGTAATTGCCCTTTTGCGTCATCAATATCGGTAAAATAAACCTCGCTGGGTGTTTGGCTTTTGGTGTCAAAGTAATAACCATGGCTCGCGCTAATATCGACAAAAACCTCAGCGCTTTTGGCTTGCGTTTGCGCAACTTGCACCATTAATTGCTGCAAATATAACGAGAATAGGTCTTTCGCTTTAGCACTACTGCTACGATAAAGTACGGCTTTATTGTGCACTAGCGTTAATTTAGTGTGTAGGGTGAGCGTTTTAGGTAGCAAAGGCTTTAACCAAGCTAATTGCTCTGCAGAAAACAGTGTTGTGCCATCTGTTGATGGCTGTGCTAGGTTACTTGACCAAAAGTCGGCAAGATTAAGCGAAACACGACAATCTATTGGTTGTAATGACAATGCGGCATTTTCAGCACCAGGTTGTGCCAACTCACGACGGATAAATTGGCTAAACGTTTCGCTATCTGCCTGCCAACCTGCAATCAAGGCATCGGTACTGGGCAAGTCAGGTAAACTGCCCGCCAGTCGCGCGGTTAGCAAAATATCTTCACAACTTTGACGACTTTGCTCTGGTGCCAAGTAATAGTTGAGCAAGTCTTGACGTAGCAAGTAACTATCGAGTCGATTAGGCACAAATGGCTCAACATCATTAATCAAGGTATCACGACTATCTAAATACAAATTCAGTACTTGTTGCGCGTAATAGCGACTCGGGTGTTGATAAAAACGGATCAGTTCGCTGCTAAGTAGGTTATCTTGCTCTTTAACAGCCGCTTGTTCTTCACGGCTAGCATTAGGGTACTGAGTTTGTGGCTGAGCTTGGCCTTTAATGTCATGGTTTGCCTCACTCTTTCCCGCACGCGCCAAGTTCAACCAGTTCGCATCAAAACTGGCAAACGCTCCGCGATAGTTGTGCTCACTAAAAGCCTGCATCGGTAATTGCCGTACTTGGTTTGCGCTACAAGCCGTTGGCGTTTGATTTAAACCCAATAACGGCCAGCCATAGCCACGCGCAAGGTATTCCATTAATTCTTTTAACACCAGTGACGGCTGACGGTCCTTGTTATTATTAATATTCTTACCTTGGTAACTTAAATACAATGCTTGGCGTGCAGAAATAATGGCTTCTAGAAATAAGTACCTGTCATCACCCCGGCGCGATCTGTCGCCAAGTTTAGCCGCTGTGGTGGTCATTAAGTCAAAACTTAATGGTTGTCTCTGACGGGGAAACTCACCATCGTTTAGTCCTAACACGGCAATAATTTTAAATGGAATACTGCGCATTGGCAGCATAGAGCAAAAGGTGACTTGGCCCACCATAAACTGACGGCCAGGATCTGGTTGACTAAAGTGACTATTTAAAAAGTCGCGTATCACCGCCAAGCTGATGTGCTGACTATAATTCGCGTGTTGGCAATACTCGACTAATGACTCTATGGCACGGCGGATAATGGCCAAGCCGTTATCGTTATCATCGTCAAATAGCTGTGCTAACAACTCAAACAAAAATAACTGCCATTGCTGGGCGCTGCGTGCTTTGGCCATATTCACCGCGCTCAATTGCAACTGCTCAATGATTAACATTAACTTGCCGAGCAACTCACTGTCGCTACCTTCAATGGTTGGCAATAATAGCTGATTTTGATAAATCACGCTGTGATCGGCAAAGGCAAAACCTCGCATTAAACGCGACAAGCCTTGCTGCCAAGTAAAACTATCACTGACATTATCTAACTCGGCCCTTGTCGGATCAACATTGCTAGTTATTGCGCCATGGCTTTGCGCTAATACTTGTTGTTTATGGGCTTGATCTAAGCCCCAATGAACCGCTGCTATATCTAGCCACTGGGTAATTTTTTCAATGTCATCAAGGTTAATGGCAAAGCGAGCTTGCATCGCGGGTAAACGCAGCAAAGCGATTAAACTCGACACTTGAAAGCGACTATCAGGCAAACTTAGCAACTGCGCGAATGCCGCTACCAATGGCTCGGCATCTTTACTCACGCGATCAGCAATTGAGCATGGTAATGGCGGTACTTCATCGCCAATGTCTTGCCAACCACGGGTAAACACCGCATTAACATAAGGCGCATATTGTTCAACTTGTGGGCACATAACCAAGACATCTTTGGGCGTTAAGCTTGGGTCTTGATTAAACTGATGCAACAGCCAGTCGTGTAAACCTTGCACTTCTCGCAAGGCGCTGTGTGCGCTGGTAATAATAATAGAGCCGTCAATTTTTGCTGGCTCTTGCGCGGAGTTTATTTGCTGTTGGCGCGCATCGCTAAGGGATAAAATGTCTTGTTGCACACAGGCTAAAACATTGGCTTGGCTACGCTGGAGTGCATGGTTAGCCTCGGTTGCGGTATCGGTTACTGTACTGCTTGAAGCTGCATTAGCTAAGTCTGATAACGCTGACTCAAAAACCTCGATATTAATGGTACTGTATTGGTACAACAAAGCCATAAACTCTCGGCCTTGTTGGCCTAAGTTTGCTAATAATGGATTACCTACCGGCAAGTTAATGTCCGCTAAATCGCTGGCTTGATCATCTGTATGCTCTTGCGCTGGCGCCGAAAAGTCGGTGCCTTTGAGCCAAGCTTCTATGGCATTTTTTTCCGTGACTACATCGCCCCAATACGCGTAACAAGGGTTTAAATGGAAAAAATGCACATCAATTTTCTGACTAAGTGCATTGATAAATTCTAGCCATAGCGGTGCCATGGCATTGATTCCAAAAAAAGATATCCGTTCGGGTAACGCTTGCACGCTAAGATTTTCACTATGGTGTAAATTTTTGATCGCCAACTCAACCAACTCTTGCGGATCATAAGACTGCTCTTGCACCAATAAATGCCAAAGCTTGCCTTGCCAAATGGCGTTACTTTGTGCAGCTAGCTTTTGATCGGCTTGGTTATCCGTTGTACTCGCAGAGTTCACTTGGTCGTAAGCGTTAAATTCACCTTGATGCCAAGCATGGATCCATTCTGGGCGAAAAATTAAATACTGCTCGTATAAGTCAGCTAACTGACAGGCTAACTGGTATCGCTTTAACTGCTCGGTCTCAGTAAATGCTTGCTCAGTGGCTTGATTTTCTCGCCAATAATCACTGGCAACGTTAAAGCTATCGTCCTTTAGCACCTTGGCGGATGCTAGCAAGGTATCAATACGCCACGTCATTACTTCTCGCGAAAATGGTGATTGCTCAGGTACATCTTGCTCACTGGCTAAACTGCGAATTAAGTGCCATAAAAACTGTGATGGTAAAGCATAGCGCATGTTCATGCTTATACCACGCTGCTTTGCCAATGACATATTTAGCCAATGTTGCATGCCAGCATTTTGCACAATTACAGTATCTTGGGCGAACACAGGAAGTGGAGACAACTGCTGAATTTTATCAAGCAGCACTAATAAATTTTCCATTTTATTAGCAGGATAAAGATAGAACAAAAGCGCGCCTTTTTAGCTATTTTTCTTATGCTTAAATTTAACCACATCAAGTGCTATAAGACTAGGACTGTTGACCTTTCAAGATGACTTTTCCCCTGACTTGCTTGGTATTTAGTCAAGGCAGCGCATGAAAAGTATCGCTAGCTCCGCGAACAGGAGATTACAGCGTATAAATTTCAAACCAGTGCTGCCTTTAGGTGCAATTAAAACGAAGGTAGCCTTTGTTGCTTACTTTTTAATAGATTACTTATTATTCAAAACTCGCGCCGCGATTAACGCTATTTTAAATTGCACAAGCTTTAATCCTAAAAGATTAACAGCCGCTAGGACTTGCTCATTAACGGACGTTAATTGCGGATATAAGCCACGACTAAATGTCGTGATGGCTTATATATCGATTACAATGGCCAATTAACGCGTTTGTTACTGCTTAGTCTTTGCAGCAATCAATCGTAGGTATAAACACCCTAACAAGGCAGCAAGCACTGAGGCGATTAAAATGGCCGTTTTTGCATATTGTAATTGCTCAGCTTGCTGACTAAAACCTAAGGTCGCGATAAAAGTTGACATGGTAAAGCCAATCCCGGTAATTAACGAAGCGCCAATCACATGTTGAAAGTTCACACCTTTAGGTAAACAACCCAGTTTAAATCGCAACACAAGCCAACAGGCACAACTAATTCCGAAAAACTTACCTAACACTAAGCCTGCAATAATACCTGCGCCAATAGGTTGCGTCATGCTATCAATAAATGAATTCATATTCACCACAACGCCGGCATTCGTTAAAGCAAATAGTGGTAAAATAAATAAGGATACCGGCAAGCTTAAGGCGTCTTCCCAACGACGCAATGGCGTACTTGCACCTTCTGCAACATCGCGCACTTCCAGTACCTGCTCATGCGCTTTTTTACTCGCTAATACATCAACGTCTTGTTGGTTTTTTTGTAAACGCTGTATTTTTGCTTGCGCTTTATCTAACAATTTTTCTGCGGACTTTTTCGGGCGAGCGGGTACGGTTAAGGCAATAGCTACACCCGCGACAGTAGCATGCACGCCTGAGTTAAGCATTAGTAGCCAAATGACTAAACTTACTAAAATATAAAACAAGGCATGCCGAACACCCGCGTAATTGGCCAAGGCGAGAAATGCGACTAAGGCAAAGGCTAGCGTTAAATGCAAAATCGCAATTTGCTCGGTATAAAATATCGCGATCACTAAAATCGCGCCAATATCATCCACAATGGCCAAGCCAACAATAAAAGCTAATAAGCTGGTTGGAATATGCTTTCTAACTAAGGTTAAGACACCCAGCGCAAAAGCGGTATCTGTCGCCATCGG
Source organism: Colwellia chukchiensis (assembly GCF_002104455.1). Taxonomy (GTDB): domain Bacteria; phylum Pseudomonadota; class Gammaproteobacteria; order Enterobacterales; family Alteromonadaceae; genus Cognaticolwellia; species Cognaticolwellia chukchiensis. The sequence continues at coordinate 37,417 of NZ_NBOC01000004.1, read as the reverse complement.
AATGCCCCAACCTGCTTGAGAGTCAAGCGAGTAGTTAAATAATGCGTATATCAGTGCTGGTAGCACCATGCCGCCTAAGGCACAAAAAATTAACATGCGGCGGTTTTTTGCTTGTGCTAGATCACCCACTAATACTTCGCGCTTTATTTCAAGACCAAGCAAAAAGAAAAACACCACCATCAAGCCATCGTTAATAATATGCTTTAACGATACCGTTACTTGGAGATCACCTAAAATGATGCCTATTGGCGTATGGACTAAGTTAACATAGCTTGCCGCATACCCTGAATTTGCCCACCATAAGGCAATGATAGTTGAAAAAAACAGGATCAAGCTAGATGTCGTTTGCGCGCCTATAAAACTGGCAAAAGGCGTATGAATATTTTCCAAACCACGTTGTAATATATTTTTCGTCATCGAGCCTCCTTAATCATAGTGAAAAAGTATTACGCACGCTTAAAACCTAGCATCACAGAGGTTTATTGTAAAATGCAAGCGCGCCTAAGTCGCGACGTATTGCTAGCGCTTACTTAAAAGCCATGATGCTAGCCTCAGTTTTTTATTCCTAAGCGAGTGAGCCCCAATCGCCATCGCAAGCGCCAATAATGACGATTAGCGGCTTTGAGGTGTTGTGCATATTGTTGGTTTGTTAGACCTTGATATGACACAGCGGCAAAGCTATCAGTTATTGCCTGAAATGACGCCGATAACTCAGGTCGCTGTCGGTTAACTTTTTGCGCAAATTGTTGTGCGGTCATGGCCGTTTCTTTTGCCAGGCTATATTTGGCTAATAGCGCTAAAGTCTTTAAATAAATGACTATAATTTTATCTTGATGATGGCGTTTATCTTGCATTAGGTTAAAATATACAAGCAGCAAAGCGCAGGTTAATAGAAAAAATAAACCATACCCCAAGCTTTGGCGTTGTGTAAATACTGCTCGCAGCTTAGCCCAAAGCTGAAGCTGCTGTTGACCAGTATAGCCAATTACCCAACGGGTCCATTGATAATCCAGTGCATCAATTTGACTGCGTACTTGTTGATACCACCACATTGACCCTAGCCCCTGCATGGAAAAAAAGCTGTCAGATAAATTAGCATGTTCTTGCAATAAGTTATTGGAGAAACCTCGCTCAACGCGCTCAGGATCAACCGCAGCAGTTGGGTCGACACGTTGCCAACCTCGATTAGGTAACCATACTTCTGCCCACGCATGGGCATTACGTTGATAAACGCTTAAATAATTTGCACGTGGATTAAGCTCGCCACCAAGGTAGCCCACCACCAAGCGCGCTGGAATGCCCGCTGCGCGCATTAAATAAGTAAACGAACTGGCATAATGCTCACAAAAGCCAGCGCGGGTGTCGAAGTAAAACTGATCTAAACTGTTATTTTCCACAGGAGGCGGTTGTAAGGTATAAAAGTAACGCCCTTGATTAAAGTCGGTAAGTACTTGCTGAATTAGCTCGCTATCATTTTGAAAACGCTGACGTAAGCGTTTAGCTTTCGCCAGCAGTCTAGGGTTATTTTCGGTCACTAACTGTAAATTAGTTGCGCGACTTTGCTGGCTTAGGCTCGGTGCAAGTATCGCCTCTAAGAAGCTGGTTACTTGATAGCTGGTGGTTTGGCTAATAATGCCACGATAAAACAAAGCAAAGTCGTCTCGTTGACCAATATTGCCCTGTTGCGTGGTGGCAAAGTCTAATGCGAACAACCAAGACTGAAAGCTAGGCTCTACAATAACTTGATAGTCAATAGCATCACCTATCAAGCTGACGTTTGCTGATGGTTTGGCATTTTCTTTGTTAGCGCCATAATAACGGTTATAGTGATGTTGACCCGCACGCTGCCCAGCTTGTTGCCAGCTTACGCCGTCAAAGTCATCTAAAACCATGGCGCGCCAATAAAGCTGAGCGTGCGACGGCGTTTCATTTTCAAAGCTAACCCTAAACGCCAATTCATTCGATAACGCCAACTGCGCAATATCACCAATTTTTACGCGATCAGATAAGCCAACTTTCGCCGACTTAACATTGGGTACTTGCCAAAATGGCGTTAATTTAGGAAAAACAACAAACAATATAATGGCAAAAGGCAGCGAGTAAATACTGAGTTTAGCCAATAATTTAAGCTCAGATGCTAATCGGCGTTGCGGACTAAAAAAGTTTAATAACAGGTAGAAATTTGCAAATACTAGCGCTAAAACCAGCAAGGAAAAATAAATAGACTGGATAAAAATTAACGACGTGGTGGCGACAAAAACCCCTAAAACCACCAGCTGATATAAGTCTTTACGTTGGGAGATCTCAAACAGTTTCAAACTATAAGCAAAGCACAACAAATGGATCATGCTTGCTAACAACCCTAATGATTTACCCGCAGCCGCAATAACAACACTCCCTGAAATTGCCAAAATTAAAATCAACCACGAGGGTAATATTTTTGTGCTATGGGCTTGAGTTAACGCCTGAAGGCTTGCTTGCGCGCGCTTACTATGATTTCTCGTTTTTAAATACCCCAGCCATTGCAACACCAGTGCAGCAAGGGCAAATACAAGGTAAAAAGGATGCAATTGCTGCACTAAGGTGAGTACGTTAAAAAGTTGCAACAGCAACAGTGCAAAAAACAATTTACGCGGCAAAGTTAACGCTGTGCTATCACTCGATAAGCCTTTACGACTTGTTGTGGCTTGTTTGCTCATCATACCCTCAAAACTTGGCTAATGCCGTTAAGCACTTCAGGGTATGTTCGCGACCGTTATCATAGCTAAAACTTTGATTGGGTAATGTTAAAGAAAAACCAAGTTGCTTATCGGCGCTGTCTTTTATAGCAAAACTTAGCCAACTTAAACGTTGCTCAGTACTGCCCTGTGGCAATGATGAAAAATCAAAGTGTAACTTAGCCGATAAAGCCTGCTGGTAGTGCTTTGTCAACCAACCTTGCCCCCGCGCCACATGCTTCCATGCCACGCGTGATAGTGGCTCGCCCGTTTGATAACTTTGTAGTTGATAAAACTCATCTTGACCGGCTTGGCCGCTACTGTGATAACTTTCAATCGAGCTCGTTGTCTGTTGACTGGCCGCCTTGTTGCTAGCATCTGCCCAGCAGTAACTCATAGGCTTTGGAAAAGCCGTTACCTGCTGTGCAAAGTCTAAACTGGTCCATGTTTTAAAGAGGCCAAAGCCGTATTCACTGGCGATCAGGACGCGTGGCAAGGAGTACTGCCCACGCCGTACGAGCCGATACGGCACTTGAATGCAAGTGTGGCCAATCGGTAACTGCGCCATTGTTACCACATCTGGCGACTGACTTTTTTCCGCAAGGACAAAGGAAAAGCCAATATTAAAACGTTTTTTATCGCTACTCACCTGTAATGGAAAATATACTTGGCTAGCGACAAAGCCCTGTATGGATTGCTCGGCACGAAAGCGCAAGCCACTGAGATTAAAAAAACTATGGTGTAATACCACAATAAAAAAGCTCACCAGTAAATAACTCAGCAAAATAATCACGTTGTTTTGATAATTTGTGCCCAATAGAAATAGCAACAAGGTAAAAAATAAAAAGCTGGCACCAAAGCGTGTCGGCATAATAAAAATATTTTTGTAATTGATCGACTGGTGAGCGGCTTGTGGCATACGTCGTGTTATCCAAGCTTGAACGCGTTGCGCAACCACAACTTGTATCGGCCTAAACAGCCGAGACCATAAACTTTTTTGTGTGTGCTTTAACACCGATGCACCTCACCGGTATTTTTGCTTATGAGTACTGTCATTAAGCTAAGGGATCCGTTGGATTAACTTGTGACAATATCTGTTGTGAAAGCTCATTAGCTTCGTCAAAAATATGGTGTTGCTGTGGCGCCAACCTATGCTCACACACAGGCGAGAACACGGCTTGTACATCATCGGGGATAACATAGTCTCTATTTTCCATAAACGCCCAAGCTTTCGCGGCAGCTAATAATGACTTGCCGGCTCGTGGTGATAACGCCTTAGCTTGACTGTCTTGGCTTCTGCTTAGCCGACAAAGTGCAATCACATAATCAATAATTGCAGCACTAACACTGATATTGGCAATGTGTTGTTGAATTTCACGCAACTGGTTAAGATCTATACAGGCCGTAATGGCCACTGTATCACGATGCGAACTGTTAGCTTGTAAAATTTTTCGCTCCGCCGCGATGCTAGGAAACCCCAAAGACAATCGCATCATAAACCGATCCAGTTGTGACTCAGGTAAAGGGTAAGTACCAGCATGTGACATTGGGTTCTGGGTGGCAATAACAAAAAAAGGCTCAGGCAGTGAGTGCGTAACACCATCGACGCTCACTCGCCCTTCTTCCATCGCCTCTAATAATGCACTTTGTGTTTTTGGGCTCGCGCGATTGACTTCATCTGCTAATACAACTTGATTAAATATTGCCCCAGGATGCAATTGAAACGATTTGCTTTGTTCTTCATAAATGGCAATACCGATAACATCTGACGGCATTAAATCTGAGGTAAATTGAATACGTTGATAAGACAAGCCTAAGGTCGCTGCCAAGGTGTTAGCTAAGGTGGTTTTTCCCATCCCCGGTAAGTCTTCAATTAAAATGTGGCCTTTAGCTAATAAACAAGCCAGCGCCAATTTTATTTGATGTGGTTTGCCAATCACCACTGTCTCTATTTGCGCTAAAATATTTGCAACCACAGTTTGCATACGATGTTACCTCCTTTTGTGAGTACTCAGCATAAGTAATTATCTTACTAATACCAAGCTAAATAACGATGATTGATATCGTCTATAACATGACAACGACAAATGCGTGAACAACAAACTGGCTGTCACGGGCAACAACGTAGCTTCCGATAACTCGCCATTGTCATGGTAAAAAACAACCACTAAAATAAAAAGCTGCTAAATGTATCACTTTCTCAACACAAATCCGCAGCTTATTTGACCTCAGTCAACAACCCATTACTCGGCTTTATGTCATGCTTAGAAAATATAATAAATTAAGACGTTTTCTAGGCAATCTTTTGTCATGTTTCATTCTAGTTTTGACACACGCGCCGGTCTGGCGCACTTTGGGGTAAGTTATGGATATAGATTTTAGCGAAATAAACTATTTAGTAGACCCTTGTAGTCGTACCTTGCACGCCGATTATGAACAGTTTTTGCTATCGCTAATAGGTTTAACCGTAATCGATATTAATGGAGAAAATAATGATGAATGGCGCGTTATCTCTACCTTATTACACGGTGACGAACCTTCTGGTTTAATTGGTATTCACCGCTGGTTAACCGCAGAAAACACTTTACCTCGCCCGAAAACCAATATTCGTATTATAATTTCCTCGGTGGAAGCAGCTACGCATCAACACCTTTTCCATCATCGTTATATGCCTGATGGCATTGATTTAAACCGCTGTTTTAATGAACAAAGTATTCGTCAAAGTGAGTACCAGGATAATCAACACCTCAACGGCTATGTTGAGCGGGCAAGGCTAATAGCCCATGCGATTCGCGAAGTAAATCCGAAAGCCATTATTGATATACATAATACCTCGGGTAATTGTCCAGCCTTTGCCGTTAGCACCTTGATCAGCCCCAATGTATTATCTATCACCTCTTATTTTTGTGACACTTTATTGTTATCTGATATTCGTATTGGCGGCTTGATGGAGGTCGATTTTCCATGCCCTGTGGTCACCATAGAATGTGGTGGCAAAATGGATGATCAAGCTCACGATGTTGCCTTCAAGGGTATTAAACAGTTTGCTCAATGCGACAGTCAATGTGCGCTGCCGCAAGATAAGGCCGTACAAATTCTGTATAAGCCCTTACGTTTAACTATTAAACCAGATCGAAAGCTATCATTTAGCAAGCATGATGAAAACTACAGTGGTGTAACCCTGCGCGATAATATTGAGCAATTTAATTACGGTGGCTGCTGTGACGGCTTGGTATTAGGTTGGTTAGATGATAAAGGCTTAGAAAACCTCGAAATGTTAAATGACCAAGGAGTGAATGTCATTGATAAGTATTTTAGAGTTGATGAAAATAAATTGCTTTGTGCAAGCAATTTAAAAATATTTATGGCCTCGACCGAAAAAGATATCGCCCGCTCAGATTGTTTGTTTTATGTGGTGAATAACGTTAGCAACTTTTTGTAAAACTCAAACTAAGATCGCGGCGCTAAGCTATTACTCGGCGCTAAAAAACGTCGCTATTTTTTAACTTAATTTAACTTAAACACCTTGTATATCCCCCAAAAACAAAAAAAACAGTATCAATATAAAAATTGATACTGGCTTTTTAGCCATTGTTTATTTTCGTTACTGCTATCGTTACGGCTGGCTCACATTAAATCGCCCAACCAAGTTGGTTAAATCTTTTGATAAGACGAGCAAGTCTTTTGAGCCGTCCGCCAATGCATCAGCTGTTGTAACTATCCCTTTGGCCGAGTGATTTATGCCACTGATATCGTCATTAATCAGATCTGATGAACTGCACTGTTGCTCTGCGGCATGCGTAATACGCGCTATATTTTCTTTCATTTGTCCCACTAACGAACTGATTTCGTTAAATGACTGGTTTGCTTGTTCTATTTTTTCAATGGTCTGTTGCGATTGTTCAACATTCACTCCCATTTGCTGAGAAACAACACGGGTTTTTTCTAGCAAATTCATTAGTACGGTATCAATTTCTTCAGTCGCACCGCGTGAACGTTGGGCTAATGTTCTCACCTCATCGGCAACAACCGCAAAGCCTCGTCCTTGCTCACCTGCTCTTGCTGCTTCAATTGCCGCATTCAGTGCTAATAGGTTGGTTTGCTCTGCTATGCTGCGGATCACATCTAATATCTTGGTAATATTTTCGCTTTCCAGCTCGAGTGACTTCATCGATTGCGATGACTCACTTAACGATTCATTTAATAAACTCACTTCATTAACCGTCACTGAGATCAACGACGTGCCTTTTTTTGCATACTCTTGTGTTTTAATAATCGTCGTTGAACTTTCATGACAATCATTGGATGTTTGGTGTGCGATATCTGTCATAGTTGTTATGAGACTATTCACATTGTCTATCGATTGCTCTTGTTGGTGGCTAACTGATTTAACATCCGCAATTTGCTGGCCTGATTGATTTGCCGCCATATTTAAAGTAGATGCACAAGTTTTAATATCAACCACAAGCTGATGAATAGAATCTAAAAATTGATTAAACCATTGTGCTAATTCACTGACTTCATCGTGACCTATAACGGCTAAGCGCTTAGTTAAGTCGCCCTCACCTTGTGCAATATCACGCAAGCCTTCAGCAACACGGTTAATAGGCTGAACAATGCGATTAGCTAACCAAAAACCTATGGTAATAAATAATGTCACCATGATTAGGGCAATAACGGCAATGGTTAGACTCATACTATAAGCGGGCGCTAAAATTTCATCGCTATCAATAACACCGACAAAACGCCACTTTAACGTATTGGAGTAATAGCTAGCGACATTGACATCCATACCTAAATGCTCTGTCGAAAAGTGATGTTGGTTCGGCGTTTTTTGTAAGGTAGAAAATAATGATGATGGCAGATCTTTAATATTTTTAAAGTTGTTTTCTGGCGTTTTAGCGTCAGCTAAAATGGTTCCTGACTCATCAATAAGGATCAAATAGCCACTTTTACCTAACTTAGTGTTACTCAATATATCGGTCAAAGTCGACAAAGTAACGTCTAGCCCTTGAACGCCAACAACATTACCTTGCGCGTTTTTAACTACAAACGCCGACGTGACCACAGGTTTTCCAATAACATCTTGATATGCTTCTGTAATAATTGGCTCGTTCGGCGAAGCTAGCGCTTGTTGATACCAAGGTCTTTGTCTCGGGTCATAACCACCAAGCACTTCCAATGGATATTGCACAAAGCCACCATCTTTAGTGCCCGTGTAGACATAAAGTAAATCGGGATGCGACTGACCAAAATTTTCATAAAGCTTATATAAAGCCAATTCTTCGCTCGAGTCATTTTTTGGCGCCATCATATGCTCTGCGTCAAAATAAGTATGTGTATTATCAGGAAGTTGCGTGGTTAATTTGTTCGCAGCTAAAAATTTTACATTAGCTTTAATTTGTTGGAAAAATAGCTGAAAGCCTTTATCAACTTGGCTGAGTTCATTCTGCGTGTGCTCAACAAAGTTTGTAGAAGATTTAGAGATTGTCATGGAGATACTAACAATCGCAATGGCAATAATAGGTAATATAACGGTAGCTGCAAAACTCAGCGTTAATTTAGAGCGAATATTCATAGTAAATCATTAAATAGCGATAAATGTAGCCACAATATAACTGAGACTGACACTAAGACCAAGCGCCATTTGTCGATGTTTATTAACTGTTCCACTTTTCTATGTCTATGGTAACACTACTTTTTTGCAAGCAAAGTTGCGCATAAACGCCGTTATGGGTTATCGGCTCGCCAGCAGTTTACGGTTAATCAAACAAAACAGACTGCTAAACCGACACCAATAAGCTAATAGCAGGGAAATACCAGTTTAAATTGCTCACTTCGTTGCGGCAAAAGTTCGTTGCAAAACGAGATAAAAAATATCGAAAACGAAATAATAAGTGGCAAGCGTACTTAAGGTTTCAGCCAGCACACTGAGTACTAAGAAGCGCACCACTTGTTACCGCGCCCTTAAAAAATAACTATTTAAGTGCCGCTAGCGTGAGTGACTTACCTTAAGTGGTCAATGGAAAAGGGGGCTGTTGCTATCGCTTGCTCTAAGGGAATATTGGCTAAGCCTAAATCTCGTACGGCATGAATAAACTTCAAGGTTTTAAAGCTATCAAACCACACTACTAACTGTTTATTAAACTGCTGCTGTTTAGCATTTTTTTGCTTATTGATAAAAGCCATTAAACCAACTGCGCTTAACGCCTGTTGAATATAGTCAGGTAATTCGCTCAACCATAACTCAGGCTGATGCCGTTGTTGCCATAAATGTTCAAATGCCTGTAAGCAGGTGCGCAAAGCAGTAAAAACCTGGGGATGATAATAGTAATAATCAGCCCCAGTTTGCGCTAAATGCATAATATTTTGCACCGCAGGCCCAGTACCAAAAGGTACCCGTTGCGACGGCCGAGCATCAAGCTTGATCAACACATCAGACAAAAAAGCAACCTCACCCAACTTGGCAAGTTTATTAAGTAAATAAAAGTCTTCGCCAGCGCTGCGCTTTGGAAAACCGCGCGCTTGGCTATAGGCGAAAACATCAAAAGATAAGGTACTGCCGATAGTAAAGTACGCGGATGGTGATTGCGCGTATTGTAAGCCCGCCACATAATAACGTAAGGCGTTTTCGTAGCGCATATTGGCATCATGAATTGCAAGGTGACGACTGTAATGATAAAAGTTGCAGCAAGTTACTACCGCCTTATCAAGCAGGGGGTTGGCTTGACCATAAGCGCTCAAATAATTGTCTGGTAGGTGTGCATCAGCGTCGGTGGAGTGCAACCACGAAGAGCTGATCTGCCCTTGATGATATAGCTTAAGTGCTAAATCTGCGCCAATTTTTCGAGCCAAGCCGACGCCTTGTTCGACGGGAATTGGCACATTGTATCTATCAACCAGCAAGATGGCGGAATTTGATTGCTGTTCAACACTGTTTAACTCTACCAGGTAAAGGTTGTTGTGTTGCCAACGTGTTTCACCTTGCTGTTTGATGTAAGCACTTAAATCAACTTGCGCTTGTTGCTGTTGCAAAGATAACCCACTATCAGGCTGATTGATGATCACAATCAATAAGCAGGCTTGTTGGGCCAGTACAGAATGAACAAAGCGGTCAATAAAGTCGCCAGTTTCTTGAAATGCAGGGATCACCACCGCGTGCTGATAATATAAAGTGCTTGGAAAGCTTGCTAATGCCTGCACTTCTGGCTCTGCATAATGTGCCAGATATTTAGCGCACGCTTTTTCTCGGGCCACACTGACCTTACTCATGGACTTTCCTAACTTAATCTAACTTAGCAATCGCTGCTAATGTAATGCCGCTCGAAAAGGCAAAGCAGCACAAATATCGGCTTCAATGCTAAGGATTTCAGCTAACCTTTGGTCAACTTCAGCCGGCGGAAAATACTCATAGGCGAGCTCAACAAATAAATTTTTATGTTTTTCTTCCGACTTGGCAATACTTTGATAAAAGTCTTTATCTTTGCCTGCTGGTAAAGCTGCTGCCACCAAGGAAAATCGTTCATGACCACGAGCCTCAATAACACCGGCCACCAGTAACCTATCCATAAAAAACACGTCACTACCGTTGCGAAACACTTTACGGATTTGGTTAATGTATGGGTCTTTTTCATCGGCGCCAAGTTGACCGCCACGGGCATTGATCAGCTTTAATACCTGTTTAAAGTGTATCAACTCTTCTATCGCTAAGTCAGCCATGGCTTTAACCAATGATTTGCGATCGGGGTAATGTGAGATCATAGACATCGCCATACCTGAGGCTTTTTTCTCAGCGGCGGCATGATCCGTTAAAAATGCGTCGAAGTCTTTTAATACAGCATCCACCCAAGCTTGCGGGGTTTGATATTTTAATTGAAACATAATGAAAATTTTATTTACAGTGCTAAAAAATAATGCCGGTATTTTACACGCCCTGACGTTAGCAACAAGGAAATACTCCTTTAAGTTACATTTTTGCGAATAATATAAGCTATAACCCTTTACACAAGTGACATTGCTCCCTGCTAACTTTGCTTCATGCTAAAATTTGGCAAATAGCCATGTTAAATACAGCTTAATGTCTTTGCTTGGGTCGGTTGATCTTTCATGGTTAACATTTGTGCCATTTAAAATGGATTTAATCGCGCGCGAGCGTTGAATAATCGTGATGCTAGTTAAAAAGCGAATAACCAAGCCGACATCCGTTTTTATATGAACCTAAAGGCAGCACTTGTCTAAGCACCAAAAAAATCGCTGTAAAAAGTAATCTCCAAAGAGCCCCCTAGTTAAACGAAAAAATAAACGAGAAAATAAACGTAAAACATGCTACAACTGTTGAAGATAAAAGTGATAGCATAACAACCCTAGTACGCTAGAGACTGATAGCAATAACGTGTTATTTTCTAGCCCGTTTTTAGTCATTCCATTGGCTCATAAGTTGGCAAATATGTTCACAAGACTACTGAATAAACTTTTCAATAAAACGCCGAAAACAGCTAGCAACCTTTATTACTTTGAAGACAGTAGAAAAGTATCAACCTTAGATGATGAGCATAAATGTCAGGGGGTTGAAACACAGCCAAAGCCTATATCCTACCGCAGCTTTGAAGATGAATATCAGCAGGCATTTTATGACTATTTATTGGGTGCATCACCGAGTCAAGCATTAACCAATAACGATGAGTTAACTGACTACATTACAGAAAAAATACAAGCGTTACTCAAGCAGCCAAAACTCATTTTAGCAGCACTGCCTATTTTACCCGCATCATTAACTGCCATTATTGCACAACTCGACAATGCAAACTTTGATACCGATGAGTTAATCAACCTTATCCAACAAGAACCCGTCATTGCAGCAAAGGTCATCGAACTTGCTAACTCTAGCTATTACAACCGACAACAGAAAGCCATCACCGAGCTTAAGTCGGCCTTTATGCTACTTGGTGCAAAAGGGTTAGTTGAAGGAGTCATTAACGGTTTTATTAGCAAAATGGTGCCACAAAGTAACGTTTACTTTCGCCAATACGGTGAGAAAATATGGCAACATAGCTTGTTAACTGGCATTAATGCGAAAAGCATCGTTCAACAATCGCCATTACAAGGTAGTGCTGCACAAGCCTATTTCATTGGCTTGATCAGCCATTTAGGTGATTTAATTATTTATCAATTGATGCTGGGAGCTTTTGCCATTGTACACCCTGACTGTCAACCAAATGCCGCCTCATTTAAAGACATGATGGCTAAAAACTCAAAAAAACTGACTTACTTGATCGCCAAATATTGGCAGTTTCCGCCAGCAATTTTAGAGGTGTTAGCATTGCAAGCGAAAATGAAAAAGGCAGCTTTATTACCTACTTTATACAAAAACCGCCCGCTAGCTTGCTATTTATATGAGGCCAACATTATTAGTGAGTTGCAATCAAGACAAAAGCAGTTTCCGCTAGAGTCACAAACTATTGACGATGTCGCCAATAATTTATTGTTTAGTGAAGAGGCAAAGTTGCTGTTATCGCAACTACTGGCTAGCACAAGCTTAGCAAAAGCCTAACTGACGTTAGTATTAACGCGGTAACAGATACATCATGACTACACAAAAAATCACTATACCCCAGAATGCTTTAGCAAAAAAACTTAAACGCGCTTTGCCTTCGGGGTGATGCTGAGTTAGCGCCATGCCACAATGGCTACAGTTTGCTAATTTACTGTCATTTTTTACTTGGCAAAATAAGCAAGCGACTTGTTCTTCGGCCATATTGCCTCCCACATAAATTTATTGTGCTGCGATTTATTGACTGGTTAGTTGATGATATAACTGCGGCAAGCGCACAGGCAACTGCTCAGGTCTTAAAATAACCGTATACCCATTACTACCAAAAATGTAAGGTAAATAGCTTTGTGCTTCTTGGTCTATGGTAATACAAAACGGTTTAATACCCAGCTTATTGGCTTCTTTTATCGCTTGATGCGTGTCTTCGATACCAAAGCGCCCTTCATAATGATCGATATCATTTGGCTTACCGTCGGTTAATATTAGTAATAATTTCTGGCTACTGCGTTGCTCAACCAAAACTTTCGTTGCTTGGCGAATCGCTGCCCCCATGCGAGTATAAAAGCCTGGGCGAAGTGATTGTACGCGGCCTCGAATAATATCGTCGTATTTTTCATTAAAGTTTTTCAATAGCGTAAAGCGGACATTGCTGCGCCTAACTGAAGAAAACCCATACATAGCAAAACTGTCTTGAACGCTGTGTAACGCCTCAGCAAATAACAGCATAGAGTCTTGCACCACATCAATTACCCGGCTGTTATCGTCTAGGTAGGCATCCGTCGACATGGATAAATCAGCCAGTAACAAAGTGGAAATATCGCGATTATTACCACGAAAGCTGCGGTAATGGCCTCGTTCTTCAGTGGGTGATATTTTTGATTCAACATGAAAATCAAGCCACGCTGGTAAGTCGAGCTCCTCTCCCTGTTGCTGACCTTTGAGCCAATATCGTACGCTGCGTAATTGTTCAAATTGCGCTTGAATAGCTTTTGCCGTTTTTTGTAATTTTATTGGTAACTTTTTCGGACCTGCATCTTTAGGTAACATGGGTTGCAATAAGCAGCGATCCGCTTCTAGACATTGTTTTTTATAGTGCCACTCTGGAATTTTAATGCCCTCGCCTAACGGCAAGTCATCTTCAGATGCCGAAGGTAAGTCCATATCGATTTTAATACGGGCACTTTTTTCGCTTTGCTGATTTGATAAGGTAATTTTATCAAGATCTTCTGCGATACGCTGATTGTCCTCTTCATCGTCATCACTGTCATCGGTTCCACGGTCAAGCTTTGAAAACTCACTCCAAGAAAACAGGCTTTCTAGACGAAATATCATCATGCCTTCTTTATCGTCACCTGTGTCAACACGCTCAGCTTTTTTTCGGGTGCTGTCACTTTTTTTCGCTTTACTTAACTCTGCTGATTCGCCGTCCTCTTCATCGTCGATATACTCAGGTAATACTTGTGGGTCAACTTGCGCAGACGGGTATAGCCACAAATATACGGCTTGCGGCGCGTAATTAACCGTTGGAAACTCTGTAACTGACCCCGGCTGTAATATCGCTTGCCTGATGGCTTGCTCCATTAATTGCTCAGCTTTTGGTCTTTTGCTGTGATCGCCACGGCTAGCAATAAAGGCTTGAGCCAAGCGCTGATAACGAGCTTTTAATACCGGATAACGCTGCAATACCTTAACCACTAACGCTTGGTTATCAATTGCCCAATGTCGAAACTTACCATCATGTTGAGCCGCTAACACGGCTAACCATATATATAAGTCATGATTGAGCTCAGTAGTTGGAAATACCGCTAAGGTTTCAGGCAGTCGTAAGCTTTCGTCATCTTGCCAAGCTAAGCTGATTTGTTGGTTTTCACCGGCAATTTTTTCTAAAAAGCTGCGCCGGACAATATAGTCACGACCACTGGCCGCTTCAACACGCTTAACCGCGTCACCGCCTAAGGCACGAAAAACCATACCTATAGCATGACTCACATCGGCAAACTGCACCGCTGCATGCTCGTAATTTGAGCTTGCTTTACGCGTAATGTATTTGTGCCAAAGACCGCCTACCCACTCTTCCATTTTACCTTTCCCAACAGAACAACCGCTTTAGATAGCTCTATGCTAACGTGAATTTAGTAACGCCATTGTGATGTATGTCAAATTAGTGGCGTTAGCATGAAAGTTTCTAGTTTACATTTTAGGGTCGGGTTTATGCGTCACTTTGTCTTGTGGCACAGTTAAGTCGGGTAAGTTGGCGCTACCAATACTATGGAGAACTAAACCCATGGTAAAACAAAAAAACGAAATTGAGCCAAAAAATGCCTTCATCACTTTATCGTCAGTGTCATTTAGAGTTAGTAGATAACCGGCACAAATAAAGGCAGCAATGATACTGACAATGCTAACCACTTTTGCCAACCGTTGCAGGATATGCTTTTGTTTTCGTTGTGTTAATTGATAATCACTCATGAAGTACTCCACCGCTTGTTATCAAGTTCAGATACTATAATGGTTAATAAACAAAGCCGCGATATAACTATCACGGCTTTATTATTGCTAAGTAACGTGTGACACATTACTTAAGGTCAAGGCTATCGCTTATGCAGTTTGCTTACTTTTAACAAAAAAGCTTGCAAGATAGGCAATAAGACCAATCAAAAATACAACACCAGCGATTTCACGCAACCAGTAGAATATTGCTAATTTGTCTTGTGTCGCCATAAAGCTTAACGCTTCACCACTTTCTGGGATACGTTGCAACCAAACTTGCAAGATACCCGCACCGGTTAAGAATAAGGTAATAAATACCATACCGACTGTCATTAACCAAAAGCCCCACATTTCTGTGACTTGTGCTTTATTGCAGTTCGCTTCACCGATACCGCGCAACTTAGGCATAGCATATGACATTATTGTCATTACTATCATGGCATAAGCACCGTAGAATGCCATGTGACCATGTGCTGCGGTAATTTGAGAGCCGTGAGTAAAGTAGTTTACCGGTGCCAATGTGTGTAAGAACCCCCACACACCTGCGCCTAAAAATGCCATTACTGATGTGCCAAGCGCCCATAACGTTGCCGCTTTGTTTGGATGCTCACGACGACGACGGTTAACCATATTAAAGGCATATAACACCATAGCGAAGAAAGGTAGCGGTTCGATGGCTGAGAAAATTGAGCCAACCCACTGCCAATACTCAGGCACCATTAACCAATAGAAGTGATGGCCAGTACCTAAGATACCTGAGATTAGCGCCATCGCGATAATAACATACAACCACTTTTCAATTACTTCACGGTCAACACCAGTGATTTTGATTAATACGAAGGCTAAAATGGCACCCATGATTAATTCCCAAACACCTTCTACCCATAAATGGACCACAAACCACCAGAAGTACTTATCTAATGCTAAGTTTGTTGGGTTATAGAAAGCAAATAGGAAGAATACAGCTAAACCAATTAAACCTGTCATCATCACCATATTGATAGCCGTTTTACGGCCTTTCAAAATGGTCATACCAAGGTTGTATAAGAAGCCTAAAGCCACTACCACAATACCGATTTTAATAATGGTCGGTTGTTCTAGGAACTCACGCCCCATGGTAGGAAAATAGTCATTACCTGTGATATGCGCTAGCGTGGCATAAGGTACAAACAAGTAACCTAAAATGGTTAATACACCAGCACCAGCAAAGATCCAGAATAAGACCATAGCGAGTTTAGGACTGTGTAGCTCGGTTTCGGCTTCTTCGGGTACTAAATAATAGGCAGCCCCCATAAAGCCAAACAATAGCCAAACAATTAACAAGTTAGTATGCACCATGCGTGCAACGTTGAATGGAATTAAACCACCGACGATATCGCCGACAACATATTGTAATCCCATGAGTAGGCCAAATAATATTTGACCGACAAACAAGACCATAGCAAATACAAAATAAGGCTTTGCAACGGCTTGTGATTGATATTTTAGAGTATTCACGCCATTATCCTTCTATGTTTGGTGGCCAGTTGTTAGTATCCATTTCAGACGCCCATTTAAGGAACTCTGCTAGATCATCAATTTCTTGATCTGATAAATGGAAATTAGGCATTTGGCGACGGCCTGGAATATTAAGCGGTTGAGCTTTCATCCAGCCACTGAAGAAAGCTTTAAAACCTTCTTCACCACCGCGACGGTTATAAACATTAACAAGTTCAGGTGCAAAATATGCGCCTTCACCAATTAATGAATGACAACCAACACAGTTGTTGTCTTCCCATAGCGCCTTGCCGCGTGCTACAGACTCAGTGATATTTTGACGATGGTCCCGTTTGGGCATCTCTTTGGTTGTGTGGAAAGTCAAAGCAAGAAATATTAAAAAGAAGAATACACTTCCACCGTAATAAATATTTCGAGCCATGCCTTTTGTAAAACGCTCTGACATGGTATTTCCCTTATTAAAATAATGTAATAAAGCAAATTCATGATAAGGGAATCTCTAGCTGTTGATCTTGATGAGAATCAAGTTTTTAGAAAAGTGTAACAAATAAAATCAAAAAAACCTGTTAGCGACAAATAAATACCTTGACCGCACGATAAACCATAAGGATTTTGTTGATAATACCAGCAGTAAACCCTTAATTTATGTAGGGTTTTTAAAGGTATAGCGACGAAATAAAACTCGCTAACTAACGCGCTACAATACTGTTTTTGCTAAGTTAAAATTGAGCGACTGTTAACAAAAACAAGCCTTGTTTGCTGACTAAAAAGCTGCGCTGTTATCACAGGTGACCGCCAGATAACAGCCGGTAAAATGATGAATGGTTTACAAATAAATAAAGGTAATAATTAGTGGAATAATAATTACATAAGCTAGCATTACGCTGCGCCATAACCTAGGTGCGTGTTTAAGCTCCATAAAAATATCAATAATTTGCTGCCCTTTCATGGCGATAATCAACATTACTATGCTAATAAAGGCAAAGCGATTAAAAGCCGTTGATTGATAATAAAGTCCAATCGCAACAGAGACTAAGGTAAGAATAAGTAACCAAGCCCAACTCAGCGCAAAACCTTGCCATACTTTTAACATTTAGCGACTCCCTAAATAATATAAATGAGCGGAAATAAAATAATCCACAATAAATCCACCATATGCCAATAGCAGGCGCCAGATTCAAAGCCTGAAAACTCATTCTCGGTTGTCGGATCGTTGTAATTGTCTTTATAAACGTTAATGGCCATATACGCCAGAATCAACATTCCTAAAATAATATGTAGAAAATGAAAAGCAGTGATCAAAAAATACAAGGTGAAAAAAGTATTGGTTTCAATATGAATACCTAAGGCAAATAGCGCTTGATACTCCCATAGCTTTAACACTACATAAACGCCGGCAAATACTAACGCTAAGCCCAAGTGCCGCAGAGTTTGTTTAGCATTATTTTTTCGCATCGAATGTAACGATAGAGCAACAAAGTAACTGCTGGTGATCAAGGCAATGGTATTGATAAGCCCTGCCACCTTATGCAGCTGTGCTTTTCCTTCCGCGAACATGGCCATATTGGCATTTTCCGCAACGGCAAAGCCAATAAAAAATACCGCAAATACTGTTAACTCGGCCAAAATAAAAAACCACATTGCCAAATCGCCTGGCAAGCGTTTATCTGCCTTATTTTCTAACAGCTGAGTTACTGATTCTGCTTGCAAAATATTTTCTGTTTTCATGGTGGCGTTAGGCGTCAAAGTAAATTTTTACTACTTCCATAATTGAGTTCACCGTTTGAATATCATCAGAGAGTGGCTCAGCTAAACAACAACGACAAACATCTAATGGATTCATGCCTGAAGTCATCATTTTCGCGGCATAAATCAATAAACGGGTTGAGGCAACTTCTTCGAGATCATTGTCTTCAAGGCGGCGTAAGGCTTGTGCTAACTCAACAAGTTTAAAGGCTAAATTTGGCTCAACGCCCGTTTCTTTAATGATAATATCTTGTTCTATTTCGCTTTCTGGGTAACCAAAGCGCAAGCCAATAAAGCGCTGACGGGTACTAGGTTTCATGCCTTTAAACAGGTTTTGATAGCCGGGGTTATAAGATACCACCAGCATAAAACCCGGTGCGGCTTCAATAAGTTCACCGGTGCGCTCTAATGGCAAAATACGGCGATCATCTGCTAACGGGTGTAGCACAACTGTGGTATCTTTGCGTGCTTCTACCACTTCATCTAAATAGCAAATGCCGCCTTCACGCACCGCCCGCGTTAAGGGTCCATCTTGCCAGTACGTCCCTTGCGGTCCAACGAGGTGGCGGCCAACTAAGTCAGCGGCGGTTAAGTCATCATGGCAGGCAACCGTATATAATGGTTTATTGAGTTTTTCCGCCATGTGGGCAACAAAACGGGTTTTACCACAACCGGTTGGGCCTTTAATTAACACCGGTAATTGTTGGTTGTAAGCATATTCAAATAATGCCACCTCATTATCTTGCTCTTGATAAAATAGTGACGTCTTTGCTTGGTCTGTGTTATCAGCAGCGATCGCCACCGAGGCATTTAAATTGAGAGTAGTCATAATTTCCTATTCGCATTTGTATATCAGCAATGATGTTAGATATCGAAGTAATTGCGGCTAAATTACGCGCTATAGGGAACAATGGCAATGATAGAATATGTAAACGTTGAGAAGAATGCCGGCTAGTTGATACCGATCAAACCTAAGCTGATATTTCAGGTGCTTGTGCGAAAAATCACAAAGTAGCAAAGTGTTCATTTTGACAATGACAAGGTAAAAGCCATAAAAAACTAAATACTGTCATTCTCGCGCAGCCAA
The DNA here is from genome assembly GCF_002104455.1 of Colwellia chukchiensis. GTDB lineage: Bacteria > Pseudomonadota > Gammaproteobacteria > Enterobacterales > Alteromonadaceae > Cognaticolwellia > Cognaticolwellia chukchiensis. The sequence continues at coordinate 18,330 of NZ_NBOC01000004.1, read as the reverse complement.
CAACCTTTAAGCATTAAATTGCACTTAAACGGATATTTTCGGTAGTTTTACTAGCAAGTAGTAAAGCTATACGCTTGCTAAGGTAAAATCCTTACTCAAGCCTTATTTGCATAATCAGCAAAAGATCTAAGCTAGGCGTATGTGACAACAAAAACATCAATCGAATGATTGATGTTTTTATTAACAGAAATAACAATAAAGTCTAATTACCTTTTTATTCGACGCAAAGTAAGTGCAACCAACCCTAAAGCAAATATAACAAGTGTTGACGGCTCAGGCACACTCGTTGTTGGCGCCCTTAGCGTATCGGCAAAGCCGAAGGCATCTAATTCAAAGTAATATAAAATGCTTTCATCAGCTGCAAGTCTTACGTTATTGGTCAACAAACTAGAGACACTGTTATTAAAGCCTCCTGTACCGTCTAGGCTACTATCAAACTCGATAAAGTCATCAAATAATATGTCTTCAGTAACCAAATTTCCGACACCGTCATAGATTTCGTAGCTAATAAATAAACCACTAAAAGCAAGCGCCATTTCATCAACCGTATCAGTAAAAATACTGGCAAACATTGCAATGTCAAAGCTTACTTCGCCAGTTAAAATACTCGCACCGGTATTTTCAATAAATAATTCGCCAGACGATAGATAAAAGCCATCAACACTGCCGGGAGAGCCTGTTACTGCACCCTCAGCATATGCACTTAACACTACAGCTTCTAACGCTGCTAAGGTCGAACTAAAGTCACCTGACCCCGAGACCCCTCCCGTTGCTAAGCCTGCTATATCTAAAAATTCTCCATCAAAATACGCATCAAACTCACTTGTCGCAAAATCAGATAATATGGTTAATTCCGTATCAACATCGAAACTAGATATAATAGCCGCTTTAGAAAACGGGCTGCTGCTGATGGCAAACATTACAATAATAGCTATAGCTATATTTTTAAACATAATAAAGTCCTTAATTAATTTCTAGAAGGGAATAGTCCTTGAAGCGCAATAATACAATTTAAGGTCATTGAAGGTTGCATGTTGTTTATTGTGCTCGCGTTACCTGTATGACCTACTGAATCATTGTGCAAAGCAATGTTAGGCACAGAGTCATCATATATTTTTAAGTTGCTTCTTGGTCTTGCCAAAACATTAGCCGTTGGGCTATTTGTTCGAGCCGAAGCGCTCACGCCTTTAAGAGCATGATGATGACTGGGAATTTGTGCCGGCGTTAAAGTAATACTTTCAGCCCCACCTTTTTGCCCTAAGTTATAGCTCGATAATCCTGGCCCGCTCCCGCGATGAATTGGGGTTCTACCCCGCATATCGGGCAAAGCAAAAGTGGTTCGTCCATCTCCGCCATAAGTAGTTCCTAAGATAGAAAACAACGCTTGATTTGAGTTGATCGGCAATATTTGGCCATCACACTTTGCCCAACCTCGGGGGGCAAAATTAAAACCGACAAAGCGCACTTCTCCAATAAATGGCTCGTTTGCAAATACCGCTGTAGAACTAAAGCCGGTCATAAATACTGTAACGATCAAGAGTAGGTATGGTTTTTTCATCGTTATATCTCCTAATTTCTTGACGGGAATATACCTTGAAGCGCAATAATGCAGTTCAAAGCAATATAAGGTTGTACGGTATCAATCGCTTGCGCAGCACCACTATTAGCTATTGATTCAGTATGTAACGTTTTATCTGCCGGTTGACCTGCTTTATAGATTTTTTCCGCTGCGATGGCGTTGCCATTTGGTGTTGCTGTATCCGCCGCGGTACCATTGGCTAATAAGGCATGGTTATGACTGGGCATCTGTGCGACTGTCATGGTTACCGTCTCAGAGCCACTTTTTGAGCCTTGTGTTACAGGCGTAAGGCCTGGGCCATTACCTGAGTGTATTAATGCCCGACCACGCATATCTGGTAGGGCAAACGTTGTTCGACCATCACCGCCATACATAGTGCCAAGTAGTGAGAATAAAGCGGTATTCTGACTTATCGGTAGCAATTGACCATCACAAAAAGCCCAACCTCGGGGGGCAAAATTACCGGCAAAATAACGCATCTCGCCAATAAAAGGTGCATCTGCTATCGCATGATTTGCAATAAAAAGGCTCGGTAATAAAAACAACAAACCTGCTATTAAATGTTTACTTTTCATTATGATGCTCCCCTTTAGTTTCGAGATGGATAGATGCCAACGAGTGAAATAATACAGCGCGCTGTAGCGGCGGGTTGTTTATTATTGATACTTTGACCTCCGCCCGTTGCTGCCATTGAAGAATTATCTAATGTACTGTTGGGTGCTTCTGTGGCATAAACCATGGTCGAGGCAAGCGCTCGGTTTGTGGCAACACTACTCGATGGCGAGTCACTGCTAACCATCAACGCATGATTATGTGCAGGTAAGTTATTAACCGTGACCGTTTCTCTTTCTGTGCCGAACTTAGCGCCTTGCAAACGATTTGATAATCCTGGGCCGTTACCCTGATGAATAGCGACTCGACCACGCATATCAGGCAGCGCAAATGTGGTTCTGCCATCACCGCCATACATTGTGCCTAGTAGAGAAAATAAAGCATCATGCTGACTTATCGCTAGCAATTGACCATCGCAAAATGCCCATCCACGGGGTGGAAAATTACCGGCGAAATAACTAATTTCACCAAGAAAAGGTTGATCTCCTGCATTGGCATCATTAATTGGTAGGGTGTTAACAAGTATGAATATTATAAATAAAAATAAACCTGAGGTTATTGTCTTCATTGGCAACTCTCCTTGACTGTTTTGTGGTTAATAAACGTTTTAACCAGCTACAGTATTTGTTGTAATTCAAGACGGGATGCATAATTTAATCCAATAAAATTTATATGTGTTAAACCAGCAAGTTAATTGCTAGATTAATTTTTAAACACTCTTAGTTAAGTAAATGTGTAAAATAAGTTGACATAAATTTATCACAGTAAATTTAGTGCTGTAATAGCGGCCTTTCTTGCTATTTTCTAAATGATTAATCGGCTACGGCGCTGCATTTCAATTTAGTCGAGTAGCTTATTTGCAATAATAAGGTTATTGCACGGGTGAGAAATAAAAAAAATGGTGGGTATCAATAACACTAAAATAAAGCTTAGAAAGTGAGGTTATATGCAAGTATCTATCCGCTTGAATTATCAAGAGTAAAAGTTCTGAGCAGAAAAATTAATAACGGCACCATTTTGTGCCGTTTAATAACAAAAAGCTAAATAAATCACTCGCGAACCACACTACGCATTGAACGCTTTAACATAGCAGACAAAAGTCGTCTTTAGGCTTTGTTTACCTTGGTTTATCTTTATTTATGTTTATATTAACTCAGCTTTTTTGCCAACATAGTTGCAAATTGCAACTTGGCACCGTTGTGCATAGTACCGACATCTTCATTGTATTTAATAAGCTGCCACCCCTGATAGGCTTGAGATAGCTGCCCTGCGCTTAACGTTAGCGGGAAAGGCACTGGGCATGGGTGTCGTTCGGTATCCATGGCACAAACTATAAGGTTATAACCACCGCTACGGGTATTGTTTTGCATATCAGCTATTATGGCATCAAGCCGAGTTGGCTCAATAAACATCAAAGTAACGGTACAAGAAATAAAATCATAATCTTTGGCAAGCTTGGCAGAATTAATATCATAAAGCTGCGCCTTGATATTCGGCATTTGCTCTTGTTGCGCAATATTGGCTAACATATCAATGGCATTCGGGTTATTGTCTATCGCAGTAACGTTAAAACCTAATTGACCAAGGTACACCGCATTTCGACCAGTAGAACAGCCCATGTCTAATACATCGCAAGGCGCAATCAGTTTACTAGCGGCAACAACTTCACTGTGAGCAGGGTTTAAGCCATAGCGGCTATTTAGATCAACTTTCATAGTAACAACTTAGTTTTAAAACAAGACTCATATCATACTAAAGAATTTACCACGTTAAATATTAGCCTACTGTGTTTTAGTTGACCTTAATCAATATTCCCTGTTAATCATCAACAATAAATAAAAATGCAGCGCCTAAAGGCCTTAAGCTAGTGTTTGGGTTAAGTTATTGCTCCATAAACCAATCGTATTCCGATCGTAAACGCAATTTCTGCGACAAATACAAACCTAATTCTTTTAGCTGAGCTTTATCTCGATAATTCATCAATAATATTTTTAATTGCTCTAATGCTTTTTCACTTTGCCCTAAGCTATCTAATGTCAGTATATAGGTATATGCATATTGTGAGTTATTTGGCATTTTTATCATGGCTTTTTCAAAGTAACTAACAGCTTTATCAAGTTTTTTTTGCCGAACAAAGTGCAACCCATAAGCATAATGTAAAACAGCTGATGATGGGTTATTTTTAATACCACTTGCTAATACGGAAGCCACTAAATAAGGCTTTTGTTGCGCTCTATAAATATCAGCTAAATTTATATAACCTGCCTCAAAATAAGGTTCTATTTGAATGGCTTTTTTAAAGGATTTTTCTGCCTGGGCTATGTTATTCATTTCAATAGCTAGCACACCTTGATTTATCTGTCCTTCGCCGCGCCAGCTATTAATATGATTGGCTTGAATTAATTCTTTAAAGGCTTGAGCAAATAATGTTTGGTACTCAGAAGATAAATCGCTGGTTACCAAACTACGGGCACTAGCAACGCGTATTGCTCTATATTTATCTTGCAATAACGGGCTTACATGCTTTGCTTTTTCAGCGGTCGGCAGTAAGGTTGCGACCATTACCGCACTCAACCTAATTAAAGGTTCGGTATGCGTTAAGAACTTTGATAGTTGAGTGATTTTAAGTGAATTGGTGGTATACGCAAGCAGTTGTATCGCTGTAGCTCGGCTAATGACATCAAGTTTTTCATCAGAGATGATCGATAAGTGCTCTTCTAACGACAGCGCTTGTCCATTAAGTAACTTTATTAATCGTTGCTTGCTTACTAATAAGTCTTGAGGTTTGCCATGCCATGCAGATAAGCGTTCAACGGCCCATTGGTTTGACTTGTCACTATGGCAACTAACACATGCATTGGGGGTGTTATATTGCTGCGATAAGTCAGGGCGAGGTATTTTGAAACTATGATCTCGCCGATCATCGACCCCCATATACCGATTAGTCGGCATATGACAATTAACACATTGAGCTCCTGCACTGTTTTCTTTATGCTGATGGTGAGATTTTTCTGCATAAACTTCATTACTATGGCACTGAAGGCAGGTGCCGTTACCTTCAAACTTGAGTTTTGTGGTGTGTTTGTCATGGCAGTCTAAACAATTTACCCCAGCAGCATACATCTTACTTTGTAAAAAAGAACCATAAACAAAGACTTCTTCTTTAATTTGACCATCTACATGGTAATTAGGTGTTAACAACAATTGTGGTGTAAATTGATCTAAAAAAGCTGTTTTTGCCATGATGCCATCCGTTAAAGGAGTACGAAGTGAGTGGCATGCGAAACATCCATCCATAACCGTGTTATCACGCTTTTCCCCCTGCCAATGTGCCGTTTTTTCCCCTAAGCTTCTTAACCATTTCCCTGTAGGGTTTTGACGCGCAATAATATCGTCTAGCTTCGCTTTATTGGCATTCGTATTCGAGTGCGCCGCCATATCTCCATGACAAGATAAGCAGCCAACATTTATGTTATCAAATTGACTACTAAAGCTATTTTGTGCTGGGTTATATTTTCTTACCAAACCATCAGAATGACAATCAGCACACATTCCATTCCAGTTTTGTAATGGTTGACGCCAATGCAATCGATCTGTGGGGCTAACTTTCTCTTCACTATAATTATGGTACCAGCGCTGCCCACCATCACTCTTTGCTCGACTATCCCAAGCAAAAGGCACTACTTGCAATTTTCCTAGCTCAGTTTCTATGAGGTATTGCTGTAAAGGAAAGTGCCCAAAAGTATATTTTATCGGGTAAGTATGCGTTATGTCGTTATATGAAATGGTGACATGGTAAAGGTCTTCTTTAATAAAAAAAACGGCTTTTTGGCCGTAATGTTCAACTTCAATATTACTGAAGTCACCTAAAACTGAACTATTATCTGCCACAGCCATTGCTTTAGCATGGTCAGACTCTTGCCAGTCATGCTGTGATTGTTGATGACAAGCAATGCACTGTTGATTTGATTTAGCCGCGTCTTTTTGAAATGCATATTGTAGCTTTTCATTAGCGTGAATAGAAAATACCGAGCACATACAAGAAAAAGCGACACTAAATAACAGCATATATTTCATAATTACTATTAAACCTTAAAGATCGATTTTTTATCGACTCATATAAAAAATAGCCTCTGTTTGTAAGCTACAATTGTAATAACAACACCTACAGACGACATTATTTCTGCCAAATTTTAATACCTTGAGCCTAGTAGGTTGAAAAAATAGTAAAATTAAAGCCTGTACTGTAACTTCAATAACACTGACTTATTACACGGCATAAACACCTAAGCGCTTACAACACTACCTAACCTAACTTTTCAAACCCAAGTGAGTTACATACTTATAGTGCATCGGTTTGTGACTCGGGTGCGGCAGCTTTGAAAGCATTCAATTCATTACAGGCTTTAAAAACACGCATTATTTTTGGATACTTTGTCATATCCTGACTAAAACGCAGTGCATTATAGACCTGTGGTATCAGGTAGATATCAGCCATAGTTACCTCTGTACCAGCTGCAAAAGGTGAGCTACCGAGATGATTTTCAATACTAGTAAACCCCTTATCAATCCAATGATGATACCAAGCTAACTTTTCGTCGTCGCTAACACCTATATCTGAGCTGAGATGCCTCAATACGCGTAAATTGTTCAGTGGGTGAATATCACAGGCGATAATATTACACAAACTTCGGATGTGGGCTTTCGCAATTGCACCTTCTGGGTAGAGCGCGTGTTCTGGGTAGCTTTCTTCTAGCCACTCAAGAATTGCCGCTGATTGTGTAACAACGGCCCCGCCCTCCAAACGTAAAGATGGCAATAAGCCTTGTGAATTTATCGCACGGTATTCAGCTGAGTTTTGCTCATTTTTGACGAGGTTAATGGCAACGATGTTGTACGCTATCTGTTTAAAATTGAGAGCGATACGAACACGATATGCCGCTGAGCTTCTAAAGTAAGAATAAAGCGTGATCATCTTCCTTCCTGCTATGGATAGTTGTTGCGCTATAAGCTGTAAATTAGCTCGCTAATTTTGTGCGAGCTCTGTGTTTTTTACACAATTAAGGGCCTCACTAAGAGCCTGTATTGCGTCTAACTTTACACTATAGATTTAATGCTCGTGCAACCAAGCAGCATGCTTAGGTGCTCGTTTAGTTTTCGACCACTCTTCGAGCATATCCCACTTAACTTTATCTAATTTCGCAAGCTTTTCTGCCTCATCAATACTGGGAGCGGCAAGCTCTATACGATGGCCATTGGGGTCAAAAAAATAAATGGACTTAAATACAGAGTGGTCGGTACCCCCTAGCACATCAATACCGTTATTCTCTAAGTGAGCTTTGTATTCAAGCAGAGTTTCTAAATCTTTAACTTTAAAAGCAATATGTTGCACCCACTCAGGTGTATTAGGGTCTCGCCCCATTTCGGGCTGGGTAGGAAGCTCAAAAAAAGCTAAAACATTCTCGTTACCCGCATCCAAAAATACATGCATGTAAGGATCGGGCTCTTTAGTTGAGGGGACTTCGTTTTCAGCAATTGCCAATACAAAGTCCATCTTTAAGTTTTTAACATACCATTGAACGGTTTCTTTCGCGTCTTTGCAGCGATAAGCTACATGATGAATTTGCTCTATTTTCATCTAAACTATCCTCTCAATTTAAATAATAGCGATAAGTCACAATGCTGTTAAGCTTTAGCTATTTGCTGGCAGCACAGTGCTAGTGACTTCACCAAAACCAATATAAGCAGCGCCTTTTCGACGACAGCCTCCGCGTATCACTATCGTGTCGCCATCTTCAAGAAAAGTACGACTTTCACCGTTGCTTAACGTTAATGCCTCTTTACCACCCGCTGATAGCTCTAATAGCGACCCCGCTTCCTCTGGCTCAGGTCCCGATTGCGTTCCACTACCAAATAAATCACCAGGGCGTAAATTACAGCCATTAACGCTATGATGAGTAACCATTTGGGCAATGGTCCAATAAGAATGAATGAAGTTGGAATTGGCTATTTTCTCTGGCGGCTGACCACTAGCACGCATTTTTTCTGTTTGTATCAATACTTCCAATTCAATATCAATAGCTCCGTGCTGGCTATTTTGTTCAGAGCTTAAGTATGGTAGCGGCTGCGGATCCTCACTCGAACGAGTAAAGCTGGCACGATACGGTGCTAGTGCTTCCATACTTACGATCCAAGGTGAAATAGTGGATGCAAAACTCTTTGACAAGAATGGGCCAAGTGGCTGATATTCCCACGCTTGAATATCACGGGCTGACCAATCATTAAACAAACACATACCAAACACATGATTTTCTGCTTCAGTGATAGGGATTGCTTCGCCTAGGTTGTTACCTGCACCTATAAAGATGCCCAATTCCAATTCATGATCTAAACGCTTACATGGCGCTAAAATAGGCGTGTCAGCTTCCGGCGCTTTTAACTGGCCTACCGGTCGGTGAAATTGTTGTCCCGAAATACCAATAGAAGATGAACGGCCATGATAGCCAATTGGTACCCACTTATAGTTGGGCAGTAGTGGGTTGTCAGGCCTAAATAACTTACCAACACTGGTGGCGTGATGTATTGAAGTGTAAAAATCCGTATAGTCACCAATATGACAAGGCATACTATATTCCACTTCGGATTGACTAACCAAACAGGTGCTTATTTGTTGCTGAACATCTGATCCTGTCCTTAATGCCCTTGAAAGAGACAACCTAAGCGCCGACCAAGCCTCTTTTCCCATGCTCATAAATTTATTTAAGCTCGGCTGACTACAAGCGAGTGCTCCTTGTTGAGCTAACCCTGATAGCACACCACTATCGCTTAAAGATTTCAAATCAACGACTTGATCGCCAATAGCTACCCCTCCTCGAAATGCTTCATTACTACTTTTTCTTCTAAAAATGGCTAGCGGTAGGTTTTGAATGCTAAAATCACAACCATCTTGGTTAGCAGACTCTACCCAACTAGACAGGGCGACATTATGGGTTTCATTAATTAAGGACATAATTTTTAACTCACTTTTAATAATAAAATTGGTACGAAAATCACCAAAAAAAAACAGCGCTTTGTTGCAATGTAAAATGACCACAAAGCGGCTTAGATACTTTTGCTTAAAATTCCCCCTCTCGCTAAGTCGTTGCTTTATTTAGCCAGTATAAGCTTATTGAGCACTTGCCACTTTTAATGTTCTACAGCATCTTGAACACCGATACCGGTTTCTGACAAGACAAATTGATCTTGGTAAGTTAGCCTTTCTGCAGCAGCCGACTCGCTTTTATCACTGATAGAAAAATACCAAATCGATAAAAAAGCCAAAGGGACTGATACCACGGTAGGGTAAGCATATGGAAAAATAGCTTGCTCCATCCCCAAGACTTCCACCATAACTTGAGGGCCAAGCACTATCAGTAATAACGAGCTAGCTAAGCCTAAGACAATACCTGCGATAGCACCTCGGGTGGTTAACCCTCCCCAAAACATAGCCATGATTAACACTGGCGCATTGGCACTAGCTGCAATAGCCATAGCTAAATTAGAAACAAACACCACGTTCTGGTGTTCAAAGACAACGCCCATAATAATTGCTAAGACACCTGTACCAACAACTGCAATTTTCGACACGATCATTTCTTTCTTTTCAGTAACTTTTCCTTTTGCAAAGGTGCCTGCATATAAATCATGAGCTATGGTTGCGGCAGCCGATATTGTCAATCCAGACACCACAGCTAGAATTGTCGCGAAAGTCACTGCGGCAATAAAGCCAAGCAAAATATCGCCACCTAACAGGTGCGAGACATGTAATACCGCCATATTATTGCCACCAATCATGTCGCCGGCTGCATCATGGTAATTGCCATTAAACATAATTAACGATAATGCACCAAAACCAATTAAAATAATCAGTAGTTGAAAATAACCGATAATAGAAATTGCATAAAAAGCTGACTTTCTAGACGCAGCAGCATCTTTAACAGTAAACAGTCTCATTAAGATGTGTGGCAAGCCAATAAAGCCAAATAATAAGGTCATCCCTAACGAAATAACCGATAATGGGTCTTTTAACCAGCCACCCACTTCAACAATAGCGCCGCCTTTTGGGTGAGTTTCAACTGCACTGGTAAAAATTTTCCCAAAATCAAAATCGAATTGAATAAGTAGCAGCAAAGCTAATATTGTGCCACCAGCGACAAGTAGCACTGATTTAATAAATTGCACCCATGTAGCGGCTAGCATGCCGCCAAACGCAACATAAACTACCATTAATAAGCTAACTGAAATAATAGCGACTAAATAATCTAAACCAAATAGTAACTGCACTAGTTTGCCAGCGCCTACTAGCTGGGCGATCAGATAAAAAACCAAGACAAAAAGTGACGACACCGCCGCTAAAGGTCTTATTTTCGACGCTGATAATCGAAATGATACCACATCAATAAAAGTAAACCGCCCTAAGTTGCGAAGTCGCTCTGCTATTAAAAATAGTACCACTGGCCATGCGCCTAACGTGCCTGCGATAATCGCTAAACCATCAACCCCCATAACATAAATGCTACTGGTAATACCTAATAAGGTCGCAGCAGACAAAAAGTCACCTGAAATTGCAACGCCATTTTGCCACGCTGGGATCCCCCCTCCTGCGGTATAAAACTCTTTAGTAGTACTTGTTTTTCTAGCTGCCCAATAGGTAATCACTAGGGTCACTAACACAAACAATATAAAAATGACTATTGCTGGAATATTTAATGCCTGCTTTGCTACATCGCCAGAAATAGACCCAGCAGCCCAAGCCATAGGTTGAGTTAAGAACAAGCTAATTGCCGTCAGAAAAAGTAGACTCACATTCCTACGCTTATTTTTTAGCATCATGATGAATATCCTTGATTAGTTTTTCATTAAGCAGGTCTAGTTGTTTACCGGCAATCATTGCATAGTAGGCAGATAACAGAATAGCAACGAGTACCACAACCACGGTAATCCAAATACCAATTGTTACCGAGCTGTCTGCGGGGAGACGCAGATTTACAAATTCAGGTAAAAATGCCCAAGCAAACAAATAGCCTATAAAAACCAGCATCATCATGCTAATCATCGTTACTCGCATTTTGCGCCTTTTCTGTACTAGCTCTTTGAAAGCTGGCCGTTCTCTAATTTCTGATAAACTTAAAGCTGACATATAATTTAAACTCCGATGTTTTTTAGATTGCATAACTGCCAATTTCTTATTGGAATACTTTAAAAATGACCGAACTATTTACTTACCTGCGCCCCCTTATAGTGAGACGTACCATTGCTGTAGAGAATGTCGACTTTATCCACAACCACCATGTCATTGCGCTTTACATAGTCATGCCAAGCTTGCTTTAATTTGTGTACTATTTTTGGGTACAAATGGTAGAGGTCATTCTTTTCTGCTGGATCTTGTGCCAAGTTATACAACTGCCAGCGGCCATTACCCCAGGGTTCATTAAGCCAAACCATCTTCCAGTCTCCCAAGCGTACGGCACGACGACCAAATAATTCCCACGCAGCGCTAAAGTTTTCGCCATGCACACTAGTTTGTTGCTCTTGTAGATACCCCAACAAACTGGTTCCTGTCATCGGCAACACAGTTCGCTCCTGATAACGCGTCGATTTCGGATCGAGACCTGCTAGCTCCATTAGGGTCGGCGCGACATCCATCACAGAAACAAACTCACTAGATTTTTGTTTTGAACGGGCCATTTGAGGGTAATAAATAAATGCCGGTACTTTAATGCCCCCTTCCGTGGTAAACCCTTTATATAAACGCGAAGGGGTACTGCTCACGCGTGCCCATCCAGGACCTGTGGAAACAAACGAGCCAGCTTTGCCCAAGTTGTCGTCACTATTATCAAAGTTGTTCGGGATCCATGTTGCATTAGGCTCATTTTTACCTGCTTCAATATCTAATGGGTTGGCTCCTTCTGCGCCATTATCTGACATAAAAACGATTATGGTGTTTTCTAGTTGTCCTGTTTCTTCAAGATAATTGATCAATCGACCGATATGTAAATCTAAAGCATCTACCATACCGGCATATATTTCCATTAGCCGCGCTTCGTGTTTTTTTTGTGTTGCTGTAAGTTCATCCCAAGTAGGGTACACTTCAGCACCTGGGTTTGCTTCGACCACGTTGGCGATTAAATCGAGCTCTTTCATACGCTGCAATCGTGCAGCAATGATTGCTTCATAACCTGCATCATATTTTCCTTTATACTTGGCAATATTCTCTTCAGGTGCTTGCAGTGGCCAATGAGGCGCTGTATAAGCCGCATAAGCAAAGAAAGGTTGACCATCTTTTCGGTTGCTTTCAATATTTTCAATTAATCTGTCGGTGTAAAATGCTGACGAAAAAAAGTCTTTAGGTAGCGCCACTGCTTTGCCATTTTTTCTATAGTTCGCTTTGCTAGCATTAGGGATCACGCCGCGCTGATCAAAGTGGCTAGCACCCCCTTCTAAAAGAGCAAAACTTTCTTCAAAGCCACGCGCAGATGGATAGGTCGTTTCGTCATAACCTAAGTGCCACTTTCCCGCCATATAGGTACGATAACCAGCATCTTTTAGTCGAGTTGCAAGCGTGACAAAGCGCTCATTTAAAAAACCTTCATAGCCTGGGCGGCCCTTCTGCTCCTCTGACCAATAATATTTTTGTGTACCTAGCCCAACTAAGTGATTGTCCATACCAGACAGCAGCATAGCCCGGCTTGGTGAGCAGGTTGGTGCAGCATAAAAATTAGTTAGCTGCAGCCCTGAAGTGGCGAGTTTGTCTAAATTTGGGGTATCAATTTCACCACCAAAGCTACCTAAGTCCGAGTAGCCAAGATCGTCTGCTACGATTAATAGTATATTGGGTTGAGTAGTCGTTGAATCAGTATCATTATGCTTTGCACAAGCGGATGAAATGAAAACAAGTAACATAGCTAATATCAATCTGATAGGGATCATTTTACCGTACTCTCTAAAAATGTTTTTTGGGGTTTACGCAATGCTGGTACATTAGGCTCAGCTAAAATGACCCCATTGTTTGTGACATAATCTTGCCAATAACTCAGCATTTGCTTCATAACGACTGGTTGTTCTTTAGCAAGATCTCTTTGCTCACCCGGATCCGTAGCAAGGTTAAATAATTGCCACGCTTGCATTGTTTCTGTGTCTTGGTCATACAAGCCCGTGAGCTTCCAATCACCTGCGACAACACCGCGTCCGCCCCAAAACTCAAAGCCGAGGTACTCGCTTTCACTTCTGATACTGTCCGTGTCATTCATAAGAACATGCACCAGTGACTTGCCTATCGGTGCTTGATAAACCGCATTGGCATGCGTTTGAGTTGGGTGTTCAACTCTGGCTAATTCGAGTACTGTTGGCATAATGTCAAGTACACTCGTCACGCCATGATTTATGCGAGGAGCTAAACCACCAGCGGGCCAACTAATCACTGCCGGAACGCGAACACCACCCTCAGCACCGGAAAACTTATACTCTCGAAATATGCCATTTCCAGCCGCAGCCCAAGTGTGCGAATACAGAACAACCGAGCCTCGTCGGCCCATATTTTCAAGGCTGTTATCTAGGTTTCTCGCTTTCGGCAGTAATGCTGGTGCATGTCCTCGTTGTGCTGATGCCGCTTCCGCACCATTATCACTCAAAAAAATAATCAGGGTATTGTGATAAAGGTTTTTAGACTTTAGGTATGCCAATACCCTACTAATATTCTGATCCATGTCATCAACCATGGCCGCATATATTTCCATTGACCTAGCAGAACGTTGCTTCTCTTTGTCTGACAAGGTGTTCCACGCCCGTACATCACTTCGAAATAGGCTATGCTTGGCCTCTTTGTTTATTAAACCCGACGCTTGTAAGCCTTTGATGCGTTTACTACGCAAATCGTCATAGCCAGCATCGTAGTGCCCTTGATATTTATCAATGATATCCTCAGGTGCTTGCAGCGGATAATGCGGAGCGGTATAAGCTAAGTAACCAAAAAATGGTTTAGCTTTGTCGCGCTGATCTAAGTATTTGATAAACTCTGTTGTGAAGTTACGGCTTGAAAAAAAACCTTTTGGCAGCTTTTCTACAATTTCACCGTTACGCCAATAATCTCGGTGACCAAAACCAAAAGAGCCTAATTGATCATCGAAATGATCACTATTTTGCTGCATGGCAAATGTTTGATCAAACCCTCGGCTACTGGGTTTATTGTCTTTACTAGCGCCTAAATGCCATTTTCCCACCATGACATTGTAATAACCCGCATTTTGCAAAATTGTTGATAAAGTAATGACATCACTACGCAGTTCGCCTTCATAGCCAGGTTTACCAAGCTGATTTGCTGCAGGTTGAGAATAAGCCCCCACAGTTGTTCCTAAGCCGGCTCTATGATTGTCAACGCCCGTCATCAACATAGCGCGCGTTGTCGAACATTGTGCACCCGCATAAAATCGTGAGAACCTAATGCCCTCATCTGCCAGCGTATCTAAGGTGGGTGTTTGGATATCTCCCCCCCCAAACGCGCCAATATCTGTGTACGCCATATCATCAGCAACAATAAATAAAATATTAGGCCGTTCAACAGGCATTTTTTGGCGCGTGTCAGCTGCTCTAGAAGGTGTTATAACCAGACATACAATAGCGACAACAAACACTGTCAAAAAAGGGCTAGCTAAGCCTTGTCGGTGATACATATTAGACTCCAATCCTAAATGCTGGACATTCGAACAAGTAAAAAGGGCTCACTGTTAAACCGCCAGTGAACCCTCAACAAGCAAGTTAAAAACTATACTTTGCTTCTAAACCAATGGTGCGGCCTTTTGCGACGCCAAAAATATAGTCGTTATTAGCACCAGGCGCGTTATAAGAAAAGTCAGCGTATTCTTCATCCGTTAAATTCTTAACAAATAATGAAACTTTAATGCCTGAATCTAAGTGGCTTAGTGACATGTTGGCATTTAGCAGCGTAACCGCATCGATTTCATTGTATTGATTACTTTCGCCAACCGTTGCATTTAACCAATGAGATGATTTGTGACTAATATTGACACTGGCTCGCGATATGAAGTTACTAATTAAGGCGTCTGACTCATAAGTAAGAGTGACATTAGCAGAAAACTTTGGTGCTCCTGATACTTCGGCATTATTGCTTACATCTTCAACATCCATAACTCCAAACCCCGTCTTTAACGTGATTTCATCCGTTAAGTAATGATAGGTATCTAACTCAATGCCTCGACTGTCGACATCAAACGAACTAATAACTAGGTTACCGTTATTAAAACTTGCGTTTTGAAAGTCTGAAATGTCCATATCAAAAACAGTGGCATTAATATAACCGTTAGCCATTTCATATTTAAAACCAACTTCAAATGTCAGAATTTCTTCGGTGGGTATAAATAATGAATTTGCGCCAACAAAGTCGGTATTATTTACTGGATTACCACTGGCCAAGCCTGGTCTTTTTGAGCCGGTTGCAATACCACCAAATATTAATAGGCTGTCGCTACCATCAAACTCGAGTGTGATCGAGCCGTCTAGCGTGCTTTCATCAATACTATCTGTTGCATTTGCATAGACACCGTCATCTTCTCGGTTGCCATGCACAATAATATCTGCATCTTTTCCTTCATCGGTATAACGCGCGCCTGTTATTAACCGCAATGTTTCATTAATAGAGTACGTACTACTAGCAAATACCGACCATGCACTCATGTCTTGCTCGCCGTACCAAAAGCGTTGATCGTTATTAAGGTACTGAAAAGTTAACCTGTCTACCGTTTGGTCGACATAATAGACTCCAACAATGTAATTGAAGTCATCTTCTGCAGGTGAGGTCAAACGAATCTCTTGCGTGAATTGCTCATATTCTTCGTCATACCAAGCCACTACCCGAGGCCCGCCTAAAATCGACGGGTCAAAAGCGGCGGTATAATCCATCTGATTAAAGCCCGTAATGGCGGTAATTTCATAATCACCAACCGGAATATCTAATTTTAACGATGTATCAACAAAGTCACGTTCAGAGCCAATATCAGCATTAGTTAAAATAGGTGCGATTATATCAACACCAAAAGCCGTTTCTGAAAAACCCCGTAAGGCTGTCGGTGGCTCTGCGGCCGGTGTGAAGCGATCTGTGCCGTCAAACTCTGTAAATTGCCCCTCAAGCAAACGCACAAAACTATTACCTACTTGCTCTTGATTTGAAGTCTGCAACTTGCCAGTAATAGTCCAATCGTTATCGGTATAATAAACCCCAGTAATTCTTACCGAGCTATTCTCACTTTCAGGTTCATCACGTCCGACGCCATCATTATGAATCCAACCGCCTACTTCCTCATACATGCCTGCTACACGAAAAGCCAACTTGTCATTAACAGGAATATCTATAGCCCCTTCTACAGCTTTTGAGCCATACTCAAATTCATTGCTAATTTGGAAGTAGCCGCCAAATCTGTCGCCGGGTTTTTTTGTCGTGACACTGATAGCGCCAACTAAGGCATTTCGCCCGTATAGCGTGGCCTGAGTACCTTTGACGATATCAATCATGCCAACATCCATTAAACCGGCTTGCATCTGATTATTCCGCCCAGCCCAAACACCATCAATAAATAAACCAACATCTTGCTCCAACATGGCGCCACCAGCCCGAGTGCCTATGCCTCTAATAGCAAGTACTGGCGTACCGCTAGGCGCAGCGCTAAAAGTTGCATTTGGAATAAAGTCAACCACTGAGTCCATCTCATCTAGCTGGAAGTCTTGTAGTAAATTCTCATCTAATACTTGAACAGAGCCAGCAACTTCTAACAGGCTCTCTGAACGTTTATTAACTGTCACCATAATGACTTCCATATCCTTTTTTGCCATGGCTTCAGCAACTGGACCTAACGCTATAGTTCCAGCAATCGCTATCGCTAAACTGGACTTTTTAGTTGATAGACTCAACGATGCTTTTGCCGAACCATTTTCTGCATGAACATGGCTATCTTGACAAGCAGTTGAGTTAAATATGGTTGAGATATTACGAATGATATTCATGTTTACTTTGCCCCTAGTTATAGTCTTTAGTTATTTAAATCATGCGCCTTTTAAACGTTTAGTAACCTTAAATAGCAACTCGACGTTTTCACTTTCGAGGATTAGAAGTGCTATATCCCGCCTGAAAAGAAGCTTTTAAAACCATTAACTTCAGTCGAATATCAGTGAATATCGAATTCTTAAGCACTCTACTACTAAGCATTTCATGCATTAATTTTGTTGCTTTTTTATGATGCTCATTGAGATTAATTCAGCTAAAAATAAAATTATATTCATAATTATTGATGGTTATTTAACTTTTAGTTATGTTGACATTTGAGCTATTTGCGTGAAATATAGAAAAAGTAACGCCAATAACACCTGTGATTACGAGGGTACTTTATTGAAAATCAACCAAATAAATGCTTTTATTGCCATTGCCGAAGGCAATGGGGTCGCTGGTGCGGCGCAGAAGCTGTATGTGTCCCAACCTGCCATCACAAAAAGTATTTCTAATTTAGAGTCAGAGCTCGGAGTTGCACTATTCGATCGTTCCAAGCACCGGCTGAAACTCAATAAATATGGCGAGATCCTTTTGCGCAGAGCAAAGGCGGCAAAAGCGGAGTTGAAAGGAGCGCTTGAAGAAATTACCTTGATGAAGGACCGCTCTCAGCAAAGCATCAAATTCAATGGCTCACCTGCTTTAATACCTAGATTAATACCTAAAGCTATTAACCTATTTAAACTTAATCATCCAGATGTTCATGTAGAACTCGCCGGTTTACTTGATGACAACCCAGCAAACAAAATCCAAGCCTTGATAAAGGGAGAATATGACTTACTGATCACGGTGATAGATGAAAAGGTAGTGTTTAGAAATCTGTGTCATTTCAGTATTATTAATAAAATAGGAGTGACACATGACTCAATCTTTCGACTTCAACAAAGCATTAGCTGAACTTCAATCTGGTAAAGGTTTAACAGGTGAAGATGGTGTTTTAACACCGCTTATCAAGCAATTAACCGAAGCCGCTTTAAAAGCGGAGCTAGAACAACACTTAGGAGCAGATCCCGAGCCTAATCGTAAGAACGGTACAAGTAAGAAAACC
>NZ_NBOC01000039.1 GCF_002104455.1 Colwellia chukchiensis | reverse complement strand
AAATGGACAATGCCAATCCATAATTGGAACCTGACACTGTCACAATTAGCCATCCACTTCGAAGGTAGGTTAGATGGCGTATTAGATATTTAGCAATTTAGGCTGACACAGAATTCTGAACGCCCTCGTCTAAAATTGAGCAAATAACAATTAAATCTATTTCTAAAAGAATCACTCAAAGGTTGGTTCCTCTAATAGCTTAGAGAATAAAACACCCGATCATCAAATATCATGAAGGTTAAATGATAACGCTAATGGTGATTATTATTATGTCGTTCTCGGTAGTATTTTGATGAATGGCTGAATTTTATCCGACAGGCAGAAGCTACGTGATAACGATAATCAACTTACTAGTCAGTACATTTACTCTGTGTATTCGAATTTAAAGATCTTGTTAATACACCACTAATAACACCTAAAACACCCTCTAAAGCATCTGAATTACCATTAGTTTTTAATTTTTCCCCGTGGATATCACTGCTGTTTTTATTTTTATCTCTATTTATAGCGTTGTTAGCAGCTCCAGCAGTAAAGTCGCAAGCAACATGAATAGCTTTAGTTGTTGAGCAACCAGCAAGGGACAATATAATTAATGCTACTAAACACTTACTTTGGCTTTTTAATATCATCCAAGCTCCTCCAGATATTTCATGTGATGACAACCCGCACCTATTTTTAGGTGAGAGCTGTCAGATCATTTACTAAATTAAAGTTCTTTTAATAGATTGACAATATTTTCACGCTCTTCAACTGTTGCATCTTGCCACTGGGCAATTAGCCCTTCTATTGCCGACATATCGACTCCATCAACAAGCGACAATAGCTGATTATCTGCCTGCGTATATTCTTCAGGATAAAATATGCTCATGTTAGACACATTTATCCAAAACTTACGTTGAGGCGAAGAAAAGTCAAGTTCATTATCTAACATCAGCTTTCCTAATAAATCTGCACCTTCTTCACTCCATGCCGCAGCAACTTGTAGTAATTCGACTTTATCAGGTGATACGTAGGGAATTAAACGAGCTAACAGTAATGCCGAGACTTTTTCTCCAGACGCATAAGCGGTCTTGTATAAGTCTTCTAATTCTCTATAACCTTTCTTTGTTATCTTATCGCACTCTTTTACTTGAATACGCATTGATGAAAGATCCAAATTTTCATCATTTGCATGTTTAACAGCCCAAGAGTCGAATTCCACGCCAGATTTCGGGGTTGCATTACAGAGGGTAATTATATTTCCGTATGTCTCAACATTTGAAAAGTTTCCTTCTTTAAACTCCTTCTCTATCTTTTTTATTTGCTTGGAAAGTTTATCATCATCGCCTGCATATGATGGCAACGAGCTTAACAGTATTAAACTTAAAGCTAATGTAGAAATAAAACCTTTTTTCATATCGTCATCTCCTTATGGTATCTGTTGGCCGTTACAGCTATAACAGTATGGCGCAACATTCACAGTTACGTTTGTAGTATCTGATTTATCTCCATCTGTTACTGTTAAACTAACCGTGTATGATTTAGTTAAAACTTCATGAGTAGGAAAAGCAAAGGTAACCGTTTCACCTGTCCTTGTAGTACCTCCATATGTCCATGTATATGTGATCTGGTCAAGCTAGGCCGCACACTTTTTACTTACACTTTCAAACTCAATTGGCGACATATCATTTAAGGTCGTATGTAATCGAATTGAGTTATAGTATTTGACGTATTTTTCAACATCGATTTT
>NZ_NBOC01000038.1 GCF_002104455.1 Colwellia chukchiensis | reverse complement strand
AGTGGTAGGGGAGCGTTCTGTAAGCCGTTGAAGGTGTGTTGTAAAGCATGCTGGAGGTATCAGAAGTGCGAATGCTGACATGAGTAACGATAAGGGGAGTGAAAAACTCCCCCGCCGAAAGACCAAGGTTTCCTGTCCCATGTTAATCAGGGCAGGGTAAGTCGGCCCCTAAGGCGAGGCGGAAACGCGTAGTCGATGGGAAACAGATTAATATTTCTGTACTTCTATATATTGCGAAGGAGGGACGGAGCAGGCTAGGCTGGCATGGCGTTGGTAGTCCATGTGAAAGTGCGTAGGTTGGTTGTTTAGGTAAATCCGGACAACCTTAAGACTGAGACACGAGACGATGCTCTACGGAGCAGAAGCAGTTGATGCCATACTTCCAGGAAAAGCTTCTAAGCATCAGATATATAGGAACCGTACCCCAAACCGACACAGGTGGTTAGGTAGAGAATACTAAGGCGCTTGAGAGAACTCGGGTGAAGGAACTAGGCAAAATAGTACCGTAACTTCGGGAGAAGGTACGCTCTCTAATGTGAAGCCCTTGCGGTGTAAGCATCGGAGAGTCGAAGTAACCAGGTGGCTGGAACTGTTTATTAAAAACACAGCACTGTGCAAAATCGAAAGATGACGTATACGGTGTGACGCCTGCCCGGTGCCGGAAGGTTAATTGATTGGGTTAGCTCTGCGAAGCTCATGATCGAAGCCCCGGTAAACGGCGGCCGTAACTATAACGGTCCTAAGGTAGCGAAATTCCTTGTCGGGTAAGTTCCGACCTGCACGAATGGCGTAATCATGGCCACACTGTCTCCACCCGAGACTCAGTGAAATTGAAATTGCGGTTAAGATGCCGTATACCCGCGGCTAGACGGAAAGACCCCGTGAACCTTTACTATAGCTTGACAGTGAACATTGCTCCTACATGTGTAGGATAGGTGGGAGGCTTTGAAACGCAGTCGCCAGATTGCGTGGAGCCAACCTTGAAATACCACCCTTGTATGCGTGATGTTCTAACCTAGGGCCCTAATCGGGCTTGGGGACACTGTCTGGTGGGTAGTTTGACTGGGGCGGTCTCCTCCTAAAGAGTAACGGAGGAGCACGAAGGTTGGCTAAGTACGGTCGGACATCGTACGGTTAGTGCAATGGCATAAGCCAGCTTAACTGCGAGACAGACACGTCGAGCAGGTACGAAAGTAGGTCATAGTGATCCGGTGGTTCTGTATGGAAGGGCCATCGCTCAACGGATAAAAGGTACTCCGGGGATAACAGGCTGATACCGCCCAAGAGTTCATATCGACGGCGGTGTTTGGCACCTCGATGTCGGCTCATCACATCCTGGGGCTGAAGTCGGTCCCAAGGGTATGGCTGTTCGCCATTTAAAGTGGTACGCGAGCTGGGTTTAGAACGTCGTGAGACAGTTCGGTCCCTATCTGCCGTGGGCGTTTGAGAATTGAAGAGGGCTGCTCCTAGTACGAGAGGACCGGAGTGGACGAACCGCTGGTGTTCGGGTTGTGATGCCAATCGCATTGCCCGGTAGCTACGTTCGGAACTGATAACCGCTGAAAGCATCTAAGCGGGAAGCAGGCTTTGAGATGAGTTCTCACTGGAGCTTTAAGCTCCCTAAAGGGTCGTTGGAGACTACAACGTTGATAGGTTGGGTGTGGAAGTGCTGCGAGGCATTGAGCTAACCAATACTAATTACCCGTGAGGCTTAACCATACAACACCCAAGTGGTTTT
>NZ_NBOC01000037.1 GCF_002104455.1 Colwellia chukchiensis | reverse complement strand
TTGTTTTACTTCAAGATAAGGAGGTGATCCAACCCCAGGTTCCCCTAGGGTTACCTTGTTACGACTTCACCCCAGTCATGAAACACAAAGTGGTGATCGCCCTCCCGAAGGTTAGACTAACCACTTCTTTTGCATCCCACTCCCATGGTGTGACGGGCGGTGTGTACAAGGCCCGGGAACGTATTCACCGTAGCATTCTGATCTACGATTACTAGCGATTCCGACTTCACGGAGTCGAGTTGCAGACTCCGATCCGGACTACGACAAGCTTTATGGGATTCGCTCCACCTCGCGGTATCGCTGCCCTCTGTACTTGCCATTGTAGCACGTGTGTAGCCCATCCCGTAAGGGCCATGATGACTTGACGTCGTCCCCACCTTCCTCCGGTTTATCACCGGCAGTCTCCTTAGAGTTCCCGCCACTACGCGCTGGCAAATAAGGATAGGGGTTGCGCTCGTTGCGGGACTTAACCCAACATTTCACAACACGAGCTGACGACAGCCATGCAGCACCTGTCACAGAGTTCCCGAAGGCACAAGTCTATCTCTAGTCTCTTCTCTGGATGTCAAGGGATGGTAAGGTTCTTCGCGTTGCATCGAATTAAACCACATGCTCCACCGCTTGTGCGGGCCCCCGTCAATTCATTTGAGTTTTAACCTTGCGGCCGTACTCCCCAGGCGGTCAACTTAGCGCGTTAGCTACGCCACCCACGGTTCAAGACCACAGACGGCTAGTTGACATCGTTTACGGCGTGGACTACCAGGGTATCTAATCCTGTTTGCTCCCCACGCTTTCGTGCCTCAGTGTCAGTCTTTGTCCAGGTAGCCGCCTTCGCCACTGATGTTCCTTCCAATCTCTACGCATTTCACCGCTACACTGGAAATTCCACTACCCTCTACAAAACTCTAGCTTGCCAGTTCAAAATGCAGTTCCCAGGTTGAGCCCAGGGCTTTCACATCTTGCTTAACAAACCACCTACGCACGCTTTACGCCCAGTAATTCCGATTAACGCTTGCACCCCTCGTATTACCGCGGCTGCTGGCACGAAGTTAGCCGGTGCTTCTTCTGCGAGTAACGTCACAGATGCTGCGTATTAAACAACACCCTTTCCTCCTCGCTGAAAGTGCTTTACAACCCGAAGGCCTTCTTCACACACGCGGCATGGCTGCATCAGGCTTGCGCCCATTGTGCAATATTCCCCACTGCTGCCTCCCGTAGGAGTCTGGGCCGTGTCTCAGTCCCAGTGTGGCTGATCATCCTCTCAAACCAGCTAGAGATCGTCGCCTTGGTAAGCCATTACCTTACCAACTAGCTAATCTCACTTGGGCTAATCAATGAGCGAGAGGTCCGAAGATCCCCCCCTTTGGTCCGTAGACGTTATGCGGTATTAGCAGTCGTTTCCAACTGTTGTCCCCCACTCAAAGGCATATTCCCAAGCATTACTCACCCGTCCGCCGCTCGACGCCGAAGTACAAGTACTTCTCGTTTCCGCTCGACTTGCATGTGTTAAGCCTGCCGCCAGCGTTCAATCTGAGCCATGATCAAACTCTTCAATTAAAAATCGTTTGTGCGAGAACAAGTCTCGCTGCTCAATGAATTCTGTCGTGTTACTCTCTATCCGACTAAAGAAGAAAGTAACTACATAAAACGTATATCCAAACATCTCTTATAAAGAAACGTTTAAATGATACATATTTTTGTGTGACATCATATTAAGCTGTTTTTTTGTTATGCACTTCCCGAAGAAAGGATAACTAGGTAAAATCAACATTAATGTGAGTGTCCACACAAATTGCATGATAACTAATTGTTAAAGA
>NZ_NBOC01000036.1 GCF_002104455.1 Colwellia chukchiensis | reverse complement strand
AGAAAGCATGAAATTCGATGTTGAAGAATACATCAAATACTATAACTCAGTTAGGTTACATACGAGCTTAAACGATATGTCGCCAATTGAATTTGAAAGTGTAAGGAAAAAGTGTGCGGCCTAGCTTGACCAGATCAAAGCCGTGCATCGTCAGTTTAGGAAATTAACCAAAACTAAAGGCGCATTCCCTAACGAAAATAGCTTGATGAAATTATTGTATGCGGGCATATTAAACGCCTCAAAGAAATGGACAATGCCAATCCATAATTGGAACCTGACACTGTCACAATTAGCCATCCACTTCGAAGGTAGGTTAGATGGCGTATTAGATATTTAGCAATTTAGGCTGACACAGAATTCTGAACGCCCTCGCCCCATGTGAAATACCAGTATAGGGGCAGTTCACAAGGGGCTTTGGTTAGAATTCAGAATAAAATTATTTAGGTGGTTCTCGATCTTTAAAATCTACATATATGGCACATATAACTCCAATTACTAGACTTGAAATTAGTACAAACCCTGCACTCAATAATATATTGCTAACTTCTAAACCTTCGACTCCATATAGCCTAATAGCAATTATTATTAGTATCCACTTTCCAACTAAAAGCGAAAAATGCCTAATGTTTTTTATAAAAGAATCTTTATCTACAATCATTTATCTTTCAACTCTTCATTTATTTTATTTGCTGCTACACCAGATGCTATTTTTTCACCTGTAGAATTAATTGTTGATGTTAAACTATCTTTTGCAGAACCTGAAACATCAGTTTTCCCCATAGCTTGTTTAATTGCACCAGCTTTACCTTTTACAGCTCCAACAACTGCTTTTCCGGGGCCAACTACAGAAGATAATGCAGCTTCTCCCGCTTTAGAAAAGCTACCCACTTCACCGTTTAATGAATCATTAATCATACTACCACCAGCAGCAGCGGTAGCTTCAACAGATTGATTAAATGCGCCTGCGGTTGCTTTTTGCAGCAAACTTCCTCCTGCTTTAGCTATGTTTAGACCACCTGTTAAAGCTCCTGCGGCACCAGCCACACCTATTTTCCCCATATCAGTAATTTCACCGGAAGTGGCAAGTTGAGTACCTGCTTCAATAGCTGCTCCCACTAACCCACCAATGAGGACATTTAAAAACTGCCCATCAGGATCATTATATTTATAGGGGTTATTATTTACGTACATATAACGATTGAAGGACATTACAGGGTTAGCAGCAGTATAACCAACTGGATCATTCGAGTAGAAACGACCTATGACTGGATCATAGTATCGTGCCTGCATATAAATTAGTACGAACTAGGAACCATTTATTTTAAATGCACCACGTACCTTCAACACCTACAAGCTATATGATTTATAGTCAAAATATTTATTCTTCACCCTTGTTTTTTATTTCTGTTTTTATACAAGGCAAACCCTCTCCAAGTTTAATATTCATCCAGTAATTTAACGATAACACTCCTACGTTATTATCATCTTCACTTGCTTCGTATTTAACTTCAACAAACTGTCTATCTGCTACTTTGCCAAACTCTATTGATTCGAATAAATCTTTAGTCGTAAGTAAACTGAAATTCACATCAGAAAAACGAAGGCTAAACACTATTACATTGCCAACATGACAAATGTAATAATTGCCAAAGCCATCAATAAAGGAAATATCAAATTTATCGGCAAGCTCATGTCTATATCGAGCTTCACGGAGAAAACGGTTTAAATCCATGTTTCCTGAAAACAAAACAGGATGATTCATATCTTTGGCTAATTCGGCCAAATCAAGGATATTATTTTCAGCACTTGAGTATACTTTTACATCAGTATTTTTGTACCATAAAACCTCTCGCAAAATGTTGACACGAACATTATCTTTAGTGGATCTCCTCAACCAATCCTCTTCATTAATTGATCTGTTCGTTTCAATATTTTTAGCTATGTTCTCTTTTAGATACTTTTGGATGTTAATTTTAAATAAATTGCTTTCATCAGTATTGCCGTTAAAACTTGCAGATTTAAACAAGTTCATTGGGAACTCTGAATCTTTCCCATCTCCAAAGATAGCCTGAGAACAGGTCAATCCAAATCTAGTCAATAATTCTTCGTCAATTTCAGCTTGAGCAACAAGCTCATTTTGTCGTTGATTAATTCTATCAATCACTTGCTGAATAGAGTGTTTAAAGTTACTTACATTAGTACGTAAATTTTCTTCAGTAGTTAGAACTGGCTCTTCAATATCTTCAGAAAGCCTAATCCACTCTTGTAAATCTCGAACAAGTGACTCTTGATCTTGGTGGTGGAAAGCGTCAGAAAAAATAATGTCGTACCATTTCTGTTCTAGCTGCCATTGATTATTAGAAAGTGATACTGCAATTTCTACATATGCTCTATTCATACTGTGTGGATCATTTCTCCCCCAGCCTGAATAGATACGCCCAGATGATCTGGTCAAGCTAGGCCGCACACTTTTTACTTACACTTTCAAACTCAATTGGCGACATATCATTTAAGGTCGTATGTAATCGAATTGAGTTATAGTATTTGACGTATTTTTCAACATCGATTTT
>NZ_NBOC01000035.1 GCF_002104455.1 Colwellia chukchiensis | reverse complement strand
GTGGGGTTCTAGGGATTTTCCCCTCTAAAAAGACATAATCCTCTGTAGACCACACCAATAAATGGCTGCGGAGGTGGTTTACTTTCAGCTTGGAGCCTAATCATCCACTATCGGCCTTGTTATTTCGCCAATATTGGGCAATTTCCCAGTATTAGTGAAGTTATACGTTCCGCTTAAGTTGATATTTTGCCACGCAACGGGCGAAACAGCACGAGTGATACCCGCTTTCTCTTCATCTCCTCTCGCTTCAAAGTGTCCCAGAAGATGACTCAGTATCGCGGAGTTGAAGTAGATGATCGCGTTGGCAAGCAATCTTGCGCATTCATTCCAGATAGCGATTTCAGACTCGTTTTTGCCACGGAACTGATCACCATTCACCGACGCAATGGCTCGTCTAAGGAAGTGCCATGCTTCTCCCCGGTTCAGGGCACGTTGCACATACTGCCGCAAACTGGCATCGTCGATGTAGTCAAGTAAATATTGCGCTTTAACCAGTCGATTATACTCCGTCAGAGCCTGTAATATTGGGTGTCCAGAAGGGTAACCAGACAACTTTCTTACCAGCATTGCTTGTGTCGTCCGCTTTGTCTGAAGTGACAGAACAATACGCCTGATATCTTGCCATCCCGTTGTAATAACATTCGTTCTGATAGGCTTCTTTAGCGCCAGTATGGTGCTGCCTTGTTCACTTTCAGTCACATCAAACAGATCATTGATGACACTACTGAACTGCGCGTATCGCGGTGCAAAACTGTAACCGCATAGATCCAGTAAGGCGAAGTTAACATGATTGACACCGTGTGTATCTGTCGAGAGTACGTCAGGTTTGATTTCACTGCTGTTGGATTGTAACAGGTCATAAATATAGTGTGATTCGTGCTCGTTGGAACCGATGATCCGAGCATTGAGGGCGCTGTGGTTGGCCACCAGTGTCATGGCCGTGATCCCTTTGTTGGTGCCGAAATACTTAGAGGAGTACCGGGTTTTAAAGGTTTCCAGATGGGTTTCGAATTTCTGACCATCCGCACTGGCATGCAGCTGGTCCTCCTGAATATGGTAGTGGCGGAAGATGGGTAGCGCTGCAACCGCATTATTGATCACGTCGCTGGCGTCATGCAGCGTTTCAGGCCGGATATAGTTGGCCTGCACCGTACTCAGGTGTTCATAGCTTCGATCGGAGATCTGCGCCATGCCATACACACCACGGTGAGTGGCGTTGGCAATCAGAATGGCCAGTAAATCATCCTGATGAGTGAACCCTTGTTTTTGTATCGGAAGTACATGAGTCAGACATTTCATGAACCCGGTTTCGCGCTCTACATACCGCAGTACATCCGCGATACCGACCGGTTGCATTCGCTTAAAAAAGGGATTGTTGACCAGAGATGTAGCGCTTTTGGTCGGCAGACGCCAGCGGGTACCGGTACGATTTTTCATGATCACATTTCGATTGTCTCCCTCATCAATATGGAGAGCAACGTCTTTGAGTGCACTTTCCAGCCGGTGTTGTTTCTCCTGTAACAATAACTCTGCGGGCTGTTTTAGTCTGTCCAGTGTTGATGAGGCCAGCAAGGTATCCTGCGATGTCTGGGGGATCAGGTCGTCTTCCAGTGCGCGGTATTTGGTAACATTTGGCAAATAAATGCGTCCATTCAGTCGTGAGGTTAACTGCCGGTAGAGCAGCCATTCGTAACGTTGCGGGTTAACGTTATCCTGTTTAACCAACCATGGGAGGTGCTTTTTCGGGATGAGCGACGTATCCATCGTCTTCAGTGGTCCACCGAATGCGATTTCCGTCTGCATCTGTTGAAGTTGGGCGACGACGGCTTCTGAGCCTTTACCGGCCTCACATTCAAGGCACAAGAACACCTGCCTTAACAGTTGCTCCAGGAGATTGCATTGTTCATCGTAATGTTGCCACTGGTACTCTTCCACGGTCCGTTTCTGTTTTTTCAGGTAAAGGCAGAGGGTCTGGATATCCCTGTCATTCATGACCTTCAATGCCTGTTGTCTGACTACTGAGAAGGGTTGATTATCATCAATGTTCTCATCCACAAACAGATGCAGTAACTCTGCCGCTTTCGTGACATTGTCCGCGGCTGACTGCCAGGACAGGAACACTGCTTGTTGTGCAAAGGTGTTGGCAGCTTCTTGTTGCTTGCGGATATGGTAAATGAACCCATCAGTTAACCGTTCCAGTGCCAGTTGTATCCGCTCTGTCAGGTGACATAGCAACCATAGATGCTGCTGTGCGCGTTTGAATCGTTTGAGTTTACTACCGTAATAGTTGATGAGCTCACCGAAGTGTTGTCGATTTTTAAGAGACAGATTAAGCCCATCGATAACGCCATTGATTTGCGTGCGCCATGGCGCTAACTGATGATAAAGGGCAAGCTCTTTTTTAAGTTCAGGTACGGTCAGACTTTTTGCACCGCCTCTGAGCTGGTTCAGGCTTAGTCCGTCATCAATGGCTGTTATGCTGTCCAGAAAGACGTGAAGTTCAGGACTGGTGAGTTGATTAAGTTGGTGCGCCAGGTCTTTTCTGACCTGCTGCATCGCTCTGCTTATCAGTCTCTGGAGTACGGTGTACCTAGGGATAGCAATGCTGTGACTGGTTAGGAATTCAATAGCAGTATCAAAGAGGTAACGCGGCTCCAGCCAGGCATTGCCCACCTGAACAAGGTGGTCGAAAAGAGAATTGAAGTGCTGACTTTCGTCCCATTTGTGATAACCAGCAAGGTCTAATACTTTTGCGTAGAGTCGATCTTTTTGTTTTTGTGAGGGAGTGAATGGTCTGAGCCCCTTGCCGCCAAGCAGCTCTTTACTGATGAACATTAAATCCTTAGAAACCTGCGAGTAAGCGATATCTAGGATGACGGGCTTTGATTTGAAGTATCCCAAAATCGCGACAAAGTAACATCTATGAGCTCTGAGACGAATTGACCGAAAAACTGCCAATTCCGCATCGTTCAGAGAAAAGTACAGACGTTGTTCTTCGATTGAAAAAATGGGTGGGGAATAAAGATCTGCCTGTTCTGCTCTCGTGAGAATAGTAATTTCGTTTTTGATGGCCATATCAGGGCTGTTCCGTATTAAATGTACGATATTTACCTAATTTGCCACACTTATAAGTAGTAACCCACCTCCGCAGCCATTTATTGGTGTGGTCTACAGAGGATTAAGTCTTTTTAGAGGGGAAAATCCCTAGAACCCCAT
>NZ_NBOC01000034.1 GCF_002104455.1 Colwellia chukchiensis | reverse complement strand
AGAATATCTTTAACACCACGGTTTTGAAGCTCGGTTAACACATTAAGCCAGAACTTGGCACCTTCGTTTTCCGATATCCACATGCCCAGAAGCTCTTTGTGGCCTTCAATATTTACACCTAAGGCTAAATAAATAGCTTTATTGATGACTTGTTTGTCTTGGCGTACTTTGACGACTAAACAATCGAGGTAAACGATTGGATAAACCGCATCGAGTGGCCTAGCTTGCCATTCAACAACCTGAGCAATAACGGCATCTGTGACACGTGATATAAGCGTTGGCGATACATCAGCATCATACATTTCCTTGAAGGTAGAAACGATTTCCCGTGTCGTCATGCCTTTGGAATACAGATATAAAATTTTGTCATCCATTGACGTAAAGCGAGTTTGATTCTTTTTAACCAGTTGCGGTTCAAAGCTTGAATCTCGGTCACGAGGCGTATCTAAATCGACCTCTCCATCTTCAGTTCGAATGGTTTTAGGTGAGTAACCACTACGTGAGTTTTGGTGATTTGATTGCTCATAGCGAGCATAACCAAGGTGCTCGTCTAATTCAGCGTTCAATGCTGCTTCAACCGTCACCTTGGTTAACATTTTACGAAAGTCAGTTAAATCTGCTTCTGACTTGATTGATTTCGCAGCTTGCTTAGCAAACGCTTCTAGTTCTTTTTTATTCATCATTGCCTATCCTAAACCCTTTTTAAGGATTAATAATAGGCAGTTACACAGATTTAGTTACAGAGTCCATCTCCATGATCTAAGTGGTGCTTTGGCAATCGCCACATTGGATGATTTTCTAGTGACATACTATTTCTCCGGCTTTTCCCAAGCGTAAGGCTTCATTGCATCATCTACTTCTGTATGCGTTAATGCGTTTGTGAAGTTTGAGATTAATTTTGATGCTAGTCCGGTTAATACTTCCAATGCTTGGCGCTTAGTATATCCAGCATTTAAAAACTCATTTAACTTATCGTCACCAATATGGCCTCGGTTGTCTAATAAGGCTTTTGTGAAATCATGAAGCGCTTGAAGCTTTGCGTCTGGCAGTTTAGTGCCATTTCTCAACGCTTGAATAACATCATCTGGCATTTTAGATGACTTCATCATCCACGTATGGCCGGGAACACAATAGTGGCAATTATTTTCAAAGTTAGACGTCATAAAAACAACTTGTTGCTCAACCGGGCTAAACGTTGTTTCTTTCATGAAGCTTGTAAATGTTTGGTTGTACGCTTTATAAGTTGCTGGAGCTTCAGCTAAAATTTTGTGGAGGTTTGGGATCATGCCAAAGCCAGCTAAAGATTGCTCCATCAATGGTTTCGATTCTTCTGGAGCCGTATCCGGCTCATGGTAAGTAAACATAATTAATAGTCTCTATTTAAATATTGATTGAGTACACGTTCAAAAGTTGCTATTTCTTGTGCACCTGAAAGGGCCTGTTCGCCATTAAAAATAAATAATGGTACGCCATGTATTCCTCTTTGATGCCAGTGCTCTTCGATTAACTTCACTTCCTCACTATATGAGTTGTTAGCTAATACAGACTGTGCTTGCAGGGAGTTCAAGCCGACCTTTTCAACAATATGGATAAGTTCTGGCTCAGTAAATGTGCCTCTGTTGCCGAAAAAATGCTCAAAAAGTGCTTCTGCTAATTGGTTTTGCAAATCACTTTCTTTGGCCCAATGAAGTAGTTGATGACATTGATGCGTATTAAGCATTTTCATTTCATCAAAGTAGTTAAATGTGAAGCCAACTTTTTTGCCTTCTTCAGTTAACATCGCTCTGGCTCTAATGCTGCCTTCTATTGTAGTTCCATACTTTTTCGACAAATGTTGTCTTAGGTTTTCACCTTCTTTTGGCATACTGGGGTTAAGCTCGAAGGGGTGCCAGACAATATTAACGTCGAATTTAGTGTCAAAATTGGCTAATACCGTTTTTAAGCGACCATAGCCAATTACACACCAAGGACAAACCACATCAGAAACGATATCAATATTAATTTGCGTCTTTGACATCATTATTTCTTTTCAACGATAATTGCAGTGATAGTTGTGTCACCAACATTTTTAACTTGATGTTCCCATTGGTCATGCCACATCACGTAGCCATCTGGGATCTCCAAAGTCATGTCTTTTTCACTCGTTGTTATCGTCGCCTTGCCACCTTTTTCGAAGTAAACAGTCTCAGCATTGTGTTTATGCCAATTATCCTGTTCACCCGGTTTGAGTGTCATCTTGAGTACGGTAACTAATTCGTTCTCAAGTAGAAGTTCATATTGATTTGGAGATGCGATGTGAGCAGATTCGACCTTCGCGTCTTCTGCAAGCGCATTTCCAAACAATAGGGCTGATATAACAGTAGCCAATAAAACTTTTTTCATAGGAACTCCTATTTATGCATACCGCGAATAGGGTAATTGTTATCAGGATTGCGTATCCATCCTAAGCCGCTTATTAATGACTGAAGCTCTGGTCTTATAAACGGGTTGTTTGAAATATCTGCAACGTGCACTTTACCTTCACTGTTAACGACAAATAGTCCCGGCTCAGCAAATTGATGGTCGGTTTCTTCTGGGGATCTAGGGTCTGATATATACAAGCCAAGCTCTTCCATTTGTTCAGTAGTAAGGCCGTAGGCGATGGGGAAAGACACATCAAGTCTTTCCATATGACTTTCTAGTTGTTCTTTACTGTCTCCGGAAACGGCGATCAAATCTACGCCTGTTTGAGCCAGTAAGTTTTTCGCACTTTCTAATTGGTTGAGGTATCGCGTACAAAGAGGACAATGCTGGCCTCTGTAAACAACTACCATTTTCCAATCCAAGCCATTTTCAGATGTTGATATCTTCTTTACATCACCATTTAATAACTTTGCTTCAATTACAGGAAAATCAGCTCCTGCGTGCAATTTAGTAGTATATTCAACGCTCATTGCTGTTCCTTAAAAATGTTTGTTAATGTGAGCTTCAAAGCGTTTGAAGTCATTTTCTACATCGGCATTCTTCATCACATCAAAGCACGCAAATGTTTCCATTGGCTTCATACCAAAGAACTTGAAGTTCATGTGCATAGGGAACATTAAGTCGTCGATTGATTTGCCATCAAAAAATTCATCTTCATCGTTAAATGCTTCTTCTGGCGCATTAAAGGTGAGTGACATCATATACTTGGTGCTCGTTAACGTGCCGCCCATACCATAGTTTTTCTTTGGTGCCTCTTCTGTACGGCCGTCACCAACACATAACGCTCCCCCCATACCAGCGGTATAAACTTCATCCATATACTTCTTAAATGACCAAGGCACACCCATCCAGTTACTGGGCGATTGAAGGAATACAATGTCTGCCCATTGATGGTGTTCTAATTGCTCTTCTACATCGTACTCATCACTCATTGTTATTACGCGAGTGTTATAACCTTTACCCTCAAGCAGTGTTATTGCTTTATCAATTAAGGCTGCATTTAGCTTGCCTTCGGAAAATGGGTAATACTGGTGGGCATTAATAATTAACACGTTCTTCGAATCAGTAGTGCTCATAAAACAACTCCAAATTAAATTTCAGCAAAAATAAATAAGAGAAACATTCTCTAATTCAATCTATGTATGGTATATTTTAGTTACCTGATTTAAGTTATCAATTAGTATACTTTTAGTAACCTAGTATTTTTATAAGGAGGATTGATGGAAAGTGTCGTAAAAACAGATAGTAAAGGTAGAAAAAAAGTTTTGAATGCATGCACCGAACCCTGCGCTATTGAAAAAGGCATGCGTTTAATTGGCGGTAAGTGGAAAGGCTCCATTATTTATCACCTTAAAGATGAACCTGTAAGGTTTAATGACCTAACCCGTATGCTTGGCGGTGCCAGCAAAAAAATGGTCGACCAACGCCTAAAGGAACTAGAAAGTGAAGGGATGGTACTCAGAAAAGTGATAAGCGATAGACCAGTTGCTGTAACTTATGAGCTCACCGATTTCGGTAAAACTGCACTGAATATCTTAGATGAACTCAGGATTTGGTCAGAATCCCATCAAATATAGCGATAACTACTTTGAATTATTTAGCTCACCTTTACTTAGCACAACCCAATGCAGATTCTCATTTTGGTAATCTTCTTGGCGATTTTGGTGGTAAAAGGTATGTAAAGCATATACCAGTCACAGTGAAAAAAGCGTTAGACAATCATTATTTAGTCGATAAATTTACAGATAACCACGCAGCAGTTAAAGAAGCTAAGCAGTATTTTTCTCAAAAACGTAAACGATTCGCGAGTATTGCGATTGATGTAGTATTTGATCACTTTCTTATTCAGCATTGGACTCTTTTTAATAAAGAACCATTGGCAGCTTTTAAACAAAATAGTTATCAACTTTTGAGTAAACGTATTCCTGATATGCCTTGTAGAATGCAAAAAGTTATTAATAATATGACCAAAAATGATTGGTTTAAAGAGTATGAAACAATAACAGGTATAGGCGTAGCACTTGACAATATAGCCCAACGTATCCGTTTTACTAATAATTTTTCTGGAGCCATTGAGGATATTAAGTGTCACTATAAGGAATTGGAAATGTTATTTTTAGAGTTCTTCCCGCAATTAATCAATCATGTAAATCAAAATGCTATTGAAGGTAATATCGTAAAGAACATTGCTAGACACAACTAAATAGCTACTCATATTGTCGATGAATGTTACATTCAACTTCCGCTAATCGTGATCTGGTCAAGCTAGGTAGTGTTTAGAAATCTGTGTCATTTCAGTATTATTAATAAAATAGGAGTGACACATGACTCAATCTTTCGACTTCAACAAGGCATTAGCTGAACTTCAATCTGGTAAAGGTTTAACAGGTGAAGATGGTGTTTTAACACCGCTTATCAAGCAATTAACCGAAGCCGCTTTAAAAGCGGAGCTAGAACAACACTTAGGAGCAGATCCCGAGCCTAATCGTAAGAACGGTACAAGTAAGAAAACC
>NZ_NBOC01000033.1 GCF_002104455.1 Colwellia chukchiensis | reverse complement strand
GCTTTACTGCTTCTTCTCTGAACTCATCAGTATATTTTCTAGGTTTTCTTCTTTGGGTCATTTTCACACCTTTGTTGCTGGGTTTATTATCCTTCACAAAAGTGTGCGGTTCCATTTAATCAGATCACTTCACCATCGTGAACGGTTGTATCTTCGTATGTCGCCTTAATGACTGCTCGGCTGTCTAACCAGTAATTAATGCCATAAGCCCAACGCTCCGCTTCGTTAATTTTATTGGTTTCGGCATATTCAACGACGAAATCTGTCCCCTGTAATACATTGAACATTTTTCCAGCCATAAAGGTTGCTTGGAGATACCAACCATTGCGATCAAATGTGATCACTTTGTTTTCTTCATGTTCATCTTCTTCGAAGGCATCGGTTTCTGTTTTGATGTATTCCCCTCTGACGATGTAATGGTTACCAATCCAGTTGATATCAAAGCCAGTTGCTGTAAATCCTAGCTTTTCATCGTCATCGTATTTTGCAGTGTAATAGGAAGCGCCAACCTCAATACCGGGAAGAAAAGCATAAGCAATACGACCGCCAAACGCCTTATCAGAGTTGTTATCCGCACTCGTTGCTTCAAACGCTAGTTCAGGAACTTCCAAAGCGTGATCATCAACTTCTTCATGCTCGTCTTCCTCTTCAGCATGTTCATCGACAACCTCTTCTTCGTGTCCATCCTGCACAGGTTCTTCATCATGGGCATCTTCTTCATCGTCATGCGGAGCCTCGGCAGCAAGACCATTGGTCATATATACATCAAAGAAAACCTTCTGATTTTTACCCAAAGGAATAATGTGTTGAATGCCAACACCAATATCACTCATCACGGGTAACAAACCTTGCATAGGTTGATAACCACCATGACCACCTAACCCGCCATAAATACCGGGAGAAAATGCTGAGCGATTTATCCAACTAGGGTGTTGATTCGGCCCATACTGGCCGAATGGGAGTAGAAATTTACCTGCGGTAAAAGTAGTTGTATCAGAAAGGAAATAATGAATATCAGCGTATTCAAGCTCGACTTCAGTTTCCCCGTTTTCATCGACTGAGATCTCAGTTTCAGCTTCTATATGCATTTTGTCATTGAGACTAAACAAGAAAATAGGTACAAATCGCGCACTGAATGCACTTGTATCCATCAATTTACTGTCTTCGTATTTTACGTCTCCATACCCCGCTAACGCGAAGCGACTATTATTTTGTTGTTCATTCGCTAAGAGGTGCCCACTCGCAACAGCGGTAGCTATTGCAAACGGCAATAATTTGAGCATGTTCATCATGCCTCCCAAAAATATTGTGCTAATTGTTCAAAACAGTTGGTTATTTAAACCAATGAATAAATCGTTCTATTTTTGATGGGACTGGCGAAAAAAAGACGCACTGATCCCGTGATTAGCCAATAATTGGGGGACGATAAGGTAAGAGGTGGATGCCAGAGGCTGGCGGGGGTATCCGTTGAATAATTAAGTCTAAGTTAATATTGCTGTTACTTTCTTCTTCCTCTTGCACAAGATAGGCATTTAAATGAAAGCTTGCACAAAAGCCACCTTCGCAGCAAAGACAATCACCAGCTTTACATTTTTCACACTCCTCATCAGCATGATTGTGCTTAGCATCTTTTGAATTTTCAGCGTGATGGTGACTATTGCTATCCATTGTTTGATGATGCATATTTTTGCTTGGTTGCATAATATGCGTATCGGAAGAGTCCTTATGATGTTCTTCACAATTCATTGGTTTAGTCGCAGCAAAGCCATGCTGCGTAAGCAGCACGGTAATCACCACTATTTTAAACCACTTGAAAAGTCTAAACATTTTAATTCCTTCTATAGTACAACTAACACTAACAGCTTATGCAAATATTTCAATGATCTTGATCAAAGTTTGAACTGAAACTTAGGTTCTAACCCTTGTAACTCTTCTACATCTAAAATGTCTGTGCACTTTTTATTTTATACCTTAGCTCTCTATAACTAATAGGAAGCCAGTACAAAATATAAAAGTTTCACTTAGTAAAGGCTCCATATAGTCTTTAAAGAAAATTAAACCAATTAAAAAGCTGCTCTAACTCCGGCTGTAATTGAGCGCCCTTGTAAAGGCGCAATATCTTTTATAAAAGAAGCATGGTTTCTCACCACTTCATCCAATAAGTTTTGACCGCGAATAAAGAATGTATAGTCAAAAAAACCGGAGCTTAATTGGTAGTTGAATTTAACATCAACCAAAGTGTAACCATCAGTGCTCGTTTCAAACGGCGCAGTTTTATTTTGGTTAAAGTAGCGTCTAGCTGTTACGTCAACAAACCAGTTAGTTGTTTCATACAAAGCTCCAACTCCGAAGCGGATAGGAGGAATTCTTGGCAAATTTTCTCCATTTGAAAGCGTTGCCCTTACATAATCCACTTGGCCTTGAACTGATATTTTATCCAAGCCGTTTTCAAACAAAAGCCAATCTGAATCAATCTCTATACCTTTAAAAGAAGCATCTTTTTGTTCGAATTGGAAGATAGGTAGTTCATCCTCTATCTCGCCAGTAGCTCGTTCATAGATAAAGTCATCATATTTATTGTAGAAACCATTGATTGTAAAATTGAGTTTTCCTAAGTGTTTCCTTAGTGAAATGTCAATATTATTGGCTGTTTCCTTAGCTAGATTAATATTACCTAATTCGTATGTTTGAGTTGCTAAATGTGGACCATTTGAAAGCAATTCTTCTGCATTTGGTGGACGTTGTGCTCTTGAAAGAGCCAGTGCAAACGAGTACGACGGATTAAGTCGCCACAAAGCACCTATCGAGGTACTAAAAGATTTCGTTTCCATTTCCTCTAATATTGCACTTGACGTTACTGTTTGAGTGTCATGACGAAGACCCCACTCTATTTTTATCTCACCAAAACGTTTTTCTTCTACCCAAAATATTCCAGTAGATTTTGTAGTTGATGGCGGTACAAAAGCCTCCTCACCTTGCGCTGAGAAATCACGATTATTAAATTGAATTCCTAGCGCACCTTGCCAGCCACTTACAGCTTCATGCATGATTTCAAGACGAGATTCATCAGCATCGTTTGAAAATACAGTCCCAATTTCTTCTCCTTCCAGCTCAACATGCTGGTAATCATTTTTACCCCACTTTAAGTGTATTGACTTTATTCCATTGAATGGCGAATACAATTTACCCTCAATGTCCGTCCTGTTCTGCTCTATATCAAGTCTAATGAACTCCTCTAGTTTGGACTCTGCTGGCAGTCCATAATTATTAGCATACTTACCTATCGCAACCCCAAAATACCCTTCTTTGCCATCAAATAATGATATACCTGCCGTAGCCCCATTCGCATCAACGTCACTATTAAGTAAATCGCCATTTAGTGAGGACGGTAAAGACTGATCGCCACTATCTCTAAAGTAACCACTTACATGATAAGCTACCATGCCAGTTCCACCATCTAGCCTAGCAACACCAGCTTTTTCATTATTGCCAGAATTGTAACGAATTTCGGCGGAGCCATTTAAAGGCTCAATTGATGATTGATTTGGAATTCTTCCATCAACAACATTGATAACACCACCAATTGCTTCACTACCATAAAGCAATGTGATCGGGCCTTTCAATACTTCAATTTGTTGAGCTAGTAATGGTTCACTAGAAATAGCATGATCTGGGCTTGTTGATGATGCATCCAATGTACCTATACCATTTTGCAAAGCTCTTACACGATTTCCTGATAGACC
The DNA here is from genome assembly GCF_002104455.1 of Colwellia chukchiensis. Classification (GTDB taxonomy): domain Bacteria; phylum Pseudomonadota; class Gammaproteobacteria; order Enterobacterales; family Alteromonadaceae; genus Cognaticolwellia; species Cognaticolwellia chukchiensis. The sequence continues at coordinate 1,928 of NZ_NBOC01000033.1, read as the reverse complement.
TCTAATTACAGGGCGACTAGCACCCGCTCCATAAGGTGACGCCGATATACCCGGTTCATCAGCAAGGGTTTCACCAATTGTTGAACCTCGTTTACTAACTAACTCTTCATTACTCAACACATTGACAGGAATAGACATATCAAGTGCCGAGCGTTGCGTTAAACTAGCAGTAACTACTATCCTTTCAATATCAGGTTTATCCAAAATTACATTAGTATTTTTGTCATTTGAAAAAGCAACCCTTTCTACGACAACTAGGCCGCTTGAAAGATGTAGTTGGATGGTATAAGAACCCGGTTTAAGCTTGGATAAACTAAAAGTGCCTAACTCATTTGTTGTAACACTTATCTGAGGCTCAACCAAATGCAATAAGGTATTCTTTACAGGTGTTCCATCTGTAAAAACAATTTTTCCTTCAATAGACTGCGGGGACGCAATCCCTTGGATCGAATAAATTAAACTAAATAATAATGCTATATATTTCATAGCTTCCTCTCATATCAATAACGAGCTACTTCCGTGATATTCTTTGTGAGGAAGTAGCAATAAACTAAACCTCTGCTACCTAGATAGCGGAGGGGAAAACTTTACTTATTCGTTAAACCTAGATACGAGGAGGCCCTCTAATTTCTATTTTTGTGAAAAAACTAGAGGGGTGTAAATCTCTCAAAAATAATATTGGAGAAGGCGGTTGTTTTCTTAAAAGCTTCTGGGAAACAGTACTTCCACAATTGTTATTATCAAAAGGAGTATATTGCGCACAGTGTTGACAATATTCATACGCTATATGCTCTTCATTGTCGTATGTATGAGCAATAGCCAAATGCGAAGTGAACAGAAACGTGAATAATAAACAAAACACATAGCACATCTGTTTTGCATTAAAACCCTTATACTCTGCTCTTAAATTTCTCATCATGTAGCTAGACCATAAAACTTTCATCAACACGCATTATTTTTGAACCGAAGAATTGGAAAACGCCATATTGTTTTTCGTAAAAACGACATAACCGCCATTAATAGCGATACTAAGTACTGTTTGATCCTCAAAAATTATGCTGCCTATGTCGCAGTCATGCTTGAAATCAGTTACCTCCAAATGACTTACAATGAAAAGTTGATCATTCAGTTCGACTAAGATGCCAAAATGCCCGTATTGTCGTATAGCCTCCCTAAAACGTTGAGTATTATCACTCCATGACATAACTCTTCTTTCAATGCTAGGCATTTTCCAATAAGAGGCTAGACTTTCTTGTTGTGGTGTAGCGCTATCATAGATAGTACCTAACTCATTGAGTAAGTTTCTCAGCAAAGATTCCGCAAGCAAGCTTGACTTCACCATTAAAGAGGAAATGGATTCATTTTTTTCAACTTCAAATTGTTCTTGGAGTAAGATATCTCCGCCATCAAGCATATATGTGATTTTGTGTATGCTTACACCTGCAAATTCTGGTAGATCCACAATGTAAGTTAATGGCGTAGGGCCTCTACCTTTAGGTAAAAGTGAGGGATGAATATTAAAGGCATATTTTATATCTGTTATGGGCAGTCTATATCCATAGTCAGCAACGACAAAAAGAGTTACTCCAGATTTTATATATTCATCAAGTTCTTCTTTAGTCGGTCTTAAAGAATGTGTCATTATCTTATGTATGCCACAAATTCGTTTAACGATACTTGCGTTTTCCTCTACATCATTAATATAAACAGCTTCAACACTAAAGCCTTGGTTAACCATAAATGTTAAACAGTTTGAAAAGAGATTATTTCCGAAATAGAGGACTTTCATATTCAATTGATCGTAAACGTCCGGCCAACTGCACATTTCCTGAATTAACCTTTCAATTTAAAGTTGCTCTAATATTTTTTCTTGGAGCAACCTATGCAACGCAGAACACTTGATGATTGGAAATCCCTTGTTGATAAAC
>NZ_NBOC01000032.1 GCF_002104455.1 Colwellia chukchiensis | reverse complement strand
ATATCCCCCCTAAAATTCTCAACTTATCACTTAAAAACGTTGTGAATTGCATAAGTAACCTACAAGCCTTACTTTTAAAGGGTTTTCACAACAATTAAACAATTAAAGGTGTAACGGTGAATAATGACGGCTGCGTGGTTGCACGGTCGCGTGAAGCTAAGTTACTCGGTATTAAAATGGGCGTACCCGTCTTTCAAATCAAAGCTGAAATGCAGCGCCATGGCATTTTGGCATTCTCGTCCAACTATGCGCTTACAGTTGGGAAATACTTTAGACATCACATGTTGTAATGTTTCAGGTTGTATAAATTAGACGTCGAGATGAGGGGTGGTTACAATTTTTACTATTGGTTAAGAAATATCTTGAAAAAGTAGATGTATGAACGCGTAACCCCCTGGGGGAAGGCTTAGCAGTGTGAATAACGGATGATTTAGGTGTTAATGTGATTGAACAAAATAGGTCGTTTCCAGATGACTTCGGCTTTGACTATTGTCTTATGTGGATTAGTACGGAGAAATATCCCTCATTTATAAGTAGGCCACACCCTGACAGTGGCGAGATCATCCATGACGTTAGGGACAACTCAAAACCATTTGTAAGCGTCCGGCCATCACATCTTTTATTTGCTGACTGATCACGCATCATAGCTGTCACTGTTATTAAACCGTGAGAGTTATGAATGCCCGTATTAAAACAATCCGATGTGCGCCGGGCCTTTTCGCCCGAGTTTAAATGGCAACTCGTTCAGGAATCGAAAGAACGTGTGTTGTCGGTCTCTGAATTGGCGCGCAAATACGATGTGAATACCAACCAGGTATTTCGCTGGGTGCGGGAAGTTAACGTCGGTAAAGCTTTGTGGGTCAGGCGAGCTAAAGGTGAAGTGGATACGCCAGTTGCCCCCACACCATTCCTTCCTGTTAGTGTTCGTGCGATTGAAGCTGTGCCGGTCTTGCATAAACCCGCCATAACGGTGTCGTTTTGCAGTGGTCATCAACTGGTATTACACGAGGCAACACCAGGTATGTTGCAGCAATTGGTGGCGGCGTTGTCATGATTACCTTATCCCATGAGCTGCGTGTATGGCTGTGTGCCGGTTACACCGATATGCGCAAGGGCTTCGATGGCCTGGCGGCCATGGCACAGCATGTGTTGCAGAAAGACCCTTTTAGCGGGCATGTGTTTGTGTTTCGAGGGCGGCGTGGGGACCGGGTTAAACTGCTATGGTGGGATGGTCAGGGGTTGTGTTTATTTTACAAACGCTTGGAGCAGGGGCGATTCGTGTGGCCAACCTCAAAAACCGGTGCAGTGCACTTAACTCAGGCCGAATTGGCGTTGTTGCTGGAAGGCTTAGACTGGCGCCCGCCTGCCAGAAAAAACACACCAAAAAATGCTGCATAAGCACAATTAATCAATGAGTTAGATGCCTATTTATGCTATCATGCACCGCATGAAAACGATGGCATCTCACTTACCCAATGACCCGAAACAGTTGCAGGAAATTATCCTTCAACTGCAGTCAACGCTTGCCCAGCAGGATACCGTTATTGCCTCGTTACGCCACCAGTTATCCGTATTAAAACGTGCCCGCTTCGGGCGTTCGTCCGAGCATCTCGACAAGCAAATTCATCAGTTGGAATTGCAGCTTGAAGAGCTGGAGATGCAGACCAGTGTCTTACCTAAGCTAGTCGCACCAGCAACCGAGGACAAAGCGACGCCACGTCGACGCGCTTCTCTGCCTGCACAATTACCGCGAGAAGAGCTGCGTGTTGAAGCAGCCTGCCAGTGTCCGGCATGCCAGGGCGAATTAACCCATATCGGTGATGATGTCTCTGAAATGCTGGATGTTGTACCGGCATCTTACCGGGTTATCCGCATTGTGCGCCCTAAGTTCAGTTGCCAGCACTGCGACACCCTGGTACAAGGCCAGGCGCCTGAGCGTGTGATTAAAAAAGGATTAGCCAGTGCAGCGTTAATCACTCAAGTTATCGTCGATAAATACCTCGACCATCAACCGCTGTACCGCCAGGCTGAGCGGATGGAACGTGAAGGGATTGATGTCGAACGCTCAACGTTGGCGGACTGGGTAGGACAAACAGGTGCATTACTCACGCCACTGGCCGATGCCATCGGACGCCATGTGAAAGCAGGCTTGCATGTGCATGCCGATGACACGACAGCACCGACACTATCACCAGGGAAAGGCCGCACCCAAACAGGCCGCTACTGGACTTATGTACGGGATGGTCGTCCATGGGGTGATGCCACAGCACCGGCAGTCTGGCTGCAATACAGTGAAGACCGAAAAAGCATCCATCCCACTGCACACTTAAAAGGCTACAAAGGCTCACTGCAGGCCGATGCTTATGCCGGTTACAACGAACTATACCAACGACAAATAACCCAGCACGGTTGCTGGGCCCACGTGCGGCGTAAGTTCTATGACATCACCCAAACAGGCCCTTCGCCATTAGCTGATGAAGCGATAACCGTTATTCAATCTCTCTACGTGATTGAGAAACAGGCGCGTGGCCAACCACCGGATGAACGACAACACATCCGGGCTATACATGCCAAGCCTATCCTTGAGCGCTTCCATACCTGGCTGCAGACAACATTGCGCACCTTATCGAAAGGCTCGCCATTGTCCAAGGCAGTCCACTATGCTCTGAAGCAGTGGGAGGCACTGGTTGCGTATGTGGATAACGGTTGTGCTGAAATAGATAACAACAGTGCAGAGCGGTCATTGCGGCCCATCGCCCTGGGCAGGAAAAATTACTTGTTTGCGGGTTCAGTAGCCGGTGGGGAACGGGCTGCCGTGCTCTATTCAATACTCGGTACTGCCAAACTCAACGGTATCAACCCGAATGACTACCTGACCGCGGTACTCAAACGTATCGGCAACCACCCCATCAACCGTATCGATGAGCTGCTGCCCTGGAGCATCGACTTATCCACCCAGCCAGGTGACGCAATTTAAGATATTAAGTGTCCACTAAAATTAAGTGGACACTTTAGGGTGTACTCATGTAGAACTGCATGTAATAACACTAATTTGGACTTTGATAATGAAAAAGGATAAACCATACATTGTTGTGGTTTAATATTGTTGTAACAACGGTAACTTTACTTATTTAATAGAAGAAAAAACAAAATCAATTAGCGATGTTTAAACTGGTATTCATTGATGGTCACTTTAATTAGATATAAAGTAAGTAAACAAAAAGTCAGTAAGGTAATTGATAACGTGTCTAAACGAACCATAAGTATGTTGGCTAAAGAACTGAGTGTAAATGTCGAAACAATTCGCTTTTATGAACGCAAAGGCTTAATTAAACAACCACCAAAGCCTATGCAGGGCTATAGACATTACCCGAAAGAAACGGTAAATAGAATACATTTTATCAAGCGTTCTCAAGAATTAGGTTTTACGCTAAATGAGATTGAAGGGTTACTTGCGTTAAACGATAGTCCATGTAGTAAAGTACAAGAATTAGCTAATAAAAAACTGATCGCAGTACAAAAAAAGATGGCTGACTTGTTGTTGTTAGAACACGCTTTGGAAGAACATTTAGGACAATGCCAAAATAATGATGACGATAGCCACTGCCCAATAATTGATTCGTTGCAACCGAAGTAAATGATTCACTTAACTACCATTTCCCACTAAAACAGCATATCCAATTTTACTTCTGCGCCTTAATTCAAGTTAGCTTATTCCCCGTATCTGTCGTAGCAGATTATCAAAGATAAATTTTTTATAAATCACCCTTGACTCCGTACTTAGGTACATGCAATACACTTGCATTATCACTTAATGAGGTATCTATATGAATCAAAAAAAATCAAACCTTCCAATGATAGGAGGCATCATAGCAGCATTAGGCGCAGGCGTATGCTGTGTAGGTCCTTTGCTCCTGTTATTACTTGGGGTAAGTGGCTCATGGATTGGTAATTTAACTGCATTTGAACCCTATAGGCCATTATTTATCGCATTTGTAGTGTTGTTGTTTGGCTACTCAGGTTGGAAAATTTACCGTCCTGTAGAAGAGTGTGAGCCGGGAACGGCCTGTGCAATTCCTAAGAAACAGCAACAACGAAAAGTCATTTTCTGGCTGAGCGCTATAGTTGCGACAATTTTAGTGACCAGTAATTATTGGATACTTTTGTTTGCTTAATATACAGATCAAGAAATTTATAACATTTTAAAATTTGGAGCTAATTATGAAAAAATTATTATTAACCGCACTGCTTTCACTTTCTAGTTTTGGTGCTTTTGCTGAAGTAAAAACAGTTACACTGGAAGTGCCAACGATGAACTGTGCGACATGTCCAATCACAGTTAAAAAGTCATTAGAAAATGTTGATGGCGTTGAAAATGCGAAAGTTACCTACAAGCCTAAGCTAGCTGTTGTTTCTTTTGATGACACTAAAACCAACATCAATGCATTAATTGCAGCGACTACCAACGCTGGCTACCCTTCAAATTTAAAAAGTGAAAATAAGTAATGTTTAGCCCCTTAGAACTAGTTACGCGTATCGGAGATAAAGCAGGCTCTATAGGTGCACTTGTTTCGGCAATGGGATGCGCCATGTGTTTTCCCGCGATAGCTAGTCTTGGTGCGGCAATTGGGATGGGATTTCTTAGTCAGTGGGAAGGGGTATTTATCAATACGTTGTTACCACTGTTTGCAGTATTAGCGCTGGCAATGAATATCTTAGGCTGGTTTAGCCATCGTCAATGGTACCGTAGTTTTATCGGTTCAATTGGCCCCATTTTGGTTTTACTCTCTTTATACCCTTGGTTCCAGTACGGGTGGAGTTCATACGTTACTTATACGGGGCTAGGACTAATGGTTGCTGTATCAATTTGGGACATGGTTTCTCCTGCGAATAAACGCTGTGATGATGAAACTTGTACCGCTTAACTTTTTTAGAGGAATAAAATATGTCAACGAATAGTTGTTGCTCGTCAAATGACATCCAGCCAGAACAATTACATGTAGCCATTATTGGTAGTGGTTCAGGGGCCTTTGCCAGTGCGATTAAAGCAGCAGAAGGCGGAGCAAGAGTTACTATCATTGAAGGAGCCGATGTAATCGGAGGTTGCTGTGTAAATGTCGGCTGTGTTCCTTCAAAAATATTGATCCGTGCTGCGCAATTAGCGCATCAGCAACGTACTAACCCGTTTGATGGTTTAGAAAATATTCAGCCACAACTTAGCCGCTCCTTATTAGCACATCAGCAAAACGCTCGCGTCGAAGAACTACGCGATGCTAAATATCAACGTATTTTAGAGAGTAATCCCGCGCTATCTTTACTTAAAGGTTATGCACGTTTTAAAAATCAAAATACCTTGCTAGTTCACAAGTCTGATGGTAGTGAAGAAGAGCTGGTTGCAGATCGCATTTTAATTGCAACAGGCTCTACACCAAGCATTCCGCCAATTAAGGGTTTAGTTGATACACCTTATTGGACATCAACAGAAGCCTTATTTGCAGAAGAGTTACCGAGTAGTCTAGTTGTCATCGGCTCCTCCGTTGTTGCTCTGGAAATTGCGCAAGCTTATGCCCGTTTAGGTAGCCGTGTGACAATTCTAGCCAGACATACCCTTTTATATGCTGAAGATCCGTTATTAGGTGAAAAACTGGCAGAGTGCTTTGAAAAAGAAGGTATTAGGGTACTTAATAATACGCAAGCAAGTCATGTTTCTTATGATAGCAATGGTTTTTCATTGGAAACTAACGAAGGAACATTAATCGCTGAAAAATTGCTTATCTCTACGGGTCGCCATGCAAATACTGGAAAGCTTGGTTTAGAAAATGTTGGTGTTGAAACAGATAAAAGTGGTGCCATTGTTGTTAATAGTATGATGGAAACATCAACAGCTAACATTTATGCCGCTGGAGATTGCTCCAATATGCCACAATTTGTTTATGTTGCTGCTGCTGCCGGAAGTAGGGCTGGAATTAATATGACAGGTGGAAATGCGCAACTCGACTTATCTACCATGCCTGCTGTTATATTCACCGACCCACAAGTTGCTACGGTAGGTCTAACCGAAGTACAAGCTTCAGCGGTAGGAATAAATACGATAAGTCGTGTACTTGATATGGAAAACGTACCAAGAGCTTTAGCAAATTTTGAAACGGATGGTTTTATCAAGTTGGTAGCTGAAGAATCCACGGGAAAACTGATAGGCGCACAAATTTTAGCCCATGAAGGCGGAGAACTGATTCAAAGTGCGGCTCTTGCTATTCATAATAAAATGACAGTCGAAGAATTGGCAGGTCAACTATTTCCGTATTTGACGATGGTTGAAGGATTGAAGTTATGCGCTCAAACCTTTAGCAAAGACGTTAAAGAGCTATCTTGCTGCGCAGGGTAATCATTTAACGGTAATGTACTTACAGAAATGTTAATGGAGTGCCAATTGATTGAATGTAATCAAGATATCTTAAGGCATTCCATTAACAACACAAATTGGAAGCATGCTAAATCATGATTAAATCTAAGGTTGAAAACATTCCTGTTGGTGAAGTCAGTTTTTTGACAGAGATACCTGACATCAATAAGTTCATTAGTAGTGATGATGATGCGTTGGATTTTCCTTTGAGTATTTCTCAACTGGCACTAGCTGCACAAACATCTGTCCATACGGTAAGAAATTATGTTCTTGAGAACTTAGTACACTGCGAAGAAAAAACTAAGTCAGGCCATTCACTTTACGGCTTATGTGCATTAAAGAGATTAAAGTTCATTCGAGCAGCAAGGGCGGCAGGTCTTCTTGTAGTTGATATCAAGCCATTACTAATGGCAATAGATGCAGGAGAAAGAAAAGTTCCTGAAGACATCCAAAAGCTGCTACTTACTAAAATCGAGCATAGAAAAGTATTTTTAAATCTAGTAACAAACCAAATTGAAGAGTTTTGCAATTAGAACAATTATAGAACAGTTCATGGCTCGACTAAAAACTTGTTAGCTTATCTGTTTTCTATCAATGTTAGCTTGTATATATCAAGCATATAGAATATCAACACCTCCAATTTTTAATGGCACTTTGATGCGCAGTACCTTTTGAATTAGAAATACAAACAGATGGCATTCTTTAACTTATTGATTCTACATCACTAAGTAAACCAGCTAAGTCGATTTCTTTGCGGTCTTTATTAAAGGCATATTCCCCATTTAGATTAATGTGTTGCCAAGCAACAGGTGAAAGCCGAGAAATAACATCAACCACATCTTGCCTACCGTTCCTCTCTTGGATTTGTAAAAATGCCGATAGTAACGCGGAATTATAATAAATAATGCAATTTGAAATGAGTCGAGCACAATCGTTCCATTGTGGGGTTCTAGGGATTTTCCCCTCTAAAAAGACATAATCCTCTGTAGACCACACCAATAAATGGCTGCGGAGGTGGTTTACTTTCAGCTTGGAGCCTAATCATCCACTATCGGCCTTGTTATTTCG
>NZ_NBOC01000031.1 GCF_002104455.1 Colwellia chukchiensis | reverse complement strand
AGAAAGCATGAAATTCGATGTTGAAGAATACATCAAATACTATAACTCAGTTAGGTTACATACGAGCTTAAACGATATGTCGCCAATTGAATTTGAAAGTGTAAGGAAAAAGTGTGCGGCCTAGCTTGACCAGATCAAAGCAGTAACCTTATTGCTAGTTCATCAACTATATAGCCCCCCTAACAATGAGTTAAAAACTTTAATTAACCTCATTAGGTTTTTGTAATTATTGCTCACAGGCAATATACCCATGGACGATGCCGATAAGAAATGAGAAACGGCCTTGAATCCATCTGTAATTGAATTCTAAGACCGTTTGTACGGTGTTATTTAACCTACGCAGTGATTACTGGGTCGGCTTAACAGTTTAATGATGCTTTGACGAGAATCGCTTACCTTTAACGTCATCTTTATATGTCGACCAACTTGTTTCATTGGCTCTGTTATCGTTAACCGGCGGTGCATTTTTGTACTCAGGGGCATTTTCATTAATGAACGTTTTCATTATCGGGCTAAGCTCATCAAATGTTGCTAGTTTTTCACCTGCGGCATGTATGTAAATAGCGCCTTCTCGCCCCGTCATCATCATCCACGGCAGCCAATCAGATATGCGAACCCAATCAACGTGTACACTAGCAAAGTCAGCAGAAGTTAAGCTTTGTGTATCACCAACAAAATCAAACATTTCAGTTGCATGATAAACACCACCCACTTGCTTTTGGTAACCTCCCCCTAATACATTGTGATAAAATAGTGGTACGTCAAACTTCAGCCACCAAATATTATCTCTGACTTCACCAGCAAATTTATTTTTCCAAGGAAGTGCATTACCGTCTTTATCGTTTGGAAAGCTAGGAGGTTGGTTAACCGGGTCGTTTGTCACATGAATAACATTCACTTCTTCACCTGTAAAAGGGTTTAACCACTTGTCTAATGGTTCACCCGTTTTAGGATCTGTATAAAGTAAAATTTCACGAGTGACTAACTTATACGTTTTACCTTGTTTCCCACCATCAATTGTGCCGCATTGTCTAGCACTCATGCCTTCTACATTGAATAATACTCTATCTTTTTCGCCCATACGTCTCGAGTAGGCAGTGCCATGCCAAGCATAATAACTGACTTTATTGTCCTCGATGTCACAAACAATTTTACGCATTGCGGCAGTATTGCCCTCAGGGGTGTTTAAATCTATTGTTGTGCCCGCAAAGACAGTGCTAGCAAAACCGCTAAGCAATAATACGTTCAGTAATTTAGTTATTTTCATTATATTTATGATCCCAAAATAATTATGAGTATCAGTACAGTGTGATTCGGAAGGCACTCATACTGCTTTGAGATATGTCAATTAGGATGAATTATTTTCCAAATACCACTGGCCGTCATTATTTTACGCTCAGATGTTACGATCAAGCCTTCTGCAAAGATAACATCTCTGGTTTTACGAACTATTTTTCCGGTGCCCAACAACGTGTTACCAAGTTTTGCCGCCGCGATAAAATTACTGTTTAAATTGATGGTTGCAAACTTTATTTCATGGCCAATTTCATCACCTATGGCTCGGTAAATAACATAATCCATAAACGCTAAGGTAACTCCACCATTAACAACACCTTCAGGATTCAAATGTCTATGATCGATTGATAATGCTCGCGTTACCGAGCTTTGTTGTACTTTTTGATAAAAAGGCCCTATATGCTGACAAAAACCATCATTTTGTCCACATTCCACAAAGCCTTGCTTTATTAGTTCAATGGTCATTATGTAAACTCCGGCGCTCGTTTTTCTAAAAATGCATTGGCCCCTTCAATAAAGTCATTATTCGAAAATGCCTGATTAAATAAGGCTCGTATTTCAGTTTCATGCGCTAAATCGGCCCCGTTAATAAAGGCTAATGTCGATTTCATGCCCGCTATTGAATAAGAACTCACCGCTAAAATTTGCTGGCTTAGCTTAATCACTGACTCGGATAATTCAGTTTCATTACTAACAAGTAAATTGATCAAACCCCATTGCTCAGCTTGTTGCGCTGTTATTGTTTTTCCTAAATAAAGCATTTCTTTTGCTCGCGCCAGCCCGACAAGCTCTACTAGTCGCTTGGTGTCCTCCACGCTATATAATAAACCTAGTTTAGAGGGGGTTATGGCAAACTTTGCCGAATCGACACTTAATCGAAAATCACAACATAAGGCAATGCCCATACCACCACCAACACAGACACCATTAATCGCTGCAATAGTAGGTATTGATAATTTTTGTAGTTTCAGTTGTGCTTGTTGCACTATTTCGTTATTGGCAACTAAACGTTGCTCATCTTTAATAATCTCAGTGAGCTCTTCTATATCAGCACCCGCACTAAAGGCTTTATTACCTGCTGCCTTAATGATTAAGAGTTTACATGCTTTAGCTTGAGTTAACTCATCACAGTAGTCTGCTAGTTTTTGCCACATCTCTTGTGTCAGTGCATTGCGTTTTTCAGCCCTATTTATCGTGATCTGGGCAATATTTTCGTTAATTTCTAGTTTTACCGTTGACATATATCAAAAAATTCCTAAGCCGGGTTCAGCGTTTGTTGTAATCCTATTAGGCATCAATCACCATAGAAAAACACAGCGATTATTATAGATAGCATTCAACCAAAGCTAACTACAAGTATTTATCTGACTGAATTTGCTTTATAGCAAATTGGTTTCTATAAAGCTCAATGGAAAAAATTATGCCTGAATTAATGTCACCTCAAACATTGGCGCAAAAAATAATTGCGAAAGCCAGTGGTAAATCACATGTTTCACCGGGTGAAATTGTCACCTGTAAATTAGACCTAGTGCTCATGCATGACTCAAGTGGACCTCGCCGCGTAAAGTCTCGTTTGGAAGAGTTAGGCGCTAAAGTTTTCGATCCAAACAAAGTGGTATTGGTGAGTGATCATTTTGTACCCGCTACCGACCCTGAAAGTGCGGAAATTCTCGCGTTAACCCGGCGTTGGGCACAAGAAAACCTTATTACAAATTTCTATGACATGCAGGGTATTTGCCATGTAATGCTGCCTCAACAAGGGCATTTAAAACCAGGTATGTTTATTGTAGGTGGTGACTCTCACTCACCTACAGGTGGCGCTTTTGGCACCTTTATGGTGGGTATTGGTGCGACGGAAATGACCGGGGCACTCGCCACAGGTGAGATCTGGATTAAAGTACCTGAAACCATACGTATTAATATTAACGGCCAATTACAAAAAGGATGTAGTGCCAAAGACATTATGCTGCATTTATGTGCAAAATTAGGCATGAATAATAACTACAAAGTAATGGAGTTTGCCGGTGACACTGTCGCTGATATGCCGATGTATGAACGTATGGTACTTTGTAATATGTCTGCTGAACTCGGTGGTAAAACCGGCATTGTTGAAGCCGATCAAACAACAATTGATTGGATAAATAATACCGGTGAAACTGCTGCGATAGACGCACTTGATTGGGTTAGTGATAGCGATGCCCGCTATGAAAAGGTCATTCACCTTGACGCAAGTCAGCTTATTCCACAAGTTGCGGCACCGCATAGTCCGGAAAATACCCACCCCGTCACTTCATTTGAAAATATTACAATCCATCAAGCCTATATTGGGGCTTGTACTGGCGCTAAATTATCAGATTTAAAAATGGCCGCTGCGGTGCTCAAAGGTCAAAAAGTTGCTAAAGGCACACGCTTATTAATTGCCCCTGCCTCAACAAAAACAACAGAGCTAGCCGCAAAAGACGGCACGTTAGCAATACTAACAGAAGCTGGAGCCATTATATTACCTACGGGGTGTGGTGCATGTGCAGGCATGGGCGCAGGTGCTATTGCTAATGGCGAAAATTGTATTTCATCCACCTCAAGAAACTTTAAAGGACGCATGGGCTCGCCAGAGTCAAACGTTTATTTAGCTTCTCCTTACACCGTAGCCGCATGCGCAATTACAGGTGAAATCACAGACCCACGTCAATTCTTAGAAGGTGAATTAAATGCCAACATCAAATAAAGCCAGCCACGCATGGATCTTTGGCGATAACATAGATACTGACTTGCTAGCACCGGGTGCTTATATGAAAGCAAGTTTAAGTGAACTTGCAAGTCATTGCTTAGAAGCGGTGAACAAAGACTTTGCACAACAAGTTAAAAAAGGCGACTTTGTCGTTGCCGGTGAGGCCTTTGGTATTGGTTCTTCAAGAGAACAAGCAGCACAAGCATTAGTTGAGCTAGGCGTAAGTGCAATTATTGCCAAATCATTTGCGCGTATATTTTATCGTAATGCGCTTAACCTGGGTTTACCCGTATTGGTTTGTGCAGAGGTAGACAAAATCAGTAAAGCAGATCAACTCATTGTCGATCCTATTGCAGGCGTCATCACCAACGTAACCACTCAAGAAACATATCAATGTGATCCTATTCACCCCGAGTTAATGGCTATTGTTAATGCTGGGGGCTTAATGCCTTTTTTAAAAGCTAAGTTTGCTCGGCAATCATAAAGGCATAAAAACCCAATAACACCTTGCTTAAGCCCATTTTTATAACAAGAGACGAATTCATGCACGCACAAAAACTAAGACAAGCAATTGCAGCACAAGAAATACTCATCGCACCTGGCGGTTATGACGCATTATCTGCAGCGTTAATCGAAAAAGCAGGTTTTAATAGTATGTATTTATCAGGGGCAAGCATAGCTTATACGCGCTTTGGCCGACCGGATATTGGCCTAGTGTCAATGAGTGAGGTTGCCGATACCATTTCAGTGATCCGAGAAAGAACTGAACTGCCGATGATTGTTGATGGTGATACCGGTTTTGGCAATGCTATTAACGTACAACGCACCGTTAAATTGTTTGAACGGGTTGGTGCTTCAGCTATTCAACTTGAAGATCAACAAATGCCGAAAAGATGCGGACACTTAAAGGGAAAAAGCTTAGTCAGTAGCAGCGAAATGGTAGGTAAAGTTAAAGCGGCTGTTGATGCAAGAAACAACAAAGACACTATGATTATAGCGCGCACAGACGCTATTGCGGTTGAAGGTTTTGAAAGCGCTTTAGCAAGAGCAAATGCATACTATGAAGCGGGCGCAGACTTATTATTTATAGAGGCACCTGAAAATATTGAACAGATGCAAATCATCAATAAAACCTTTAACGGTAAAGTGCCCTTACTTGCCAATATGGTTGAAGGTGGCTCTACGCCAATTAAATCAGCTCAAGATTTACAAGCCATGGGCTATAGCCTAGTTATATTTCCTGGCGCAATGGTACGCGCATATACCTTTATGGCTCAGGAGTTTTTAAGCAGCATAAAAACCCATGGTAATACCGATAATTATCGCAATAAAATGCTTGATTTATCGAGTTTAAACGAGCTATTGGGCACTAATGAAATATTAACAAACGGGCAAAAATACGAGGGATAAACATGACTGAACGTCAGCTAGGCCCAATTGTTGGAGCCACATTATTACACAGTGATATCGATGCAGTAATTACCAGTTACCAAACAATACTAGGTTATACACTAGTCTCTGAGCAGACCATTGCTGCCGAATTGGTAAATTGTTGGCGAGCCCCTGATTTAATAGGGAATAAATCTGCCATTTTAGCATCTGCAAACGGCGATAGTTGGTTACGAATTATTGAAAATAAAAATGCACAACCCGCAAAGCCACTTAAATCATATGGCTGGATGGCGCTGGAATCTAATGTACATAATGTCGATAATATTAGAAAAAAATTTACCAACGATGCTTTTACCATTATTGGTGAACCTGCTTACTTGCAAGTAAGTGACGCCATTAAGGCAATGCAAGTCATTGGGCCAGCAGGTGAAGTAAATTACTTAACACAAGTCGATAAAGAAGTGCCCCCTTTTGACCTACCAATGACAACATATGAAACGGGTAGTTTATTTATTCCGGTATTATGCACGCCAAACAGAGCTGCCAGCCTTAAATTCTATCAAGCGCTCAATAATGCCGATGCCGGCTTAAGCTTTGAAACCAAAGTTACCGTTTTAAATAATGCTTGGGGCCACGACGTAGAACATCAATTTCCTGTAGCAACTTTGCAGTTAGATGGAAAATGTTTATTTGAAATAGATCAGGTCGATAACGCAATACCCATAGAGTCAAGCCAGGGCTCATTGCCATCAGGTATCGCCATGATTACTTGCCAAGTTAAAAATATTGCCGCTATTGCTAAAAAGTTTAACACCGATATTTATTATACCGATGACCCTTACTACCCCAGCAAATCAATAATTCTACTTCAAGGCGCCGCAGGTGAGTTAATTGAGCTAGTAGGCTGATGCCTATTAGTTTCAGTACTATTAGTTGTATTAGCTTAATACTCGCTCGAACGCTTTAAAATATCAGCGCTTAACTAAACCTGACAGGCAGCAATAAGTCTATTGCTGCCGCTTATCTTACACCTATTAACGCTAACTATTGCTCCCCTACTGACCCAATGTAAACCTGAAATTATCTTAATGGAAGTCTGCTTAGACACCATTGTCGGCAGAGAAGCTAAAATCTAAAATGACAACTGTTCCAACATTGCGGATGTTATAAACAGCGCAATTATATTTGTAAATTTTCTTTAGCGCTTTTACTTTCTCCCATATTCAGGAAAATGCGCAAAGTGCACACTTTTATCCGAGAGATAAATTCTTTAAAATTGATTTTAACTATGAATAGCAATACCTTAGGTTTTTTGATACAAAAGTAATAAATACTAAAGTGTTAGCTAGCTTTCAAGTTTGGCAGTCAATCTGAATGGATATTGAAAATATTTAAGTCATGAATCTATTACAACGGACAGTATATGGCACTATGGATTTAGCTGAAAAAGGTGGTGTTTCACCTCAAAACAGTATTCATTTTGTACGCATACAACTTGTTTTCTTTAGCTGTTATTTCCTTCTGCCTCCATTATTTTATGTTTTATTTCAACTTCAAGCAGCAGATGAACACATCATATTTTTATGTATTATATTTGCCCTTGTTATGGACTCGCTAACGGGTATCATATTAAAAAAATAGATTTAAAGCAACATGTATCAAATTCAGATAAAAAGAAAAACATTTGGTTAGTTAATACTCTTTATTTGGTAGTGTTTATAACTACGTGGTTGTATTTTGGTGTAATCGCAAGCTAACAAGAACATCAAACGGAAAAATTACAGTTGGCTGTTTTTAGTTTCTCAAAAATTATAGCCAACCATTACTTTCCGCTTGGCAAAGCGTTAGGCATATACGGGAAGTATTGTGTTAAATTCGAAAATTAATAAACCTTTATTGTTCGGTGCTATTTTTAGTGCGATTGCCGCATTGGCTCATCTAGGTTGTATTATCTTCGGAGGCGATTGGTATCGATTTTTTGGTGCTGGCGAACAAATGGCGTTGATGGCTGAAGCCGGTGACATATACCCAACAATAGTGACCTCTATAATTGTATTGATGTTGTCTATTTGGTCTTTATATGGGTTTTCCGGAGCCAGAGTGATGCCCAAACTACCCTTGATCCGTATAGCATTGGTGCTCATTTCAGCTATTTATATTTTACGCGGCGTTTGCTTCGTTTTTTTAATGCCCATGTTCCCTGAAAATAGCGTGACATTTTGGGTTGTTAGCTCAACAATATGTCTCGGTATTGGCATATTATATTTATTGGGTACCTATCAGAGTTGGTCACGACTTCGTGCAAAACATGCCTAACAAGAGCCTCAATTCGCTCTCAAGTTCGCTCAGACAATTAACAATGGGCTATTGTCGCTGCGCTCAATATTTTAGCCCATTATTAATTCGCCCCTTGGTAGTGTTTAGAAATCTGTGTCATTTCAGTATTATTAATAAAATAGGAGTGACACATGACTCAATCTTTCGACTTCAACAAGGCATTAGCTGAACTTCAATCTGGTAAAGGTTTAACAGGTGAAGATGGTGTTTTAACACCGCTTATCAAGCAATTAACCGAAGCCGCTTTAAAAGCGGAGCTAGAACAACACTTAGGAGCAGATCCCGAGCCTAATCGTAAGAACGGTACAAGTAAGAAAACC
>NZ_NBOC01000030.1 GCF_002104455.1 Colwellia chukchiensis | reverse complement strand
TTAAGCTCCCTAAAGGGTCGTTGGAGACTACAACGTTGATAGGTTGGGTGTGGAAGTGCTGCGAGGCATTGAGCTAACCAATACTAATTACCCGTGAGGCTTAACCATACAACACCCAAGTGGTTTTGTATTGACTGGTTAACATCACTTACTAACTGAGTAATGAAAACCTCGTGTAGAAACCCTACACGTCAGTTTGAATTACGTCGTTACTAAGCGATTTACCTCAGTCAAGGTTTGACAAGATTCTGAAAAGAACTATCACGTACATATCGTGTGAATAAGAAATTAAAATGTATTTATAAAAGCTTTCAAGATTGTAACTTGTTAAGTGTAATATCTAACAAGAAAATTTTGTCTAGCGACAATAGCAACATGGAACCACCTGATCCCATTCCGAACTCAGCAGTGAAACGTGTTAGCGCCGATGGTAGTGTGGGAGTTCCCATGTGAGAGTAGGACATCGCTAGGCTTCTATTAAAAGAAACCCGTAGCTAAGGCTACGGGTTTTTTGCATTTTAAATCACAAAAAATAGTGACAATAGCACTGTGGCCCCACCTGATCCCATTCGCTATACCAAGAGATGCAGCAGTGCAACGCAGTAGCGCCGGTGGTAAAAAGCGTGTGGGTGTTCTTCTCTTTATGTGAGAGCGGCGCCGTTCCTGCACATCCATGTGCCCTCGGCATTAGCGCATCCATGCACGTCATCGCTAGGCTTCTATTAAGAGAAACCCGTAGCTAAGGCTACGGGTTTTTTGCTTTCTGGGAGTTAATAGACCGATTATTTCCTTAATCGCGTTTTATCGTAACGAGCGTTAAATTTCATTTCACCTGATGGACTAAAGTCCAACCTACAAAGGACCTGCGGGTGCTTATCTCATGTGAAGCCATTATTTTGTAGGTCGGACTTCAGTTCGTCAACCGTTCAGAGAGTGATTAGCTTGATAGAGCATTTGTCTTGTAGGTCGGACTTCAGTCCGTCAAACGGTAAACAAGCGATTATTAACGTGATAGGCCACAAGCATTTACAGTAGGTATTTTTTTCCAGACGTTTATAGTCAATTTATATTGAAAAAAATAGTTAAATTGCATTTCACCTGATGGACTAAAGTCCAACCTACAGAGGTTCTGCGGGTGCTTATCTCAGGTGAAGCCATTGTTTTGTAGGTCGGACTTCAGTCCGTCTTCAGTAAAAACCAAAAACCAAAAACCAAAAACCAAAAACCAACTAAGCAACTTTAGCGTAAAGTTTACAGTTTAAAAAATTAATAAAGTGCTCTACTTGTTGCTATTAGTCTCCCTTAATTAATAAAGCTTGTTGAAACTTAAATGATTCGCTACTCTAGCTATGGAACTTTAAATAGTACTTTGTAAAGTATAATAACTAGACTCTTAAGGAGCGTTTGTGCTTATTAAAGATAATTTTGATGAGGCATTAAAAATTAGCGAATCGACTAATGAGTTTTTATCCCATTATCAAATTCCTCCAAGCCCAGTTAACTATTCTGTCATTTATATGCACGTTAGTAAGCGTAATGAAAAGTTAAGCATAGCGTTAGAAAGGCACCTAGAAAAATATCAAGAAGTCGATTTAACCTTTATTGAAGAATTATTTAGTAAATATATCTCAAACTCGCATGCGGTAGATAAGCAAATCCTTGCGCCTATTGAAAAGTCATTATCTAACACATTAGAAAAGATTAATATTCAGATAGATAGCGATAAAACCGTGGCCTCAAACTTAAGAAAGGCTGAACAGGCGCTTTCAAAACATGAATATCATAAATCAATGCAAAATATTGTTGCATTTTTAATGAGTAGTATTAGCACATCACAACAGCAACATAGCGAGCTCTCTTTGGAGCTTACTAAAACCTGTGGTGAAGTAAACTTTTTGAAATCTAAGCTTGAAGCCGCTCGGCACGAGGCAATTGTTGACTCGCTAACTGGGTTATATAACCGTCGAGGCTGTGACGTAAAGTTACAAACACTCGATATTGAGCAAGTTCACTCATCTTTAGCCATAGATATCGATCACTTCAAGAATGTGAATGACCAGTTTGGTCATTTCATTGGTGATAAGGTAATTCAACGGGTCGCTAAGGTGATTAAAGAAACGATTACAGATAAAGATATTGCAGTTAGATTTGGTGGTGAGGAGTTTATGGTGGTGTTGGTCAATAAAACTTTGTCTCAAGCACATGAAATTGCAGAAAAAATTAGGCTAGCTATCGCCAGCTTAAAGCTAATGCAAAGAGACTCTAAAGCCTATTTACCTAAACTATCAGTTTCGATCGGTGTTGCGCAACGCCAAGAAGAGCTAAACTGGCAGTCGCTTTTCGAGCAAGCTGATACTGCGTTATATCAAGCAAAAAATAACGGTAGAAACCAAAGTGTGTGTTTGTAATGGCATCATTTGCATAGCATTATGGCAATGTGGCTTTCAATAGCCAAATGTCATAGTATTCGAACTAAACAGCCTTTCTAAAACCTTTTAAGAATAAATCATGGTTAGTGACAGAGCTTTTGTTGCAGGGCCTTAGTTAAGAGTTGAGATACGTTATTTCAGCTTATTTTTAAGTCCCAAAGCAGAGTCAAATTTTTCCATAAGCGATAGTTGATTGAAATAGAAAACATTGAAAAAAGGAAAGCATGACTATACTTTCCTTTTGAAGATAAAACGCAGTTAAAGCTATTTACGGTGCGTAGGTAACCGCTAAATTTACACCACTTGCTGCAGAGTAGCCGAAAATACCAATATGCCATGTATCGGCAATGGGGGAGTTAAATGTACATGATTCATTATTACCCGCTTTATATGGACGACAATCATAACTAGTCGAGGTTGGCTTTGTACCGCGACGAATATATAAATCTGCGTCTCCCGTACCATCGCTCATAGCAAAATTAACTGTCGACATACCACTTGGGATGTCAATTGTATAATAAGTCCAAGCTCCCTTAGCGACAGAAATATCTGCTACTGAAGCACTACCACCCGATGTTGAGCCTTGTGTAAAGCTACCGGTTAAATTTACGCCACTAAAAGCCGAGTAGGCAACTAGGTGCACATAATAAGTGCCTTCTTGGGCCTGATTAATAGGGCAGGATTCCGTATTACCACTTTTATATGGTCGGCAATCATAACTTGTACTCGTAGGTGCAGAGCCAAACTTAACATAAAGATCAGCATCCCCTGTGCCGCCGACCATATCGAAATTTAGCTCTGTAGCACCTGCTGGTACTTCCATGGTAAAAGCTAAAGTCTCAGAAGTAACTGCTGTTAAATTAGTTTTAGTTATGCCGTTAAGTAATACATTTCCCGTCGGTGGTGTGGTACTGCAACTAGTCGCTAAAGCATCAGAGGCCGCTTTAGCTTGAACTAAACCATAGCCTGTTTTGTCATCACGTCCAGGAGCGTCAAGGTCAATTGCCGTGGCTTTTAACGCCTCTCGCACTTGCGTCGCGCTACAAGTTGGGTTGTTACTCCAAACAAGTGCAGCAACACCGGATACGTGGGGAGTTGCCATGGATGTACCGTTGTAGTACGCGTAATCTTGATTCGCAACAACCTCTACATTAGCATTGCTACCAAGCTGGCTCATAAGTTGTAAGCCTAAAGTTCGATTGACAGAGACGGTTGGCACAGTTACATCAGAGTTGGCATCAACCAAAAAAGGATTTTGTAAACCAGGGCGTTCACTATTACTGTAAACGATAACACCTGATGCACCGGCGTCAGCACATGCTTTAGCCGGATTAATTTCAGGGTAGTTACTGCCTTTTTGATTGTCATTACGTTCAGCCAAACAAATATTACCCGCCACATTGGTGCAACTATAATTGCTACCTGATAGGGTACAAGCGGCAAGTACACCATTGGCGGCGCTATTAACATTATTGACAATAAAGCTACCACCACTATTAATGTAGTGGGTTTGTGGTACGACCTGATCATTGCCGTAGCTTGTTGACCCTAAATGGATATAACCAAGACGGCCATCACCTGCTACAGTGGACAAAATCGCTTCTCCCGGAGCGGAAACTTCAACTTGTGGGGTATATTGTGAAAACTCAGCGTGTTGACGGCCTTGATCAAGCGCGCCTACCGCCATTACCGCATCGTATGACGCTGGGTATGATAACGTAGCGTCGCCATCATTACCTGAGGCGGCAATAAGCAGCACACCAGCATCAGCAGCCGCTTGTAATGCGTTTTTCTCGGTATTACTAGAGCCAGCGCCACCTAAACTCATATTTACTATTTTGGCACCGTTATTCACACAAGTGTCAACAGCGTCAACAAGATCACCAACATAGCCCCAGCCTGACTCGTTAAACACTTTAACGATATGCAAGTTCACTTGAGTGTTCGGCAAAATACCAACCACTCCTTCAGTATTATTAACCGCGGCAATTGTACCCGCCACATGTGTTCCATGGGAGCCGCCGTTTTGATACCAATTACCCGTGCCCGAGTTGTTAGTACCTGTGGCATTATTCGCGTTTAAATCTGGGTTGGCTTGCTCATAACCTGAATCAATAATACACACCGTCATATTGGCAGCATTACTATCCGTTATAAGATCAGACTGTGTCTCTGAAATACCCCAAGGTTGATTTTGCGCCATTAAGTAGCGTTTGTAATCTGGCTCAGCAAACTCAACATCGGCATGGTTATTTAGCTCGTTAATGAGCGCTTTGACGTCTTTAATATGGCGCTGTTTACCTAATGAGATTACATGGCGACCGTTTTTTAGCTTTTTAACATGCGTTAAGTTTTCGCCAATTTTTTTCGCTAATCCTTTGGGCAATGCTTTGGCTGAGTCACTATGAGTTAGTGCCTGCGCTTCAAAGCCACTTTTATATTTAACTATGATGCGGTCGGTAAAAGCGCGCTTTTGTAGTTTTTGTTTTGCTATGAACTGGCTAAAGTCAGCATTAACCGTACTTAATGCACTTTTGTTGTGAGTAATAGCAGTCGATAAGCTTTTCGTTTGATAGGGTTGTGCATTTGCTGTTGCAGCCATTACTGACAATGCAAGTAGGCTCAAAACTAATTTATTGTTGTTAATCATAGGGAGTTGCTCCGGTTTACTGCGCTGAATCTATCGGTGAGTGATACATCGGACGCATTATTGTTTTATGGTGATAACTTCACCGCAGTTATCTTTAGCTTTTAGCTGATTTTGTACTAGCAAAGTACAGACATATTTTCAGATAATTGCGACTAATACATAATTGAACAGGTGTTTAAGTATTTGTAATTAAGAGAAAATGAGGCTTATGTCGTTTTTTTATTAAAAATCGTCGGTTTTTTGCTAGAGCGGATTTTACTAACTGTTAGTATCAAGTGAGATTCAAGGTTAACGGCCCTGATGATAATCCTATAACTATAAAAATTGTCTTATATTTGATCGCTATAAATGTAGAGACATCCGGAGCATCTATGAAAATATCAACATTTACTACATCACTTATTGCTATCGCAGTAACTTCAACGTTTTCCGCCCAAGCCGCTGATGACAGATACATAATTAAGGTAGATCAAAGTAAAAAAGGCGTAGTGAAAGCATTAGCCAAAAAATTAAATGCTGAAATTAAACTCGATGGAAACGGATTTTTTGCTGCGACTTTTCAAGGCAAAACGTTAGCGCAAGTTAAAGGATTAATGAACAACCCACATGTGCAGTTGATCGAAGAAGATCACCGTCGCAGCACAACAGCGGTATATAGTGATGATGCTGGCAATGCTATGACAGAGCAATTAACACCATATGCGGTTTATCAGTCACAAGCTAATCAAGTGAGCTTTAATGCCAGTGCAGGAATGAAAGTGTGTGTTATTGACTCAGGCTTAGATCGTTCAAACCCAGACTTTGTATGGAACAACATTACCGGTGATAACGATTCAGGTACAGGCAACTGGGATCAACATGGTGGTCCACACGGCACTCATGTGGCAGGGACGATTGGTGCGGCAGATAATAACATTGGTGTAGTAGGTATGGCACCGGGTGTTGATATGCATATTGTTAAAGTGTTTAACGAGTCTGGCTGGGGCTATTCATCCGACCTTGCCTATGCAGCTGACAAATGTAGTCAAGCAGGGGCTAATATCATAAGCATGAGCTTAGGTGGTGGTGGCGCCAATAGCACAGAAGAAAATGCCTTCAAAGCGTTTACCCAAGCAGGTGGTTTAGTGGTTGCTGCTGCGGGTAATGACGGTAACAGCGTTCGCTCATACCCTGCCGGCTATTCTTCAGTTATGATGATAGGTGCCAACGATGCCGATAATAACATTGCCAACTTTTCTCAATTTCCAAGCTGTACTGTAACCACAGGTCGCGGCAAAAACAGAACCACTACCACCGATGACACTGTGTGTGTGGAAGTAACCGCAGGTGGTGTGGATACTTTATCAACCTACCCTGCTGGGCTAGCTACCAGCGCATCTATGAGTGCAGATGGCGTGGCTTATGCCTCTTCTGCTATGGAAAATGCCGGTAACGCTAATGGTAATACCTATTATATGGGTACTGCAGAGTCAACTGACAATGGTGCGAATGGCAATGTTTGTATCATAGACCGTGGTGTTATTTCATTTCATGATAAGGTGCAAAACTGTGAAAACTCAGGGGGAATTGGAGCGATTATCATTAATAATGAAGCGGGCATGCTCTATGGTACGCTTGGTGATACCAATGCGACTACTATTCCAGCTGTTGGTGCTGCATTTGAAGATCGCAATGCTCTGTTAGCGGCAAACAGTGCCACCATAGCTATTGGTGCAAGCGACTATGGCTTTATGAGTGGAACCTCGATGGCAACACCTGCAGTTTCAGGTGTAGCTGCATTAGTATGGTCTAATCACAATGGTTGTACTGGTACAGAAATACGAGAAGCGTTAAAAGCCACGGCGGAAGATAATGGCGCGCCCGGGAATGATGTTTACTTTGGCTATGGCATTGTTAAAGCGGCCGCAGCAGATGCATACCTAACAGCCAATGGTTGTGAAGGCGGTGTTACACCACCACCAACCGGTGGTGATATTAGCTTGAGTACTAATGCTTATCGAGCAAAAGGTAAAAACAAAGTTGATTTATCATGGTCCGGTGCGGTAACTAGTAATGTTGATATTTTCCGTAATGGCGCACTTAGAACTACTACAGCCAACGACGGCGCTTATACCGATAGCTTTAAAACCTCAGGAACATTTACTTATAAAGTTTGTGATCAGGGAACAGATAATTGTTCGGCTGAATCAAGTGTTTCATTTTAAAAAGTAACAGAGCATAAATCCAAATATCCAGCTTAGAATAGGCTGGATATTTGTGTTTTCACTAGGTGAGGAATTAACGTTAACTTAGTGTTAAAAAATTGGTAAATGAAAACGGGTGTGTTAGTGTTTGCGATTATATACAACGCAAAATAATAAGCGGGCGTAGTAACTGGCCCATGAGTGTTGGTTGTTAAAGGCGCTCAATAATTTAAGTAATTCACCCTAATGTTGTTAAAAATAATAAAATGTCATGAGCAAAAGGGGCTATACATGTTGTTCAATTCAAAATTCAGTAAGCTAAAGCTGGTTGCTATTTTTGCTACGTTAATTTTTTTAACTGGGTTATTGAGTGTCAGCGCTACCAAAGCTAGCTCAGCGCAAGCACAGTCATATATCATTAGTGCAAAAAGCTTGTCACAATTGAAAGCTAACTTAAAGCAACTTGGTGTTACGCCAAGCCATGAGCTAAAAGTTATTGATTCAGTTGCGGTCAGTTTAACGCCTGCGCAATTAAAAGCCTTAGAAAAGAAGCAAAAAATAAAAGCGTCAATTAACCATAAGGTTGAACTAAGTGGCAGGGCATTAGGGCAGCGTAGGTGGCAGCCCAATTCAGTGGTGAATCAACAAGTGGATGCTCATTATATTCATAATGCTGGTAACTATGGCGGTGGTGTAACCATAGGTTTTCTAGATACTGGCCTCGATCAATTACCGGGTTTATCAACCGACTTGTACGGCCGTGATAAAGCTTGGGGAACTTACGATGCGATAAACGATATTGTCAGTAATTATGACGATGAAGCGAGTGGTCATGGCACACATGTGGCCAGTATTGCAACTAATAGTGATTATGATAGCAATGGTCGAATTTACGGTATTGCGCCTAATGCGGCTCATGTTGGTATCAAAGCGTTCGATGCGGAAGGCAAAGCTACTTATGCGGATGTTATCCGTGGTATTGACTGGGCATTGCAAGTAAAAGAGCAGATCAACTTGCGAGTGTTGAATATGTCTTTTAGCGGCCCAATTCGTTCCAACTACTGGGATGATCCATTGAATAGAGCGGTTATGAAGCTTTGGCAAGCAGGAATTGTTGTGGTTGCATCTGCAGGCAATAGCGGTCCAGATCCTATGTCTATTGGTGTTCCAGGAAACGTGCCATATATAATCACAGTGGGAGCCATGACTGACGACTACAGCGCATTTAATTATTATGACGATAAAGTAGCGTCGTTTAGCAGTGCAGGTCCGACACCCGAAGGTTTTGTGAAACCTGACGTAATTGCACCTGGTGGTCATGTTTCTGGTTTAATGTCTTTTGATGCACAAATTGCCACCCAACATCCAGAGTTTCATGATGGTGGACGTTACTTTGAAATGTCGGGAACCTCTCAAGCTGCCGCTGTGGTGTCTGGGGTGGTTGCCTTATTACTTACCGATGATCCTTCGCTGAGCCCAGATCAGGTTAAATGTCGAATTTTAGACGGGGCTTATCGTGCGCTAAATGAAGATGGCAGTTTACGCTATAGTGTATTTCAGCAAGGTGCTGGCTTAGTTAGCGCATATAACTCAATCAGTAGCCAAGAAAATCATTGTGCCAATACACACCTAGATATAGCTAAAGATTTAAACGATGAGCAGCACTTTTCTGGACCTGCCAATATAAATCAAGATGGTCATTTTTATGTTGAAGGCCTTGGCGATGAGTTTGTTTGGAACTTAGCGCAAGAGCAGGTCAATGGCGATGCGTTAATTTGGCGTATGAGTACATTTACTCATGACGAAAACTGGAATAATACTGCTTCGACAGATGCACTAATCTGGCGCATGAACTTTGAAACTAATGCCTTGATTTGGCGTATGAGTGTCGAGTCGAATGCGCTAATCTGGCGCATGAGTTTAGCCGAAAATGAAGTCGCGACCATCAATATAAACAATTGGGTCAGCCCCGAATAAAAGTCATTAACCCCAAAGCCACTTTATTAAGGTTAATGCCGATCGTTTAAGAAATAGTTGAACGATCTTGCAAGTATAAGATAATCCCCTCTGATATTTTCAGAGGGGATTTTTTTGTGCTTAATAATGAACTAGAGCTTGTTTATGAATCAGTTGAAGA